>JBAOIN010000012.1:0-606115 GCA_037045455.1 Candidatus Nanopelagicales bacterium | reverse complement strand
CAACAGCGCCCCGTGAACGGGGCTTCGGAACGCGATCAACCCTCTCTAAGCCGGCCTCGGCCGGCGCTGTGGCGTAGCCCGGTCGCTTTAGCGCCGGGCGGGCGCTGGCCAATCGTCTCACTTGCTTGCCCCGGGCAGCCGCCGTCAGTTGATACCTTGTGTGTACTATTCGGCGCCCGTCCGCCGTCTGAGAGATGCGGACCCCGCTACTCGCGGCCCTATGCCCGTAACGACTCGCGCAGCCGCTCGGCCGCGGCCAGGCTGCGTTCGTCGCCGAAGATGGCGTGGTGGCGCTTGTAGTAGGCCAGTTCGCTGCACTCGCGGTAGCGCCGGCCGCTGCGCCGCCAGGCGTCCGGCCCTTCGCGCAACAGCAGCCCCAGCCGCCGCCGGTTGCGGCCGGCGGCCGAGCGCACCAGCTCGTACTCGTCGGCCGTCAGCGTCCCCAGCGCCACCTCGTCGGCCAGATAGCGCTTCATCCACTGCCGCTCCTGATAGAGGATGAGGACGATGATCACCGCCGTCAGCGCCACCCCGCCCCAGTCGAACGTCAGCCCGGCCAGCAAGCCCAGTGTCGTACTGGTGAACATGGTGACGTTGTGCAGCGCGTGCAGGGTGATGGCCAGAGCCAGACCCAGCAGCGGGGCCAGATAGCGCACCGGGCGGCTGGGGCTGAGCCGGGCGGCGGCGATGCCCAGACCGGTCGAGCGACGTATACAGCGCGTGGCTGAGGCCGAAGATGACGCCGCGCATGAGGACGGTGCCGTTCCACACCAGCCTGGCCGCCCGCCTGGAAGGCCGAGACGTAGTAGAGCACGTTCTCGACCATGGCGAAGCCCATGCCGACCATCGCCCCGTAGATGAGGCCGTCGAGCGGGCTGTCCAACTCCTGCCGCCAGAGGAAGAGGATGAGGAACAGGATGAGCGCCTTGGCCGTCTCCTCGATGATCGGCGCGATGAGGCCGCCGGCGACGAACTCGGCCGGGCCGCTGTCGAGCAGGAGGTAGAACGGCAGACTGAGCACCGTGTTGAAGAGCAGCGCCAGCAGCGCCGCCGGAATGGCCCCCCACAGGAAGGCCGCCGACAGCAGCCACCACGGCTCCTTCTCGTAGCGGTCGACCCAGTAGATCAGCCCCCGCGTCAGAGCGCCACCGGCACGGCCGCGGCCACCATTGACAGGAGCAGCACGTTACCAGCCGTCGACCTGCCCCTCCACCCCATTGTGTGCGTGTTACAATTGGCATAGACGGCTGATTATACCTTGATTGCGGGAGGTGCAGCGATGAGCGCAGACCAGGACCCGGCGGCCATTACCGGCACGTCGGACGAGGCCGTGGTGCGGGCGACGGGCAAGTCGTGGGCGGAGTCGGGACGCGGGGGATGACCCATGCGCTCAGGACAGCGCGACGGAGTCCGGTTGTGTTGCCATAGCGCGCATGATTGGCCCAACCGCGCGCGCTGGCATCCAGCTGGGCAAGCGTGATCTCCCGGCGCGCATGCTCGGCGCCAACAGCGCCGCGAACCGCCGCCGGTAAGCCGCACGCCCAGGCGCGGCGCTTCAGCGCGCGACGCTTCGGATAGACGACAAAGCCGAGGAACGGAATCCCTTCGCGCCACCGGTCGAGGCTGCAGCAGCCGGGTGAATCGACAAGACGCAGCCCGGCCAGACGGTCTCACGATTGCCGCCCGCCAGCGCCCAAAGCGTCGCCTTGTCCGGCGCGAACAGCAGGAAGTCGTCCACGTAGCGCAGATAGGCCCGGGCAGCGCAGTTCGCGCTTGACGAAGTGGTCGAACGGGTTGAGGTAGACAGTTGGCCCAGAACTGGCTGGTCAGGTTGCCGATCGGCAGGCCGCGCGGGCGCAGCACACGCGAACAGGTCATCGCCAGGGAAGTAGACGATCTCATAGGCTTCGCTCAGCACGCCATCGCCGCTGGCCAGGATGCTGTCGATCAGCCAGAGCACGGCTGCGATCGTCGAGCTTGCGCGCCAGGATGCCGCGCAGAATGGCGTGGTCGATGCTGGGAAAGAACTGCTCGCACGTCACATTGCAGCACGTAGCGATAGCGACGTGCAAACTGCTTGCACACGGGCAATGCGCGCGGTGGGTGCCCTTGCCCACGCGGTTGGCGTAGGAGTCGGCGATGAAGCTGCGCTCGAAGATCGGCTCGATCAGGTTGCACAGCGCGTGGTGCACCACGCGGTCGCGAAACGGCGCGGCGCTGATCAGCCGGCGCTTTGGTTCGTGGATGTAGAAGCTGGTGTAGCGGGCCGGGTGCGATAACTCTGGTCGAGCAGTTCCTCTTGCAGCTGCCAGCAGGTTGTCTTCCAGTCGGTGCTCGAAGGCGGCCACGTTGGCGTGGCCGCGCTTGCCTTTGGCCGCGCGCCGATAGGCCAGCAGCAGGTTGTCCCAGGAAGCGATTTGGGCGTACATGAGGGGCGAGACCTGTCAGGTCTGCGGTAGACCTACAGGTCTTGAAAGGTGAGCTGGCCCCGCGCCAGGGACGAACCCAGGGCGCGGGGCCGTTGGTATATGCCCGGCCGTAGCCCAGGCTGACAGCCTGGGCCACGGGCGCGGCCGGGAACAGGCCCCGCCATTTTTCTGCCTCGGCCCGGAAGGGCGAACCCCGCCGGGCAGTTCCGTCAGGGCGAAAAGCGTGGCGACCAGCACGCGGCAACCGTTGTTGTCGTTCCTGTTGTTCGGGTTGTTCCTGTTGCGGCTAGCGCAGCGCGCATTGCGGGCTTCACTGTTGTACGCGCCGCCGCGCAACACGCGCGCGGGGTGAGCTCGCCCCCGCGAACCAGAGGGCCGTGGCCCTCCAGACGCCAAAGATTGTCAACCGGCTGATGCGATCCCGGGTGACTTTGTGCCAACCGCCCAGCAGCCGCCCGATCTCGGCCAGTCATACCGCGACGACGTGCTCATACTGCCCGCCGACGAGCCAGCGCCAGCGCCGCGGCCAGGCGCAGGTAGACGCCGCACCCGGCTCAGCGCCTCGTCGGCGCCGCGCCAGCCGCGCCAGGCGCGCCGCTGCCGCGCCGGTGGTTGGCGGCCTCCAGCTCGCTCGCGCAGGTCGAAGGCCGCGTCGAGCAGGCGGCTGGGTGAACGTCGTGACGATGTGCGCGGGGAAAGTGGTTCGTGGCCGGCAAGCAGCCAGGTCAGGAAGTCGATACGTGCGCGCTGAAGATCGGCATCTCCTCGGCGGTCATGGGGCCAGCATAGAACATCCCACGCCGCGTTGTCAGGTGTCATTGATCATCAATTTGTCATCCAAATCGGTGATCGATTGCTGACTTATGCCACTTGACAAGCCGCATTGATCAGAGTTTCAGAGTTCAGAGCCGATCAGAGTTCAGAGGTGTCCAGATGGGGCGACCAGCACGCGGCAACCGAAGTAGCCGCTCCTGACGCTCGGGTAGCTCCTGCCGCGCCGCGCGCACCGGCACTCGCCCAGGTCACTGTAGTAAGCGCCCCCTCTGAGACACGCGGGATTTATAGTCACCCGCCCCGAGATTCTCGCGCTCCTTATCCGGGACGTAAGGATACTCGAAGTCGTAGAGGCTGCGCGTCCACTCCCACACCGTTCCGGCCATCTCCTCGCAACCGTAGGGGCCGGCGCCGGCGGGAAGAGGCCGGCCGCGCTGGTGCTGTTGATCTGTGCTCTCCTCTCGTGTTGGCCTGGTGCGTTCCGCCCGGCCCCGTCCACGGATGGTGGCGTGTCTCGTCCGGGTTCTTCGTCATCTCCGGCGCGGCGACCGCCCACGCGCCGGCCACCCGAACCACTCGGCGCGGCCGGGATATTCAGCCCGCCGCGCGCCCCCTTCTCCCACTCCGCCTCCGACGGCAGCCGCGCTTCCCAGTCCGCCGGCAGCGCGCCGCCGGCCCGCCAGCGCGCCGTCAGCCAGCGGACAAAGGCCAGCGCCTCGTACCAGGTGATGCCCACGACGGGGTGGTTGAGCAGGGAATAGGGCCGGCCCTAGTCGCGTGGACAGGTGCGCGGGTCGCCCCACAAGTCGGTAATCTGGCCTTTCTTCCAGCGCCCGGCCTTGGCTGCCTCGCGCCAAAAGGCTTCATTATCATAGCCGTGGTCATCTCGACAGAAGGCCGCGAACTGGGCGTTGGTCACCGGGTAGCGGCCCAGCCAGTAGTCGCCGGTCAGGTATTCGTTGGTGTGCAGACTCTTGTCCTCGCCCATGCGGAACGGCCCGCCGGGCACGAGGCAGAACTGCATGGCGTCGACATCCATAACCTCGGCCCGGTCGTCGCCCAGGTCGGCCAGGGCGCGCCCGGCGGCGGCCCGCTCGTTGTCGGGCAGAGCGGGATGGGCCAGCAGCGCCTTCTGCCAGCGGCGGACGCGCTCGACTTTGGGGGGTTGCCCTCCTCGGCGCGCTCCTCCGGCCGGGTTGATTCAACGATTGCCTGACCGGCCAGAAGCGCGCCCCAGGCATCGGGCGGGCCTCCCTTCGACTTCGCCCGGCGCACGCGGGCAGAGAGCGTCGACTAGCGGCCAGACGGCGTAGGGAGTGCCGCGCACCACCTTGGCCGCCGCCAGCAGCGCCACCTCACGCCAGCGGTTGGCGTCGGCGCGGGCCAGTGCCGCCACCCGTCGCGGGTACTCGTGGTCGGTCAGATAGCAGGCGGCCAGATACTCCTGGAAGGTACGGTGGGGAAGGTATAGACCTCGCCGCCGTGGGGAACAAGCAGTCCGGCACGGTGGCTGAGGTACTGCACCAGCAGCCGCGGGTTGACATCCTCATTGGTCAGGGCCATCAGGCCGGCCACCAACTCTGACTCGGTAATGTCGGCCGTCCCGGTCAATTCCGGCTGGTGGCTGTGGGCGTGGAAGGCGAGTTCGTTCAACAGGCCGCGCATCTGCTTACGGTCAACGTTTCAACCACTCGATCAGGCTGGGTTGCGGGTTCACCGGTTGGCCCTGGCGATCCAGTTTAAGACGGCGCTTCTCCCACCAGTCGAGCAGCATGTCGGCCGCCTCGTGGTAAAGCTCCTCGCGCCTGTCGGGCAGACTGATGCCATGCCACGCATGAAGAGCGGCCATCAAGGTCAACAGCAGCGGCCGCTCCGCAAGACCTTGCAACGCTGGACGCTGGTCGATCTCGCGTTTCAGAAGCGTCGCCCGGCCGCGGGCGTCCTCGGTCGACAAACCGCGCAACCCGCCGACGTAGCCGTACCAGCGGTCGATGAAGCGGCGGACTTTGGCCCGTATCGAAGCTCGCCAGGATGCTCTCACTAAAACCGGGCAGTTTCCAGTCTTGTCGCTGGTAGGCATAAGTACGGCTGGGTGACAAGGATGCGGCACAGCTTAAAAGTAGAGGCGAAGCCGGCCACCAGCCTGTTTGATTTGCTTACGGCGACTGGCGGCCTCCGGCACTTCGTCCAGCCCATCGAGGATGAGGAGACCACCACGTTCCAGCCATTCGTTACGCAGGTAAGGGGCGTAATGCACCAATACCGGCAGCACCGAGTCGCGTCTCCAGAAAGCGCCAGAGATGTTCTGCACTGGCCTCATGTCCGGCAGGAGGCAAACCAGCGGCGGCGAAGTCACGTAACAGGATCAACGCGGGCAGTAGCGGGCCATCATTCCAAGGCTGGCGCTCGTTCCTATCATCACCTTTCTCATCCGGCAACGGCGCGGTCAGGAGGTACAGGTTTGTAATGGAATCGCCCAGTACTTCGCCGCTTAGGCATAGGGCGACGAACCCAGCGAAGGTGCTCTTGCCGCTGCCGGGGTCGCCCATCAGGAAACCAGATGGCGATGACGGTTAAGCTCTTGGACGGCCAGAGCGCGCTGTGCGCCGTTCAATACGATTCGGGTGCGTTTGAATAACGTCATCCGGGCGCTCAGACCAGGTGTACAACCCCGTGTAGACCGCGGCCAAGGCCAGGCGCGTCTCTGCGTCGCCTTTAGCCTGCCGGAATCGATTCCGCCCAGCGTCAGGTAGGCGGTGTTTTCGAAAACGTGGTTCAGGTAGGCACGGCGCAGGGCGGCCGGGTCGGGCCTGCTTTCGTCGTCCGCGCCGATGGTCACCGGGCCGTGGAAGACGTTGTCGCGAATCTCATGGCCGTGGACGGTCTTGGGAGCGGCCTGGATGTCGCGAGCTGGCCCATACGCTGCCGAAAAACACCGCCCCGCCCTCGGTCAACAACCTGTCGATGGTCGTCAGATTGCCCAGTTGGCCCGCGTCGCGCCGCAGGGCGTCGGCGAAGGCCGGCCGCTCGGCCTCGCCCAACGCGGCGGCGGCGGCGGGCAGGGCGTCCAGCCGTTCGACGATGGCGTCGAGGGCGTCGCGCAAGGCGGCGTCGCCCGCCCCGGCCGCGGCCCAGACAATGACGTCGGTCTCGTCCGGCCGCTCGGCCTGTTTCGTCCAGGCCTCGATGCGCGAGGCGATCAGGTTGCCGCCGACGCCCGCGCCGATGCCGAACAGCGCGCCCATGACGCGCCACGCCTCGCCGGTCGTCACCGCCTGCTCGACCGCCGTGCCGCGGCGTCGGAGCCCGCCGGCTCAGCCGTGCTCGGAGGCGACGTAGGGGGCATCGCGACCCGCGGCCGTTTTCAGCCGGCGGCCCAGCTCGCCCAAGCTTCTGCCCCGCCCGCGCCCGCCACGTCTCCTGTGTAAACTCAGTCATCAGGCCCTCCCTGGCCGGTTGTCATCAGCCGTTGCGGAGCCGATTATAGCCCAACATCTCCGCTATAACCCGCCGACCTGCCCGACCTCGAATCGCTCATCTACCTCGGCCGCCGGGAAAGAGAATAAGACCTCACGCAAAGAGCGCCAAGGACGCAAAGGACGCAAAGAATTCAACGCAAAGACGCCAAGACGCTAAGGCGCAAGGAAAGAAGTATTCTTGCTTTGCGTCCTCGCGTCTTGCCGTCTTTGCGTTAAGTTCTTCTCTTGGCGTTCTTTGCGTCTTTAGCGAGCTTTGCGCGAGGTTCTTACGGCCCAACCGTAATGAAGTCCTTCATGGCCGCGAACTTGCCCTCGCCAATGCCCGGCACGTCCATGATGGCCTCGATGGTGGTAAACGGCCCGTTGGCCTCGCGGTGGGCGATGATGTTGGCGGCCATCGTCGGGCCGATGCCGGGCAGCATCTCCAGATCGGCCTGTGTCGCCAGGTTGATGTCGATCAGCCCCGCCGTTGTCACGCCGCCCATGCGGCTGGCGCTGAGATCAGCCGTGGCCGCCGGGGCGCTGATCGGCGGTGGAGCCGGCGCGCCCTCAGCCAACGTCGGTACGTAGATTTGCATTCCGTCGGCCAGCGGCCCGGCCAGGTTGACGGCCACCGGGTCGGCGTCGGCGCTCAACGCCTCCGGCGGCACGCACGGCGTCATCAACGATGCTGCCCACCGGTAACGTGTAGACGGCCGGGTTGGCCACCGCGCCGCTGACGTAGACGCGCCAGGGGCCGGACGTGGCCGTGGGCAGGGGCGTCGGCGGCGGGGGTGGTGTCGCCGTCGGCGCGGGCGGGACGATCCCGATGCCCACCGGCTCGGCCGCGCCGCGCACGTTGGCCAGCGCGTAACCGGCCCCAATCAGCAGCACGCCGGCAACAACCAGCCCAATAACGAGCGACCAGTTGAGTTTCATGGCTCTCTCCGTTAGACGGAACCCTCTACCCAACCCCTTCTTCCCAAAGGGCGAGGGAGCCTGCTCCCCCGCGCACTAATAGAGCAAATCAATAAACGTCCCCACATCCATCGTCCCGAAGTAGTCGTCCAGCGCCACGTCGGCCAGGGCGGCGGTCAGGCGCTCCCGGACGTAGGGCACGCCGATGAGGTGGGCTTCCAGCTCGGCCACGTCGCGCTGGCCGCTGAAGTCGCCGAAGAGGGAGATAGCCTGCACGCGCCCCTCCTCTACGTCGATGCGCGCATCGACCTTGCCGGCCGGGAAGCGGGCGCTCTTCTGGACGTTGAATTGGGGCGAGCGGCCGTAGTTCCAACTCCACAGCCGGTAGCGCCGTCTCGGCAATGTCCTCGATAGCGCAGCCAGTCGGCCCCGGTCAGGTCATAGGTGCGGAATAGTCGTTGCCGCCGAAGATGGCCGCGCAGCAGCGCCGCCCGCAGGTCGGCCAGCGTCATCTCGCGCGGCAGTAGCTCGCGGATGTTGGCCACGGCGCTACGCACCGAGTGGACGGCCTTCGACTCGATCTGCATCTCGCCGCGGGTTCGATGGCCCGCAGCATCTCGCCCAGGTCGGTGTCGAACAGCAGCGTGCCGTGGCTGAACATGCGCTGTGGGGTGGCGTACTGCGCGTTGCCGGAGATTTTGCGCCCCTCGACAAGGATGTCGCTCCGGCCGCGCAACTCGGCCGGCACGCCCAGCGAACGCAGCGCGGCCACCACCGGCCCGGTGAAGCGGGCGAAGTCGTTGAGGTGCTCCTTGCCGTTGGTGACGAAGCTGAAGTTGAGGTTGCCCAGGTCGTGGTAGACCGCGCCGCCGCCCGACAGCCGCCGCACGACGTGGATGCCGTGGGCTGTTAACGTAGTCGGGGTCAATCTCCTCCAGCGTGTTCTGGTTGCGACCGATGATGACCGACGGCTCGTTGACGTAGAACAGGAGCAGCGGCTCGTCGCTCTCCACCTGGCGCAGCAGATACTCCTCGAACGCCAGATTCAGCCGCGGATCGTGGATGTCGCTGTTGTCAACGTAAAGCATGTTCTCCATCCTATCACGCCAGCGGGAAGATGGCGACGAGCAGCCAGCCGAAGAAGAGCGCGTTGCCGATGGCGTAGCTCCACGGCCGGTCTATGGCCGCGCCGGCCAGGCTCATGCCGGCCAGGACGGCCGGGATGACCGGCAGCAACAGCGCGACGAAGCCCAGCCCGGGCACGAACAGGGCCGTCAGCAGCAGCCCGGCGACGATGACCACCGTCTGCAACAGCCACCAGCCGGCGCGCCGCCGCGCGGTACGCGCCGTGCTGGGCCAGCCCGGCGGCCAACAGCCAGGGCAGCGCGCAGACGGCCGCCGGCAGCCAGCGCGCCAGCCGCTCCGGCGTCAGCCACCACGGCAGCCAGACGCGGTTCGGCCATGACGCCGAAGGCCAGCGTCAGCACGGCGAAGAGGACGAGGCCCCCCAGCACGTCGCGCCCGGCCGGCCGCGGCGGGCGGAAGCCGAGCAGCAGCCACACCACCCCCAGCGCGCCAAACCACAGCGCCAGCGCCCCGCCGACAAGCAACCCGCCCAAGACCGCTGACGTCGCCGAAGCGGCCCAGCGCGGCCAGCAGCAGCGCCGCGACCAGCGCGCCCAACGGCAAGCCCAAGCCACGGCCACGGCGGGCGGCGGCGGGCAGAGGCCGGCGCGGCGGCCGGGAAGAGCGGGGCCAGAGCCGTCACCAGCAGCAGCCAGCCGGCCAGATGAGCCACGTACCAGACGACGCGCCGGTCGGGCGGCGGCCGTCGCCGCCGGCCAGGTCGAACGTCCGGTTCAGCCAGTCGAGCGCCGCCTGATGGGCAACGCCGGCTGAAGAGGATGGTGATGTGCTCCACGTTGGGCACGTCCACCATCGCCCGGCCGTGGCCGCCGGCCAGGTCGTCGTTGGCCCCACCGGCGCGGGCCAACAGATCGCGGCCGTTGGCGGCAAACTGCGGCTCCAGCGTGCCGGCCATCAGCAGCAAGTTGCGCGGGAACTCCGGCGAGACGGCCGCCCCCGTGGGCGAGACGGCCACCGTGGCCCGGTAGCGGTCGGCGTCGGCGATGGCCGCGCTCATCACCGCGCCGCTGCCCATCGAGTGGCCCAGCAGGGCCACGCGCGCCGGATCGATCTCCGGCTGAGCGATCAGGGCGGCGTAGGCGGCGTCGAGATTGCGTTGCAGGCTGCCGTCGTCGAGCCGGACGCGGGCCGAGCCGTGGCCGTCGAAGTCCAGGAGCATGACGCCATAGCCGGCGCGGGCCAGAATCTGGCCGAAGCCGAGCATGAACGGCGTCGAGCCGGAGAAGCCGTGGGCGATGATGACGCCGGGGACGCTGGTTGTGTCTTGCGGAACGAGGAAGCGCAATGGTTCACCGTTCACCCCGGTCAAGCGCCGGCTCTCCAGCCCGCGCCCCGCGCCCAGCACGCCCCACCAGGCCAGCAGGATGAGCAACAGGGCAAGGGCGGCCAGGGCCAGACGGCGAGGAGACAGGCGGGCGAACACGGTGGGGGCGATGGGGCGGCGATGACATGGCCCCTAATCATAAGCCCCTATAGGCCACTCGTCCAGATAGGAGTGCGATTTGACCTGACAGGTAGGCGGCCCCACGTCTTGTTTTGGTCAAAGTAACTACTGGCCGCCTACCTGTCAGGTCGAGCAAAGTGTGCTATCCTCTCTCCGTGCCCACGCGGACAAAATCAACCTGGATGCTCTACGGCGCCTATGGCTTCACCGGGCGGCTGCTGCTGGCCGAGGCGGTGCGGCGCGGCCACCGGCCGGTGCTGGCCGGGCGCAACGCGGCCAAGCTGGCGGCGCTGGCCACGCAGTACGACCTCGACTGGCTGGCCCTCGACCTGGACTACGCCGAGCGGCTCAACAAGACGATTGAGCGCTTCACGCTGGTCTTCCACGCCGCCGGCCCGTTCATCCACACCAGCGAGCCGATGGTGCGCGCCTGCCTGGCCGGCCACACCCACTACCTCGACATCACCGGCGAACTGCCCGTCTTCGAGGCCACCTTTGCCCGCGACGCCGAAGCCCGCGCTCGCGGCGTCGTCCTCATGTCCGGCGCGGGTTACGACATCGTCCCTAGCGACTGCCTGGCCCGCCACGTGGCCGACCGCGCCCCCGGCGCAACCCACCTGGAGACGGCCCTGGTGGTGTCGGCCGACCTGTCATCGGGCACGGTCAAGTCGGGCCTGGTCAACGCCAACCGCTACCCCGGCGGCAGCCTGACGCGGCGCGACGGCCGCCTCGCGCCCACGCCGCTGGGCAAAGGGCGGCGCACGGTGCGCTTCAGCGACGGCCGGGAGCGCGAGGTGACGCCGTTCCCCTGGGGCGATCTGGTCACCGCCTATCACACGACGGGCATCGCCAACATCACCAGCTATCTGGCCCTGCCGCGGCTGCCGGGCATGGGGCTGCTGGCCCGCCCGGCGCTGAAGGTCATGGGGCTGGGCGCGGCGCAAAAGGTGGCCGACCGGGCGGCGACGTGGCTGTTCACCGGGCCGGACGAGGAGGCGCAGCACAAGGGGCGCACCTACCTCTGGGCGCGGGCCAGCGGGCCGGACGGCGCGGCCGAGGCCTGGCTGGAGACGGGCGAGGTCTATCGCTTCACCGCTCTGGCCGGCGTGCGCCTGGTCGAGCAGGTGCTGGCCGCCGGCAAGCGCGACGCGCCGCCGCTGGCCGGGGCGCTGACGCCGGCCGGCGCGTTCGGGGCCGACTTCGTCCTCGACATCGAAGGCGTGCGGCGCTTCGATTCGCTGCCCTCAAGAAGCTAAACCACAGATTACGCAGATTACACAGATTTAAGTCGATAGGGTTGATCGGGCACGTCAGTCTCGGCAGATTTCAGCAAGAAGAGAATTGCTTTCTTGAAATCTGCCGAATCTGCCAAATCTGCGGATGATTTCTCTTCATCAAGGCGCAGGAGTTGGGGTGCGGTAGGGGGCGGTGACGATCGTCAGCGTCGTCACGCTCGCCGTCGCGCACTTCGACCGGCTGCCGGTACTCCTCCCCCTGTAGCTCCACAAACACGGTATAGCGCCCCTCGGCCACCGGGCCGAAGACGAAGTTCTCGCCCAGCGCCGGATCGGGGCGGATGAGGTGGTCGGGGTCGTCGAGGTACGTCCAGCGTGTTGAGCAACGCCGCCGTCCTTGTCGATCAGCGTCACCGTGACCCCTCGCCAGGCGCGGCCGTCGGGGTCGCACCAGCCGCCCGGCGATGACCCCGCTGCCCGACCACGGCTCCAGCCACAGCAGCGGGTTGCGCGTCGCCCCGAAGGTGTTGGCCCCAACGCGCACCTCCAGGTGCAGGTGGGCCACCGTGGCCACGCCGGCCGTGCCCTCGCGGGCCAGCGGCTCGCCGCGGGCCACGCGCTGCCCCTCGACGACCTGCACGTCCTTCACGTGGCCGAAGAGGACGTAGACCGGCTGCCCGTCGTAGCGTCTCGTCCAGCCGCAGGACGACCACCTGCCCATACCAGTCGCAGCGCCAGCCGAACAGCTCGTCCACGTCGTCGCGGGCCAGGACGATTTCGCCGTCGCCGGGGGCCACGGCCAGAGCGTCGGTCCTCGTCGGCCATGTCCAGGCCGTTGTGCAGCAGGTAGCGCCCGCTGCCGTCGGAGCCGTAGGGGTAGCCGGCGTTGCGCCCGGCATTGGGCATTGGATGCGTTCCACGCGGTTCTTGCCGTTTCGGCCCTCGGTTTTGTGGTCGGGATTGGATTGCGCGGGCGGGATGTTGATGGTGAGCATCCCGTTGCGGGCGAGGGTCTTGATGTGGTTGCCGCGCAGCACCGTGTCGCTGATGACTCCCCACATGCCGGAAGCGACTGCTTTGAGGTTGAGCAGAGCGGTGACGGTCGGTGCTGCCTCATCGCCTTGTTGGTTGCCGGGTTTTGGATTGACATGCGCGGCCGCAAGGATGAACCGGCCACGGTACTCATCGGAGATTGTCTCAATGAGGACGAACTTGGAACCGTGGGCGGTGCTGCCCCCTTTGGAGTGCAGCCCGGACGCGTCGTCTGTGCGATGCGAGGAGTCCTCATCCGGGGTGTGGTCGCTAGGGGCTTTGAGGACGGTCCCGTCGGTCGTGACCCACTGCCGGAAATCCACCTTGTTGTACGACAACGGGCAGTCCGCAGTGAAGTGACCCAGGCGTTTCGCGTCACTCATCGCCGCGCCCATCTGGGCTTTCTCTACCCGTTTGCGCACGTCGGCCCATTCAGGGCTGTCCCACTTGTTCAGGAATGTGCGCAGCATCGCCCGGGTCGGGGCCTTGGCAGGCAGCGCCAGCCAACTGGCGGGGGTGTGCGGTTGCGCCCACACGCGCATGATGTCCCACATGACGGGGTCGGCGAAGTAGGCTACGGCGGCTCGCTGCGAACCGAGGAACCCTGCGACGCAGGCGACGAGGTATAGCGCCCAACTCGGCTGCTCTGCGGGGCGTCCTGGCCCGTGGCGGGGATCCGGAGCGTTGCCGGGGAGGTGGTCGGCAGCGGCCCAGAATCCAGGGTCAGCGAGGACGGCCCGAACGGTCTGGTTGTCGGACACCATGTTGCGTTCCTCGTCGTTGCGGGGGCGACGCACCCCGACAGTGCCGTCCGGTCGCCGGGTCGGAAGCGACGATCGTCCTCCTCCGATCCGCACGGTCACGTCCGGGTTCACACCGTCGGACAACACCATCGCGTTGCCGCGCTGCTTGAGGGTGCTGGACGCTGCTAGCACGGCAGTCACTGGGACACACCGCCCTCAGCGGGTCCGGGCTGGCGGAATTCGGTTTGCCAGTCGTAGCCGCACAGGTGTGCGGCGTCGTCCAACTTGCGTAGGCCGAGGCGAGCGGCGACGGCCTCCACCTTGCCGGTTTTCAGGAACACCCGCCGGGCGACAAACTCGGTGATGCTGGCGACGCGGGTGACACTGTTCACTTTCAGTCCGGCCCGTTCAATGATCTTGCCTACCGTCATTGATGTAGCAGCGGCACGGCGACGCGGGTTGTCGTCTTTGCCGGGCTGCGGGTCGTACCCGAGACACCGGTCTTGCCAGTCGTCCGGATACTTGTCGGCCAGGGCGCGGAGTCGGGCGGCCAACTGGTCGAAGCACCACGGGTCGTCGATGGGCAGCCACCGTTGGGCGTACCTGTCGCCTCCGCCGTGCGCGTTCACCAGCATCCCCGTCAGGTCCACATCGCGGCACGTGATGGCACCAACCTCACCGGACGAACAGCCGAGCAGCACGAGGGCGAGCGCCGCCGGACCTTTCGTCTCCTTGTGCGCAGACGCTGCCTGGTCTTTCAGCCGGTCAATGTGTTCCGGGGTGAACGGACGTACGTACCGGTCCCGTGACTTACGAGCAGGGAGCGCCTGCGCCGGGTTCACATCGGTTATACCCAGCCGGAAACACGTGTGAAAGAACGCCGACGCGACCGCCTTACGGGCGTACCTGGTCGTGTCCGGCACCGGCTCACCCGAATACGCGTTCGCCGCGTTCGTCCACTCCGACAACAGATTCGTGGACAGGTCGCATACCAGACCGGCCTCCCGGGCCGCCGCGAACTTGACCAGCCGACGCAGATGAGCCGTGTGCGTACCGACGGTCCCCTCACTGATCTGACCGTCCGCGGCCTGCCGCAACCACTCGGCCACCACCAACTCGGCGGCATCGGCGACCGGCATCGCGCCGGGCATCGGCAAACCGGCACGCAACACAAACGGCCCCTCCGGACGTTGCACCCTGCCGTTACGGGTCGGCCGGTTCCGGAACCCGCTCACCAGGTCACCCGCACGATCAGCAGGGCCGCTGTCGGGGGCAGCAGCGGGGTGAAGCCGGTACCGGCCCCTCCTGCCTGCCGTCCCGTCCATTCGTCTGCCCCCCGTCCGCGGACGTCCGTCCTACCGTCCCCGGACAACCGGTCACAACCCGAGAGAGCACCAAAGGTGATTGCTGTATTCACACCCTTTCTCTGGGCGGCCACCGAACCCCGATCTGGACATACGAAGACGCTCGTCTTCGCACCCGCTACAGTCCTGTCATGCCGTCGCAAGGGGGGTGCCATTGCACCTCCGACACTCCGGTGCCGCTGCTGTGCCCGTTGTGCAGGGATCACCGCCGCCGCATCCGCGACCGGATCAACCGACGCAAGACGCGTGCTCTGGCCCGCGGTCAACCACCACGCCCCCTGGGCACGGCTGTGCTACCCACCAACACCGTCATCGACCTGTCGATCGCCCTGGAAGTTCTCACCGACCTCCTTAACCGCACCAACCAGTCCGGGCAGCCAACAACCGACCTAGAACGGCAACTCCTCTACAGCCTCAAACAGATCGCCGACACCCTCAGCCCAGCGATCCAACCCGCCCACGACGAACTCATCGAACAAGCACGAAGACCAACCCAGTACGACGACTACGAACCGACCACTCCCAAGTTCGCCGAAGAATGACGCCCGTCAGGTTGGGAGACAGCAGGGCCTTCCCGCATGCTGCCTTTGGGTAGGTGAACGTCGCACCCCGCCGATAATCTCTAGGCACGAATGACCAAACGGACAAACGGGGACTCACGTGACCGAAGACGAGAAGAAGCCGAAGCGCAACTCCCGCAAGAACAGCAACGGCGGCAAGGAACCTGAGTCGCTGGAAGCCCGACTGTGGGACGCCGCCAACCGGATGAGATCGTCCGTCGAACCAGGCGAATACAAGCATGTCGTCCTCGGACTGGTGTTCCTCCGCTACATCTCCGACCGGTTCCTCCAACAACGCCGCGCGATCGAAGCAGAACTCACCGACCCCAACTCCGACGCCTACGCGAACGGCGACGAAACCTACATTCAGCAGACCCTGGAAGACCGAGACGAGTACACCGCCGAAGGCGTGTTCTGGGTACCCGAGGGCCACCGGTGGGACGACCTGCGGGCCGCCGGAAGCCAACCCGACATCGGGATCCGCATCGACGCCGCTATGGAAGCGATCGAGAAGGAGAACGACAGCCTGAAAGGTGTCCTGCCGAAGACCTACGCCCGGCAGGAGTACACCCCGCAGATGCTCGGCGGCCTGATCGACCTGCTGTCTCGCGCCGACCTCGTTGACGAGGAGAACAAATCCCTGGACATCCTCGGGCGGGTCTACGAGTACTTCCTCGGGAAGTTCGCTACGTCTGAAGGCAAAGCAGGCGGGGAGTATTACACCCCCCGCTCCATCGTCCGCACCATGGTCGAGATGCTGGAACCGTTCAACGGGCGGGTGTTCGACCCGGCCTGCGGGTCCGGCGGAATGTTCGTCCAAGCCGAGGAGTTCGTCAGGGCGCACCAGGGCAGCCGCAACGACATCTCCGTCTACGGCCAGGAGAAGAACCCGACCACCTGGCGGCTCGCAAAGATGAACTTGGCCCTGCGCGGCATCGAAGCCGACCTCGGCCCCCGCTGGGGTGACTCGTTCGACGACGCCATGCACCCAGACCTCCGCGCGGATTTCATCATCACCAACCCCCCGTTCGGTAAGACCGTCTACTGGCCCGCCGACAAGTGTCAGGACGACCCCCGGTTCCCGTACGGCACACCACCCGGCAACAAGGTCAACTACGCATGGCTGCAGATGTACCTCCACCACCTCTCGCCAACCGGGACTGCGGCCACAGTGATGCCGAACGGCTCGCTGTCATCCAACGACAGCGGAGAAGGCGAGATCCGGCGGAAGATGGTCGACGGAGACCTGGTGGACTGCGTGGTCACCCTCCCAACCCAGTTGTTCTATGGCGTCCAGATTCCTGTTTGCCTGTGGTTCCTGACCAAAGACAAGACCGCCCGTACGGTGAAGTCCGAACGACCGCAACGCGACCGGCGCGGGGAGACTTTGTTCATTGACGCCCGCAACCTCGGGTACATGGACGACCGAACTCACCGCAACCTATCCGACGAAGACATCCGCCGTATCGCTGACACGTACCACGCGTGGCGCGGCGAACCTGGACTCCCGGAGTACCAAGACACGCCGGGATTCTGCGCGAGCGTAACGAACGAACTGATCGCCGAACACGGCTACAGCCTCGCCCCGGGACGCTTCGTGGGCACGGCGCAGGCCGAGGTAGACGATGAGCCGACTGGATGACGAAGATCCATCGGCTCAAGGCCGAAGTCGAAGCACGGTCTTCGATGCGCCGCGCCCGACTACCAGGAGAAGGTGCTGGAAGCGTTGGGTGCGTTGGAGGTAGCCGAATGAATGCCTGAGGGGTGGACCAGAACCAAGCCTGTCTGAAGCCATCGAACTCCATGCGGCGAGTTTCGAGCGCTGCCTGCGAAGACGCGCACCCCGGGAGACATCCCAGTCGTCGCTTCAACGTCCGTTGTCAGGCGACTCACAACGTTGCGAAGGCGCACGTGGGCCTGGCATCGTGATTGGCACGGCATGCGGGATCGCAGTCGGTGGCGCGCAATGCGATTGCCTCCGACTTCTGGCCGCTCAACACGCACCCTTTGGGTGAAGGACCTGCGAGGCAATGACCCCAAGTACATCTACTACCTGCTGAGCAGCGTGGACTTCTCATCATTCAACGTCGGCAGTGGTGTGCCTACATCTGAATCAGAAACCACCTGTCCGCAATCGACGTTGTTGCTGCCACCCCTGGCTGTACAGCGTCGGATTGCCGGTGTCCTGGGGAACCTGGATGACCTCATCGACACCAACCAACGGCTCGCGGCAACTTTGGACGAGGAGGTGCGTCTTCTCGGGGATCACCTATTGACGTCTGTCCCGGCTTTGGAACGGCGATCGCTTTGGCGAGATCGCGGAGATTCAGAAGGGCTACTCCTACAAGAGCGCGGAACTGGTGCCCGATGGTCGATGGCTCGTGAACTTGAAGAATGTTGGCAGAGACGGCACCTTCCAGGAACGCGGCTTCAAACCGCTGTCAGGGATCGCCCAAGCAGGTCGCAGATGGTCGAGAACGGAGACATCATCGTCTCGCAAACGGACTTGACCCAATCGCGCGATGTGATTGCACGTCCGGTCAGGGTCTCGGCGCTCAGGGAGACGTGGGCGAGATGGTCGCGAGCCTTGATCTTCTGATCGTCAGACCGAAAAGCCAGATGACCAGGGAGTACCTATTCGCGGTGTTGTCACAGCCTGAATTCCGAGCCCATGCCCTGGGCTACTGCAACGGCACAACCGTCCTCCATATGGGGGCAAAGGCGCTACCTGAGTACGAGGCACCCATTCTCGACGAAGGCGTGATTCGCGTGTTCACTCACCGAGTGAAGCCCCTGCTGAAGGCGTCTGATGCCCTGTTGGATGAAGCCCGGGAGTTGAAGCAAACGCGGGACGAGTTGTTGCCTCTCTTGATTTCGGGACGCGTGATACCGGGGGAGGCGGCCTAGGTGAAAGAAGCAGGCTTGGAGGAGTACGCCCTCGACATCTTCAGGGAGTTGGGGTGGCAGGTCTTCCATGGCCCAGATGTGGCCCCTGGGATGCCTGCCGCGGAGCGCGATGATTACCGGGAAGTTGTCCTGGTGGGCCGTCTCGGCACAGCGCGCTCGCACGGTTGAATCCGCACATGCCGCCGGATGCGGTGGATGAGGCCGTGAAGGCGGTGTTGCGGGCCGAGTCGCAGTCGGTGTTCCAGGAGAACTGGCGTGCCTACCAGTTGTTGAAGTTCGGTGTGCCGGTCGAGTACGCGTTGCCGGATGGGCGGGTGAAGCACGACCGGGCACGACTGGTTGCTTGGGATGATCCGTTCTCGTAACGACCTGCTGGTTATGAACCAGGTGGTCGGTGCAAGGGTCAAGGATGAGCGGCGGCCCGACATGGTCGTGTATGTCAATGGGTTGCCGTTGGGTCTGTTCGAGTTGAAGCGGCCCGGCGAGCGGAACGCGACTATTCGGGGGGCGTTCCGGCAGATTCAGACGTACAAGAACCAGATTCCGGTGGCGTTCACGTGGAACCAGGTCACGGCGATCTCAGACGGTGTGCAGGCCCGGGCCGGGTCGTTCTCAGGAAAGTTTGAGCATTTCGCGCCGTGGAAGACGATCGACGGCGATGAGACCGTATCCGGGGCTGTTCCAGAGATTGACACTCTGGTTCGGGGTTTGTTCGCCCCAGAGGTGTTCTTGGATCGTGGCGCACCGGTTCGTGGTGTTCTCCGAAGAGATGTCGGGGCCGGTGAAGAAGATCGCGAAGTACCACCAGTATTGGGCCGTGCGTAAGGCGGTTGAACGCACCGTTGAGGCCAGTGGATGGCGACCGGCGTGACTGGGGTGGTGTGGCACACCCAAGGGTCCGGGCAAGAGCCTGGAGATGCACTGCTACACCGGTGCGGTCATGCGATCGACCCGGCGATGGCAAAACCCAACCGTTGTGGTGGTGACAGACCGCAACGATCTGGACAACCAGCTGTTCGAGGAGGTGTTCGCGTCGTCACGACCCGGGCGCACCGTTGCCGACTGTGCCGGTGCAGGCCGATTCGCGCGCGGAGTTGAAGGAGATGTTGGCCGGTCGGCGGGTGCGGGCGGCATCTACTTCACGCACCATTCAGAAGTTCGGGCTGTCCAAGGAGGACAGGGACGCCGGGCGGTCGTTCCCGTTGCTGTCCGACCGGTCGAACATCGTCGTGATCGTGGACGAGGCGCACCGCTCCAACTACGACTTCATCGACGGGTTCGCCCGTAACGTCCGCGACGCCCTGCCGAACGCGTCCTTCATCGGGTTCACCGGCACCCCGATCGAGTCCAAGGACAAGTCCACGACCGCAAGTCTTCGGGGACTACATCTCCGTGTACGACCTCACCCAGGCCGTAGAAGACGGCGCGACGGTGAAGGTGTACTACGAGCCGCGGCTGGCACGAGTGGAACTGCCCGCCGACACCCTCACCGACGTGGATGAGGCGTTCGCCGAAGCCACATCCGGCACTGAGGAGGAGGCCGCGGAGCGTCTGAAGACCCGGTGGGCGCGGGTGGAAGCGATCGTCGGGGCGGACAAACGCATCAAGGAACTCGCCGCTGACCTCGTGAACCATTGGGAGACCCGACGTGACGCGCTCGACGGCAAATGCATGGTCGTGGCGATGTCCCGACGGATCGCCGCCCAGTTGTACCAACGAGGTCATCGCGCTGCGGCCAGACTGGCACTCCGACGACGACGAACTCGGCAAAGTCAAAGTCGTCATCACCGGGTCGGCGTCAGACCCCGAAGACCTGCAACCCCACATCCGCAACAAGGAACGCCTCAACGTCATCAAGAGCCGCGCGAAGAACCCCTCCGACGAACTGGAAATGGTCATCGTGCGGGACATGTGGCTCACGGGCTTTGATGCCCCGCCGATGCACACCATGTATGTGGACAAACCGATGACCGGCGCGAACCTGATGCAGGCAATCACCCGGATCAACCGCACCTTCAAAGACAAACCGTCCGGACTGGTTGTCGACTACATCGGCATCGCCGACGACCTGCAGGCCGCGCTGGCGAACTACAGCCCCCGCGACAAGCAGAACCGCACCGCCGGGCAGAACATCTACGACACCGCTGTACCCGGCGTCATCGAGAAACACGAAGTCGTGTCCACCATCCTCCACGACTACCCGTGGCGCGACACCCTCGCCAGCGGCGGCGACAAAGCCTTCCTGCAAGCCCTCACCGGCACCGTCGACTACCTGCTGTCCCAACACGTCACCGAAGCAACCGACACACTGGCGGCCTGCACCAAAGAACGACCCTGCCGCAAATGCCGCTTCCAGGCCGAAACCCGCCGACTCGTCAGCCTGTTCACCCTGTGCTCCACCGCCCCCGAAGTCGCCCCACTGCGCACCGACATCGCGTTCTTCGACGCCGTCCGGTCACAACTCGGGAAGATCGAAGGCCCCGACCGGCGTGGCGGCGACCCGAACTCCGAAGCCGAAGCAGCCGTCCGCCAGATCGTGTCCGAAGCAACGGCCACTGCCGGAGTCATCGACATCTACGCCCAAGCCGGGCTGGAACGCCCCGACATCTCCGTCATCGACCAAACCTTCATCGACTCATTCCCACGCAACCCCCACAAGAGCCTCGCCATCGAAGCAGTACGACGCCTGCTCACCAGCCAAGTCACCCAGATCAGCGAACGCAACATCGTCACAGGGCGACGGTTCTCCGACATGCTCGAACACGCAATCCTCGCCTACCAGAACCGCACCCTCGACTCTGCCCAAGTGATGGCCGAACTCGTCGCACTCGCCCAAGACATCCAGCACGAACACAACCGCGGAAACGCCCTCGGCCTCGACGACGATCAACTCGCCTTCTACGACGCCATCGCCAACAACCCCTCCGCGCTTGAACTCGGCGATGACACCCTCAAACAAATCGCCCGCGAACTTCTCGACATCGTCCGCCGCGACGCCAAAACCGACTGGAACTACAAAGAACAAGTCCGCGCGAAACTCCGCACAACCATCAAACGCCTACTCCGCAAACACGGCTACCCACCCGACAAGACCGCCGAAGCCACCCAACTCATCATCGAACAAGCCGAAGTCATCGCCACCTACAACGACGACGACATGGCACTCACATGAATGCCCCAGCGCACGCACACGAAGGCGAACGGAAGGTGGTCCTGTGAGCACCACAGTTGACTCTGCCCTGATTGACGGCAAAGCCCGCACCATCCGAGAGATGATGCAGTCCCGGCGCTACGGCCTGGACTTCTACCAACGTGAGTACACGTGGAAAGAAGCCAACGTTGTTGAACTGCTAAACGACCTTTCCGACGCATTCCTTCAGGAATACGAGCCGCAGCACGAACGGGTGAAGGTCGCCTCGTACCGCCCGTACTTCCTCGGCACCGTCGTCACCAGCATCCGTGACGGGGTTCGTTTCCTGGTGGACGGGCAGCAGAGGATCACCACGTTGTCGCTGCTGCTGATGCACCTGAATGCGCTATCTGCCAAGCGGACAGGGGCGGAGGACCTGTCACCGTTGGTGTACTCGGAGCGCTTCGGCGTCAAGAGTTTCAACTTAGACGTGGGCGAACGCAACACTGTGATGACCTGCGTGTTGAACGGCACTGACTACGACCCCACCACGGGTGACGAGTCATCTCAGAACATCTGGAAGCGGTACACGAACATCGCCGACCTGTTCCCCGCGGACATCGCCGACGAGCCACTCCTTCATTTCATCGATTGGCTGCTTGAACGGGTGATGCTCGTCGAAATCGTCGCGACGGACGAAGACATGGCCGTCGAGATCTTCGAAACGATGAACGACCGGGGCCTGCAACTGACCAGCGCGGACATGCTGAAGTCCTTTCTCGTGGCACGAGTAGGAGAACCCGACACCATCCGATCCACCAACCGGCTGTGGCGCGACCGGATGGAAGACCTCAAGTTACTGGACAGCAACGCCGACTCTGAATTCCTGAAGGTCTGGCTGCGCAGCAAGTACGCGAACACCATCCGGGAACGAAAGAAGGACGCCGTGCCCGGCGATTTCGACAAGATCGGCTCGGCGTTCCACAAGTGGGTACGAGACAACAAGGACGACCTCGGACTCCACAAGCCCTCCGACTACGACCGGTTCGTGAACACTGAGTTCGAAGTGCTCAGCCGCCGCTTCCAAACACTCGTACAGGCCACTGAAACCCTGAATGACACCATTCCCGCGGTGTTCTACAACGCCCACAACGGCCTCACTCTGCAGTTCCTGCCCATCATGGCCGCAGTCACCGTCGTCGATGACGAGACAACGTTCCTGGACAAAGCGCGCCTCATCTCCGACTACCTCGACCTGATGATCGCCCGGCGTATGGTCAACTACCGCAACTTCGGCTACTCCACGATGACCTACGCACTGTTCATCTTCGCCAAAGACCTACGAGACAAGGAACTCGACCAGGTCAGACAGGTCCTCGCAGACAGAGTAGCCGCGCTGGACGAAGGATTCGACAGCATGTCCCGGTACCGGCTCAACCAACGCAACCGCTCCCACATCGCCTACCTGCTCGCCCGGATCACTTCCTGGATCGAAGGAGAGCACGGCCCCGGCTTCGTCGAATACGTCAGCCGAGACCGGAAGAACCGCTTCGAGGTGGAACACATCTGGGCGAATAAGCCCGAACGCCACACCGACGAGTTTGATGACCCCCGCGACTTCGCCGACACACGCGACCTGCTCGGTGATCTCCTTCTACTCCCCAAGGACTTCAACGCCTCCTACAACGACGCCACCTACGCGGAGAAGGTCAAGCACTACCCCACCCAGAACCTGCTCGCCAAATCGCTCACCCCTATCGCCTACAGCCACAACCCCACCTTCACCCGACTGATTGCCGAGCACCATCTGCCGTTCAAGGCATACCCAGACCAGTTCACATCCGAGGCGATCAACGAAAGGCAAGCCCTTTACCAAGCCCTCTGCGAACTCATCTGGTCACCCGATCGTCTCGGACTTGGCGGTGGGCGACCTCCTATCTCTTCTGAGGCTCGGAAGAGGCACTACTGCATCGCTCTCAGCGACGTACTGGCCAACTCCAGCCTCGAACCGGGACCGCTGATATCCGTCAACCGCGCCTGGCCGGTGCAGGCGACGCTCAACCCGGACGGCACCATCAGCGTCAACGACCGGAGTTTCACGTCCCCAAGTGGCGCCAGCGACCACGTGACCGGAGGCTCCACGAACGGCTGGGACTTCTGGGGCACAACCCACGACGACACAACAACCACGCTCAGCCAATTCCGCGACGAGGCCATCAAACGGCTGGAGGGCCACGAGAACTGACGACTGCCAAATCAGCAGAACGAAGGGGCGCCAGCCGCAGAGCAAGCGCATCCACCGCTCCACGTTCTACCCTCGGGATGCATCCGGCTGGGCAGCCTGATGTCGTAGGCGGCGATCGGGAGCCACAACATGCCTAACGGCTTGTCTGAACACGGACCGGGTGTGGTCTGGACTCACTGTCCCAAGTGTGGGGGCGGGGTGTACTTGGTCCGACCTCAGAGGGGGGGACAGTTCTGGGTGGATGAGGTCGGTGAGCCGTGGGTCAAGCACCCCTGCTTCGACGACGATGACGAAGGGCGCCATGTTCCGATTCGCCCGACCATCACATTCGAGGACTTGATTACGGGCCGGGCCTCCCGTAAGCCGCAGACCCCGGGCGGCCTCCCGCCTAGCGTGACGGGACTGCCAGGCAGGGGAGACGTCATCTCCGACAGAGACATCATCAAAAGGGACCTGTCACATCTAGACATGTCTCAGGCGGTGTTCCTCAACTGTGATTTTCGTGGGTCAGACCTCAGCGGCGCGAATCTACAGAGGGCAGTCCTGATCAACTGTGACTTCACTGATGCTCGCTTGGTAGGGGCCAATCTCAGGTACACGGATCTGCGCCGATCGAACTTCCAAGGTGCGAACCTCCGTGACGCTTTGATCGTTCTCGTGCGCGCCGAAGGCGCCCACGGGTTGGAGAAGTGGACAAAGCATTCCGCTTCTATCGCCCCACCCGAGCGGAGGAAGCGCCGCAGGCGACGGCGCAGTTGACAGCCATTCAAGTGCTTACTCGGTGACGATGTGCAGTGGGTCAGTCGTCTGGTGAATCATCGTGTAGTCCCAGGGATTTCGGCACTTCTGATGTCCTTGCCCTGAAGTGCCTGTCGCATGAGGTACTGCTCAAGTCGGCGAGCAGCATCTTCAGAAGCATTAGCCTCAGCCGCCAAGAGATCTCGTATTAGGGACGTCATCCCGCCCGAGGGGAGTGCCACCGTCTCCGTTTCTCCCAAGCGAGGCAGGCATCGACGTACCTCGTCGGTCAGCGGCAACGCTGGCCAACCCCTGTCTCTCCAGGTCTTCAGCGTTCCACGCTCAATCGCCTCGGCCATGAAGCCCGACTCCACATGAATAATCCTGTAGACCTCCCATCCGGCCACTACATGTCCTCGGACACGCCCCGACCCGACATTTGCCTTACCAACCTTGGCGGCATCGAGATGTGGGTGGTAGATCAAGTAGACGAGAGATGGCGCTACTCGATCGAAGCCGTAGTCAGCACAATTGCTGCACCCTCCCTGACCGGATCTGATGTTGTCCAAACGAGGCTTCACGGGATTCCCACACTTCTTGCACTTGCCCTCCCAAGGAGTGCGAGCATTGACCCATTCGCCGGTCGGAATGATGTCTGCTCGCAACATCACCTGCTCGGCTTCATCACGCGAAAGCGGCAGATTTCCAGCACATGACTGACACCCCTTGTCACCGCGGTTCTTGACCGAGTCAAGACGAGGCGAGACAAGCGACCCGCAGCGCAGACACTCACACGGCCACGGCTCGGCCACGCCGGGGTAGGCAACGAGCGGACGTAGATCGCTGTCCAGCATGAACTGGCGCGCCTCAACCGGGTCGATGACGACTCCGGCACACCACTTGCACGGTCGGCCACCGTTTCGTACTAGGTACAGGCGCGGGTGAATCTCTCGCCTGCACTTATGACAGCGACAGCGCCACCTGTTACTCGATCCTGGATACTCCTCGAGGGGGTCCGCCCCGGCCTGCTGCATCAGGGAAGTTGCAGCCTTGTTCGACAACTTCGCCCGGCGACTGCAGTAGATGCATGGCCCTTGGCCTGAATTCACCACATTCGCGTATCGGGGGGTAATCACCTCTTCGCACTCAAGGCAACGGCACCGCCAGGCCGTCAGAGCATTCGTGTACGGCTCGAGAGGCTCTGCACCCCGAAGTCTCATGTTGGACGCTGCTACATCGTGATCTAGCCGAGCATTCATCCCCGATTACCTCCCCGCAATAGAACCATTGTCACTGACCAGACGTTCGGAAACTGTCCGTTTCACGTTCCAAGGCAAGATCAACTAGGGCCTATTCGTGGGGGAATCTGAGTTATCGCCAACACCCATAGGGGCTGAGGATTCATCGTATCGGCCACACTACGCACCAGCGCAGACCACCAAACCGAGCGCGAGATCCGCGTGAATGTCCGGAACCTGGCCGGGTACATCCGGCACATGGACACCAACGTCGTGGACTTGATCATGAACGACCACCGGGAACTCGAGCGACTCTTCGAGCAACTGCAGAGCCAACCGGACAAGCGGCCGGGACTGACACCCGTGATGATCACTCTGCTGACCGCGCACAGCCGCGCTGAGGAGGCATGCGTCTACCCGGCAGCAGCCGACGCCGGGATCGCGGAGGACGTCGAACACAGCCAGAAGGAACACCTCGAGGCGGACCAACTGGCGGCCGAGGTAGCGCAGGCGGATCCGACGTCCCCCGGCTTCGAAGAGAAGTTGAACAAACTCATCGAAGCCGTGACCCATCACGTCGGCGAGGAAGAGTCAACGCTGCTGCCCGAGATGCGCGAGAAGATGCCGGCCAGCCAACTCGACGAACTCGGCCAAGCGTTCCTGGACAGCCGACGCGAGCATTTGGGTGAAGAGCCTGCAGATATCACCAAGGCGGAGATGGAGCAGCAGGCCGCCAACGCAGACATCAGCGGCGCTTCGGGAATGTCGAAGTCCGAGCTCAAGGAAGAACTAGAGGCGGCTGCGGAGGAGTAGCGGCTCTACTTCCGCTTGGGGTACTTGCACGTCAGAACCCCCGCAACTGTCACCGCATCGTCACCAGCCATTGAGTATGCCGGGTGGTACCCAACCCCCATCAACTTGCCGCCGCGGCTGAACCGGATCTGGCCGAAGCCGGGTGACGGGAAGGGCGGCTCGAAGAGGTTGCTATAGCGCGTGGCGCCGCCGTTCATACTCACAATCACGTACGGATCCGCATTGCGGCCTTGGCTTAGGTCGTACACGCCGAAGCCCTTGAACGCGTCGATGACCGCAATGAGTTTGTAGCCGTTGACGCGTTTCGTGGTCGCAATGAAGCGGCCGTCCTTGAGCTTGTTGCACTTGGCCGAATGGAACGCCGCCGCGACGTCCCCGTGAATGTTCAGGATGGTCACGGAATGAGAGTCGTCGGCAACTGCCGGAGTCCCGACCAGACCCGCGATCGCCACGACACCTGACAAGCCGGCGATGGCGCGCCGTCGGGAATTCACAGCAACACGTACCCGTCAGAGCAAGATCGAAACGGGGCGTGGACCACCGCCGCGCTACCCTGACCACATGCCCGCTCCCACGGACCCTTTGGAGCTGCGGCACCGGCCCATCCAGACCCGCGGCATCGTGCGCTTCGACGCGATCCTCAACGCCGGGCGGGGACTGCTGGCCGACGAGGGTCTCGAGCGGTTCACGATGGAGGACGTCGCGACCCGGGCAGGGGTGCCGATCGGGTCGGTCTACCAGTACTTCCCCAACAAATACGCACTCGTTGCGGAGATGGCCACCCAGGACACCCAGGCGCTGGTCACCGCGCTGGACGAAGCAGCCGGTAACTTCCCCACCGAGGACTGGCAGCAGCAGGTCGACCACCTCATCGAGTACATCGCGCGGGTGTGGGCCGAGCACCCGTGGCGGCCGGCGGTCTACGCCGCGATGCGCTCGACGGCGGCGACGCGGCAACGGGCGCGTGAGAACAGTGAGGCCATCGCACGCGCCGCGATCCGCCCACTGTCGGCGTTGAATCCCGACTTGGACGTCGATCGCCTGTACCGCGTGGCGATCGTGATCGTGGAAGCGGGCCAGACGCTGCTCAATCTCGCAGTGCAGTCCGGGACATTGGACGACGCGATTTTGTACGAGACCAAGCGGCTGACGCGCGCGTACCTGCGCAGTGTGGCGCTGTCGCACGGCTAGCGCAGGCGAGGTGGGCTCCCAATAGCAATCGGTGAGCATACCGGGTATCGGTTAGCACGTTGGGCGCGGAAAGCCCGTCCGTGGTGCTCACGGAGAGGGAGCGCGATGGCTGTGGTTCCCCGCAACAGGGCTTAGCCCCGCAGGTTTCTCACCCGGACCGCAACTCCCGCGCGTCGCAGGCCGCGTTGAGTTCCCCGATCATCGCGGGGCGCAACTGCCCGGCTGCGATCACGGCGTCGACGGAACCGACTGCGTGCGCCCGCTCCACGCTGTGCACGGCGTCGAACTCCCGGGCCACCTCGGCAGCAGCAGTGTGCACGTCACCCTCGAGCTCCGCGGCCCGCGCTCGCACGGCCTTCGTGAGCACCACCTCAGCCGCTGCCGAACCGCCGATGACCGACACCTTCGTGCCCTCCACCGCGAGCATGCGGACGCCGTCGTTGAGCGTCTTGTTGAAGACCACGTACGCCCCGCCGTGGAAGCGGCCGATGACGAACACGACGATCGGCCCGTCGAAGTTGACGACCGCCCGGGCGATCTCGGCACCGAACTCAAGCTGGTGGTTGCGCAACGACCAGGCACTGCCGTCGAAGCCGGCGAGGTTGGCCAGCACAGCAACGGGCCGGCGACCACTGGCGTGGTTGAGTGCCCGCGCGATCTTCTTGGCCGCCGCGGGGTAGAGCGTTCCAGCAGCCCACCAGGTCTGGTTCTGCCCCGGTCCGTCGGCGTCGCGCCGGTGGTGTGACTCGATGCCGATCAGCGTGACCGCCCGGCCACCGACCCGGGTGTCCCACACCACAGCCCCGTCAGCGCCCGATGCGTCGGACCATCGTTCCAGCAGTCCGGAGTCGGTGTCTTTGAGCGCTTCCATCACCGGCCGGATGGCGAAGGGTGTCTTGCGCGCGGGGTTGTGACGGTGATCCAGGATCGAGGCAATCTCAGGGCTACTGCAGACATCGCGGTCCCACGGGTCGCAGGTGTAGTGCGGACGGCTGGTGTCGGCCAGCATCTCGTGGTGCAGCAGGACCATCCGGTAGGCCTGGCCGAAATCGGGTGCGACATGGTGCGACTGGCCATTCGGCCCCATCACCGCGTCGTACCCGCCCAGCAGCGTGTCGTCGGTCTCCGAGACGCCACCGGAACGGGCCAGCGCCCGCCGGCCCGTGAGCACCATGGACGTGCCCTCGACCATCACGAGCATGCCCGCGCAGTGGTTGAGCATCGTGGCCACAGAGTTCCAGTACGACTGGGCACCGACATTGATCCCGGCCACGATGACGAACACCTGGCCGCCGCGCTGCGTGAACTCCAGGATCCGCCGGACGACAGCGGCACACCAGTCCATGTTCTCGGTGCCCGAGTCCATTGAAATCCGCGCACCAGCAGACACAGCAACCCACTCAACAGGTAGTCCGCGCGCCTGCGCGAAGTCGAACGCCGCGATGATGCGACGGCACTCGGCCTCGGCGACCGCTCCCATCGCGCGGGTCGGATCACCAGCCAGCCAGACACGCTGAGTCGGACCCGCGTGACCTTCGAACCAGTGCGTCATCACTCCGACAACGACGCCGCAATCCTGGCTGCCGAGCGGGCGATCGACGGGCTCCAAGCGGGAGTCGTCCAGGTCGTATTCGACGAAGGACGCGCTGCGCCGCCCGGGCACCGGACAGTCCAGCGCAACCCGAACGGCCTCCTGCGGAGTCGGCGGTGTCATGGCGACCTCCTGATCGTGAACAACGGCGAACCCACCTCGACGACCTGCCCGAGGGGGGCGATGTCGTCCAGTACGCCGGCGGCGGGACTGCAGATCGTGGTCTCGAACTTCATCGTCTCGACCACCAGCACCTGCGTGCCGAGGGCGACGCCAGCGCCGGGCAGCGCGAGATGTCGCACGACGGCTCCCGGCTGTTCGGCATAGACCGTGCTCATCCGGAGATGATCACGACGGCTGCTGCGAACGCTGGTTCGTGGGACAGCGACACGTGCAGGTCTACCGGACCGAGCGAGTCGGCGAATGCCTCCTGCACGCCCTCCAGCAGGTTCACCTGCGGCCGCCCGAACTCGTCGTTGACGACCTGGATCCCGGCCCACGTCTCGGTCTGCGGGAGCAGAGGCACGCCGCCGGGCAGCGCCGCGAACCAGGCCTTGACCAACGCCTCCTTGACCGCGAACCGGGACGCCAGATGCTGGTCCCGGCGGCTGCCGTGCAGCCGGTCGGCGGCGTCCAGTTCATGGGAGGTGAAGACGTTGTCCTCGAACGACGTCCCGCTCTCCGCGACCAACGACGCGAACTTGTCCACGTCGACGATGTCCATTCCAACTCCGCGCACGCTCATGCCCCGGCTCCAATCAGTAGGTCGATCTCGGCGTCTCTGTCGGGTCGTTCGGTACGGCGCTGCAGCACCGGTGTCCGGCCGTAGCGCGCCCCCAGCAGGTGCTGCCGACCGGCCTGTTCCCGCTGCCGGCTCGCGGTCAGGTACCGCTCGCGCTCGGCCTGCGGCACTGCCGCCAGAAACACCGCCGGGTGCGCCAGAGCCACCACCGCGGACACATGCCC
Organism: Candidatus Nanopelagicales bacterium; assembly: GCA_037045455.1. Taxonomy (GTDB): domain Bacteria; phylum Actinomycetota; class Actinomycetes; order S36-B12; family UBA10799; genus JADKAV01. The sequence continues at coordinate 576,193 of JBAOIN010000012.1, read as the reverse complement.
GAAGCCCAGCGATGTCAGCAGCGCCGCTCGTACCGGCTCAGCCCGCCGCAGGTTGCGGTAGTCCACCACCAGCGGTCCTCGCGTCACCTGCGGATCGACACTGACCAGGTTCCGGTTGCCAGGAATGACCCCGGTTGCGAACACGTCGCACAGTCCCGCGAGCTGCCACGCCGCGGCGCCGCCCTTCGCGTGGCCGGTCAGTGACTTCTGCGAAATGACCCGTAGAGGAGCACCGGGGCTGCGGCCCAATGCCCGCTGGATCGTGTCGTGGATCATCGCCTCGTTGGGGTCGTTCGCAGCCGTCGACGTGTCGTGTTTGCTGACCACCGCGATGTCGTCGGCCTCCAGCCCGTGCGCTGCGAGCGCCTTGCCCAAAGGCGAGTCGGAACCGCCGCGCGCCACTCCTAGGGCGCCGAGGCCCGGCGCCGGGATGGACGTGTGGATGCCGTCACCGGAACTACCCGCATAGGCCACCACGGCCCGCACGGGCAGGCCCAGCCGCAAGGCCACCGACCCGCGCACGACGAGGAAGCTGCCGCCGCCCTGGCTCTCGACGAAACCGCGCCGGCGCTTGTCGCCGGGCCGAGAGTGGGCGTGCGCGGGGATGCCTAGGTCCAGCAGTTCCTGGTTGTCGGCGGTCGCCGCCATGTCAGCGAAGCCGTTGATGCCTTCGCTGGACAGATCGTCCCAGCCACCGGCAACCATCACGTCGGCCTTGCCGAGCCGGATCTTGTCGACTGCCTCCTCCAGCGAGACGGCAGCCGTCGCACAGGCTGCAACCGGGTGGACCATCGGTCCGTAGCCGCCGATCAGGCTCTGGTTGACGTGCGCGCTGACGACGTTGCCCAGGGCTTCCTGGAGCAGGTCGTTGGCGTGCTCAGTGCCCAACAGCGGATCGACGTACAACCTGTGCAGGCTGTTCATCCCGCCCATGCCAGTGCCTTGCACATTGCCGATAAGGCACGGATGCACCTGCCCGTTCAGCTCCTCGGCACTGATTCCGGCCGCTGCCAGCGCCTCAGCGGTCACCACCAGGTTCCAGGCGGCCAGCGGATCCATCGCTGCGGCAACGCTGGGTTCCAGGCCATGCCGAACCGGATCCACGCCACGCGGGAACTGACCCCCGACCTGCCGCTTCAAACGCTGGGAGTCCGGGACCCGGATGGCAGTGCCGGCCGGGTAGTCGACACCGTCGATGGTCAGCGACTTGCGCAGATACACCTCAGCCAACCGGGGCGTGCCCTCGGCGGCCACGTCACCGGTGTCGCTGAACTCACGGACCCCGATTTGCTGAGACACAGTTCCTGAAACCGCGTCATACAGATCGGCTTCGGCGATCACTTGGTCGTCGGAGTCCAGCCAGGCCGCGCGCTCGCGGTCCCAACGGACCAGCCCCATGCGCCAGGCGAGGTCCGCGATCGCGTCGGCGGACAACTCACCTAGTTCGGCCTGCCAACGGGTACCGGAGCCACCCCAGGGTCCGAGCTCGGCGATGCTCACGATGACGGCCATGTCGTCCAGCGCGACCTGCGGCTGAACCTCGAAACTGCCGGGACTCGGCTCGTCCGCCAGATTGGGTAGTGCACGGATGCCGCTGATCGCCTCGGTCGCGGACGCAGTGACACCCCGCAGCACGCCGCTGATGTCTCCGGCCTGCGACAAGCCACCGCTGAGATCCAGCCGCAGCGGGGCCTCAGCAGTGAGCGCCGGTGAGCACGCCGCGGCGACCAGCGCGCCCATCTCCTCACTGCTGAACGCGTGAATACCCAGCCGCTGCTCGGCCTCGTGGGCCAGCGCGTCGTTCCCGGCCATCAGCCCGGTGCCGCGCACCCAGCCGATCGTCAGCGCGATCAAGCGGGTCCCGGCAGCCCAGGCGGACTGCTCGGCGGCCCACCGGTTCATGACCGTCTCCAGCGCCGACTTGGTGTCGCTATAGGAACCGTCCCCGCCGAACGTCCCGTGGTTGGGCGACATCGGCAGCAGCACCCGGACAGGTGCCCGGCCCGCAGCCATGATGCGCTCACCGAGTGACCCGATCAGCCGCTGCACCGACAGCAGCATCAGGCGCAGTGTGACCTCGTTGGCCGGGCCGGTGTCCGCCAGCGAGCCGACGGCCGGGCCTGCGGCGAACGGCAGTAGCAGCGTCGGCCACAGTGCCGGCTTCACCTCGGTCGTGGTGGTGCCAACCGTCTCCGTGGTTGGTGCGGTCAGCCATTGCAGCAGCGCATCCACGTCACTGAACGACGCGAGATTCGCTCGGATGATGTGCAGTTCGGCACCTGGTCCGGCGTACCTGCGCTCGAGGTCCCGGTACTTCGCGATCCGGGGCTCGCTGTCGTCGCTGGTCACGACGACGACGGTCGCGCCTCCGCGCAGCAGGTGCGCCACGGCAGCAAAGGCGATGGAACCCGGGGAGGCGCCGGTCACCAGCGCGACCTCACCGGAGAAGTCGGCAGTGGCCAGGCTCTGCGCGGCGGCAACGGAATTCCTGCGGACCCGACGGCAAAGCCGCTGACAGGTCCGTGCCGATGCCACCCGGCGTCCGCCGCAAAGCCTCGTCCACGATCTGCTTCGCCGCGCCAGTGACCCGCCGCCGGTACCACTGAAGGCTCTGCGCGATCCGCGGCTCCGCGTCGCGATGTGCCGCGATCTGGTCGAGCAGCGGCAGAAGCGCAGCCCGGGACTTCCCTGAGGCCGCTCCCTGCACGAGGTGGTCCACGTCCGCGCGCGCCCAGGTGCTGGCGGAGGCCAGGTGCACGTGGCGTTTGGGATCGAACGCCGGTGCCACGGCCTGCGCGCGGTCCGGTCCGTGTTCGGCATCCAACGTGGACAGCCGCCCGGGGACAGGTTCCGCCGGCGCCGGTTGCGCAGGCAGCCGGTCCAAATCGCGGAGCAAGCCGGTCGCGGTGTCGGCGAGGACCGACTCGAAGTGCTCGCGAACCTCGGCCACCGCAGCCGCATCGACGGGCGCGTCCCCGGCACCCGTCGCGGGTGCGACAGTCACCCCAGCGCGCTCGGCGCAGGAATGCACAGCCTCGTCGACCAGAGCGGCCAGCGAGTCGGCGCGCAGGGTGGCGAGGTCACCGCCGCGTTTGCTGGTGCCGCCGCGGGACCCCAGCGCGATCTCCAGCAGCACTCGCTCGGACCAACCCGCGCCGAGCCCCCAGTGGCCGGCCACGCGCTCGCGAACTCCAGCCGCATTTGCCGCCAGCGGACCCAGCGTCGCGGTCAGTTCCGCCTCCAGCCAGGCCGCGAGAACCGGACCCGGGTAGCGGTAGCCGGACGCCTTCGCGGACAGCCCCGCGGCGAGTTCGGGCAAGGCGACCTCGTGGGCGCCGTCCATGCCGGACACCCCGAATTCCTTGCCGATGTCCATGAGCAGCTGGTTGCGCCTGCTGGACGCCCCGTCGACCAGACTCTCGATGCTGTCCTGCCCCAGCTCATCGAGCCGCAGCCCGGCTCGCACGGCGATCAGGGAGTGCAGCGCCGTCGCGGTGTCAACGGGCCGGTCGGGCACTGACACGGCCTGGGCCACGGGTGCGGCGACGGGTGCCGGCTCGTCCGCGTCCTGTGGCGCAGCTTCCGTTACCGGCGTGGCATCCTGCTCGAACACGACCTCCTCGTCGGTCTCCAGGTTGAGCACCTGCGGAGAGGTTCCCCGGTGAGTAGGCAGGGCCAGCGCACCCTTGCACAGGTTCGTCAGAGTCGGCGCCGCACCCACACCGACCTCGACGATCCGCTCCACGCCCAGTTCGGCACACAACACGTCGGTTGTCTCGATCCAGCGGACCGGCATCGCGAACTGCCAGGCCAGCAATTCCACAAGCAATGTCCGGGTGATCTGACCCTCGGTGTGGCTGTCCCAGTCCGCCAGGAGATCGAGCAGGAATGGCGAGCCGCAGGTGGCCTGCACCGCCTCCACGTACTCGCGCGTGATCGCGAACGGCACCGGGTAGAGGTTCGGCACGTAGCGACCGACCAGGCGCTGTGGATCGATGCTGTCGGGAAGGCAGCGCAGTAGGTGTTGACGGAACTCCGGCACTCCGTCGAGCAAGGCGGCGGAGTGGAAGGGCACGTCGATGCCGGGAACGAGCAGGAAGGGCGACTTGCCGTTGCGGCCAGTGCCGAGCCTGCGTTCCAGTTCCGCCAAGGCCTTGACCGTGCCTGCAACGGCGTACTGCTTGCCGCGCAGGTTGTGGTTGACGGTCTGGCACAACTCCCCCAAGTCCTCCGCGACGCTGCAGACCAGCGCATCCGCTTGCTCGTGGTTCAGGTCCGCCAGATGTGGACGGACCACTGCCAGGCGGTAGCCGGACTCCCCGTCGGCGGTGCGCGGCACCAGATGGTGCATGGCCGTACCACGGGCGAAGACCAACTCGAGCAGATCGCCGAGTTCCAGCGTTCCGGTGACAGCGGCTAGGGCGTTGTACTCGCCGACCGAGTGCCCGGCAGTCACGGCGGACTCGTCGAAGACGCCCGCCTCGCGCATCTCCGCGACCTGTGCGCTGGCCAGCGTGGCCATCGCCACCTGCGTGAACTGGGTCAGGAACAGCACGCCCGCCGGGTGCCTGTACGTGACGCCGGCGCGCGGGTCACCAGGCATCCCGGCAACCAGCGAGGTGGGGTTGTCCCGGACGACCTCGAGGATCGAGAAGCCCAGCGCCGTCCGGCAGTGCGCATCTGCGATGTCCCACACTTCCCGCGCGGCTTGCGAGCGCGCGTACCCGTCCATGCCCATCCCGACGTGCTGGATGCCCTGGCCGGGGAAGACGTACACGGTGCGCGGGCCGCCGACCATCGCAGTGCCCATCGCTACAACCTCGTCTGCCGTCTCAATCACGATCTCGACCTGACGGCGACCCGCGCGCATCCCGGTCCGGGTCGCGGTGGCGCGGAGCTCATCGCCGGGCAGGACCGGTGCCATGAACGTGATGTCCCACTCCTGCAGTCGATCCACATCGCCTGCGCAGGCAAGTTCGACTGCGGCGCGCTGGCCGAACGCCGAGGTCCACATCCCGTGCACGATCCGGCCCGATAGCCCGACCAGCCGGGCAAGCGAGTCGCTGCGGTGGATCGGATTCAGGTCGCCGCTCACCGCCGCGAACGTGGTGAGATCCCGCGGCGCGCGACCCTCGACCGTCCCGAGCAGCAGGTGCGGCGTGTCTACAGCCTCGTCGCTGCGCGCCATCGCGGATTCCTCCGGGACGCCCGGAGAGCGCACGAAGAAGTCGTCGGTGCTGACCCACTCGCCGGCACCAGTAACCGTGGTCAGCGTGTAGCCGTCAGCCCGGTGGCGCTGCGAGCGCAGCGCGGGCACGGCTTCGGGCGCCCGCTCGATCCGGTGCCGCATGTGGACCAGGTCCAGCATCCCGTCCGGGGCGTCTTCCCCGATCAAGCCGAACACCGTCGGCCAGATCCGGCGCATCGTGGCATCGGGCAGGATCGCCTCGCTGCCCACGGCAGCCGCGTGCGCCGCATCGCCGGCGGGCACAGGCGGCTGCAGGTTCAGGGCAATACGTCCAGCTTCCGCCAGCGATTCCGAACTCACCACGAACTGCCAGCCACGGGCGCGCTGCACGGCATCGATCCGCAGTCTCAACTCGCCGTCCGCAGCGGTGAGTCCGGGCCAGCACAGCGTCAGTTCCAGAACTCCCTCGGCGACCTCGGCGACGCGAGCGGACTCGTCGCGCGAATGCCAGGTGGCGACATCACGTTCGATCTGCCATGTCCCGATCCGCCGCAACGGGTTCGGCCGCATGGCACCGCCCCACTCGACGGTCCTGGCAGCCAGCAGCGATTCCAGCAGCGTGGTTCGGGGCGCGCTGGGCAGGTCGCCCAAAGCAGCCCGTTCGAAACGGGACATCAGCTCGGCCACCGGTTCGTCCGGCTCCGTGATCCCGGCAACGGCGGTAGGCCCGGGGATGATGAGGACCTGATCGGCGTCGAAGTGCGGATCGTGGCTCTGCCAGAGGGCGTCGGACTGGTACCAGCGCCTCACATCGGCGTCGATGACCGGCACCAAGGGAACGGGTTTCCCAGGCTGCCGGCACACCACCAGGAAGTAGTCGACGTCGGCCGGGTGGAGTTGCGCCACGCGCGCCGCCGGGTGATCCGCGAGCAACTGCTTGATGGCCACCGCGGGATCGTCGAGGCTTTCCAGATCGGAGAACCGGGACTCGATCAGGCCGGTGTCGTTCGGGTGCAAACGGGCTTCGGCACGTTGCAGGAGATCCTGGAATCGGGTGCGGTGAGTGCGATCGAGCCAGACCCCATCCTGGTACCGGCTGCCACTACCGACCGCCGCGAGTTCGGCGTACCTGCGCAGCAACTGCGCGTACGTCATGTGCTCGACGTCTCCGAAGTACGGCTTGGCCGTGCGCGACAGCGCGTCGATGATCTCCGTCCGGCGCTCCTGCACGGCCGTCTCGTCACCCGCCACCTCGTCGAGCAGGGCAGCAGCCCTGGAGGCGGAGTTGTCGACGAAGTGGATGTCGGCGTTGAGACCGCTGAGACCGCTGGTCATGCCTGCCTCGAAGGCGCCCCGCGTGACCCAGCCGGTAACGCCTTGCGTCTGGGCCAGCAACTCCTTGACGCTGGCGCTGGCAGTCGACTCGGCCGTGGCCATGGCCGCCGTCCCGACCAGGATCGCGTCCACTGGCATGGCCACGACGCCATGCCGTTCGCTCCAGCGACCGGTGAGGAGGTCGGCTGCGCGCTCCGGCGTCCCGATCCCGCCACCCACGGCCAGCACCACGTTGTCGTGTTCGCGGATCTGGTGATAGGTGTCCAGCAGCAGCGACTCCAGATCCTCCCAGGAATGGTGGCCGCCGGCATTGCCGCCTTCGACGTGCAGCCACACCAAGTGCTCGGTGCGGCCCGCGATGTCCAGCGCCGACCGCACCTGCGCGGCACTCCCGGGCTTGAACGCGTTGAGCCAGATCCCGAGGTCGTTGAGTTCGTCGAGCAGGGCCACGGCGGCATCGGGTTCCGGGATCCCAGCGGAGACCGTCACGCCGCAGATGGGCGCCCCCGCCGCGCGCGCCTTCTGCACCAGCCGGTCGGACCCCAGATGCATGCCCCACAGGTACGGATCGAGGTGAAGGGCATTGAAGACCACCTCGTGTCCGGGTTCCAGCAGGCCGCTCAGCTCGGCCAGCCGCTCCTCGAAGATCGCCGGAGTCACCTGGCCGCCGCCAGCAAGCTCGGCAACGTGTCCGGCGTTGGCCGCCGCCGCCACGATCCCCGCGTCCACCGTCGTCGGCGTCATTCCAGCCAGGATGAACGGCGACCGGCCAGTGAGCCTGGTGTGCTTGGTCACCATCCCGCCGGCGTTCACCGTAGGGGCGAACTCGGCGTAGTCGCGCGCTACCGGCTTGGGCGCGCCGGGCGTGAACAAGACGCCCGGCGTCTCAGTGCGGACGACGGCCGCACCAGTTCCGCGCAGCGCGGCTTCGGTCACTGCATGGACCGGGCTAGGCCCAACCGCGAGGACCAGGCTGCCGCTGCCGGCGTGCGCCCGCACTGTGCCCGCCCAGTCCTGTCGCGTGGAAAGCACGGATGAGGCCACCGCGGAAAGCCCGGAAGCCAATGGCCCACCGGTGGCCGGGTCGATCACCTCGAGGGCGGGATGCAGCTCGATACCGTCCGCGGCCAGCCACTCAACCGCGGCAGCCACCGCGGGAGCCAGCGCCGAATGGTGGAACGGCACGGTGTTGGGCAGGGCTTCCCACTGCGGATCCCACGCCCGACCGGGCGCCTGCCCTTGCCGGCGTGCGATCTCCCGCGCCTCGGCCTGGGCCGTGACGTGATCCTGGAAGCGGCGCAGCAGGGCGGGCGCCCCGGTCACCACGTGCCGGATGCGGCCATTGACCATCCCGATCTCCAGCTCGGGGAACTCGGCCAGCAGTGTCTCCAGCTCGGACGTGGTCAGGCCTGTGACGGCGGCCATCGACGGGTCTGTCCCGGCCATGCCCGCGGCCAGCGTGGCCTCGGTCGCTGTGATCCCCAACGCCAGTGCAATCTGCACCGCTGACACGGCCGCGTCCTGCCCGCCGCCGGCAGCCATCGCACTGATCAGCCCCGCACTGTGCCCGGTCGCACGCACATCGCGGCGCTGCCACAACGCCGCAAGGCCCTGGGATTCCAGCGCGGCCACGCTCGCCAGCGAAACCAGTGTGGTGCCAGCCAGAGCGAACGGCGCTTGCGCAGCAGTGTTGGTATCGCAATCGCCGGACAGCACCTCGGTCAGATCATGGGCGAACCACCCGGTTGCCTGCTGCGCGGGCTGCCGGGTCCACTCCGCAACGCGCTCCACGACGTCCTCGACCCAGAGATTGCGCCCAGCGGTGAGCCGAGCCAGGAGTCCCGGCCACCCGGCATCCACTCCGGGGAACGTCAGCAGGATGTCCCGCTGCTCTGCCAGCAGGCTGCCCGCGGGCAGGTCCCGGACAACGGTCGGGGTTTCAAGGGTGGTCATACAGCGGGCCTTCCATAGATGAGGAATACATCATATGACGCTTACCTCATGTTTGGAAGACGCACCCACCCCCGGCGCGTCGGCACCAGCGGATGGCTACTGCGCGAGCCAGGCCGGGATCTCGTCGGCCGGCAGCGCAGGTGCCCAGAGGAAACCTTGCGCGTACTGGGCCCCCAGCGCCCGCAGGGCCGACAACTGCTCGGCGTTCTCCACACCTTCCGCGATCACCTCGAGGTGCAGTGATTGAGCCATCCGGATGATGGCGTCCACGATGGGGCGGTCGAACGGGTCGTCCGCACCGCCCAGGCCCCGCACGAAGGACCGGTCGATCTTCACCGACGTGACGGGCAGTCGCTTCAGGTAGGACAGCGACGAGTAGCCGGTGCCGAAGTCGTCCACGGCGAGTGCGACGCCGGCTGCGCGCAGCGACTCGAGTGAGGTGAGCACCGGTTCCAGATCGTTCATGACCGCCGACTCGGTGATCTCCAGATGCACAGCCGTAGCCGGAACCCCGGACACCGCCAGCGATTGCGTGACCTGCTCGACGAGATCAGGCAGTTGCCGCGGTGAGAAGTTCACGGCCACCCAGAGATCGGCAGCCACTGCCTCGGCCGCCCGCCATTTCGCGAGATCCGTAAGCGCAGTCTCCAGCACCCATTGCCCTATAGCGCTGGCCAAACCAGTCTCTTCTGCAGCAGGCAGGAACGCGTCGGGGTACAGCAATCCGCGGTCGGGATCGTTCCAGCGGATCAGGGCCTCCAGGCCGACGGTGCGACCGCTACTGAGTTCCAGGATGGGTTGATAGGCGACCGTGAATTCTTCTCCTGCCAAGGCCCGGCGCAGGCCGAGCGAATCCTGCAACCGCACGTCGGCTTCCCGATGCATCACCTCGTCGAAGATGACGACTTGGTTGCGGCCGCGCTTCCTTCGCGCGGTACATGGCGATGTCCGCGTCCCGCAGCAGGGTCTGCGGCGTCCGAGTCGTCGCCTGCCACTGCCACCCCGACGCTGGCGCTGACCGTCACCTGCCGGTCGCTGGGAGGTGAACGGGTTGCGCAGCGAGCGTCCGCAATGCGGTTGAGACGAGCGCGGTCACCTCTTCCGGCGGCGCCATCGTCCTCGCACATCGATGACGAACTCGTCGCCTCCGAACCGGGCCAGCGTGTCGCCCGAGCGGATAGCCGCCGAGCAGACGCTGTGAGACGTCCATCAGCAAGTTCGTCACCCGCGTGATGGCCGAGGCTGTCGTTGACCACTTTGAACAGATCGAGGTCCAGGAACATCACCATGACCATCGCCGCCGGATCCGACTCCGAACGCGCCAGGGCTTGCTCGATCCGGTCGGTCGAGCAGCAGCACGGTTGGGCAGCCCGGTCAGCGGATCGTGCAGCGCCCGGTGCTCCTGCTGCCGGGACATCTCCGCGGCCTTCTGCACGGCGAGCAGCGGCAGCAGGAGCAGTGGCAGCATCGTCCACGAGTAGCGGGTAGGCCACGGCGACGATAGCGATCAGCGGGGACAGCGCCAGGACGGCCAAGCGTGGAGACCGTGTAGAACCAGAACTCGTCGGAGAAGTCCTCCCACCAGCCCGAGTCGCCTTCGTCAGCAAGGCCGGCGACGAGGGCGAGGTTGACGAGGTGGTAGACGATCCAGGACGCCGACGATCCACCACAGGTCGGTGGCGGACATGTCCAGTGAGCGGGGACGTCGGGCTCGGTGTCGACGCCCGGCGATCGACCATCACCAACCACGCCGCGGCCAAGCTGCAGATGTACTGGCCGACGTTGAACAGCCAGCTTCCACAGCGGCTTGCGCTGCAGGATCTCCGACAGCGACGCACAGAGCCGGCATAGAGCAGTACCGCCGGGTACAGCCCCCACAGGTACATCGCCGCGAAGACGAACGCCAGGGAGATCGAGACCGGGTTGCCGACCAGTCGGGTCATCACGATCGGCCGCAGTTCGCTGAAGCACGACGATCGGCCAGCGATCATGAGCCATCGGCGCACCCATCAGGCACGCAGGTCGGCAGGGCGTCAACCGCATGACCGACAGGACGACGATCGCCCATCCGATCCAGGTCGCCGCCTGCCAGATGAGCGCGAAGAGGCTAGGCCGCCACAGGGAAGGCCGAGGAGGTCCGGTCGTCGACATGCCCCTCCTCCCTCGTACTGCTGAAGGTACCCGTCCAAAGACCCCTGCCGCGCGCCGCGCAGCCCGAGGCTGCCCGCCGCCACTCAGTGGGGTGAATTCAGTCAAGATTGAACCGTGATCTCCGTGGGCGCCGACATCATCCGCATCGCGCGCCTGGACAAGGGCGAGCGCTTCCTGCGGCGCGTGTTCACCGCCCAGGAAATCGAGCTGTGTGCGGGCCGCCCCGAGTCGCTGGCGGGACGCTGGGCGGCCAAGGAGGCCGTGCTGAAAGCGCTGGGCGTGGGCATCGGCGAGGTTCCGCTCACGGACATCGAGATCGCGGCGGAGGGCACCCGGCCGGTTGTGCGTCTGCAAGCGGCGGCCGCTGAGCTGGCGGGCACCGCCGGACTCACGGACTGGCAGGTAACGATCTCGCATGATGGTGATTACGCCGTGGCCTTCGTCGTGGCCACCGGCGTTAGCCTCGAAACGTGAGACGACTCCTGTTGGCATCCGCCGCCACTCTGGTCGGTGCCGCCACCCTGTACGCCCCGGCTCAGGCCGCCCCTCCGAGCGTCGCGGCACGCGCAGCCGTCGCCGCCGGCGAGCAGCCCCTGGTCTACGTCATCGTCCTCGACGGACTCGACGGCGACCTCTACGACGCCGGTCGGCTGCCGTTCCTGAAGGGCCTGGTCGACACCCGCGGCACGTACTACCAGGAGTCGCGCTCCATCATGGTCGCCGAGACCAACCCGAATCACACGGCGATGATCAGCGGCGCCTACGCCGACGCTTCCGGCATCCCCGCCAATGACTTCGCGCTATACGGCAAGGGGGCCACTTCGGTCGACGGTTGCCCGGTCGCAAAGAATGCCAAGGCCCCGTCCAAGACCGGACTGGCCGCGGCGTGCGTCAAGGCACAGACGTTCTTCCAGAGCACCGCCGGCAATCAGCGCATCACCACGGCCGGGGTGTTCGGCAAGCCGAAACTTGCCACGCTGTTCTCGGCCAAGCGCTCGGCCAAGAAGTACGCGGCCGACTACCTCTGGACGCCCTGCACAGGTTCGCATCCCAGCTACTGCCGCAAGGTCCCGCTGAGCCCCTACGGATACGCCAACGACGACGACACCATGTCTGCGCTGATGGCGACCGTGCGCAAGGGCGTCAAGAGCGAGAACGGCAAGCGGCGCACGCCGAACCTCACGTTCGTGAACATGCCGACCATTGACGTCACCGGCCACACCTATGGAGCCGGTAAGCGCTACAAGAAGGCGGCCACGTCTGCCGATGACCAGCTGCGCCGGTTCGTCAAGCAACAGAAGAAGCTCGGGCTGTGGAAGCGGACGGTCATGTTCGTCGTGTCGGACCACTCCATGGCCACCACCGAGCGCAAGGTGTCGCTGGCACAACGTTTCACACAGGCCGGCATCCCGACCAGCGCCTACGTCATCGTGGCGAACGGCGGGACCGACCTCGTCTATCTCAGCGACCCCACCTCCCCAGACCGGTTCGCGCTGTTGGCGCAGATGCGCGAAGCCGCGCTCGGGCGCGAGGGTGTCGATGAAGCTCTCTACCGCGAGGCGAACCCTCGGGATGCTGGTGCCAGCCTCGACGAAGTGCACCCTGACTGGCACCTCGCCGGCGATCGTACCGGTGACCTCGTGGTGACGCAGGCCGCCGGGGGAGCGTTCATGGACCCCTCGTACTTCACGGTCGGCGGCCATGGCGGCCCGAACACCCTGGACAACATCTTCACCATCACCGGCGGCTGGTCGGGCCTGGCGAAGAATGGGACGCTGACCGGGCAGCAGGCGCCCCGCTTCGACGACACCGCGCTTGAACCCGGGTCAGGCGGAGAACGTGGACGTCGCGCCAACCGCCCTGGCGCTGCTCGGACAGCAGCCGCCCCGAGACAACAAGGGCCGCGTGCTGACGGAGGCGTTCACGGGGCTGTAGGAGGGGCCTGCCAGCGAACACCGTCGAAGCGCGCGAAGTCGTTGTCGAACGACACGATGCCGCAGTTGTGCTCGACGGCCAGAGCGGCCAGGTGCGCATCGTTGACGAGATTCCCCGCCGTTGCCAATGGGGCCAGCAGCCGCCGCAGAACGCCGCCGTGATCGGGTGTCGGCTCCAGCACGACGGCGCCCTGTGCCGCGATCCAGGCGTCGACCTGGTCCATCGCGTCCTCCAGCGTCAAGGGGTTCGGGAAGATGTCGGGACGGGTGGAAAGCCTCACGAACGCGAGCAGCGCGATCCACGCGAAAGCGACCGTGTCTGCACCTGACAACGCCTCGTCGAGCCAGCGTCGCGCACGCTCGTGATGGGGGGCATCGGAGTTGACGGCGTAGAGCAGAACGTTGGCGTCGACCAGGTTCACGAGCCCAGCCGCATCCGGCGCACGAGTTCCTCGTCCTCCAATTCACCTGCCACCGACAAGGCCCTGTCCAAGTTGATGACGCTGCGGCCCATAGCGAACGTCCTGGTCCGGAAGGGCTGCGACGCCTGTGTGTTGACGCGGATGAGATCGTTCACGGCCTGCTTGAACGAGATTCCCCGTTCGGCCATGCGCCGCCGGACCAGTTGCTCGGTGTCCGGGTCAAGAGTCACCGTGGTACGCATGGTTGCATCATAACATCATCTGGTTTGATGCAATGATGCTCGTTGCGCAAATTCCTCCGCTTGTGCAATTTGCGGGGGTGAATGCTTAGCGCGGGATCAGCGCCCACATGTCCAAGTCGAGCAGCACTCCAGGCGCGTACTTGCCATCCTCGCCGCGCAGGGTCATCGACTCGTCGCGGCCCTTCGTCGCCACCAGCCGCAGCCGCAGCGAGCCCACGCCGGGCGCAGAGGTTTCGGCCTTGTCCAGCACCTCGGACCAGGCGTAGACGGTGTCGACAGCGAACGCCGGGGAGACGTGTGCCCCGGCGTTGATCGCCGCGATCAACTGCGCGTTGGCCAAGCCGTTGAAGGACAGGGCCCGTGCCATAGAGATGATGTGGCCGCCATAGATCAGCCGCTGACCATCCTCGCGCGCCTCGGTATTGAAGTGCACCTTGGCGGTGTTCTGCCACAAGCGCGTGGCCATCATGTGCTCCGGGTCGGTCAGCGTCACGCCGTCGACGTGGTCGATCTTCTCGCCGACCTCGTAGTCGTCGAACTGGTGCGGCTCACCCGCCGCGGCAAAGTCGTACCCGGTGAAGTCCAGGCCCGCGGGTAGCACGAGGTCCGCGGGGTCAACCACCTTGGCCAGTTCGGGCAGCACGGTCTCCGGCGCGGGAGCTGCGAGGTCGCGCTTGCGAACCATCACCCACCGCGCCCACTCGATGGCCACCTCGTCGCGCTGGTTGGTCGCGACCGAGCGCACGTACACGACACCGCTCTTGCCGTTCGAGTTCTCCTTCAGCCCGATCACGGTGGAGCGCGTGCGCAGGGTGTCGCCGGGTACGACCGGCTGGTGGAATCGGCACTCGGCGTACCCGAGATTGGCCACCGCGTTCAGCGAGATGTCGGGAACCGTCTTGCCGAACGCGATGTGGAAGCCGATGAGTTCCTCGACCGGATGCGGGTCAAGTCCCACCGCGGTCGCGAACGCCGCCGACGAGGGGATCGCGAAACGGGTCGGGTACAGCGCCCCGTACACCGCGCGATCGCCCTCGGTCACGGTCCGTGGAGTGGCGTGCTCGATCACCTGACCGAGCTGGAAGTCCTCGAAGAAGTTGCCCGGGTTCGTCTTGCTCATGATTCGAACGTAGCGGCCTGCAATCGCGCCACGATCGGGGCCCGGCGTTCGACCGCCATGCTCGATGCCTCGAAGGCCCGGATCTGCGAGGCCGCGACGTCCGCCCGGGTCCACCCGAGCAACTCGCCCACCGTTTGCAGCTCCCCGGTCAGCGTCGTTCCGAAGTAACCCGGATCGTCGGTATTCACGGTGACCTGGACACCCGCGTCGATCAGCGCACCGATCGGATGCTGCTCAAGGCTTGGCACAACCCCGAGCAGCACATTGCTGGTCGGGCACAGTTCCAGCACCATGCCGCTCTGCGCCAGTTCGAACACCAGGGCGGGATCCTCAATCGCCCGCACGCCGTGGCCGATGCGGGTGGCGTGAGTCAACGCCGACCGGACACTGGCCGGTCCGGCCACTTCTCCGGCATGGATCACTGCACCGAGGCCGGCAGCGCGGACGCGGCCGAACGACTCCTCGAACAACTCCGGCGGGTAGTCCGCCTCATTGCCACCGCAGCCGATCGCCACGACTCCTTCGGGAGCATTGGGGCCGAGGATGAAGTTGGCAGTGAGTTGCGACTCCGGTGGTTCCACCTCTCGCGGAATGTCCACGATCCAACCGATTTCCAGACCCATCGCCGCGGCACGCCGGCGGCCCTCGTCCAGACCGGCGCTGTAATCCTCGTCGGCGATGCCGTGCGAATGGTGGGCGAAGTAGGTCGTCGTGACTTCGGCGTAGCGGACGTTTTGCGCCACCAGCTCCTGGGCCAGCGCCTCGGTGATGAGCACGAAGTCGTCAGTCCCGCGTAGCAGACGCAAACCGCGCACGAACAGCTCGATGAAGTGCGGGAAGTCCCGGAACTGATAGTCCGCGGCCAGCTCCACCGGGTCGAGGTCGAGTCCGTGCGTCGCTGCGAGCGCCTGCATCGTGGCGGGCCGCAGCGAGCCCTCCAGGTGCAGGTGTAATTCACACTTTTCGAGGTCGTCGAACACGAGTCAATCCAATCGCATGTCCGGATTTGCAAACCGTTCGGCCAAATAGGAGCCGAAAACCCCGAATCCCAGTGATTTGGGCCGAACGGTTTGCAGATCCGGACACTCACTCGACTGCACCCACCAGCGCCTCCAGCAATCGGGTGTCGCTCATGTGCTCCGGATGCCACTGCACCCCCATGAGGAAGCGCGCGGAGGGGTCCTCGCACACCTCGATGGTCTGGTCTGGCGCCCAACCTGTGATGCGCAGGCGACCAGGATCGGCCACCGCCTGATGATGCGAGGAGTTGACCACGCACGAGTCGCCGAACAGGTCGTGCGCAAGCGACCCGGCCAGGAACGTGGCCTCGTGGTCCACGAACGTGCCCCGCTCAACGCGATGGGTCACGTCACTGACCTCTGGCAAATGCTGGATCAGGGCACCATCCTCGGCCACGGCCATGACCTGCAACCCGCGGCAGATACCGAGCACCGGCAGGCCCGCATCACGGGCTGCACGGTATAACGCGATCTCGAAGGCATCCCGCGCCGAGCGGGGCTCGTCATTGGTCTCGAGCGGAGCCGCGTTGTACAAAGTGGCATCAACATCCGGCCCGCCAGTGAGCACCAGGGCGTCCAGCCGGTCCACGATGACGGCGGCCGCCTCGGGTTCCTGCGGAGGCAACAGCACCGGCACTGCATTCACGGCCCGCACGGCATCGGAGTACCAGCTGTGCAGCAGAACCGCCTCGGTGTCCCACGACGACCACTGCGCCGGCTCCTCGTAGGCCGACAACCCGATGACAGCTCGCATGGAACCAGTCTGCCCAGGAAAGATCCTCGTGTGGTCATGTACATCGGAACCTCCGGCTGGAAGTACCCGCGATGGCGCGGTGACTTCTACCCGGCGAAACTGCGGCAGGCCGATGAACTTAGCTACCTCGCCCGGCACATGAACAGCGCCGAGATCAACGGCTCCTTCTACTCGCTGCAGCGTCCAGAACGGTATGCGCGCTGGCGGGACGCCACGCCCGAGGGCTTCGTCTTCGCCGTCAAGGGTGGCCGCTACATCACGCACCTGAAGAAACTGCACGATCCGGAGGCTGGAATGGCCAACTTCTTCGCCTCCGGGCCGCTGGCGCTGGGAGCGAAACTCGGCCCGTTCCTGTGGCAGTTGCCGCAGATCCTGCACTACGACCGGGAGTTGCTCGAGGGCTTCCTCGCGACCCTGCCCCGCACCTCCGGCGAGGCCGCAGCGCTGGCGGCGCGTTCCACGCGACCGAACCCCTACACCGAAGAACCCGTGCCCCGACGGCTGCGCCACGCACTCGAACCCCGGCACGAGTCCTGGCATGCCGCGGCGCCGCTACTGCGGGATTACAACGTGGCGCTGGTCTGTGCGGACACTGCGGGCCGGTTCCCGGAGTTCACCGAGACGACCGCCGACTTCGCCTACTTCCGGCTGCACGGGCCGGAGAAGCTGTACTTCGGCTCCTATCAGGGGCGACTGCAGCAGTGGGCCGAACGCCTGGAGCCCGAGCGCGACACCTACGTGTACTTCGACAACGACGCCGACGGCGCTGCGCCGTGGGATGCAGTGGCTCTGAGCTCCTACATCTCCTCGTGAGAATCCGGGTCACCACCGAACAGCCGGCCGTCGTCCTCCGCAAGACCTCCGATCCCTGCCATCTCTTCGTCGGTCAACTCGAAGCCGAAAATGTCGAGGTTCTCACGCTGGTGCTCTGGGCTCGCGGCCTTGGGGATGGGCAACGTGCCCAGTTGCACGTGCCAGCGCAGAATGACCTGGCCAGGGCTGACGCCCAACCGTTCCGCCGCGTGCACGACGGCGGGTTCGGCAAGCGGAGCCCGGCCTTTGCCCATCGGGCTCCACGCCTCGGTCACGATGCCCAGCCGCTCGTGCACCGCCCGCATGTGGTCCTGCGGGAAGCGGGGGTGCAACTCGATCTGGTTGACGACGGGGGTCACACCCGACTCCGCGATGATTCGCTGCAAATGGCCTTCAGTGAAGTTGGAGACGCCGATTGAACGCACCAGTCCTTGCTCGCGCAGGTCGACCAGTGCCTGCCAGGCCTCGCCGTACTTGCCGACCCGCGGGTTGGGCCAGTGGATGAGATGCAGATCGGTGTAGTCCAGACCGAGCCGGGACAGCGAACCCTTCACGGAGGCGATGGCGTCGTCGTAGCCGTGGTGGCGACCCGGGATCTTGCTCGCGACCTGGATCTCGTCGCGCGGGATGCCGCTGCGCCGGATCGCGTCGCCGACCTCGGCCTCGTTGCCGTAGTTGACCGCGGTGTCGATGAGCCGGTATCCGAAGTGCAGTGCGGAAATGATCGCCTGGGTTCCCTTGCTGCCGGACAGCGGGTAGGTGCCGAAACCGATGGCCGGCAGGGAGTGGCCGTCGTTGAGATGCATGGGCTCACTGTGGCACCCAGACCCCCGGCTGGCCAACCGGTTCTGGTCATGATCCGACCGCTCTGAGGCGCCAAAGTGACCGAAACCGCGCCACCCTACCCTTCGGCCAGCAACTTCTCCCGCGCCTGCGCCAGCCTCGCGACCTCGTCCTCGGGCAGCTTCGGGTACTCCAGCGGCAGGTCCTTGATGGTCGTCGTGATGATGTCCGCGACGGCGGCCCGCATGGCCCATTTGTGGTCGGCCGGGATCACGTACCAGGGCGCCCATTCGGTGCTGGTGGCAGTGATCGCCTCCTCGAACGACGCCATGTAGTCATCCCAGTACGCGCGCTCGACGATATCGCCGGAGCTGAACTTCCAGTTCTTCTCCGGGGTGTCCAGCCGCTCCAGGAAGCGCTTCTTCTGCTCGTCCTTGCTGACGTTGAGGAAGAACTTCAGGATCGTGGTCCCGTTGCGGGCGAGGTGCTTTTCGAAGGCGTTGATGTCCTCGTACCGGTGCTTCCAGATGTCCTCGTGCACGTCCTCCGGCGGCAGGTTCTGCTTGTCGAGGATCGCCTGGTGCACCTTCACGACCAGCACCTCCTCGTAGTAGGAGCGGTTGAAGATGCCGATCATGCCGCGGGCGGGCAGGACCTTCGTCGTGCGCCACAGGAACGTGTGGGACAACTCCTCACTGCTGGGAGCTTTGAACGAGGTGACCTGGCAGCCCTGCGGATTGACCCCCGACATCACGTGCGCGATTGTGCCGTCCTTGCCGGCCGCGTCCATGGCCTGGAAGATGATGAGCACGCTGTGGCGGCCGTCGGCGTAGAGCAACTCCTGGGCCTGCGCGAGTTCCTCCTTGTTCGCCGCCAGCATCTTGTCGGCAATCTCCTTGCGCTTCTTCTTGCTCAGATCCTTGGCACCCGGCGGCAGCCAATCCGCGTCATGATCGGCAATCCGGAAGCGCTCGCCCGGGTCGATCCGCAACTGGTTCAGCTCGTCCTTCGGCATCGCCATGGCGTTCTCCTAGCTCTCGGCCGCGGCCTTGAGCCGCTGCAGGGTGATCTCGATGTTCTGCTGATTGTGCGCCGCGCGCGGGCCGGGGATGATCACCGAACCGACGGTCCGGATCACCGGGCCGAGCGGCCCGAAGCGGCGGTCGTCCCAGGTTTCTGTCAGTCGGCAGCCGGTTGCCGTGGGTTCGAACGTGTAGGTCCACCGGGACACCGGCATAGGCCCCGAGTCGACGTCGAACACGAACTTGCGGCCAGGTTGCGCCTCCCGCACCGTGCAGTGGGTGTACCAGCGGATCAGGCCGCGCTTGTTGTGGCCACGGAACGTGTCCCCGACCTGCAGCGACCCTTTGACACTGCTTGCCCCGGTCGCCTCCGGGCTCCATTCGCCCATCCGGCCCACGTCGGTGATCAGCGCATACACGACCTCCGGTGGGGCTGTGATCTCGACGCTGGCGCTGGCACTGGGTCGTCTGCCATGTGCGAGCCATGGCACAGGAGCGCGAGCGTCTGCCGAGGTTCGCCGCCATCCTCCGACGGGCGGGCAAGCTTCACCGTTTGGCGCTGCACCGTTCGGATCGGTGCGCGATCGCGCAAACGGTGCTGACGGGAACTGTGATCCTACAACACGCGAACCAGCGTCTTGCCGAGGTTGGCGCCGGAGAACAGCCCTTGCAGCGCCTCGGGGGCGGCATCCAGACCATCCAGGACGTGAGTCCGGACCTGCAGCCGGCCTTCGGCCATCCACTGCCCCATCGCCTGACTCGCCTCGGCCGCACGGTCCATGTGATCCAAGATGATGAAGCCCTTGAGCAGTGCCCGGCGAGAGATCGCGTTGATGATGTTCGCCGGCCCGGGCGCCGGGGTGTCGGAATCGTACTGGCTGATGGCCCCGCACAGGATGATTCGAGCGTGGTCGTTGATACGGGCGAGCACCGCGTCCAGCGTCTCCCCGCCGACGTTGTCGAAGTACACGTCGATGCCATTCGGACAAGTGCGCTTGAGGCCCGCGGAAATGGATTCGGCGCGGTAGTCGATGCATTCGTCGAAGCCGAGTTCCTCGGTCACCCAGCGGCATTTCTCCGGCGTTCCGGCCAGTCCCACAACCCGGGCACCCATGATCTTCGCGATCTGTCCGGCGATGGAACCGACACCGCCCGCAGCCCCGCTGACCACCACGGTCTCGCCCGGTTGCGGCTTACCGATGTCCTCCAGCCCGACGTACGCGGTGAGGCCGGTGACGCCGAAGACGCTGAGCGCCTGCTCGTAGGAAACCCCGTCCGGTATCGGCACACCGCCGCTGAGGATCGCCTTGGTCTGCCAGCCGGGCATTCCGAACACCCGCGCGCCGACAGCGAACTTGGGGTTGCGGGACTCCACGACGACCCCAGCTCCAGCACTGCGGATGACCTCGCCCTGCTTGATCCGCGGGAGGTAGGTGTCATACGACATCCAGCCGCGGATCGTTGGGTCGATGGACAGGAATTCCACGTCGATCAGGAACTCCCGCTCCTGCAGCTCAGGGAGTTCGACCTCATCAGCCGTGAAATCGCTGGTTTGCACGTGACCTTCGGGCCGGTTGGCGAGGGTGATGCGACGGGAAGTGACCATGGCTGCACCATACTTTGGCCTGTGCATCCCAGCTTCGCGTTCGTCGCCGCACTGGTCTTCGGGGCCACGTTGGGTCTGGTCATGCGGCGGGTCATGGGCGTGGGCATCCGGCTCGGCTGGGCGGAGGCGGTGCTGTCCGGCATCGTGGGCGCCGAGCTGGGCGCGGTGGCGATGTCACTGCTGGTCCCGGACGCCCGGCGCTACTGGCTGCTCGTGCTGCTGGCCGCCATCGTCGGCACAGTCGTCGTCATGCTGATCGTCGGCTACTTCACCCGGCAGCCGCAGCGCACGGCTGCTGAGCTGGTGGCAGCTGGGGAGGGCGCGGACGTGGAGTTCAAGTCCACTGCCCGCTGCAATCTGCACACCGGTCAGCGTGACGAAAAGATCGAGTTGGTGATCTCAAAGACGGTCGCCGCTCTGGCCAATGCCCGAGGTGGGGATCTGCTGATCGGCGTCGACGACGAGGGGCACGCGGTGGGCCTGGCCGAAGACCTCAAATTCATGAAGTCGCCGGACCTCGACCGCTACGAACTCTGGCTGCGCGACCACCTCACGAAGACCTTGGGAACGACCGCCACCGCCAGCGTCGAAGTCGAGTTCCCGGAACTCAGCGGCCAACAGGTCTGCCACGTCCGGATCACCCCGAGCACCCGCCCGGTCTTCCTGACCCCGGGCAAGGGACAGCCGCCGCAGTTGTGGGTCCGGGTCGGCAACTCCACACGCCAACTCGGTGTGGACGAGGCGCTCAGCTATGCCGCTGACCGGTGGGGCCGGCGTCGTCTGCGCTGATCAGTGTCCGGATCCGCAACACGTTCGACGCAAAAACCGTCAGAAGGGGCGGAAAATGGACCTTTGAGACCGAACGCGTTGCAGATCCGGACATCACTTCCCCGTGAACCGGGCCGGCCGCCGCTCGACGAAGCTGCGCACGCCCTCGGCGGCGTCCTCGGAGACCAGAATCCGCGCCAGGGCCTCCTTCAGGTGCTCGCGGGCGGCGTCCTCGCCGCGGTCGCGGGCGATCCGGGCGCTGGCCAGGGTCTCCTGCACACCGAGCGGCGCCTGCTCGGCGATTGTCTGCGCGATCGCCACCGCCCGATCGAGTTGCTGGCCCTGGCTCGACCACTTCCTGCACGAGCCCGATCCGGTAGGCCTCATCGGCGCCGAACTCGTCGGCCGTCAGCAGGAACCGCATCGCGTTGCCCCAGCCCAACTGTGCGGTGGCACGCAGGGTCGCCCCGCCGAACGGCAGGATGCCGCGTCCGATCTCCAACTGCCGGAACCGTACATCCGAGGCGGCCACCACGACGTCCGAAGCGAGTGCCAACTCGATCGTCAGCGTGTAGGAAATGCCCTGGACGGCCAGCACCACGGGTTTGGGAACCGGCGGCGCCCACATCCCCCACGGGTCGTAGCGGTAGGTGCCGGCCAAAGCCCCCGGGCCGACCTGAGCCACTTGCGGTCCCACTTCGGCCAGATCCAGGCCTGCCGAGAAGTGGTCGCCGATCGCATGGACGACACCCACCCGCAACTCGGGGTCGGTCCCGAGTTCCTCGTAGGCCCGGCTGAATTCGTCGATCACCTCGAGGTCGAAGGCATTGCGCTTTTCGGGACGGTTCACGCCGATCAGGAACACATGATCGCGGCGCTCAGTGATGACCTTCACGCGGTCCTCCGGATGAGGTCGCGCAGCGTCTGCTCGTCGATGCCGCGCAGATCCTTGATGTACAGGCAGCCCTTGCCCCGGGTGTGCGGGCCGAGGGCATCGTCGGATTCCGGCATGTTGTACAGCGCCAGATTCGCTTTGCGCGGTGAGAACCCGACCCGGAACCACGGCTGCGGACCCTTGCTCGTCGTGTACTCACCGTCGCCGAAACCGATGATCGCCGAGCCCCACATCACGGCCTGGGCACCGGTCTCCTCGGCCATGATCTGGGCCAGTGCCCGGGCATCCTCACGGCGTCGTTCGTCGGGAACAGAGTCGAGAAAGGCGGCAACGTCGTCGGCCATCGGCTGCGTCTTCATGGGCCAAACCTACGCTGGGATCTGTGCGACTGCGAGTGGTGTTCGGCGTGGCCCTGCTGGTGCAGGTCTGGGCGCTTTACGTACCCAGCGCACCCTCCGTCGACACCGGCCTGCCGCTGGACAAAGTCGTTCACGCGGCGCTGTTCGCGCTGGTGACCTGGCTGGGCTTGCGGCTGGGCTATCGCTGGATCATCCCAGCCATGGTTGCTCAAGCGGCCCTCAGTGAACTGGTGCAGTCGTGGTTCTTGCCGCAGCGCAGCGGGGACATCGCGGATTTACTGGCCGACCTGCTCGGGATCGCGCTCGCCTGGGCGATCAGCTCCCGCCCTGCATCTTTCGCACCTCGTCGTCGATCTGCTGCTGACTCGGCGGGACATTCGCCGGACCGTAGGCCCCGAACGCCGTGAACATCGCTGCGATGCCCATCCCGAGCATGGCCCAGGCCGGCCAGAAGTAGCCGCCGCCGGACAGCGCCCAGATCGCCGTCAGGATCACCGACACAATCACGAAAATGCCGAGCATCTGCCAGAAGTTGCGCTTGTCCTTGATGCGTTTGGCCGCGGCTGCCCGCAGTTCCTGGTCGCTCATGGCCGACAGCGTAGACCGCAGTGGTTGCTGATCGCACCTGCCGCAGGACGCCGCCGTGACGCAAATGCGAGCGAAGCGTCCCAGATGTGAGCGAAAGGCACGGGGTTCTTCGCTCACATCTGGGGCGTATTGCTCACATCTAGTCGCGCGGCCTAGCGCACCTGCCAGGCACGCAGCGTCATTCCGGCAGCCCGCAGCCGCTCGACCAGGGCGTCACCCATCGCCGTGGCAGGCGTGAGCACGCCGCCCTCGCCGTCGGTCGTTGCCAGGCACAGGCCGGACTCGCCAAGCATGCGGGACGTCGCGGCGTAACCGGGGTCGCCTTTGCCGATCACCTCAGCCCCGTAGATGCGGCCGTCCGGTAGCAAACTGCGGAATTCAACGCGGAAGCCGCCCTTCTCGCGGGACTCCTCGCTCGGCCCTTCGCCGGGTTCGGGCAGGAATCGGGACGCGATCATGCGGGTCGGGCTGAAGCCGAGGGCCATCATGCCTCCCGTGCTGCCTGCAGCCAGCGCCGTAGCGCGGGCGCGGCCGCCCCAGCCCGGACCGGTCGCGACGACCTCTTTGTACTCGAAGTGCTGGCCGTAGGCGAAGTCCGACAAGTAGTTCGACCGGCGCACGACCCGCGTGTTGATCATGGCCATGATGAACGGTCCGGTCCAGGAGTCCAACGACGGCTCATAACGGACCCACATCTGGTCACCCACGTCAGGTCCCGACTGGCCGGGGGTCAGGGCGTACGGATCGGCCATGATCTTCCCGAGCCGGGGGTCCTTGCGGGCCACCTCCATCTGCCCGATGCCGCTGGCGATCGTGCCGCCGCTGAGCCCACCGCTGGCCCAGCGCACGGCCATGACCGTCTTGCCGAGTTCGCCGCCCGCGGCTTCGTGCAGCAGGTAGACGCCGAGGTCCGACGGGATCGAGTCGAAACCGCTGGCGTGCACGATGCGCGCGCCGGTCTGTTTGGCCATGGCGTCGAAACCGTCGATGCTCTCGCGCATGAACAGAACCTCACCGGCGAGATCGGCGTAGTGCGTGCCCGCCTGCGCGCACGCCTCGACCAGCGGCAGGCCGTACTTCATGTACGGGCCAACTGTGGTGACCACGGCTTTGGTCGATTCGGCCAGCGCATGCAGGGAGCGCGGGTCGTCGGAACTGGCCGTGATCATGGGCCAGGACACGCCGAGATCGGCCGCGACTTCCGCCAGTTTGTCGGGGTTGCGGCCGGCCAGCGCGATCCGCTCGGGACCCCCGCGTTCGGCCATGTACTTGGCTACCAGCTTGCCCGTGAAACCGGTCGCGCCGTACACCACGAGATCGAAGTCGCTCATGGTCCCACCGTACGGGCGGGGTGGAATCCCCACAGAACGAGGCTGCTGGCATCAAGGCGCGTACCCCGATCCGGCCGTTCGTCTGCGAACTAGTCTGATCCGGTGCGCATCCACCGGGCCTGGGCCGTCGCTGCGGTGACGTTCCTCGTGCTGCTCGGATCCGCCGCGTTCCGCTCCAGCTACGGGCTGATGCTGGTGCCGATCGAGGAGGACCTGGGCTGGACCCGCGCCGCCACCAGCCTGGCCGTCTCGGTGAACCTGTTGTTCTACGGGCTCACTGCCCCCTTCGCGGCCGCGTTGATGGAACGCGTCGGTATCCGGCGGGTGGCCGCTGTCGCGCTGGTCCTGATCGCCACCGGAACCGGGCTGACCGTCTTCATGACCCAGCCGTGGCAACTCGTCCTGCTGTGGGGGGTCGTCGCCGGGCTAGGTGTCGGCTCGACCGCGCTGGTCTTCGGAGCACTGATCACCAATCGCTGGTTCGCGCGCGATCGCGGCCTGGTGATGGGGCTGTTGGGTGCGGCCTTCGCGACTGGGCAACTCATCTTCTTGCCCTTGCTTTCACACGTGATCGACATGCATGGCTGGCGCGCGGCGTCGCTGCTGATCTGCGCACTGACTCTGCTACTGGTGCCCCTGGTACTGGGCGTGGTGCGTGATCGTCCCGCTGATGTCAGTCTGCTGCCCTACGGCGCCACGGAAGCGGTTCCGGAGGATGTCCCGGCTCAAGGTGCGGCCCGTCGAGCTGTGTCGGTGCTGGTCGACGCTGCCCGCACGAGGCCGTTCTGGCTGCTCGCCGGGACGTTCTTCGTCTGCGGCTGGACCACGAACGGGATCGTGAGCACCCACTTCGTCCCCACAGGCCACGATCACGGCATGGCAGCCACCACTGCCGCCTCGATGCTGGCCGTGGTCGGCATCTTCGACATCATCGGCACGATCGGCTCGGGCTGGCTCACCGACCGCTTCGACCCGCGGGTTCTGCTCGGTGTGTACTACGCGCTGCGCGGGCTCGCGCTGGCTGCGGTGCCCGTGATTCTGGGGCCCTCGGTAGAACCAGGGCTGCTGGTCGTCATGGTCTTCATGGGTCTGGACTGGGTCGCCACGGTCCCGCCCACGGTGACGTTGTGCCGCGCCTTCTACGGGGTGGAGCGCGGCGCGATCGTCTTCGGCTGGGTGTTCGCTGCACACATGATCGGAGCGGCGTTCGCAGCCACGATCTCGGGCGTGATGCGCGACATGCATGGGACCTACAGCACTTCCTGGTGGCTGGCCGCTGCGTTGGCGCTGGCGGCGTCAGCGACGTGCCTTGCCATCCCGCGCGTGCGGCAGGGTCAGATGGCGACTGCCAGCACGTAGTCGCTTTCCGGCGTTTCTGCTACGAAGAACGTGCGCTCGCCGACGATCCGGAAGCCGCACTTCTCGTAGAAGCGAATGGCCCGCTGGTTCTCCTTGTTCGTCCCCAGCCACAGCCAGTCGTGACCCCCCTGGCGGGCGCGCTCGAACGCGACCTCCATGAGTTGTCCAGCCAGACCGGATCCGTGGGCGTGGGCATCGACGTAGATCCGCTTGACCTCCAACGGGCGCTGCCAGTCGGTGTCGATGGGCGGCCGGTCGAAGGCAAGCATGAGGTACGCCTCGTCGCCGATCAGGTAGAACTCAGCGCCGGCCGCCATGTGTTCGCGGAACCGTGCTGGACTCAATTGGGTGGCGATGTGCTCGGCCATGGCGTCGGGCGGGGTATGGGGTGGACAGGCCAGCGGGAACGTCCGCGGCCGCCAGTGCTGCCAGAGTCTGCGCATCCGCTGGAGTTGCGCGGCGGGCCGTCATGACACAGTCCCGGGCATGCCGTACTTGTTCACCAGCCCCACGCACAGGCGTCCAGTCCCACGCCACGTACGCGCGCGCATTCGGGTGATTCGCAGTGGTTGCCCTTGGCACGTGCGCACCTTGCCGGAAGTCAGCGCCAGCAAAACCCCGAGCCACCTCACGGGGTCAGTTTAGGAACGTCACGGATTAGTGACTCCCAGATGGGCGCCGGTGAACCCCGGAAAGACCGACTGCAGGACGTCGTCACCTGCATCGCAACGGTTGGCGAGGATGTCGGCGAGCACTGCCCGATAGTCCGTCGTCGCCTTCACATCGCCGTCGTACATGCCCTGGTCGTTGAGGCCCAGCCACGTGCCGTGCACTTCCCCGCCATTGACGTTCCCGCCCGCCACGAACATCACGTTGCCCCAACCGTGGTCGACCCCACCAGAGTCGTTCTCCTCCACCCGCCGGCCGAACTCGCTCAATGTCACCAGCGTCACACCCTGCGCCACTGAACCAAGGTCGGCGAAGAAGGCTCCGATGCTGTCGCCCACGTCGCGCAATTTGTCGAACATCCAGCCGCCGGATTCTGGCCGTCCAAGACCCGCGTGCATGTCCCAATCGCCCTCGTCGATGGTCACAACTCGTACGCCGATGCCGGCCTTGATGATGTGAGCGGCCTCCTGCAGGGAGCGCCCGAGGTCGGAGTCCGGATACGGCACAGCCGGCGTGTAGGAACCCAGCGCTGCGGCCGTCGTCAGCGCGCCGAGCGTCGTCAACGCCGGTCCCTTCACGTGCGTGGGCGCCGCGTCGTGCAGGGTGGTGAGCGCAGCCACCCACTTGTCCCGCTCGGCTGCATTCCAGGCTCCGGACAGCGCGAAGTCGTCCAACCGCCCGAACCCCAGCTCGTCGAAGGGGCCACTGAATGCCATGGGCATCCCGCCCCACCCGATCTGTACGCCGTCGAACGCGCCGGTCGCATTCCACGAACCCAGCGTGCGGTCCAGCCATCCAGTGCGTACTCCGCTGCCCGGCGCCGCCCGCTCGATCTCGTCCATCGCCGAGAAGTGCGAACGGTTGGGACTCGACATGCCGCAGGCCGCGACCACAGCGAGGTCGCCGGCGTCCCACAACGGCTTGAGCCCGTTGAGCGCGACGTTGAGCCCGAACATGGAGTCCAACGGGACAGTGCGGTTCACCGGCACCGCGATCGAGGGTCGCAGCGTCTGGTAGTTCGGATCGCCCACGGGCGGCACTGCCGACAGCCCGTCGAAACCGCCGCGGAAGGACAGCACCACCAGGACGTCACCGGTATACCCGGGCGCCGCCCACCCCACCTGCGTTGCCAGCAGCGGCGTGGCCGCGGCGGCACCGAGGACACCCAGGAAACCACGCCGTGACATGGCCTGACATTCAGCACAACCGTTCATGTCACCTCGCCAACAGGTAGGGAGAGTCGAGCAGCAAGGCCACCACGTAGGGCAGTCGCCAGCCGTAGATCGCGCTGTTCGCATTGGCCGGTGAGTTCGCGCTCTTGCCGAGGAATGCGAGCAGCGCTTGCTTGTGGCTGGCAGCGGGCTGTAGGCCGAACAGCTGCAGGCCGATGCGATCGATCGCCTCACCGTAGGTTGCCGGAAGCGTGCCGGCGAAGACGTACTCCAGAAGGTCCGGTTGATCGACGTTCGATCCGCTGTCGGCCAGTCCGAGCGTGGCGTTCCAGCGGTTCAGCGTCCAGACCGGCGACGTCCAGGCTTGCGGCGCGTCCGGCCAACCGGTCGGATAGGGAGCGCCGAAGGGCGACTGACCGAGGCCGTCGGTGATCCAGGTGATGTCCTCCCACCCGTCGATCCCGTCGCCCGGCGTGATGCCCAGTCGCCGCAGGGCCGCGATGTAGGCGTCGAACGGGCGCCGGGTCTTGCCGCCGGCACTACTCCAGAACTCGTCAGTTCCGAAGACGTGTTCAAGCAGCGCCGAGACGTTGCCGTCGGTGTTCTGGTAGACCGCCACGAGCGCGTCCACGTACCCGGCTGACGGTGTGTCGCTGACGAACCGGCGCGCGAGCTTGCTGCAGATCCTGCGGGCCGTCGAGGGGTGAGTTGCCAGGTAGTGCGCATAGGCTCGGAACACCTCCAGGCCACCGGCTCTGGTCGCGTTGCTGTGGCTGAAACCGAGGACTCGAACGGCGCCTGCCCAGTGCCGCCACGGCTTGTACTCGAACTCCTCGCTCTCGCCGTCGACGCTCAAGCCCGTCAGAATGCGGGCCGAGTTGAGGACGTCCTCCTCGGTATAGCCGGCCTCCAAGCCGACCGTGTGCAACTCCAGCAACTCCCGGCCCTGGTTCTCGTTCGGGTGCTCGTCGTCGGACTCCCGGTTGTTGAGGTAGGTCAGCATCGCCGGGTGAGTCGAGACCGCGACCAGCAGATCCTCGAACCGTCCGAGTGCGTGTTTGCGGATGGTCCACTGGTAATGCGCGCGGGAGGCCGCCACTCCGTCCGAGGGCACCGTGACATTGAAGTGGTTGGCCCAGAACTCCTCGAGGGACGCCAGCAACTGCCGGCGCGACCAGGACGCCCGCACGATCATCCCCGTGTTGACCCACATGAGTTGCCGCCAGCCCTCGCGTTTGTCATTGCGCAGGTCGTCCTCGACTTGCCAGATCTCGTCGGCCTGGTCCGGCAGCCGTTGCAGGTAGGCATCGCAACTGCTGTCGTCGATGCTGTCCGGCTGGAGTTGCCGACGTAGCCACGCCCGGGCACCGCCGACCTCTGCCACGTCACGCAGGCCTTGGGGTGAAACTCCGTAGCCCACTCGGTTCAGGACGTGGTGCGTGGCGTTGGCGGCGCTGTAGGGCGATACGGCGACCACGGTGGGATCGCCGGGATTCTGCGGCGGCGGTGAGGGCGTCTGCCCTGGGGGCGTCGGTGTCGGCGTCGCGGGCTCAGGCGCCACGGGGCGCTTACCGCTGGCACCGAGCAGCTTCAAGTGCAGCTTGCGGGAGTAGACCAGCGCCCGCTTCGTCTCATCCCAGAGGTACGGCGTGCGCACCCACGCGCCGTGCCTCTTCTCGAACACCTTCTTGCCGACGAACTTCGCCGTCACCTGCTTGACCTTGTGCTTGGTGACGCGGGTGACTCCGGTCTGGGCGTTGTAGGTGTACTTGACGGCGACGAACTTGCGCACTGTGCGCACACGCGCGGCCTGCGCCTGGGCCGGGGCGATGGCCAGCCCGGCTGTGAGCGCACCCGCGGAGAGCATGGTCCGGCGGGCCAGCGTCCTGTGCTCCATGGGCGCCCATCGGCGGTTCAGGGGTCGGGCTTGAGACCGATCACCCCTGAGGCATACCCCGGAAGCGTCACGGGGACGGCGGCGTGTGCACGACCTCTCGGGTGGTTGCGGCACTGTAGTAACCGTCGACGGACCGTGTGAAGAAGGAGAGGCAGGACGCACCGGCCGGCACCCCGTAGAGCAGGTACGTCCCAGCGCCGGTGGGCCAGATGTCCAGTGGCTGGTCGGTGTTCTCGTCGAAGCTGGTTCGGCACTGTCCACTAGCGGCCAAGGTCGCGACCAGCCTCGCGTCCGCGGGGATCAGGGCAGTGACCTCGTAGTCTGCATACTCGGGATTCTCGACCAGATCTGTGATCTGCGGCGGGGCGACGAACGGCGGCGCCGTGGTGATCTCCCGGCTCGAGGTCGGGCCCGCCAAACCCCACTTGTTGACGATGCGCGCCTGCACGCAGTGCCGTCCTGGCCTCCTCCCGAGATCGTCGCCGGGCTCGACCCAGCGGCCGGCGGCCAGCGGCAGCGTGTCCCCGGAAAGCCAGTCCATCTGCGCGGTGTCGCTGCTGCAGCCATTGGGCGCGCTGAAGAGCGAGACCTCGACCTTGGAGCCAGGGCGCGCGGGTCTCGGCATCCCCCACGTGACGCTGACTGGGCTCTCGGGACTCTCCCCGCCGGTGACCCTCAGATCTGGCACCTCGGGCGGGGCAGGCTCGAGCAAGCACAGGCGCTTACTGGGTTTGCGGAACTTCCCGCCGTACAGCCTGATCACGCCACGGACATCGTCGGCCTTCAGCAGCCGGCAGGGGTAGTAGCCAGGCTGGATGTCGAAGCACCGTCTCTCGATCGTCGGCTCCATGATTCGGCAGTCGTCCTCGCGCCCCGAACCCACATGGTCCAGACCCAGAACGTGCCCGAACTCATGCGTCAGCAGCATGGCACCGAAGATGCGGCTGCTGGCGTCAACGGGCTGCCGGGAACCGGAGTCGCGCCTCAGATGGAGATACGCGTTGGGCTGACGGCCGATCGAGGAGTATCCGCTGAAGGCACCCGGCACGTCGCCGAACCCGACCTGTACGTCGGCGCGGGCCCGACTCTTGACCTTGCGCAGGCGGACCTTGGCCCCGGCGGTGTTCCACGCCTTCACGGCCTGGCGCAACTCCCAGTCATAGGACTTCGGCAGCGTCTCGTGGAACGTAATGGTGCGCCCGGGCCAGCGCGGGCCGGGCGCGTTGTACGCGAATGCGGGTCCGGACAGCAGCATGAGCAGCCCAACCGTCACAACCAACACGCCCCGCGTGCGCATCGTCACACGCTAGTTGCGGGCATCCCAGGGGTCAATGGGCCGCTCAGCCCAGGAACGCCGCCAGCAACTGGTCGGCTGCGACCGCGGGCGGCAACTTCCCGGCCAGCACAGCCGCCTCCGCCTCGGCCACGGCCACGGACTCCCGGAACTGGTCCAGCAGACGGTCGCCGATCAACGCCCACATCCAGCCGATCTGCTGGCGCTGCCTGCGTTCCTGACGCTCCCCGGTCGCAGCCAGCCGGTCCCGATGGGCGACAATCTGTTCCCAAATCTGCGGCAACCCCTCATTGGTCAACGCGGAACACGTGAGCACTGGCGGGGTCCAGTTCGGCGATGCCGGCGTCATCAGGTGGATGGCCCGCCGATAGTCCGCCGCAGCCATCCGGGCGCGTTTCACGTTGTCACCGTCCGCCTTGTTCACGGCGATCAGGTCGGCGATTTCCAGCACGCCGCGCTTGATGCCCTGCAACTCGTCGCCGGCCCCGGACAGCATCAGCACTACGAAGATGTCGACCATCTCGCTGACGGTGGTCTCGCTCTGTCCAACGCCCACGGTCTCCACCAGCACGACGTCGAAGCCGGCGGCCTCGCAGAGCAGGATCGACTCCCTTGTTGCACGAGCGACCCCGCCCAATGAGCCGCTCGCGGGAGAGGGCCGGATGAAGGCGTTGGAGTCTGCGGAGAGCCGCTCCATGCGGGTCTTGTCGCCGAGGATGGCGCCGCCCGTGCGGCTACTACTTGGGTCTACGGCCAGCACTGCCACTCGGTGTCCGGCGTCGGTGAGGTTGGTCCCGAACTGGTCGATGAACGTCGACTTGCCTACGCCGGGCACACCCGTCAGGCCTATCCGATCCGCGCCCCCGGAGTAGGGCATCAGCGCGGTCAGCAACTCCGCAGCCTGCGCGCGATGCTCGTGCTTTCGGCTCTCGACCAGCGTGATCGCGCGGGCAAGCCACATGGTGTCGCCACCCCGGACGAGGTCGGCCAGTTCGGCCGTCCCCGGCAGCGGTTGCTTCATGAATTCAACTGCTCCAGCAGGTCCTCGGCGGCTTCGGCAATGACCGTACCGGGCGGGAAGATCGCCGCGGCCCCTGCCGCTCGCAGCACCTCGAAGTCCTGTGGCGGGATCACCCCACCGACGACCACGAGGATGTCGGGCCTGCCCAGGTCGGCAAGGGCCTGCTTGAGTTGCGGGACCAGCGTCAGGTGACCGGCGGCCAGCGACGACGCACCCACGATGTCGACGTCGTTCTCCACCGCCTGCCGTGCGACCTCTTCCGGGGTCTGGAACAGCGGGCCGATGTCGACCACGAATCCGAGGTCGGCGAACGAGGAGGCGATCACCTTCTGGCCGCGGTCGTGGCCGTCCTGCCCCATCTTCGCAATGAGGATGCGAGGGCGCCGGCCTTCCCGGGTCTCGAACGCCTCGACGCTGTCCCGCACGGTGTCGACCTGCGCGTTGTGGTCACCCATCTCCTGCCGGTACACCCCCTGAATGGAACGGATCTCGGCCTTGTGCCGACCGTACACGCGCTCCAGGGCCTCGCTGATTTCCCCTACCGTGGCGTGCGCGCGGGCCGCTTTCACCGACAGGTCGAGCAGGTTGCCGGTGCCTTCGCGGGCGGCCGACTCGAGGTCGTTCAGCGCATGTTCCACCGCCGCCGGGTCCCGCTCGGCGCGCAACTTCTGCAACTTGGCGATCTGGCCGCGCGCGAACTGCGGCGTTATCGACCTTCAGAACGTCGATGTCCTCGGCTTGCGTGGGCCGGAACTTGTTGACACCGATAACGGCTTGCCGGCCGGAGTCGATGCGAGCCTGTGTGCGCGCCGCCGCCTCTTCGATCCGCAGTTTCGGGATTCCGGCCTCGATCGCCTTGGCCATACCGCCAAGTTCCTCGACCTCTTGGATGTGCGCCCAGGCCTTGTCCGCCAGCTCCCGGGTGAGCCGCTCGATGAAGTACGAGCCGCCCCACGGGTCGATCACCCGGGTGGTGCCGGATTCCTGCTGCAGGAACAGCTGAGTGTTGCGGGCGATGCGGGCGCTGAAGTCGGTCGGCAGCGCCAGCGCCTCATCCAGGGCGTTGGTGTGCAGGCTCTGCGTGTGGCCCTGCGTCGCGGCCATCGCCTCGATGCAGGTGCGCACGACGTTGTTGAACACGTCCTGCGCGGTCAGGCTCCAGCCAGAGGTCTGCGAATGGGTGCGCAGCGACTGCGACTTCGGGTTCTTGGGGTGGAACTGCGAGACAAGTTCGCTCCACAGGAACCGGGCCGCCCGCAACTTGGCGATCTCCATGTAGAAGTTCATGCCGATTGCCCAGAAGAACGACAGCCGCGGCGCGAACGCGTCGACGTCCAGCCCGGCGTCGATGCCGGCCCGGATGTACTCGACGCCGTCGGCCAGCGTGTACGCCAGCTCCAGATCGGCGGTCGCACCAGCTTCCTGCATGTGGTAGCCGGAGATGGAGATCGAGTTGAAGCGCGGCATTTTGTCGGAGGTGTATCCGAAGATGTCGCTGATGATCCGCATCGAGGGACCGGGAGGGTAGATGTAGGTATTGCGAACCATGAATTCTTTGAGGATGTCGTTCTGAATGGTTCCGGTGAGCTTCTCAGCGGGAACGCCCTGCTCCTCGGCCGCGACGATGTACAGGGCCATGACCGGGAGCACGGCACCGTTCATCGTCATCGACACGCTCATCTTGTCCAGCGGGATGCCGTCGAACAGCACCCGCATGTCCAGGATGGAATCGATTGCCACACCCGCCATGCCGACGTCGCCCTGAACGCGCGGGTGGTCGGAGTCGTAGCCGCGGTGAGTGGCCAGGTCGAACGCGATGCTCAGGCCTTTCTGACCCTGTGCGAGGTTGCGGCGGTAGAAGGCGTTGGAGTCCTCGGCGGTGGAGAAGCCGGCGTACTGCCGGATCGTCCACGGCTGGTTGACGTACATCGTCGGGTACGGCCCGCGCAGGAACGGCGGCAGGCCCGGATAGGTGTCGAGGTGCAACCCATCGAGATCCTGGGCGCTGTAGAGCGGCGCCACGTCGATCCCTTCTGGGGTTTCCCAGACGAGCTTGTCCGGCGTGCTGCCGGTGCTCTGCGCGACAGCTTGCTCCCATGCTTCGCGATCCGGATGCGGAGCGCGCGGCGGCAGCGGGATCTGGCTGAAGTCGGTCATCGCAGGGCCTCCGCTCGGGTGAGGACATCGAGGGCGTCGACGCCGAGGTGGACGTACTCGTCCACGCTCGGGTAGTCGCCCTTGCCGGCCAGGTAGACGCGCTTGGCACCTGCTGCCTTCAGCGCAGCAGCTGTCGCTTCGGCCTGCTCGGCGTACACGTCGTCGCTGGAGCAGATGCATGCGATCGGAGCGCCGGAGGCCTTGAAGGCCTCGGTCACCTCGCCGTCGCCGGTGACCGCCCGGATACCGCCAGCCGCGAACAAGTTGCTGGCGAATGTCGCGCGCGCAGTGTGCACCGCAATTGGACCGAGGTTGGCCAGGAACACGGTGCCTTCCTGTTCGCGCAGTTCCTCGTACGGCTCAGCCAGGCGGCGGCGCGGCCAGATTGTCGCTCGCGTGCCATTGACCGGGATCGCCGGCCGCGAGTCGGTCTCCGGCACCGGCACCGGATCAGGACGCTGCTCGTCCAGCAGCGGGAACTCGCTGACCCCGGTGATCGGGTGCTTCCGGGTGGCGATCTGATCGTCGCGCCGGTCAGCCACCACAGCGATGTCAGCGCCGACCTCGTCGAGTGCTTCAAGGATTCCGCCGGCCGCCTCGATCCGCTGGAAGAACTTCCAGCCAGCCGCGGCGAGTTCGTCGGTGAACGTCTCGAGGTACCAGCTGCCGCCCGCCGGGTCGAGCACACGTCCGATGCCAGACTCGTCCTGCAGGATCAGTTGGGTGTTGCGTGCCAGCCGCCGGCCGAGCTCACCAGGCAGACCTGCCGCCGAGTCGAACGGGGCGAGCGTGAGGCTGTCGGCACCGCCTACGATCGCGCCCACTGTCGCTGCCGTGCCGCGCAGGATGTTCACCCAGGGATCGACCTCGGTCAGCCATCGGTCTGCGGACACCGCGAGGATCTGTGCCGAATCCTGCGGTTGATCCATCTCGCGCAGGACGGTCGCCCAGCAGTGCCGCAGCGCCCGGATCTTGGCGACTGTCGCGAACAAGTCGACGTCGGCCGTGACCTCCAGCGCAGGCGGAGCGCCGGTCTCCCGCAGGTAGTGCAGCGCGACAGCCAGGATGTAGCCGATCTCCTGGGCTTCACTGGCACCCGCGTCACTGGCCGGCGCTCCCGAAGCCAGGAACGTGCGGAGTCTCGGTGTTCCCGGCTCGGGCAGCGTCAGGTCCGCCTCACCGGTCGTGACCAGCGCACCGATCGGGTCCACGCCCAGGTTGCCCATCGCGTCCGGCGCGAGTTCGCGGAACCAACTCGGCCACCAACGCGCCATGCGCTCCGGCCCGCAGGCTCACGGCAGCCGCATCGAAGACGACACCATCCAGCACCCGGGCCAGATCCTCCTTGGACCGGATGCTGACGCCCTCGCCAGCACCGAGATCCAGCAGCACCTCCACGCTGGTCGCGCCGTTGGCGAGGTCCTCGAGCAGCTGCGCGTTTGCGGTCGCGATGTCCGGATGCACGACGCGGGTGCGGATGTCCCAATTCCCGCTCGGCCGGGGCTCCACATGGGCGCCGCGCAACAGCGGTTCGAAGCCCGGGAAACCGGACTCGTCCTGCGCCGTCGGCCCTTCGGTGTAGAGCGGCTCGATCCGCAGACCGTCCAGCGTCGTGCTCACCAGTGTGCGGTCGAAGTCCTTGCCCTTGAGCACCTTGTCAACTGCAGCCAGCCATTGCTCCCGAGTAGCCACTCTTCGAGGATAGTCCTGGCCATCGGGGCGGTATGTCCGACGGGCGAGGCGTAGCGTGGAGGTGGAGGCGATCATGAACGCGCGCCGAATTCACCGGTCTTGCCACAGCCCTGGTTCTCGCCACCGGACTGGCCACAGGAGTGAGTCCATCTGTCGCAACGGCAAAGCACCGCATACCTGACCGTTGCTGGCCGTCCTACAAGCACGACCTGCAGCGGCTGCAGCGGCGTATGAACGCTCAGCTTCCGCATTACGACGCCCACTACACCAGCGTCAACGCGATGCTCGACGGGATGGTCGACATCCTGTCCAGCGATTCGCAGGATCTCTTGCCGCAGATGGAGGCGGGCGCTTCTGAGTACCGCGAGACGATGACGCCACTCATTGCGGACGATCGGAACAGCGCGACGAAACTTGTCAGTGTGGTGCAGCGGTCCAACAAGAGCTGCTTCAACGGCAAGCGGCAGCAGAAGTTCCTGACGGGCATGGCCGGCGTCCGCTCAGCGTTCCAGGACCTGTTCGGCGCGTACGGCACAACGCAGTTGGCAGCCGGCTATCTCACGACCGCGCAGACCGCCAAAGCCCAGGAAGCGCTCAACAAGGCAGCCGTCGACAGCGCGACCGTCGAGGATCAGTTCGACCAGGGAATGAAGGCTCTGCGCGATCTCGTCTAGCGCCACGCCAAGTGCCACAGTTGTGCCCATGAGCGACGCGCATGAGTGGGACGAACTGCTCGACTACACCGCCGGGAAGGCGAAGGCGTACCTCGACGGTATGGACGAGCGGCCAGTGCCACCCGCGGTGGCGACGGACGACCTCGTGGCCGACTTCGACCTTCCAGCAGACGGCCTGGACGCGAAATCCGTGATCGAGCAGTTGTGCCGCAACGCCGAGCCCGGACTGACCGCCATGGCCTCACCCCGCTTCTTCGGATTCGTCATCGGCGGCGTCTACCCGGTTGCGCTGGCTGCCGATTGGCTGACCAGCACCTGGGACCAGAACGCCGGATTACGCGATGTGACCCCAGCCCACAGCGCAGCCCGGGAGGGGGTCGAGCGCTGGCTGGTCGATCTGCTTGGACTGCCCGCCGGAACGACCATGGGTACGGTCACCGGCGGGCTGATGGCCAACTTCACAGGACTTGCGGCGGGGCGCCACGCAGTCCTGGCCCGGGCCGGTTGGGACGTCGCCGAGCAGGGTCTGCAGGGAGCGCCGCGGGTGCGCGTCCTCGTCGGCGCCGAACGTCACGACACCATCGATTTGGCGCTGCGCTATCTCGGTCTTGGAGCACCGGAACTCGTCGCCGCCGACGAGCAGGGCCGGATCCGGGTCGACGCTCTTGCAGAGGCTTTGGACGAGGGGCCGACCATCGTGGCCCTGCAGGCCGGCAACGTTCACAGCGGCGCCTTCGACGACTTCGCCGCCGCTATACCGCTGGCCCACGAGCACGGCGCCTGGGTGCACGTCGACGGCGCGTTCGGCCTGTGGGCCGCTGCCTCCCCGCGCACCCGGCATTTGACCGCAGGCTTCGAGCAGGCCGATTCGTGGGCGACCGATGCCCACAAGACGCTGAACGTGCCCTACGACTCCGGCTTGGCCTTCGTCGCGGACAGCACCGTGCACCGGGCGACCATGGGCATCCATGCGCCGTACCTGATCCACAGTCAGGGGGCGCCCGATCCCTCTGGAGCTGGGCCCGGAGTTCTCGCAGCGGGGACGGGCCTTCGTGCTCTGGGCGACGTTGCGCCACCTCGGTGTCCGGGGAGTCGCCGGACTCGTCGATGGCCTGGTCGAGAACGCGCAGGCGCTCGCGGAGGGTGTCCGGCAGATCGGCGGCGAGGTGCTGAACGAAGTCGTCTTCACCCAGATTTGCACCGCCTGGGCTGATGACGCGACCACCCTGGCGGTCGAGCAACAACTCCTGGCCAGCGGCAGAGCCTGGATGACCGGATCGGTGTGGCAGGGGCGACGCGTGTTGCGCATTGCGGTCAGCAATCAGGCGACGGACGAGCAGAGCGTTCAGCAGTCGCTGGCCGCGCTTGAACAGGCGTATCGGGCAGTCCGGTCGTGAGCGGGGCTGCGAGCCCGGCCAGCGGTCAGCGGCCAGCGCGCTCCGGACACTGGAATGCCACCCAGACCGGCTATTCGCGCCGCCCGTCAGCGCGCGGCAAGGCGATGAAGTGGCAATCCGTTAGCACTCTGGGCATCGGTTAGCGCGCCGGGCGCCTAAACACCGTCCGCGGTGCTAACCGATGCCCGGAATGCTCACGGATCGGCCGATAAGCGAAAGACCTGGGCTACTCAGAAGGGGCTGTCCGCACATCGATCCCCGTGCAAATCAGGAGATTGACTGAGCAGGGTTTGCCGAGAAGCCAACACTTGCCATTGCCCTTTGCCGCCACACCGGCGAGCCTTGAGGAGTGGAGTTAGCGCGGACCCGACCTCGCCCACCGGTCCGGGCGCTGCATCTGGGTCTCGGCAACTTCTTCCGCGCCCACCAAGCCGTCTTCACCGCGCACAGTGACCCCGAGTGGGGCATCGCTGCGTTCACCGGTTCGAGTCCGCGAGCAGCGCTTGCGATGGAGCGCCAGGACTGCGTCTACACGGTGGACGTGCGTTCCGCAGAGGGCGACACGTACGAGCAGTGCGAGGCCATTGCTGCCGCGCATCCCGCCGACAATCACGCCGCCTGGACCGGGTACTGGGCGGACCCAGCCGTGCAGTACCTCACCATCACGGTCACCGAAGCCGGCTATCGCCCAAGGTCCGGTGTCGACACTCGGATCCTCGCGGGCTTGCAGGCCCGCCGGGATGCGGATGCAGGGCCGATCAGCCTGATCCCCTGCGACAACCTGCCCAGCAACGCGGCGCGTGCTGCGTCGCGCTCCTCACCGACCTCGCCGAACGGATCGACCCGGGATTGCTGCCATGGATGGACGCCAACGTCGGTTTCGTCTCGACCACCGTGGACCGCATCACACCAGCGACCAGCGAGGCGGACCGGCAGCGGGTGGCCACAGCCCTCGGCGTTCGGGACGAGATGCCCGTGGTGACTGAGCCGTACGCGGAGTGGGTGCTTTCGGACACGTTCGCTGGGCAGCGGCCCGCCTTGGAGACAGCAGGTGCGGTCATCACCGACGACGTCCACCCTTATGAGGCCCGCAAACTCACGCTGCTGAACGGGGCCCATTCACTGCTGGCGTATGTGGGATCGCTGCGCGGACACACAACTGTGGCCGAGGCGATCGCTGACCCCGCGTGCCGCGAGTGGGTGCTGCGGTGGTGGGCGGAAGCCGGGCCCCATCTGTCCTTCGAGTCGCAGGGATATCAGGACGCACTGCTGCTGCGTTTCGCGAACCCCGCGATCGCGCATCAACTCAC
Source organism: Candidatus Nanopelagicales bacterium (assembly GCA_037045455.1). Classification (GTDB taxonomy): domain Bacteria; phylum Actinomycetota; class Actinomycetes; order S36-B12; family UBA10799; genus JADKAV01. Next base: position 537,268 of record JBAOIN010000012.1, on the reverse strand, counting down.
CCAGGTCGCCATGGACGGTTCGCAGAAGTTGCCCGTACGGCTTGTGCCCACGATCCGCGCGGAGCGCGATGCGGGGCGGATCCCGCAGGCGGCAGTCCGGATCCTGGCCGCTTGGATCGTGTACTTGCGTGACGATCCCGCGCCTGATCCACAGCGGGAACTCTTGGTACACCTGGCGAACCAACCGCTGGGCCAAGCCGTGCCCTCGCTGTTGGCCGTCATCGACCAGGAACTGCCAGACGACCACGAGTTCGTGGAGGCGGTGCTGCACGATGCCGCCCGGTTGTGAGTTGCTCGGCGGCCCCTTCCAGCAACTGGATGGGCCTCAGGTACAGCGGTTCATCTCCGAGCAGGTGGCCGCGCTGGACGTCGCGGGCAAACGGGTCTGCCTGATCGTGCCCGACGCGACTCGCACCTGCCCGTTGCCTCTTCTGCTACCCGCCTTTCACACGGCGCTATGCGAGGCGTCCGTGTCCATGGTCGTCGCGCTAGGCACCCACCAGCCGATGAGCGACGAGCACCTCACGGCCTTCCTCGGTGGGCGTTATCCCGGCTGGGACATCCGCAACCACGAGTTCTGGCGCCCGGAGACGTTCGCCACCCTCGGCACCATCCCGGCCAGCCGCATCGCCGAACTGACCAACGGACTGCTCACCGATCGCAGCGTCGAGGTGCGGATCAACCGGCTCGTTGCCGAGGCAGAACTGGCGATCGTGATCGGTCCGGTCTTCCCGCACGAGGTGGTCGGGTTCAGCGGCGGCAACAAGTACTTCTTCCCCGGTGTCTCCGCGCAGGAGATGATCGACGTCTCGCACTGGATCGGCGCCCTCATCAGCAGCGCATCGATCATCGGAACCCGCGGCATCACGCCGGTCCGGGCGCTGATCGACGAGGCTGCAGCGATGATCCCGGCCGAGCGGCGGGCGCTTGTGCTTGGTGGTGGAGTCCGGAACAGACACCCTGCACGCCATGGCCTTCGGCGCGCCGGAGCAGGCCTGGGCAGCCGCCGCAGACATCTCCGCGCAGACTCACATCACGTACCTGGACGCACCCGTACAGCGGGTGCTGGCAGTGATGCCGCGCAAGTACGAGGACATCTGGACCGCGGCCAAGGGCTTCTACAAGCTGGAGCCGATCGTGGCTGACGGCGGCGAGGTCATCATCTACGCCCCGCACATAACGCAGTTGTCGGTCATGCACCCGCACATCGCCGAGATCGGGTACCACTGCCGCGACTACTTCCTGGGTCAATGGGACAGATTCAAGGAGCTGCCCTGGGGAGATCTTGCCCACTCGAGCCATGTCCGCGGCCAGGGTACGTGGGATCCGGTTGGTGGCGAGGTTGACCGGGTGCAGGTCACGTTCGCGACCAGCATTCCGCGGGAAGTTGTCGAGGCAGCCAATGTCGGCTACCTCGATCCAGCGTCCGTTGATGTCTCGGCTATGCGGGCCGATCCGGACACGTTCGTGGAGCTCAATGCCGGGGAAGTGCTGTACCGGTTGCGTCAGCCCTCGAACAGTTCGGCGACTTCCCCGTAACTGCGGATCAAGGCCGGGATCGCCTCGGTGGCGGCGCGGTATGCCGCGGCATTCGAAGGCTGGGTCACAGGCGCGGCTCCGGGCGGCGAGAGCCGTTCCACCGCCGTCACCAGGTCGTCGCACGATCCCCAACGCGTACAGACCCAGCGCGGCCGCACCTCGCGCCGTCCCCTCGGCACCGTCGACCACCTGCAGCGGCCGGTCCAGCGTCCCGGCCACGAATCTCGCGCCATAGCAGGGACCGAAACACCCCACCTGTCGCACGGACGTCGCGCACATGCGTGATCTCATCCAGAGCAGCTACGACGACTGCCAGCTGCCGGGCCACCCCTTCGATAGCCGCCCGGCAGAAATGAGCGCGAGTGTGCTCTGCCCGGATTCCCATGAAGGCACCCGCGAGCGTGGGATCCCACAACGGGCCCCGTTCAGCGAACAGGTAGGGCAGAGCAATCAGCCCGTCACATCCCGGCGGCGCTTCCGAGGCCCACTGCAGAACCTGCTCGTCGCTGTTGGCGCCATAGACCTGCCCCGCCCATCGCACAACCGCGCCGCCCGTGCTGAGTGCGCTGCCAACGACCCACTGGTCTTCGGTCAGCGCGTAACAGAACAGCCGCTGCCCAGGATCAATCGTCGACTCCGGCACAACCATCCGGGCGGCGGCGCTGGTTCCCACTGACAGCGCCACGCTGCCCGGCCACAGCGCTCCGGTTCCCACATTTCCCAGCGGCCCGTCCGCTGCCCCGACCACCACTGGCAGGCCGGGCACGGGAGCGATCATCGGCAGCGTCGCGGTCGTGGCGAGGATCGGCGGCAATTGCTCCTGCGAGATCCCTGCCGCGCGCACTGCACTCGGGCTCCATTGCCGCGTCCGGCGGTCGAGCAAGCCCGTCCCTGAAGCGCTGGACAACTCGGTGACCAGTTGCCCAGTGAGAGCAAGCAGAACGTAGTCCTTCAGCCCGACCCACCACCGCACGCGCCGTGCGATGTCGGGCGATTCCTCGGCAAACCAGCGGAGTTTCGTCAACGGCGACATCGGGTGCACGGGGACGCCGGAGATCTCGTACAGCTCCGTGCTTCGCATTGCGGCGGCCTGCCTCCGGGCGCGGCCATCGGCCCACGTGATCAGCGGGGTGAGCGGCTTGTACTGGGTATCCAAACCGATGAGCCCGTGCATTGCAGCGCTCACCGCGACTCCCGTCACATCAGGCCCGAAGACCTCCGCGAGCGCGTCGAGCACCGCGGCCACGATCTGATCCGGATCCTGCACCTGCCAGCCGGGATTCGGAGTGAGCATCGGGTACTCGCGGACGGCCATTCGGGTCGCGCCACTGTCGAACGCAACGGCCTTGACCGCCGTCGTTCCCACGTCCAGTCCGATGATGGTCATGGCAGCCGGAACGCGCGTTTGGGGTTGTCGATGACCAGCGCCCGGGCGACCTCCACCGCCTCAGCCAAAGCCAACCGGTGCTCGGCCACCAGCCCAGCCAAGTACGCCGCATCCCGCCGCCGCGCCATGTCGTGCCGGGCCGGGATCGACAAAAACGCCCGGGTGTCGTCGATGAATCCGGAGGTCTTCGTGAACCCCGCGATGTCAGTGACAGCACTGCGGTAGCGCAGCATCGCATCCGGTGAGTCCAGGAACCACCACGGAGCGCCGACGTAAACCGACGGGTAGAAGCCGGCCAGCGGCGCGAGTTCGCGTGCGTACGCGGTCTCGTCCATCGTGAACACGACAAGCTGGAAACCCGGCGCCGTCCCAAACGCCGAGAGCACCGGTTGCAGGGCGTCGGTGAACTCCACTGCCACTGGGATGTCCGCACCGACGTCAGCACCGAATGCTCTGGTAGCGTCGGCGCGTGGTGGTTGCGGTGTACGCCCGGATGCAGCGTCATCACCAGGCCGTCGTCGGCGGCCATCCGGGCCTGCTCGAACATGAAGTGCCGGCGCAGGGTGTCGGCCTCAGGCTGCGTGATCCGCCCCGATTGCGCTGCCGAATACAGCCGCTGCACCTCCGCGGCCGGCAGTCGTTCCATCCGGGCGTCCCGGTGCGAATGATCCGTCGACACCGCACCGTGCGCTTTGAAGAAGGCCCGCCGCGACTCCATGGCGGCCAGCCATCCCGCGTACGTGCCCGTGTCGACGTCCGCGACCTGTCCCAGCCGCTGCATGTCCGCGGCCCAATTCGGGCGTCCCGCCTCGAGGTAGCGGTCGGGCCGGAAATTGGGCGCTACCGTCCCGTGCCAATCTGTCAGTGCCCGGTGGAATCGCAGGTCGTCAGCAGGGTCGTCTGTCGTCGCCAGGAACTCGATGCCGAACCCGTCGTAGAGCGCCCTCGGCCGAAACTTCGGCGTCTGCAGGGCAGCGCCAATGGCGTCGTAGATCGCATCGGCCGTGTCGGGTCCGGGCTGCATGTCCAGCCCGAAGACGTCGGACAGCTGCGCTTCCAGCCAGTACTGCACAGCGGTTCCGCGAAAGGCCGGCCAGTGATCGCAGAGAATCCGGAACGCCGCCCGGGACTCATCCGCGCTGAGTTCCCGGCCAATCCCGAGTTCGCCCAAACCGATGCCCTGCGCGTGCAGCAGTCGGGTGACGTAGTGATCCGGGGTGATCAGCAGGCTCGTCGGATCGCGGAAGGCCGTGTCGTCAGCAAGCCATTGCGCCGGCACATGACCGTGCGGCGAGATGATTGGCAAGTCCTTCACCTCTGCGTAGAGCGTGCGGGCAATGTCGCGCACGCCCGGGTCCGCGGGCAGCAGCCGGTCAGGATGCATGGCCATGCCCGCATCGTTCCGCGCCCAATGTCACGCAGGCAAGCGGCCCACCTGATGACAAGGCCAGGCGTACGCTTGAACTAGACGCCAACAGGGCGCCGGACCTGAGGTTCGGAGGTGTCACATGTGGGGGAAGGCAATCGCAATCGCGGCGGGATTGTGCCTGTTTGCCGGGCCAGCGGCGGCAGCCGTACCGGGGCCGATAAATCCCGAGGACGGCAAGATCGCCGGGTTCACGTATGGAGCGGAGGAGAGCAACTCCTATCTGGGGTGGTCGGGCATGACGTCCTGGATCTGGACATTCTCGATGCAGCACATCGGCGTGAGCGGCTCACCTGCGGCCGGCGTCCCGTTCTACATCCACGCCCACACGGCCATCGTGTCGCCGGACAAGGTCGGGGATGTGATGGTCACGATCGACCAGGACGCTGGTGGCCTACCGCTTCGATACGCACCAAGCGCCGCAATGCCAGCTGTGTGCTACTACGTACAGTTCGACCCGGTACAGGTTGTCGCACCTACCCCCTGCCGCGACAGCATCACCGTGGAGAGCGGCCAGATCCTCGTGAGCAAGCTTGAGCCCTTGTCTCCAGGGTTCGGTTTCAGCGTGCTGCTGCCGGTGGTTGTCGATGCCCCAACTTCCGGCAACGCCGCTATGACGGCGATGTGGGCGACAGGGGTTCGGCTGAACAATCAGAACGTGATGGCTTCAGTTCCGGTGACGGTGGGCCCAGCTCCCACCAAGCCTCTGCCCAAGGGCCTGCGCAGCTATCCCAAGGTGAAAACGTTGACGCCAAAGGTTTGCTCGGTCCAGAAGCACAAGGTTGTGGTCAAGAAGTCTGGCCTGTGCAAACTCAAGGGCACCAAGAAGGGCAAGAGCAAGGTCGTGAAGGTGCGGTTCTGAGCCGCTGGGGAGTCCAACCTGCCACCTAGTGACCGGATTCGCTCACAGCCCGAGTCAGACGACCTTGGACAGGAACGTCTTCGTCCGTTCGTGTGCGGGAGAGTCCAGAACCTGCGCCGGGACACCCGCCTCGACAGCCACTCCTCGATCCACGAAGACCAACGAGTCGGCGACCTCGCGGGCGAACCCCATCTCGTGGGTCACGACCACCATCGTCATGCCGCGCTCGGCCAGGTCCTTCATGACCTCGAGCACCTCGCCCACCAACTCCGGATCCAGCGCTGAGGTGGGCTCGTCGAACAGCATCAACTTAGGATCCATTGCCAAGGCGCGGGCGATCGCCACTCGCTGCAACTGCCCGCCGGACATCTGGGCGGGGTAGGCGTGGGCCTTGGAGGACAAGCCGACCATCTCCAGAAGTTCCAGGCCGCGCGTGCGGGCCTGCTCCTTGGGCGCCTTCTTGACGTGCACCATCGACATCGTGATGTTGTCCAGCGCCGTGACGTGCGGGAACAGGTTGAAGCGCTGGAACACCATGCCGATGTCGCGTCGCTGCCGGGCAGCCTTGCGCAGCGGCATCTCGTGCAGGACGTTGTCGCGCTCGACGTATCCGACCAACTCGCCGTCGACATACAGCCGGCCGGCATCGATCTGCTCGAGGTGATTGATGCATCGCAGGAACGTCGACTTGCCCGAGCCTGACGGGCCGATGATGCACGTGACTTCGCCGGGCTGGACGTTCAGCGTGATCCCGCGCAGAACCTCCAGGGCACCGAACTTCTTGTAGACGTTGCGGGCGTCGACCATGGCGTTCATCGGTTGTCCTGACTCGCGTGAATTTGCTCGGCATCGGCCAGCGCCTGCAGCTGCCTGTCCGACATCACCTTGGAGGCACCCTTGGCGAAGTGCCGTTCGAGGTAGTGCTGACCGATCATCAGCACCGACGTGAACGCCAGGTACCATGTGGAGGCGATCAGCAACATCGGCACCGGGTTGAACGTCTCTACCGACAGGTCGCGGGCGCGGGCGTACAGGTCGTACGTGTACGGCACGGCGGTGACCAGAGAGGTGGTCTTCAGCATCGAGATCACCTCGTTGCCGGTCGGCGGGATGATCGACCGCATGGCCTGCGGAAGGATCACCAGCCGCAGTGCCATAGCCCGGGACATGCCCAGCGCGGTGGCCGCTTCGCTCTGCCCCTCGTCCACGCTCTGGATCCCACCGCGCACGATCTCGGCCATGTACGCCGCCTCGTTGAGCGCCAAGCCGATCACCGCGAGCCAGAACACGTTCTCGGCGAACGAGGCGGTCTCGACAGAGAAGAAGCTGTGGAAGAACGGGATCCCGAAGCTGAGATGCGGATAGATCGTGCTGAACAGACCCCAGAACACCAACTGCACGTAGACAGGGGTGCCGCGGAAGATCCAGACGTAGACCCAGCTGACCGACTGCATGATGCGGTTGGGGGTCAGCCGCATCACGGCCAGGGCCACGCCCAGTGCGACACCGAGGGCCATCGCCAGCACAGTCAGCAGCAGCGTGATGCCGGCCGCCTGCCAGAACCGCTGATCGAACAGGTACTTCAGGTAGGTGTCCCAGTCGTATGCAGGGTTGGTCGCAGCTCCGTAGAGGAACAGGAACAGCCCGACGACTATGACCACCGCCCAGATCGTGCGTCCCGGATGACGCAGCGGTTTGGCCCGGATCCACTCCGGCGAGGGAGTGGCGTTATCAGGAGCGGCTCCGGATTTGCTCTGGACGGTGGCCATCGTCAGCTCGTTCCGCCGTTGATGGTGGCCGTGTCGACAGCTCCGGCCTCGACGCCCCACTGCTTCAGGATCGCCTCGTAGGTGCCGTCGTCCATCATGGATTGCATCGCGGCCTGCAGGGCCTTCGTCATCTCGCCGTCCTTGGCGGTGGCCATGCCGAAGGGCGCGGCATCGAAGATGTCACCGGCCAGCACGAGCTTGCCGTCGGTCTGCGAGACCGCGTACTGCGTCACCGGCGAGTCCGCGGACATCGCGTCCGCACGGCCGAGCACCACAGCGTTGGTGATGTCGCCCTGAGTGTCGAGCTTGAGCAGCTTCAGCGGCGGCTTGCCTGCCTCTTCACACGCCTTGCTCTTGGCTGGCAGTTCGTCGGTCTCCTGGTAGGTCCCGGTGCCGACCGCGATCGTCAGACCGCAGGCGTTGTCGGGGTCCACCGTCTCGCCCGCGCGGGTAGCCCACTGGATACCGGCGTTGTAGTAGTCGACGAAGTCCACAGAAGCTTGACGCTCAAGGGTGTCGGTGAACGATGCCCAACCGACGTCGTACTTGCCGCCCTTCACGCCGGGGATGATGTTGTCGAACTGCGAGTCGCGCAGGTCGGGCTTGAGGCCCAGCCGCTGCGACATTGCTGTTACGAGGTCGATTCCCCAGCCAGTGGGCGTGCCGTCCGGGTTCTTGAACTCGTCCGGTGCATAGGTGAGGTTCGTGCCGATCACCAGCGTGCCCGAGTCGCGCACGTCGGCCGGCAGCAGCGCCCGGGCGGCCTCGTCGACGACCGCTGCACCGGTCGCCGTCGCCGACGGCGTGGAGTCCGACTCGTTGTTGACGCAGCCGGTCAGCACGAGTCCCGCGACAGCGGCAAGCGCCGCCACCCTGCCAAATCCCCGTTTCCTTGTGATTGTCATGGTGCTTGCCTCTCAATGGTGGGTTCGAACTGATCGAGCAGATGGCCGGTGCCGTGCGATCTGGCGAAGGCGACGACATCGGCAGGGGACCCGGCTCCGGCCCGGGCGCCGAGGGAGGTGACCGCCCGGGCCGCAGCCGCATTGGCAAAGGTAGTGGCTGCCCGCAGGTCAGCCGTGCAGTTGAGCGCGTACAGCAAAGCAGCGCCGAAGGTGTCGCCGGCGCCGGTCACGTCCACCACGTCGGTGGCGATCCCGGGGACCGCGAACCGCTGCTGCGCGTCGGCCACCTGGCATCCGCCAACGCCAAGCGTGACGACCACCGCGCGCGTGCCGTTGGCCATCAGCGCGTCGGTGACCAGCTCCCCCGTTGAACAGCAGGACGTCCGTTCGCGCTATGAGCTCGTCGTCGCCATCGCGCACATTGGCCACGTCGAGGTCCAGCACGACCAGTGCCCCCGCCCCCCGGATCCGGTCCAGCACCTGGGCCGCCCTGGCCTCGCCGTGCCGCAGGCACCGCAGGTCGCCGATCGCGGTGTAGACGTACTGTGCACCGCACAGCGCCTCCATCGCCGCGTCGCCCAGCTCGATGCGGTTCAGTCCCAGCGTCGGGGTCATCACGGTGTGCTCGCCGTGGGCCAGCACGATGATGTTGCGAGAGTCGGCCAGCGACGGATCGGTCGCGACAAGTGCCGTGTCGACGCCCTGCGCCTCGAGATCCTCGAGCAAGGAGCGGCTGAGCGCGCTGTCGTTCATGCTCCACAGGAAGCGCGCGGTCCCGCCGAGTGCTGCGAACACCACCGCCGCATTGGCGATCATCCCGCCGGTATGCGCACCCAGCGGGTACAGGTCGATCTTGCTCCCGGTCGCGGCCGGCCAGTCGTCGGCCCGGAAGAACTCGTCCAGGGAGACGTCGCCGATGAACACGCTGTAGGTCATGGGCCGGCCTCCATCCGCACGGCCAGCGGGCCACCGGCGATGTCCACCCATTCGGACTCGACGTACTCGTCGACTCCCGCCAGCCAGTGGTAGTGGCTCGGCGAACCCACGCCCAGGGCGGGGGCGTGCCAGACGCCGACCTCGAGCATCAGCACCTGTCCGGGCTCCACGAGCAGCGCCTGGACGGCGGCGGCGGCGGGGACCGGCTGCGTACACACCGGCAGCACAACCGGCTCGGTCAGCGGGAGCAGCGCCTCCCGGGTGTACAGGTGGCGCTCCATGACGGTCACCGGGGCTTCAGAACCCGGTCCGGTGGTCAGCCCCACGTGGGTGGGTCCCGCAACGACGGAGTCGGCTGTGTAGTGATCGCTCCAGTCGGGCCCGGTCGTGGCGACCACGCGCCGGTCCGTCCGCAGGTCGTAGAGCACTCCGACCGCGCTGAGGTCGGCCGTGGCGGCCGGCACCGCATCGATGGTCTTCATGAGCGCTCCCGGACTTCCCGCATCGCACTGACGAATTCCGTGACGGCCGCAGGCGACGAGTTCTCCCTCGGCCACCCCGCCAACTTTCAGAGCGCTGCCGACGATCACCGCGTCCCCGAGCGGCATCTGCTGCGCGCAGTTCTCGACGGTGACGCCCGCGCCGATCACCAGGGGGAACTGGGCACCGAGCACCTCCCGGAACGCCAGGATCTTGTCCGTCGGGGTCTCTTCACCGGTCCGGTCACCGGTGACCACCAACGCGTCGCAGCGGTCCATCCCTGCGCGCAGGTCGGTCTGCAGCGAGTTGCCCGACAGCACCTTCTGGTACTTGAACCGCACACCGCCGAGCAGGACCGCGTCGCTGGCCGCACGGATCGCGGCCACTTCCCGCGCGAAGACGGCATCGTCGGCCGGCAGGAGATGACCGGCCACGGAGTCCATCTGCACGAAGCCGGCGCCGAACTTGTCGGCCAGTTCGAACGAGGCCGGGCCGTCATCGAGGATGTTCACGCCGTACGGGATCGGGGGCGGGTCGGCGGCGAGCCCCGCCAGGACGGCCGCAACGTCGTCTGCAGTGCCGAAGTAGTCCTCCACCACCAGCCCGTCAGCCCCACCGGCGACCAGGATCTCGGTCTCCCGCATGGCGCGGGTGAGCACGTCGGCACTGCCCTCGCCCTTGAGGTGGAGCATCGCGAGAATCGGCTTGGGTGCCCGGAACAGGTTCGTGAACTCCATGTCCAGATCACCCTCCGGGGGTCGGTCATGACCGTCGTGAAGTTGAACTGGATGCTCGACGAGTGCACGATCCGCAACCGCTCGATCTCCGTATCGTTCTGGTCGAAGCAGCTGCCCTGCGCCATGAGCAGCGCGTCCTGGGAGGCCTCGCTCAACAGTTTGCGCTCCTCGTGAGGCCACGCCGGCGGTCAGGGTCATCGTGGTGCGGCGCGGGTGACGGTCGTAGGTCGTCCGGAACACGTTGTACAGGGAACGGTTCTCGAAGTTTGACCTCCCCGATACCGGGGAACAGGTCCAGAGGGATCAGCGAAGTGTCCAGGGAGAAGTACTCGGTAGAGCCGTTGCTGGCGATCCCGCGCAGGCGCACCAGCTCGAAGTACCGGCGGTCGTCGCGCTCCACGGTGTCCGCCGATACCACCTTCGCCACGGCCAGTCCCTGCTTGGTCCCCAAGCCGGCGGCGAAGCCCCCGAAGTTTCCAGATGTCGTGGCGGACCGGCCGCCTCTACGCACGAACGTCCCTTTGCCGTGGACCCGCTTGACCAGTTTCTCGTTGACGAGCACGTCGACAGCGGCCCGCACCGTTCCCCGGGTGGTGCCGAACTTCTTCACCAGGTCCAGTTCGGAGGGGATCACCTCACCGGTCTGCAATTCACCGTCGAGGATCAGCCCCCGCAGGTACCGGCTGATATGGATGTACAGCGGGGTGAAGTCGTCGGTTCTGATCCTGGTCGGCACCGCCACCCCCATCCACTCACTTGTCTAGACATCTAGACACGTTAGTCCCGTTGCAGGACACCGTCAACCGGATCGGTAAGCCGGGCAGCCTTACTTGATGATTTCTTCATGTGCGAAACTATGCGGGTAGTGAGGCGAAGGGAGCAGACGCATGCCGGTACCGCTCTACCAGGCCAAGGCCGAGTTCTTCCGGACGTTGGGCCACCCGGTACGCATCCGGGTGCTCGAACTGCTGACCGAGCGAGATCAGGCCGTCCACGAACTGCTCGATGCGCTCGATGTGGAACCGAGCAGCCTCTCCCAGCAACTGGCCGTGTTGCGGCGGGCCGGCCTGATCGTCTCGCGACGCGAGGCCGGCGAGGTCTATCTACTCGGTCGTGGTTCCGGAGGTCAGCGAATCCGCCCGCTGGCCGGGCGCGCGATCCTGCGTCGGGTCGCCGAGGAGCAAGGAGCGCTCGGCAGACGACCTGCGGGTCCGCGCGTGAGGGCGTACAACCGTGCCCGCGCCATCCTGCCGGGAAAGTGCTGAATGGCGCAGCATGGCCCGGGATCCCCGGCGCGACCTGATCGCCGGCCTGACCGTCGCCGTCGTCGCACTGCCGTCCGCCGCTCGGGCCTTCGGCATCTCCGCGGGCTGGGGGCCGAAGCCGGTCTGGTGACGGCGGTGATCTGCCGGCGCGGTCGCGGCCGTGTTCGGGGGCAGCAACCTGCAGGTTCTCCGGCCCCACCGGCGCCATGACGGTCGTCCTGGTGCCGATCGTGGCGCGGTTCGGCCCGACGGCGGTTCTGGTCGTGGGGCTCATGGCGGGCGCCCTGTTGCTCGTTCTGGCGTGGACGGGCGCCGGGCGCAGCATGCGCTACATCCCGCTGCCGGTCGTCGAGGGGTTCACTGTCGGGATCGCGCTGGTGATCGCCCTGCAGCAGGTGCCGGTGGCCCTGGGCACGCCGGGCCATGGCGAGAAGGTGCTGGCTGTCGCAGCGACGTCGATCCGCGCCTGGTTGGCCGATCCGCAGTGGGTCGAGCCCGTCCTCGCCGCGTTCGTCGCCGCGACCATGCTGCTGGCGGTCCGCGTGCGCCCGTCCTGGCCCGTCTCACTTCCCGCCGTCGTCGTGGCCGCGCTGGCCGTGCGCGTGCTGCACCTGGACGTCCCGACGATCGGTGCGATCCCGGCCGGGACCTGCCGACCCCCTCGGTGCCCACGATCCCCTGGGAGTCACTGACCGGTCTGGTGCTACCGGCCGTGGCGGTCGCCGCGCTGGCCGCCCTCGAGAGTCTTCTGTCGGCCACCGTCGCCGATGGGATGTCCGTCGACGAGCGTCACGATCCCGACAAGGAGCTCTTCGGTCAGGGCCTGGCCAACCTCGTCGTGCCGTTCTTCGGCGGCATCCCGGCTACGGCCGCGATCGCGCGTACCGCGGTGAACGTCCGCTCCGGTGCGCGGTCACGGCTAGCCGCCCTCGTGCATGCGCTCGTCCTGCTCGGCGTGATGCTGGTGCTCGCACTCCTCGTCGCCGGAATCCCTCTCTGCGGCCCTTGCCGGCGTACTGCTGGCGACGGCGTTCCTCATGGTCGAGGTCACCGGTCTGGGCGCGATCCTGCGGGCCACGCGCGGCGACGCGGTGGTCCTGGGTGCTCACCGCCGCCGCCACCGTCGCGTTCGATCTGGTCACCGCTGTGCTGCTCGGCCTGGTTCTCGCCGGTTTCTTCGCCCTTCAGCAGGTCGCCCGCTCGGCGCGTCTGGACCAGGTGCCCGTTACCTCGGGCGGCCAGCACGACATGGAGGAAGCCGCGCTCATCGCCGAGCACATCGTCGCGCCCCGGCTGGAAGGGTCGTTGTTCTTCGGTGCCGCGCACGCCTTCCTGCTCGAGTTGTCGGAGGCTCTCGGACGTCCGTGTGGGTGATCCGTGCGGATGTCACGGGTGGGCGCCCTCGACGCGACGGGCGCTTCTGTGCTCGCCGACACGATCCGCCGGCTGGAAGCACGCCGGATCACGGCGCTGGCCGTCGGGCGCGCGGCCCGAGCACGTGCAGGTTCTACAGCGGCTAGGGGTGTACGCCGAACTTGCCGACGAACGCCACGTCTTCGATCACACTCCCGCAGCGATCGATCACGCCCGGGTCCACGCCCCCTACCGGATCGCCCACGCGCCGGTCGCGCGCGCCGCTGACGAGGGTGAACGATAACGACGACTGACTTGTCCTTATCGTTCAGCCTTTCCACAGGCAGCCTGCACCAGCGGCTCTGATGACGTCGACCATTGGTCGGGTGCCTCACCTCGACAGCGCGAATCCATCCAACTGCTCACAGCCCAGGCGAATGTGATCGCCACTGTGGCAGCTGGGCGAGTCCGGCCGGCGAGCGGCGCGACGCGCTCACGATCTGGGCCAGTGGCAGCCGGATCACCAGGAACGTCTACGCAGCGGGGCCGGCGGCACCCACCGAGGAACAGAACCTCTGGGCCGCCGCACTGCACGCAGGACCTCACTCGATCCTCGCAGGCCAAGCGGCTCTTTACGGTTCTGGGTGGAAGCATGACGTCGCGCGCCCCATCGACGTGTTGGTGCCGGTGGAGTCCAGCCCTGTGTGCCCCGAGTGGATTCGCGCCCATCGCACTTCCAGGCTGCTCACCTCCCCCAAGGGCGGAATGCCGCGGTCTCATCCCGCGGACGCCTGCCTTGACGCCGCCGCCTGGGCTCGTACCGATCGCGAGGCGCTGTTCATCGTCATCACCTGCCTTAACAAGCGGCTGGTCACGGCCCGCAGCCTCCAACGCGCGATCCGGGACCGGCCCACCCTGCCGCGTCGCGATCAGGTGCTTGAATCTGCCTCCGAATTCTCGAGTGGCGCAATGTCCGTCGGCGAGGTGGATTTCTCCCGGCTCTGCCGCAAGTACGGCATAAGGCCACCCGACCGCCAGGTGCGCCGGACGAGCACGAGTGGCACCCGCTACATCGATGCCTACTGGGAGGCCGAGCGCGTCGTCGTGGAGATCGACGGTGCCGGCCACGCGGACATCGAGACGATGCGTGATGACCACGAGCGGCAGAACGACATCGTCAGACAGGGTGATCGCATCTTTCTGCGGGTGCTCACCTGGGTTCTCAAGTACGAGCCGGAGATCTTCATGAGCCAATTGGCGGACGTCCTGGAAGGCTGAACGATAACGACAACTGACTTGTCCTTATCGTTCAGCCTTTCCGAGCCAGGCCAGGATGCCGGCCTCGAACTGCCCCTGGGCCGCGTCGAAGCCGGCCTTGAGTGCGTCGGGGGAGGCAGCCAGGTAACGGCGGCCGGTCGTTGCCCCACTCGTCCTCGACCCAGCGGGAGAAGAAGTAGCTGCTCCCGCTCGTCGTCGGAGTGCCGCGGGCCGACCTTGAGGAGGGCCGACGCCAACTCGTCGATCCCCTCCCCGGTGCGCGCCGAGGTCCGGTGGATCGGCGGCAGCTCCTCGTCGAAGGGCCTGCGCCAGCGACAGCGACGACCGCAATTGGTAGTACGACTGCCCGGCCGCCGGGTCGTCGCACTTGTTGAGGATGAACGAGTCCGGGATCTCGATGATCCCGGCCTTGAGGAACTGGATCTCGTCGCCGCCCAGCGGCTGCAGCACCAGGTACACGTGGTCGGCCAGGTAGCGGATGTCCAACTCGCTCTGCCCGATACCGACCGTCTCCACGATGACGCACGTCGAACAGCCGCTTGAGCAGCCGGCGTGACCTGGAAGGTGCGTGGGCGCCAGCCCGCCCAGCTCGGCGGCGTTGGACTGGCTGCGGAAGAACGACGCGCTTCTCCCCGGTGGCGAAGCGCGTGCGGGTGCGGTCCCCCAGCAGCGCCCCACCCGAGACGTGGCTGGCCGGGTCCACGGCCAGCACCGCGACCGACAGCGCAGAGTCGGCCAGCAGTGCCGGCACCGATCCGGGCCACGAGGCTGGACTTGCCGGCCCCCGGCGTCCCGGTGATACCCGATGCACGGTGGCCTTGCGCCGGGCCGAGCTGCGCCAGGCACCTGCTGCGCGCCGGTCCGCGGCGTCGCGGGCCGGGTGTCCTCGAAGACGGACGACCAACTTGCGAGACGGCGTGCTTGTTCAGCTCCCGCGCGCGCATCCACGACCGTCATCGGGCCTCGAGCACCTCGACGATCGACTCCATGACGTCCATGAGCTCGTAGTCCGCCGGCGTGAACACCTTCTTGATCCCCATCGACTCCAGCTCGCGGGCGTCCGCCGGCGGGATGATGCCCCCGAACACCACCGCGATGTCCTCGTCGGCGCCCTGCTCGCGCAGGCCGTCCAGGATCTGCTTGGCCAGGTCGAGGTGGGAGCCCGACAGCACCGACGCCCCGATCACGTCCGCGCCCTCCTCGACCGCGGACTGCACGATCTCGTCGGGGCTCAGGCGGATGCCGGAGTAGATGACGTCGAAGCCCACGTGCCGCGCCGACACCGCGATCACCTCGGCGCCGTTGGAGTGGCCGTCCAGGCCGGGCTTGCCGACCACCATGCCGCGGCCGGTGGCCCGATGCTTGGTCGGCCAGCGCGTCGATCGCGCTGCGCGCAGCAGCTCCACGCGGTCGCCGGTCAGACCGAGCTGCTGGCCCTCGATGCCGGTGGCCGGGCGGTACTCGCCGAACACCTCGCGCAGCGCCCCGGCCCACTCGCCGGTGGTCACCCGCGCCAGCGCGCACTCGATGCTGGGCTCCATCAGGTTGCTGCCGTCGCGGGCCGCCTGCTTCGAGCGCCGCCAGCGCCGCGTCCGCGCGGGCAGAGTCACGGGTCGCGCGGGTGTCGCTCCAGTGACGCGATGATCGCCTCCGCCGCCTTGCTCGTCCACCTTGAAGATGCCACCGTCGTCGCCGGCGGTCAGTGGCGAGGGCAGCCCCTCGGTCCACTTGTTCAGGCCGACGACGATCTGCTCGCCGGCGTTGATCCGGCTCATCCGCTCGCTCATGCTGACGCACCAGCGCGGTCTTCATGTAGCCGGTCTCGATCGCCGGGATCACGCCGCCCATGCCCGAGGATCGTCTCGATCTCGGCAGTCGCCTCCTCCATCAGCGCCTGCACCTTGGCCTGCACGACCGGCGCTGCCGTCGAACAGGTCCGGGTACTCCAGCAGGTCGGTCTCGTAGGCCAGGATCTGCTGCAGGCGCAGCGCCCACTGCTGGTCCCACGGCCGCGGCAGCGACATCGCCTCGTTCCAGGCCGGCAGCTGCAGTGCGCGGCAGCGGGCGTTGCGGCTCAGCGTCACGCCCAGCGCCTCGAGGATGATCCGCCACGCGTTGTTCTCCGGCTGTGCCTCGGTCAGGCCCAGCGAGTTGACCTGCACGCCGTAGCGGAAGCGGCGGTACTTCTCCTGCGTCACGCCGAAGCGCTCGGCGGTGTAGCTGTCCCACAGCTCGCCGAACGCGCGCATCTTCGCACATCTCCTCGATGAACCGGATGCCGGCGTTGACGAAGAAGGAGATGCGGCCCACCGCCCGCTCGAACTGCTCGTCGGTGAAGTGGCCGCGCTGCCTTGAGCAGGTCGAGCAGGCTGATGGCGTTGGCCAGCGCGAACGCCAGCTCCTGCACCGGCGTGGCACCGGCCTCCTGCAGGTGGTAGCTGCAGATGTTGGAGGCGTTCCACTTCGGGATGCGCCTCCAGGCAGTACTCGTACATCTCCGCGATCAGCCGCATCGACGCCTCGGGCGGGAAGATGTAGGTGCCGCGCGCGAGGTACTCCTTGATGAGGTCGTTCTGCGTGGTGCCCTGCAGCTTCGACTCGTCCTCGCCGCGCTCGCGCGCCAGCGCCACGTACAGCGCCAGCAGCCACATCGCCGTGCCGTTGATGGTCATCGACGTGTTCATCTTCTCCAGCGGGATGCCGTCGAAGAGCACGTGGAAGTCGTCCAGGGAGTTGATCGGCACGCCCACCTTGCCGACTTCCGGGCGCGCGATCGGGTCGTCGGAGTCGTACCCGCACTGGGTCGGCAGGTCGAACGCGATGCTCAGGCCGGTCTGGCCCTTCTCGAGGTTGCTGCGGTACAGCTCGTTGGAGGCCTTGGCGCTGGAATGTCCGGCGTAGGTGCGGATGATCCAGGGGCGATCCCGCTCGGGCAGTTCATGGACAGGCGTGCTCATGATTCATTATCCGCACGCCGTCAGCCTGCCGATCACCGCCACGTCCACTCGAGTCCGGCGGTGTGTAACGGGCTCAGCCGTCTGGGGGCCGAGAACGCCCGGTTCGAGCGTTCAGTCCCAGAAAGCCAGGTCCAGGTTCGCGGTAACGTCCGGTTCGTGGTCAGCAAGCGGCAGCCCGGCCGTCAACGAGTGCGCCGCCAGCATGCGGTCGAACGGGTCGCGGGTCCAGGTGATCCCGGCGGCCGTCGCACAGACCGGACCCGAACCCGACCTGGGCCACCGTCGAGGCCCACTCGCCTGAGGCCAAGGGCACCGAGAATCTGCGAGGGCAGAGTCGGTCACTCTGCCGACCTCGTTCAGGTAGGCCAGTTCGAGTTCGACGATCGGCGACGTCGCCAGCGTCCGACGCATCGATCACTTGCGACGGCCCGCGGACTCAGGCGCTCGACCTTGCCGGTGTACACCCACAGCACGACATGCGTGTCCAGCAGGATCACGGGGCGCCACTCGCCACTCCAGTCCAGGTGCACCAGATCCTCGGGGTCGCCCTTGATGACGTCATCACGGCGCACAAGGTTCGCCAGCTTCGACTCCACCGGAGAACGCTCGATGAGGACCTTGTGCCCGTTACGTTCGATCTCCAGCGGGATGCCGGTCTCGATGACCTGGTCGATCAGCCGGTACAGGTTGGCACGCAATTCAGTGACGGTGATGCTCACGTACGCATTCTACGGCGAATACGTACGTGATACGACAGTCCGCGCGGGATTCGCCGGATGGTAAGGGCGCAGGGCCCAAATGGACCACCCAAACCGTCGGCACTGATAGCACAAATGTGACCCGAACCCACGCCCGAGTTCGGGTCACACACAGGACTGGCCGGGGGGATCCGTTTCGCTAAGGCGCTGACACCCGTTTCGTCCCAAAGTCACTGCACAGCCGCGTACTCCTCGTCGGTCAGAAGCCGCGAGCGGATGAGGAAGCGATGCCCGGTCGGCGCCTCGAGCGAGAAGCCGGCCCCGCGACCGACCACGAGGTCGATCGTCAGGTGCGTGTGTTTCCAGTACTCGAACTGCGGCGCGGACATGTAGACCGGGATCTCTCCCACATCGTGGACCTGCAGTACCCCCCATAGGACGTCTGAGACCTCCGAAATCAGGAATTCGTCTGCCGGGTAACACATCGGCGCGCTGCCATCGCAACACCCTCCCGACTGGTGGAACATCAGCGGCCCGTGGTCGCGGAAGAGGCGACGGAGCATGTCCGCCGCCTCCTCCGTGACATCCACTCGGGACATTTAGAAGAAGCCGAGCTTGGTGGGTGCGTAGCTGACCAGCAGGTTCTTGGTCTGCTGGTAGTGGTCCAGCATCCGGGCGTGGGTCTCTCGCCCGATGCCCGAACCCTTGTACCCGCCGAAGGCCGCGTGGGCCGGGTAGGCGTGGTAGCAGTTCGTCCACACCCGGCCGGCCTGGATCGTGCGACCCGCGCGGTAGGCGGTGTTGATGTCGCGGCTCCACACACCGGCGCCGAGGCCGTACAGCGTGTCGTTGGCGATGTCCATCGCGTCCTCGAAATCGGTGAACGAGGTCACCGACACGACCGGCCCGAAGATCTCCTCCTGGAAGATCCGCATCGAGTTCTTGCCCTCGAAGATGGTCGGCGTGACGTAATAGCCCTCGGACAGGTCCCCACCGAGGTCGGCCCGCTCACCGCCGCAGACCAGCCGGGCACCTTCCTGCTTGCCGATGTCGATGTAGGAGAGGATCTTCTCGAGCTGGTCGTTGCTGGCCTGCGCGCCGATCATGGTCTCGGTGTCCAGCGGGTTGCCCTGGATGACTTGCTTCGTCCGCTCGGTCGCGTCCGAAAGGAACTTGTCGTAGATCGAGCCCTGGATCAGAGCCCGGCTCGGGCAGGTGCAGACCTCGCCCTGGTTCAGCGCAAACATGGTGAAACCTTCGAGCGACTTGTCGTAGAAGTCGTCGTCGGCCGCGGCGATGTCCTCGAAGAAGATATTCGGGCTCTTGCCGCCGAGTTCCAGCGTCACCGGGATGATGTTGGCGCTCGCGTATTGCATGATCAGGCGGCCGGTCGTGGTCTCACCGGTGAACGCGATCTTGCGGATGCGGTTGCTGGAGGCCAGCGGCTTGCCGGCCTCGATGCCGAAGCCGTTGACGATGTTGAGCACACCATCAGGCAGTAGGTCTCCGACCAGATCGATCCACCACATGATCGAAGCGGGAGTCTGCTCGGCCGGCTTGAGCACTACTGCGTTGCCGGCAGCCAGCGCGGGGGCCAGCTTCCAGGTCGCCATCAGCAGCGGGAAGTTCCACGGGATGATCTGCCCGACCACGCCCAGCGGCTCGTGGAAGTGGTAGGCCACGGTGTCGTCGTCGAGTTCACCGATGGTGCCCTCCTGCGCGCGCAGGATGCCGGCGAAGTACTTGAAGTGGTCGATCGCCAACGGGATGTCCGCGGCCAGCGTCTCGCGCACGGGCTTGCCGTTCTCCCAGGACTCGGCAACGGCCAGAGCCTCGAGGTTTTCCTCCATGCGGGTGGCGATCTTCAGCAGGACGTCGGCGCGCTCGGCTACGGCGGTCTTGCCCCAGGCGGGGGCGGCAGCGTGAGCGGCGTCCAGCGCGAGCTCGATGTCCTCCGCGGTGGACCGGGCCACCTCGCAGAACGCCTTGCCGGTCACCGGCGACACGTTCTCGAAGTACTGACCCTTGACCGGGGCGAGGCGCTTGCCGCCGATCCAGTTGTCGTAGCGGGACTCGTAGCTGACGACACTGCCTTCGGTGCCGGGCGGTGCGTAAACGGTCATACGTGATGCCTTCCGTTGGTGTCCCGGCCTGTCCGGGGACATGCGAGCAACCTAGGTCGGCCAAGGTTGCAACTAGGTTGCAGAACTGAGACCCGGGTCACATGCTGCCCTCATGACGATCTTCAGTGGCGCCCACGTGATCCTTTACTCCCGCGACGCGCAGGCGGATCGCGCCTTCTTGGCCGAGGTGCTGGAACTCGATCACGTCGACGTCGGCGGTGGGTGGCTGATCTTCGCGTTGCCGCCTTCGGAGGTGGCCGTGCACCCCGACGATGGCCCTTCGCGCCACGAACTGTTTCTCATGTGTGACGACCTCTCTGCCACGATGCAGACGCTCACCGCTCGCGGCGTCGAGTTCACGCAGCCGGTCACCGAGCAGCCGTGGGGTTTGCTCACGGCATTCCGGCTACCGGGTGGCAGTGAGCTCGCGATCTACCAGCCTCATCACGCCCGGCCGTGATGCCGCAATCCGTGAGCATCCCGGGCATCGGTGAGCACGCCGGACGCCCAAACCCTGCCCACCGCGCTAACGGATACCCGGAATGCTCACTGATCGGCCGTGCTGCGGAACACCGTTTCCTCAGCTCGGCAACCGCGGCAACGGCAGCGACAGCATCTTGTGCAAGCCATCGAGCCGCGCCATCAGCCCGATCCGCTTGGGTGATTGAGCGGGCAGGGTGGCCAGCGCCGCCTCAATGACCTCGATGTCGTCGCGGCCGTCCTCGCCCCGGGCGAAAATCAGCAGGGCCTCCGGATCGCGCGAGGCCAGCGCGGCCCGCCGCACCCGCGCCCGCAGGTCCGAGCGCGCCTCGCTGATCTCGGGGGACTGCGAGTTCGGCAGCAACGGTCCGGCGTACAACCTGGTCGCCGCGCGCGGATCCCCGCGGTCCAGCGCTTCCAGCACCTCATCCGCGTCGGTCAGGACATCTTCGGTGAGGCGATAGGGCCGGCTCTGCAACGCCTGCTCACCGAGGATCTTGCGCAGCCGGGCCATCTCGGCGCGCACCGTCACCAGCGGCACATCATGCTCGTGCAGCATGACCGCGAGCCGCTCGCCGGTCAGGCCTTGCGGGTGCGCACTCAGCAGGTACAACATCTCGGAGTGCCGGGCTGACAGCTTGACCGTCTCGCCGGCTCGGCGCAGTTCCGCCCGATCCCGGCCGAGAACGAGCAGTTGCACCTGTGCCGACGCGGGTTGTTGCGCGGCCAGCCACTGCTCGACCGCCATCGCCGTGGCCCGGACCATCGCAAGGGCCTGTGGGCTTGCAACGTGATCGCGGCCGGTCACATCCAAGACTCCGAGTACCCGGCCCAGAGTGCGGATCGTGGATCGGGACCGCGGTGCAACTCCACGGTTGCACCGGGCCCCGAAAGTGCTCCGAGGCGAAGATCTGCACTGGGCGCGTCGAGAGTGAGGGCGGTACCCGGGGCGTTCGTGCCCGCGTCGGATTCCGACCAGCTCGCGCCGGGTAAGAAGCCGATGCCCTCGGCCCGGGAGCGCAATCCGGCGTCCCCTTCCACCCACAAGAGCCGGCCCCGATCGTCGCCCACCGCTACGACGTGGCCGCTGCCGGCAACGGGATCGGTCAGCAGCGAACGGATCATCGGTAGTGCACCGCGCAACGGCGTGGCATCGCGCGCGGCTGCCAGCGTGCCCTCATCCCAGATCAGCGGCGGGGCCTCCGCACCCGGGTCCACCCCGTCCCGCACGCTGCGGTTGCCAGGAATCGAGCACCAGTGACCGGACCGAGGACACCGCGGAGGTGTCACCGGTCAGGAATCTCTCCTGGGCGATGCGGACCGCCCATGCGAGCGAGCCCAGGTCCGGGGCCGCCCAGTGCGAGGGCGGCCGGCCGCGTGGCATGCACCGAGGGTACGACCGATCCGAGCGCCGTGCCGTGGGAATCCTTCGACGTCCGCTCACCGCTAGCCTGACGCGCATGCGCCGCCTCGCCGCCCTTCGTCCTGCTGCTGGCTGCATGTTCCAGCGGCACCAACCCGGCACCCGAACAGCACTCCGCGGCACCCAAGGTGTACGCCTATTCACTTGTGGCACCGCTGCAGGCATCGCCTTCGGGGCTGGTCGCGCGGGCCGTGCTGCCCGCCGGCGGCTCCTGCCCGCAGCTGGAGGTGACCGGCGCCGACCCGGTGCAGATGGACCGCCGGACGCCCGGGGCCACGACGAAGGGCTACTTCGACGACGTGGTCGTGTGCTCGGCGCCGATCCCGACCGGCGCCACCGCCGCCAGCGTTGCCGGCCAGGACATCCCCGCGGCCATGCCCACCGATCTCCAGACGGTCGCGGCATTCGGAGACTCCGGCTGCCTGATCAAGAAGGTGGTGCAGAACTGCCGTGAGGACTGGCCATTGCGTCCGCTGGCCGAGCAGGTGGCGCGCGCGCAACCGGACCTCATCATCGACGTCGGCGACTACTACTACCGGGAGCGGGCCTGCCCCTCGGACGCGCAGGACAAGTGCGGCGGCAGCCCGGCGCCGGCCAGGGGCGTGCCGTTCATCGACTCCGCGGCCGGCTGGATCGCGGACTACTTCGACCCGGTGTCCCCAATGTTCAGCGCTGCGCCACTGCTGGCCGTCCGCGGCAACCACGAGCTTTGCAGCGAAGCCGGCAACGGTTACTTCCTCTTCCTCGACTACCGCGATGGCTCCGAGGACGTCTGCGCTCCGCGTGCCGATGGCAGGGCACCCGTGGTGCAGACCAAGCCGTGGAAGGTGGACGTTCCGCTGATCACAGGCAAGGACCTGCGGCTGGTGGTCGTGGATTCCGCGCACGGGTGGGACTACGGCATCTCGCCGTGGGCCGGCCGGCAACGCGGGCTCTACCAGCGGGCGGCGACGATGGCCAAGAACCCGGGCGGGCTGAGCTGGCTGGTGACCCACCAGCCCCCGCTGGCCATCACCACCACCAAGTACAACCCGGGCAACGTCCCGAACTGGACGAACTGGGTCGCCGTGGACCAGACCGTAGGCTCCCGCGGATTGTTGAAGCGGTACGCCGCGATCGTCTCCGGGCACCTGCACTTGAGCCAGGTCGTGAAGATCCCCGGGCTGCCCCCGCAGTTCGTCTTCGGGGGCGGCGGCACGTTCCTCGACCCGCCGGACGGCTACACGACGCCCAAGTACGGGCCGCTGGCCAACTCGAAGGGCGAGCCGATGGTGCCGGGCTTCAAGCCCTACCCGAAGGACGAGTACCGCTGGATCGAGGTACAGCACGCGTTCGGCCTGGCCCGGCCGAATCCGGCCCAGGGCGCGTGGGATGTCGAGTACATCAAGCCCGATGGGTCGACCCTGGCCACTTGCACGGTGCGCAACGAGGTTCCTGACTGCGGGTGAGTGTCCGGTTTTGCAAACCGTTCACGCCGAAACCGCCGAAATCGGCCCTCAAGCCGACCTTTCTCGCCGAACGGTTTGCAAAGTCGGACACGGAATAGCCGGCATCCGCCTGCGGTTGGACCTGACATGCACCCTCGCGTGACGATCAACATGCCGGAGATCCCCAAGGACCTGCCGATGATCCACGCGTTCTCGGGTTTCGTGGACGCCGGCCACAGTATTCGACAGACCATGTCGCACCTGACCACATCGCTGCCCCACCAGCTCGTCGCCGAGATCAGCATCGACGACATCTACGACTACCGCGCGCGGCGGCCGGTCATGACCTTCGACCGCGACCATTTCTCCGAGGTCGACATGCCGCAGGTGAAGCTGGAGATCTTCTGGGACGACCACTCCAAGCCCTTCCTCATGCTGCACGGCCCGGAGCCTGACGTCGGCTGGCAGCAGGTCGTGCAGTCGGTGATCGAGCTGGCCGAGCACTACAAGGTCGGCAAGACCATCGGGCTGCAAGCCATCCCGTGGCCGGCCCCGCACACCCGCGACCTGATGGTCACTCCCCACGCCAGTGACCCCTCGATGGTGGAACCGCGGCCCAGCGTCGTGGACCGGGTGGACGTGCCGGGCAGCCTGACGAACTTGGTCGAATTCGCGACCGGGCGCGCAGGCATTCCCGCCATGGGCTTCGCCATCCACATCCCCCACTACCTGGTCAACACCGAGTACCCGACCGGCGCGCTGGCCGTGCTGGACGAGGTCGGCAAGGCTGCGGGGCTCACCATCGACCGCGGTGATTTACCGACGCTGGCAGCCCGGGTCCGCGAGGAGATCGACGAGTCGATCGCCAGCAGCGACGAGAACGAGCAGGTGGTCGCGGCGTTGGAGCAGCAGTACGACGCAGAGATCACGTCCTTGGGCGCCTTGCCCAGCGGAGACGACTTGGTGGACCAGATTGAGCAGTTCCTGGCAGATCAGGGCGAGGACTGAGACAGCCTCGCTCCCGTGCCTGGCGACGCGCCCGATCGGTGAGCATTCCGGGCATCCGTTAGCACGGCAGGCGAGATTCTGGCGTCCGTAGTGCTCACCGATGCCCAGAGTGCTCACCGATAGGGGCTTCACCGCCGGCCCACCTTGCCACGGTCTGAAAGATCCGGGCTACACGGATTCGCTGGGCACTAGCGGGCGAACCAAGCATGGGTCGCGGCGACCATGGCCCGCAACCCGATACCTATGGCGCGCTCGTCCACGTCGAACGTCGACGCGTGCAGATCCAGCGTCTCGCCCTTGCCGTCGTGCACGCCGAGGCGGCCGTAACACCCCGGCACCCGGTCGGTGTACCAGGAGAAGGAGTCCCCGCCCCAGGACTGCTCGGTCGGCACCACTGCCTCCTGACCGAGTTCGGCCGCGATCGCATCGGCCCACAACGCAGTCGGTTCGACGTGGTTGCTGACCGGCGGCACGCCCTTTCGGTGGTACAACTCCCAGCGCACCCCGGTGTCACCCAGGATCTTCTCCACCGACTCGTTGAGCAGTCGCTGCAAGGCCTCCCACACCACCCGGTCTGGAGTGCGCAGCGTGCCGATCAGCACCGCTTTCGCCGGGATCACATTGGGCGCTTCGCCGGACACTGCCGAACCCCACACGAGCCGGATCGGGCCCTTGTCCGCGCGCTCGACCCGATCGGTCAGGACCTGCGGCAGGCGCAAGGCGAGCTCAGCCATCACAGTGATGAGGTCCACGGTGGCTTCCGGGCGGGCGGTATGTCCGCCCGGGCCATGCAACGTGATCCGGATCAAGTCCGAGGCCGAGGAGATCGGCCCGTTGCGTAGGCCAATGGTGCCGGCCTGCTTCTTGGGGTCGCAGTGCAGGCCGAAGATGACACCAACGTCGTCAAGGTGTCCCTCCTCGATCACGTCGACCGCGCCACCCGGAACACTCTCCTCCGCCGGTTCGAAGATCAGTCGGACCCGGCCGGGCGGCGGGTTCTGGGCGAAGTACAGCCCCGCGCCGAGCACGATCGCGGTGTGCACGTCATGCCCGCACGCGTGCGCAACTCCCGGAACCAGCGAGGTGTACGGAGCATTGCACTCGTCCTCCATCGCCAGCGCATCGATGTCAGCGCGCAGTGCCAGGACTGGGCCGTCGCCGGTGCCGACATCACAGACCAGGCCGGTGCCGACGTTGAGCACCTTGGGCTCGAGGCCGGCAACCTGTAGGCGGCGGACCAGCGCAGCGGTGGTGCGGGATTCGTCGGAGGAGAGCTCGGGGTGTGCGTGCAGATCACGCCGAAACGCGATCAGTTCCTCGGCGCGCGCCTGCACCCACTGCTCGATTCTCACCTCAGATCAGCCGCCAATTCCTCTCGAAGTAGGTCCACTACGTCGTTCAAGGAGCCGCCCTGGGCAACCACTGCACGTTGGCGGTTGGCAGACGAGCCCGTGTCCAGAATCTCACGTACGCTCTGCAGCGCGTCGAGGGTCCCGAGCTGTGTCGCGACGGGCGACAGCATCTCGACTATCTCGGCGATGTTCTCGCGGAACGGTTGCGTCCGTCCGGTGGTGTCGAGCATGACCCGGCCGTCGAGTCCGTAGCGGGCCGCACGCCATTTGTTCTCCCGCGCCACCCAGCTCGGCATGTCCGGCAGCGGCTCGCCAGCGTCCACTCGCTGGTCCATCCAGACGATGAGCGTCTGTGCCAGTGCTGCAATCGCCCGGACTTCCCGCAATGTGGGAATCCCGTCGCACATTCTGATCTCAACCGTGCCGAACGTCGGATGCGGACGGATGTCCCACCAGACCTCCTTGACGCTCTTGATGGTCTGCGCGTTGATGAGCGCGGTCATGAACCGCTCGAACGAAGCCCAGTCCTCCATCCAGGGCGGCAGTCCGGAGGTCGGCATGATCTCGAAGATCTTGCTGCGGATGCTGGCCAGGCCGGTGTCCTCACCCATCCAGTAGGGACTGGAGGTGGACAGCGCGAGCATCTGCGGCAGGAAGTTCAGCATCGAGTCGATGAACTTGATGGCCTTCTCTTTGCTGCGCACGCCGACGTGGAAGTGCACGCCGTGGATCGCAAGGCGTCGCGCCGGCCAGCCGATCGCGATCGACCAGCCACTGGTAGCGGTCACCAGGGCTGAGGTTCATCGACTCCCAGACCGCGAAGGGGTGGGTACCGGAGGACTCCAGCGCCAGGCCGCGCTTGTCGAGCAGTGGCTTGAGTTCCAGGTGGGTCGCTTTGAGGTCGGCCACCGCCTCATCCGGCGTCTGGCACACCCCGGTGATGATTTCGATGCTGGAGTTGAACAGCTCGTGCTTGGCCTTGGGATGCTCGCCGTCAGGATGCGGTCGCCCCGACGATGCCGAGGATCTCGTCGGCCACCTCGACCAGGTCGCCGGTCTGCTGGCTCACGATGCCGTACTCCACTTCGACGCCCAGAGTGGGGGCGCCGGAGGGAGTGAACTCGACCTGCATGGCGGTCAAGGTAGTGGGTGGCCGGGGTGGCGCGCGCTTTTCGCGTGATCCGCGATTCCGCACGAAGCGGGCCATATGTGGCCCCTTCTGCGCTGGATCCCGGTGTCCCGCCCCCAGCAGCCTCGGTTACCATGGAACGGCCCTCGACGGCTGACGCCCGAGGACCCAGGTCCCCATCGTCTAGCGGCCTAGGACTCCGCCCTTTCAAGGCGGCAGCGCGGGTTCGAATCCCGTTGGGGGCACGCAAGGTACACCGGTTACAGTTGAACAAGCATTTCCAAATAAGGCCCCGTAGCGCAGTTGGTTAGCGCGCCGCCCTGTCACGGCGGAGGTCGCCGGTTCGAGCCCGGTCGGGGTCGCTCGAGTCCCTCGGACTCAATCGGCCAGGTAGCTCAGTTGGTACGAGCGTCCGACTGAAAATCGGAAGGTCGGCGGTTCGACCCCGCCCCTGGCCACCTCTTCCCTCGATACCCTCGGCCTGTGCTTACTCATGTCGTCGCGACCCGTTACGTGACGCCGATGCGAGAGGGCGGCTCGCTGCCTGGCTTGATGGAGGCCGACGACCTCGGCACGTATGTCGTGAAGTTCCAGGGCGCCGGGCAGGGACGTAAGGCACTCGTGGCCGAGGTCATTGCCGGCGAACTGGCCAGGGGGTTGGGGCTGGACGTGCCGGACCTGGTGACGGTGGAGGTGGACCCGGCATTGGCGGACGGGGAACCAGACCAAGAAGTGCAGGAACTACTGCGCAAAAGTGCCGGGCTGAACCTGGGAATCGATTTCCTGCCCGGCGCCCTCGACTACGACCCCGTGGCCTTTCCCGTCAGCCCCCTGACTGCGGGGAAGGTCCTGTGGTTCGACGCGTTGGTCGGCAACATGGACCGCTCCCGGCGCAACCCCAATCTGCTGCAGTGGGGCCGCATGTGGCTCATCGATCATGGCGCCACCTTGACGTTCCACCACCGTTGGGCAACCGCTGCTGCCAACGACGACCGTCCGTACGACGCTGCTGACCACGTCCTGTTCGGCAGCCACCCGGACGTGGCGGTTGCTGACGACGAGCTGACTCCGATGGTCACCGAGGAATTGGTGCGGCAAGCGGTTGCCGCAGTGCCCGACGAATGGCTCGCAGATGAGCCAGGCTTCGCGGAGCCCACCGCGGTCCGGTCGGCGTATGTGGAGCGGTTGCTGCAACGGCTGGAGGCTCGGGCGACATGGCTGCCTGCTCTGATCCAGTTGCTGCAGAACCCTCCCGAGCAACCACGCGCCCAGCAGGGACGTCCGGCGTGGCTGGGGGCCGACCGTGGCTAGGGTCGCGTTCGAGTACGCCGTCCTGCGGGTCGTTCCGCGCGTCGAACGTGGCGAGTCCATGAACGCCGGCATCCTGCTCTACTGTCACGGCTTGGACTACCTCGGCTCCGCGACCCTGCTGGACAGTGAGCGCCTCACCGCACTCGATCCGACGGCCGACGCGAGTCAGATCGAGCGCGCGCTGTCCGCGGCTGCGGACTGCGCCCTGCAACCCGGTGACGACCTGGGCAGGCGGTTCCGGTGGCTGACCGCGCCCCGCAGCACGGCCGTGCAGCCCGGCCCGATCCACACGGGATTGACCAAGAATCCCGCCGCAGAGCTCGCGCGGCTCATGTCGCTGCTTGTGGAACGCCCACCAGCGACGTGACGAACCCGGAACCGCCAGCCGCGCTCAGCGATACCAAGGAGATCTGGTGCATTGACCCGCAACCGGGCCCCGCGTAACCTCACGGCATGAAGCGGGGGAAGATCATCCTCGCCGCTGTCGTTGTGTCCAGCGGTCTTGTCGCGCCTGTCCCAGCCATCGCAGACGGACCCGGTGTCACGGTCACGGGCTCCGTCGACAGGATCAGGCCGGAGGACCCTGCCGTCCCGAGCGATAGCGCGATCACCATCTCCGCGGCACGCAACGAGTTCGCTTCCGCCCAGGTCATCGTCCGTGCCCAAGGCGCGCCGCTCACGGGGGTTTCGGTCGTCCAGTCCGCGCCCTTCACCAAAGGCGCGGACACCCTGCCAGCCTCCACTGTCACTATCTACCGGGAGGACTACTACACAGTCACGACGCCATCCGACGGCGAGGTCGTACTGACGAACCCGTGCACAGTCAATTGCAGGTGGCCTGACGCGCTCATACCGACCGTCGACCCGATCCACAATCAACCCCGCAATGCCTGGCCGGTGACAGTCCCCGCTGGTGAGAACCGTGTGGCTTGGATCGACGTGCTCGTGCCTGAAGGTCAAGCACCCGGGCTCTACACCTCGACGTTCCAAGCCCGGCAGAACGGGGTGCCAATCGGAGACGTGACGGTCAGCCTGAAGGTCGTGGACTGGACGATGCCCACCACCTCGAGTCTGCAGGGAACTTTCGCGCTCGACTGGCACAACATCTGCCGGACGTGGGGTGGCAACGGCAACGACTGCAGCAGTGTGCCCGGCGGGCTGTGGGCGATGTACGGCCAGATCGTGCGGATGATGCTGGACAGCCGGGTGTCCGTCTCCGGCCCGGCCGCAGGTGCGCCAACGACCGGCAATATGGCGCTGTTCGACCAGTACGCGCTGCCCTACATCAAGGGGACCGGACCGACCCGGCTGCCCGGCGCGAGACTCAGCACGGTCCTGCTGAACCGCTGGGAGGACTGGGCGATGTCGCACTGGCGGTCCAAGGCGGTTGCCGAAGGCTTCGAGGACCGGGTCACCTTCTACTGCGACGAGGTCGCGCAGAACGCCGCCACCTGGAACAGCATCTGCAACACGCCCTTTGCATTGGCGCAGACCAATTGGAACGCCGGCGACGCTCCCGACACCCCTTTGCCCAGCGCGATCATCGGCACCTGGCAGGACATGGCTTTCGCACGCGGTCAGAACTACCCGATCAGCGCCGCCCCGCTGCAGACCGTCGTCCCGCTCGTGACCCGGGTTCACACCGGGCCGAGCTTCGACAGCGGAGCGCCCAACTGGTGGGGGGCGTATCCCGGTCAGACGTTCTTCGGCAACCAGCGCAGCCTCTACGACGCGTTTCTGACGGAGCGGCCCGGCTACAACCGGCTGTGGCTGTACACCTCGTGCATGACCGAGGGTTGCGGCGACGCTTACGACGGGCACGTGCGCTATAGCGGTTGGCCGAGTTACGCCATCGACCAGCTCCCCGGCGAGGCCCGCGCTATGGCGTGGCAGGTGTTCAACCATCGAGCGACCGGTGAGTACTACTACGAGATCTCCAAGCACTTGGACACCGCTTTCACCGACCAGTACGAGGACGGCGGGCAGGGCGACGGCACGCTGATCTACCCCGGCAAGACCAGCAGGATCGGTGGCGCAACCGACACCGTGCTCGAGTCGATCCGTCTCAAGCAGATCCGCGAGGGCCGCGAGGACTACGAGTACCTGGTGCATTTGTCCGCGACCGGACGGGATGTGCAGGCGCGATCCATCGCGGGGTACTACTCGGGTGCTGAGGGACCGTACGGCAGCGCCGGCGGGCTGCAGGGTGCGATGAACGACTCGTCCCGGTCCCAACAGGCCTACGACCAAGCCAGGGCGGCCCTGGAGGCATTGACCGCCGGCGACGATCCGGTCGTGCAGCCCACCTGCAACGGCCGTCCGGCCACCATCGTCGGAAACGGTTCGACCGTACTGGGGACCCCGGGCGACGACGTCATCGTCGGCACGAGCGGCGAGGACAACATCTACGCCGGGGCGGGTGACGACACCATCTGCGGCCGCGCCGGCTACGACACTATCCGCCCGGGCAGTGGCGCCGACTGGGCGGACGGTGGGCCGGGCGGGAATGCCATCGACTACTCAGACGCCGACCACGGCGTGGAGGTCGACTTAGGGAACGGCACTGCGGACGGCGACCAGATGCGCGACTTCGACGAGGTCTTCGGCTCGATCCACAACGACCGCATCATCGGGGACGATTCAGCGAACTTCCTGGCCGGTAACGTGGGCGACGACCGCATCGAGGGACGTGGCGGCGACGACCTGCTCTGGGGCCGCTCCAGTGACGTACCGGGGCCATTACAGAGCGACGACGACACGTTGCTCCCGGGACCAGGAGCGGACCGGGTGTTCGGGTACGAGGGCAGCGACACCATCGATGCTGTGGATGCCACCCATGACGACGTCAACTGCGGGCCGGGACGCGACATCGCAACGACTGACAGCCTAGACGTCACGATCGACTGCGAGCCTGCACCGCAGCCCGATGTTGAGCCACCGCCTGCGCCCCCTGTGGAACCACCCGTCTGCAGCACCGGCACCTACCTCGACTCCGGACGGTGCGTCACCATGCAACGCCTCACCGCCTCCGCGCGAATTGCACGGCCCAACTGGAAGCCGTTGGCCTGCGGACGTAGTTCGAAGAACCGATGCGCACAAGCGCACAAGGTGCACGTGATTGCCGCGCTGGCGCCCGATGCTGGACTGGCGGGGCAGGCCGCGGTCCTGCGTTTCGAGCGGAAGGTCGGTAAGCACTGGCTGCCTGCGAAAAGGGTCGTGCTGGCGTTCAGAGCGGCGCAACAGGTACGCCTGACTCGGGTGCTGCCGAAGGGGAAGTGGCGCGTGCGGGTGCAGGTGGACGGCACACCGCGCGCGCTGGCGGCGGCCAGCCCCTGGCGTTATGTCCTGGTGACGTAGTCCATGCGAAGAGACCATTGCCCGAAGGCGATCATGGGGCTACCGTCGGGCGGGTAACGGCGAAGGGGAGACACGCATGCTGGCGACTATGGTGCGGACCGTGGTACTCGCGGCGATGATGTCGCTGTTGGCCGCAAACCCGGCGACTGCCGCACAGTCCGCGGGGACTCTGGCCGGGACGGGTTGCCTCCCTGATGGTCGATACCTCTACAAGGCCATGAGCAAAGGCACTGTG
Source organism: Candidatus Nanopelagicales bacterium (assembly GCA_037045455.1). Taxonomy (GTDB): domain Bacteria; phylum Actinomycetota; class Actinomycetes; order S36-B12; family UBA10799; genus JADKAV01. The sequence goes on along the minus strand of JBAOIN010000012.1, from coordinate 505,831 downwards.
CGATCGATCACCGGTGGATCCGGCGTTCGTCTTTGGAGCGGGTACAAAGTCCAGGTCAGGAGTTACCCGACGTGCAGCGGTCAACAGTCCGTGCTCGTGCGGTTCCGCAAGGGCAAAGTGAAGTCCGTCCACAAAAGGTCGCTGCTTAGAGCAGCAGACATCGACGGAAACGGGACCCAGGACTACTACTTCGACACCAACGCCGACGGCTACTTCGAGTCCGCTGTGCTTGATGTCAACGGCAATGGGGTCTTCGAGACCTTCTACGTGGAGGATACGTCCGCGGCGATGATCTTCGGAGACCGCAACGAGAACGGATACATCGAGTGGGCCGGCTTCGACCCCACCAAGACCGGTCGGCTCGCCTGGATCATCCTCGACCAGAATGAGGACGGCGTCGCCGAGCAGATGAACGTGGATCTCGTCGGTAACGATGGCATCGCAGATACGTGGGTGAACGCCGCGAACCCCAGCTCCTACACCCCACCCGGGCTGTCGTCCCAGCAGTCCCGCGAGGCCAACGACATGATGGTTCGGCACATCGTCACCATGCAGCAGCTCCGGCAGTTCGATCCTGGGATACCAACTGGTACGTGCCGAACGGTCAAACACCATCCTTACTGTTGCCCGGCACGTCTCCGTATCGCCAGTGCGGCGCCTTCTGCACCTTGTAGATGCGGCCACGCAACTACAAGGTGTGCTGCGAACTCGTGTCACCACGTCACGGAACGTCTCGATCAGGTAGTCGACGAAGGCCGGCCCGACCCGCTCCTTTGGCAAGACGTCGACCGGCACAGGCAACGATCGCGCCCTGAACGACTCATCGGCCAAGGCCCGCGCGGCGAAGTCGTGGTGCGCGATCGCAGCCCCGAAGGCCGGGTCATCGACGCCGGTCGGCCCGGCGGGCGCAAGACCGCCGAACTCAAGGACTTGATCTTGCGCCCCGGCCCCGGCCTGAGTGACCCGGGCCGACAGCGCGCGAAACCACGGCACCCCAAGTGGGATAATCGCGGTGAAGGCGGTGCCATGACTCACAGCGAGACCACAGAGTACGCACGAAGCGATTCCTCCCCCGCGCCGGACCAGGAGGGCAGCCCAGCGGCCATCGGCGAGCCGGCGCAGGCCGGCGCACTGCCCCCGCCGGCCTATCCCGGACAGCCGGCCGTCATCCATGGCAACGGCGCGATCGCGCACGTCATGACGCCACGTCTGCGGCGGGGTCATCGGGTATCCGATCACCCCCTCGACGGAGATCTCGGAGCTCTTCGAGGCGGCGCGCGCCGAGGGCGGCGTGAACGTGTGGGGCCGGCATCCGTTCTTCTTCGAGCCGGAGGGTGAGCACTCGGCGCAGAGCGGTGCGCTCGGTGCCGCGCTCACCGGCGGGCAGTTCATCTCCAACGCCTCCTCCAGCCAGGGCATCCTCTACGCGATGGAGTCGCACTACGTCACCGTCGGCAAGAAGATCGGCGGCTTCGTGCTGCAGGTGGCGGCGCGCGTGGTCTCCAAGCACTCCCTGAACGTCATGGCCGGGCACGACGACGTCTATGCGCTGCTCTCGGCCGGTTACACGATCCTGTTCGGCTCCAACCCGCAGGAGGCCGCGGACCTGGCCGCGATCTCCTACCGGACCTCCGCCCTGTCCCTGATCCCGGTGGCCAACGCCATGGACGGGTTCGCCACCAGCCACATGCTCAGCGAGGCACTGCTGCCCGAACCCGAGCTGCTGCGGGAGTACCTCGGCGATCCGGCCGGCCGGATCAAGAGCCCGACCGTGGCCCAGGACGTGCTGTTCGGCGCCAAGGGCCGCGTCGTCCAGCTCAACGCCTACCTCGCCCGTCACCGCGACGACTTCCGCCCCGCGGACCTCGCCGCCCTGCATCGCCCACATCGACGACAACGCCCGAGGACGTCGAGCGCGGACAACGCCGGCGACCTGATCGAGCAGACGCTGCGCTTCGTTCCGGAGGAACTGCATGGGCAGTGGCGCAGGCAGTGGCTCAACGCGTTCGAGAAGGGCACCCGGCAGCTCGTCCCGGCCCTGGTCGACATCAACGATCCCGGGCCTCACCGGAGCCGTGCAGAACCAGCCGGACTTCCAGGCCGGGTGCGGCCGACCACCGGACCCACTTCGCCAGCGCCGTGCCGGCGCTGACCCGCCAGGCGATGGCCGAGTACTCCGCGCTGACCGGGCGCACCTACTCCCCGGTGCATGGCCTACGACTGCGAGGACGCCGACTACGTCATGGTCGGCCTCGGCTCGGTCACCGACGACGTGCGGGCTGTGCTGCCCGTGCCTGCGCGCGCGCGGACTGAAGGTCGGGCGTCGTGTCCGTCAAGCTGCTGCAGCCGTTCCCCGAGGCCGAACTCGTGGCGGCTGCTGCCGGCGCGAAGGCGATCACCGTGCTGGAGCGCTCGGACCAGACCGCCCTGACCGGCCTGGTCACCCAGGCGCTGTTCCGGGCGGCGGAGAACGCCACCGAGCAGCGCCACGACGGCATCCCCGCAATGGCGACGCAGCCCCGGCTGACGACGGCGATCTTCGGCCTCGGCGGCCACGACGTGCAGCCGCGCCACCTCATCGCCGCGTTCGAGCAGCATGGCCCGGCGCGGACGGCGCACCGCTGGTCTACCTCGGCTCGCAGTTCTTCGACAAGACGGCCAATCGCGCGACCTGGCGCAGATCCAGGACCGGTTGCGCGCGGCGTACCCGGAGACCGAGCTGATGGCGCTGCAGACCGAGCCCAACCCGGTGCTGCTGCCGCCGCGCCGCGCTGCGGATCCGGTTCCACTCGGTGGGCGGCTACGGCACGATCGCGACCGGCAAGCTGCTGACCGACATCCTGGCCGGCGTGCTCGGCATGCATTCCAAGTCCGCCCCGAAGTACGGCTCGGAGAAGAGCGGCGCGCCCACCAACTACTACATCACCCTGAGCCCCGAGCCGGTGCTCATCACCAACGCCGAGCTCGAGGACGTCGAGGTCGTGGTCTCGCCCGGACCACCAGCGCGTTCTGCCACGCGAACCCGCTGCAAGGGCCTGGTCGAGGGCGGCACGTTCATCCTGCAGTCCGAGCCTGTCGCCGCGAGGACGTGTGGCGGGAACTGCCCCGCCAGGCCCGCCGGACGATCCGCGACCGGCGGATCCAGTTCCTGGTCGTCGACGCGTTCAGCGTGGCCAAGCGCAACGCGCCCACCGCCGAACTGGAGACCCGCATGATGGGCATCGCGTTCATCGGCGCGGTCGTCGGGCACGTCGACCGGGTCTCCGGCGGGCGCCTCCGACGGAGGCCATCGCGCGAGAAGGTCCACGCCCAGATCGTCAAGAAGTTCGGCGACCAAGGGTGAGCGCGGTCGTCGAGGGCAACATGGCCGTCATCCGCGAGGGCATGGCGGCGACCCAGGTCGTCGACTACGACACGCCCGCGTTCCTGGCCGATCGACGAGTCGCCGCCGGTGGCCATCCGGCACAGCGTGGCGCCGTCTGGCCGAACTGTGCGCCACAGCTGCGCAGCACTGCCGGGCTGTTCGACCCGCGACTACTACGAGAGACGCCGCGGCCCGCCCGTTCCGGGAGGGCACGATCGGCGAGGCGCCGGTGCTGCCCGGGGCCGGGCTGTTCATGCCCGCGGGTACAGCAGCCGTCGAAGGACAAGGGCCTGTTCCGGCGCACCGTGCCGGCGTTCGACTGCTCGACCGTGCACCGGCTGCATGGAGTGCGCGCTGGCCTGCCCGGACGCCGCGATCCCGAACGCGGTGCACGAGATCCACGACCTGCTGCTCACCGGGATCGAGCGAGCTGGACATCACCGAGCCGCAGCGGGACGCGTTGCGCGCGCACGTCGTACGCCGCTGTCCGAGCAGGTGCGCGAGGCCTACCGGCAGGACAAGACCGCCCGGCCGTTCCACGAGGTCGTCGCCGAGGCCGGTGCGGGCATCGACTGCCGACCAGCCCGACACTGCGCCGCAACTTCGACCGGCTCGTGGCCAAGCTGCGCGACGCTTCCCGGTGGCGCGGACCCGCCCCTTCTTCGATGCGATGGAGAGCTCGGTGGCCCGGGCACCGGCGGCGCTGTTCTCGGCCACCATCGACCCGTGGAAGTGCACCGGCTGCCTGGAGTGCATCGACGTGTGCGGCCCCGGCGCCCTGACCGCCACTCGATGCAGGACGCCGACGCTGCTCGGCGACGCTGCAGGAACGGTTCGAGTTCATGACCGCGACTGCCGAACACGCCCGCGCCGCTTCCTCGAGGAGCTCGACCGATCCTGACGGCGACCTCAAGCGGCTGATGCTCGACCGCGCCAACTACTACGCCACGACCGGCGGCCACGGCGCCTGCCGCGGCTGCGGCGAGGTCACCGCGATCCGGCTGGTGATGGCCACCAGCCACGCGCTGGCCGACGACGCGGCGGCGAGGCCCACCAGCGCGGAACTCGACGAGCTGGTCGACCGCGGCTGCGGCGACAAGCTCGACAGCCGTCGGCACGACGCCGAGCGCCGGCGCAGCGCATCGAGGGCGTGCTCGCCACGCTGGAGCAGGCGGCTCTACCTGCTACGAGGGCGGCCCGACCGGCAACGGCCCCGCCCCGGTCGTGGTCGCCAACGCCACCGGGTGCAGCAGTGTTTACGCCTCGACCATGCCCTACAACTCCTACACCGACCCGTGGGTGAACAGCCTGTTCCAGGACAGCGCAGCCGCTGGCCAAGGGGATCTTCGAGGGCATCGCCGCAGCGTCGACCGCGGACGTCAAAGCGCTGCGGATCGCACGGCTCGAGCTCGACGACGCCTACGACGAGGCCGCACACGAACGCGAGCTGCGCACGCTGTCGTGGGAGCACTTCACCCCCGACGAAATGGCGCTGCTGCCCACGATCATGTCCATCGGCGGCGACGGCGCCAGCTACGACATCGGCTTCGGGGCGATGTCGCGGATCCTGGCCAGCGACACCCCGATCAGGATGCTCGTGCTGGACTCCGGCGCCTACTCCAACACCGGCGGGCAGGCCTCCACGTCCAGCTTCACCGGTCAGGACTCCGACCTCGCCCGCTTCGGCGGCTCGCACTCCGGCAAGCACGAGGCCCGCAAGGAGCTCGCGCTGCTCGCCTCCTTCCACCCGCACGTGTTCGCCTGCTCGACCAGCACCGCGTTCCACGGACATTTCCTGCAGACGACCCTGGACTACCTGGGCTACACCGAGTCCGCGCCGTCGGTGATGAACGTCTACACCCCCTGCGGCTCCGAGCACGGCATCCCCGAGTCGTCGTCGAACGCACGGGCCCGGATGGCTGTCGAGAGCCGGATGCACCCGCTGTTCGTGCACGATCCGCGGCGGGGATCCACGATGCGCGAGTGGTTCTCGATCGACGGCAACCCCGACCAGGACAAGCCCTGGACGACCGCGACGATCGAGTACCTCGACGAACAGGGCGCGTTGAAGCTGCTGACCACTGCGCTGACACCGGCCGAATTCGCGCTCGGCGAGGTGCGGTTCAAGAAGCAGTTCCGCAAGCTGGCGCCCGATGAGGAAGCCAGTGCCGTCCCCATCGACGAGTACGTCGAGCTGCCCGCGGACCGGCGCAGTGAGCACCTGCCGTTCATCTATGCGACCGACGACGATCAGCACCTCATCAAGGTCGCTTGCTCGCAGCGGATCGTCGCGCTGGTCGACGACCGCCGCCGGTACTGGCAGACGCTGCAGTACCTTTCCGGCGTCCGCGAGGCGCAGCTGACCGCATTGCATCGCGCCGACATCGAGGAGCTGCGCGCGAAGTACGACGAGGCCGCTGCCGCGCGCGAGACATCGCTGGACGACATCGCCCGGGCCATGTCGGACCTGGCCACGTCGAGCCGGGCGCCGGTCGGCCGGCGTCGATGCCGAGCCTCGACCGGGCCGTGCACGCGCCGGCGCCCGCCGACAGCCGAGCCGGCGGCCGCCGAAGCCGGCCACGGTCCGATCTGGCTGGACACCGCCGACGAGGGGCTGTGCAACGACTGCGGCACCTGCTACCAGGAACTGCCGCAGTTCTTCGCCAAGACCACCGTCGTGATCGACGGCGAGGCCCGCGTCATCGCCCGGATGATCCCCGGCGCCGCCGACACCGTCGAGGTGACCCCCGAGATCGCCAAGCGCATCGACCGGGTGCGCGCCAACTGCGACGCGGAGATCATCCGATGACCGCCGAGTCGACGCTCGACCATCAGGTGGAGTTGCTGCGCCGGCGTTTGGAGAGCGACCCGCGGGCCTTCCGGGAGGTCTTCATCTCCGAGGGGATGCAGGCGGTGGCCTGGGAGTTCCGCCAGCCCGAGCTGGGTGAGGAGTTCACGCGCAGCCTGTGGTCGATGCTGGAACGCGGGGACGACAGCAGCACGGTGCTGATGCGGTTCATCTGGAACCTGCCGCTGGGCGGCAAGCGCAAGTTCATCCGCGCCATCGACGCCCACCTGTCCGACCGGTATCCGATGTTCGCCGGGCTGTCGCAGGGGTGGCCGGCGCACAACGCGATCGAGCCGTATGTCCGCGAGGCCGACAGCCGCGCGCAGGACTTCGGTCTGGTCAACCGGGGATTCCTGGGCTATCTGGAGCAGGGCTACAGCCAGCGTGAGGTGGACCTGCTGGTCTGGCTGGAGGTGCTGCGCGACAAGCAGTGCGAGGAGAAGCCGTGCGAGCTCGGCGAGTTCCTGGCCGGGTGCCGGGAACCCACCGGAGGCTGTCCGGTCTCGATCCACATCCCGCAGGTCATCGAGCTGATCGGGACAAACCGGTTCCGCGAGGCGCTGGAGCTGATGCAGTCCAGCAACCCGCTACCCGATGTCACCGGGCGGGTATGCCCGCAGGAACTGCAGTGCCAGGGCGTGTGCATCCAGAAACTGCCGATCGCGATCGGGCAGCTCGAGTGGTACCTGCCGCAGCGGGAGAAGTTGGTCGACCCGCAGGCGACCCAGCGCCGGTTCGCCGGTGTGCGCGATCCGTGGCAGACGGCCACCCACCCGCCTGTGGCGATCATCGGGTCCGGCCCCTCCGGGCTCATCAACGCCTACCTGCTGGCCGCGCAGGGCTTCCCGGTGACGGTGTTCGAGGCGTTCCACGCGCTCGGCGGCGTGCTGCGCTACGGCATCCCCGAGTTCCGCCTGCCCAACGACCTGATCGACGACGTCGTCGCGCAAGATCCGGATGCTGGGCGGCCGGTTCGTCATGAACTTCGTGGTCGGCAAGACGGCCACCCTGCAGGACCTGCGCGACGCCGGGTTCGCCCGCATCTTCGTGGGCACCGGCGCCGGCCTTCCGCGGTTCATGAACATCCCCGGCGAGCACCTGCTCAACGTGATGTCGGCCAACGAGTTCCTCACCCGGGTCAACCTGATGCAGGGCCTGCGCGAGGACTACGAGACACCGCTGCCCGAGACCGCGGGCAAGCAGGTCCTGGTTATCGGCGGCGGCAACACCGCGATGGACGCCGCCCGCACCGCGCGCCGCCTCGGCGGGCACGTCACGATCGTCTACCGCCGCACCCAGGCCGAGATGCCGGCCCGCGTGGAGGAGCAGCACCACGCACTGGAGGAGGGCATCGTCTTCGAGGAGCTGCGCTCCCCCGTGGAGTTCCTGGGCGACGACCGCGGCTTCGTCACCACCGCCGTTCTGGACCAAATGGAACTCGGCGCCCCCGACGACTCCGGACGCCGGCGCCCGGTGTCCACGGGCCGTACGGCGGCCAAGCGAGCCGACCTGGTCATCATGGCGCTGGGCAACGCCGCCAACCCGATCATCAAGGACTCCGAGCCTCGGCTGGAGACGTCGGCCTGGGGGACCATCAACCTGGACCACAAGGGTTCCCAGGAGACGACGCTGCCCGGTGTGTACACGGGAGGGGATGCCGCGCGTGGCGGCTCGACCGCGATCCTGGCGGCCGGGGACGGCCAGGCCGCGGCCCGCGAGATCCTCGCCATCGAGGACCTGACGCCGGAGGTCATCCGTGACTCCGTGGCCAGTGCACTCGCCTACACCGAACTGGCCGGAACCGACGCCGCCATCCTGGGCAGGGCCGACCTAAGTGACGGCATCGTCGAGTTCACCGTGCGGGCGCCGCTGATCGCGCGTTCGGCACGGGCCGGGCAGTTCGTGCGCGTGCTGCCGCAACCGGACGGCGAGCTCATCCCGCTGACTCTGGCCGACTGGGATGCCGAAGCCGGCACGATCGACCTCGTCGTGCAGGGAGTCGGCACGAGCAGCATCGAGATCAACCGCATGGCGGTGGGCGACGCCTTCACCGGGATCGCCGGGCCGTTGGGGCGTCCCAGTGACATCCATTCTCAGGAAGGCACTGTGGTCTTCACGGCGGGCGGCCTGGGTCTGCCGCCGGTCTTCCCGATCATGCGCGAGCACCTGCGCGCGGGCAACCACGTCACCCTGATCTCCGGCTTCCGCAGCGCAGACCTGATGTTCTGGACCGGGCCCGGGGAACGGGTCCCGCAACTGGCCGACGAGTTCGGCGACCAGCTCGACGTCATCTACACCACCAACGACGGGTCGTTCGGGGTGCCGGGGTTCGTCACCGGGCCGTTGGAGCAGATGCTGCAGTCCGGCCGTCCCGTGGCCGAGGTCGTCACCATCGGCCCGCCGCTCATGATGCGTGCGGTCAGCGACCTGTGCCTGCGGTTCGACACCCCCTGCGTCGCGAGCCTGAACTCCATCATGGTCGACGCGACCGGGATGTGCGGCGCCTGCATGGTGCCGGTGCTCATCGACGGCAAACCGGTGCGCAAGCACGCCTGCATCGACGGCCCGGAGATCGACTCCCACACGATCGAGTGGGACAAGTTCCTGCCCCGCTTCAATCAGTTCAGTGCCCAGGAGCAGGCCAGTCGCCAGCGGCACGGCCTGGACTGAGGACTCACGCAGGGTCGCTCAGCAGCGAGGGCTTTTAGCCGCAGCGTCGCTGACCGCGCCTAGTTGACGTACTGCGACTCGGCTTCGACCACATCCGGGAAGGTCTCAAGCAGGTAATCGACGAATGCCGGGCCGACCCGTTCCTGTCGCAGGACGTCGACCGGTACCGGTAGCGAACGCGCCGTGAACGACGCGTCGGCCAGTGCCCGCGCGGCGAAATCGTGGTGCACAATCGCTCCTCGACCCACGGAGACGAAGTCCGCGCCCTTGTCCAGACACCACTGGGCATCCGCCGTGGACAGCACTTTGCCCGCAACTCCGAGCTGAGATTGCACCGCGAGGCAGGTCAACGAAGTGCTCGATGAGCATGCCCTCGCCGCCACGGCGGGGTCGCATGAACACATCCCACAGGGACAGTTCGAGGTAGTCCAGCAGACCCGTTTCGAGGGCCAGGCGCGCGTACTCACGGCCGTCCGGCAGCGGTATCCCGAAGCCCTCCGGGGAGAGCCGCAGCCCTAATTGGAATTCGTCCCCCGTTGCTGCGCGGATCCCCTCCATCACCTCGCGGACGATGCGGAACCGATTGTCCAGAGTCGTGCCGTAAGCGTCCGGCCGGTGGTTGCGCGACGTGTCGAGGAACTGCCCGAGCAGGTATCCGTGCGCTCCGTGTAGCTCGACCCCGTCGAAGCCGGCACGTTCGGCTCGCACGGCGGCGGCCACAAAGTCCCCGACCGTCGCTTCGATACCATCGACCGTCATGGCCACCGCGTCGTGGTCAGGGTCGTCCCAGGGACATTGCGCCGCCCTGCCTGTGATTGCCCGTTCGGCGCGACGGCCTCCGTGGTGCAGTTGCACCGAACTGCACGCTCCGGCCGCGCGCAGACCCTCTGCAAGGCGACGCAGACCAGGCAGGTAACTGTCGTCGGAGATGCCCAGCTGGCCCTGCCACACGTGGCCGGCAGGTGCGACGAACGCGGCGGCCGTCATCACCAGCCCGAACTCCCCCTGCGCCCGAGCCGTGAGCCACTGCACTTCGTCGTCGGAGAGGCTGCCGTCAGGGTTGCTCTGACAATTGGTCAACGGCGCCAAGGCGAAGCGATTGCGCCACTTGGGTCCATGCGTCATTTGCAGCGGGTCGGCGGGCAGCGGCATGTGGCCAGCCTATGGATGCCGTCGGGCACTTCCCCTCGGGGCCAGGCCGACAAAATGGTTTCGGTGCTTCACGTGCCATCTAAGGTCGCGTGAGGCACCGAAACGCCCGCGGCCAGGCTCGCTCCTGCCGCGTCACGGCGCCCCACCGAGACCCCGCGGGCACAGGCTAGCTGGGGGCTTGCAACGCAATTCGTGGGCAAACAGCGCTCTCGCGGGTCATTTCGAAGCCGAAATCCGCCCTCGGATACGGTTTCCGCCGACCAAAGCACCTACTCGCTCACATATGACGATTAGTCTGCCGATACAATGGGTATCGGAATGAGGTGAACACAATGGCTGGCACTGTGAAGTTAGAGCGCAACGTCCTTCAGCGGACCTGGTCGGTCGTCAAGCATCTCGTCGACGATGTCGAGCCGGACCGCCTCTCCACGATTGCGCCGATTGCGGCAGACGGCACGCGGGTCAGGCCCTTCTCGCAGAACTGACGCACTCGCGTCGGGAGCCACGTGGCGTTAGCGTCAAACATGAGCACGCGGCATTTCGTGATTGTCGGTGCCGGGCTGGCCGGTGCGAAAACTGCTGAACATCTGCGGGCGCTCGGCTACGACGGGCGCATCTCATTGATCGGCAACGAGCACGTGCGGCCCTATGAGCGGCCGCCGCTAACCAAGGACTATCTGCTCGGGAAGGCTGAAGCCGAGAAGGCCTTCGTGCATCCGCAGTCGTGGTACGCCGACAACGACGTGGACTTGCTGCTCGACGCGACCGTGGAGAGTCTGGGCGGCAACACCGTCGCCCTGTCGAACGGGACCGAGCTCACTTTCGACCGACTCGCTATCACCACCGGCGCACGACCGCGGCGTCTGGATCTGCCGGGATCGGACATGCCCGGCATCCACTACCTCCGCACGATGGACGACGCGCAGCGGGTCCGGGATCTGTTCACCATGGACAACCTGGCGATCGTAGGCGCAGGGTGGATCGGGCTGGAAGTGGCCGCTGCCGCACGGGCGTCCGGCGTCCAGGTGACGGTCCTGGAGACCGCGGAGCTGCCACTCCTGCGGGTCCTCGGCCCCCGCATCGCAACGGTCTTCGCGGACCTGCACCGAGATCACGGCGTGCACATGGAGTTCGGCATCAGCATCGACGGCTTCGAGGTCGAGGGTGTGCGGCTTGCCGACGGTCGCCTGATCCCCGCGCAAGCGGTGGTGGTCGGGGTGGGCGTGGTCCCCAACACTGAACTGGCCGAAGGAGCCGGGCTCGCGGTCGACAACGGGATCCTCGCCGACGAGCACCTGCGGACCAGCCACCCCGACATCTTCGCGGCCGGCGACGTGGTGAATGCGACGCATCCAGTTCTCGGCCGCCGGATCCGCGTGGAGCATTGGGCCAACGCGCTCAACCAACCCGCGGTCGTTGCAGCCGGAATGCTGGACCAGGACGCTACGTACGACAGGTTGCCGTACTTCTTCACTGATCAGTACGACCTAGGGATGGAATACGTCGGCCATGCCGATGCGACCAGTGAGGTCATCGTGCGCGGCGATGAATCAGCCCGCGAGTTCGTCGCGTTCTGGCTCTCGGAGGGCCGGGTTCAGGCCGGGATGAACGTGAACGTTTGGGATGTGCCGATCCGGGAGTTGATCCTGTCCCAACGGGTCGTTGACCCCACACGTCTGGCCGATCCGGACATTCCACTGGCGGAGGTCTGACGCGCCGCTACCGAAGTTTCCAGGGGGTCGGTTTGCACTAGGCGCGGAGAGGCGCCTCTGGCGCAATCCGTTAGCCATCTGGGCATCCGTTAGCGTTCCGGGCTCCCAAAATGCGTCCACAACGCTCACCGATGCCCGGCGTGCTCACGGATCGGCCGTCACGGAATCGGCCCTGGCGGAAGGTGAAGGGCTGCGCTTCAGCCCTGCCGCCGCAACCGTTCGTGGTAGATCTCACGAGCCCGCGGATCCGGCTCGGTGAAGGCCTTGCCGGCACCGGTCAGACGCTCGGCGGCGATCCGGGCCCGGCGCGGCAGGAGCGAGGTCGTCGTCAACGTCGCGCCCAAACGCTTGGGCACTGTCACCTTCGGCTTGCCGGTGCGCACTGCCGCGACGATCGCGGAGGCGACGTCCTCCGGATCCACTGTCGAGAGCGCCTCCACCCATTTCGGGCTGTTGGTCCCAGCGGACAACTCGGTGCGCACGACGCCTGGCAGCACGCAGGTCACGGCGATGCCCTGGTCTCGGACCTCGCGTTCCAGCGCCTCCGTAAGGCCGACCACCGCGAACTTTGTCGCGCAGTATGTGGCCAGCCCCGGGAATCCCGTGACGCCGGCCAGCGAGGCGATGTTGACCAGATGTCCCTGGCCACGGATGGTGAAGCGCTCAAGCGCGAGACGGGATCCTGTGATGACACCCCGCAGGTTGATGTCCAGGATCCGGTCGGTCATCGCGGGGTCTTCCTCCACGAACAGCCCGGTCGGCATGATGCCGGCGTTGTTGACGAGCACGTCCAAGGGCCCGAGCCCGGCTTCGGCGGCATCCAGGAACGTGGCAAACGCCGCGGGATCGGTGACGTCCAGTGGCAGCCCGAGAACATTCGCGCCCAGTTCGTTGGCGACGCTGGCGACGAGTTCGCCGTCGAGGTCTCCGAGCGCGACCTTCGCACCCTGCGCGAGGAAGGCCTTGGCTGTTGCCAGGCCGATACCGCGCGCGCCCCCCGTGATCGCGACCACTGTGGTCATGCTTCCTCCCAAACTTCACCGTTTGTGCGTCACTGCACCGTTCGGAACGGTGCGCAAGTGTTCAAACGGTGAATCCGTGCCTACAGCGTCCGCGAAATCAGTTCCTTCATGATCTCGTTCGTCCCACCGTAGATCTTTTGAATCCGCGCTCCGGCGTACATCCGCGCGATCGGGTACTCGGTCATGTAGCCGTACCCGCCGAAGACCTGCAGGCAGCGGTCGATGACCGAGCACTGCATGTCCGTGCAGTAGTACTTCGCGCGGGAGGCGGTCGCGGCGTCGAGTCTGCCGTCGAGGTGCAAGGCGATGCAGTGGTCGAGGAATGCCCGGGCCGCCATGACCTCCGTTGTGACTTCGGCCAGCACGAACTTCGTGTTTTGGAAGGCGATGATTGGCCGGCCGAACGCTTCCCGCTGCTTCGCGTACTCGATGGTCAACTCGGTCGCCTTCTGGGCGCAGGAGACCGCAGAGATCGCGATCGCCAAGCGCTCCTGCGGCAACTGCATCATGAGCTGGTAGAAGCCCTGGCCCTCTTCGGTGCCGAGCAGATTCGAGGCGGGAACCCGCATGTCGGTGAACGCCAACTCGCGTGTGTCCTGGGCGTGCTGGCCAACCTTCTGCAGAACCCGGCCCCGCTCAAAACCGGGCAGGCCGTCGACCTCCGCGACGATCAACGAGATGCCCTGCGCGCCCTCGCCGCCGGTACGCGTGACGATGATGATGAGGTCCGCGTGGGACGCGTTGGTGATGAACGTCTTACTGCCATTGATGACGTAGTCGTCGCCGTCGCGGGTGGCCGTGGTGCGGATCGCCTGCAGGTCCGAACCAGTGCCCGGTTCCGTCATTGCTATAGCGCCGACCAGTTCACCGGAGGCCATCCGCGGCAGCCACTTCTGCTTCTGCTCCTCGGAACCGTAAGCCAGGATGTAGGGCGCCACGATCGTCGAGTGCACCACGTAGCCGAAGCTGTCGTCGGTGCTGAAACCCTGCTCCCAGATGACGGCCGCTTCGTGCGCGAACGTTCCGCCACCACCGCCGTACTGCTCGGGAATCGTGATGCCGAGCAAGCCGAGATCGCCGGCCTTCGTCCAGACTTCACGGTCCACCTCATGCTGCTCTGCGAAACGTTCGAGGTGCGGGACGACGTCCTTGGCGAAGAACGTGCGAGCCAGCTCAGCCACGTCGCTGACGTCGTCGGTCATCCAGGGCGACTGGTAAGGCGTCGGGGTCAGCATGTCTTCTCCTAGGGAACTGCGACGAGGGGGATGTCGCGTTCTGTGGCCCACTGCTCCCATTCGGCAGCGGTGCGGGTCAGGAACGCTTGCGCGAATGCCGCCGGCGAGCCGTCTGGCGCGAGTTCGGTCATGGCGCGCTGTGCGAAGTGGGGTTCCAGCGCTGCCAGCGCCACCCATCCCTGCTTCGTTTCGTACAGCCCGTACACGCCCAGCCCGCCACCCAGCACGCCCCCGGCAGTGGTGAGACCTCGCTGTGCCGGTTCGGCCATCATCTCGGCCACATCCGAAAGTGCCACCTCGCGGTGTGAAGCCGTGCCCGTGCGTTCCCGGTACAGCAGCGCCGCGATGCCTTCTTGGGCAGCACGCTCCGACCCGGCCATGTCGGCGATCAGCGTCGAGGGCATTGCCGGTGGACTGAGCAAGCCGTTGACTGCCTGGTAGGTCAGGTCGTGGCCGGGCACCTCGGCCTCGGTCCCGGGATGACCGACGATGGCCACGTGACACAGCCGAGGGTGGCGCGTCGCGAGGCTGTCCGGGTCCAAGCCCAAACGGGCGAGCGCCGACGGCCGGGAGGACGTGATGAGCAGGTCCGCTTTGTCCAACAGACCGTGCAGCAGCTCCGACCCCTCGGCACTCTTCAGGTCCGCGGTGATGAGTTCCTGGCCGGCATGCAACTGTTCGAACCAGTCCGCCTGAAACATGGCCATCGGGTCGCCGGACGGCGGCAGCACGGTGGTGACCTGCGCTCCCAAAGCGGTGCAGCGAGCGGCTGCCGCCGGACCGGGGAGATTGATGGCCAACGAGACGACCCGGATGCCGGACAAGGGGCCGACGATCATGGTCACCATACGAGCATATAGTTTCCGTTACACATGTACTCGAGGAGCCTCCGTGCCAGATGCTGATCTGACCGCAAGAGCCAGGATCCGTAACCTCGCGCTGGAGATGTTCGGCCGGTACGGCTTCGAGCGGGTGTCGATGCGCGCGGTCGCCGAGGCGGCCGGATGCACCGTCGGCTTGGTCCAGCACCACTTCGGCTCCAAGGACGGGCTGCGGGTGGCGGTGGAGGACGAGATCTTCGACTACCTGACGACCGCTCTGGCCGGCGGACCCGGGGACGTCGCCGCCCGGGACGCCCGTGTCCACGCGATGCTGGCGTTCCACCCGGAGGTCACCGATTATCTGCGGCGAGCGCTTTTGGACCGGCCGGGGGAATCCGGCATGCTGTCCCGGATCGTCGCCCTGAGCCGGGCCGAAGTCGCCACGATGCGGAAGTCCGGCACCATCAAGGCGACTCGATCGGAACAGGAGCAGGTCGTACATCTGCTCGTGCGACAGTTCGGAGTGCTGTTCCTCGACCCGATGGTCGCGGCTGTGTGGGAAGAGATGGAGCAACCCGTCGACAGCCGTCCGGAGCTGCGCGTCACGCTGAAGTAGGTCGGTCCAGCCACTCGAGCAAATCCGGCTCATCCGAGGTGAACCGGGCCGCCTCCTCGCCGCCGTCGCAGCGGCACAGGCTCACGGTGACGCCATCACTGTCGCGATGCAGTACGCGCCAGGTCCCGCCGGCGTTCTCCCAGCGCAGCAGGTCACCCAGCGCCGACACGGCTACTCGACAGATTCCCGGGTGGTCGCGCGCATGACCACGTTGGTCTCCACCACCAGCATCGCCTCGCCCGCGGGGACTTCCGGGATCGATGGCGTCATACGCACACGCTACTTTGGCATAGCTCAAGCGTGGCCACCGACAGGATCCTCGGCGCCGGCTCGTCCAGAGTCCTTGTCCACGGGCAGGAAGTACGCCGACAACTCCTTGGCCCGGTCCACCCGGTTACGGGCAAGGTGCAACGCGATGGCATGCGAGAAGTCCTGACTGGCCGCGCCTTCGTCGCTCTCCAACTGGCTGCGGCCGCGAACCTCGTAGCAATAGGCCGTGCCCAGACTCGCCTCGCGGGCCGGAGTTTGCGCGATGACGTGATTGGAGATGGCTGTGGCCTGCTCGATCTGGCCCTCGCGTTCCAGGGCGAGCGCGTACAAACCGAGGAACTCGCGGTAGGCGGGATCGGCAGCGGTGACCCCCTCCGGCCATTTGTCGAGATGCTCCACCGCGGCCTTCAGGCACTCGTCGTGCTGCCCGTCCTCGTGGAAGTTGTCCAGCAGGCGCACGACACTCCAGTGCAGTTCGACCTGTTGGCCCTCGCCGCCACTGAATGCCCGGATCAACCGACGGTTGGCCTGGGCCGCCAGATCGTAGTCGCCCATGTTGTGCATCAGGATCGCTCGGCGGGTTTCGCAGCGCAACGCGTCGTAGTCGCAGCCCATAGCGTCAAACAGGACCCGGCCGTCCGTGAACGCTTCCAGAGCCTTCTCCGACTCACCGTTGTCGTCGAGTGCCTGGCCGCGCAGTTCCTCGCACTTGGCGACGCCGAGCAGGTCGTCGCGCGTGCGGAACTCCTGCATCGCGATCTCGGCGTGGCCCATTGCTTCCTCAAGCGAACCCCGGCGGTGGAAGACCTCGGCCAGGCGCAGCCGCGCGTAGGAGTCGTCGGCCTCCGACGACGACATCCGCGCCAGCACCAAGCACCCGCGGGCGAGTTCCAGCGCCTCGTCGAGATTGCCCAGGTACAGGTGCACTGACAGCGCGAAGTCATCGATCTGGGCGACCTTCTCCGGGCGCGGTGCGCTGCGGTAATGCTCCCGCCCGGCAGCGCAGGCAGTCAACGCCTCCTGTTCCCGATTCAGCATGTACAGCGCGCGGGCCTGCATCAGACAGGCATCGCCGGCCATCGTGGGAGCTTCCTCGGATTCGGCCATCGCCCGGCTGTCGGCAGCTGCTTGCAACTGCCCCTCGAAGTCACCGGTCGCGCGGAAGGTGTCAGCCAGGCACCACAGCGCAGCTGCCGCGTCCCGCAGCCGGCCGGCCTCCTCGTGCGCACGGGCAGCCTTGCGGTACAGCGCGATCGCGTCCTCATACTCCCCGGAGTAGAAAGCCGCAACGCCCTGCAGACGCACTGCCTCGGCGGCGGCTTGCGCGTCGCCCACCTCGTTGGCCGTGGTCTCCATCTCCTGCCAGAGGCTTGTGGCCGAGGGAAAGTCCTGCCGCTGCGAGGCCCGGTCGCCGAGCTCGTACAGCACGTCGATCCGTTCCCTGCCAGTCACCTCCCCGAGCTGCGCCCACAGGTCTTCGTCCGGCAACTGCTGCTGGTCGTCCATGGCGGGCCCCGATCTCCTCGGTGGTGATTCCACGGTAGCCCGCAGGTGCGACACAAAGCATCTGTTCGTCGCGCTGCCAGGGTCAGCTGGTGGGACGGTCTAGATCTAGGCCTGCCGGGCATGTCACCCACATGAGCGAACCCATCAACGAGCCCGAGCGCGACTACCCCGACAACCCGCCGGCGCACACAACGGACATTCCGGACGACGGTGAGATTCGAGAGCCCGGAGCGGACAACGGCCTGATCAGCTAACCCCTACCCGCAGAGGTAGATTCCGGCGCAGTTGTCAGCGCAGGACGGGCGTCTACTGCTCACAACTGCGTCGTTGTCTCACCTCTGGGCGGTTACGCCCGGATCACCTCGTCGAACAGTTCCGGCGAGACGCCCGCTTCCAGCGCCACATCTCGCAACGCCAGATCCTCAGCGACCGCGCGGTGGGCAATCCGGGCCGCCTCGTGGTAGCCGATGTGCGGAGCGAGCGCCGTCACCACCATCACGGAGTTCTCGACATCGCGTTGGAGGCGTTCCCGGTTGAGGTCGGCACCTTCCACGAGGAAGCGCCGAAAGATGATCGCTCATGCCGCCCAGCAATCTCGCCGACTGCAGGCAGTGCCACACCAACAGCGGGCGGAACGTGTTGAGTTCGAAGTTGCCTTCGGCCCCGCACATCTGCACCGTGACGTCGGCACCCATGACCTCGGTGCACACCATCAGCAGTGCCTCGGCCTGGCTCGGGTTGACCTTGCCCGGCATGATCGAGGACCCCGGCTCGTTGGCCGGCAGCCGTAACTCCGCCAGGCCCGCGCGTGGACCCGAACCCAGCCATCGCAGATCGTTACCGATCTTGAACAGCGTTACCGCCACGCCCTTCAAAGCCGCATGCGCGCGCACCACACGGTCGGACGTCGCGAGGGCCGCGAAGGGATTGGGCGCGGGCACGAATGAGTATCCGGTCAGTTCGGCAAGGACGCCGACCGCTTGCGCTGCGAAGTCGGGCGGCGCGTTGAGGCCCGTGCCGACGGCCGTCCCGCCCAACGCCACGGGCAGCAGTTCGGCGGCAGCGCGTTCGAGGTCCCCGATGGCATCGTCCAGGGCCGACGCATAGCCCGACCACTCTTGACCCACTGTCAGCAGCGTGGCGTCCTGCAGATGCGTGCGACCAACCTTGCGGATGTCCGCCCATTGCTCTGCCTTGTGGCTCAGCGCGTCGCGCAGAAGGCGAAGTGAGGGCAGCGTCTGCTCGACCAGCATTGTGTAGGTCGCCACATGCATGACTGTCGGGAACGTGTCGTTGCTGGACTGGCTCATGTTCACGTGGTCGTTCGGGCTCACGGGCTGCTGGGAACCGAGTGCACCGCCGGCCAACTCGATGCAGCGGTTGGCGATGACCTCGTTGACGTTCATGTTGGTGTGGGTTCCGGAGCCCGACTGCCAGACATACAGCGGGAACTCGTCGTCCAGATCGCCGGCGATGACCTCGTCGCACACGCGCTGGATCAGGTCCGCATGCGGGTAGCCGCTCGGCATTCACGACGGCGCAGGCCTTCTTCACATACCCATACGCGCGGTAGACCTCGATCGGCACGCGAGTGTCATCGATAGCGAAGTGCTGCAGACTACGCTGGGTCTGGGCGCCCCAGTAGTGGTTCGCGGGCACCATGACCGTTCCGAGGCTGTCGAACTCTTCGCGCTGTCCGGCCGGAAGGTCTGAGGTCATACGGGGAACGTACCCCGCTGGCCAAGAGCCACCCGGGCTTTCGGCGATCAGCCAGAGGTGACCGTTTGTTCCAACTGCGACAAGTTGGAGCTGTCGCAGTTGGAACAAACCGTCGCTATTGCTGCGCCAAGCACTACGCTGCAAACCGATGGCCGACCTACCGCTCGATATCTTCCCTCCGCACACCGCGCTGGACGGCGAAGGCCGCCTGACGCTGGGTGGGTGCCGGGTCGCCGACGTGGCCGAGGAGTTCGGCACTCCGGCATACCTGGTCGATGTGGCGGGATTGCGCGAACGGGCTGAGGCGTTCCAGCACGCGCTGACGTCCCGGCACCCGAACAGCCGGGTGATGTTCGCCTCGAAGAGCTTCCCAACGCCATCGGTGATGGATGTCGTTGCGCGGGCCGGATGCGGATTGGACGTCGCCGGGCTGGGCGAGCTGCTGGCGGCGCAACGCGCGGGCGTGGATCCGGCGCGCATCGTGCTGCACGGCAACGCCAAATCCGAGGCCGAGATTGCCAAGGCGATCGAACTGCGCATCGGCTACATCGTGGTCGACAACCTCGACGACGTGGCCCGGATCGCGCGCATGGCCGAGGAACCAGTGCCGGTGTTGCTGCGGGTGAGTCCGGCCATCGATGCCGACACCAACGCGAAGATCGCCACCGGCCACGATGCCTCGAAGTTCGGCGTCCCGAGTCATCAGATCGAGGACGCGATCGCTGCGATTCAACGCGAGCCCATGCTGGAACTGCGCGGTCTGCACGCACACATCGGGTCGCAGATCCTCAACGTCGACCAGTTCGAGCAGGCCGTGGCATCGCTGGCCCGGCTGCAGCGCTTCGACGTGTACGACCTCGGCGGCGGCCTCGGCATCCGTTACGTGCCCGCCGACACCGCTCCCACGATCGAGGAGTACGCCCGGCGCCTGGTCGCTGCAGTCCATCGCCATCTGGGCGAGGACGTCGAGCTGCTCATCGAGCCGGGCCGCTCGATGGTGGGGCCGAACGGCATCACCGTCTACCGGGTCGTCACCGTCAAGCGCGGTCTGCGGACGCACGTCGCGGTCGACGGCGGCATGGCAGACAACCTGGAAGTCGCGCTCTACGGACAGCCCTTCCATCCAGTCGTCATCGACAAGTCCGGCGCGCTCGAGGTGTGCGACGTCATCGGCCGGCAGTGCGAGTCGGGGGACACGTTCGTCACCGACCATGAACTCGTCGAGCCGGCCGTCGGCGACCTGCTCGCCATCCCGGCCACCGGCGCTTACACGTTCACTATGAGCAACAACTACAACGGCGCCCTGCGTCCGCCGGTCGTGTTCTGCGAGAACGGAAAGGCGCGCCTGGCCGTGCGGCGGGAGTCGTACGCCGAACTGCTGGGGCGCGATCAGCTGGGCGGGGATTGACGCTGTCACCTTTGTGAATGAGAGTTCTTCCATGGCTCACGGAGACATCACCCACATCGACATCCCGGTATCCGACACTCTCGCAGCGCGCAGGGTTTCTACTCCGGAGTCTTCGGCTGGCAGCTCGCCGAGCCGCCGGGTTTCGAGGGTTATCCGATGTGGCGGGCGCCGAATCGGCATCAGCGGAGGCGGGTCTGGCGCCCCGCAGTCCCGGCTTCACCCAGCCACGCAGCTACGTCGAGGTGGACTCGATCGATGAAGCGCTGGCACGCGTGGAAGAACTCGGCGGCACGGTGACACAGGGCAAGTCGCCGATCAGCGAAACCAGTTGGTGGGCCGCGATCGAGGATCCGGATGGCAACGTGATGGGGCTCTACGAGGGCACCACCGCCACGGAGTAGTTCCGCAGCCCGGACAAGCCGGCAATCCGTGATGCATTGTCGGGCGCTCAACTACCCGTCCGTGTCGTGCCCACGGACCGGTCCGGTCCGGTGCCGGCAGCCCAGAGATTCGCGGCAAGACCCCTGGCGCCTTGCAGAAACGGCCGCTACCTCGGCGATATTCGTCGCCAGTTTGCGTCCGATGACTCTCGAGTATCACTGTGCCGCATCTGCGAATACGCGACGCCGCAGCCTTCCTGGGCGTCAGCGATGACACCGTGCGCCGCCTGCTGGAAACCGGGGTCCTGACCGAAGCCACCGACGACGCTGGCCGCAAGGCAATCGACGCGTACGACGTTGCGATGTACGCCCGGCAGCGCGCCAGCCTGGTCGAGGATCCGGCCGGCGTCGCAAGTTCGGCACGTAACCGTTTCGTGGGTCTCGTGACGGACATCCAGTCCGATGCCGTGATGTCACAGGTCGAGTTGCAGTGCGGGCCGTTCCGGGTCGTCTCGCTGATGAGTACCGAGGCGGTGCACGACCTGGGCCTGGAGCCCGGCTCGATCGCCACGGCGGTCATCAAGTCGACCAACGTCATCGTGGAGACCGCGTGAAGAAGCTCGCGCTCATCCTGGCAAGTGCTGCACTACTGCTGGCTGGTTGCTCGGGTTCCGATCAGGACGTGCTGACCGTGTTCGCCGCGGCGAGCCTGAAGAACACGTTCACCGAACTGGGCAAGCAGTTCGAAGCCGATCATCCGGGCACCACGGTGACGTTCAACTTCGCAGGGTCGTCGGATCTGGTTGCGCAACTGCAGCAGGGCGCTCCGGCTGACGTCTTCGCATCAGCCGACGAGGCGAACATGCAGAAGGCGGGCGACCTCGTGAAGAGCCCGACGAACTTCGCCACGAACTCAATGATGGTCGCGGTACCACCGGGCAACCCCGCGAGCATCCAGAAGTTCGCTGACCTGGCCGACGCGCAGGTCGTTGTCTGTGCACCGGAGGTGCCGTGCGGCGCCGCCACCGAGAAGATCGAGCAGAACAGCGGCGTCACCCTCAAGCCGGTCAGCGAGGAAGCGTCCGTCACGGACGTGCTCAACAAGGTGACCACCGGTGAAGCCGATGCCGGTGTCGTCTATGTGACCGACGTCCAGGCAGCCGGCGACAAGGTGCAGAGCATCAAGATTCCAACGGACGTCAACGCCGTGAACACCTACCCGATCGCCGTGGTGGCCGGGTCGGAGCAGACCACATTGGCGCAGGACTTCGCGAACTTGGTCACCGGGCCAGAAGGGCAGAAGGTCATGTCCGACGCGGGATTCGGCGCACCGTAAGTGCGCGGCAGGCTGGCGCTACCGACCTGGGTCTTCCTGCTCGCGGGGCTCGGGTCGCTGTTCATCGTGCTGCCGCTGGCGGCGATGCTGACCCGCGTCAGTTGGACGGAACTGCCGGCACTGCTGGCCTCTCCCTCGTCGCTGGCCGCTTTGTGGCTGAGCTTGAAGACCTCCACGATCGCGACGATCCTGTGCGTCCTGTTTGGCGTGCCGATGGCGCTACTGCTGGCGCGGACGACGTTCCCGGGCCAGAACGTGCTGCGCTCCCTTGTGCTGCTGCCGTTGGTCCTGCCACCAGTGGTCGCCGGCATCGCGCTGCTCTACACGTTCGGCCGGCGCGGGCTGCTGGGCGGCACGCTCGAGGTGCTCGGCATCCAGATCGCCTTCTCGACGACCGCGGTGATCATGGCTCAGACGTTCGTCGCGATGCCGTTCCTCGTGGTCAGTCTGGAAGGTGCGCTGCGCACGTTCGGCCAGCGCTACGAGGCGATCGCGGCGACGCTGGGCGCCAGACCGAGCACCGTGCTGCGCCGAGTGACCATCCCCATGATGCTGCCCGCGCTGGCCTCGGGCGCGATCCTGTCCTTCGCCCGGGCGCTCGGTGAATTCGGCGCAACCATCACGTTCGCCGGCAGTCTGGAAGGCACGACCCGCACACTGCCGCTGGAGATCTACCTCCAGCGCGAGACAGATCCCCACGCCGCCATAGCGCTGTCCTTGTTGCTCATCCTGGTCGCCGTTCTGGTGATCGGCCTGGCTCGGCGCAGCTCATGAGCCTGCAGTTCGATGCGCAACTCGCGGCCCGCAATTTCGATGTCAGCCTGCAATTGCCCGAGGCGGAAACACTGGCTCTGCTGGGGCTCAATGGGGCCGGCAAGAGTACCGTTCTGCAGCTTCTGTCCGGCCTGCTGACCCCTGACTCCGGGCACGCCCAACTCAATGGCCGCGCCCTGTTCGGGCTGTCACCGCACGAGCGCCGTATCGCGCTGATGGCCCAGGAACCGCTGCTGTTCCCACACATGTCGGCCGTCAACAATGTCGCCTTCGGCCCGCGCAGCCGTGGACTCCCCAAGGCGGATGCGACGCAGGCTGCCCTGCGCTGGCTCGATGAGGTCGACGCTGCGGAGTTCGCCGATCGCAAGCCTGCCGAGCTGTCCGGAGGTCAGGCACAGCGCGTCGCTTTGGCGCGGGCTTTGGCGGCCGAGCCGGAACTACTGCTCCTCGATGAGCCGCTGGCTGCTCTGGACGTCGACATCGCGGTCGCGGTGCGGCAGACGTTACGCCGGGTCCTGCGCGATCGCACCGCGATCCTCGTGACGCACGAGATCCTGGATGCCGTCCTGCTCGCCGACCGGATCGCCGTGCTGGACGACGGACGGGTGGTCGAAGAAGGCCCGACGCAGGACGTGATGCGCCAGCCGCGCAGCGCGTTCGCAGCCAGCCTGTGCGGCTTGAACATGGTAACCGGCTTGGCGCTCGACGAGTACTCCTTGCGGTCCGACACCACAGTGATCCATGGCGAACCGGAGCCGCCGTTGACAGCCGGGCAGCAGGCAATCGCGGTGTTCCGGCCGAGTGCGGTGTCGGTGCATCGGGCAGAACCCTCCGGCAGTCCCCGCAACGTCGTCCGGGGGGCGTTGACAGCACTGGAACCACAGGCCCATCTCGTCCGGGTTCGGATGGCTGAGTTGAGCGCCGACATCACGCCCGCTTCGGTGGCGGAGCTGGACCTCACGGTGGGTTCTGACGTCTGGTTCGCGGTCAAAGCCGCCGAGGTGGCGCTGTATCCGGCGTGACGATCGGGGCACACCACCTCCATGACCGAACTACCGGAAGAACCACCCCAGGACAAGGCGCTCACCGACGCCGTCGACGACGTGGAAGCACCCGAGGAAGAAGAGCAGCAGTAACGTCGCGCATGTGCGCGTGACAGTTCGAGTCAAGCCGGGCGCCTCGCGGGTGAAAGTGGGCGGAGCCTACGGTGACGCGTTGGTGGTGGCGGTCAGCGCACCGCCGGTCGACGGGCGCGCGAACGCGGCTGTGTGCGAGGCCGTGGCCAAGGCGTTCGGCCTGCGGCGTTCGCGCGTCACGCTGGTCAGCGGCGCGACGGGCAGGACGAAGGTGCTCGACGTGGACGCCCCGGACGCGGAGGTGTCAGCGCGGCTCGCGGCCCTGTTGAACAGACCGCCGGATGCGGGCCAGATCTGACCCCTTTGTCTCAACCCACCTCAAGGTCGACCAGCAACTCCCCCGCCAACCGTTCCAGATCCGCGCGCACCCCGACCAAGTCAGAACCAGCCGGCACCCTGGCTACTACGTGCGCTTCGAATAACTGCCCGCCAGCCATCGGCGCCTCGCGAGTCAGCGTGTCGATCGTGTCGATGGACAACCCGTGCCGGGCGAGCACCGAGGAGATCTCATGCACGATGCCGGGGCGGTCGTTGCCCAGCAGGTCGATGCGCAGTTCCTCGCCTCGGTCAGCGCCCGCCTCGGAGCCGGCATGCGCGGAAACCTCCAGCAGACCGTCGAGCTCGCGCACGGCGGCGGCCAACGCGTCGGACCGGTCCGCGGGCACGGACACCACCACGATCCCGGCGAACTTGCCTGCGAGCTCGGCCATCTGGCTGCGCTCCCAGTTTCCGGAGTGGGCGGCGATGACTTCCGAAAGCGCGGCGACCAGGCCCGCGCGGTCGTCGCCGATGACGGTGAGGACGAGTGACGGCACGGCTCGATCGTAACGTCAGTGCCCGTCCCAAGGGTTTGCCCGACTCAATCCGCACAGGTGCAGGTTTGTGCAGGATGTGCACCTTCAGGGTGCCCAAACCGCGACCTGAGGCTGCACGTCGTTGCACGAGTCTGCACGGATGACTCGAGCCTGCACCGCGTTGCTACGTCAGTGCGCCCCGACCAACTCCGGGTCGTCGTCCACGATCTCGTCGTCGGACCCTTCAGCCTCGACGTGCACCTCAGGCAGGAAGCCCAGCCACTTCGGCAGCCACCAGGTCCGCGGACCGATCCAGCTGATCAAGGACGGCACGAGCACCAGCCGGACGATGAACGCATCGACCAGGACCGCGGTGGCCAGCCCGACGCCGAACAACTTGATCGTGTCCTCCGGGGTCGGGATGAACGCCAGGAAGACGCTGGCCATGATCGCCGCCGCTATAGCGACAACCCGGCCGGACCCGGCGAGTCCGCGGCGCACGGACAGCGCGTTGTCACCGGTGTGGTGCCACTCCTCGTGCATCCGGCTGACCAGGAACACCTGGTAGTCCATCGACAGCCCGAACAGGATGGCGAACACCATGATGGGCAGGAACGGCATGATCGGCCCAGTCGCCGTGACGCCGAGCAGCCCGGCACCCCAGCCCCACTGGAAGACCGCGGTCACGACCCCGAGCGCCGCACCCAGGCTCAACAGCGACGTCAGCGCTCCGATCAGAGGGACGAGCAGCGACCGGAAGAGCAGCATCAGAGCCAGGAACCCCAGCCCGATCACGACGGCCAGGAACACGGGCAAGCGCATCCGAGATGACCTTCGTGAAGTCCTGCGAGACCGCCGTGGCGCCACCGACGTACGCCCGCATCGTCGTGCCCTCCTCGGCGCGCGGAATCGTCTCCGTGCGCAGCCGCTCCAACAGCTGGTCGGTCACCGGATCCTGCGGTCCCGTCTCGGGGATCACCTGCACCGCGGTGATCGTCTGGTGCTGCTTGACGGACACCGGCACCATCGCCTCGTTCGGGATCGTCCGGGCCACTCCCGGCGTCTCGTTGAGGTCGCGGATCAGACTGCGCAGCGAGTCCTCGTCCAGCGCCGACGGCAGCTGGACCGCGATGAAGAACGGACCGTTGCTGCCCGGGCCGAAACCGTCGGCCATCAGGTCGTAGGCCACTCGCGCCGGACTGCCGGTCGGCTGACCGGAGTCGTCGGGGAAGCCGAGCCGCGCCGAGGCGAACGGGACAGCCATCACAAGTACGAGCACGACTGACGCGATCGCGTACAGCCACGGTCGCCGTTGCAGCATTCGCCCGTAGTGCGCCCAGCGGCCGCCCTCCGGGTGCCACTGCTTGTGCTTGCGGGCCCACGGCATCCGTAGTCCGAGCGCCTTGTCGCCGAGCAGGCTGAGCAGCGCCGGCAGGAACCACACCGCCGACAGCATCACCATGCCCACGGTCAGCGCTGCGGCGACCGCGAGCCCGTTGAAGAAGCCGATCCCGAGAACGAACAATCCCAGCAGCGCGATGATCACCGTCGTGCCGGCGAATTGCACCGCCCGGCCGGCAGTCTTCACGGACTCGTACGCCGCATCCTTCGGATCGTGCCCCGCCTGCACGGCCTGCCGGAACCGGTTGACGATGAACAACGCATAGTCGATCCCGACGCCAAGACCGATCATCGCGGCCAACGTCGGCGCGAACGTGGCGACTGTGAAGAAGTTGGCCGTGAACGTCACGAGACTCAGTCCGGCGGCGAGACCGAATACGGCCGTCACGATGGGCAGACCCGCGGCAACCAGCGAGCCGAACGCAAGCAGCAGGATCACGATCGCGAACAGGATGCCGATCGCTTCGCTGCTCGGGGGCTCGGTCCCGGCGAACGCGAGTACCTGTCCGCTGGCCCCTACCGTGATGCCGTCCTGCCCGTTCATGGCCTCGACATCGTCCAGGATCGTCCGAGCAGTCCCCACCGGGATGTCCGTGGAACTGGTGAACGTGATGGTCGCATAGGCCACTTGCTCATCGGGGCTGATCGGCGAGGTGGCCTCGGTGGCCGCTGCGATCGCCTTGTCGATCTTGGCCTGGATGTCCGCTGGCAGCGGGAATGGACTGGCGGCCTGCTGCTGCTCGGGGCAGTCGGAACCGTAGGTCTGGCCGTAGGGGGACGTCACGCACGCCACTCCCGGAAGTGCGGCGAACTCCTTCAGCTTTGGGGTCATGACGTCCTGCACGGATGCGTCCTTCACCCCGCCGTTTTCGACACCCCACACGACGGTGGCGCTGGCTCCCGTCGCCGCCTGGCCCCCAGAGGTTTCGGCCAGCAGGTTCTGCGCGACCTGCGACTCGGTCCCTTTCAGGTCGAACGAGTCCTTCATGTCACCCGGGAAGCGGGCCCCCAGCGCGCCGATGACGGCGAACGTGAGGAAGAACGTGACGATGGCGAGAACTGGTCTGCGCACAGCCCACCGGGCCAGGTGTCCCATATGATTCTCCGAGTAACTTAGACGAACGGCTAGGTTCGATGTTAGACGATCGACTAAGTTCCAACAAGCCGTCCGGCTAACTATGCTCGGAGAGGTACGTCACAGGAGGTGTCATGGCACGACCCGTAGCGGGCCGCGGAGAAGCGCGGGCGCGCGTGCTCGATGCTGCACTGGACCTCTTTGCGCAGAACGGCGTCAATGGCACGTCGTTGCAGATGATCGCTGACCACTTGGGCGTGACGAAGGCTGCGGTCTACTACCAGTTCCACACCAAGGACGAGATCGTGATGGCGCTGCTCGCCCCGCCCATGGAGCAACTGGAGGAGATCCTCGAGCGGGCCGGCCGGCAGCGGACGAGGGCGCAGCGGTTGGAGGTCGTCCTCGAGGGTCTCGTCGATCTGCAGATGAGTAACCGCCGCGCCTCGGCCGTGTTCTGGGGAGACCCCGCGCTGGCGGCCTTGTTGCAGGAACATGAGCCACTGCAGGACATGGCACAGCGTTTCCAGGCTGTCGTGCTCGGCCGCCGGCCGGCCGCCGCCGACCGAGTGGCCATGTCAGTTCTGGGACCTGGCTTGATGCTCGCCGGCATGGACCCGCAGCTCGCCGATCTCGACGAGACGACGCTGCGCACGCAGTTGCTCGACATCGGTCGGCGCATCCTGCAGATCTGAATACGGCACCGCACGCCGGGTAACGGCGGCTATGACCGAGAACATCGAGCCATCGGGCACCCGAGACCTGGCCAATCTGGAGACCCCCATCACCGGCGAGATCCCCGACGACGCGGTGGCCGGTGCCCAGGTGCCCGGCGACGGCGGATCCGGGCCGAGCACCGAGGGGCAGATCGTCAGCGATGCCGACGAGACGAACCAGGACATGGCCGAACCGAACATCGACCTCACGGAAAGCTCGGGCATGACCGAGAACACCGAGGATGTGGCCTGGCCCGAGCAGGGCACCAGCATCGAGCAGGATCCGAGCGCGACGCTCGGGGAAAGCGACGAGACGAAACCGGTCTGACTCCCTCGATGGGATTAACCCATATGGGTCACGGCGTGAGCCATTGATCAAGCCTGGTTTTCTGACGGTCGATCGTGTCCGTGTGAGCATGTTCAGTTGGGCCGTGCGCGGGGACACCGCCCCGAATGAGTCGCCTGCTGTACCCATGCCCCGCCCACCCGTCGACGACGGCGATCTGCTGCTGCACGAACTCGTGGAATCTGAATCGGACCCGTGCCTGCTGCTCGCACCGCGCGAGCGAGGACGCCAGCAGTTCGACTTCGTCATCAGCCATGCCAACCCGGCTGCGCTGGACCTGCTGCGACTGTCACCGGTCGACTTAGGGTCCGCGACTCTGGCGGCCGTGATTCCCAGCCTGCTGGCCAGGCGCATCCCGGCGGTGTGTCAGCGGGTGTGGAACAGCGGTGAGGCGTGCAACCAGCCGGACGTGTTGTGGGCAGCGTCACCGAACGCCGGGGCGGCCTGGGTGGACCTGCGGGTGCGGCGGCTGCACGGTCACGTCTGTGTGCTCGTCCTCGACACCACCCACCTCCACCGGCAGCAGGAGGACTTGGCAGCCGGCGAGGCGCGCTACCGGGTGCTGGCAGAGAAGGCCAGTGACATCGTCTTCCGCATCCGTGGCCGGGACCGGATTGCCTGGGTCTCGCCTTCGCTGCACGAAGCACTGGGCTACTCACAGGCTGACGTTGTGGGACGCGAGCTTGCCACGTTGATTCATCCGGACGACGCTCCGTTGGCCGCGTGCGACGGGGAGGACCCGCACCGGTTCGATGCGCGCTTCCGGCACGCGGACGGTCATTGGACCTGGTTGTCGATCGTGACCCGGGTGGAGTACGACGACGAGGGCTTGGCCGTCGGGCGCATAGGCAGCGCACTCGACATCGCCCGGCACATGGCCAAGGATGCCGATCTGCAGCAGACACAAGCCCAACTGCGCGCGGAGTCGACTCGCCTGCGAGCCGTACTGGACGCTGGGCTGGACCCGCAGATCGTGCTGCGGGCCGTGCGCGACCGGGCGGGCCGCATCGTCGATCTGGAGTACGAGGACTGCAACCCCGCTGCAGAGGTCTACATCGGTCGCAGTCGCGACGACCTTCTCGGCCAACGCTTGACTGCGCTGCATTCGGCATCGACCGTCGAAGCCGGATTGCACAGCGCCCGCCGGGTGATGGTGACCGGCACGCCACTGGACATCCGCGGCCGTCAGATGATCTGCGAGATCACCGGCAGGCAACGACGCTTCGACGTGAGCATGGTCCGGCTGCCGGACGGGGTCTGCGTGACCTGGCGGGATGTGACCTGAAGCACCCTTCCCACCTGGGCTCCTGATGCCTAGCCTGTGATGGTGAAAGCCCTGGTTCTGGCCGTCGCAGCCAGCCTGCTCGCAATTCCGGCCCCTGCCGCTGCCAACGTCGATCCGACCCGTGGCGTGACGTTCGACATCTCCGCATGGGGCGTGCCTGTTCCACGTTCGCAGCAGGCCCGCGAAGCGGACCTTCAGGTCAGCGCCGTCGGTTCCGACCCGCAGGGATACGCCGTCTGCCAGATAGGTGGGGCGAGGGCTAGCAACGGGTTGCTCACGCAGGTCGACGTCACGTGCGCAGCGAATCGCAGTGAGGCGATCGCCGTGACACTGCGCGGCCCGGCGCAAAGCGCCACACTCACCTTTGGCTACGTGCAGCCGGCCCCGGTTGGTCGCGCGTCGGACTACAACCTCTCGCGCTACGCCGGCCGGCAGATGCGCTACAAGCCCTGCCGCGTGGTGCCGGTGCGTTTCAACCCCGGCCCTTCCCCACGACCGGCGTTCGTGCAGCGGGGCTTCCGGTACGCACTGCAGCAGGTGGCTCAGGCTTCGGGAATTCAGTTGCGCTACAAGGGGCACACGTCCTTCGTCCCGGGCAACGACCGCAGAACCAAAGGCAAGGGCATCTCGGTGGCGTACGTCCCGAAGAGTCGCAGCACGTTCCCGCAGCTGCGGCCAGCACAGGTACTGGGTATCGGCGGTTGGGTCACGGACAACTCCCGCCGGTGGCTGGCTTCCGGTTACGCGGTCATCAAACGGTCGAACGACACCGAGGACGAGATGACCTACATCCTCACCGTGATGCACGAGATCGGCCACGCTGTCGGGCTCGACCATGCCAGTATTCGCGGCAAACAGGTCATGGCACCGGCCGAGAGTGCGCCGGGCATCACCTGGGGCAAGGGCGACCTTCGGGGTCTGCACAAGGCGGGCCCACGCACGTCGTGCTGAGTGGGGCCAGTGACCGCCCGGCCGATCGGTGAGCAGTGCGGGCATCGTGAGCCCTTCGGACAGGGTTTGGGTAACCGGCGCCCAGAATGCTTCACGGATCGCGACTTCACGATCCGTTCCTCACGGCCGGGACGGAAACCCCGTGTCGAAATGCTGGAAGTCCGGGGTGCGCAGGTCCTGCCAGATCCAGCCCCGCTTCGTGAACGCCCGCCACACCGCACCCCCGCGCAGGATCTTGCCCCGGCCGGGCGTGCGCTCCGCGAAGCGGGCAGTGGGCATGAAGCAGTCACAGCGCGGATCCAGCCAGGGGTTCTGCACCGGGTTGATGTCGATCGCGCGGCCGTTGGCATGCGGTGAGTCCGCCGCAGCACTGTTGGCCTGTCCGGCCTGTCGGCAGTTGTAAGCCGAGGTGTTGTTGGCGGCCATGCTCGCGTTGTCGTCGCCGTCGAACTGCTCGATCGGGCGCATCGACCGCATCGGGAATCCGGCATCGAAGATGTCACGGAAGATGGCAGCGACCTCGCGTGCGACGTCCCGGTTCACGACCAGCACACCACGCCGCACCCCACCCCCGAACGTGTGGAAGTTGACCTCCACTCGTCGCAAGTCGGCGCGGGTCGCTGGACAGCCGGCGCGGATCACGCCCGCCTGTTGCATGGCCCGCCACTGGTCGTCAGGCAACCGCTTCACCTGCGGATCGGCAGTCACCGGTTCGGGCGCGGGGGTTGTGACTGTCGGGGTAGTCTCCGGTGTCACGTCCGGAGGCACCGCTGGTCCACCACAGGCGGCCAGCAGCAGGACCAGCCCAGCCAGCCACCTCATCGCGACTGCCTCCCGACCAGGACCAGCGCCGCCACGATAATGCCGCAACCGGCCCAGCCCGCGACGCTGAGGGTCTCGCCTAGCAGCAGCACGCCCCACAGTGTGGCACCCACGGGTTCCAGCAACGTCAGCGTTGCTATGACGCCCGGCTGCAGCACCGGCAACCCCAGGCCGAACAGCAGATACGCCAGCGTCGTCGCCGCAAGCCCCAGCCACAGCGCGAGGACCAGTCCAGACGGCGTGGCGACCCATTGCGCCTGGGCTAGGAAAGGCACCAGCAGCACCGCGCCGAGCACGAAGGCCGCCGTGAGGACCGTGCTGGAATCGTCGCCGTCGCGGGCCAGCCGGGCACCGAACACGGTGTAGATCGCATAGGAGGCCGCAGCCAGCAGCGCGGCTGCCACACCTACCCCATCGACATCACCGCCGCCGGTGAGCAGGGCCAGTCCGATGACGCCGATGGCGGTCGCCGCCGCCCATAGCCATCCGGGGGCGCCCTCCCGCGCGAACCAACCCAGCACTCCGGCCATCAGCGGTGCGGCCCCCAGCGCGACCAGCGTGCCCACAGCCACACCTGTGCGCTGCACCGCGACGAAGAAAAGCGCCTGGTACCCGGCTACGCCCACCGCCATCAGCCACACCAGCGGTCGGCGCAACAACCGGGTGAACCCGCGTCTGCGCGCTAAGAGGACGAAGGCCACCATGCCGATGGCTCCGATCAGCAGACGCACGGCCGCCACGCTCGGTGGCCAGGCCTGCGGAGCGAGCAGTGCCTTGGATGTGCCCGAGGTGCTGAACAGCGCAGCCGCGACCAGCACCCCGGCCACCGGCGCACGTTTCACGCGCCCGAACCTACCCACCCGGAGGTCAGGCGTTCAGCGACCCTCGAGCCGCGGTGGTGAGTTTCCTCGTTGTCTGTCAAACCGGCTCAGATTGGGAACTAGCCACGACGCAGCTGCGGAAAGGCACAACCGGGGCTTCCGGGCCACAAACACGTCACAATGAGCCATGCCCATCGGGAACTTCCTGCGCGGGACCGTGCGCCACTTCACCACCGATCCGGCGGTGCGGGCTGGGGTGATCACGGCGGCCTGGGCCGCAGCCGCCGCTTATGGCCGCGGTTTGCTCCCGCGCACGCCCGTGCAGCAGGCGGCGATCACAGGGGCCAGCGCGACCGCTTACTACGCCCTGGGCACCACAACCTGGGCGACCGTGGCCAGTGCGGCAGCCGGTGTCCCCGGCCACCGCCCGGGGAAGAAGGCCCTGCTCGTCGCAGCCGTCGCAACCGCCGCCGGCGGTAAGGCGGCTGAGGTCGCACTGCGTCCCAGCAGCGGCAGCAGCCTGATGGCCGGCGTCGCCTGGTCGGAGACGAAACTGCTGTCGGTGGCAGGTCTTGCGGGCGGGCTGGTCACGGTCAGCGACATCCTCGCCCACGACGTCCTGCGCCTGCGGCGAACCCCCGCCACCACCCTGGCCCTCGACCTTGCCATGGGGATGACCATGGCCGGCGGCAGCCTCGTGCGCCGGGTCCGCCGCGCCCGCCGGTTCGGCACCGACGATCCCCGGCACGCCGTCAAGAAGATGGCCGACGGCACGCCCTTGGTGATGCGTGCGAGGACCGCTGCCGTGGCCACCGCCACAGTTGCGGGAACGGCCGGTGGGCTGGCGACCCTGGCGATCAGCGAACAGGCAGGCGCCCACCTTGCCAGTCGCGGGATCAACGCCATCGCCGACAGCGATCTAGGCGAGTTCAGCGACTTCGTAGGCCACGGGGTCATGTTCACCGGCTTCGCTGCTGCCGGGTTGGGCGCTCTGAGGTACGTCCGGCGGATGACCCAACAGAAGCAGGAAGTCATCGAACCCGCCTACCGTGAAGCCCCGACGTCACCCTTCGTTTCCTGTGGCCCGAACAGCGAGGTGGACTTCGACGCCATTGGCAAAGAGGGCCGCCGGTTCGTCCTGATGCGGCTGACGCCGGGGGAGATCGAGAACGTCGTCGGCGGTCACAGCACCGAGCCAGTGCGCATCGTGATCCCGCGCGAAGGCAGCATCGAGGAGCGCGCAGAGCTCGCGGTGCGGGAGCTGACAGCCACCGGTGGCATCAACCGCAGCATCATCTGCATCGCCTCACCGACCGGTGTCGGCTACGTCAACTACGTGATGGCCGAGGCGCTGGAGTATCTGACGCGCGGCGACTGTGCCGTCGTGGTTCCGCAGTATGCCTACGTGCCCAGCGCATTAGCGCTCAACAAGACCACCGAAGGAGTGCACCTGCAAACCGCCGTGATCGAGGCCGTGGCCCGCCGTGTGAACGAGCTGCAACCGGCCAAGCGGCCGCGGTTGGTGAACTTCGGCGAGAGTCTCGGCGCCGAGTGCGCGCTGGATGTCGGCTGGCCCGAGGGCGTCGCGCGGCTGGAGCAGGTGGGCCTGGACTGCGGCTTGTACTTGGGTGTGCCGTTCCGCAGCTCCATGTGGAAGCAGTGGCTGGCCGACCCCTCCGCGATCGACGCGGACGGACGCCTGCGCAACGTGTCAGACGCCACCGAACTCACCCCCGGCCGCGGGCGACACGTCATGATCAACCATCACGACGATCCGATCAACATGTTCTCCTACGAGATGGTCGTGCAACGGCCTTGGTGGATGGGCCCACCCGACACCCGGCCACCGCTGGTCCCGCGAGAGACCATCTTCCGCCCGGTGATCTCCTTCGTAGTGGCGCTGGTTGACCTGCTCAATGGCATGGACTCCAAACCCGGGGAGTTCGTCCGCAAAGGTCACGACTACCGGATCGACATCGCCGCAGGGCTCGAGAAGACCTACGACCTTCCCGCCACCGCGGATCAGCGCGACCGCATCGAGTCGGCTTTGCGCCGCCGGGAGCAGGAGTGGGCCGAGCGTCGGTTGATCGCCCGCACCGGCGAGAAGGCGCTGCGGCAACTGCGCGAGACCATCAACTCCTGGGGCCAGGAGACCGTCAATCTCAAAGTCGACGAGCGGCCCGAGGACGAGGCCAGCAACCGGCTCATCGACTACCTCAACGCCCGGCTCGGGCAGTCGGGGAGTTCCGGCTTGGGCTGAAACTGCTTAAGATCAACATCACCCTTTGTACAATCGTGCACCGTTCCGAACGGTGCAGCATGGTTCAAACGGTGATGTTGATCTTCACGCAGCGGCGAGCGGCGGGCCTAGCACCTGCAGACCGTAGCGGGGACCGATCTCGTTCCACCGGGCGATCTCCTCGCCGATGGGTCGGCCCGCGCCGTCGGGAAGCCGCCGTTGCGCGGCCGGCACCCCGACTTCGTCGTACAGGCTCAGCAGTCCGCCAGGGTTGGTTAGCGCGAGCATGCGGGCCGGCGAGTTGCCGGTGATGCGGAAGGCGTGCGGTAGACCCTTCGGCAACCACACGAAATCGCCCGCGGCCATGTCGTACGTTTCATCGCCGGCGCGGTAGGTCAGCGTGCCTTCGAGGACGAAGAACGCCTCGGACTCGTTGGTGTGCCGGTGCAGTGGTGGAGCGATCCCGGGTGGTTGCGTCACCAGTGCCACGCCCAGCTCACCTTCGGTCTGCTCAGAGCCCAGAAGGTGTTCAAACAGCGAGTTCATGGCCCAGGTCATGGGTCCGGTACCGCTTGGGCGGTAGACGGCTGTGAGGTTCGGCTCACTCATGGGTGCCTCCTTATTCATCCTAAGGAGATTCGGACGAATATTGTTACGCTAGAACTCATGACAGATCCCGTCAAGACCCGGCGCTACCGGTCGCCGCAACGCCAGGCGCAAGCAGCTGCCACGCGGCAACGGATTCTGCAGGCTGCGCGCAGGCTGTTCAGCGAACGCGGTTATCAGGCGACGGCAATCGCGTCGATCGCGCAGGAAGCGGGCGTGTCCGTCGACACTCTGTATGCCGCCGTCGGACGCAAGCCGCAGATTCTGCGAGCAGTCATCGACGAACTGCTTGGAGGTGAACAGGCCTCGCAGCGCGACTACGTACGTGCCGTCCGGGCCAAGCCCACTGCCGCCGGGAAGCTCGAGGTGTATGCCGAAGCCGTGTCCGAACTGGTGCCCGCCATCGGCCCTCTGCAGGAAGCGCTGCGCAAGGCCGGCGACACGGACACGTCCTGCCGTGACGCCTGGCAGGCCCTCGTGGATCGCCGGGCGCGCAACATGCTGCAGTTCGCCGAGGAGCTGCGGGCCACCGGGGAAGTGCGGCCGGATCTCAGCGACAGAAAGGTGGCCGACATAGTGTGGGCGACCAACGCTGCCGAGTTCTGGTCCTTGCTAGAGCAACGATGCTGGAGCCCCCGGGAGTTCCAGGACTTCCTCACTGACCTGTGGACGCGGATGCTTCTGAACCCCAGAAACCCCAAGTTTGCTAACGATTCGGCCTAGAAACGATTTCTGATCATGTATCAATCGACCTGCTCAGCACCCCGTGATCACTAGCGTGGAAGAAGGCCGCAGGGGAGGTCAGCAGTGTCAGTCACGACGCATACTGTCCTTTGGGGACAGACCATCATTTACACGATTTACGTCTCGGTCATCATCCTCTTGATGGCCTGGTTCGCCTACAACATCACCCGCAAGGGACCGTCGAAGGTCAGCCCAAAGGCGTTCTACACTTTCGTCGGATTTCTGGTGACAGTGGGCGTTTCGATCCACCTCTTCACGTACTTCACGATCCCGTGGAAGCACGTCGATCTGAACGCCGCAGCGTACCCGGCGGCGCAGACCTACGACATCACGATGCAGGATCACCAGTTCTCGATGCCTGCCGATGTGCTCGAGGTTCCGTGCAACGAGTACACCGAGTTCAATGTGGTCTCGAACGACCTGACCTACGGGTTCGGTGTCTTCCGCCCCGACAACAGCATGATCTTCCAAATGCAGGTCGTGCCGTGGCGGGATGACAACACCATCAAGTGGAAGTTCACCGAGCCCGGCGACTTCACGCTCCGGTCCACGGAGTACTCCGGGCCGGAAGGCGCCCAGATGATCCTCAAGGACGCGATCCGCGTCACCGGTTGCGAAGCGTGAGGGGCTGACATGTCATTCACAACGACCCTGCTCGAGGGCAACAAGGGCGCATTCCACCCGTCGACCCAGACGCCCATGCAGAAGCTGACACTGCGCTTCGTCATCATCGGGTTGGTCTACTACGGGTTCGCTGCCATCGAGGGCGTGATCATGCGCATCTTCGCGGTGGATCAGATCTCGATCATCGGCACCAAGCAGTACTTCGGGATTCTCACCGCCCACCCGCTGGTCGGCATCTTCGGCTCGACCTACATGCTCGTGTTCGGCGCATTCCTGTTCCTCGTGCCGTTCCTGTTGAAGAAACCGCTGTGGAGCGTCAAGCTGGCGAACTGGACCTGCGGGCTGATTGCCGTCGGCACGTTCACGTTCTGGTTCGACGGTTTCGTGTCGCACTACGCGCCGCTGTACACGCTGTACTGGCCGCTGCCTGCGGACTTCACGCAGTTCAACGCCCTGGCCGGTGCGATCTTCATCACCGGCATCGCGCTGATCATGCTGGGGACGATCTTCTTCGTGGTCAACATCTTCGCGACGCTGCTGTACACGCCCGAGGGCGAACCGCACGTGCCGAAAGGTCGCCACGTTCCTGGACGCGATGGGTTTCACCGGCCTGAAGAACCTGTTCACCGGGCAAACGCCGTCGCCAGGACTCCGACTTCCTCACGCCGCTGCCTGTCGTGGCCATCGCCCGTGGCACCATCGACGTCGCGTTCAACGCCGGCATCATCCTGTTCACCGGCGTACTGATCCTCGTCTACATGGTTGCGAACCTGTTCGGCACTGATTTGCGCCAGAGTGCCATCGACTCGCTGCTGTACAAGAACTGGTTCTGGTGGGGTCTGGACCTCGTTGCCGACGGCTTGGTGCTGATCTTCGTGGCGGGCACCTGGTATCTGCTGGCCACCCTGATCACCGGTCGCTCGCTGTTCATGCAGAACTGGGCGCGTGCGCTCCTGGCTCTGGAGCTCGTGGTCTCGTGGACCGTGTGGTCTCATCACCTGCTCAGTGACCAGGGCCAGCCCGCGATCCTCAAGGTGGTCTCCGGCGAGATGGTGACGATGTTCGAACTGATCACCCAGGGGTTGGCGTTCTTCATCACGCTGGCCACGCTGTGGGCGGCCCGTCCGCTGGAGATGACCAACCCGCTGAAGTTCCTGCTCGGTGGCTTGCTCGGGTTCGCGCTGGCCGTGCCCGCCGGCATCCTGCAGGCGGATTCCGGGCTGAACCGGATCCTGCACAACACCCAGTGGGTGGTCGGCCCGCACGTACACGTGGCGGTGCTGGTCGGGTTGACGATGACGCTGTACTCGGCCATCTACTTCCTGTTGCCGATCCTGACCAACGGAGCGGAGTTGTGGAGTCAGAAGCTGGCGAACTGGCACTTCTGGCTGCAGTTGATCGGTGGCATCGGGATGGGCGCCTTCATGGGAATGGCCGGGCTGCAGGGCATGCTGCGGCGCACCATCTACTACAACGGTGAGTACGCGCCCTACATGTGGCTGGCCGCCATCTGCGGCGCCATGCTGCTGGCCGGGCTCGTGCTGTTCCTTCTGAACATCGTGATGACGGTCGGTCTCAAGGGCGCCATCGGGATCTTCCAGAAGTCGGAACTGGACGAGAAGCTGCTAGTGCCCGAGCCAGTTACGGCCTCCTGAGCGGACCACGCCGCGAGGTGACCCCCGCTCACGGCGTGTGTCCGGCACGGAAGTCGTGATCGGTGAGCATGCCGGGAATCGGTTAGCACGCCGGACGCCAAAACCCCGCCCGTGCCGCTAACGGATGCCCGGAACGCTAACGGATTGGCTTTTCTGAACACCGCGTTGAAGGGCAGCCCTTAAATGCGCTCACCTGCTGATGTTGCGGTATTTGCGGATCGCCAACGGCGCGAACAGCGCCAGGAACACCACCATCCAGGCCACCGTGACCAGGATCGGGTACTGCCCCGGGATGCCATCGCCCACGTACGGGTTTGGGTTGCCGAACAGCTCGCGGGTGGCCGCCGTCAGCGTGCTCACGGGGTTCCACTCAGCGATCGGCTGCAGAATGCCGGGCAGCGACGCCGGCGGCACGAACACGTTGGAGATGAACGTCAGCGGGAAGATGGTCACGAACGTCAGCTGCTGGGCGGTCTCCGTGTTCGGCACCGACAGCCCGATCCAGATCCCCAGCCACGCCATCACGTGCGCGAACGCGAGCAGCAGCACCACCGCGAGCAGGAACTGGCCGAGGCCGTTGTTCACCCGCCAGCCGACCACCAAGCCGGCCAGCATCAGCACCACGAGGATGCCCGCCTGGTAGATCGTGTCGGCCACCGTGCGGCCCGACAGCACCGCGGAGCGGGCCATTGGCAGTGAGCGGAACCGGTCGATCAAGCCCTTGCCCATGTCGTCGGTCATGCCGATCGCCGTCGTGGCTGAGGCGAACACGATCGTCTGGGCGAAGATGCCGGGCATCAGGAACTCTTTGTAGTCCCCGCCGCCGGGCAACGGAATCGCACCGCCGAACACGAAGGCGAAGAGCAGCACGAACATGATCGACTGCAGCACCGCGAAGACCGCGAGTTCGGGGATGCGGGGGATCCGCTTGAGGTTGCGCCAGGTGATGACCATCGCGTCCGAGACGGCGGTGTTCTTGGACACAGCGGCGTTCTGGGTGGTCATGCGCTTTCCTCCACGCTCTCCTCGACGGTGTGGTGGCCGGTCAGCGTCAGGAAGACGTCGTCCAGCGTCGGCCGGCGTAGCGCGATGTCGTCGACCGCGATGCCTTCCTCACCGAACCTGCGCACAACCTCGACCAGCTGCTGAGCCCCGCCGGACGAGCCGGCCGTCAAGCGCCGGGTGTGCTCTTCCAGGGTCACGTCCGAGGTCATCTCGCCCAGCAGCCCGCGGGCCCGTTCCATCTCCCCGCGATCGCGCACCACCAGCTCGATGCGCTCCCCGCCGACCTGCGCCTTGAGCTCGTCGGCCGTTCCTTTGGCGATGATCCGGCCGGTGTCGACAACCGCGATGATGTCGGCGAGTTCGTCGGCTTCCTCCAGGTACTGGGTCGTCAGCAACAGTGTCGTTCCCTCGGCGACCAGGCTGCGGATCACGTCCCACATGGCCAGCCGGCTACGGGGGTCCAGCCCGGTCGTGGGCTCATCCAGGAATAGCAGGTTGGGCCGGCCGATCAGGGCGGCGGCCAGGTCCAGCCGCCGGCGCATACCGCCGGAGTACGTCTTGATGGTGCGGCCTGGCGGCGTCGGTCGAGGGCGAACTGGTCCAGCAGCTCGTCCGCCCGGGTCTTGGCCTGCGCCTTGGGCAGCTCGTACAGACCGGCCGAACATGTAGAGGTTCTCCCAGCCGGTGAGGTTCTCGTCGACCGCGGCGTACTGCCCGGACAGGCCGATCGACCGGCGCACGTCCTGCGACT
Organism: Candidatus Nanopelagicales bacterium; assembly: GCA_037045455.1. Lineage (GTDB taxonomy): Bacteria > Actinomycetota > Actinomycetes > S36-B12 > UBA10799 > JADKAV01. Next base: position 466,030 of record JBAOIN010000012.1, on the reverse strand, counting down.
GCGTGACGACGTCGAAGCCCGCGACCCGGGCCGAGCCGCCGTCCGGGCGCAGCAGCGTGGTCAGGATGCGCACCGTCGTGGTCTTGCCCGCGCCGTTGGGGCCGAGCAATCCCAGGACTGTTCCCTCGGGGACAACGAGGTCAACTCCGTCCAAGCGCCCTGACCTCGGGAGCGCCTCGGCGCGCTGGATAGATCTTCACGAGACCCTGCGCCTCGATCGCATTCGCCATAAGCGTGACCTTAGTTCGGTGGTGTGAACATCCGCCTGATGTGACCCCCATCACACCGCCGTGGCGTTGTTCACAACTGGTTGTGGGCTGTGTTCGAACTGTGTCAGGGTCGAAGGGAAGGCGTCGGAAGAGTTTCGATGCTCAGCGGGCCCCGCCAAAGGCCCTGACCGCCCCATGGACCGCGGTGCAGTTCATGACCGCGTGAGGGGGACGTTCGACCAAGGAAATGATCTTGCGTAAAGCAATTGCTGTGCCCTTCGCTGCCCTGACGATCGCCGGCATCGGTGCCACGACTGTCGCCACGCCGGCTTCGGCCGCCCAGGTTGCGGTGAAGAAGGACCGTAACAACGACAAGGCCTCCCGGGGCTACGCCAACCGGTTCCCGATCCAGGTGAAGTACGTCAAGCGCTACCACCTCGGAAAGAAGCAGCTGCGTGAGATCGCGGCAGCGAAGGTGTGGGCCGCCGGCGCCAAGCCGCGCGCTGTGCGTGTCGTGCGAGTCCGGTGGCAACTACGGCATCGAACACCGGCAACGGCTACTACGGCGCCTACCAGTTCGCTGCGGGCACGTGGCGCGGCGTCGGTGGCGGCATGTACTCCTCGTACGCCCACCAGGCTCCGAAGTTCGCGCAGGACCACATGGCCTACCGCCTGTGGAAGCGCAGCGGGTGGGGCCCCTGGGGTTGCGCCTGATCGCTCAACGTCGAGAGCCCCCGGTTGCCGAGCGCGGCCGGGGGTTCTGGCTTGTCGCCCGGCGCCGATCTGTGCCGCTTCAGGTGGCGCGGACTAGTCCCACGAGCCGGCACGCACCCCCGCGCCGCGGGTCGGCATGGGCCCGCACTTCCCCACCCGGCAGCAGGTGCACGGCGTTGACACCGCCGAAGTAGAAGTGGCCGCTCCGGCCACTCGTTGACCGGCGCGAACTGCGCCAAGCGCCGCCAGCGCTGATGCGCGGTCCAGGCCCGGCTCGACCTGCACCACACCGGCCTCGTCCACGTGGATGCGGGGGGCTTCGATAGCTCCGCGCCAGATCGGCATCGTGCCCGGTCAGCAGCGTGATCACCCTGCGCCATGGCACTACGGATGCGGGCACTCCCACCGCTGCCCAGCGCGACCAGTCCGTCGTCGAACTCCACGAGGCTGGGCGCCATCATCGAACGGATCCGTTCACCCGGCGACGGCTGCAGCAGCACCTCCGGGGTGCAGATCGTCCTCGCCCATCATGTTGTTGAGGTGGATGCCAGTGCCCGGCAGCACGACCCCACTGCCCAGTCCGTTCGACAGGGTCAGCGCGGCACACAAGCCGTCGGTGTCAATGACGCTGATGTGGGTGGTGCCGGTGGTCGACACCGTCCCTGTCACCTGTGCCTTGAGCCAGTCGGTGGTCTCGACCAAGGCTTCGCGCCAGAGGCCACCGGGCGCCGGGTGCGACTCCCCCGCCAGGTCGCCCAGAACGTGCGCCACGATCGAACCGCCCAGGCTCGGCAACGGGTTGGTGAGCAGTCGGCCGCCCCGGATCGGGACGTTCAGACGGTTCCCGCTCGATGACCGTGTAGGACTGCGGACGTCGGCGGGCGTCACCGGATCGGCGTAGGTCAGGTCCTGACTCCCGCAAGTCGGCCCGGCCCCGATCGCGACCAGGGTCTCGAGCCAATTCAGCGTCGACCAACTGTCTCACCGGCTCGCAGCAGGTGTCCGTCCGGGGCCATCCGGGCGCGGATCTCGCGGCGTCAGCAACAGCACCGGCGCGATCAACTCCATCGCGTGCGCGGCACCAGCATCGAGCACCACTCCCGTCGCCGCGCGTAGTCGGGCGGCCGGCGCCACAACGTCTGACAGCGGCAACGAACCCCACCGAGCGTGCGCTGCCCAGAAAGCCGTCCAGGCAACCCGGCACGGCCACGGTCTGCGGACCGACGTGGAAGTCCTGCGTGGTCCCGGCGTACGCGCACGGTCACCGTCTCGCACCGGCACCCATCGGGGCCCGGAAGGCACGCTGGTGAAGAAGTCCAGCAGCACGCTGGAGCCGCTCCGGACGCCTGGCGCACCAACAGGAAACCGCCGCCGCCCGAGGCTGGAGACCCCGGGTTCGGCGACGGTCGAGGCGAACGCTGCTGCGATCACGGCGTCAACGGCGTTGCCCCCGGCCCTCAGGACTCCCGCGCCGGCCTGCGCGGTCGCCGCAGCTCCACAACTGATCGCTGCCCTCGACACGGTTGGGTGGCGCCGCTATGTCGGGGTCGGCTGGTCCAGGCAAGAAGTACGGGTACTCGCAGTACTGCGCGTTGTTCTCCGAGCAGTGTCCAGGTCGTTGGATCTGGTCGCGACGCTGCACCACGAGCCGGGCCGGGCGATGCTGGTCGACTGGGCCGGGGACACCCTCGACCTGGTCGACGCGGTCACCGGGCAGGTGAGCAAGGCGTACCTGTTCGTGGCGGTGCTGCCCTATCTCCGGGGTGGTGTTCTGCCGGGCGTTCATGTCGCATGAAGTCCGAGGCGTGGCTGGCCGGGCATGTGGGCGCGTTCGAGTTCCTCGGCGGGGTGCCGCAACTGGTGGTCCCGGACAACCCGACCACGGCCACGGTGCGGCCCACGCGCGGGGATGCCGCGCGGGTGGTCAACGCCCGCTACCAGCAGCTGGCCGATCACTACGGCACCGCGATCGTGCCGGCGCAGGGTGCGCAAGCCGCGGGACAAGGCTGCGGTGGAGAAGGCCGTGGACGTGGTCAACAAGCGGGTGATCGGCTACCTGGCCGAGGAGGTGTGGACGAGCCTGGCCGATCTGAACACCGCCATCGCCGAGCGGGTCCGGGAGATCAACGAGGACGATCCGCCGCGCCGACGGCACGACCCGCTGGGAACGGTTCGCAGGCCGAGGAGGCCGCGTGTTTGGGGCCGCTGCCGGCCGAGCGGTTCGAGGAGGTCGAGTGGAAGGAGGTCAAGGCCGGGCGCAACTACCACATCGCCTGCGACAGCCAGTACTACTCGGTGCCCTACGCGCTGGCCGGGCGGCTGCTGCGGGTCCGGCTGAGCGCTGCCCGGGTGACGGTGTTCGACGGCCACGACATCGTCTGCGAGCACCGCCGGCTGCACGGGCGCAAGGGCCAGTACTCCACCCTGCCCGAGCACGTGCCCGCCGCAGCACCGCGACGTCGCCGGGCTGTGGTCGCGGCGCTGGTTCACCGACCGGGCCCGCAGCTACGGCCCGGCCACGGTCGCGGTGATCGAGCAGATCCTCGACCGCCACGCGATCGAGGCGCAAGGCTATCTGGACTGCCCAGAACATCCTGACCGGGCTCGGGCAAGCAGCAACCGGCAGCGCCTCGAAGCGGCCTGCCAGGAGATCGTCAACGCGCGGCGCCTATCCCACCTACACGACCGTCAAACGGGTCACTGGCGGCCATCGACAGCGACACCAAGAAACCAGCCGTCGTGACCCCGGCGGCCTCGACCCGCAAACCCGCCGGCGCGCGCGCAGGACGCCAGCGCGGACGTGTTCGTGCGCGACGCCGAGCCACTACGGCCAGCAGGCGGGAGCTGTGATGTTCACCAGCATCGACTACGACAAGTTCCGGGCCCTGCGCGTCACCCACGTCGCCACCCACTTCGAGCAACTCCTCGCCGACGAGGCCAACGACGACCTCACCCCCGAGCAGCTGTTCCTCACCGCCGTCGATGACGCTCTGGAACAGCGCCGCGCGAACCGGGTCGACAAACTCATCCGCAGCGCGCGGGTTCCCCATCCCGCACGCCACCGTCGCCGAGATCGCACTTCCAGGACGGACGCGGCATCACCGCCGTGCGGATGAAACGCTACGCCGCCCACGACTGGAGCGCCGACCCCACCAACCTGCTCATCGTCTCGCCCACCGGCGGCGGGAAGACCTACCTGGCCTGCGCGATCGGGATCGCCGCCTGCCACAACGGCCACGCCGTCACCTACGCCCGCATGGACGACCTCGCCCGCCAACTCGTCATCGCCCGCAGCCGACGGCATCGCCCACCAGAAACTGCTCAACGAGCTGTCCGACGTCGACCTGCTCATCATCGACGACTTCCTCACCGTCGGCATCGACAGCGACGCCGCCGCCGACCTGTTCGCCGTCCTGGCCAACCGCGAACACCGCCTGCCCACCATGATCGCCGCCCAGTCCGGGCCCGGCTACTGGGTCGAAGCCCTACCCGACCGAGTCGCCGCCGACTCCATCGTCAACCGGCTGGCCAACCACGCCCGCAAGATCAACCTCGGCCAGGTCGACATGCGCGAACTCCTCGACCAGCGCTCACGCGCCGACATCCACTACTGGGAATAGACCGCGGCGGTACCGGCCCCCCAGCGGGGCCGGTACCAACCCCCCAGAACCCCGGTACCAGCAAACCGGACTACCCGTAGCGTATCGGGACCGATCGGGTGCCTTTTCACGCACGATTCACAACTGCGCGCGATCCTTGATCAAACTGGCCCAGATGCGCGTCTTTGAAGGGCAAGATTCGGACATATCGGGACAGCCTGGCGGCTGGACCTTCACAACTCCGCATGCACAGCCGACTCGTGCGGAGTTGTGAATCATGATGTCGAGAAACTGCTACGCGGCGCCCGCTCAGGCGCGCCGGGACGTTTCCTAGAGAACGCTGACGCACTCCTCGAAGGAGTAGTGGAGTTCGAACCGGCGGGCGGAGACTGCACTCACAGCGTCCACGACGACCTCGCCGTACTCATGACACAAGTGAAAGACCACCAACTGGTCACCATCCACGTCGATGGTGTCGCCGGTCTTCAGGTGTGTCGCTGTTTGAACCACGTCTCTTAGGATCGACCACCCGCGTCAAGAAATGACGTAGGTCACAGCGCGATTCGGTAACGGTACGGTCACAACGCGTTTCATAACTGACCGCTGCAACACAGCGGGACGGCACAAGTCAGTGCACTTCAAGCCGTGTCCCGGGCGCTACTCAGCGATCCTCGTCATCGTCGTCCTCGTCCGCATATTGCGCGTACGGGTCGTCATAGTCCTCGTCCTCGACATCGTCGTCGTGGACCGACGACTTGTGCCCGCTCAGTTCCTGCTGCAGTGCCTCAAGGTCCGTTCGCGGCGCGTTGTACTTCAACTCGCGCGCAACCTTGGTCTGCTTGGCCTTTGCTCGGCCGCGCCCCATATGGCTCGACCCCCTCGCCCGGGATTCGATACCCGACAGTGGTGGTGTGACAATTACGTGCAATTACATTGCTGGGCGCTAGCCCATCCGCAGAAATCCTACCCCGAGCCTGCTCGCATACGCACCTCACCCACCCGCTTACCGAGCATTGAGTTGCCCGGGGAATGGTTGGGTGAAAGACTCACACGTAACCCGTCAGCCAGAACCATCGCCGGACATTTGGAGAAGCGGATGAGCGCCAACATCAGCAATCCGGAGGATCTTCTCACCCCGTCCGAGGTGGCCGCGCTGTTCCGCGTGGATCCGAAGACCGTGACGCGTTGGGCCAAGGCTGGCAAGCTTTCCCTGCGTCAAGACCTTGGGCGGTCACCGGCGCTATCTGGCCAGTGAGGTCAATGCGCTGCTCGAGGGACTCCCGGCCCAGCGGACACAGCAGGGGTAGCTAGCGCACCCGGATCATCAGCGCAGACGTTCGATTTCCGGCTCCCGGGTGTGATTGACATAGACAGGCTCTAGAACATTCGGCCACTCACCGGATGCAGCGAGTTCGGATCTTCCACGTGCCGAGCCCCGGCCCCGCCGATCCGTGAGCGTTCCGGGCATCCGTGAGAGCTGCGGGCAGGTTCTGGGCGCCCGGCGTGCTCACCGATGCCCGGCGTGCTCACGGATTACAACTTCACGGGAGATGCGGGTTCGTCCCCGCGCCGTTGTCTATCAAACGGCTCAACCAGCCTCCGGGGTTATCCCGTCAGCGCAAAGAGACCGACCCGCCCGACCCGCCTTTGGCGGCAGCGTCACTGACGTCGTCGCTCGTGCGCTCCCGGACCTCCCCGCAGACCCAGGCCGGCACCCGCCGCGCGTTGAGCGCCGCCAGCACCGCATCCGGGTGCGCTGTGACCGCGAACATCCCGATTCCCATGTTGAACGTCCGCTCTGCCTCTGCACGCTCGACTCCGAGGTCAAGCAGCACCTGGAACACCGGCTGGGATCTCCCACGAATCGCGTTCGATGTCAGCGTGCAGGTTCTCTGGCAGCACGCGAGCCAGGTTCGCGGCCAGGCCACCTCCCGTGACGTGCGAGAACGCATGCACCATCGGCGGCGACTGCCAGACAGTCCTTGGTGTAGATCCGGGTCGGCTCGAGCATCTCCTCGCCGAGCGTGCGGCCCAGCTGCGGGCACATGCGCGTCGAGTTCCCACTGCGTCATAGCAGCACCTTGCGGGCAAGCGAGAAGCCGTTGGAATGCAGGCCCGAGGAGGCCATCGCGATCACGGTGTCCCCTGCCCGAACCCGATCCGGACCGAGCAGGTCGTCGGCTTCCACCACTGCGGTACCGGCACCCGCAACGTCGTACTCGTCGGGCTGCATCAGCCCGGGATGCTCGGCCGTTTCGCCGCCGAGCAAGGCGCAGCCGGCCTGCTCACACCCCGCAGCGATGCCGCTGACGATCGCGGCGATGCGTTCCGGAACGACCCTGCCCGTGGCGATGTAGTCGGTCATGAACAGCGGTTCGGCGCCACACACCACGAGGTCGTCCACCACCATGGCGACCAGGTCGATGCCGATCGTGTCGTGCACATCTAGCCGCCGCGCGACGTCGATCTTCGTGCCCACCCCGTCCGTGGCCGTGGCCAGCAGCGGCCGCTTGTAGCGCGCCAGGGCCGAGGCGTCGAACAGCCCCGCGAACCCGCCGAGTCCGCCGACCACCTCGGGCCGCATGGTGGCCGCGACCCGTTCCTTCATCAGTGCAACGGCCAGCTCGCCAGCCTCGACGTCGACGCCTGCGTCGGCGTAGCTGCTCACCCAGCCACCTCCAGCACGTGCTTGCTTCGCAGCGCTGGGTCGGCCAGTTCCACCGGATACACCCCGTCGAAGCATGCGCGGCACAACTTGTCCGCGGCGACCTGCGTAGCCTGGGTCAGTCCATCGAGTGAGACGTAGGCCGAGTGAGTCGGCGTTGATCGAGGTGCGGATCTCGTCCACGCTCAAGCCCTGGCGCAATGAGTTCGGCGCGGGACGCGAAGTCGATGCCGTAGTAGCAGGGCCATTGCACCGGCGGCGAGGAGATCCGCACGTGCACCTCGCGGGCCCCGGCTTCGCGCAGCATCCGCACGATGGCGCGCTGAGTGTTGCCCCGCACGATCGAGTCGTCCACCACGACCAGCCGCTTGCCGGCGATGACCTCCGACAGCGGGTTGAGCTTCAGCCGCAGGCCGAGCTGCCGGATGCGTCTGTGAGTCGGCTGAGATGAACGTGCGGCCCACGTAGGCGTTCTTGATCAGCCCCTGCGCGAACGGCAGGCCGGAGGCCTGCGAGTAGCCGATCGCGGCGGGGGTGCCGCTCTCCGGCACTGGAATCACCAGGTCGGCGTCGGCGGGCGCTTCCTCGAACAGCCGCCGTCCCACCGCTACCCGCGACGCCGTGCACGCTGCGGCCGTTGAGGATCGAGTCCGGGCCGGGCTAGGTAGACGTACTCGAACAGGCACCCCTTCGGGTCCGGCTGGGCGAACTTGCGCGAGCGCACGCCTTTCTCGTCGATGGCGACGAACTCGCCGGGCTCGATCTCGCGGACGTAGGAGGCACCAACGATGTCCAGCGCCGCGGTCTCGCTGGCGACGACCCAGCCCGCGTTCCAAGCGCCCCAGGCACAGCGGCCGGATGCCCTGCGGATCGCGGGCGGCGTACAACGTGTGCTCATCGAGGAAGACAAGGCTGAAGGCCCCCCGCAGCCGCGGCAGTTCCTCCATCGCGGCGTCCTCCACCGGCGCTCCGGCGTGGGCGGCGAGCAGGCGCGGTGATGAGGTCGGTGTCCGTGGTCGCGATGACTGTGCTGTCCAGCGGAAGCTCGCCAGTGTCCATGCTCGCCAGCCGTTCGGACAGCTCATGGGTGTTGGTCAGATTGCCGTTGTGTCCCAGCGCGAGATGCCCGGTGGCGGTGGCGCGGAACGTCGGCTGGGCGTTCTCCCACACGCTGGAGCCGGTAGTTGAGTAGCGCGCGTGACCGATGGCGATGTGCCCGTGCAGCGATTCCAGCAAGGAGTCGGAGAAGACCTGGCTGACCAGTCCCATGTCTTTGTAGACCAGCACCTGGCTACCGTCGCTGGTGGCGATTCCGGCTGATTCCTGCCCACGGTGCTGCAGGGCGTACAGGCCGAAGTAGGTGAGTTTCGCGACCTCTTCGCCGGGCGCCCACACCCCGAACACGCCGCAAGCGTCCTGCGGACCTTTTTCACCAGGGAGGAGTTCGTGGTTCAATCGCCCATCGCCGCGCGCCACTAGTTCAGTGTGGCACACGGTGGGGTTCGGGAAGGGCGGCCCCGACCAGCGATGTTCCACACGGGCAGGTGTTTCGTCGCCCAGGCACATTGCTCACTGCAGAGGCAACCACTCGGACAGGTCGCTGCGCTCTCCGCTGGCCTCGACCCGTCCGGTTTCGACGGCATCGCGCCCATGTCAACTCGCCGCGTACCAGCGCCAGCCAGGTCGGTCCGTCGCACTCCACGACCGCGCGCGGGGTACCCCGGCGGTGCGGACCGCCCGGGACTGCCTGGATCGCGGCGTACGGGGGCACCCGGATCTCGACCGACCTGCCGGGCGCGGCAGCGGCGAAGGCGGCCAGCGCGGCCTTGACTTCCTCCCGCATGCGGCCAGGCTACCTCCGGGGGCCAGAAGTGGTCGCTGCGTCACAAAGCCGCCTGGGGCCGGTGGGACTTTGTGAGTGCGCGACGCAGTTTCTGGTGCGCTGCGTCACAAAGCCCGGCGCTGCTGGCCCTGATCGAAGTTCGCCGGGTCGAGCCAGGCCGTGATCGCCTCGCGGCGGGCTGGCCACTCGTGATCAAGCAGCGAGAACCACGCGGTATCCCGGCTCTCGCCGTTGACGATCATGTGCTGGCGGAAGACCCCCTCAAACGTGAACCCGATCCGCTGGGCCGCGGCTTTGGAGGCCTCGTTGAGGTTGTTGCACTTCCACTCCACGCGCCGGGCACCGAGGCCGAACAGGTAGTCGCACAGCAGGAAAACCGCCTCGGTCGAAGCTGGGGTACGCCGCATGGCCGGACCCCACAAGATGTGCCCGATCTCGGCCACGCGATGCCCGGGCTCCATGCGCAGAATGGAGGCTCGCCCGACTGCCTTCCCATCCACGACCGCCGCGAAGAACAGTGGATCGCTGCTGGCTTGCGCTGACCGGAAACCACTGGTCGAACGGCTCCCGCTGCAGGAACTCGAAGCCTTCGGTGATCTCGGCCAGCGCCGCATGCTCGGGACTCAAGGGCTCGAGCCGCACGTAGCGACCTTCGAGGACGACGGGTTTGACGTGCATCAGAAGTGCGAGGGCAACACGCCGCGACTGACCTCGCGCAACTCGCCGATGCCCAAATCGATGTCGCCGATCTGCAGGACGTCACCGAGCCCGGAGTCGACGACGCCGATCCGTTCGCAGCGGGAACCGGCGGGCGCCGCACATCTCCGTGAACCGCAACTCCTCAGACGCGCGGCACCACCACGATCGCCCGGGTTGCCGACTCGCTGAACAGCCACGTGAACGTGTCCACCCCGTCCGGGATCCAGGTCCGGGCACCGACTGCCGGCACGCATCGCCATCTCGGCCAGCGCCAGGGCCACACCGCCGTCGGAGACGTCGTGGGCTGCCGTCAGCATTCCGTCCCGCGAACCGGCGACGAGGATCTGCGACGAGCGTGCGTTCGGCCTCCAGGTCGAGCTCTGGCGGCATGCCGCGTCGAGCACAGCCTTGCAGCGTGGCGACCGCCGAACCGCCGAACTCGCGGCTTCGTGGCACCGAGCAGGTAGATCAGTCTCCCCGTCCGGACCCCAGCGCCGATCGGCGTGCGGCGCGCGACGTCGTCGATCACCCCGAGCACGCCCACCACCGGCGTCGGGTGGATCGGCGTCGTCGCCGGTCTGGTTGTAGAAGCTGACGTTGCCGCCGGTCACCGGGATGCCCAGCGTCAGGCAGCGCGTCGGCCAGCCCGCGCGACCGCCTCGCTCGAACTGCCACATCACCGCCGGGATCCTCCGGGGAGCCGAAGTTCAGGCAGTTGGTGACGGCCAGCGGCACCGCACCGGTCGCGGCGACGTTGCGGTAGGCCTCGGCCAGCGCCAGTTGCGCGCCGGCGTAGGGATCGAGCTCGACGAAGCGCGCCGTTGCAGTCGGTCGCCATCGCGACGCCGCGGCCGGTCTCCTCGTCGATGCGCAGCATGCCCGCGTCCTCGGGCTGCGCGAGCACGGTGTTGCCGCGCACGTAGCGGTCGTACTGGTCGGTGACCCACGCCTTGCTCGCACAGGTTCGGGCTGCCGCAGCAGTGGCGAGCAGCGTCTCGCGCAGGTCGTCGGCGGTCGCCGGCCGCGGCAGCGTCTCGCGCCGTCGGCGCTGGACGTCGTCCTGCCACTCGGGTCGAGCGAACGGGCGCTCGTAGACCGGGCCCGTCGTGGGCGACCGTGCGCGGCGGCACGTCCACGACGACCTCGCCGTGCCAGTCGATGATGCAGCCGGTCGCCGTCGGTGACCTCGCCGATGACGGTGGCCGTCGACGTCCCACTTGCTCGCAGATCGCCAGGAACGCGTCGACGTTGTCCGGGCGTCGACCACCGCGCACATGCGCTCCTGCGACTCGCTCATGAGGATCTCCTCCGGGCGTCAGCGCTCGGGTCGCGCAGCGGCACCCGGTCCAGCCAGACGTGCATGCCGCCGTCGCCGTTGCTGGCCAGCTCGGAGGTGGCGCACGACAGCCCCGCGCCGCCGAGGTCCTGGATGCCCTCGACCAGCCCGGCGCGCGAGCAGCTCCAGCGTGCACTCGATGAGCAGCTTCTCGGTGAACGGGTCGCCGACCTGCACCGCTGGGCCGCTTGGCTCGGGCCCGTCCGTCGTCGAAGGTCTCGACTGGCCAGCACCGACACCCCGCCGATGCCGTCGCCGCCGGTGCGGGCGCCGTAGAGGACGACCAGGTTGCCGGCACCGCGAGCGCTGGCCAGGTGGATGTCCTCGATGCCGCATGCGCGCCCGACGCACAGCGCGTTGACCAGCGGGTTGCCCTGGTAGCAGCGGGTCGAACACGGCCTCGCCGCCGATGTTGGGCAGGCCCAGGCAGTTGCCGTAGCCGCCCGACGCCGGCGCACGACCCCGTGCACGACCCGGCGCGGTGTCGGGGTCGTCGGCGGCGCCGAAGCGCAGCTGGTCCATCACCGCCAGCGGCCGGGCGCCCATCGCTGAGGATGTCGCGCACGATGCCGCCCACGCCGGTGGCCGCGCCCTGGTACGGCTCGACGTAGCGACGGGTGGTTGTGCGCTCTCGACCTTGAACGTGACGGCCCAGCCGTCGCCGATGTCGACGACGCCGGCGTTCTCGCCGATGCCCGACCAGCAGCGCGTCGGATCTCCGGCGCCTTGCTCGCCGAACTGCCGCAGGTGCACCTTGCTGGACTTGTAGGAGCAGTGCTCGCTCCACATGACCGAGTACATCGCCAGCTCGGAACTCGGTCGGGCGGCGGCCGAGGATCTCGCGGATCCGCTGGTACTCGTCGGGCTTCAGGCCGAGCTCGGCGAAGGGCTGCGCGTGGTCAGGGGTCTGCGCGGCGTGCGCCACCGAATCCATAGGGTCAGTTTATTGGGGTCTTGCTGGTCGGCCACGGTACCTATGAGTCAGAGTCCCGAAGGACGAGACTCAGGCGAAGTCGAGTTCCCCACTCACAGGCCTGTCGGGCTTCCTCAACACCCGTGAACGCCATGCTGCAGTAGGGACTGCCCGAAGCGTAGGCACCAACAACCCCGGTCGCTTCGACATATGCGACGGCTCCGAAGTATCGGAAGACGGGACCGCCGGAATCGCCTTCCTGAGGACACGTCGTTCCCATGGCAACCTCCACATTGCGGACGTCATACAGCGAACTACTTATCCGGGTATTTGTGGCTGTCACGGAAAGTCCGCAGTAGTCGCCCGAGACAAAGCCGCCGAAGCAGACCGGTTCGCCGACGTACGGGGCTCCTCGACCAGCCTTCCGGCACAGCGGTTAGACCTTCACCCATCGGTTAGAGGGCAAAACGGACATTTCGACTAACGGATGTTCCAAGGTCTAACCGATGGCGCCCGAGCGATTCCCAGTACGGTCACCAGAATCTGCAATCTGCACTATGCCGTCTCGAATTAGCAGTCCGGCAGTACCGGAAGCCCGACGCGCACGCGTCTATTGGTGCATGACCGATGGCAACGTCAGTGGGTCCGGCGCCACGGAATACTGTGAGGCGCTCAGACCCCGGCCCGCTCCAGCAGCGAGGTGAACAATCCCAGCCCATCGGTCCCCGGCCCGGTCAGGGGATCGATGGCGTGCTCCGGGTGCGGCATGAGGCCCACGACGTTTCCCCGCGCGTTCGAGATGCCCGCGATGTCGCGACGCGAGCCATTGGGGTTGCCGCCGATGTAACGGAACGCCACCCGGCCCTCCCCCTCCAGCATGTCGAGTGTGGCCTCGTCAGCGATGTAGGAGCCTTCCCCGTTCTTGACCGGCACCACGATCTCGTCGCCCACCTCGAAGCCGGCGGTCCAGGCCGTCGTGGTGTTCTCCACGCGCAACCCCTGGTCGCGGCACACGAAGTGCAGACTCTGATTGCGGACCAAGGCACCGGGCAGCAGGTGCGCCTCGCACAGCACCTGGAAGCCGTTGCAGATCCCGAGCACCGGCATCCCGGACTCCGCCGCCGACACCACTTCGCTCATCACCGGCGCGAACCGGGCGATCGCACCTGCGCGAAGGTAGTCCCCATAGGAGAACCCGCCGGGCAGCACGACCGCGTCCACCCCGCGCAGGTCGTGGTCGCCGTGCCACAACGCCACCGCCTCACCACCGGCGTATTGCACCGCCCGCGCGGCATCGACGTCATCGAGGGTCCCGGGGAAGGTGACTACTCCGACTCGCACACCCTCACGGTACGACAGCGACCGGGCAGGCAGCCTTGTGCACCACGGCGTGGCTCACCGAGCCGAGCAGCAGCCCGCGGAAGCCTCCGAGACCACGTGACCCGACGACCAACAACTGGGCGTTCTCGCTGGCCTTGATCAGCGCCTTCACCGGGCTGCCCTTCATGACCTCTTGGCGCACCTTCACGTCCGGGAAGTTCTCCCGGAAGCCGGCCATCGCCTCGGAGGTCTCCCGCAACTCGGCGTTGCCGTAGTCGCGGATCAGCACTTCGGGCTCGTAACTGGGGACCTCGACCATCGACCAGGTCGGCGGGATCTCCCAGCTGTGCAGCACGTGCAGGGAGCAGCCGCTGAAACTGGCCTGCTCGAAGGCCCATCCCAGCGCCTTGATCGAGTGCGGCGAGCCGTCGACACCAACCACGATGTCATGGCTGGCGCCGGTGACCGGGCGCACGACGACGCTCGGGCAGGCAGCGTGCGTGGCGACCTGGCGAGAGACGCTGCCCAGCAGGTAGCCGGTCAGCCCGCCGGAACCATGGCTGCCCACCACCACCATCTCGGCGTCCTCGGAGAGGTTGACCAGCGCGGAAGCCGGACGTCCGACAACGATCGTGCCGGTCGCGTTCACGCCATGCTTGGCGGCGATCTCCAAGGCTTCGTCGTTCGTCGCTTGCGCTTCCTTGCGCAACTCGTCGACGAGATCCTGCTGGAGGGTCGCAGACGCACCGATGCCGAGATCGGCAGCGGGCATGCTCCACGTGGTGAGGACGTCAAGGGTGCGACCGCGCTGTGATGCAGCGCCGGCCGCCCACGTCAATGCAGCGGTCGAGCCTTCCGACCCGTCATAGCCAACGATGATTGCCTTCGACATCAGCACCCTCCGTCCACTCGGGCCGGTGGGTCGCCGGGTGTGTCCGCCGCGGCGACACATCGGACCTTCGTCCTGTTCCCAGTGTACGCCCGGGCATGCCGCGCAATCGTGGCGTCAGCGCACGATCCAGCGATGCGGTCCGATCCCCGGTTTGTCCCACTCTTCGCCGACAACCTGCCACCCACCCCGCACATACAGGGGGAGCGCGGCGATGCGGGCCTCCGCCCACAGGCTGCCGGGCGCGAGGGCCACGATCGCGGCCAGCAGTCTCGCCCCGACTCCGCCCCGGTGTTGCGGCAGAACCGCCATGGCGCGCAACTGCCACTGAGGTTGGGGCAGATCAGCCAGTTCGGGATGCGGCCACGGTCGCGGGCCGGTCGAACAGGCGCCGACCACGCTGCCATCGAGAACAGCAGCAACGTGCACCCAGTCGTCGGGCATCGGGGTGTCGGCGGGGAGCGGACCGTCGGGGCGCAGCACGGCCTGCTGCACCAGTCGCACCTCGTCGTAGGTCACCTGCCGGATCTCGATCACACCAAGTAGTTTGAGCCACATGGCATACCGCGACGTCATGCGCTGGCTCGGACATCAGAAGTGGTTCGCATACACCGCGGCGAAACTGGCGCCGCTGGACGCCAAAGTCGTGAAGCGCACCGGCGGCAAGTTCGGGCTACTCGGGAATTACGGGCTGCCGCAATGCCTACTGACGACCACCGGCCGCAAGAGCGGGCAGAAGCGCACGGTCACATTGCTCTATGGCACGCGGGCTCCGGACGAGCTCGTGCTGATCGGCAGCAACTTTCGGGCAGAAGCATCACCCGGCCTGGGCGCTGAACCTGGAGGCGAACCCGCAGTGCACGTTCGAGGTCGATGGGCACGCGCGTGAGATGAGTGCGCGGATGGTCACCGACGCGCAGGAGCGCGAGGCAATCTGGCAGCTGATGTACGAGGTCTGGCCGGCCTACAACGCCTACCGCGGCCGGGCGGGCCGGGAGATCAAGGTCTTCGTCCTTACCCCGGCATGACAGTGCGGACGCGAGGTCTGCACCCAGCGTCCGCACCACGTCCCGGCTCCCCCCTCGCGAGTCGGGGCACCTGAGGTATCCCCGCGGCGCGAAGCCGGCGAAACGTGGGGTTGATCACTCCACGCGCAGGGCGTAGTCCTCGATCACCGGGTTGGACAGCAGCGTTTCCGCGATGTGCTCGAGTTCAGCCAGCCGGTCCTGCGTGACCTGGCCCTCGACGTCGATCTCGAAACGCTTGCCCTGCCGGACCGAGTCGACAGTCACGCCCATCCGCCCCAGGGCCGCGTGCACGGCCTGCCCTTGCGGGTCGAGCAGTTCGGCTTTGGGCATGACGTCTACGATGATCCGGGCCACGGCACAACCTTAGCCGGGGATGGTGCGCGGCCCCACGACCCGTGCGCAGTGCTCGGGGACCGCACGGATGATCACTCCCCGGACACCTGCGAGTCGGCCACGAACTTCGCGAAGGTGGCGTAATCGGCCTCGACCACATCCGCGTAGCGCACGGCGTAGCGCGATACCGCCTTGACGAAGGAGTCGGAGTCGCCCAGGTAGGCGTCGATCGCGATCCGGTCCCCGGTCGACGCGTGAGCGCGGGCCAGCGTGACACCGCACAGCCGCGCGAAGCGGGGCAGGGCGACAGCCTCCACCCGGGGATAGGACGAGACCACCGGGCGCAACTGGCTCACGTAGTAGTCGCGGTTTTGCCAGCGACTGAACCCGAGCAGCGGATCCGGCTCGAACTGGATCAGCCCCTGCCCCAAAGTGATGCGGCGAGCCTGGTTGCCGCGGTGGCGGTACTCCGGAAGCACGTAGGGCTGCAGCACAGACTGCCTGGCCTCCTTGACCTGCAAGGCAACCAACTCGTGCAGGCGGGCACCCTGCAGCAGAACGATGAAACAGCGCAATCCGAGGTCGGCCACGCCGCGCACCAGCATCGCGATGTCGACGATCCGGTACTCGGTGAGCATCTGCTGCACCTCCGGGCTCACGGAGGTGGCATATCCGCTCATGATGGCGATCATGCCGTCGTGGACGGTGCCGGCATCGTCGTCGGACAGCCACTCGGTCAAGGGCTGCACCGGACCTTGCAGATTCAGCGCGGCGTCGTCGTCGCACAACGCGGAGTAGAGCACCGATTCGTCGGTGAACGCGCGATCGCGCTGGCGCTTGGCGGTCTTGTCCATCGCCCGCGCGATTTCCGCCTCCGGGATGCCCGCGAACCACAGGTTCAGCCGGTCCTGATCCGCCGCCCAGGCCATTCCGCGCCGGTAGCCTTCGACGGCCGCGCGCGCGACTGCCCGTTGATCCTTGGCTGAGGCACCGTCGGCGCGTGCCGCGATCGCCAGCCCTGCGGCCATGCGCTTGACGTCCCACTCCCAGGGCGCACGCAACGTCTCCTCGAGGCTGCCGACCTCGAACACCGGGTCGCCGTGAGGAGGCCGGAAGTACCCGAAGCTGAACGCGTCGACATTCCCGCAGGCCTGCACATGAATCTCGGAGACCGGCGTGACCGCGAGGTCCGCGGCCATGACGACCCCGCTGCCGCGGAAGTACGCGTGGGCGTCGGCTGCCATTCGGGACTGGCGCAGCGGGATCAGGGATTGCAGGCGGTCCTGCTCCTGGTCCAGCACCAGGTGCAACGGATCGGGACGGACCTGCGAGCGATAGAGGTCGGTGTGGGCGTCGTGTGGCACGCGGGTGCGGGCATCCAGCCCCCGCTGAATGCGCTCGTCGAGCGAACCCGCCGTCTTCAGCGCCTGCCACATGCTCCGAGTCTACGGCGGCGGGTGGCAGTTAGATCGTGGTCAGGACAGCGACCTTGTCGGCTTCGCAATCGGCGAGTTGCGGTGCCAGGTCGAGCACTCGCCGCAGCGGGACCACGGATGCGGAGACGCCGTCCAGAGGCTGACCGACCCGGAACTCCCGACCCTTGAGCACGATGCCACCTCCGTCACCGGTGACAGCGGAACCGTAGGGAGCCAGGATGACCGTGCTGGGCTTGTCCAGCGCAAAGCAGTTGTGATTACTCACGATCAGTTCGACCGTGCGCCGGGATCAGGGCGCTAGGACGATCGTCAGGCTCGGTTCGCACCGCGAGGATCGGTCCGGACGGACTGGGCGCGGGTGCGTCCTCACTGCCGCAAGCGGCCAGAAGGACGACCACTACGAGCAGCATTCGCTTCATACTTCCCCTAGGCCTTCCACGCCTCCCAGGCGCTGCTGACCATCTGCCGCAGATCCAGGCTCGCAGTCCAGCCGAGATCACTGCGGATCTTGTCGGCCAGCGCGACCAACTGCGCGGGGTCGCCGGGACGGCGAGGGGCGACTTCGGCAGCCACGTCCCGCCCGATCACTTCGGACACCATGTCCATGACTTCGAACACGGAAACCCCCTGCCCGCGGCCGACGTTGTAGGCGGTGCCGATCGTCTCGCCCTCGCACCGGGCGGCGGCGACCACATGTGCGTCCGCCAGGTCCCCGACGTGGATGTAGTCACGAATGCAGGAGCCGTCCGGGGTCGGGTAGTCGTCGCCGAACACCTGTGGCCGCTGGCCGTTGCTGAGCGCCCGTAAGACCATGGGGATCAGGTTGGCGACGCTAGTGTCACCGAGATCGGGGCTGGCGGCTCCGGCCACGTTGAAGTACCGCAGCGAGATCCAGGAGAGGTCCCGGTTGACGGCGGCATTGGCTGTCATCCACTCGCCGATCACCTTCGTCTGGCCGTACGGCGATTCCGGAACCAGAACGGCATCCTCGGCCACCAGTTCCGTGCTGGGCGTGCCGTAGACCGCGGCCGACGACGAGTACACGAAGCAGCGCGTGCCGACTGCCGCCATCGCCTCCAGCAGCGTGAGCATGCCGTCCACGTTCTCGCGGTAGTAGTACTCGGGGCGCTCCACGGACTCGCCCACGGCCTTCTTGGCAGCAAGGTGCACGACCCCGGTGATGTCGTGGTCACGCAGGACAGCCTGCACCGCAGCAGCATCTCCGACATTGGCTTCGATCAGCGGCACGCCGTCTGGCACCCGCTGGGCCGATCCGGACGACAGGTCGTCGAGCACGACCACGTCCCGGCCGCTGGCCTGCAGCGAACGCAGGACGTGCGACCCGATGTAGCCGGCCCCTCCAGTGAGCAACCAGGTGGTCATGCGAACTCCCTGCCAGTGAGCCTCTCGTAGGCCTGCACGTACTTGGCGCGGGTGCGGGCAACGACCTCGTCCGGCAGCGACGGTGGCGGTTGGTCGCCCTTCGGATCCCAGCCCGATTCCAGGCGCAGCCAGTCCCGCACGTACTGCTTGTCGTAGCTCGGCGGCGCGCTGCCCACCTGCCAGTTGGCGGCATCCCAGAAGCGGGACGAGTCGGGTGTGAGGACCTCATCGGCCAGCACCAGCGTGCCGTCAGTGCGCAGGCCGAACTCGAACTTCGTGTCGGCCAGGATGATGCCCCGTTTCACAGCGGTGGCGTGCGCCTGCTGGTAGATCGCCAGGGACAGGTCCCGCGCTTCGACGGCACGGTCCGCGCCGATGAGCTTCACCACGTGCTCGAAGTCGATGTTCTCGTCGTGGTCCCCGATGGCTGCCTTCGTGGCCGGCGTGAACACAGGATCGGGCAGTTGTGCCGATTCCTCGAGACCTTCAGGTAGCGGGATCCCGCAGACCTCACCGGTGGCTTGATAGTCGCTCCAGCCCGAGCCGGCCAGGTAACCGCGCACCACGCATTCCACCGGCAGCATCTCCAGGCGCTCGCAGATGACCGCGCGACCGGCCACTTGCGCCGGCACGTCGGTGGAGATGACGTGGTTCGGTACGTCGAGTTGATCGAACCACCACAGCGACATCTGCGTCAGGATCCGGCCCTTGTCCGGGATGGGCGTGGGCAGGATGTGGTCGTAGGCGCTGATCCGATCCGACGCCACGAACAGCAGCCGGCCGTCGTCGGCGTACAGGTCGCGGACCTTGCCGGAGTACACGTGGGTGTAGCCGGGAATCGCAGACGGGGTGGCGGTCACGGCTTCACGCTACCGAATCAGCAGGAGCGGCAGACTGGGCGACGTGACCCGCCGCCTCGTCGCCGCCGCTGTCGTCTTGTGGCTCGCGGCTGCGTTGCTGACGGTGGTGGTCGTGCGGGTTGGGGTGCCGCCGGTGGACCAGTGGCTTGCCGATGCGCTGCATTCCTTCGCGGTCGAGAACCTGTGGTTGGCGTGGCTGGCCAGGGTCTTCGCGGCGCTCGGCTCGGCCTACGTGCTGTTCCCGCTCACGTTTCTCGTCGTGGTGGGCTTGTGGCGCCGGCATCGCTGGTTCGCAATGTGGGTCGCCGCGTGCGGATTGGGCGGCATCGTGATCTCGCAGACGATGAAACGGCTCATCGACCGGCAGCGCCCAGTGTGGGACAACCCCCTGCACGAGCTGAGCTCCCCCAGTTTCCCGAGCGGCCACAGCATGGCCGGCATCTACGGATACGTGGTGTTCGGGATCCTCGCGCTGGTGCTGTTGCAGCAACGGTGGCCGGGGATCGTGCTGATCGCGATCGGCGTGCTGATGGGCCCGAGCCGCGTGGCGTTCGGGGTGCACTGGCCCAGCGATGTGCTGGCCGGATGGTTGTACGCGTGCGCGTGGGTGTGCACGGTGACGGCGGTGATGTGGTGGCGGCTCGGTCCGCCGCCGTTGGACGATCGCGCAGATGTGAGGGCTGAGCACAGCGGTCAGCGATAGACGGCGGTCCAGCGCCCCCGGAAAGGTGTGCGCAGCGTCGTGCCGCCGGCTGTGGACATCAGACCCGGAGATCGGCGACCCGTGCTCTAGTGGCAGGGGACAAGTACCCTGCCGCAAGGTAACTTGCGGATGATTCTCATGCAAGTTACCTTGGAGACGTAGGCAGTGCGTGAACCAGTGATCGCTGCGAGCGCCCATCGGCATGGCATGTCGGACGACAACATCCGGCACGCCTATCGCAACGCAATCCTTGCTCACGGCCCCGATGAGGAAGGACTGATCATGTTGGTTGGCCCGGCGTACGATGGCTCGCTGGTGGAGGTCGGTCTTGTCGAAAGCAGTGACGGGGTCCGCGTCATCGTCCATGCAATGTCCCCTGCCCGCGCGCGATTCCTCAGGTGACTGTGATGCCTAGAAGCGTCCGCGACATCATCAACAGCGCCGATGAACTGGCCCGTCAGTTTGAACAAATGCAGCCACAACGCTGCGCGTCCCCGGCCCTCGCTGCGATCCATCGAGCGGTCGTGGCCCGTGCTCAAGCCGAGGCCGAACTCGTGGAGGCCGTGGCCGCCGCCCGGCGGGAGGGGCAGTCGTGGGCACACATCGGGGCCTACCTGGGCACCAGCGGCGAGGCGGCTCGCCAGAAGTACGGGCATTCAGCTCAGAGAATCGCCCCCGGCGCGTAAGTCGCCGCTTCCGGATGCTCGGCCACGATGGACTGCACCTGCGCCACAATCGCAGCCACCTGCGCACCGGCCGCGCCGGTGAACTCCAGGGGCTGCGCCATCAGCGCTTGTAACTGCTCGGCATCCAGGGGCAACCGGTCGTCGGCAGCGAGACGCTCCAGCAACCTCGGCTCGGAACCCGCTCGCATGTCAAGCGCGGCCGCCACGGCGTTCTCCTTGATCACCTCGTGCGCAGTCTCCCGGCCCACTCCCGCCCGGACCGCCGCCATGAGGATCTTCGTGGTGGCCAGGAACGGCAGGTACTTCTCCAATTCCCGCTGCACGACGGCCTCGAACACCCCGAACTCGTCCAGCACGGTCAGCAGGGTCTCGAGCATGCCGTCGAACGCGAAGAATGCATCCGGCAGCATGACGCGGCGCACCACCGAGCAGTAGACGTCGCCCTCGTTCCACTGCGACCCGGCGAGGTCCGCGGCCATCGTCTGCGTAGCCGCGCAGAATCACCATGAATCCGTTCACCCGCTCGCAAGACCGGGTGTTCATCTTGTGCGGCATCGCGCTGCGAGCCGACCTGCCCCTCCTGGAACCCCTCGGTCACCAGGTCGTGCCCGGCCATCAGCCGGATCGTGGTGGCCAGGCTGGACGGCGCGGCGGCGAGTTGCACCAAGGCGGAAACGACGTCCAGATCCAGCGACCGCGGGTAGACCTGGCCGACGCTGGTCAGGACCCGCTCAAAGCCCAGGTGCCCGGCGACCCGGCGTTCCAGGTCGGCCAGCGCATCCTGCCGAACCGAGCAGATCGAGCATGTCCTGCGCCGGTGCCCACCGGCCCTTTGATCCCGCGCAGCGGGTAGTCCGTAATCAGGTCGCTGTAACCGGCTGAACGCGACCAGCAGTTCGTCCGCGGCGGTGGCGAAGCGCTTGCCCATCGTCGTGGTCTGCGCGGCGACGTTGTGCGAGCGACCGGTGAGCGGCTGCTCGCTGTATTGCGCAGCAAGCCCGGCCAGCCGGGCCAGCACGGCCACGGTCTTGTCCCGCACCAGCAGCAGAGACTGCCGCACCTGCATCTGCTCGACGTTCTCGGTCAGGTCCCGGCTGGTCATGCCCTTGTGGATGTGCTCGTGACCGGCCAGCGCGCTGAACTCGTCGATGCGGGCCTTCACGTCGTGCCGGGTCACGCGCTCCCGGGCGGCGATGGACTCGAGGTCTACCTGCGTCGATCACGGCCCTATACGCCTGCGATCACGCCGTCGCGGCACCTCCACGCCGAGGTCGGACTGGGCCTGCAGGACTGCCAGCCACAACTGGCGTTCGGCGCGGATCTTGTGCTCGGCGGACCAGATCTCCTGCATCGCGGGGGAGGCGTAGCGGCTGGCGAGGACGTTGGGGATCATCGGCGAGGCCTTCCGAGCGCCGTATGTCGGTGCGGTACTGGCTACCGCGCAGGTCGATTCCGGCCAGCGTCTTGTAGGCCTTCTCGCGCGCTTCGGTGAGCGTGGCGGCGGTGGCCACGACGTTCAGCACCCGCCCACCGGCCGAGACGATCTGCCCGTCGCGTTCGGCCGTTCCGGCGTGCAGGACTCCCGGCTGGTCAGCACCGGTAATCACGTCGCCGGTGACCGGCTTCTGCGGATAGCCCTGCGCCGCGAGCACCACGGTGATGGCCGAACCGTCTCGCCATTGCAGGCGGTGGATGCGCCGCAAGCTCGCCCCGCGCGGCGGCGGCGAGCAGTCCACCCAGCGGGGTCTCAAGCAGGGCCAGCACCGCCTGCGTCTCGGGGTCCCCGAACCGGGCGTTGAACTCGACCACCTTCGGGCCCTTGCTGGTCAGCGCCAGCCCCACGTAGAGCACGCCGCTATAGGGCGTACCTCTGCGAGCCATCTCGTTCAGGGTCGGCTGCGCCACGTGCTGCCGACCGTCCGATCCGACGAGGTCGGCCGGCGCCCACGGCAGCGGGGCAGTAGGCGCCCATGCCGCCGGTGTTCGGCCCGGTGTCCCCGTCGCCCACCCGCTTGAAGTCCTGTGCGGGCAGCAGCGGGACCACGCGTTGTGCCGTCGCAGATGCAGAACACGCTCGCCTCAGGGCCGTCGAGGAACTCCTCGATCACGACCTGTCCTCCGTGGGCGATGATCGCATCGCCGTGCTCAAGCGCGAGGTCGCGGTCGTCTGTGTCACGACGACGCCCTTGCCCGCGGCCAGGCCGTCGTCCTTGACCACATAGGGCGGTCCGAAGCGGTCCGAGCGCGCTCCGGCCAGCGCATGGGTGTCAGTGATGGTCGCGGCTGTCGCGCCGTGGGCACGCCGGCCGCCTGCATGACCTGCTTGGCGAAGTCCTTGCTGCCCTCGAGCTGGGCTGCGGCCGCTGTCGGCCCGAAGACCAGCGTGCCGGCCAGCGCATCCACAGCACCGGCGACCAGCGGCGCCTCGGGACCGATGACCACGAAGTCGAACTGCTGGCCAAGCTCGGCCACAGCTTGTGCGTCCGACACGTCCAGCGGCACCCGCCTGGCGATTCCGGGGTTACCCGGCGCGGCCACCACCTCGGTCACGGTCGGGTCTGCGAGCAAGGAGTTGACCAGGGCATGCTCCCGGGCACCGGAGCCGACGACGAGTACGCGCACGGTCCCAGCGTATTGCGATGCACGCCAGGCTGGCCTACAGCCTTCGCGCTCACAAATCAGGCAGCTGCGGCTTGCTTCCCGGGGTGAGCGTCAACCTCCTTGCCGCTCACCCCGCATTTCTTCCTCGGCGCTGACGACACTCAATCGACCAGGTCGTGGATCGCGATCGTCTCTGCGCGGTCCTGGCCGACCCCGATCGCCGAGATCCGGCACTGCGCCTGTTCCTCGAGGAACTCCACGTAACTGCGCGCGTTGGCTGGCAGGTCCGACAACTCCCGCGCGCCGCTGATGTCCTCGGTCCAACCCGGCAGGTACTCGTACACAGGAGTGGCGGCTGCGAAGTCGCGCTGGTTCATCGGGATGTCGTCGAAGCGCTGCCCATCGACCTCGTAGGCCACACACACCGGGATCTGTTCGAATCCCGTCAGCACGTCCAGCTTGGTCAGGAAGATGTCCGTCAGGCCGTTGATCCGGCTGGCGTTACGCGCGATCGGACCGTCGAACCATCCGCAGCGCCGGTCGCGCCCAGTGGTGACCCCGACCTCGCCGCCGACCGAACGCAGCCGCTCGCCATCGGCGTCGAACAGCTCGGTGGGGAACGGCCCGGCACCGACGCGGGTCGTGTAGGCCTTCAAGATCCCCAGCACTCGGGAGATCCGGGTCGGCCCGATGCCGCTGCCCGCGCAGGCACCGCCCGCGGTCGGGTTCGACGACGTCACGAACGGGTAGGTGCCGTGGTCGACGTCGAGCAGTGTTCCCTGCGAGCCCTCCAGCAGGATGTACTTGCCCTCGTCGAGGGCAGTGTTGAGCAGCAGCCCCGTATCCACCACATGCTTTCCGAACAGGGGCGCGTAGGAAAGCAACTCCTCACACACGAGGTCCACGTCCAGCGGGCGCCGGTTGAAGATCTTGTTCAGCACCTGGTTGCGGTTCTCCAGCGCGCCGGCCACCTTGTCCCGAAGACCGTCGGGGTCCAGCAGGTCCTGCACCCGAATACCGATCCGGGCGACCTTGTCCATGTAGGTGGGACCGATTCCCCGACCCGTGGTGCCGATCTTCTTCTTGCCAGCGAAGCGCTCGGTGACCTTGTCGAGTTCGACGTGGTACGGGGCGATGATGTGGGCGTTGGAACTGATCACCAGCTTTTCGGTGTCGATGCCGCGCTCCTGCAGACCTTGCATCTCGCGCGTCAGCACGGCAGGGTCAATGACCACACCGTTGGCGATCACCGGGGTGCAGGACGGAGTCAGGATGCCCGAGGGGAGCAGATGCAGTGCGTACTTCTCGTCACCGATCACGACGGTGTGACCGGCGTTGTTACCGCCCTGGTAACGGACGACATAGTCGACGCGTTCCCCGAGGATGTCAGTGGCCTTGCCCTTCCCCTCATCCCCCCATTGGGCGCCCACGAGCACTATTGCAGGCATGCCAAACCCCTCCCGTGTGATGACCGTTGCAACCTACCGCACCTCAGGTCTTCGCGGTGTCTTCGCGGTAGCCCGCAATCACGTCGTCGAAATCGTCGAAGATCCGGTCGTGGGTGAAGTCCTCGGTCAGCCCTAGCGTGTCCATCGTCTTCAGCAGAGCCGGATCGGCCGCCATGATGCCGAAGTGGGCGTCGTGGGCATGCACGTAGTCGATGAGGCCCTTGACACTGATGGCCGCCGAGTAGTCGATGTCGGTGACGCTGGAGCAGTCCAGCACCAACCAGCGGACGGGCGTCGGAGCGGCGCTGAAGACCCCCTCGACCGCATCGACGAACCGGTTGGCATTGGCGTAGAACAACTCCGCGTCGTACCGGAAGACGATCAGGCCGGGCATCGTCTGTGCGCCCGGCTCAGCGCTGGTGAACTGGGCCTGGTCGCCTTGCGCCTTCACCACAAACGCCCCCGGCCGGTACTGCCGCTGGATGAGCCAAATGATGCTCATCACGATCGCCAGGATGATGCCCTCCTCGACACCGATCGCACAGACGACGACCGCGGTGATCAGGGCGATGATCGCCTCGCCCGGCCGCTCCTTCCAGATCCGCTTGAGTCCGGTCACGTCCACGAGGTCGACACCGATCAAGAAGACGATGGCACCGAGCACTGCCTTGGGCATGTCGGCCAGCAGACCGGTCAGGAACAGCACCACCACGAGCACGACAGCGGACATGGTGATGTTCGCGACCTGCGTGCGGCCTTTGAGCTCGTCGAGGATCTGGGTCTTGGTGGGGCTTCCGTTCACGACGAACGTGCCGGACAGCCCGGCGGCGAAGTTAGCACCCGACAGACCGACGATGTCGCGGTTCACGTCGACCTTCTGACCGTGGCGCATGGCGAAACTGCGGGACGTCGCTGCACTCTGCGCGATGATCAGGATGAAGCAGGAGAAGGCCACCGCGATGCAGTCGCCCAGCGTTGACCACTCGATGCCCTGCGGCAGGCCCAGCGGGGGAAAGCCGCCCTGCACCGTGCCTACGACGGCGACACCTTTGGACGACGCGTCGATCGCCGCCGACACGATGATCGACAGCACGACGGCGATGATCGCGCCTGGAACAGCCGGCAGGAACTTCTTGAAGCCCAGGATGATCGCCAGAGTCCCGATTGCGAAGGCGAAAGTCAGCCACTGGATCGAACCGAGGTTCGTCAGCAGATGCAACTGCTGGGAGAACCAGCGGCCGCTGCCCTTCGGGATTCCGAGCATGTCCGGGAGCTGTCCCGTGAAGACCTGCACACCGACACCGGTGAGGAAGCCGACCAGCACCGACGCGCTGAGAAAGTCGCCGAGGAAGCCCAGTCGGGCGAGGCGTGCGATGAGCAGCATCCCGCCGCAGATCAGGGCGATGAAGGAGGTGTAGGCCAGCCACAGGTTGGAGTAGGGCGTGAGGCCGGTGACGGCGATCCCCGCCAGGCCGGCGGCCAGGATCGCAGCGGTCGCGGAATCGGCCCCGACGACGAGCAGCCGGGACGATCCGAGTAGCGCGAAGAGCAGCGTCGGGAAGATCACGGTGTAGAGGCCGGTGACGATCGGGGTCTGCGCGATAGAGGTGTAACCCATGGTCTCCGGAATGGCCACTGCTGCCAGCGTCACGCCGGCCACGACGTCAGTCCGCAGCCACTGCTTCTGGTATCCGCGCAATGTGGCGGGGATGATCTTCACGCACGGCATTCAACCACTGTCGAGGCCCTGATGGCCTCACCCGCGCCGGGTGGTCGAGGCCGGATGGCCGCCAACCGGCGAGGTTTGGGAATGCTGTTCCCAAGGCGTGAACTGCAAGCCGCACATCCGTCGGTCATCGCAGCGCTATGGTCCTAGGCACTTCCGCGCTCACGCGCGTTGCAGCCGAGACGTAATTTCTCAGTGGCGGCGCTTAGTCCGCGTGCCGGCCTTCGGCGATGAACCGCCGTCCGCTCACACCCGTCGGATCGATCGCCACGTACCTGTTTTTGGGTTCCAGGTTCCAGGGGAACAGGGGCAGGTGCTCCACGGCGTCGAGCTCCTCGTCGTGACTCAGCACCCGGGCCAGACCCGACATCACGACCGACCAGGCCTCGTTGGTGTCTGGGTTGTACCCGTCGATCTCGAACGCGACCTCATGGTGAGCCATGACCCCCGCGAGCTTGCTGCCCTCGGCGGTCTTGAACAGGATCTGACCCTCGTGGACGAGGTAGTTCACGGGGAAGATGTCCACGCCGCCCCCGACCACCGTCGCGAGCCGCCCGATCTGGTTGGCCCCCAGCAAGTCCCAGCACTGCGCATCGGTGAGAACGTCCATGACGTCATCCTTTCACGCGTGCTCCTACCGAAAGCACGGTTTGGGTGGCTCAGCCGCGCGCAGCGCCCACAGCATCCACCGAAATGGGTCAGACCCGGGCAGCGAAGGGTCAGCTCATCTTCGTGCCGGCGCTGCGCAGGTCGTTGCAGGCCTCCACGACGCGAGCGGCCATGCCAGCCTCGGCGGCCTTGCCGTAGGCACGCGGGTCGTACTGCTTCTTGTTGCCGACCTCGCCGTCGATCTTCAGCACGCCGTCGTAGTTCTTGAACATCCAGTCGGCCACCGGGCGGGTGAACGCGTACTGGGTGTCGGTGTCGACGTTCATCTTCACCACGCCGTAGTCCAGCGCCTCGCGGATCTCGGTGAGCAGCGAGCCGGAACCACCGTGGAAGACCAGGTCGAAGGGCTTGTCCACGCCGTACTTCGCGCCGACGGCGTCCTGGATCTGCTTGAGAATGCTCGGGGTCAGCACCACGTTGCCGGGCTTGTAGACGCCGTGCACGTTGCCGAACGTCGCGGCGACCATGTACCGGCCGCGCTCGCCGAGGCCCAGCTTCTCCGCGGTGGCCAGGCCGTCCTCGGGGGTGCTGAACAGCTTCGCGTCGTGCTTGGCCTCGATGCCGTCCTCTTCACCACCGACGACGCCGATCTCGAGCTCCATGATGATGTTGGCCTGGTGGCACTTGTCGAGCATCTCCTCGGCGATGTCGAGGTTCTCGCCCAGCGGGATGGCCGAACCGTCCCACATGTGGGACTGGAACAGCGGCAGCTTGCCGGCCTTGACCCGCTCGATGGAGATGTCGACCAGCGGGCGCATGAAGCCGTCGAGCTTCTGTAGCGGGCAGTGGTCGGTGTGCAGCGCAACGTTGACGGGGTACTTCTCAGCGACGACGTTGGCGAACTCGGCCAGCGCAACGGCCCCGGTGACCATGTCCTTGACGTACTGGCCGGACGCGAACTCAGCGCCACCCCAGGAGAACTGGATGATGCCGTCGCTCTCGGCCTCGGCGAACCCGCGCAGAGCGGCGATGACGCTCTGGGAGGACGTGACGTTGATCGCCGGGTAGGCGAACTGACCGGCCTTGGCACGGTCGAGCATTTCGGCATAAACCTCAGGAGTCGCAATAGGCATGACTCAAGGGTAGCGAGCCGTCCCTAGGCTTGCCCCCGTGACCGTCGGCCCGCACCCGCAGCCGTGGCCCGAGGATGACCGGCTCGACCCGGAACTGCTCGAGCACGGCGATACCCGCAACGTCGAGGACCGGTTCCGCTACTGGCGCCGGGAGGCCATCGTTGCCGAGCTGGACAAGACCCGGCATCCGCTGCACATCGCGATCGAGAACTTCCAGCACGACTTCAACATCGGGTCGGTCGTGCGCACCGCGAACGCGTTCAACGTCGCGGCAGTGCACATTGTGGGCCGTCGGCGCTGGAACCGGCGCGGGGCCATGGTGACGGATCGCTACCAGCACGTCGAGCACCACGAGCGGCCCGAGGACCTGCTCGCGTTGGGACTGCCGGTACTGGGGATCGACAACATCGCGGGTTCGGTTCCGCTGGAAGGTGCGACGCTGCCGCGTGAATGCGTCCTGCTGTTCGGTCAGGAGGGGCCAGGGCTCTCGCCGGAGTCGGTGGCGATCTGCGAGCAGGTCCTGCACATCACGCAGTACGGGTCCACACGCTCGATCAACGCCGGCGCCGCGGCCGCGATCGCGATGTATGCGTGGGCGCTGCAGCATGCCGGGAAGCCTGCGTTCTAGCCGGTTTGCTCACTTCTGGCCCATTCCGAAGCGTCCAGAAGTGAGCAAACGGGCTAGAACGGGAAGGCGGCGGGCGCGGTGGCGTTGCAGCCAGCCGCGGCAAGCGTTCTGAACGAGTTACTCAGTCCCAGACGGTTTCGGGGCGTACAGAAGTGAGTAAACCGTCTGGAACGGGGAGCCAGCAGGAGGGCGTCGTTGTCGATCAGCCTGTTTCTGCGGCGGTCTCCCGCCGGTGCCGCACATACTCGATCACGATTGGGATCACGCTGATCGCCACCACGGAGATCAGGATGAGTTCGATGTTGTTCTTCACGAACGGGACGTTGCCGAGCAGGTACCCCAGGTAGGTCACGCCGGCGGCCCACAACACCCCACCGATGGCGGAGTAGGTCATGTAGATCCGGAAATCCATCCGGCCTACGCCGGCCATCGCAGTGATGAACGTCCGCACTATGGGGACGAACCGCGCGAGCACGACCGCACGAGGCCCATAGCGCTCGAAGAACTGGTGGGTCTTGTCCACGTACTCCTTGCGGAACAGCCTGGAGTCGGGCTTGTTGAACAACTTCGGTCCCGCCTTGTACCCGATCCAGTAACCCACCGCGTTTCCGACGACAGCCGCCACGGACAGCAGGATCATCACCACCCAGATCGGCGTGGTGATGAATCCCTGCGCGACGAAAAGGCCGGTGATGAACAGCAGCGAATCGCCGGGCAGGAAGAAACCGATCAATAGGCCGCACTCAGCGAAGATGATGAACATCACGCCGATCAGCGCCGCTGGGCCCAACCAGGTCAGGATGTTCTCCGGGTTGAGCGCGTCGAGTAGCGCCACTGTGTCCATGCATCGACGGTACCTGTGCGCAAGCGGGCCTCTCGATTCCGGCACCCGGGTGATCACCGCGGGTCTAGGGTGAACCCGTGAGCAACCGGGACCAGTTGATTCAGCAGATCAAGGACAAGGCGGTCGTCCACGGCAAGGTGACCCTGTCCAGTGGCCAAGAGGCCGACTACTACATCGACCTGCGCCGGGTCACCCTCGATCACGAGGCCGCCCCCCTGATCGGAGCGGTCATGCGGGAACTCACCGCCGACCTGCATTACGACGCTGTTGGAGGTCTCACGCTCGGAGCCGATCCGGTGGCGACTGCCATGATGCACGCGCACGGGCGTCCGCTCGACGCCTTCGTGGTGCGCAAGAAGGGCAAGGCGCACGGTCTTCAGCGCCGCATCGAAGGCCCGGATGTGGCTGGCCGCAGAGTGCTGGCGGTGGAGGACACCTCGACGACCGGGGGCAGCGTGCTCACCGCTGTCGATGCGCTGCGCGAGGCCGGCGCCCACGTCGAGGCGGTGGCGGTTATCGTCGACCGCGGCGCTGGTGATGCCGTACGCAAAGCCGGACTGGAGTATCGGGCGGCATTCAGTTTGCGGGATTTGGGGCTCACCTGATAACAGCCAACCGGCGCGTCTGCTTCCCGCGAGGGCAGCGAGCGAACACCATAGGAGCGTGCCCGACCTCGTGATCGCACTGCTGCCCGGCTTACCCGGCGAGCAGTGGTCCTGGCGCGAGATCGCCGCGGAGGTCGCGGCGTACAACTTCGATGTGCGCCTTGTCAGTGACTGTCCGCCAGGGGCCGACAACGAACTCGACCTCGCAGGACTGTGGGTCGCGCACTGTGCGATGGAACTGGCCCGCGACGAGGGCCGGCCGCCTGTGCTGCTCGTCGCCCACGGGGGTTCCGGCCGCATGCTCAGTGCTCTCGGTTTCGCCCAGCGCGCATCGCGGCGCCGGGTCGCCGGATACGCGTTGGTGGAGGCTGAGCTTCCCAAACCGGGCGTCCAGGACTGGCCCGATGCACCCGTGACCTACATCGGCACCCGCGAGTCGTCGATGGCTGAACTGCGCGGGTGGGACGTGCTGCCGGGCGAGGACATCGCGGCCGACCTGCGGGCGGTGGGTGCGCAGAGCGTGTGATTGTCAGCGGTGTTTTCAGGAAGTGCACCGTTGAAGCCGGCTCACACCTGCGCCAGCAACGCCTTCTCGACATCCGGGTCCAAGCCGGTGACCGCGGCCCTCGAGGTCGGCTGCCAGTCGGGACCCTCCTCCTGCAGCCAGCTCCAAGTGTCGGCCACGGTCTGTTGCAACGGTCGGGCGACGAAGCCGGAATCCTGGGCCATGCCCCCGTCGACGTCGAAGACGGCCGCGTGCTCGGAGTCCTGGGGCAACCACAAGGGCAGGCCGCGCCAGGGTTCCACCCCAGCGGCCAGCAAGCGCTCATCATCCACGAAGACCGGCGTGCCACCCGTTGTCGCTGTCAGCGCCGACGCCAGATCTCCACCAGGTGTGGGAGGCACGGGCAGTGACCACGTCGAATGCGCCCGGGCGGCCGGTCTCGGCGCACAGCAATGTGAACTCGGCAAGGTCGCGGACATCGACGTACTGGAACGCCCGCGCCGAATCGCCACCCATGACGAAGTCGCCCTGCGCCGCTCGTCGCAAGTAGTCCGGCAGCCGGCCGAGATCCTCGAAAGGTCCGAGCACCACCCCCGGCCGCAACACGAGCGTGTTCATCTCGCCGTAGATCGCGGCAACCGCTCGCTCCACGCCCGCCTTGAGCCGGCCGTAGAGGGCCATGTTCGTGTTCGGGCCTTCGGTGATCGCCGTGTCGTACGTCGGCGACGCGGCATCGACGGGTTGCGAGGGCCAGTCCTTGTGCGCGGTGATGGTACTGATCACCGCATAACTGGACGCAACGTCCTTGAGGATGCGCGCGCTCATCAGGGCGTGCGAGGGCGCGTAGCAGGCGGGGTCGATCACTATGTCGGCGCCGCCCCGATCGTCGACCATGCGCGCCAGGGCCCGCAGGTCGGCAATGGTGGTCCGGTCGCCACGCACGGCCAGCGCACCCCGCGGCGGCGGGCCGCTCTTGCCGCGGTTGAACACCACCACGTCGTAACCGCGCCGATAGGCCGCCTGACAAATCGCTTTGCCAACGAATCGGGTCCCGCCCAGCACCACGAGCCGCATCAGCGTTCCCTGCCTTTCGCCACTTGCCGCAGCAGGGAGCGAGGCGCGTGGCGGGCCACGAGCGACAGCGCCTGGTAGCGGTTGCTGGGCACGCTGAGGACCGTCCCCTTGTCGCAGTCCTTGACTCCCTGCCGTGCGACCCGTTCGGCATCCAGCCACATCCAGCCCGGACCAGAGATATCCATGGCCGCCCGCTCGTGGAACTCGGTGCGCGTGAAGCCGGGGCACAATGCGGTCACATGCACGTCCTTGGGCGTCGCGGCGGCCAATCCCTCCGAGAACACCGTCACCCAGGCTTTCGCTGCGGAGTAGGTGCCGAACGGCACCCAGCCGGCGACACTCGACACGTTGAGGATGCGGCCGTGCCCGCGCTCGACCATCCCGGGCAGGGCGGCGTGCGTGAGCCGCATGACGCTGGTCACGAGCACGTCCAGCAACGCCTGCTCCTGCTCGACCGTCGACTCCAGGAACGACTCGGTGATCCCGTAGCCGGCATTGTTGACCAGCCAGTCGACATCGCGGGCCGCTTTCTCCACCGGCAATCTCGCCTGCTGATCAGAGAGATCGGCTGGCAGCACCTCGGCGTCGCCGAGTTCGTCGGCCAGTTCCTGCAGGCGGATCGCGTCGCGAGAGACCAGGATCAGGTGATGACCGCGGGCGGACAGTTCCCTGGCGATCTCCTGGCCGATGCCGGCGGTCGGACCGGTGATCAAAGCAGTGCCCACAACGCTCCATCTTCCACCTCTGCCGGTGGCCATGCCAGTTCCACGTAAGTGATCACACCGCGTGACCCCAGCAGCCCTGCGCCCTGAAGCACAATCGATGCATGAGCGATCCCCTTGTGCAGCGCATGCGGCCCTATGAGCGCACGATCTTCGGGGAGATGTCGGCTCTGGCGACGCGGCTCGGGGCGATCAACCTCGGCCAGGGTTTCCCCGACACCGGTGGCCCGCGGGAGGTCCGGGACGCCGCGCAGTGGGCGATCATGCGCGGGCACGGCGATCAGTACCCCCCTGCACACGGGCTGCCGGCGCTGCGGGAGGCGATCGCCGAGCACCAGGCCCGCTTCTACGGTCTGCACGTCGAGGACGCCGGTGTCGTCGTCGCGACTGGCGCCTCGGAAGCGCTGGCGGCAGCGGTGCTGGCGCTGGTCGAGCCGGGTCAGGACGTGCTCGTGCTGGACCCGTACTTCGACCTGTACGCCGCGGTGATCGCGCTGGCCGGCGCCAACCGGATTGCAGTGCCACTGACCGCCGACGCCCTGCGTCCAGACGTCGCGGCGTTGCGGGCAGCAGTGACTCCCCGCACCCGCATGCTGCTGCTCAACAGCCCGCACAACCCGACCGGCATCGTCTTCACGCGCGCGGAACTCGAGGAAATCGCCGCCTTCGCCATTGAGCACGACCTGCTCGTCCTGGCCGACGAGGCCTACGAGCACCTCTGGTTCGAACCGCACATCCCGATCGCCACCCTGCCCGGCATGTTCGAGCGAACCGTCACCGTGGGCTCGGGCGGCAAGACGTTCTCGTTCACGGGCTGGAAGGTGGGCTGGGCGACCGGTCCGGCCGATCTGATTGCGGCCGTAAGGGTCGTGCGCCAGCACCTTTCGTACGTGTCCGGTGGCCCGTTCCAGGAAGCCATGGCGCTGGGCCTGCGCTTGCCAGACGCGTATTTCGACCAGTTCCGGACCGACCTGGCCGCGAAGCGTGACCGGTTGTGTGCCGGCCTGAGCGGGCTGGGCCTGCGGGTGATCCCGCCGGAAGGGACCTACTTCGCCACCACAGACGTGCGGCCTTTGGGATTCGCGAATGGCGAGCAGTTCTGTCGCCGCGCGCCCGAGGAGGCCGGGGTCGTGGCGATTCCGCTGAGCGCGTTGAGCGATCACCCGGAGGTGAGCGATCCCTTTGTGCGGTGGGCGTTCTGCAAGCAGCCCGCGGTGCTCGACGAGGCGGTGGGGCGGTTGCGGGCCTGGCTGAGCTGAGGGGACCCGGAGCGCTCATGGCTCCCTAGTGCATTATGCTGCACTTGTAGTGCACAAGAAAGATAAGCCATGACCATCATCACCCTGAGTCCACAACCGACAGCCGGGACTGGCGTCGTTGCCGTGCTCCTCGTTGACGCAGCACTGACCGGCTTCGCCATCGGTCAGAAGCAACCGGCCGCGAGCCCATCCGGTGAAGCGCATTACAGCGCGGCATCGCACGCCGAACCGATTCACCCGGCGATCGCGTCGGGGGCGGACCGCCGATGATCTGCTGCTCGTTCGTGTTCCACCCCGGGACCTATGACGACGAATTCCATCGCCTCGACGCCGAGATCGACGCCTATGCGCGCGGCCTCGACGGCTTCGAGAAGGTCGAGACCTGGTACTCCGAGGATCGCGCCACGGTCAATGCCATGTACTTCTTCCAGAACATGGCGGCCGTGCGCCAGCTGGCGTCCTTCCCCCGCCACCTGGAGGCCAAGGGTCAGGTCCAGCGATGGTACGAGGACTACCACGTCGTCATCAGTGAGGTCACCGCGACGTATGGCCGCAGTTGACGTTTCGCTGCGTTGTCGTCGCTAGCCTCGGCGCGCGACGCGTTCACGAGCCTCAGACGAGACATGCCGCACCTGATTGCCGATCACCTGGCGGCGGAGCGAGGCACACCGATCCAGCCGTCGGACAAACGTGTGGATGGGGGCCATATGTGACCCTGATCCACGCGTTTGTCCCGGGCTGTTCTACAAATGCACGGATCGGGGTCATATCTGGCCCGAATCCGCCGCTTTGGGCGCGGACACCCCTAGTCTTGTTTGTATACAATCGTGGTAACTTTGCATGCAGGAGGCCTACCATGGGTGCGCTGGACGGACTGCTCGTCGCGGACTTCACGCGCGTGCTCGCAGGGCCGTACGCCACGATGCTGCTCGCAGACCTCGGCGCAACCGTGGCCAAAGTGGAACGACCAGGCACCGGCGACGACACCCGCGCCTGGGGCCCGCCGTTCGGGCAGGACGGCCAGGCCACCTACTTCCAGTCCGTGAACCGCAACAAGCTGTCCATCGCCCTGGACCTGGCAGATCCCGACGACCTGCGGATCGCACGCGAGCTCGCCGACGCCGCCGACATCCTCGTGGAGAACCACAAGCCCGGTGGCCTGCGGCGGTTCGGCCTGGACTACGAGTCCGTGGCGGGGCGCAATCCCGGCGTCGTCTACTGCTCGATCACCGGCTTCGGCTCCGGGGCCGGAAAGGACATGCCCGGCTATGACCTGCTGGTGCAGGCAATGGGCGGCTTGATGAGCATCACGGGTCAGGACGAGCCGACGAAGGCCGGCGTCGCGGTGGTGGATGTCCTCACCGGGCTGCACGCCACGGTCGGGATGCTCGCCGCGCTGCGCCACCGGGAGGCGACCGGTGCCGGTCAGCGCTTGGAGGTCAGCCTGCTGGGGTCGCTGCTGAGCTCGCTGGTCAACCAAGCGTCCGGGTACGTCGGGGCCGGAGCCGTCCCGGGTCTCATGGGCAATGCCCACCCCTCAATCGCGCCTTACGAGGTCTTCACCACCGCCGACCGGCCCATGATTCTGGCGGTCGGCAACGACGCGCAGTTCGCAAGGCTCGCACGTGCCCTCGGGGCACCGGACCTGGCCGGCCGCAAGGAGTACGTCACCAACACCGCGCGGGTGGCGCACCGGGCGGCGCTCAAGGCCGAACTCGAAGTTCTACTCAACGTCCGCGGCGCCGACGAGTGGCAGCGACTGCTCACCGAATCGGGCGTGCCGTGCGGGCCGATCAACGACCTCGCGCAGGGGTTCACGCTGGCCGAGCGGCTGGGCCTGCAGCCGGTCGTGGAGGTCGAGGGTT
The DNA here is from genome assembly GCA_037045455.1 of Candidatus Nanopelagicales bacterium. GTDB lineage: Bacteria > Actinomycetota > Actinomycetes > S36-B12 > UBA10799 > JADKAV01. Next base: position 430,395 of record JBAOIN010000012.1, on the reverse strand, counting down.
TGCCGCAGGTAGCCAATCCCGTGCACTACGACGCGACCCCGGCCAGCTACCGCGCTGCGCCACCCCACATCGACGAGGACCGAGCGGCCGTGCTGGACCTGCTGCGAGCACGTTCATGACGGCGCAGGAACGCACCCTGGCGGCGCTGCGCACGGACATCCTCTCGGGAACGCTGCCGCCGGGTACCCAACTTGTGCAGGAGTCGATCGCGGATCGCTACGCCGTCAGCCGGGTGCCTGTGCGCGAGGCGCTGCAGTTGCTGACCTCCGAGGGGCTCGTGCAGCATTCGCCGAACCGCGGCTACTTCGTGACCGAACTCAGTGTCACGGACCTGCACGAGGTGTACGCATTGCGCCGGATCCTCGAAACGCACGCCATTGCGGCGGCCGTTCCGGCGCTCACCGATGCCGACGTCGCCCTGTTGGAAGAGCTGGCGGGCGCGGTCGTCGATGCGAGCGACCTCGGGGGGCTGACCGAGGCCAACCGCCGCTTCCACTTCACGCTGTTCGACGCCGCCGGCATGCCGCGGCTGACCCGCATCCTGCGGCAACTGTGGGACGCCTCCGACGTCTACCGCTCCCTGTACTTCGGCCAGAACTCCAACCGCGACCGGGTGCGGTCCGAACACGCGCAGATGCTGGACGCGCTGCGCCGCCGGGATGTGGCCGAAACCGTCCGCCTGCACGACATCCACCGAAACCATTCCGTGGCCTGGGTCAGCGCCCAGTTGCTGCGGCGGAAGAAGGAGACCGCATGACCCCGTTCGAGTTGTTCGACATCGACCACCTGCTCAGCGAGGAGGAACGGGCGATCCGCGACGTCGTGCGCGACTACGTGGAGCGCCGGATCAAGCCAGAAGTGGGCGACTGGTTCGAGACCGGCGAAATCCCGGCGCGCGAACTGGCACGGGAGCTCGGGGAACTCGGCGTGCTGGGCATGCACCTGCAGGGCTACGGCTGCCAGGGCACGTCAGCGGTCGCGTACGGCCTGGCGTGCCTGGAACTGGAGGCAGGCGACTCCGGCATCCGGTCGCTGGTCAGCGTGCAGGGATCGCTGGCGATGTACGCGATCCACGCGTTCGGGTCCGAGGAGCAGAAGCAGCAGTGGCTGCCCGGCATGGCGGCCGGGGAGTTGATCGGCTGCTTCGGGCTGACCGAGCCGGACTTCGGCTCCAACCCGGCCGGCATGCTCACGAACGCCAAGCGGGACGGCGGGGACTGGGTCCTCAACGGCACGAAGATGTGGATCACGAACGGGAACGTCGCCGACGTCGCGGTCGTTTGGGCCCGTACGGACGAGGGGATCCGCGGCTTCGTCGTGCCCACGGACACCCCCGGTTTCACCGCCAACCCCATCCACAAGAAGCTGTCGCTGCGCGCCTCGGTCACTAGCGAACTCGTGCTGGAAGACGTGCGGCTTCCCGCAGATGCGGTGCTGCCCGAGGTGACCGGTCTGCGCGGGCCACTGTCGTGCCTGAACGAAGCCCGGTTCGGCATCGTGTTCGGGACGCTGGGCGCGGCCCGCGATTGCCTGCAGACGGCCATCGACTACAGCGTCTCCCGCGAGCAGTTCGACAAGCCCATCGCGGGGTTCCAGCTGACGCAGAAGAAGCTCGCGGACATGAGCCTCGAACTGGGCAAGGGAATGCTGCTGGCGCTGCACCTGGGCCGGTTGAAGGACGAGCACCTGATCCGCCCGGAGCAGGTCAGCGTCGGCAAGCTCAACAACGCCCGCGAGGCGCTGGCCATCGCGCGGGAGTGCCGCGGCATCCTCGGCGGCAACGGCATCACCCTGGAGTACCCCGTGATCCGGCACATGAACAACCTTGAGTCCGTCTACACCTATGAGGGCACGAACGAGATGCACACGCTGGTCGTCGGGCAGGCGCTGACCGGGATCGCCGCGTACCGGTGACAAGCCGAATCGGTTAGGGAAGCACTGATAAACGCTGTTCCGAGCGAAAGGCGGCTGAGGGTGCGAGATGCAAGCCCCACATCGTGGGTCATAGCAGCGCTATGGCGCGAGATGTGGGGTGAAGCAGATTGCGCGCTCAGGGGCGTTGCAGCCGGGACATGGTTAATCAGTGGTTCCTTGGCAAGCAGGGCATCGGTGAGCACCACGGGCGGCATTTGGGCGCCCGGCACGCTAACCGATGCCCTGTATGCTCACGGATCGCGATTTCAGCGCCCGGTCCGTGCGTGCCGGCCCAGAGCCCACAAGGCCAGCACGCTGAGCACCACTGCGTACACCAAAAGCACAGCCATCTGGCGGGTCGCGAAGCCGGACCCCTCGTTGATGATCAGGTTCCACGCATCCATCGCCCAGGCCTGCGGCGTGAAATGCCCGATCGCGCGCATGACCGGGCTGACCACCGACAGCGGCCACATCGTGCCGCCGAGCATGCCGAACACGATGCCCATGGGAATCGCCACGGCGACCGCTTGACCCGGCGTCCGCACTATCGCCCCCAGCAGCATTCCCGCCGCGGCGCAGATCACGCCGTAGACCACGACCAGCGGAACCCACGCGGACGGCGCACCAAGGTCGATCCGGAACGACAGCACTCCCAGACCCAGCAGGATCGCCGCTTGCAGCATCGCGATCCCGAACCGGGACGCGCCCAGCCCACCGAGATACACCCGCAGGCCCTGCGGTGCGGCCAGCGTGCGCCGGAACACCCCGAGCTCACGTGCCTGCACGAGCGCCGCCGCGGCGATCAGCCCGTTGAGGAACATGAACAGCATCAACTGGCTCGGCACGGCCGACCCGAAGCGGTTGGCATCCATCGCGCTTACGGCGCCCACGGTGCGCGTCGTCACCTCCAGCGAAGGCACCGATGCCTCCGCAGCCGCGACCGCTTGCTCGGCCTTCGCCTGCGGCACATCCGCACTCAGCACCTGCACAGCGATGGCACGGGTGCCGACCTGGGCCACAGCGCCATTGACGGCAGCCACCAGCGGACCGTAATCCTGCGACGTCTGCGGCACGTCGATGCGCACCGCCTGCCCGTCCGGCGGCACCTCGACTCCACCGGACAACAGGCCCATCCTGATGTCCCGGTAGAGATCACGGGTGTCGGCGTAGGTCGTCACGTCCAAGCCCGGCGAGCGTTCCAGCGCGCTCAGGAACTGCTGACCCAACGGACCAGGAGCGGGCGCGAGCACGCCCACCCCCAACCGGTCGCCGGCACCACCGAAACTGAGACCGATCAGCAGCACCACCACGATCGGCATCGCGATTGTCGAGAACATCGCGATCCGGTCCCGGAAGAACCGCATCCACTCCACGCGAGCGGTGCTGAGCATCCTCATGCGAGCACCTTGTTCCGCATTGTCAGCAACCCGACGGCGGCCATGCCGATCCCGATGCCGAGCAGCAGCAGGATCCGTGGCGCGATCTCGACCACAGTGGCTTGCGCCGCGGACAACTCCACGAACGCGGCAAGTGCCTGCCCGTTCGGGGTGAACTTCTGCATCGTCACCAGCGGACCGGCGGCACCGTAGAAGAACGTCCCGCCCAGAATCGCGAAGAGCAGCGCGACCATCGTCGTCAGGGCGTCCGCCTGGTTCTCCGTGCGAGCAATGCCGGTGATGAACAGCGATATCCCGGCGATGGCTGCCACGGCCGCGACGATCACCAGGAACACCCCGAGTGGATCACCCCAGGACGCGCCGAACGCCAGCCACGTGATCAGCCAGACCACACTCATGCTGACCACGCCGACGATCATCACGTGTGCCGTCTTGCCGAGCAGCACAGCCGACGGCGACACCGGCCCGGCAAGGATCCGCTGCAGCGTGCCCTCCCGGCGCTCGGCGACGATCGACCGCGCTCCCTCGCCGATCACGAAGAACAGGAACAACATCGCCATGCCCGGCGCGAAGTACGCCATGACCGAGAACGTGCCCTGCACCTGACCCTGGTCGACCGCGATCGGGGACTGCGTCTCGACCGCCTTCTGCACGGCCGCACCGACATCGGGCAGACCGGCTGTGGTCGCCGCGGCAGCGGTCACGCGTGCTGTTTGCAGATTGGCTGCAACACCCTGAGCCACCGATTGCGCGATCGATGTCGCAAGCGGCTCAGCGGCCCGGCCCACGACCTGCAAGTCCGCCGCATCACCGGTGAGGACGGCGTCGCCGAGCCCGGCCGGCAGGACCAGCACCGCGTCGTAGGTGCCGGCGTCGAGCAGCGCGTCGATCTGTGCCGGCTCGCTGACCGTCGCGAACGCGATGCCGTCGCCGCCCGCGTTCGTCAGGGATTGCGCGATCTGGGCGGAGATGTCCGATCGGTCCTCATTCGCCACACCGATGGTGGCGCTCACCGACGCGCCACCGCCGAACGCCGCCCCAACGACCACTGCGATCGCGATCGGCGCGACCAGGGCCATGATCAGGATCGATCGGTCGCGCAACGAACGGCGCACGCCCAGCCGGGCGATCAACCACACATGCCGCCACATCAGTCCCGCAGCGCCTTCCCGGTGAGATGCAGGAAGACCGCCTCCAGATCCGGTTCCGTGACCTCGACCCCGGCCACTCCGACGCCGGATTCCCGCGCCGCCGTGACCGCCGGGGCGATGAATGCGGGACCGTGGGTGGTCATCACCGAGACCCGGTCGCCGGACTCCTGCACCGCAGCAACGTCGGGCATGGTCCGCAGGACTTCCGCCCAGGCGCGCTGGGCGTCCGGCGCTGCGTTGAGACGGAACCGCACAGTCGCCTGCTCGCCCAGCTGCGCCACGAGCTCCTCCGGCGTGCCCTCCGCGATCAGCCGGCCGGCGTCGATGATGCCCACGCGGTCACACAACCGTTGGGCCTCTTCCATGTAGTGCGTGGTGTAGAGCACCGCCATGCCCGCCCCGCCCAATGCGGAAACCGACTCCAGGATGCTGTTGCGGCTCTGCGGATCCACGCCGACCGTGGGTTCGTCGAGGATGAGCAGCGCCGGTTCGTGAAGCAGCCCGACCGCGATGTTGGCCCGCCGCTTCATGCCGCCCGAGTAGGTGTCGATGTGGTCCTTGCCTCGGTCCGTGAGACCGACGACTTCCAGAACCTCCGCAACGCGCTGCTTCAGGCGTGGCCCGGACAGGTTCTGCAAGCGCCCGAAGAACTCGAGGTTCTCCACAGCGGACAGGTCTGGGTACAACGCGATGTCCTGCGGCACCAGGCCGATCAGCGACTTGCGGTCGCCGGTCAGCGGTTCGTCGAGCAGTCGCACTTCGCCGGCATCCGGTGTGAGCAACCCGGCGATCATGTTGATCGTCGTGGTCTTCCCTGCGCCATTGGGACCGAGCAGGCCGTAAGTCTCCCCCTGCGCGATGCGGAAACTGACCCCGTCGACGGCCGTGTGCTCACCGAACCGGCGCACGAGGCCGTCCACCTCCAGCATGTCTTCACGCTACTCGGCCATGTGGCGCCGGTCACGATGCGTTTGCCGTCGAACCACATCGGCAAGAACGATCACATGAGGCCGATCTCTCGCGTCACCCCCTGGGTCTTCGCGGCTCTGGTCCTGACGGCCCTTGTCGGCGTCGGCCTCTTCGTCAGCAGCGCGTCGCGGGCACCGGTCATGAGCGGCGCCAGTGAAGGAACCACCACGAAAGCCGAGGACGGCGACCTGCGCTTCCGGATTGTGGACGTGCAGCGCAACGTCACCCAGATCGGCGACCCGATCTATGGTGCGACACCGCGGGCCTCCTACACCGTGGTGACGCTGGCCGTGCGCAACACCGGCAGCTCCACTGCCACATTCGACGGGGCCTACGTCGTGGGACGCGATCGCGATGGCCGGCGGGTCACAGCCGACCGGGAGGCGACAGCGATTCTCAACGACGACGGTGTGGGCCGGCTCACGCAGATCGCGGCCGGGGAGCGCATCGTCACGAAAGTCGCGTTCGATGTTCAGTCCCGGATGACCCAGATCCAGGTGCACGACTCGGTGTTCTCCCGCGGAGCGGGGCTTCGCCTGGGGCATCGCGTACAGTGACTTAGGTAAACCTAACCTCACAGGAGTACATGTGATCGGCAATTACCTGATCGGGCTGCGCGAGGGGCTCGAGGCGGCCCTGATCGTGAGCATCCTCATCGCCTACCTCGTCAAGACCGAGCGCCGGCACCTGCTGCCCCGCATTTGGCTGGGTGTGGCGGCGGCCGTCATCCTGTCGATCAGCATCGGCGCCCTGCTCACATTCGGCACCCGGACCCTGACGTTCGAGGCCCAGGAAGCCATCGGTGGCCTGATGAGCATTCTGGCCGTGGGACTGGTCACATGGATGATCTTCTGGATGGCCAACAACGCCCGCAGACTCAAGGGCGAACTGCACGCGGCCGTTGACAAGGCCCTTGATGCAGGCATGTGGGGACTCGTCGTGGTCGCGTTCCTGGCCGTAGCCCGGGAAGGCATCGAGACGGCCTTGTTCATCTGGGCAGCCGCGCGGTCGGCAGAAGAGGGCGCCGCGCCATTAGTCGGCGCGCTGCTCGGGATCGCCACTGCCGTCTTCCTGGGATATCTCATCTACCGCGGGGCGCTGCGGCTCAACCTCGCCAAGTTCTTCACGTGGACGGGCGCCGCTCTGATCATCGTGGCCGCCGGCGTGCTGGCCTATGGTGTGCACGACTTGCAGGAGGCCGGCATCCTGCCCGGCCTGGACAACCTCGCATTCGACGTCAGCGGAACGATCGAACCGGGCACCTGGTATGCCGCCCTGCTGAAGGGAACCGTGAACTTCTCGCCGGCCATGACCGTGCTCGAAGTGACCGTATGGCTGCTGTACGTTGCGATCGTGATGACGCTGTTCGTTCGCAAGGTGCGCGCTCCGAAGGTGGCACCGGCTGCTGCTCCCGCGCAGATCAGCGCGTGATCCGTCCCGCTGTTGCTGCAGCCGCCGTCGTGTGCCTCGCCGCGTGCAGTTCTGGCGCTGATGAGGCGACACCGGTATCCGTCACGAGTAGTGACAGCGCGTGCGACGTGGCCCCGACATCGGCCACAGCGGGCTCGATCGTGTTCTCGGTGCAGAACACCGGCAGCAAAGCGACCGAGTTCTACCTGTACGCCACGGACGGTTCTGTGGTCGGAGAGGTCGAGGACATCGGCCCCGGCGTGGCCCGCGATCTGGTGCTCGAGGTGCAGGCCGGTGATTACCAGGCGACGTGCAAGCCGGGCATGACCGGCGACGGGATTCGAGTGCCTTTCACCGTCACTGCGCAATGACACACTCTGCCGAATCGGCCGAACGGCACCTGCTCGATCCCACCGTCCGCGCCGACGGGGACGCGGTGGACCAACTTCTGCACCGGGACTTCGTCGAGATCGGCCGATCGGGCCGGCTGTGGACGCGCGCCGAGATGATCGAGGCCCTGCTGGCCGATCCCGAGGTGAGCGGGGAGCCCGAGGACATGACCGTGCACGAGTTCGCCAGCGGCTGTGTTTTGGTCACGTACACGCTCGACGGCATCCGGCGCAGTTCTGTCTGGATCCGGAAGGCCGGGCGCTGGCAGGTGCGATTCCACCAGGGCACGCCGATCGCCGCCCACGGCTGACTCGGATCTGTCACGTGCCCGCTGCGCACGACCGATCCGTGAGCATTCCGGGCATCCGTTAGCCCGACGGACGGGGTTCTGGCGACCGGCATGCTCACCGATGCCCAGAGCGCTAACGGATTGCCGCTTCACCAGCCAGGTAGGCGCTTACCCCACGACCTGAAAGATCCGGGCTAAGGAACCACTGATTATCGGCCCCCCACATCAAGTGCCATAACGCTGCTATGACACAAGATGCGCCGAAACCACATCTCACCCGCCCAGCCCCGTTTCGCTCACAACAGCATTAATCAGTACTTCCCTAACAAACCGCCGCACGGCCATGGCTGACCGCGGCGAGAGGGCCATGTCCGAAAACCGCTAGCCCAACCTCGGTGCCACCCGCAGACTGGAGGCCATGGACTTCGAGACGTGCTACCGGGCGGTCAGCAGCCGGGACGCGCGCTTCGACGGCTGGTTCTACACCGCGGTCCGCACGACAGGCATCTACTGCCGCCCCAGTTGCCCGGCGATCACGCCCAAGCGCCGCAACGTGGAGTTTCACCCCACCGCCGCTGCGGCACAAGCCGCTGGGTTCCGCGCCTGCAAGCGCTGCCGCCCCGACGCTTCCCCCGGTTCTCCGGAATGGAACACACGCAGCGATCTCGTGGCCCGTGCGATGCGGCTGATCGCTGACGGCGTCGTGGACCGCGAGGGCGTGAGTGGACTGGCCGCACATCTGGGCTACACCCCGCGGCACCTGACCCGGCTGATGACTCAGAAGCTGGGCGCCGGGCCCCTGGCCATCGCCCGTGCGCATCGCGCACAGACCGCCCGCACGCTGCTGGAGAACACGGCCATGCCCGCAGCCGACGTCGCGTTTGCGGCGGGCTTCGGCAGCATCCGGCAGTTCAACGACACGATGCGGGCCGTCTATGCCACGGCGCCCCAGCAGTTGCGCGGATGTGCGGAGCCCGGCGTGTTGAGCCTGCGGCTCCCAGCCCGAGTTCCGTTCGCCGGTGATCGCCTGCTCGAGTTCTTGGGTATGCGCGCGATCCCCGGTGTCGAGCAGTGGGACGGGACAACGTTCTCCCGCGTGCTGCGCCTGCCCAATGGCACCGGTCAGGCAAGCATCCGGGCCCAGGCCGATCACTGCCAGGTCACGCTGCACCTCGACGACGTTCGCGATCTGGCACCGGCCGTGAGCCGATTGCGCCGGATGCTGGATCTGGACGCAGACCCGGTGGCGGTGGCGGAGACCCTGGCCGCCACCCTGCCGGTGCAACGCATCCCCGGGTTGCGCAGCCCGAGCGCGTTCGACCCCGAGGAGACCGCTATCCGCGCCGTTCTCGGCCAGCAGATCAGCGTCGCAGCGGCACGGACCGCAGCGGGCCGGCTCGTTCAGGATGGGCAGTTCCCGACCAGCGCCGAACTCGCAGCGCTCGATCCGCAAACACTGCGGATGCCACGGCGCCGAGCGCACACCGTCATCGAACTCGCGGCGCGGCTCGCGGAGGGCCGCATCACGCTCGACCCCGGATGCGATTGGGATGAGGCCTATCTGGCGCTGCTGGACGTCCCCGGAATCGGGCCGTGGACCGCGTCCTACATCCGCATGCGGGCGCTCGGCGACCCCGACGTTGCGCTGCCCGGTGATCTCGGGATCGTGCGAGGTGCCGCTCGCTTCGGCCTGGACCCTGACGACCCGCGCTGGAAACCGTGGCGCTCCTACGCGATGCACTACTTGTGGAACCTGGAGGACTGATGCCTTACACGACCTACCAAAGCCCCGTCGGGGAGTTGACGCTGGTGGCTTCGGACATCGGCTTGCAGGCGGTGTGGTGGCCCGACGACGTGCGTGCCCTGCCGACAGGTGCGCGCGATGACGACCACCCGATCCTGGTGCAAACAGCGCGGGAGCTGCACGAGTACTTCGCCGGTGACCGCCGTGAGTTCACGATGGCGCTTGATCCCGCTGGCACTGTCTTCCAGCAGTCGGCCTGGAAGGTCCTGCAAGAGATTCCCTACGGCCAGACGATCACCTACGGCGAGCAGGCCCGGCGGCTGGGCGACCCGGCCAAGGCCCGGGCCGTGGGCGCGGCCAACGGCCGTAACCCGCTGAGCATCGTCGTCCCGTGCCACCGAGTCGTGGGCGCATCGGGGGCGTTGACCGGTTTCGCGGGTGGCATGGACGCCAAGCGCTGGCTGCTGGATTTCGAGCGCGCCCACGGGTCTTAGCGGCAATTCGTGGTTCTGTTCGCAGCAGACCCCAAGCCCGTACCGTGATCTGGTGAGTGCCCTCGCCCAGTGTCCCCGGTGCGGCCGGGAGATCACCGCCGTCGCCCCCGACGGCATGGTCACGTGTACGTGCGGCTACCGCGGCTACCTGGGCTATCTGCAGGAGGCGGCCTACCTCGCGGGCCGGCAGCAGTGGCTGCAGGAACGCATCGCGAATGGCGAGGTTCCGCCGGCCGAACCGTTGGCCACGCAGTACGGGATCTGGAAGGTCGCCACTCCAGCGCCGGCGACAGCGCCACGTGGAGGCTCGACCCAATTGCTGCTGATCAGCCTCGGTGCGCTGCTCCTGCTGCTCGCAGGACTCGTGTTTGTTGCGGTCGCCTGGGAACTGATCGGCCCGGTGGGGCGCTGGTTCGCGCTATTACTCGTCACGTTGCTCGTCACTTCGGTCACGATCGCGACGCGGGGCCGGACGCCCCGCACCGCGGAAGCGCTGGCCGTCGTGGCCTTCGGCCTGGCTGCCATCACGCTTGTCGCCGCACCGGCTCTCGACGTGGTGCCCCAGGAATGGACGAAGGCACGGTATCCGTACTGGCTGATCGTGACTTGCGCACTCGTGGCATTCGGCATCGGGTTAGGACGATGGTTCGGGCTGCGGGCCTGGACCTGGCTGGGCTGGCTCACGACGCCGTTCGTCGTGGCCACTGTGCTCGGGCTGGTTCTGACGCGGCTCGGCAACGATGAGGTGGACATGACCGTTGCGGCGGCGACGTTCCTCGCTGCGGCCACCGCTCTGCTCACCTCCGGGTCGCTGCCACGACGGCTGGCCGGGGTAATCGCACTGATGCCGGCAGTCGGCCTGACCCTCGGGTTGCTGACCCAACGTCCGCCAGCCGGAGCGATCCTGGTCATCGCCGCTGCGCTGCTCATCCTGCTACTCGTCCCGGAGGACGGTTGGCGCGAGTGGGTCGGCTGGCCGCTGTTCGGGTTCTGGCTGGCGCTGCTGGCGATGATGGTTCCGGACAGCGCTTTGGTGTCCGGCGTAGTGGCCATCGCCGGCGGCGGGTTGCTCTTCGCCCTCGTGCGTAAGCCGCCGATCGCGCTGCTCAGCGCACTGGCAGTGTGGCTTCCGTGGTTGGCGTATCGCCCGGATGATGCGGCGTTGGTCCTCGCGCTCGCTGCAGTCGCGTTGTATGCAGCAGCGTTCTACGCGCGACCCGCCGCACCTCTCGCCTGGCTCGGCGCCGGCTTCGCCGAAGTCGCTCTGCTTCTGCAGTGGTCCAGTCCGCCGATCTTCGAGGGCCCGACGCTGGCGCTGGCCGCCCTGTTCCTGCTCGCAGGCTTGCTGCAGTGGCGGGCCGGAACCCACAACTCCGCGATCGTGCTTGCGCCGGCAGTCAGCGTCGCACTGATCCCCAGCGCCCTGGCCTCCTGGTTCGAACCCTGGTCGCAGCCGTCCTTGATCCGCTTCCTCGTGGTGATGACAGCGGGCTTGGTCCTGCTACTGATCGGCGTGCGAGGTCACATCCTGGGTCTCGTTGTACCGTCCGCGATTGCCATCGGGATCACGGCCGTCGCGCAACTTTTCGCGACACTCGATCTCCTACCGCGGTGGCTGGCGCTGGCGATCGTCGGGGCTGCGCTCATCGTCGCCGGCGCCCGACTGGAGTGGTTGCGGGACCGTCGCCGCGACACGCAAGAATGGCTGGAATCTCTGCAGTGACCTACTTCAGCGTGTAGCGGCCCACCACCCCAGCGTGGTCGGAGTGCCAGAAGCCGAACGACTGCTCCCGGCCCACGACCCACGTCTTGACCTTCTTCACCTTCTTGGGAGTGGTCGTGAAGATCTGGTCGACGCGGTGGTCGAAGTCGGCGATCGAGCCCCCGGTCTGCATGTCGTCGGAACTCTCGATGCAACAGCTCAGTGGGGTCGTGGTACCGATGTCAACGAAGCCCGCGTTCGTCAATGTCTGGAACGCCTGCTCGTCACCAGGGACTAGGCCGGGGACGTCGGAGTTGTAGTCACCGAGGGTGATCAGCGGGCCCTTGACCTTCGCCATTACCTTCGCGAACTCACCGGCCTGCTTGGCCCGGATGCTGGGAACCTGCGTGCGGTCGTCGAACGCCTCGAGGTGAGTGTTCGCGAATGTGAACCAGCGGCTGTCGCCGACCTTCGCGCGGGTCGACAGCCATCCGCGGCGGGACGTGACCGTCACTGCTCCGGCGACCTTGACGCTGAAACTGTTCTTCGTGCTGTATTGGGCGCCCTGCTGATCCTTGACCTTGACCCGCGAGCCCTTCTTCTTCAAGATCACGTCGCGCATGGTGAGCCGGAAGTCCTTGTCAGCCCCTGACGTACCCGTCGCGGGGTTGCCATCGACGTCCGTGGGCGCCTCGAAGTCGAACTCCTTCTGGACCTTGACGACCTCGTACTTCACCTTGCCCTTGTTGATCTCCTTGAGCAGGATCTTCAAGAAGTCCTGGTAGACCTTCGTTGCCGTGGGCTGCTGCGTCAGAACCGCACTGAGGTTGACGGGGCCCTGGCGCCACAGCGCCACCTCTTGCAGGCCAATCAGATCGGGCTTGCGCTGCTGCACTTCCTGAGCCAGGCCTTTGGCGCGCTTCGGGAAGTTCGTCGATCGCAGCTGCCGGAAGATCTGGCCAGCTGCCTCGATGAATTCGCCGGTACCGGTGGCCCTCAACGCGGGACCGAGGTCGGCGCCAAGGAAGACGTTGCGGGTCATCACGGTGACGTTGTCTGCCGCCATGGCCGGAGCGGCTGTCAGCGGAACGGCGACAGCGCCGGCGGTGAGCAGGATCAGGGCTTTGCGCATGGCGGCACAGTAACGCCGTGCGGAGAAGCCCGCAGGCGCCGTTGCCCGACCGTGACCCTCTCCGTACCGATGTGGTTGAGGAGGCTGAACTGCAGTTCGGGTTCCAACCGGTTAGGTACGGGCCACGCCGCGTGCTGAGCACTCGCTTCGGCGTGTCGCGTGCCTTTGTGGTTGGCAGGGAGGCTTCGCCAACCACAAAGGTCCGTCAGACCAGGACGAGGCTGTCCTCGACCGCGTCGACCGTGACCGTCTGACCGTCCCGCACGTCACCGGACAGGATCGCGCGTGCAAGCTGGTCACCGATCTCCTTCTGGACCAAGCGCCGCAGGGGCCGGGCACCGTAGATCGGGTCGAAGCCCGTGAGCGAGAGCCAGGTCCTGGCAGCGGGCGTGACGTCCAGCGTGATCCGCCGGCTGTCCAGCCGCGACTGCATGGCAGCCACCTGCAGGTCCACGATCTGCTCGAGTTCGCTGGGTTGCAGCGGCTGGAACATCACCACGTCGTCCAGCCGGTTAAGGAACTCAGGCTTGAACGACTGCCGCACGACAGCCATGACCTGCTCCTGCCGCTGCTCGAATGGCACGGTCTGCTCGATCAGGAACTGCGACCCCATGTTCGAGGTCAGCACGAGGATCGTGTTGCGGAAGTCGACGGTGCGGCCCTGGCCATCGGTCAGCCGGCCGTCGTCGAGCACCTGCAGCAGGATGTCGAAGACCTCTGGGTGCGCCTTCTCGACCTCGTCTAGCAGAACCAAGCTGTACGGGCGACGGCGCACGGCTTCCGTCAACTGGCCGCCTTCCTCGTACCCGACATAACCGGGCGGGGCACCGACCAGCCGGGCCACCGAGTGCTTCTCGGAGTACTCGCTCATGTCGATGCGGATCATCGCCCGCTCGTCATCGAACAGAAACTCCGCGAGCGCCTTAGCCAACTCGGTCTTGCCGACACCGGTCGGGCCGAGGAACAGGAACGAACCAGTAGGCCGATCGGGATCGGCGATGCCAGCGCGGGACCGGCGTACGGCATCCGATACGGCACGCACGGCCTCGTCCTGACCGATCACCCGCTTGCCGAGCTCGTCCTCCATGCGCAGCAGCTTCTCGGTCTCGCCCTCCATGAGCCGGCCCGCCGGGATGCCCGTCCAGGCCCCCACCACTTCGGCGATGTCCTCAGCGGTGACCTCCTCGGAAACCATCCCACCTTCGGTCCCGCCGGCAGACTCCAGCTCGCGCTCCAACTCGGGCAGCTCGCCGTACTGGATGCGGGCTGCCTGCTCCAAGTCGCCGTCCCGAATGGCCCGGTCGGCGATGTTGCGCAACTCGTCCACCCGGATCTTCAGATCACCGATCCGGTCCAGGTTGGCCTTCTCCAGGTCCCAGCGGGAACGCAGCGCGCGCAATTCCTCCTCGCGGTCGGCGAGGTCGCTGCGCAACTTGGCCAGACGATCGACCGAGGCCGGGTCCGTCTCCTTGGCCAGCGCCAACTCCTCCATCTTCAGCCGGTCGACCTGCCGCTGCAGTTTGTCGATCTCCTCCGGGCTGGAATCGATCTCCATGCGCAAACGGGAGGCCGCCTCGTCGACGAGGTCGATGGCCTTGTCCGGCAGGAAGCGGGCCGTGATGTAGCGGTCGGACAGCGTCGCGGCGGCCACCAGCGCGGCGTCGGCGATGGCGACCTTGTGGTGCGCCTCGTACTTCTCCGACAGCCCACGCAGGATCGCGATTGTCTCCTCCACGCTCGGCTCACCCACCAGCACTTGCTGGAAGCGGCGCTCAAGGGCCGGGTCCTTCTCGATGTGTTCTCGGTACTCGTCCAGCGTCGTGGCACCGACCATGCGCAACTCGCCGCGGGCCAGCATCGGTTTGAGCATGTTGCCCGCGTCCATGGCGCCGTCACCCGAGGCACCTGCGCCGACGACCGTGTGCAGTTCGTCGATGAACGTGATGATCTGGCCGTCGGAGTTCTGAATCTCCTCGAGCACGGCCTTCAGCCGCTCCTCGAACTCGCCGCGGTACTTCGCGCCCGCGACCATGCCGGGCAGGTCGAGCGCGATGAGGGTCTTGTTCTTCAGGCTTTCCGGTACGTCGCCGGCGACGATGCGCTGCGCCAGTCCCTCGACGACAGCGGTCTTGCCGACACCGGGCTCACCGATCAGCACTGGATTGTTCTTGGTGCGACGGCTGAGCACCTGGACCACGCGCCGGATCTCGTTGTCCCGGCCGATCACCGGGTCGATCTTGCCCTCGCGGGCGCGCTCGGTGAGGTCCACGCCGTACTTCTCCAGGGCCTGGAAACTCGCCTCCGGATCCTGGGTGGTCACCCGGCGATCGCCGGCGACCTGGTCTAGCGCATCGAGCAGTTTGGGAGGCTCCACGGGCAGCAACTCGGGCTGCTTCTCCGCGATGCCGATCAGCAGGTGCTCGGTCGACACGTAGGCATCCCCGCGTTGCGTGGCAAGGTCCTCGGCCGTCTTCAGGACGGCCAGCATCGAGCGCGACATGGAAGGCTGGGTCAGGGTGGAGCCCGACGCGGCAGGCAACGCCGAAAGCGCTCGCCGGACATCCGCGTCGAGAGCCTGGCGGTTGACGCCGACGGTGTTCAGAAGCGCCGACGCAATGCCCTCACCCTGGGCAAGCAATGCATGCAGAAGGTGCGCAGGGCTCACTTCAGAGTGGCCGTCGGCGGCGGCTTGCCGGATCGCGGCGCCGAGAGCCTCCTGCGCTTTGGTGGTGAATTCCATGGTTCCATTGTGCGGTCGCCGGCCTGCTGATGTCAATAACTATGAGTCGGTTCGTATCAAGGTAATGCATCTGCCGATGCTCGCCAGTTCCAGAGGGTGTTGCGCCAGCCGTGCACTTTCTGGGTTCTGGTCACGATGCGGTCATGCAGAGGCGGGAGAATGACCAGAACCTCCGGGCCGCAGCCGATACGTCGGCGCTTCGAACAGTCCGCGGCGCACCACCCTCTGTAGGTGGCGAAGATCAAGTAAACCGGCGAGGAGCATGGTTCGGGAGCACGAAGCGCTTCGTCTAGCGGCGGCCGCGATAGACGACCAGCGCCGTCGACCGCTCCTGGTGCTCGTACCGGCTCAACCGCTTGCGCAACTCCTCGACCTGCTCCTCGAGTTCCATGACCCGCCGGATGCCTTCGAGGTTCAGTCCAGCGTCGGACAGGGTTTGCACCTTCTCCAAGCGCCGGATGTCGCGCAGGCTGTACAGCCGGTACCGCCCCGAGCGCTGCGGAGTGACCAGACCGAGCCGGTCGTACTGCCGCAGCGTCTGCGGGTGCAGCCCGGACAACTGGGCGGCGATGGAGATCACGTATGCCGGGAAGTCCTCATCCATTGCTCATCGCCTTTCGGTACCGCTCGACGGCCTCGCGGGCCTCGGCGTTCAGGTCGGATGGAACGGTGACGACGACGGTGGCCAGCAGGTCGCCCTTAGTGCCGTCCTTGCGAGGGGCACCTTCGCCGCGGATGCGGAAGGTACGCCCGTTACTGGTGCCCTCCGGTAGCTTCAGAGTCTTGGTTCCGCCCAGCGGCAGCGGCACTTTCACCTGGCCGCCCAGGGCCATGGCGTCGAACGGCGCCGGGACCGTCACGGCGATGTTGTCGTCCTTGCGCGTGAACGTGGGGTCGGGTGCGACGTGGACCGTGATGATCAGGTCGCCGTTGTGGCCCCCGCTCTCACCGGGTGCACCCTTGCCGCGCAGCCGGACCTTCTGGCCGTCCTTGACGCCGGCCGGGACACGCGCGTTGACCATCGTGCTGGATGCCGCCCGGCCAGAGCCATGGCAGCGCGGGCACGGGTCGTCGACGATCAGACCCCGGCCGCGACAGTGCGGACACGGCTCGGCGAATGCGAAGCCGCCAGCATTGCGCGACGACATCCCAGTGCCTTCACAATCGGGGCAGACCCGCGGCACGGTGCCGGCTTTGGCGCCGGTACCTGCGCAGTCCGGACACGCATCCTCGCTGGTCAGCCGCATCTGCGTGGTCAGCCCGCGCAGCGACTCTGGAAACGAGATGTTGACGTCGGCTTCAATGTCCTGGCCGCGGCGGGCCTGCTGACGCGCGCCGCGGCGGTTGAACAGCCCCGACAGCGTCTCGCCGAAGTCTCCGGCACTGCCTCCAGCGCGGCGGAAGATGTCGCCGAAGTCGAAGTCCGGGCCAGGCCCGGCAGCGCCCGGCATCCGGAATCCGCCGCTGGCGGCCATCTGCCGGGCCTCGTCGTACTCCTGGCGTTTGGTCGGGTCAGACAGCACGTCGTTGGCCTCGGACACGTCCTTAAAGCGATCGGCGGCTTTCGGATCGGGGTTGGTGTCCGGGTGCAACTCGCGCGCGAGCTTGCGATACGCCTTCTTGATCGCCGCGGCATCGGCATCCTTCGGGACGCCGAGCGTCTTGTAATAGTCCTTCTCGAGGTAGTCCTTCATACTCATCGGCGTCCCTCCTTTCCTGTGTCGAATCGGTGAGCGTTCCGGGCATCCGTTAGCACCATGGGCGGGGTTTCGGCGCCCGGAGTGCTAACCGATGCCCTGCGTGCTAACGGATTGCATCATTCTTCAACTCCAACCCGGGCGGGCCGCAGCACGCGCCCACGGAACCGGTACCCGACCGCAAAGACCGTGGCCACGGTCGGCTGCTCCAGATCCTTGTCTGCCGAGTGGGTCATCGCCTCGTGGATCATCGGGTCGAACGCGTCACCCTCGGCGCCGAACGCCTCGAGCCCGAGACTTGCTGGTGGTTGCTTCCAACTGGTCGCCCACGCTCTTCAAGGCACCCTCGTACTCGCCGTGGTCCTTGGCCCGGCCCAGGTCGTCGAGGATCGGCAGCAACTCGCTGACCACTGCTGCGGCGGCCAGGTCGTTCATGGCCTCGCGGTCGCGGTCCACGCGCTTGCGGTAGTTCGCGTACTCCGCGGTGACCCGCTGCAGGTCGGCAGTGAGTTCCTCGATCTTGACGTTCTCGCTGAATGCACCCACGGGCTCGTCCGACGGCGGGGTCGGGGCCGCCTGCTCGGCGACCCCTTCCCGCACCTGGCCGGTCTCGGGATCGATCCGGCGCTTGTCGGTGACCCGCACGCCTTCTTCGGATTCGAATTCGGTCACTTCTGCTCGTCCTCGTCGATGATCTCGGCGTCGACGACGTCCTCGTCGGCCTGCGGCTGCTCACCCGCGCTCCGCACCCGGAGTGGAGGCCTGCTGCTGGTACAGCGCGGCACCCAGCGCCTGGCTGGCTGTGGCGACCTTCTCGACGGCGGTCTTGATGGCGGACACGTCGGTGCCCTCCAGCGCCTTCTTCAGCTCGGCCAGCGGCTCCTCGACGTTCGCCTTGGCGTCGTCCGGGACCTTGTCGCCGTTGTCGGCCAGGAACTTCTCGGTCTGGTAGACCAGTTGCTCCGCGCCGTTGCGGGTCTCGGCCTCCTCCTTGCGCTTGCGGTCCTCTTCGGCGTGCGACTCGGCCTCGGCCATCATGCGCTCGATGTCCTCCTTGGGCAGCGCGCTGCCGCCGGTGATGGTCATCGACTGCTCCTTGTTCGTCCCGAGGTCCTTGGCCGTGACGTGCACGATGCCGTTGGCGTCGATGTCGAACGTGACCTCGATCTGCGGCATCGCCGCGCGGCGCCGGCGGCAGCCCGGTCAGCTCGAACGTGCCGAGCTTCTTGTTGTAGGCGGCCATCTCGCGCTCGCCCTGGTAGACCTGAATGAGCACCGACGGCTGATTGTCGTCGGCGGTGGTGAAGATCTCCGAACGCTTCGTCGGGATCGTCGTGTTCCGCTCGATCAGGCGGGTCATGATGCCGCCCTTGGTCTCGATGCCCAGGCTCAGCGGCGTCACGTCCAACAGCAGGACGTCCTTGACCTCACCCTTGAGAACACCGGCCTGCAGGGCCGCGCCGACGGCCACGACCTCGTCAGGGTTGACGCCCTTGTTGGGCTCCTTGCCGCCGAGTTCCTTGACCAGTTCCACGACCGCGGGCATGCGGGTCGAGCCACCAACCAGCACGATCTGGTCGATCTCCGACGGGCTGACGCCGGCGTCGGACAGCACCTGCTGGAACGGCTTGCGGGTGCGCTCGAGCAGGTCGTGGGTCAGCTTCTGGAACTGGGCGCGGGTGATCGTCTCGTCCATGAACAGCGGGTTCTTCTCGGCGTCCACCGTGATGTAGGGCAGGTTGACGCTGGTCTGCTGGGAGCTGGACAGCTCGATCTTGGCCTTCTCCGCGGCTTCGCGGATACGCTGCATGGCCATCTTGTCCTTGGTCAGGTCGATGCCGTTCGCGTGCTTGAACTGGTCCACGAGGTGGTTAACCAGCGCGTTGTCCCAGTCGTCACCACCGAGGTGGTTGTCACCATTGGTGGCCTTGACCTCCACCACGCCGTCGGCGATCTCCAGCAGGGACACGTCGAACGTGCCACCACCGAGGTCGAAGACCAGGATGGTCTCTTCCTTGTCGACCTTCTCCAGGCCGTAGGCCAGCGCGGCGGCAGTCGGCTCGTTGATGATCCGCAGGACGTTCAGGCCCGCGATCTCGCCGGCTTCCTTGGTGGCCTGGCGCTGGGAGTCGTTGAAGTACGCCGGCACGGTGATGACCGCGTCGGTGACGGGCTCGCCCAGGTAGGACTCGGCGTCGCGCTTGAGCTTCTGCAGCACGCGGGCACTGATCTCCTGCGGCGTGTACTTCTTGCCGTCGATGTCGTCGGTGGTCCAGGTCGTGCCCATGTGACGCTTGACCGACCGGATGGTGCGGTCGGCGTTGGTGACGGCCTGCCGCTTGGCAACCTCACCGACCAGGACCTCGCCGTTCTTGGCGAAGGCCACGATGGACGGGGTGGTGCGGGCGCCCTCAGCGTTGGCGATCACCGTGGGCTCGCCGCCCTCGAGGACCGCGACCACAGAGTTCGTGGTGCCCAGGTCGATGCCTACTGCTCGTGACATGTGTTTCCTCCAGTAGGGGTGTGTGGCTCTGGTATCCAGTGTGGCCACGCGCCCTCTGTTTGTCAATATGTATGAGTCTTTTCGACTCAAGGTTCTTGCTCGGTTATGCTGGGGCCGTGGTGTTCAAGCGTGTTGGCGACGGCAAACCGTATCCCGAGCACAATCTGACGCTGACCCAGTGGGCCGAACTGCCGCCCAAACAGATCCGCCTCGACCAACTCGTGACGACCAAATCCCAGTTGGATCTGCACAGCCTGCTGGCCGAGGACAGCACGTTCTACGGCGACCTCTTCGCCCATGTCGTGCAGTGGCAGGGCGAGTTGTACCTCGAGGATGGCCTGCACCGCGCTCTGCGGGCGGCGCTGCAGCAGCGGCCGGCGTTGCACGCGCGCTTGCTGAACCTCGACGCCTGACCCCGGTCGGGGTCTTTGTTGCGGAGTCGCCGTGAGTGTCGCGTTGTCGTCCATAACCTCGGCGTGTCGTGACCACAACGCGACAGCGCGGTCAACATCGCAACATTGCTCACCCGCTGCGCTCGCATGTTCCTCGGGTGTGCGCGCCCTGCCCCGCGCTCGGTCGGCGCCAGCACCTATCCTTGTCTGCGGTGGCGTGTCCGAGCGGCCAAAGGAGCACGCCTCGAAAGCGTGTGTGGGGGCAACTCCACCGTGGGTTCGAATCCCACCGCCACCGCCATAACGATGGGGGCCTCCTGCGGGAGGCCCCCATTGTTATGGCGGATAGGCGCGGATTCGAGGAGGAGGCTTGTGCAACAGGCCGACGGAGTCCCACCGCCACCGCCAACGCGGCATCGGTTAGACCTTCCACCATCGGTTAGAGGGCAAAACGGACATACCCATCCATAACGGTCTAACGGATGTGCCAACATCTAACGGATGTGCCCCCGGCTCACGGCCGCCGCGGGAACTGCTCGAAGTCCGGCGTGCGCTTGGCCTTGAACGCCTCCCGGCCTTCCTGCGCCTCCGCGGAGCCGTAGAACAGCAGGTTCGCGTCGTGCGCCAGCTGCTGGATCCCCGCGTAACCGTCCTCGTGGGCGTGGAAACTCAACTTCGACAGCCGCAGCGCCCACGGCGACAGCGCCAGCATCTCCCGGCACCACGCGACCGTCTCCGCTTCAAGGTCGGCGAGCGGAACCACTGTGTTCACCAGCCCCATGTCCAGTGCCTGCTGTGCGTCGTACTGCCGGCACAGGAACCAGATCTCCTTGGCCTTCTTCGGCCCGACCAGATCGGACGAGGATCGATGCGCCGTAGCCACCGTCGAACGAACCGACCCGTCGGCCCGACCTGGCCGAAGCGGGCGTTGTCCGCGGCAATGGTCAAATCGCACGACGAGGTGCAGCACGTGGCCACCGCCGATCGCCCAGCCGGCCACCATCGCCACGATCGGCTTGGGGCAGCGCCGCATCGGCGACGTGCAGATCGGTGACGTGAAACCGGCCGGTCGCGCCTTGCATCTGTCCTTGTAGCCGGAGTCGCCGCGCACCCGCTGGTCCCCGCCGGAGCAGAAGGCCTTGTCGCCGGCGCCGGTCAGGATGATGACGCCGATCCGACTCGTCCTCGCGCGCCACGGTCAGGGCGTCGGAGACCTCGATCAACGTCTGCGGCCGGAACGCGTTGTGCACCTCCGGGCGGTTGATCGTGATCTTGGCGATCCCGTCCTCGGTGGTCGAGTAGATGATGTCTTCATAGTCGCCACTGTCGGTCCACTGAATGTCGGTCACCCCCCTATTGTCATGTCCACCGCATGAAGCGGCACGGCATGGGTAGCCGCGCAGAGATGCAATGTGACGTCCTCATCCCCACCGTGGACCGGCCCGGCGCACTCGCCGTCACGCTCGCTGGACTGGCGGCCCAGAACCGGCCACTGCGCATCGTGATCGCCGATCAGTCTCGTACCCCAGCCGCCGACCATCCCGAAATCGTCGCGATGGAGCGCATCCTGGCGAACCAGGGGTGCGAGGTGGAGATTCACCGGCGGCCTGCCCGTCGGGGGATCGCCGAGCAGCGACACTTCCTCTTGCAGCAGGCCCTGGCCGAGGCGATCCTCTACCTGGATGACGACATCTGGCTGCAGCCATGGGCGGTGGAACGGATGTTGACGGCGCTGGACGAGCTGCGGGCGGGACTCGTCGGAATGGCCCCCGTCGGCCTCAGCTACCTCAATGACCAGCGGCCTGACCAATGGACGGCCTTCCAGCAGTGGGAGGACCACGTCGAGCCAGAGGTGGTGCGCCGCGGAGCCGATGCCTGGCAACGGCACGCCTTGCACAACGCCGCCAACCCTGCCCACCTGAGTTCGCACAGCGGTGCCAGCCGCCAGCACCCAGTGGCTTACCGGATCGCGTGGATAGGGGGCTGTGTCATGTACCGGCGGCGCGCCCTGGTTGACGTCGGCGGCTTCGAGTTCTGGGCGGACCTTCCCACGACGCATGCCGGCGAGGACGTCGTGGCGCAACTGCGGGTTCTGGAGACGTTCGGCGGCGCGGGCTTGCTTCCCAGCGGTGCAGTGCACCTGGAACTGCCGACGACGGTGGCCGACCGCCGCCACGAGGCCTACGACGTCCTCGACGTGGGCGCGGCCGATTCCCGCCAGCGAGCCTGACGGGGTAAAGGTCAGGTGCCGAATGCCACCCCTCCCACTGCCGCCCCTTGCTGCGCCAGCAGCGACCCCGACCGGATCGCGCGGGAGAGACCACCTGGGACGGACACCCGCCACGGCTGATGACCGAGCCGACGGGCGGCTTCGGCGACGGTGAGTTGCTCCGGACCGGCGACCTCGGCAGGTGCACTGCCAGGCTCGTGCACAGCGGCGAGCAAAACCTCCACCACGAAGTGCTCGTCGACCGGCTGCACCGACCAACCAGCTGGCAGTACCGGGCGGCGCAGGACTGGAAGCGGTGACAGGAGCCGGGTCAAGAACCCGTGGAACTGCGTCGAGCGCACGATCTGACCGCCGGCGCCCCGCACCATGGTCTCGGCACGAGCCTTGGCCCGGTAGTACGGCATCGGGGTGCGGTCACAACCGACGATGGACAGCATCAGCAGCTCCGACTGCGGGGCAGCGGCAGCACGCGCTGTCAGCAACCGCTCCGTAAGCCAGGCGTCCGAGCGCTGGCGCAAGGCACGTGGGTTCGACGCCAGATGCACGACGGTGTCGACCCCGGCCAACGCCGTCTGCAACGAGGCGTCATCCTCGAAGTCGGTGAGGACGTCGCCATGCTCGCGTGGCGAGCGCGTGCCCCTCCGAACCGTGTACCCGGCATTGGTGAGCGCTGGAACCAGACGGGTACCTATCCGCCCGGTCGCACCGGTGACCAGGACGACCGTCATGGATCGAGGCTAGGCGCGCAGGCCGAGTGCCTCGGCCGCCGGATAGCAGGACGTCACCCCGTGGATCATGGCGTAGTCGCGGCCCAACACCCCACCACATGAACATTGGCGTTCCGACCGGATGGTCCAGCGCACCAGCGCGATGAAGAACGACATCGTCACCAGTGCGTACACGGCGAGGAACGTGATCAGCACCGCCATCACATCAGGGTCGGCCACAACCTGCCGGAGTGCAACTGGTCGGGTAGGCAAACTCGAAATAGGCGCGTTTCAGGGGCGTTCCGCGAAGTCGAACCTCACCAAAGTTCAACCACCTTCTTGGGTCTGCATTCACGCAGGGACTGCTGAAGGATTCGCAACGTTGCGGAAGCCGACGAAACTACCTGCAAACCCGTTCAACTGGTCGCCGAGGTGCAGCGTGGTGTCTTCGCACGTGAAGCCTTGCCCGTCGGGGGTGATGGTGGAACCGTACGGGGCGTATATCACCAGCGCCGGCGCGTCAGGACGACTTCGCAAGGCGAAGCACCCGCGCTCGGACAGCACGATCTCACCCACCGGCGCGGGAAGGATGTTGATAGATGCCGGGGGGGCGGACTGCACGGCGAGCAAGTGCCCGCTGACCCGGCTCGGTTCTACGGATGGTGGTGCGTCATCCGCGGCGCAAGCTGCCAGCGCGGCCGTCGCCAGTACGGACATCACCGCGACCAAATTGATCCGTTGCGATGTGTCCATGGAATCCCCCGCTGGATGTTGTGACCACCCTGACACAAGGCTGCCGCTGCCATGGTGCATCCGCGAGCCTAGATGCTCCTCAACAGTGCTTTGGCGCCTAGCGACGGTCCACGAAGAAGCCCGACAGCAGGGCCGCACACTCAGACTCCCGCACGCCGCCGATCACCTCGACCCGGTGATTGAGCCGCGGGATCGCGCACGACGTCCCACAAGCCCCCGACCGCACCGGCCTTGTCGTCGTAGGCGCCGAACACCAGACGCTGCACGCGGGCCAGCACGACAGCGCCGGCGCACATCGTGCACGGCTCGAGCGTGACGGCCAGCGTGCACCCCGGTGAGCCGCCAGTCACCCAGCGCCTCACCCGCTTCGCGCAAGGCCAGGATCTCGGCGTGCGCGGTCGGGTCGTGGCGCTCCTCCCGACGATTCACACCCGTGCCCAGCACGCTGCCGTCGGGCCCGAACACCACTGCCGCGATCGGCATCTCCAGGCCAGGTCGCCGGGCCAGGTCCAGCGCGGCACCCAGCGCCTCGTCCGGCGTCACGAACTGACGATGCCGAACAGCCGGTCTCCGGCATCACCGAGCCCCGGAACGATGAAGCCATGCTCGTTGAGCCGCTCGTCAACGGCGGCCGTCACGAGCGTGACGTTCATGCCGTCGGTCTCCTTGTCCAGCCGCTCGATTCCCTCCGGCGCGGCGAGCAGGGTGACGATCGTGATGTCGGTGGCACCTCGGCCCCAGAGCACATGCAACGCGTCAGCGAGGCTGCCACCGGTCGCCAGCATCGGATCCACGACGTAGACCTGGCGGCCCGTCATGTCGGCCGGCATGCGGTCGGCGTAGATGGTGGGCTTCAGTGTCTGCTCGTCACGCAGCATCCCCAGAAATCCCACTTCGGCGCTGGGCAGCAGCCGGACCATGCCCTCCAGCATCCCCAGCCCCGCGCGCAGGATCGGAATGAGGATCGGCGGCGGTTCAGCCAGGCGCACACCCGTGGCCGTAGTCAGCGGGGTCCGCACCTCGACCGGCTCGACCCTGATGCCACGGGTGGCCTCGTAGGCCAGCAGGGTGACGAGTTCGTCGGCCAGCCGCCGGAACGTGGGACTGTCGGTGCTGGCGTCACGCAGCATCGTGACTTTCTGGGAGATGAGCGGGTGATCGGCCACGATCGTTTGCATAGCCGCATCGTGGCACAGCGTCCGATCAGCGCAGGCGGTACTGCGAGAAGAACTGCCACATCAGTTCACCTGCATAACTCGGCCACGCGTGCTTGCCGTCCCGCAGCGAGTAGAACTGCACCTGGGCACCTGACCGGCACTCATCCCACGAACGCAGCGTGACGCCGGGTTGGTCGACGGTACGCACGTAACGCCGGCAGCCGTCGTGGCGCGCCCAGTCCCGCATGGTCGCTTCGGCCGGTGGTGCTGCGGCCGTGGACGCGGTGAGCCCACCGGCGTAGGGCACGATTTGGTCGGCCGTTCCGTGAAAGGCGACAATGGGGGCAGGATCGGGGTCCGCGCACTTGGGCAAGAAGACCTCGAAGCCCACCCCACCGAACGCGGCGAACCGCCGGGGTTGCGCACACGCTTGCACAAAGGTCATGGCCGAACCCATCGACATCCCGGAGGCATAGGTCCGCGTCGGGTCGTCGCACGTGAGGTTGTCCAGGATGTCCCCGGTGAAGCGGGTGTCACTGCCCCGGAAGTCCCACTTCCCGCTGCGGGCCTGCGG
The DNA here is from genome assembly GCA_037045455.1 of Candidatus Nanopelagicales bacterium. GTDB lineage: Bacteria > Actinomycetota > Actinomycetes > S36-B12 > UBA10799 > JADKAV01. The sequence continues at coordinate 405,050 of JBAOIN010000012.1, read as the reverse complement.
AGCGACGAGAATCGCCCCGTGCCGGTCCGCGGTGGCCTGCAGCACATCGATCTGGGAGGCCGCCTTCTGCAACCTGCCGTGGAAGCTGACGATGGTCGGCGCCGGACGTTGGGCACCTTCGGGCACGTAGACGAGGTAGGGCCGCCCCGACACGTAACCGGTGTGCAGGCCGGGGGTGCAGGCCGGGGTCTGGGTGCTCACGACCGGCGCAGCGGCGGCCATACTCAGGCCCAGGGCCGTCGCTCCCAACGCCGCCACCCACTTTACGCACGCATCCAGTGTGCGGGCTTTGTGGCTCACGGTCCTCTCTGAGGCTGTTGCGTAATGCGAGCCGTGCACTGTCGGGGTTCTGGTCATGATGCGGTCATGCAGCGGCGGGAGAATGACCAGAACCCCACCGCACCGCAGCTGATACGTCGGTGCTTCCATCAGTCCGCCCCTGTTGGTGGCGAGGGGCCACCAGTCGAGATTGCGTGACACCCTCCTCTGCGGTCACAAAGCGCCAAGGGTTACCCGCGAGTAACCCCGACCAAGGTCACCCGATAACTTCTAAGAGACGAACCGGGAGGGCCTGTCGTGCGTATCGGTGTCCCCGCTGAATCCAAGGTTGGCGAACGCAGAGTCGCCGCCACGCCGAAGACAGTCGAGCAGTTGCGCAAGCTCGGCTACGAAGTCGCCATCCAGGCCGGCGCCGGCCACGGGGCGTCCTTCGAGGATGCCGCCTACGAAGCCGCTGGTGCCCAGATCGTCGACGACCCGTGGGGCGCCGACATCCTCATGAAGATCAATCCACCGAGCACGGACGAGATCGAGCGGCTGCACTCCGGGCAGATCTTCATCAGTTTGCTGGCCCCGGCCCTGGATCCCGATCTGGTCGCCGCGCTGCAGGCCAAGGGCGTGACGGCGATGGCCATGGACGCCGTGCCCCGCATCTCCCGCGCACAGGCGCTTGGATGTCCTGAGTTCCATGGCCAACATCGGCGGCTACCGCGCGGTGATCGAGGCGGCCAACGAGTTCGGCTCGTTCTTCACCGGCCAGGTCACCGCGGCCGGCAAGGTACCGCCGGCCAAGGTGCTCGTGGTGGGTGCCGGCGTCGCCGGACTGGCCGCGATCGGGACGGCCAACAGCCTGGGCGCCATCGTGCGCGCCTTCGACGCCCGGTCCGAAGTCGCCGAGCAGGTCGAGTCGATGGGCGCGGAGTTCCTGCGGCATCGACGTCGAGGACACCGGCCCGAGCGCCACGGGTTACGCCAAGGAGATGGGCGAGGACTTCAACCGCAAGGCCGCCGAACTCTACGCCGAGCAGGCCAAGGACGTCGACATCGTCATCACGACCGCGCTCATCCCGGGCAAGCCCGCACCGCGGCTGTTCACCGAAGAGATGGTCGCCTCGATGAAGCCGGGCAGCGTCGTCGTCGACATGGCCGCGGCTAACGGCGGCAACGTGGCCGGGTCCGCGCCCGGACGAGCGCGTGGTGACCGACAACGGCGTGAAGATCTTGGGCTACACCGACCTCCCCGGGCAGGCTGCCCACGCAGGCGTCGCAGTTGTTCGGCACGAACCTCGTGAACCTGCTCAAACTGACGACGCCGGAGAAGGACGGGCAGTTCGTGCTCGACCTCGACGACCAGGTGATCCGCGGCATGACGGTGACTGCGCGGACGGCGAGACGTTGTGGCCCCCGCCGGCGATCTCGGTCTCGGCCGCTCCCGTGCAAGCCGCCGCACCCGCCGCCCGAGCCCGTGCCGCCCAAGGAGCCGATGAGCGACGGGCAAGAAGCTCGGGACTGATCGGCGTGGCCGCCGCGGCGTTCCTCGGCCTGTCGGCGGTCTCGCCGGAACCCTTCCTCGGCCACTTCATGGTCTTCGCGCTCGCCGTGGTCATCGGGTTCTACGTCATCGGCAACGTGCACCACGCCTTGCACACGCCGCTGATGTCAGTGACCAACGCCATCAGCGGCATCATCCTGGTCGGTGCGCTGTTGCAGGTCGGGCACGGCGACCTCTGGGTCTCCGTGCTGGCGTTCATCGCGATCCTCGTCGCCAGCATCAACGTGTTCGGTGGGTTCACCGTGACCGCCCGAATGCTGCAGATGTTCAGGAGGGAGGACGCATGAGCCTCACCCTGGTGCAAGGCGCCTACATCGTCGCGGCCCTGCTGTTCATCCTCGCGCTGGCCGGCCTGAGCAAGCACGAGAGCGCCCGCATGGGCAACCGGTACGGCATCTTCGGCATGGCCATCGCACTGGTCATCACCGTCATCGCAGCCACCGGCGGGGTCGACGGGGTCGGCGACGCCAACGACCGCACGGGCAGCGGCATGGTCGGCCTTGGGCCTGATCGCCGCCGCCATGGCCATCGGCGCGGTCATCGGCATCTGGCGCGCGCGCAAGGTCGAGATGACCGGCATGCCCGAGCTGATCGCGATGCTGCACTCGTTCGTCGGTCTGGCCGCGGTGCTGGTCGGCTGGAACTCCTCCTACGAGGCCGACGTCCCCTACCCCGCGATCCACGACGCCGAGGTGTTCATCGGGGTCTTCATCGGTGCCGTGACCTTGACCGGCTCGATCGTTGCGTTCCTCAAACTGAGCGGCCGGATCAACAGTGCACCGCGGATGCTGCCCGCGCATAACGCGGTGAACCTCGGCATCATCGTGGCGTTCGTCGGGATGACGGTGGGCTACATCTTCGTACCGCGCGACGACGTCGTGATGCGGCAGTCGCTGCTCGGGATCATGACCGTGCTGGCGCTGTTCCTCGGCTGGCATCTGGTGTCGAGTATCGGCGGTGGCGACATGCCGGTCGTCGTGTCCATGCTGAACAGCTACTCAGGATGGGCCGCCGCAGCCGCAGGATTCCTGCTCAACAACGACCTGCTGATCATCACCGGCGCGCTCGTCGGCTCCTCCGGTGCATACCTCTCCTACATCATGTGCCGGGCCATGAACCGCTCGTTCATCTCGGTGATCGCGGGCGGCTTCGGCGTGGAGACCGGAACGGTCGCTTCGGATGCGGATTACGGCGAGCACCGGGAGATCAACGCCGAGGGCGCGGCCGAGCTGCTGGCCGACTCGCACGAGGTGATCATCACGCCCGGGTACGGGATGGCGGTCGCGCAGGCGCAGTACCCGGTGGCCGAGCTGACCAGCCAACTGCGCAAGCGCGGCATCAACGTGCGGTTCGGCATCCACCCGGTCGCCGGTCGCTTGCCCGGGCACATGAACGTGCTGCTGGCCGAGGCCAAGGTGCCCTACGACATCGTGCTCGAGATGGACGAGATCAACGACGACTTCGCGGGCACCGACGTGGTGCTGGTGATCGGCGCCAACGACACGGTGAACCCCGCTGCTATTGATGAACCGGGGTCACCCATCGCCGGCATGCCCGTGCTGCACGTGTGGGAGGCCAAGAACGTGATCGTGTTCAAGCGCTCCATGGCCACCGGCTACGCCGGCGTGCAGAACCCGCTGTTCTTCAAGGAGAACACGCAGATGCTGTTCGGCGACGCCAAGGACCGGGTCGAGGACATCATCAGGGCGCTGTAGGCCGACGCCGCAGACGTGACCGTTTGCTCAATCTGCGCCCGTTTGAAAAGGCCACATTATGAGCAAGTGGGCACGTTTGGGGCCTCCAGGCGCTAGCCGATCAACCCGATCAGCGGCGCCACCAGCACCTTGATGATCATCGCGACCGGGTAGACCAGCGCGTACCCCAGGCTCACCCGCGGATCGGCAGCCGTCCGGTCGTTGACGAACGCGAGGACGGCAGGTTGGGTCTGGGAACCGCCGATCGCGCCGGCCAAGGTCGGCCCCGACAGCCCGCCGAACCTTGGGCCGAGGAACCGCAGCACCAGAGCCGCGAACCCGGTGATCACCAGACCCGCCACGAACAACCGCGGCCCGACATCGGTCTGCAACGCGGCCACCAGTTTGGACCCCGAGGTGGAACCGGCGTAGGCGAGGAACGCGAGCATGCCGTACTGACCCAAAGCGTTGGCAGTCGGGAACGGCACCGACCACAGGATCGGGCCGGTGCGGTGCAACCGACCGAGCACCAGGCCCGCGACCAAGGCGCCACCGGCGATGCCCAGGGACAGCTTGGCCCCGCCCGGCAGCGGGATCGCGATCAATCCGATCAGCAACCCGATGACGATCCCGAGCATGAACCCGACCGGATTGAGCCCACTGGCCGCGTGCTCGCTGTCGCCGAAGAAGTCGCTGATGTCCTCCATGCGCGTCTTGGGCGCGGTAATCCGGATCCGGTCGCCGACGTGCACGATGAAGTCGTCGGTGGCCAGGAAGTCGATGTCGCCGCGCCGCACGCGGGTGGCCGTGGCGCCGAATCGGTTCAGTAGGTCGAGTTCGGACAACGGCCGCCCGGCCACCGCGGACCGCGATACCGCGATCCGCCGGAAGTCCAGTTCGCGGCGGTCCAGTTCCAGGTGCAGCGTCGACACGTGGCCCAGCCGCACGGCCACGTCGGCGACCACATCCTCGGGTCCCACGACGGACACGACATCGCCCGGTTCGGGCACGACCTGGTCGGTCGCGACGCTGACGACCCGGTTGTGCCGCACGCGCGAGAACCGGATCTTGTCGTCGTACTCCCCGATGAGCTCGCGCAAAGTCGGCAGCCCGTCAGCATCCACCCGGATGCTCAGCATCATGAGCTCCGGTTCGGGCTCGGGCACCGCGGACACCTTGGGCTCGGTCTTGCCTTTGAGCGCTGCAGCGGCCGCCCACAACATGCCGACCACACCGACGATGTAGGTCACGGAATACCCGACCGTTGGCAGCGCGGAATCCAGTTGTTCGGTCGCCGCCGCCAGCGCCGGGGTGTTCGTGAGTGCGCCGGTGTAGGCGCCGGCGACCAACTCCGGTTCCAGGCCAAGCGCCTTGCCCACCGCGATCGCGATGCCAGCCGCAACCAGCAGCGTGATCGCCACCAGTCCGATCGCCCGGCCACCGCGGCGCAGCGAATCGAAGAACGTCGGACCACTGTTAACCCCGACGCAGTACGCGAAAAGCACAAGACCGATCTGCCCCACGATCTCGGGCAGCGCGAGGTCGGCGTCGAAGGCGGAGATCGCAAGCGCCGCGAACAGCACGGCGGCCGGGCCGATCAACACACCGCGGATGCGGATCTGGCCGAGCACCGCACCTACTGCGAGGTACAGGAAGTAGAGCAGAACGGTGTGCTCGGTCAGCAGCGCAATCACAGCCGAGACGCTACTCCCAGTCTCCCGGCCCCTGATGATGCGGGACGCCTCCACCTGATCGCTCGACGGTGCGCGAGGATGGCATCCCATGCCCACACTGACCCTTGACCAGGCCCGGCGGGCGGCCGTGCGCGCGCAACGGCTCGACCGCCGCCGGACGACTCCGCCGCTGACGCTGCTGCGCCACCTTGGTGCGGTGCAGATCGACAGCGTCAACGTGGTCGCGCGGGCGCACTACCTGCCGTTCTTCGCGCGGCTCCATGGGTCTCAAGGCGACGTCGATCGCCTGTTCAGCAACCGCCGCACCACGGAGTACTGGGCGCACGAGGCCAGCTTGCTGACCGTCGAAGACCGCGCACTGTTCGGCTGGCGGATGCGCAAGTGGCAGGAGCACGCCTGGGGAGGTCCACTACGGGCCGCGGCCGAACACCCCGGCCTGCTCGACATGGTCAAGGCCGAGGTCCCGGGTACGGCCCGCGAGATCGAGGCGCGCCTTGACCTGGACTTCGTCCGGGAGCGCACCGAGTGGGGCTGGAACTGGTCACTGATCAAGCAGCTGTGCGAGGCGATGTTCTGGGCGGGGGAGCTGAGCACCACCGGCCGCAACGCGCAGTTCGAGCGGATCTACACCGCCGGCGGGGTTCCGGACATGGATGACGCCCACGCCGCCGAGGAACTGGTCGTGCGGACGTTGCGCGCCTGCGGAGTCGCGCAGCGCCGGACGATCCGTGACCACTTCCGGCTGTCCCCGGCGATCACCGACCTGGGTATCACTCGAGCGCTGGCGGCAGGCCGGATCGAGCCAGTGACGGTCGCGGGCGCGCCCTGGTACGCCGCATCCGACCTGGTCATCCCGCGACGGGACGCCGGCACCGCGCTGCTCGCGCCGTTCGACCCGTTGATGTGGGACCGCGATCGGGTCCACCAGCTGTTCGACTTCCACTACCGCATCGAGATCTACACCCCCGCCCCCAAGCGGCAGTACGGCTACTACGTCCTGCCGTTCCTGCTGGACAGCCGGCTGGTGGCCCGGGTGGATCTCAAGGCGGACCGGAAAGCCGGGGTGCTGCTGGTGCGCGGCGCTTTCGGTGCGCCGCAGGCAGCGGCGCCGTTGCGCGCGGAACTGACCCGGCTGGCCGAGTGGCTCGGGCTCGCAGGTCTGCGCGTCGAGCCACGCGGTGACCTGGACCTGACAGGTCTCTAGTCGCCGACCCGCTTGAAACTGGTCGTCGCGGACGTCCCAGCCTTGGGGGCCACGGTCGCATTCAGCAACTCGTCATCCACCATGCTGAACGTGTACGTCGTGGCGCCTTTTGTCTTCCCCTCGTAGGCGTTGTCGCCGGTTTGCTTCGCCGACAGCGCGACTTCCAGGTTGTCCCCGGTGATCGTCACCGGATAGGCGCCGTCGGTGGGTGCGTCGACACGCATGGCGATCTGCTCGCCACCGGTGGACTCCCACTGCCCGGGGAACGGGTCGGTGCGTTGTGTGGAACCGGAACTGCAGGCGGCGAGCATAAGGGCTGCTGCGAGAACCGCCAGTAGGGACATGAATCGCTTCATGATGACCTCCCCCTGTTTCCAGCCTAGCTACAAGCCGCTGCGCACCGGTATCCGGGCACTGTCGGCGGCCTCCTGCAGCGCGGCGTGGTCGAGGTCGTTCTGTTCGGCGTAGGCCTGCGCGAAGTCCGCAATGGCGCGGTCGAGCACGTCGCCGGTGCCCACGTAGGCAGCGATGGCGATCGGGTCCCCCGACCGGGCGTGGGCCTTGGCCAGCGTCCATGCGCACATCCGGCCGTACATGAACAGACGGCCGGCATCGATGTCGTCGACGTCCGCGGAGCCCTTCCAGTCGCGCAACTGCCGCACGTAGTAGTCCCGTGGCCGGCCGTCCACCGGCGAGACGACCTGTTGCCAGCCCAGGAAGATGTCGCTGGCCGACTGCATCAGCCGTTGCCCGGCGACCACCCGCTCGCCCGGCGTTGTCGAAACCGGCCGAACCGACGAAACGCTCGAGTACTGACGCCTGCGCCTCCTTCGCCTGCAGGAACAGTGGATCCTCGTCATCGCGGCCGAGCAGCAGCAGGATCCAGGCCCGGGTCCCTACGCTGCCCACCCCGACCACCTTGAGCGCCGTGTCCACGTACTCGTACTTGTCCAGCAGATGCCGGCGGTCGCTGGGCAACGTCTGCCGGTAACCCTGCAGGACTTCAGCCATCTCACCGGCCACGTCAAACGCGGCCAACTCCGGACGCTCGGCCACCATGTCCTCGAGCCGCACGATCAAGGGCGGCTGATGGATGATCCGCAGGTGACCGGACTGGTCGTGGGCGAACTTGTCCAACGCCTGCATGGAGTCGCGGGTGCGGGCCTTCGCGATCGCCTTCTCGGTCTGCTTTGCCGCCCGGGCTGGCCGGTCCCGGCGGAACTGCTCGAACAACGCCTCGAAATCCAGGCGCGCGTACCAGACCTCCAGGTTGGTCATGCTCGCGAAATTGGCCATTGCCATCCGGTAGGCCTGCGTGGCGCCGAGCAGGACACGGCGGCGTTCCTCCGGCGGGTGTCGGTTCGCGCGGCCGGCGATCTCCAGGCTCGCGACCAGCCGCTTGAGGTCCCACTCCCACGGTCCGGGCGCGGTCTCGTCGAAGTCGTTGATGTCGAAGACCAGGTTGCGCTCGGGCGATCCGAACACCCCGAAGTTCGCCAGATGGGCATCGCCGCAGGCCTGCACGCGCAATCCCGAGTCAGGGGTACCGGCCAGATCGGCCGCCATGACCAGTGCCGCGCCGCGGTAGAACGTGAAGGGGGAGACCAGCATTCGGCCGTAACGGATGGGGACCAACTCGGTCAAGCGGGAGGCGGCTTGCGACTCCAGCAAGGTCACTGGATCCCGGTCGGCCGCCGGCGTGAACTGCGCGTGGCTGGAGCGGGGCACGAGTTTACGGGCGGTCTTGCCGCGGGCAGCTCGTTCGGCGGGGGTGAGCATGATCGCTAGCGTGCCACGCACCGCGGCAGTGTCGCGAAGTTGCCCGTCCTGTCGCGTTGTCGTCACGACACGCCGAGATTAGTGCCGACAACGCAACAAAACGGCGCGTCTCACCGGCGCGGCCTACCGGCATGTCCCCCAACCGCAGCACTGTAGGACTCAGAGATCCCGCAGTGTGCGCAGCGCTTGCTCCACTCGCGGCCGCTGCAACTGCCGGCCCAACGGCAGCGCGAACCAGTACCGGCCACGGTCGAAGCTGAACTCCAGCGCCTTGTTGTGCGTTGTGTCCTGCCAGACCGGCGCAGCCTGCAGCGTTTCCCAATCCACCTCGTCACCGAGCCGGAAGGCACCCACGCTGCGCCAGGCGCCCTCCGCCCCGATCTCGGCGAACGTGAAATGCCCACCTAACCCGAACTCCCGCTCGATCGCCGCAAAGAAGTCGGGTTCAGTCATGGCGTGCGAGAAGCGCGCCACGTCGCGCGGTCCGCAGTCCGAAGAAGGCCTCGCCGAAGAACGCCTCACACGCCACGTCTTCACCGTCGACGTCGGGCACTTCGCCGGGTGCAAAGGTGACGGCTTCCTCCCACACCCCATCGACGGCCACCTTCCCGAAGCCGGGGTGGCCGGCGAAGGCAGGGTGGTTACGCAGCCCGCTCAGCCCAGCGCCGATGCCAGCGCGTCGGTCATCACGTCCAGACCCTCGCTGAGCAACTCGTCGCTGATCACCAACGGCGGCAGCAGCCGAATCACGTTGCCGTAGGTGCCGGCAGTCAGCATGACGACGCCCTGTTGCGCGCAGTACCCAGCCATCGCCTTCGGGATCTCCGGCAGCGCCTTGAGCGTCCCCGGCTCGGCGAACTCGACCGCGACCATCGCACCCCGCCCACGAACCTCGGCGACCACGTCGTACTTCGACTGCCACTCGGACAGGCGGCCCATCATGATCTCGCCCAAGGCCCGGGCGCGAGCATTGAGATCCAGCTCGGCCATCGTCTCGATCGAACCGAGCGCGGCGGCACAAGCCACCGGGTTGCCGCCGTACGTGCCGCCCAGGCCGCCGACATGGACGCTGTCCAGGATTTCGGCGCGACCCGTCACGGCCGCCAGCGGCATACCGCCGGCGATGCCCTTGGCCGTGGTCATGACGTCCGGCACCACGTTCTCGTGGTTCACCGCGAACCAGTCGCCGGTGCGGCAGAAGCCGGTCTGCACCTCGTCGGCGATGAACACCGCACCGTTGTCCGAGCACCACTGCGACAGCGCGGGCAGGAAGCCGGGCTCGGGGACGATGAAACCGCCCTCGCCGGCGATCGGTTCGATCATCACGGCGGCCACGTTGCTGGCCGCCGATCTCGAACTCGATCTTCTGCAGCGCCTTGCGCGCAGCAGTCGGGCCGTCCAGGCCGTCGCGCAGGTTGTACGAGCCCGGCACCCGGTAGATCTCCGGGGCGAACGGGCCGAACGAGTGCTTGTACGGCATGTTCTTGCCGGTCATGCCCATCGTCAGGTTGGTGCGGCCGTGATAGGCGTGCTCGAACACCACGACAGCCGGGCGCTTCGTGTAGGCCCGCGCCACCTTGACCGCGTTCTCCACGGCTTCCGCGCCGGAGTTCAGCAGCACCGACTTCTTCGCGAAGTCGCCGGGGGTGAGCTCGTTGAGCTTCTCGCAGACCTCGATGTAGCCGTCGTAACCGGCGACCATGAAGCAGGTGTGCGTCAACTTCTGCGCCTGCTCGCTGAGGGCCTCGACGACCTTCGGCGCGCTGTTGCCGACGTTGACGACGGCGATGCCGGCGCCCAGGTCGATGAACGAGTTCCCGTCCACGTCGATGATCACGCCGCCGCCGGCCCGCTCGGCATAGATCGGCACTGCGGCGCCGAGCGCATCGGAGACCGCTGCCTTGCGGCGCTGGGCCAGCGCCTGCGACTTCGGTCCAGGGATCTCGGTGACGACCTCGCGCTTCTGCGGCAGGTCCGGGCCGTAAGTCATGTGCGGTCCTCCATCTTCCACTCTTGTCCGTACCCGTCCTTCAGCAAGTCGAGGAACGGCTCACTCGGCAGGGCCTCCGGGCCCAGCACACCGACGCCACTCCAGGCGCCGGTGCTCAGCAGTTCCAGTGCGACGACCGGGTTCATCGCCGTCTGCCACACAACAGCCTGCGCCCCGTACTCGGCCATCGTCCACTCGTTGTCACTGACGTGGTACAGATACACCGCGCGCGGCTGGCCATCCTTGCCCTTGCCGGTGACGTACAGGCCGGCGCAGGTCTTGCCGGTCATCTTGTCGCCGAGCGTGAGCGGGTCGGGCAGGCAGGCGGCCACGACGTCGCGGGGACTGACGTAGTGGTTGTGCACCTTCACCTTCTCGGTGCGGTCCAGGCCGAGCTTGCGCAGCGTCTTCAGGACGTCGATGAACTCGTCGCCGAGGCCGAACTTGAACGTGACCCGCTTGGCGTCCACCCAGCGCGGCATGAGCAGCACTTCTTCGTGCTCGACGTTGACGCACTCGACCGGGCCGATGCCCTCGGGGAAGTCGAAGACCTCGGGCTCGCTGAACGGTTCGGTGGTGTACCAGCCGCGGTCCTTCTCCCAGATCACCGGCGGGTTGAGGCACTCCTCGATGACCGTCCAGATGGAGAACGACGGCGCGAAGTCGTAGCCATGCACGACCAGGTCGGAGGCGTCGCGCACACCCAGTTCGTCGATCTCGCTGAACAGGTGGTCGCTGGCGTAGCGGGCGAAGACGTCGACCAAGCCCGGCTCGACGCCGATGCCGACCAGGGCGAGCCGACCGGCTTCCTCCCACGCGACGGCATGGGCGAACTGGTCGTCGCCGAGCTTGACGCCCGGGCAGTTCGTAGGGCTGGTCCGGGTGCAAGCTGGACAGGCTCATCGCGGTGTCCAGATAGTCCGCGCCGGCCAGGAACGCCCCTTCGAAGATGGTCACAACGAAGCGCGGGTCCACGACGTTGAGCACGTGAGTGATGTTGTGCTCCCGGCAGACCTGAGCCACGGCTTGGGCGTCCGAGGCGTCGATCTGCAAGTGCTGAGAACCGGTCGTCGCCGATCCGGGCGACCAGTTCGCGGGCGCGCTCCTCGTCGTAGTCGGCAATCACGATGTGCTCGTAGAAGTCGCGGCGGGCGGCGATCAAGGCGGCGGAGGAGCCGACGCCACCGGCTCCGACAATCAGGATGCGCATGAGCCCCAGGGTACGGTTTCCGTCGCGATACGCGCAATTGAGTCACGAAATCGAAGGCACCCGGATGGCTGTCGCGAGTTTTGCTGCGTTGTTGTCGCTATGCTCGGCGCGTCGCGACAACAACGCGACAAAAGCCCTACTCCTCCAACGAGCTCATCACGTGCTTGATGCGGGTGTAGTCCTCGAGGCCGTACATCGACAGGTCCTTACCGTAACCGGAGTGCTTGAAGCCACCGTGCGGCATCTCTGCGACCAGCGGGATGTGGGTGTTGATCCACACGGTGCCGAAGTCCAGCGCCTTGGCCATGCGCATCGCGCGGCCGTGGTTCTCCGTCCAGACCGAACTGGCCAGGCCGTACTCCACGCCGTTGGCCCACTCGATCGCCTTGGCTTCGTCGTCGAAACGCTGCACAGTCATGACCGGGCCGAAGATCTCGTTTTGCACCATCTCGTCGTTCTGCTCGAGGTCGACCACGACGGTCGGGTGCAGGAAGTAGCCGCGATCGCCCTCGCGCGCCCCACCGGCCGCGATGTTGGCGTGCGACGGCTTGCGCTCCAGGAAGCCGAGCACCTTCTCGAACTGGGCCACGTTGTTCAGCGGCGGCACGAGCGCGTCCTCGTCCGTCGCACCACCCGCATAGGTGGTCTTGGTGGCCGCAGCCTGCTCAGCCAGGGCGGCGACGAAGTCATCGTGAATCCCGCCTTGCGCGAGCACGCGGGTCGCAGCGGTGCAGTCCTGCCCGGCGTTGAAGTAGCCAGCCACCGCGAGCCATTCCGCAGCCTTGGCCGGGTCGGCGTCGTCGAAGACCACCACCGGGGCCTTGCCGCCGAGCTCGAGGTGAACGCGCTTGACCATCTTGGAGGCCTCCTCGGCTACCTGCATGCCAGCGCGCACGGAGCCGGTGATGGCCGCCATGTCGACGCCTGGGTGACCGACCAGCGCGCGGCCCGTGTCGCGGTCGCCGGCGATCACGTTGAACACGCCGGGCGGCAGAATGCCGGCGTCGGCGATCATCTCCGCCAGTCGTGCGGTCGAGACCGGAGTGGTGTCGGACGGCTTGAGCACAACCGCGTTACCGGCCGCGATCGCCGGCGCGAACTTCCAGACAGCCATCATCAGCGGGTAGTTCCACGGGGTCACCTGCGCGATCACGCCGATCGGCTCGCGGCGGATCATGGACGTGAAGCCCTCCATGTACTCGCCCGCGGCCCGGCCCTCCAGCACTCGGGCAGCCCCGGCGAAGAAGCGGATCTGGTCGAGCATCGGCGGGATCTCTTCGGCGTTGGTAACGGGGATCGGCTTGCCCGTGTTCTCACTTTCCAGCGCGACCAGTTCGTCAGCGTTCTGCTCCACGAGGTCGGCGATCGCCAGCAACGCCTTCTGACGTACAGACGGAGTCGTGTTGCGCCACTGACCGAACGCTTCGCGCGCGGCGGCGACGGCGGCGTCGACGTCGGCCTCCGTGGAGACGGGGGCCTGGCCGAACACCTCACCGGTGCTCGGATTCACCAGGTCGAGTGCCTCCCCGGACCCGGGACCGGCGACACCGTTCACGACGTTGTTGACTGCGCGCATTTGTTCCAACTCCTCACGATCGACCGCACCAGGCTAGCCGCCGTTCCGATGATCTGTCGCCTGTTGGCGACAGAAACTCCCGCGCCTTCGCGACGAAATCAGCAGCCCACTGGCCTTCGCAGATACGAAAACCATTGCCACGGCTTGCTCGCCTGAGCGAGAATCGGCCCCGTGAGCGAATTGACGTTGGATGAGACGAACCGGGCCATCATCCGACTGCTGCAGGTCGACGGCCGCCGTGCCTACGCCGACATCGCCAAGGAGGTGGGCCTGTCGGAGGCCGCGGTGCGCCAACGGGTGCGCCGGATGCTCGACACGGGGGTCATCCAGATCGTGGCGGTCACCGACCAGATCCAGATGGGTTATCCGCGGGCGGCCATGATCGCCATCAACGTGGACGGCGACGTGCAAGCCGCCGCAGCCAAGATCGCGGATATCGACGAGGTTGATTACCTCGTCTCGACCGCCGGCGGCATCGATCTGCTGGCCGAGGTCTTCGCGACCCACGACGAGCACCTGTTCGACCTCCTCAACCGCATCCGGGCCGTGCCTGGCGTGCGCCACGCGCAGACCTACATGTACTTCAAGATTCACAAGCAGACCTACCAATGGGGCACGCATGACCAGCACTCCGCAATTCGTGACTGAAGGCGGCGAGGACGCTCTAGCCGAAGCCGCCCGTAGACACCTGTGGATGCACTTCACCCGGCACTCGGTGTACCACGAGGGCGAGCACGTGCCGGTGATCGTGCGCGGTGAAGGCCCCTACATCTGGGACGACCAGGGCCGGCGTTACTTCGACGGGCTGTCCGGCTTGTTCACCGTGCAGATGGGACACGGCCGGGAGGAACTGGCCCAAGCCGCGGCCCAGCAGGCGCGCACGCTGGCGCACTTCCCGATTTGGTCCTATGCCACGCCCCCGGCCATCGAACTGGCCGAACGGCTCGCGGCGCTGGCGCCTGGGGACTTGAACCACGTGTTCTTCACCTCCGGTGGCGGCGAGGCCGTGGAGTCCGCCTGGAAGCTGGCCAAGCAGTTCTTCCGGATCACCGGCAAACCCGAGAAGTACAAGGTGATCAGCCGCGCGGTGGCCTACCACGGGACGCCGCAGGGGGCGTTGAGCATCACCGGCATCCCGGCCGCCAAGATTCCGTTCGAACCGCTGGTGCCCGGCACGCACAAGGTGCCGAACACCGAACTTCTACCGCGCACCTGTGCACGCCGACGACGAGGTGGCGTTCGGCCGGTGGGCCGCCGACCAGATTGCGCTGGCCATCGAGATGGAGGGCCCAGAGTCGGTCGCGGCGGTCTTCCTGGAGCCGGTGCAGAACTCCGGCGGCTGCTTCCCGCCGCCATCCGGGTACCTTGCGCGGGTCCGCGAGATCTGCGACCAGTACGACGTGCTGCTGGTGGCCGACGAGACGATCACGTCGTTCGGCCGGATCGGGGACTTCTTCGCGATGTCCCGCTTCGAGGTGCAGCCGGACATCATCACGTGCGCGAAAGGCATGACCTCGGGTTACGCGCCGATGGGCGCGATGATCGCCAGCGACCGGCTGTTCGAACCGTTCGCCACCGGCGCCAACACGTTCCTGCACGGGTACACGTGGGGCGGCCATCCGGTGGGCGCCGCGGTTGCGCTGGCGAACCTGCAGCTGATGGACGATGAGAAGATCATGGACCACGTGCGCGGGCAGGAGGACGGGTTTCGCGCAGCGTTGGACAGCCTGCGCGACCTGCCGATCGTGGGCGATGTGCGCGGGGCCGGCTACTTCTACGGCATCGAGATGGTCAAGGACAAGGCGACCCGGGAGACCTTCGACGCCGATGAGTGCGAGCGGCTACTGCGCGGGTTCCTGTCGAAGTCGCTGTTCGACGCAGGCCTCTACTGCCGGGCCGACGATCGTGGCGACCCGGTCATCCAGCTCGCGCCACCGCTGATCTGCGACCAGTCTCACTTCGACGAGGTGACGGGCATTCTGCGCGAGGTGCTGACGCAGGCGTGGGCAATTCTGTAGCGGATTCACCGTTTGAACACGATTGCACCGTTCGGAACGGTGCACGATCGCACAAAGGGTGATGTCGATCATTTCTGACGAAAGCATGGGAGATTCTGTAGACCTCCCGCGCCGCCGTCATGGATGAATCCAGGTAGCGCGGGCGTTTGTCAGTTCCGCGGCGGGTACTTGCGCCGGGCCGCCTCGACCACGGCGTCGAACTGCGTCCGGGACAACTCGCCGCCCTCACGCCGAACGGCTTCTGCGGTGACCGCCAGCGGCCGAGCGATGTTCACCCACGACTCCCGGCCCTCGGCGTCCCACCCGCCCGAACCGATGGCCACCCACTCGTCGTCACCGGATCGGTCCTTGCTGGACAGCAGGAAGCACACCAGCTCGGCGGGCTTGTCGGCACACCGGCCGACGATCGCCAGCGGCCGGTCCTTGCCCTGGCTGGGGTCCTCTTCGAAGGGCACCCATGCCCACACCACCTCGCCGGGGTCCGGCTCGTGATCGGCCTGCGGTGCGTACTCGGGGATGGCGGGACCCCGGTAGTCGAAAGCGCCACCGCGCATGGGGCGCGGATCTGCGTCCTGTTGCATGCGATCAGCCTGTCACATCGCCGGCGAGCAGCAGCGCCTCGAGATCCTCGGCCGGTAACGCCGGATGCCACAGCCAGCCCTGCCCCGCATCGCAGTTCAACGCCCGCAAGGCCTGCGCCTGCTCCTCGGTCTCGACACCTTCGGCGATCACACTCAGGCCCAATCCGTGGCCCAGCGCGATGACCCCGGCCACGATCGCACCATCCGTGGTGTCGTGGGCCAGCCCGTCTATGAACGTCTTGTCCACCTTCAGCACACGGGCCGGGATCTGCCGCAGGTAGTCGAAACCGGCGTGCCCGGTCCCGAAGTCGTCGATGGCCAGTTCACAGCCCGCTTCCTGGCAGGCGTGCAGATTCGCCAAGGTGGAGTCGTCGGCGTGCAGCAGTTGGCTCTCGGTGATCTCCAGCTGGATGCTGTGCGGATCGATCCCTTCCCGCTCGGCACACTGCAGAATCGTGCGAGCCAGCCCCGGACGGGTCAGTTGCCCGATGGAGGTGTTCAGCGCCAGAGCGGGCACGTAGCCAAGGCTGGAGCGCCAGCGGGCCAGCTGCCCGAACGCTTCCTCGACCACCCACTCACCGATGCGGGTGATGAGGTGGCGCCGCTCGGCGACCCCAATGAACTCGCCGGGGGCGACGGTTCCCCGCTGCGGATGCTGCCAGCGGATCAGGGCCTCGGCACCGCGAATCCGGCCGCTGGCCAAATCGATGACGGGCTGGTAGTGCAACACGAACTGCTGCTCTTCGATCGCATCCCGCAGCTCGGTTTCCATCGCGACCGCGCGCATGGCAGGGGTGCGGCGTTCCCGGTGCCCGAGGGTTACCGCGTCTCCACCTCCGGCTTTGGACTCAGCCATCGCGGCGTCAGCCACGGCCAGCAACTCTCCGACCCGATCGCCGTCACCGGTCCACGCCACGCCGATCGAGGCCGCCGCGGTGAAGTGCTGTCCCCCCACCGACACGCCGCGCTTCATGCGAGTGCGGATTAGGTCACCGAACGCGTCGGCCTGCGCTCGGCTGCCGATCGTCGTGGTGAGGATCGCGAATTCGTCGTTGCCGATGCGTGCCACCAGATCCTGTGCACCAGCAATCTCGCTGAGGATACGGCCCACTTCGATCAGGAAGCGATCACTGCGCAGACGTCCGAGCAGATCGTTGACGCCGGTGAAGTCGTCGATGTCCAGCAGAGCCAGGGTGACCGGTTGATCGCCGTCCTGGTCGAACTCGCGCAGCTGCTTGAGCAGCCCTTCGCGGTTGTTGAGTCCCGTCAAGCTGTCCCAGACCCGGGCCGAGTCCCAAGCCTGCCGTCCGTCTCCGAGGCCGCGCGCGACGACCATGACGTTGCCATAGCAGGGCATCGCGCTGATCTGATAGGTGCCGGCCAGCGGACCCGCAGGCATCGTGACGACGCGCTGACTGCTGTCGCCCGTTGCGAGCACCTGGGCGTAGTCGAGCACGAGCCCCAGCCGCGTCTCGAACGGGTAGATCTCGGTCTCGCTGGCCCCGAGCAGGTCTTCCTCCCGCATGCGCAGCATGGTCAGGGCTCGGCTGTTGGCCCGCAGGACCCGGAAGTCCTTGATCTCGGCGGCGTCCCCGACGGGCTCCATGAGCGCCATCGGATCCCGGCACAGTTCCATGGCATCCCGCAAGCTGCGCTGGTCTCCGTCCGGGCCGACCAGCGATGTCACACTCGCCACGTAGCCGGCCACCGATCCGTGTCCGTCGTCGAACGCCGCCGTGCACAGCAACCCCCAGTGCACCCGCCCGCCGCGGTAGCGCAGGCCCAGTACCCGATCCTGCGTGCTCACCCCTGTGCTCAGCGCAGTTCGCCCTGGCAGTTCCTCGACACCCACCTGGCTGCCATCCGGCCGGAAGAACGCGAGTTCCGTGACCTCGGGTACTGACCCTCCTGACCGCTTCGCCAGCAGGGCAGCGGCATGTCCGTTGATGCCGAGAATGGAGCGGTGGTTGTCGACCACAACGGTGAGTTCTGGCCCCTCAATCAGGTCGAACGGCTCCGGCTCGCCTGCCAGACAACGCCGTCCAGTATCCCGCATCCGGCGCAACCGGGCCAGCGCCTCCTCGGCCGCAGCGAGGCCGTTGTCGCCGGTCGTGACCCAGACGTCCACCAAGCGGCGGGTGAATCCCTCCTCGGCATGGGTGGCACGGATCGCTTGATTGATCCGATCCACCAGCAGCGACGTGTCGGCAGCCGGCAGTATCTGCGCCACCAACACCCGGTTGCCGTGCTCCCACACCCGATCCTCCGGGCGCAGCATTCGCCGCAACCTGCGTACGAGCCGCCTGCGCTGTTCGGGCAGTTGAGCCTCGGAGATCAGCGGGCACACGGACTGGTCGACCAAGCCCAGCACGACCTGCAGATCGCGGGCGGTGGCGTCGGCGAAAACGAGTTCCAGTTGCTGTTCCACCGGCGCCTCGCTGCCGGCGCTCTGATGGGGAACCGCTCTCGAGACGTCGTCCAGAGCCCGAATTCCTGGGAGCAGCCGCGCCGCCAGACCCGCCCATTGGGCCAGTGTGCCGGCGTACTCGGCGGGTGGTGCAGGCGTTACTGCCACGACAACCGCTGGATACCCTGGCTCACCACCGGTGATCGCCAGCGCGTCGGAGTCACGGATGGTCGCGCCTTCGATGAGCGCTCGGTGAGCCAGGGCCATGAGGTGATCGGCACCATGGGCCGTCACGCGCGTGGCCACCGCACAGGTGCTTTCCGGCAGCAGTTCGGAAATCGCATCTCGCAGGGCGCTGATCAACCCCGGCTCACTGCCCGAGGTGGTGAGCCGTTCGACTAGCGTCAATACCTGCTCGTCCCGGGCCGTCCGCTTCGGCATCGGCGTCCTCTCGACCGTGACTGAAGGGTATTGCACGATCACGCTGGGTTGCCGATTGCAGATGGTCGGTGGCACCCGGAGCGCGCGTACCCCTTGAGGTGGTGCCTGCCTGTCCGGATCTGCAACACGTTCTGATCACGCGGGCGCGACACGCGGGGCGTGCGGATGTCTATCGGCGTGTCGTTGGCGGACGCGTTGCAGATCAGGACAGCCAACCGATCTCAGCGACACTGCCGCCTTCGACCCTTCGAGGTCAGTGGGGTCCGGAAGCACCGGTCAGATGTTGTCCTGCTTCGCCTGACACAGCAATGCTTTTCTAGGGAAGCACTGATAAACGCTGTGTCCTGCGCGAAACGCGTCTGAGGGTGCGAGATGCAAGCCCCACATCGTGGGTCATAGCAGCGCTATGGCGCTAGATGTGGGGCGAAGCGATTGCGCGCTCAGGCACGTTGCAGCCGGGACATGGTTAATCAGTGGTTTTCTAGATCGCGGCGAACAGCGTCTCCCCCACATAGCCCCCCGGCGCACAGCCGGGGAAGCAGGCGAACAGCGCGCTGCCCTCGGCGACGGTGAACCGGTTGAGCGCATCCCCAACGTCCAGGCGTGACTGCAGAGGGATGAATCCGGTGCGCGGGTCGGCCTGCCAGGCCATGAACAGCAGCCCGGCGTCCGATGGTCCGTCGTCGTAGGAGAAGCCCACGGCGATGGATCCGGGCACCGCCGGTGTTCTCGGGATTGGCCAGCCGGACGTGTGCGTCGGCCGGCACCACGAGTTGCAGATCCGCGGTCTGGGCCGATAGGTCGACGGCATCGGTTTCGGCCGTCACCACTCAACGGCGCGCCGCTGTCTTTGAAGCGGCCGATCACGGCTTCCTGGTCCTCGACGCTCAAGGTATTCCACTGCGGCAGTGCCATACGGATCCGGCGCAGCGCCACGTACGAACCGCCCCGCAGCCAGTCCGGCTGGGTGTCGCCGGCCCACACCGTCTGCGCGAAGCGTGGATCGTCGACGGCGAGGTTCGCGGTGCCGTCGATCTGCCCCATGAGATTGCGGCGGGTAGCCGACGAGAAGCCGCGCTGCCACCACCGGACGGCCAAGGCCGGCTGGGCGGCGGCGACCAGATGCCGGGCGGCCGTCACAGCGGCCACGCCGTCGTCGGCACCGACCTGCAGGAAGATGTCCCCGCCGCTGACCTCCTTGCGCAACCGGTCCTTACTGAAGGCCGGCAGTTCGGCCAGTCCTTCCGGCTGCATCCGGCGCAGACCCAGACCCGGCAGCAAGCCCGGCCCGATCCCCCAGGTCGCCGTCAGCCGGGCCGGCGCGGCGAGCAGATCGGCGTCCGGCGTTTGCGAGAACGACGAGGTCACCAAGTCGGTCCAGGCGCGAAACACCGCCTCGATCTCGGCCGGGCTCTTGGTCCGCAGATCCAGCGCGACGAGTTCGGCCCGGGCCTGCGCCGGTGTGGCGATCCCGGCCTGGTGTTCGCCGTAGAACGGCTCGGTCTGCGCGGGGGCGTCCTCGTTCTGCTGGGTCCACAGGACCCCGCCGCCCACAGCCACCGCAGTGCCAGCCAGCGCACCGCCGGCTAGAACTGCCCGTCGCGAGACGCTCACGGCATCGAGTCCATGCCCTCGCGTTCCCTGACCGTGGCCTGCACCGTCACGGAACCCCCATCGCTGAACGTCAGGGTGACGGGCACGGCATCCCCGACCTGCCAGTCGGCGGTGACGTCCATCATCATCACGTGATACCCGCCGGGCTGCAGTTGCACGCTGCCGCCGGCCGGAACCTCGAGGCCATCCGGCACCTCCCGCATGATCTCCTTGGTCCCCTCCTTGACGTACTCGTGGACCTGCACCATGCCGACATCCGGCGCCGAACCTCCGGTGATGGTCACCGCGTCCGCGCCCTCGTTGACGACCTCACCGAACATGCCGGCGACATCGCCGTTCGGCAGGATGTAGGCCTCGTTCACGCTGACGGCAGGCGCGCTGCTGGCTTGCGCCGCCGGCTCGCTGCTCCCCCCGCATCCGGCCAGTGCCAATACCGCGACCACAAAAGCGAACTTCCTCATTACGCCTCCCCTTGGACCAGTGTTTGCAGATCGTGTGCCACGTCCTCGGCCGCGAACCCGGACGTGAAGATGAGGTCGGACTGGTCGTCGGGGCCGAATAGGATCACCTGCGCGCCGTGCTCGACCGTGATGCTGCCGTCGGCGTTCTTCTTCGGCGGCTCCAGGAACACCCCGACGTCTTGCGCGGCCTGCTGGATCTTCGGATACGAACCGGTGAGCCCGATCGCGTCGTAACTGAACGACCCGAGCCATTTGCCCAGCCGCTTGGGCGTATCGCGATCCGGGTCCGAGGTGATCATGACGACGTCGACGTCCTGCGCGACATCCTTGGGCAACGACGACATCGCGACGCTGAGGTCGGCCATCGTGGTTGGACACACATCCGGGCAATGTGTGTAACCGATGTAGAGCGCCACCACCTTGCCCTTGGTGTCGGTGGCGACATTGAACGGCTTGCCAGAGGTGTCGGTCAGAGTGACGTCTGGCTTGGGCATGGCCTTGTCCAAGGTGGTGCCCTTGAAGGGACCGGTCTGCGTCGGGCTGGCCACCGTGAACGCGGGTTCGTCGCTCGCGGCACATCCGGTCAGCAGTAGCGCGGCGGCCGCAACCATAGCGAGCCTCATCGCTGGCTCCTCTCGTGCATCCTGCGCAACCTCTCGTTGTACGCCGCAAGGTCGGCGTCGTGGTCCCGTTCGGCCTGCCGGTCGTGGCGTCTGGCTTCCCGCTCGTCAGAACGGGCCCATTGCACGGCGACCGCGACCACGAGGATGAACGTCGGGATCTCCGCGATCCCCCAGGCGATCGCGCCGGCGTTCTGGGAGTCGGCCACGGGATCGGTCAGCCACGGGGGTTGCACCTGGCTGTACCAGGCGGCGCCGAACGCCGTGGCGGACATCATGATCGGCACGGCGAAGAAGGCGTGCAGCAGCATCGCCACGATCGCCAGCATGAGCCGGCCCCAGGGCGGCATCGAGCGGGGCAGCGGGTCGGTCTGGATGACGACCCACGCGAACAGGTAGCCGCTGAGCAGGAAGTGCACCTGCATCGCGAGGTGCCCGACGTGGCTGCCCATCAGCCACGAGAACAGCGGGGTGTAGTACAGGCCGTACAGACCGACCGTGAAGATGAACAGCACGTACAACGGGTGGGTGATGAAGCGCGCCAACCAGGTGTGCATCCCCCAGACGATCCACTCGCGCGGACCGCGCCGGGTGCCGTGGGTCGAGGGCAGGGCGCGCAACGCCAGCGACAACGGTGCGGACATCGCCAGCAGGATCGGCGCGATCATCGACAACGCCATGTGGGCGGCCATGTGCCAGCTCATCGCGACCATCGCGTAGACGGAGATCCCGGCGTTCGTGGCCCAGACGACGGTGAGCCAGCCGGTGATCCAGGACACCGTGCGCAGGACCGGCCAACGGTCGCCGCGGCGATTGAGCCGGATGACTCCGGCCACGTAGAGTCCGATCCCGAGGGCCGCCAGGCCCAGCCACAGCGGTTCGGTGTGCCAGCCGAACGCCACGTTCGCGAACGTCGGAGGCGGCGGGAACGCCTGCCCCAGCAGGGTCTCGGCTTGGGTCGGGTACTCGATCTCGACGCGTGGATACGGGGTCTGGGTCAGCGCCACACCGATGCCGCCGGCCGCGGCCATGAGCAGCGCCTCGATCCCGCCGAACCGGATCAGTGCCGAACGGTCGTCGCGGCCGCTGCCCAGCACCTTCGTCTGGATCGTCCGGGCCAGGATCAGCAGCAGCACGAGCAGAACGACCTTGAGCATGATGAGAATGCCGAACGACGTTGTCCACAGTTGGTCGAAGCTACTCATGCGGGCGAACGCGGCACCGATGCCGGAGATCGCAAGCAGTGCGACCGCCCACGTCGCGACGGTGCGGAAGACGGGAACGGCACGCATCGTCCCGGGGTCGTTACGGACGGCATGCATCAGCAGCACGAGCAGGCCGCCAACCCACACGCTCAGGCTCAAGGCGTGCACGACATCGGAGGTCATCGCGACCCCGTGCGAACCGAGCGACGACGCGTGGCCCGTCAGCGCCGGCAACGCGACGCCCACCATGGCGGCGAGCATCCAACTCGCGGCAGCCGTGATCGACGAGGTGAACACACACGCGACGGCGATGACCGCCGCAATGATGGACACGAGCAGGAACGCGCGCACTGAGCCCACCGACCAGGCGTAAGTGCTGATCACGCCCGGGGTCAGCGTGTCCTTAAGTGGTTGCCCGAGCGCCCACGCCAGCGCCCATAACGCGGTGAGCAGGCTGGCCACCGACCAGACTGCGGCCGTCCAGCCCGCCCGGACGACGTCGCGCCGGCCGACCGGTGAGAGCACGCCGTTACGACCCTGCGGTCCGAGCACCGCCGCGTATCCGAGCAGCCCCACTGTGAGCACCGCGGCGGCGGTCGCGATCAGCCGCAGGATCGGCAGTCCCCAGGCCACCAGCGGACCGGGTCCGGCGATCTCAGCGCTGACGGGTTCGGCCGTTCCGCCACCCACGATCAGCCCGACCGCCAGTCCGGCCACGGCCAGAATCGCGACCGGCAGGACCCAGCGGGCGGTGTTAGTTGCGCACGCGA
This sequence comes from Candidatus Nanopelagicales bacterium, assembly GCA_037045455.1. Lineage (GTDB taxonomy): Bacteria > Actinomycetota > Actinomycetes > S36-B12 > UBA10799 > JADKAV01. The sequence continues at coordinate 381,955 of JBAOIN010000012.1, read as the reverse complement.
CCTCCAGAAGAGCCCACCTGCCACGAGTAGCGCTGCCAGCAACGCGATGGGAGCCCAGATCTTCGCGGCGCTGCTGCTGCCGTTGTTCTGCTCCTGCGCCGCCGGGCTCGGCGACACCTCCGGCGCAGCGTCGCCCTTGATCGTGAAGTTGATCGTTCCCTCCAGCGGGTGGCCGTCCTCGGCCACGGCCCGGTAGGACACGCGGTACTGACCGGCCGCCGCAGTAGCCGGCCATGGCGCTGAGAGCACCGCTCCGTCGACCTGCGACGGGCCAAGGTCGACCTTTGTGCCCTGCGCATCTTGGGCCACCAGCTCTGTCGCCGGCGGTCAGCAGGTCCTCCCCGAACGTGAGCGCGACCTGCGTCGGTGGCGCGGTCAGCGTTGCGCCCTCCGCGGGGTCGCTGCTGAGCAGCTCGGTGTGGGCCGCAGCGGGGGCGGCCGCGATGAGTGTGAATGCCGCAGCGCAGACGACGGCACGACGCACGTGCATGGGTACTCCAGATGGTGGATGGATTCGGTTAAGGGGTAGCCAGCAGCCGGCGGGCCGCGACCGGCCGCCGCGCCATCGATCCACACATCATGCAGTTGGGCGATCTCCCCGAGCAGTCGGCGGGTGACTGCTGGGCGCTCCGGGGTGCCAGCCAGTGCCAGCCGCAAGGCCACGACCCATTGCAGGTAGCGGCGCCTGGCCGCAGCGTGCAGCCGCGCCTCACCGATGCGCAGGAACAGCGCAAGCAGCAGGGCCGCGGCGACATGCGCGCCCAGCATGCTCCCGCCCGAGTGGGCGTGTCCGAGCGTGACGTGCACGACCGCCTGCACTGCGAGCACCGCAGCGACGATCGTCAGCAGATTGCGTTCCCGCTTCGTCCAGTGGTAGGACGCCACCGTCGCCGTCGCCAGCAGTAACGCCAGGAAGACCGGATCGGCATGCCCGCCGGCCAGGAAGTGGGCGCCCGCGGCAAGTCCCACGCTCGACCCTGCAAGGACGGCGGCGCGTAGCCACCGGGCAGGGGAGGCGGGCCGCATGACACAAAGGGTACGCACCTCACCGATTGGGTCAGCCCGCGGTCTGGCAACTCGCGCAGCCGTTAGACCTTGGCACATCCGTTAGATGGAAATGCCCGTTTTGTCGCTAACCGATGTACCAACATCTAACGGATTCTCAGCCGAACAGCGTCCTCGCGAAATCCGGCACCGGGGTCTGGGTGTCCTTGGGCGGGCGCATGTAGCCACGCGACCCGGGCCGCTCGGGAAGTTTCAGCGGTGGGGTGGTGACGTCCTCGTAAGGAATCGTCGAAAGCAAATGGTGGATGACGTTGAGCCGCGCGGCCTTCTTGTTGTCACTCTCCACGACGTACCAGGGCGCTTCCGGAATGTCGGTGTGGACCATCATCTCGTCCTTGGCCCTGCTGTACTCCTCCCAGCGGGTAATGGATTCCAGGTCCATCGGGCTGAGCTTCCAGCGTCGCATCGGGTCCTTCAGCCGGGACTGGAACCGGCGCTGCTGCTCCTCGTCACTGACGCTGAACCAGTACTTGCGCAACACGATGCCGTCCTCGACCAGCAGCCGTTCGAAGATCGGCGTCTGGTGCAGGAAGCGCCGGTACTCCTCCAAGGTGCAGAATCCCATCACCCGCTCGACACCCGCGCGGTTGTACCAGGAGCGGTCGAGCAGAACGATCTCGCCGGCGGCCGGTAAGTGCGAGGCGTAGCGCTGGAAGTACCACTGGGTCTTCTCGCGCTCGGTCGGGGCCGGCAGTGCCACGATCCGGGCGACGCGGGGGTTGAGGTAGGCGGTGATCCGCTTGATGGCCCCACCCTTGCCGGCCGCGTCCCGGCCTTCGAAAATGACGACCAGCCGGGTGCCGGTGGCTTTGACCCATTCCTGCAACTTCACCAGCTCGGCCTGCAGTCGGAACAGTTCCGCTTCGTAGACCTTGTTCTTCAGTTTCGGCTCGTCGCGCTTGGCCATGGCCAAACCCTATTGGCCCGCCCCCAGCACTCGCGCCTTGGCTGCGGTGAACTCGTCGTCGCTGAGCAGACCCTTGTCCTTCATGTCCGACAGGCGCTGCAATTCGGTGACGGTGTCGTCGTTGGTGCTTGGCGGTTGATCCAGCGGGTGGGGGATGCCGAACTCCCGGAACACCGGTATCTGCTCGGCCGACGCGCCATCCGGCATCCCGACGGCGAACAGCGACGGGTCGGTCGGGCTGATCCAGGACGGCCAGACGTCGCCGACTCGTGGCATCTGGGTCTGGTTGATGAGCATCTTCTTGCGGCCTTCGAACGTCGGCGTACCGTCCAGCGGCTCCAGCAGGAAGGTGACCCAGCACTGGATGTTGATGTTGTTCACCACCATGCCGGTCGGGTCGATCCGCACGATCTTGGCACGGGCTTTGCGACCCGTGCTGACGAGATCGGCTGCCTGTTGCTGTTGCTTCTTGGACGGGCCGAACAACGTCCCCCGCAGCGCGAAGAGGATGATGATCACGATGAGGATTGGCACCGCGACGGACAGGATCGTGATCATCGTGACGCTCATGAGCCCGATGATGAACTCGTCGGGGAGCTTCGGGAAGGGGCCAAACGGTCACTGTGCGGATCTCCAAGTGGAGGCTGCGCACAAAGAACAGCCGCGGGTTGTCGGACGTGGCGAGGGTGGGCCCAACGTGTCCAATCTCACGTTGCCGCGCAGCGTTTCCGGGGATGCCATGTATGTGAAGCGCATCGAGTGGATCGACCTAGTCAAGGCGTGCTCGGTGCTGCTCGTCGTCTTCATGCATGCCACGAACCTCATGGCGGACTTGGCCGGCGACACTGCCGTTGCCGGTTTCCTGCGCGCCTTCAATGCGGTTGTGGAGCCGCTGCGGATGCCGGTCTTCTTCCTGGTCTCCGGCATGCTCGCCGCTTCTGCCATCCACCGGCCGTGGCGGTCGTCAACGACCCGCACCACCGGAATGGTCTACCTCTACGTCGTCTGGATGGCGCTCTTCATCGGCTTTCAGGCTCTGCTCGGAATCTCGACCCCGGAGCCTGTGCTGGCGGTGCTGTTCGCCAAGAGCGGGTACTGGTACCTCTACGCGATGGCACTGTTCTTCGTGATCGCCCGAGTGCTGCGCAGCCAGCCCGCCTGGGTGGTGGTGGCTATAGCTCTACTGCCCAACCTGCTGCGCCCGGCCGTCGACGCGGTCGTCGCGGACACGGTGCCCGGTGCGCTGTACACGTCTATGGCAATGAACCTCTGCTTCTTCCTGCTCGGTGCTTACTTCAAGCCCGTCGTGGCCGGCATCGCCGCACGCGCCACGTGGTTGCACACCCTGGTCTTGGGAGCGATCGCGCTGCCCTTCGCCATCTGGTGGATGACCAACCCGGCGCTGGCCGGCCTGACCTACTTCCCAGTGAGCGTGCTGCTGCTCGCCTTCGGAATCAGCCTGGCGGTGCAAGTCACGCGCGACGGCGCACCCGCCTGGGCCGGCTACCTCGGGGTCCGCACCCTGCCGATCTATGTGTGGCAGTGGCCAGTCATCTTCCTGGCCGCCGCAGTTGTGCCGAATTGGGCGTTGGGGCATCCGCTGGCACAAGTGGGCTTCCCGCTGGGGATCACGGCTCTGGTCGCGCTGACCGCAGTCTGGCTGCACAAGCAGCCGTCGTTCCGGCACTTCTTCACGGCCCCGTCGTGGATCCTGTCGCCGTATGTGCGCATCGCACCGGCCGCCACCGTCACCGCGGGCCGCTAGCGTCGGCAACGTTGCGACGTGCCGGATGCCGCAACGCGACACAACGGCTCGTGCCCCGAAACAGTGAGTACCGACACGTTTTCGCGAACCTGTGGCGCCTTCTAAGTTACTCGCCAGTAGGCTTGGGTGGAGGAGGTCTGCATGGATCACATGACTATCCGCCTGATCATCGGTGCGCTGCTCGTCGTGGCAGTCGTCGCCCTGGCGGGAAAACGTGCCCTGACCCTGTTCAAGCTCATCACCTCTGGTCAGCCCACGGTTGACCGGCCGGAGAGCCGCCCAGCGGCGCTGGAGACTCAGGTCACCGAGGTGATGGGGCAGAAGCAAGCTGCTCAAGTGGACCGTGCCCGGCGTCGCGCACGCATTCACGATGTGGGGCTTCATCGTCCTGATCCTCACGATCATCGAGACTTTGGGCGCCGTCTTCATCGCCCAGGACTTCGCCATCCCGTTCATCGGGCGCTGGCCGGTCATCGGGTTCATCGAGGACCTGTTCATCGTGCTGGTGCTCCTCGGCCTGGCAATCTTCGCCGTCATCCGGCTGCGCACCCAGCCCGAGCAAGCAAGGCCGCTAGCTCGCGATTCTTCGGCTCGCACACCGGTGCCGCCTGGCTGCGTGCTGTTCATGATCTTCAACGTCATCTGGACGCTGTGGGTCGCTACCGCGCCGCGCAGTGGGCCGTTTCGGAGCACACGCTCGCAGGAGGGCAACTACACGCAGGCCTTCCCGTTCCACGCCTCCGGCGGCGCGTTCGCGTCCGAGTGGCTCGGCCGGATCTGCTGTACCCGCTGGGCCTGACCGCCAACGAGTGGATCGAGACGATCTTCCTGCTGGCTCAACCTCGGCGATCATCTTCGGCTTCCTGATCCTGGTGCTGCACAGCAAGCACCTGCACATCTTCCTGGCCCCGATCAACGCCGGCGCCAAGCGGCAGCCGAACGCGCTCGGGCCGCTGCTGCCGATGGTACTCCGGCGACCGAGAAGATCGACTTCGAGGACCCCGCCGAGGACGCGACATTCGGCGCGTGGCCGGATCGAGGACTTCACGTGGAAGGGCATGCTCGACATGGCCACCTGCACCGAGTGCGGGCGTTGCCAGAGTCGCAGTGCCCGGCGTGGAACACCGAGAAGCCGCTGTCGCCCGAAGCTGCATGATCATGGACCTGCGCGACCACCTGTTCGCCTCCGCGCCCTACCTGCTCGCCACGTGCCTGAGCGCGACGAGATGGGTGAGCGCAACGAGGAGGTCCTGGCCAAGGTCGGTACGGCCGGTTGCCGACGAGATCCAGCGCCCGCTGGTCGGGCCGCGCGACTTCGACGAGCTGCGTTCGACCGACGGCTACGACGCGGCCGGCCACCGCAGCCACGAGGGCCCGGTCATCGACACCGACGCCCTATGGTCCTGCACCACCTGCGGCGCGTGCGTCGAGCAGTGCCCCGTGGACATCGAGCACATCGACCACTTCATCGACATGCGCCGCAACCAGGTGATGATCGAGTCCGAGTTCCCCGCCGAGCTCGGCGGCCTGTTCAAGAACGTCGAGCAGAAGGGCAACCCGTGGGGCATGAACGCCTCGCTGCGTAACGCCTGGATCGAAGAGGTCGACTTCGAGGTCCCCGTGTTCGGCATGGACGGCGAGGAGGAGATCCCCGCCGACGTCGAGTACCTGTTCTGGGTCGGTTGCGCCGGTGCCTACGAGGACCGCGCGAAGGCGACCACGAAGGCCGTCGCGCGAATTGCTCAACGAGGCCGGCGTGAAGTACATGGTGCTGGGCGAGGGCGAGACCTGCACCGGTGACCCGGTGCGGCGCGCGGGCAACGAGTTCCTGTTCCAGATGCAGGCCATGCAAAACGTCGAGATGCTCAACGAGATCAAGGCGAAGAAGATCGTTGTCACCTGCCCGCACTGCCTGAACACTCTGGGCCGGGAGTACCCGCAGGTCGGTGGCGAGTACGAGGTCGTGCACCACTCGCAGTTGCTGGCGAAGCTCGTCGACGACGGCCGGCTCACACCGGTCAACCACGTGGACCAGAAGGTCACCTACCACGACCCGTGCTACCTCGGCCGGCACAACAAGATCTATGTGCCGCCCGCGTGAGTTGGTTGCCAGATGTCCCCGGCGTCACGCTGGTGGAGATGGAACGCAGTGTCGAGCGGTCCTTCTGCTGCGGTGCCGGTGGCGCACGCATGTGGATGGAAGAGACCCTCGGCACCCGCGTCAACATGAACCGCACGGACGAGGCGCTGGGCACCGGTGCCACCACGGTCGCTGTGGCCTGCCCGTTCTGCAACGTCATGCTGTCCGATGGCGTTACGGCACGCCAGTCCGAGGGCGCGGCCGGGGAGAACGTCGCGGTCAAGGACGTGGCGATCATGCTGCTGGAGAGTGTGAAGAAGTAGATCGGGCTATGTGACTGAGCGGCCAGAAACTGGCCTGTCACTCACAAAGCCTCGTGGCTGCCGCGATTGCATCTCGGCCCATCTGGGATCATGGAGGCATGAGCAGGCATGTGGAATCCGCCGACCGCAGCTGGACCATCACGAAGGTCGTCGCCGTCATCGTCGCCATCCTGACCGCGGGCTACATGCTGCCCTGGGCAATCGCCGCCGTGCGCGACGTGCCGCACTGGGGGGTGTTCTGGCTCAACCTGTTGCTGGGCTGGACGATCGTCGGCTGGATCATCGCTTTGGTGATGTCGCTGCGCGCCCAGCGCCAGGTGATCGTGCCCTAGGGACAGCACGGCTTCCAGATTGGCGCCGTCGGGGCATTCGCGCCGTGTGGCAGGTGAAGCGCGAATCCATTAGCGAGTGCTGCTAACTGACGCCCGGAATGCTCACGAATCGCTCATGAGGCGCGCAAAGCAGCGCTGACCCCTGTGATCGAACTCACGGTGTAGCACCCCCGCCGACCTGGGAATGACTGATCTACTTCAATCAGCCCCCCGGAAGGTCACCGTGCGTCCCAGCGTGTGCTTCACCCAGCCCGCGGGGGTGTCGGCGTGGACCTGCTGATCGCGGTGGCGGCGCTCTCGATCGCCGTGGGGGCAATGGCCCAAGCAGTGACGGGCATGGGCTTTGCGCTCGTGGCCGCACCCGCGTTGATGGCCTTGCTCGGTCCCCGGGACGGAGTCATCATCGTGGTGCTGCTCGGCGCCCTGGCCGGGCTCCTGCCGTTGTCGCGGGAATGGCGTTCAGTGCGCGTGAAGGACGCCGGAATCCTGCTTCTTCCGATCCTGGTGGCGACACCGGTGTTCGCGATGGCCATGGCAGGGGTGGACACCGCCGTGGTCTCCGCCGCGGCTGGCGTCGGAGTGATCACCGGGGTTCTGCTGCTCGCACGCGGCACCTCGTGGTCGTGGTTCCGGGGTGTGCCGGGGGCGATCGCGGCGGGCGTGACCTCCACCGCGCTCAACGTCGTGGGCGGGGTCGGGGGTCCGCCGATCGGAATGTACGCCGCCAACAGCGATTGGGGGCCGAGCCAGAGCCGCGCGACCCTGCAGTTCGTCTTCCTGGTTCAGAACCTGATCACGGCCATCGCCGTTGGCGTGCTGGCGCCGGCCTCGTGGATGGTGGTTGCGCTCTTCGCGGGCACGGTGCTGGGCATGGCGATCGTCGCCCGCGTGCCAGCCCGCGCAGCCCGGCTCGCGGTCCTGCTCGTCGCCGGCTTCGGCGGAGCCAGTTTGGTCCTGGCCAGCGTGTGACGGGCAGCCGCCAGGCCTAGGAGATCTCGGCACCGGGAGCGGACACAGATTCCGGTCCTCGCGGAGCGGGGACGCCCGACCCATCCGACAGATACGCCTCAGCCGGGGCTGGCCGGCCGTAGTAGTACCCCTGGGCGTATCGCACACCCAGACTCCGGGCCACATCTGCTTCAGCATCCGTCTCGACGCCCTCGGCGACCACGTCGCAGCGCAGGGAATGGGCAATGCTCGCCGCGGCCGCCAAGAAGGTCCCGTGGCCGTCCCCGTCCTCCCGGTGCACGAGGCTGCGGTCCACTTTGAGAATCGATGCGCGTAGGTACTCCAACCTGGAGAAGTTCGAAAAGCCGGTCCCGAAGTCATCGATGGCGATGCGCATTCCCGCCTCGCGCAGGCGCAGTAGCCCCTTGCCCGCGTTGGGATCGTCCTGAAACCCCAGCGACTCGGTCACCTCGATGACCAGGCGTTGTGCATATGCCGCGAGCGGTCCGGTCAGGATCGCATCGATGAGCGGCTGGTCGGCGAGCTCCTTGGTGGACAGGTTCACTGTGACGAAGAAGTCCTGCGGATATCGCGCGAACCAGCTCGGCAGCGCATCTGCCAATTGGCCTATGACGACCCGCCCGAGATTCACGATCTGTCCCGACTGCTCGGCATAACCGATGAACTGTCCGGCCGGGATGACCTGTCCATCCCGGACCCAGCGGATCAACACCTCCACCCCGGCCATGCGTCCGTCGCTCACCTCGACAATCGGCTGGTAGTGCAGGCGGAAGTCACCGTTGCGCAGCGCCGCCATCAAGTCGTGTCCCATGCGGGCCCGGGTGATCGCTTGGATCCCGATGTCCTCGTTGAACCGCTCGTAGCGGTCACCCCCGTTGCCCTTGGCCGAGTACATGGCCAGGTCCGCGCACAGCAGCAGTTCATCGGCAGTCAGAGCATCACTGGGCGCTGTCGCGATCCCGATGGTGGCCGTGGTCTGCACGATGTTCCCGGCAATATGAATGGGAGCCCGCACCGCCGCCAATGTCCTTCGTGCCACGTCCTGCATGCGGGCGTCGTCGACGTCGTCGCACAGCAGGATGCCGAACTCGTCGCCTCCCAGCCGGCCCACGTGATCGCTGTCGGCCACCTCCCGGGACAGCCGGCTCACCACGGTGCGAAGCACCTCATCCCCGACTCGGTGCCCGAGTTCGTCGTTGACGGCTTTGAAGTTGTCCAGATCCAGCCAGAGCAGGGCCACCTGCGAGAACTCCGCCTCGGCCTTGGCGATCTCCGACTCGACCGACGCCAGCAAACCCAGCCTCGATTCCGATCCGGTGAGGGAGTCCACCCCTGCCAGCTCGAGGTTCCGGCGGTTGACCCGCGCCAGGTTCCACAACAACGCCAGGAACAACAGGCCCACGGCCACGAGCCAGAACACCCGGCTGTAGTACCACCCGGCCGAGTAGCGTCCAGTCGAGTTGAAGTTGACCGCCGCCTCGCCGAGTCCGAGCACAGCCAAGGCGAACAGCCAGCGCGTGATGACCGAGCCGTTGCGGGCGCACGCAGCGGTCACCGTCGCACTGACCAGCGCGAAACCGACGAGCAAGATGTCGAGCACCCTCATGTACGACGTCGGTTCACCCTCGCTGCCGAGCAGCGCCGGCAGCTGGTCGGCACCGATCGTGACCAGACCGACCGTGATCAGGATTCCCCCGAGCGTCAGCGCCAGCCCGAACAGTTCCTCGAAGTGGTTGAAGCCCGGGCGACGGTGGCTGCGCTGGTCCATGTCGAGGACGAACGCCGACACCGCGATGCCGATCGGGAACGCGAAGTGCCAGGCATAGAACAGACTCGGCGCGCTCTGCAGTCCTCCGAGGATCTGCTGGTCAGGCAGCACTGCGCCCGGAAACACCAGCGGGAAGAACACGAGGATGCCTGTCATGTAGAGGAAGGTGCCGGAAACCATCAAGTACCCGCGCCGCCCGGTGCTGCGCGCCTGGCTCAACATCAGCACTGCGATCACCCCGCACATGAACGCACCCACTACGGCATGGGCCAAACCGACCGCGGGCAGAGCGGGGAGTCTGCGCGGTGCACTCTGGATGGCAACCACGACGAACACCGAGTACAGGACCAGAATCAGCGCGCTCACGGTCTTGGTCCGCGAGGTCATTCTCTGCGGACTGTCCATGGTGAACAGCGGCTGCGCCACCCCGACAGGGTAGAGGGCAACGACCGGGTTAAGCCTGTTTCGCGGTAGTGGATCTTGTGATTCACTCTTCAGAGTTGTGTCAATCCGGCATTTGAGGTGCGGGATTCACACCGTCAGGCAGAAACCCCCAGCGCGTCGAGCACCTTGGCCACGTTGTCGTCGACGTCGTCGGTACCGGACAAGTGCAGCTCGGCGGTCTCCGGTGTCTCGTACTCCTGGCCCACTCCCGTGAGGTTCGGCAGCGTGCCAGCCTTCGACTTCGCGTACAGCCCCTTGGTGTCGCGTTCCATGGCCACTTCGATCGGCGTGTCAACCCAGGCTTCCACGAAGTCACCGTCCGGGAACAGCGAGCGGGCGGTCTGGCGGTCCGCGCGGAACGGCGACACCAGCGCGACGATCGCCACGAGCCCGGCGTCATACATCAGATGCGCGACCTCGGCGACGCGACGGACGTTCTCGGCGCGGTCCTCCGGGGTGAAGCCCAAGTCCTTGTTCAGGCCGCTGCGCAGGTTGTCGCCGTCGAGGACGAACGAGCGGATACCCAGCGAGTGCAGCTTGCGCTCCACGGCGTCGGCGATCGTGGACTTCCCGGAGCCCGAGAAGCCGGTCAGCCACAGCACCTTGGCCGCGTGCCCGTTGAGCGCCTGGCGGGCCTGGCGGTCCACCTCGAAGTGGTGCGGTACGACGTTCGTGGCGCGGCGTAGCGCGAAGCGGGTCAGGCCCGCGGCTAGCGTCTCCCCGGACAGCCGGTCCACGAGGATGAATCCACCCGTCTCGCGGGATTCGGTGTACGGCTCCAGGATCACCGGCCGGGAGGTGGCGATCTCCACCCGACCGACATCATTGATCTCCAGCAGCCGGGCGGCCATGGTGTTGCCGTTGGTGACATCCAGGCGGTGCCGGACGTTGGTGACGGTGGCCGGCACCTCGAGCGGGCCGCAGCGCAGCGTGTAGGAACGGCCGTGGGCGAGCTGCTGGTCGGACATCCAGACGATGTCGGAGGCGAACCGGTCAGCCAGCTGCGGAGCCTCACCGGTGACCAGCAGATCGGCCCGTGCGATGTCGATGTCCTTGTCCAGTTCGATCGTCACCGACTCGCCCGGGATGGCCTGCTCGCGTTCGCTGGGCTTGGTGCCGTCCAGCCAGTGCAGCGCGGTGATCGTGGCCTGCTGGCCGGATTGCGCGACCGTCACCCGCTGCCCCGCCCGCACCGCACCCTGCGCGACGAGACCGCCGTATCCCCGGAACTCCTTGCCCCGGATGATCGTCTGGACGGGCAGCCGGACCTCGCCGCTGTCGTCCTCGTCGATCTCGGCGGCGTCCAAGGCGTCGAGCAGGGTCGGACCGTGGTACCACGGCGTATTGGGCGAGTGGCCCAGGACGTTGTCGCCGACCAGAGCCGAGACCGGCACCGGGATGACCGAGCGGATCTCCATGCGGCGGGCGGTGTCGGAGACTTCGGCCACGAGCTCCTCGTAGATCCCCTTGTCGTACCCGACACCATCGAGCTTGTTCACAGCGAGCACCACATGCTGCACGCCCATCAGGCCACAGACTGTGAGGTGCCGGTGGGTCTGGCGCTTGGCCCCGCGCATCGAGTCGATCAGCAGGATGGCGACGTCGGCGGTGGACGCGGCGACGGCCATGTTGCGGGTGTACTGCTCGTGCCCGGGAGCGTCGGCCAGGATCGCGCGGCGGCGGCTCGGCAGGATCAGGTGGCGGTAGGCCACGTCGATCGTGATGCCCTGCTCGCGCTCGGCCTCCAGGCCATCGGTCACGAGGCTGTAGTCGACCTCGCCCAGCGGAATCGTGGAGCCGGGGCGGCGGGTGTAACGGGCGGCTTCGAGTTGATCCTCCGGAATGGAGCCGGTCTCAGCGAGCAGGCGGCCCAGCAGCGTGCTCTTCCCGTCGTCGACAGAGCCGCAGACGACGACCCGGATCAGTGCCTTGCGCTCCATCAGAAGTAGCCCTCCGCCTTCTTGCGTTCCATGGACTGGGCACCCTCACCGTCGATCAGCCGGCCGGCCCGTTCGGACTGCCGGTTCACCTCGATGTCGCGGATGATGTCGTGCACGTCGGCAGCTTCACCTTCGACTGCCCCGGACAGCGGCCAGTCGCCCAAGGACCGGAACCGCACCCGGCGCATCTCGGACTTCTCGCCGTCCTGGTACACCATGCGCTCTTCGTCGTCGACCATGATCAGCGCGCCCTGCCGCTCGACGACCGGCCGCTCCTGCGTGAAGTACAGCGGCACCACCTCGAGGTTCTCGCGGGCGACGTAACGCCAGACGTCGAGTTCGGACCAGTTGGACAGCGGGAACACGCGCATCGTCTGGCCGTCGGTCAGGGCGTTGTTGACTGTGTGCCAGAACTCGGGACGCTGGTTGCGGGGATCCCAGCGATGGCCGGCTTCACGCAGCGAGAAGATCCGCTCCTTGGCGCGGCTGCGCTCCTCGTCGCGGCGGGCGCCGCCGACGGCGATGTCGAAACCGCCGGCGTCCAGACCCTCGCGCAACGCGACGGTCTTCATGATGCGGGTGAACTCCTGGGCACCGTGGCTGAACGGCGTCACGCCCTGCGCACGGGCTTCTTCGTTGGTCGCCAGTCGCAGGTCGAGCCCGAGTTCCTTGGCCGTTCGGTCACGCAGTTCGTACATCTCGCGGAACTTCCAGCCGGTGTCGATGTGCATCACCGGGAACGGGATGGGACCGGGGTGGAAGGCCTTACGCGCCAGGTGCAGCAGGACAGTGGAGTCCTTGCCGATGCTGTACAACAGAACGGGCTTTTCGAAGGCGGCGGCGGTTTCCCGGAAGACCCAGATCGCTTCGGCCTCGAGGGCGTCGAGCACGCGGGAGGTCTCGTTGTCGATCGACAGCATTCAGCGGTTCCTTCTTGGCAGACGAGATTCCAGTGTATCTTGGCCCCGCCTCTGCCTCGTTGATGCTGGTCGCGGGATTGCGGCGCTGGCTGCGTGAAAATGCGCTGCGCGGGACGTGCCCGACCGATCCGTGAGCATTCCGGGCATCCGTGAGCACCACGGTCGGGGTTTTGCCCCCCGGCATGCTCACCGATGCCCGGTGCGCTAACGGATCGGCTCGGGGTTGCTTCTGGGCACGTCCGTAACGGTGAGACCGCGGCGGGCGTCTGGGGCTAACAGCTGCTCGACTAGTCCGCGCTGATGACCGTGCGGTGGAAGTTCAAGTACGACTTGCTCGGCGTCGGGCCGCGCTGACCCTGATACCGCGAGCCGTAGACGTCGGAGCCGTAAGGGTGCTCGGCGGGCGACTCGAGCCGGAACAGGCACAACTGGCCGATCTTCATCCCGGGCCACAACTGGATGGGCAGCGTCGCGACGTTCGACAGCTCCAGCGTGACGTGCCCGCTGAATCCCGGATCGATGAAACCTGCGGTGGAGTGAGTCAGCAGACCGAGCCGGCCCAGCGAGCTCTTTCCCTCCAGCCGCCCGGCCACGTCGTCGGGAAGCGTGATGACCTCATAGGTGCTGGCCAGAACAAACTCGCCGGGATGCAGGATGAACGGCTCGCCGCCGTCGGTCTGCACCATCCGGGTCAATTCCGGCTGTTCCACCGACGGGTCGATGTAGGGGTACTTGTGATTCTCGAAGACCCGGAAGAACCGGTCGAGCCGGACATCGATGCTCGACGGCTGCACCATCGCCTCGTCGAACGGCTCGATGACGACCCGATCGGCCTGTACTTCCCGGCGGATGTCCCGGTCGCTGAGCAGCATCAGCTGCTGCACCCCAGCGAGTCGGCGAGCTGCTGACCACTGCTCTTCAGCGTGGCGATTGCGCTGGCCTCTTCCTGCGGGACGTCGGAGAGACTGGAATCGCCGTCTAGACCGCTCAGGCCCTCCTTGACCTGCATCTGCGCCTCTTCGAACTGCTGCTGCGCGGTGAGGACCTGGTCCTCGACGTCGGTGCCCAGTTTCTGAATCTGCGACTGGACGTCAGCGTAGGCCTCGTCGAGCTGGTTGATGGATTCCTGGGCCTTGCTGACCGTGACATCGCCGGTACCCGTAACGCCCGTAGCCAGGCCATCGACGGTTGCCTGCAGGTCTTTCATCGACAGACAGACCGCCGCGTTGGCGTCGGCGGTTTTGTTCTCGGCCTCGCTCTCGGACGAGCAGCCGGCGGTGAGCAGGCCGACGACTACGAGGGCGGATGCGAACAGGGGGGAACGGCGCACAGTGACCTCCCGAACAGGTGCGTGCTCACACTCTAGGGGGTGGCCGTCTTGGTCTCCGGCTGCGACGCGGAATCAGACGGTGCTCCCTGGGCTACCCGTTTCCCAACCCGGCGCGCACCACGAACGCCGCCTCCGCCCCGATCGCGTGCTCCAGCAGATCGAGGTACACCTGCTGGAACTGCAGCCCGTGGCCGGTGAGGCCGTGCACATGCCAGACGACGTGGTGGGCGTACTCGTGCAGGACCACCACCTCGCGCATCGCCCAGCCCTTCTCGCCGATGCCGTCAGGAAGCGCGATCGTGTCGTCTGCCCAGTGCGCCTTGGTGTGGCCCTTACGCACCCGCAGGGCCGGCATCGGCAGGTCGGGGTGACCCCACGGGAATTGCCGCACTCTCTCCAGGTAGCGGCGCACACCGTCCAAGTCACCGAACCGCCGCTCCACGGGCATCGTCATCGTGCTGCCGTGCAAGCGCGCCGTGCCGCCGTTGTCCAGCAGGAACATCAGCGTGTCCTCGGCGGCGTACACACGAGTGGTTTGGCTCACGACGCGAGTCCGCGACGGCTGCCCCCGATCTGCCGGCTCGGTTCCAAGCGGGCGCGGGCGGCGTCACTGCGTGCGGTGCGGATGGCCTCCGGCGAAGCCACGCTGCCGCGGTGGCCACGCCAGTGGCCCCGGGCTGTGGAGTGCTCGTCGTAGTAGTCGCGCACCTCAAGTTCCTTGCCGCGCAGCACGAGGTCGGCGCTGCCCTCCGAGGTCGGTCCGGTCGAACTCGGCGACCGCTTCCCGGCGAGCCTGCATCAACCTCTGCACGATCACGGTGACGTAGGTCGTGTAGTAACTCTTGCGGGCCTTCTGCGCCGTCATCCAGGTGGCGGTCTCGGCGTCGATCTCATTGGCCCACGACCGTTGCCGCACGAAGGCGTCGGCACTGCGCACCATCTGATGGCTGATGGAGTGCAGAAGCAGCGAGGCCTTCTCGAGGTCGCTGGGCAGGCCGAACCAGATGACGAACGTGTTGTTCGACGCGATGTTCGTGCGCAGGCTGTTCGCCTCACCGATCCCGGAGGCGAGCAGGCACAGATGGCTGTTCACGTGCTGGCGGGGCGCACCGATGACCACCTGTTCATGCATTGGTTCCTCACGGCGTTGCGACCGCTGCGTGTGGGCCCGGGCCTCAGCCAGCGAGATCGCATGCAAGGTGGCCAACTCCTGGGCCTTGGCGAAGAACGCCTCGGCCTCCTCGGGGGTGGCGGCGTTCTCGGCCTGGTTCAGCAACTTGCTCAGGGTGTCCAGCACGGGCTTCCTCCTCGTCGGTGCCCCCATCGTGCCGCAGGGGTCCGACAGCGCCGTCGTGGTTTCCACATCGGTGGCAAGGTATGGCCATGCACCCCCACGAGCACGTGCGCGCCACACTGCGGCGTGGGCTGGTGGGCGGCGGCCGGTTCACCGTCGTGCGGGAACCCCGCAGCGCGCTGTCGGTGGCCCTGTGGCCGTACTCGCAAGTGCTGCACGCGTTCGCCATCTCCGATCGCGTGTCCGGGCCGGCGCGGTTCCCGGGCCTCGCCCGCGGCGTGCAGGCCTACCGGCACCCGCAGGGCGGCTACCGGGAGTCGGTGGGCCGAGGCCAGCGCTTCTTCGACGACAACGCCTGGGTGGGCTTGGCGTTCCTGCAACGACACCTGTACTCCGGCGGCAGCCGGTCGCGACAACGCGCCAAGGACATCGACGACTTCGTATGGAGCGGCCTCGATCCCGCCAGCGGCGGCGTCCTCTGGGTGGAGGGCGGCGACACGCTCAATGCCTGCTCGACCGGGGCCGGGGCCCTGCTGCACACCTTGGTCGGGGGGATATCCGGCGGTCCCTGCAGTTCCTGGCCGAACTGCGCAACTCCGAGGGGCTGGTCCGCGACCACGTCCGTGCCGACGGCAGCATCGAGCCGAGTGTCTACTCCTACAACCAGGGCCTGCTGATCGCCGCTGCCGAGCGGGCCGGGCGTCTGGATCTCGCGCGGGAGGCCGTCGAGGCCGGGGACTCCTACTTCACGGCCGAACGGCTGTGGGAACAACCGCTGGCATTCAACGCGGTCTACGCAAAGGCACGGCTTCGGCTGGGCCCGGCAGCGGCCATCGAGCAGTACGCAGACCGGCTCACGGCGGACGGCCGCGACGAACAGGGCTGGTTCACCAAGGCCGGTCGCTACGACGAGGGCCACGTCCTGGACACCGCGGGGGCGCTGCAGATCATGACTCTGCTGGAGTTCCCGCAGCTGGTGGCCCGGGTCGTGTGACGAACTGCCTGGCACCGGCGACCCCCTCGAAGACGGCCGCCAATCCGCCGCTGAATTCCGCCACGAGGCCATCGGCTGCCGGCAGGTCCAGCCCGGCGTAGACGCTGGCGCGGTCCGCGGTCATCGCTGCCGGTGGGAACGCCGCGATCTGGTGGGCGAGTTCGACGGCGGCGGACAGCGCCTGGCCCGTGGGAACCACCCGGTTGACCAGACCCATCTCAAGTGCCTCCTGTGCACTCACCGCACGCCCGGTCAGGATCAGGTCCAGCGCGCGGCCCAGACCCACGATCCGCGGCAGCCGTACCGTGCCGCCATCGATCAGGGGTACCCCCACCCGCCGGCAGAACACTCCGAGTACCGCGTCGGATTCGGCCACCCGCAGATCGGCCCAGCATGCCAATTCCAGACCACCGGCCACGGCATGCCCGGCGATGGCTGCGATGACCGGTTTCGACAGCACCATCCGGGACGGGCCCATCGGGGCATCGCCGTCCGCTTCCAGGCGGTTCGGCTCTCCTTCTGCGATCGCGCGCAGGTCAGCGCCGGCGCAGAAAGTTCCCCCAGCACCGGTCAGAACCGCGACCCGCGCGGGGCCCGTTTCGAAGTCCCGGAAGGCCTGCGCCAGAGCTTGGGCGGTGGCCCGGTCGACAGCGTTACGGACCTGCGGACGGTCGATCGCCACGGTCAGCACTACTCCGTCTTGCGTAACTCTTACACTCACGAGGCCCGATCGTATGACCTTTGAGACGCCGGTCACTGCGGATTGCGATCACGTACCGCACCATGGAGTGGTGAGTAAGTCAGGGGATGTGCCGCCGGAGTTCGAGTCGTGGATGCGACCGAACAACGCGACGCAGCCGACCCAACGCCTCGGCGGTGCCGCCACGCCGCCGCGCCGCCCTGTCGGCAGCCCGCCGGTCCAGGTCATTCCGCGCACGATCCCACCGACCGTCAAGGCGCCGAAGCGGCGCGGCCGCTGGACTGTGAAGCGGATCGTGCTGACGGTCATCGCCGTCTGTGTGGTGTACGCACTGGCAGTGGCAATGGTGTTCGCCCGCTCGGTGACCAAGGTCAACGCGTTGCCGGACAGCAACGTGAGTTCGTCGGGAACCAACTACTTGCTGGTGGGCAGCGACAGCCGCGCGGGATTGAGCAAGAAGCAGCAGAAGAAGTACCACACCGGCGCCACCGAGGGTCAGCGCACGGACACGATCATGATCATGCACGTCCCGCTGATCGGCGCGCCCACGCTGGTCTCGATCCCGCGCGACTCGTGGGTCGGTATCCCCGGATACGGCGAGAACAAGATCAACGCGGCATTCGCCTTCGGCGGTCCGGAGCTGCTGGTCAGCACCGTCGAGGCGGCCACCGGCCTGCACATCGACCACTACGTGGAGATCGGCTTCGCCGGGGTGGCGAAGACGACCGATGCGCTCGGTGGCGTGCGGCTGTGTCCGGCGCGCAACTACCAGGACGCCAACAGTGGTCTGGACGTGAAGAAGGGCTGCCAGATCATGGACGGCCAGGACGCACTGGCCTACGTCCGCATGCGCTACGCGGATCCGCGCGGTGACCTCGGCCGGGTCGCTCGTCAGCAGGAGTTCATGTCGGCGGTGGCCAAGCGGGCGATGAGCCCGTTGACCTGGCTTCTGCCGTGGCGCTCCTTCGGGGCTGCGTCGCGCGCTGGCAGCAGCCTGACAGTCGACAAGGACACCGGCATCGTGGACGACGCCCGGCTCGCGCTGGCCATGGGCATGGTGTCACTGGGCATGGGCTCGGCCACCACCGTGCCCACAGTGGACGGGACCTATTACGTCGGCGGCCAGGAGGCCGTGAAGTGGGACACCCCGAAGGCGCTGGACCTGTTCAACTCGTTGGACTGAGGCTGACGAGGGCGAGGTCGCCATAGGTGAGCATTCTGGGCATCGGTTAGCCTGCCGGGGGCTCAAAAGCCTGCCCGCGGCTGCTAACCGATGCCCGGAATGCTCACGGATCGGCTGGCCGGGGCGGGCCTATCCCAGCCGCACCGTGCCCAGCACCATGTTGTGATCCGACCCGCGGTAACGATCGTCGAAGCGTCCGTTGCGCAGCCGCAGGAACACCTCGTAGTGCAGTGGCGTGCCGCGGTCGAACATCACGTAGTCCAGACGGGCGGGGTTGCGGAACCGGAACGGCCGCGCCGGGAACGGGTTGCGGTAGCGGCCGGTGACGTTGACCGTGGGCACCTTGGCATTGCGGCGATCAGGCGCGGAGTGCACGTCCCGGAAGCCCGCCTGTTTGAGAACGTGCTGAGCGCCGCGCGGTTGCCGTCTCGAGAACGAGTTGAGGTCACCGGCGATGATCGTCGGAATGCCAGCTAGACCCCGGGCTGCGGCATTGCTGCGCAACGTGGTGACCACGCCCCCGGCCGAAGCTCTGCGCAACTGCTCCATGGCGCTGTTCTTGCCGTTAGGTGTCGTAGGCCATGAGGTTGTTGACAGCGTGTCGGGTTGAACGAAGGGAGGACCTCCGCTGATCGTCGAGTGGTGTCTGAGATACACCTACGTACAGAGGAGGTCCTCGTGGTTCACCGTAACGCGCCTTTGAACGTGGCTGGTCGCAAGATCCTGGTTGAGCGGGTGTGTCGGCATGGTCGGCCGGTCAGTCATGTGGCCGCAGGAGATGGGCATCTCGCGGCCGACCGCCCACAAGTGGATCAAGCGGTACCGGCGAGTTCGGGGAGGCCGGGCTTGCAGGATCGTTCCAGCGCCCCGCGCCGCCACGGCACCCGCACAGCCTGTGACAGGTGGAGCAGCAGGTGGTGCGGCTGCGGTCGCGGCGCCGGCAGGGCCGGGACTGGATCGCCGAACGCACCGGGGCCTCGCCGCGCACGGTCAGCCGGATCCTGGCCCGCTACCAGATGCCCGCGCTGGCCGCAGATCGACCCGGTCAGCGGGCAGCGGATCCGCGGCGGGCCGGTCACCAACCACCGCTACGAACGGGCCTGCCCGGGGGATCTGCTGCACATCGACGTCAAGAAGCTGGGCCGGATCCCCGACGGTGGCGGGTGGCGGCTGCACGGCTTCCACACCCGTCACGCCGGTCACCGGATCGGGTTCGACTACATCCACACCGCCGTCGACGACCACTCCCGGGTCGCCTACGCCGAAGTGCTGCCCGACGAGAAAGGGGTCACCGCCGCCGGGTTCCTACTGCGCGCCGCGGCCTGGTTCGCCGAACACGGCGTCACCATCACCGAGGTCCTCAGCGACAACCACCGCTCCTACACAGTCAGCCGCCACTTCGCCGAAGCAGTCGCCGACGCTCGGGGCCAAGCACCGCACGATCAAGCCGTACAGCCCCTGGCAGAACGGCAAAGTCGAACGCTTCCACCAGCACCCTGGCCCTCGGCTGGGCCTACGCCCAGCCCTACCTCAGCAACCAGCAACGCACCGCAGGCCTTGCCCGGATGGCTCGAACTACTACAACCTGGAACGCAAGCACCACGGCATCGGCGGACACCCACCCATCAGCCGACTCGCCACTGTCAACAACGTGCTGACCTATGACAGTTAGGCAAGTGCACAGAAGCCACCAGGAAACGGGTTCCGCTGGCCCGATGCACCAGATAGGACCACGACCAGCCCCGGTCGAACGTTCCGGACCAGGCCAACCCGGAGATCGCCGACAACGTGGTCCCGCCCTGGCCCAGCGGCGCCACAGTGGACGTGCGCACGAACACGAACGAGTCCTGCGTGCACCCCCTGCCGCAGCCATCCGTCGACGTGGTGACCAGCGCATATCCACGCGAACGCAGGCGCGACGCCACCTGCCGTACGGTTCCAGCCGCTTCCTGCACCGCCACCACGTCGGCACCCGAGGCTGCGATCGATCGGGCCACCGCGGACCGCCGATGCCGCCAGTCGTACCTGCCGGAACCGCACGTGCGCTTACAGATGTTGTAAGTAGCCACCGTGATCGCCGGGGCCTGCGCTGCATGCAACACCGGGCTTCCCAGCGGCGCCGGTAGCGCAGCCGCCACGGCGACCACGATCCCGAGCAGCCACTTGAGCATGGTGCCCCGCTACCCGGCTACGGCATTCTCACCCGGCTCTTACCGCACTCCGCACGACCTCACATGTGCGGCGCCGATGGTGGAAACACCGAACGGAAGGAACGGACATGAAGAAGATCGGCAGCATTGCCGCAGCCAGCGTCACGGCCTTTGCGCTCGGCGCATCCATCGCAGGTGGCGTCGTAGTGGCGAACGCAGACACACCGGGGACGCGCGATCAGCGCCGTCCGGGCGAGCTGGTAACCGGCGCGGACGCACAGAAGGCGATCGACGCCGCCCTCGCTGCGGTTCCCGGCACGGCCGACCATGCTCACAAGACCGCCGACGGACAATACCTGGTCATGGTGACGACAGCGGACAACAAGCGGATCGTCGTGCGGTTGGACGCCACCTTCGCCGTCGTAGAGCAGCAGGAAGCGACCAATCGCCACCGCGGGCCGGGGACACCGGCCACCGGCGGGGACCGGACGAAGGCCAGCGAAGCGGCTGTCGCGGCAGTTCCCGGCGCCACGGTGCTGGAGGTCTTCGTGCGTGACGACGGCGGCTTCGCGGTCCTCGTGCGCACCGATGCCGGCAAGAAGAAGGTTGTCCTGCTGGATGAGGAATTCGCGGTCACCTCGATCAAGGCCGACAAGAACCGCGGTCGGGGCAAGCACCACCACCCGGGCCAGGAAGTCAGCGGCGATGCCTACAAGAAAGCCGAGGCCGCTGCGAAGGCCGAGGTCGACGGCACCGTGGTCGACGTGCACAAGAAGGGGTCAAAGTACTACGCCATGGTCCGCAAGGACGACGGCAGCATGGTCATCGTCGTCATGAACTCCGACTTCGAGGTGACGGGGACCAAAACCTTCACGCTGCACCAGCACGACAACACGCCGACCCCCGCAGCGAGTTCTGCGGCGTGATGCGGGGCCGGATCTGGTTTGGCCGGAGGTTCCTCCCTCGCTTCGGCCAACCAGATCCGTCTTCGATGGCAACCCACGGGGAGTCACGGTGTTCTTGAGACACGCCGGGCAGGACAACAACCGCAGTGCAGGACGCCGGCGTCGGCTGCAACCGTCACCCGTGCGGCAGACTGAAGCCCCATGAAGGTCCTGATCGCCGACGACGACCGCGCCATCCGCGAGTCGCTGGCCACCGCCTTGGAGCTCAACGGCTACGAGGTGACCGCCTGCGCCGACGGGGTACAGGCCCTCGCCGCCTTCCGGGAGAGCCGGCCCGACGTCCTGGTGCTCGACGTGATGATGCCCGGCGTGGACGGTCTCGGAGTGTGCCGGGTATTGCGCGCCGAGGGCGAGGGCATCCCGATCCTCATGCTGACGGCGCGGGTGGAGACCGCCGACCGGGTGGCGGGACTGGACGCCGGCGCCGACGACTACGTGCCCAAGCCGTACGACATCGACGAGGTCCTGGCCCGGCTGCGTGCCTTGTTACGCCGGGCAGAGAGCTCGACGAACGGCGACGACATCGCGGTGGCCGACCTGCGGTTGTCGCCCACAGCCCGCCGGGTTTGGCGCGCGGGGCGGGAGATCGAGCTGTCCAAGACCGAGTTTGACCTGCTCGAGCTTTTGATGGTCAACGCCGGCATCGTGCTGGAGCACCACACGATCTACGACCGGATCTGGGGTTACGACTTCGGTCCGGAATCCAAGAACCTCGCGGTGTACGTCGGCTACCTGCGGCGCAAGCTCGGGCCTCCGGAGATGATCCGTACCGTCCGCGGTGTCGGCTACACGCTGCGGGCGTCATGAGCCTGCGGACCCGGCTGGCCCTGTCGTTCGCCGCTATAGCGACGTTGGTAGCCGCGCTGATGGGCGTACTCGGGTACACCGCGACGAAGAACCAGCTGGAACGCGAAGTGGACCAGTCGCTGTTGTCCCAGCGCTTCCGCCCGGATCGGGATGGCGACGGCGATGGTCCGCAGGGGGCCGATGCGGGTGTGTTGCTTTCGGCCACCGGCACGGTTCTGCGTACCGAAGGCAGCGTGCAACTGCCCGTCACCGACGCGGACCGCGCGGCCGCTGCCTCCCAGGTGTCGGTCGTCGACGCTCGCACCCAGAACGTCAATGGGACGCCGTACCGCATCGTCACCGCCAGCCCGGGCGGCGCGCAGGGTGCAGTGATGCTGGGCCGGGACTGGTCGGAGAGCGCAAGCGTCCTGCGAAACCTGGCGCTCATCCTGACCGTGAGCGCAGCCGCATTGGCACTGCTGGCCGCCATCGCAGGCTGGGCGCTGGCCGCGCGGATCACCCGACGGCTGACGCGTCTGACGGACACTGCGGAACAAGTCAGCGCGACGGGTCAGTTGGACGTCGAAGTTCCCGGAGTGGGCAACGACGAGGTCGGACGGCTGGCCAGCGCCTTCAACGCGATGCTGGGCAGGCTGGCGCGTTCCCAGGAGCAGCAGCAGCGGTTGGTGCAAGACGCCGGGCACGAGTTGCGAACTCCCCTGACGTCGCTACGCACGAACATCAGCTTGTTGGAGCGCTTCGAGGAGCTTTCACCTGAGGTGCGCAGCCGCGTGCTGGCCGATTTGCGCGGGGAATCCCGGGAGCTCACCGGTCTGGTCAACGAGGTCCTGGCCCTGGCAGGTGGCGGCCCGGACGAGGAGGAGCTGGCCCCGCTGCGCCTTGCGGATCTGGCTGAGGCGATCGCCGTGCGAGCTCGTCGGCGGACGGGGCGTGAGGTCACGGTGACCGCTGACAATTCGGTCGTGCAGGGTCGTCGACAGGGCTTGGAGCGGGCGGTCTGGAACCTGGTCGACAACGCCGCCAAGTTCGACCCTTCCGGCGCGCCAATCGAGGTTCGTGTGCAGCGGAACACGATCGAGGTGCTCGACCGGGGTCCCGGCGTCCCCGCTGACGAAGCCGGGCAGATCTTCGACCGCTTCTATCGGCCGGTGGCCTCGCGCAGTCTGCCGGGCTCCGGACTCGGATTGAGCATCGTCAAGGATGTGGCCCAAGCGCACGGTGGACGCGCCTACGTGCAACCCCGGGAGGGTGGGGGCAGCGTCTTTGGCATCGCCTTGCCTGCCTGAGCCGAATGTCGGGGATCAGGGGTGGTTGGTCATAGCCGGAACCACACGTCGGCGGGGCAAGGGTGGCAGGGCTGCATTCACCGTCTAGGCGATCGATCACCGTTCCGAACGGTGAAGAACTGTTTCAAACGGTGAAACATGCGGGACGGCGGAGTTGACGCTCAGCGATCGAGCAGTGGTTGCCGGGGATCCCAACTGGTCCCGTCGCGGTCGTCCTTGCGCCGCCGGGCAATCGCGCTCAGCGCCTCCAGCACGACCCGGTTGCCCAGCAGGGCGGTGACGTCGGCATGGTCAAAAGGCGGGCTCACCTCGACCACGTCCATGCCCAACACCGGCAACTCGTAGCAGATCCGGCGGACGGCGTCGAGCAGTTGCCGGGCACTGAGGCCCACCGGGTTCCGGCGTGCCGGTTCCGGGCGCATGGCCCGGATCGCAGACGTCGATGTCGACGCTCAGGAAGATCCCGTCGCATTCGTCCAGCGCGATCGCCGAACGCCTCGGTCAGGCACTCGTCGAGACCCCGCGCGACGATCTCGGTCATCTCGAACGAGCGCATCCGCTGCTCGGCCATCCAGGCCAGGATGTCCGGCGGTGGCCAGTAGCCGCGCAGACCCACCTGCAGGAAGCGATCGCCGCGGGCAGCGCCAGACTCGATGAGCCGGCGCATCGGCTGACCGTGGCCGATCAGAGAGCCGAACTCGATGTTGCCAGTGTCGGCGTGGGCGTCGAAGTGGATGACCGCTGACCCGTCCCCACTTGTCCCCGCCGCGGGCAACGCCGGTGACGTCCGGCCACGTCACAGTGTGATCGCCACCCAGGATCAACGGCATCGCGCCTGACCGAGCGACCTTCTCCACCGCGGCTTCCAGGTCCGCACAGGAACGGGCCGCGTCCCCCGAGAACATCTCCACGTCGCCCGCGTCCACGACGCGCAGATCCTGCAGCCCGTCCACGCGCAGCGCGAGGCTGGGCCGGGAACCGTCGTGGGCCAGGTAGCAGGTCTCCCGCAAGGCCTTCGGGCCGAACCGCGCGCCGGACCGGTAGGACGTCCCACCGTCGAACGGCGCGCCGAGGATCACGACGTCGGCATCCGCGTACGTGTCCGGCTCGTCGAGGTCGGCCTTGTCGACGCCGAGGAACGTGATGTCAGGACCGAACTGCGCTCCATACCTCATGGCTTCGAGCCTAGGGCGAAGGCATGGATCTCGGCCTGCGGGGAACTGATCATTGTGCTCCGCGTCGCCATGATCGCCTTCGGTTGCGCCCTTCTTGCCACCCCCGCTCATGCCGCGCCGCCCTGGCCCGGACCGGCGCTCAAGCCTGCGGCATCAACTCCCCGAGCCAACCACCGGATCGCGCGGCTCGTGCCCCGCCGCATCGACCACGGCGCCTTGGGCCGCAACGTTGCCGTGAGCGTGGTGGACACGGCCACCGGGCGGACGCTAGTGGCCCACCATGCCCACCGCGGCCTGGCAACCGCATCCAACACGAAACTCATCACCTCGTTGTTGGCCGTTCAGGCGCTCGGGACCCGCAGCCCGGGTGCCCACCGTCGTGCGGCGCACAGGGCCGCACTCCATCGCGCTGGTCGGCGGCGGCGACAGCCTGCTGTCCAGCGGCAACGTCGCCGCGCTGGCTGCCCGCACAGCCAGGGCGCTGCACGTCCGCCGGGTCACGGTGCGGGTGGATGCCTCCTTGTATCGCTGGCGAGGGCCCGGTCGCGGCTGGGCGAGCTATGAGGTAGGCAGCAACATCGGCCGGGTCGAACCGTTGAACATGAACGACGCCCGCACCGGCGACGGCCCGGGGTACGTGGGGCGCTACTTCACATCGCGTTTGCGTGCCCACGGGATCCGGGCCACGTTTGCCGGCCGCAGACCGAGCCCGAAGTCGAAAGCCATCGCACGGTTCCGCGGCCATACGGTCAAGCAGATCGTGCGCGCCGCGCTGCTGCCGTCGGACTCCGACGACGCCGAGGCGCTGGGCCGACTGGTGGCCACCCGGCTGGGTTACCCCGGCACTTACGACGGCTGGTGGCATGCGGCCCGGGACACCATCGACTCCCTCGGGATCGATCGCCGGGGGGTGCGGTTGTTCGACGCCTCCGGGCTATCCCAGCGCAACCGAGTGACCACCCGATTCGTCACCTCACTGCTAATGGCATCCATGCAGCCAGAGAACCCGCGGATGCATGTGATCCTTCGGGAACGGCGTTTGCCGACCGCGGGCTACACCGGGACCCTGACCACGTCGTTGGGGCGGTTCATCGGGGTGTCCTCATGTGCCCGCGGCCGGGTCTTCGCCAAGACCGGGACGATCGCGGGGGTGGTTGCCCTGTCCGGGTACGCCAAAGGCGCCGACCACCGCTGGAAGGTGTTCTCGATCCTGGTGAACAACCGGCCGGGGGTGAACGTGCTGCGGTCGCGGCAGGCTTTGGACCGGATCGCCGCCACGGTGACGGGCTGCTGGTAGCCGCGTGCCTTTCCGGTTGAGACACCTGAAGTGAACTTCCGTCGCCAACCACAAAGGTCCGCGCCACGCCGAGGGGATCCTGCAGCCGTCGGCGAGTCGCGTACCGATTCGGTCGGCAGCACGGCGAGACCAACCAGTTCGGTACCGAAGGCAGCCCCAACCACCCACGGCCGGTCTCTGTTGGCAGGCTTGAGCCATGGAGCGTGAGATCACCGAACCTGTCGACCTGTGCCTGCCCGATGGACGGCTCAACCCCGACGCGGTGGGCTGGACCAGGACACCGCTGCACACCACGAACCTGCGGGGTTGGGGCCGGGCCAAGCGCTGGGAGTACTGGAACGTGCAGACCCCCGCGTGGACCCTAGGCTTGACCGTGAGCCACATCGACTACCTGGCGCTGCACCAGGTCTACTTCGCCGATTTCGCCACGGGCGAGGAGATCGATGACACCGCGATCGTCCCGCTCGCACGCGGTCCCCGGCTGGAGCCCCGCAGTGGCGCGCCCGCCCGGGCCCGAACCAAGAAGCTGTCCCTGGACCTGATCCCCAACACGGGCGGCGTGCGCCTGGTGGCGCGTTCCCCGCGCATCGAGGCCGACATCCAGGCCGCCCGGCCGGCCGGGCACGAGTCGATGGGCGTCGTCATCCCCTGGAGCGACAAGCGGTTCCAGTACACGGTGAAGGACAACACGCTGCCGGCATCCGGGAGCCTGCGCGTCGACGGCGTCGAGCGTCCGGTCGAACAGGCGTGGGCGGTTCTGGACCACGGCCGTGGCAAGTGGCCTTACAACAACGTCTGGAACTGGGGTTCCGGATCAGGAGAATCGGACGGCCACGCCATCGGACTGCAGTTCGGCGGCAAGTGGACGGTCGGAACCGGGATGACCGAGAACGCGCTGTGCGTGGACGGGATCGTAACGAAGATTCATGACGAACTTGAGTGGGGCTACGGTGCCTGGCTGGAGCCGTGGACCGTGCGAGGCCCGGAGGTGGACATGGTGTTCACACCGGCCTTCGAGCGAGCTTCCAAGACCAACGTGCTGGCGATCGCTACCGAGACCCACCAGTGCTTCGGGGTGTGGAACGGGAACGGTGCTCAACCACACGGTGGAGGGGGTTCCGGGATTCGCCGAAGAGGCGAGAATGCGCTGGTGACTGCCCCGACCCAAACGTGTGGATTCGGGCCACATGCGGCTTCGATCCACGCGTTTGTGGCAGGCCGGCGCGCAGAACCACGGATCGGGGTCAGACAAGGCCCGGATCCGTACGTTTGCCGGGGGCGGGTCGGGGAGCTGCGGTTTCGGCCTCAGTAGCCCCGCGTGAGCCGCCGCTGCGCCTTCGCCACCGACTTCCACTTCTTGCGCTCCGCACGTGCCGCGGCGCCGTCAGTCTTGCGGGCCAGGTAAGCCAGTTCCCGCCGCAGCCGGCGCCAACTCTCCAGGCGCTCTTCGGGCAGGTGATCGCGCACCGCGCACCCCGGTTCGCTCTCGTGCGTGCAGTCGGTGAAGCGGCACATTTGGGCCAGTTGTTCCACGTCTGGGAAGGCGCCGACGAGCGAGTCCTCATCGCCCCACAACTGCAGTTCGCGCAACCCGGGCGTGTCCACCAGGAACGCTCCCCAGGGAAGTTCGAGCAGCCGCCGGACAGTGGTGGTGTGCCTACCTTTCTCGTCGAAGTCCCGCACATCGGTGACCGCTTGCACGTCCTCGCCGGCCAGGGCATTGACCAGACTCGACTTGCCGACACCGGACGAGCCAAGCAGGATGGCCGTCGTTCCCGCGCGCGAGGTGGTCGCGCAGGGCGTCGAGGCCGAGCCCTGTGTGCGAACTGGTGACGACCGTCTCTGGCACCGAGCGCGACCTGCTGGACATGGGCGAGGTGGTCGGGCAGCGCTGCCGGATCCCGGTCGGCCTTCGTCAGCACCACGACCGGCGTCGCACCCGAGTCCCAGGCCAGTGTCAGGTAGCGCTCGAGGCGGCGCAGACTGAAGTCCTCGCCGACCGCCATCGCCAGCAGCGCAATGTCGATGTTGGCCGCGATGGGCTGTTCCACGACCGCGTCGTTGCGTACGTCACCGGGCCGCTTTCGAGCCAGCAGACCGCGGCGGGGTTCGACTGCGGTGATCAACGCCGGCCGCTCGCCCGTGACCTGGACGTAGTCCCCGACCACTGGCATCTCGGCGGGGTCGTTCAGCGCATGCCGGAATCGCCCCGCCAGTTGGGCGGGGGTGCCGAAGTCGAGTTCCCACTCGTGCTTGTGCACGGCGGTGACTCGCATGGTCTGGGTCACGCCCACGATTGTGCGCTCAGCGGGCTGGCCGTGCCACGAGGTTTCCGGTCAGTTGCCGGACGCCCTCTTCCCAATCGGTCGATCGCCCCTACAGATGTGGCTGTTTGCTCATTCTGTGACAACTCCGAACCGTCACAAACTGAACGAATGGTCACGTCTGCAGGCGTCGAGTCACAGGCCCACGGTCCTGGTATGCCTTGCCGGGTCAGCGATCGAGCAACGCGATGACCTCGTCATCGGTGAGTTGATGGAAGTCCTCGTAGTACTGACCGACTGCCACGAAACCGCGCGGCGCCACCAGACACACCACCTCGTCCGCCTCATGCGCAAGGGCAGCAATCGTGCGCGGCGGAGCGACCGGAACGGCCAGCACGAGGTGCCCGGGGTTGCGCCGCCGGACCGCCCGCAGCGCCACCCGCATCGTCGCCCCCGTCGCGACGCCGTCATCGACGACGACGGCCGTGCGGCCTGCAAGCGGCAGGGCGGTCACCCCATAGTGCCGGCGCCGCCTGGCGATCTCCTCGAGTTCGCGCTCGGCCAGTCCGCGCACATCATCTTCGCTCAGGCCGACAGCCGCGACGACGTCCGAGTTCACGACCAGGTCCCCGTCCACCACGGCCCCCGCGGCCACCTCCGGCTGGCCAGGAACGCCGACCTTGCGCGCCAGGATCAGGTCGAGCGGGGCATCCAGAGCCTGCGCGATCTCGGCCGCCACCGGAACGCCACCCCGAGGCAGAGCAAGGACCACCGGGTCGGGGTAGTGGGGCCGAGCCAATTCGCCTGCGAGTTGTCGACCGGCTTCAGCTCGATCGGGGAAGCGGGTCATGGGGACATCGTGGCCTTGACGGGCTGTCGCATTGCCCCAACTATGACGATGATCACCAGTACCAACGCTGAGTTGACCACCGTCGATGAACCTCCGAATGTTAGCACATCTGTGGCGAAGATGCCGGAGGCAGCAAACGCGACCGCCATCGTCACCCGGTTGTCGCTTCGAGCCACACGGAGGGCGGCACTCGAGGCCAGCCACAGAAAGGCGAGGAACCCCAAGAGCGAAACAAGCCCACCGCTGGCCAAAGACTCCAGCACCTGATTGTGGGCGTGGCCGCGGATCGGATCCGCGGGTGCTTGCGGTCCGAGGCCGAAGGGCGACCACAGCGCGGAATTGTCCAGGTATGTCCACCACAAGTCAAAGCGCCACTGCCCCGTTGCGTCGCTGACTTGCACCAAGCGCGAACCCACGAGGGGTAGGACCGGTATGGCAAGCAGGGCGCTGAACAGCCAGACGGATCTCAGCCGTTCCCACGGGAAGAGAGTCAGGATGAAGCCGAGCGTGACGGCCAGCAGACCAACTCTGCCGAACGACCACAACAGGGTCGCCGCAAGTCCAACACACACCACAACGTGGTGCCGACGGTTGGGCCGCAACCGCACCAGATACACCAGAACCACGGCGCAGTTCATGGCCAAGAAGACGCGGCCGGGTGAGAGCCCATTGAGCACGCCCAAGCCAGCAGTCTGCAAGCCCAGGCTCGACATCAAATCTCCCAAGCGGGGGTCTGCGACGAGAACCCGTGGCCAGTCCCAGAGCAGATCGCTGATTCCTGCCGCGACGCTCAACCAGCCGAACAGCCATCCAGCGGCGACGAACAATGCTCGTGTCATCGCGGGGGTGAGCAGAGCCGAGGCAATCGAAACTGCCGTGGTCGTCATCGCAACGTAGAGATAGCGCACGTCGGTCGTGGAACCCAGCACCAACATCGACAGGGCTGATCCACCGCTCCACGCGGCAATCGCCGCGGCGAACCGCCACTGAGCACGGTCAACTGAGTGGCTCAGTGCGGCCGCGACGACGACAACTGCGCCCACACCGGCAGTCAAAGCCAAACCATGGCCGCCCGCCTCCTGCAGCATCCATCGACTGCTTGGTAGGCCAAAGGCAACCAGGGGAACGTTCAGCGGAAGGAACAGCACCAACAGGAGGTAGGTCAGTCCCGAATAGCGCTCCCAGGGCCTAGGCACGTGGCTTCCTGAAACCGGGCTCGCGCGCCACTGCCATCAGGAATCTTGGATTTCCCCACAGGTAACGCTTGGCCAGCCTTCGGGGTTCGCTGGCCAGGCGGAAGGCCCACTCCACCCCCGAACGCTGCATCCACCGCGGCGCTTGCGGCTTGGTTCCAGCTATGAAGTCGAACGCCGCACCCACCGCCAGAGTGGTAAGACCGGTGCTCGCTGCGACGCGAGCGGCCTCCCAGTCCTGCTTCGGCGTGCCCAATCCCAGCCACACGAGTTGGGCGCCGGAATTGCGGATTGCCGCATCCTGGGCTTGCTGCTCCTGCGTCGGTCAGCGGCCGGAAGGGCGGTGAGTGAGGCGCCGACGATCTGCGGCTTGCGGCCAGCGGCGGGCAATGACGTCCTGCAGCGTCTGCAGCGTCGCGCGGAGTTGAGCCGAGCAGGTAATGCCGGAGGTCGCTTTCGAGGACTGCCGCCATGACGTCAGGCCCATACACGCGGGGCCAGCCCTCAGCGCTCGACCCATATGCACGACGGCCCACCCAGGCGACTGGCACCCCATCGGTGAAGCAGAGGCCGTCATTGAGCACTCCGGCGTACTCGGGATCTCCTTCAGCGAGAGCGATCGTATAGGCGTTGACGAAGTGCACGTGCTCCGGCCTTGCCCGTCCGGGCAGCCTCCACCACCAGCGCGACGCATGCGTCGAAGGGAGCCAGCTGTCACTTGCACGCTGCCGATCGAATGCCGCTCAGCCATGGTCGAGGAACCAGCGGAACGTGCTGGCGATGCCGTCGCGCAGATCGATCTGCGGTTGCCAGCCGAGCTCGGAGAGCAAGTGAGACGTCCAGCAGTTTGCGGGGAGTGCCATCCGGCTTCGAGGTGTCCCAGATGATGTCGCCTTCGAAGCCCGTGACATCTGCGACGAGGCCGGCCAGCTCCGCGATGCTGATGTCCTGGCCACACCCCACGTTGACGTGCTGGTCGCCGTCATAGTGCTCGAGCGAGATGCAGGATGGCGGCGGCGGCGTCGTCCGCGTGAAGGAACTCCCGGCGTGGAGCGCCGGTGCCCCACAGAGTCACGGAATCGTCGGCCTCATGGAACTTGCGGATCATGGCCGGCAGCACGTGGCTGGACACTGGATCGAAGTTGTCGCCCGGTCCATACAGGTTGGTCGGCATGGCGCTGATCCAGCGGTGACCGTACTGCTTGCGGTAGGAACGCACCGCCTCGATCCCGGCAATCTTGGCGATGGCGTAAGCGCGATTCGTCTCCTCCAGCGGACCGGTGAGTAGCGCAGACTCGGGGATAGGCTGGGGCGCGAGTTTCGGGTAGATGCAACTTGAGCCGAGGAAAAGGACCTTCTCCACTCCGGCGGCGTGCGCAGCCTCGAAGAGGTTCGTTTGGATGCGCAGATTGTCGTTCAGGAAGTCCACAGGTCGGGAGTCATTGGCCAGGATTCCACCGACTCTGGCCGCAGCCATCACC
The DNA here is from genome assembly GCA_037045455.1 of Candidatus Nanopelagicales bacterium. Taxonomy (GTDB): domain Bacteria; phylum Actinomycetota; class Actinomycetes; order S36-B12; family UBA10799; genus JADKAV01. Next base: position 350,473 of record JBAOIN010000012.1, on the reverse strand, counting down.
ATGACGTCAGGCTTGATCTGCAACAGGGCTTCGAACGTCCTGTCCCTGTCCCGCAGGTCCAGCTCGGAAGATGTCCACCCGACGCGGCTCAATACCCCGCGCCGACAGAGCTCGACATACCGCTGCTCCGACCAATCCCCGATGACCCGCGACGTAGACGAGGGAGTCTGAAAGCACATCCTGACGATAACGTTGAGCCCGATGAAGACGGCGCTGATCACGGGTATCACCGGCCAGGACGGGTCCTACCTGGCCGAGCTGCTGCTGGAGAAGGGCTATACCGTCCATGGGCTGATCCGCCGGGCATCAACATTCAACACACACCGCATCGATCATCTCTACACCGATCCGCATGATCCTGATGCTCGCCTGTTCCTGCACTACGGAGACCTCACCGACTCCTCTCGGCTCACAACGTTGATAGAGAAGGTGGCGCCCGACGAGGTGTACCACCTGGGGGCCCAATCTCATGTTCGCGTGTCCTTCGACGAGCCGGAGTTCACCGGGGACGTCTCGGGACTGGGCACTACACGGATCCTCGAGGCCATCCGAGCAACCCAGGTCCCCTCCCGCTTCTACCAGGCATCGAGTTCGGAGATGTTCGGGTCGAGCCCCCCGCCACAATCTGAGAGCAGCCCGCTCATGCCACGCAGTCCATATGCCGCGGCGAAGCTCTACGCCTATTGGATGACCCGCAACTATCGAGAGGCATACGGCATGTTCGCCGTGAACGGGATTCTTTTCAACCACGAGTCACCGCGCCGGGGCGAGACATTCGTGTCGCGCAAGATCTCAATGGCCGCCGCCCGCATCGCAGCAGGCAAGCAGCAGTACCTGTACCTGGGCAACCTCGACGCGCGCCGGGACTGGGGCTACGCCAAGGAGTACGTGGAGGCGATGTGGCTCATGCTTCAGGTCGAGGAACCGAACGACTTCGTGGTGGCTACGGGCACCAGTTACTCCGTCCGGGACTTCCTGGAGTTTGCTTTCGGACACGTCGGGCTCGATTGGGAGAAGCACGTACGTTTCGACGAGCGGTACCTCCGGCCTACTGAGGTGGACGACCTGGTGGGCGATCCGAGCAAAGCGGAGAGGATGCTTGAATGGAAGGCCCGCACGCTGGCCCCGGACTTGGCGACGTTGATGGTCGATGCCGACAGCGTCTATGTTTCTACGCGTCGCGGTCCTAGCGAAATCGGACCCAGCGAGACAGCCACACCTACGGCCAGCCATGACCAGGCTGGCCACGGATAGAAGAATCCATAGGCCAGCAAGGACAGAGAGAACACCCCAAACGGCGTCCTCCAAACTCCGGGCCCAAGTATGCCCCGGACGAAGACGTACCCCATCAAGACAAGACCAGCAAGCCCGAACATCACGATGACGTCGATGGCCATGTTGTGACTGGTGATCTGAGGATTGGAAACGCCGATCCCGGGCCACTTGACCGGATTGACGCCGAGCACCCCCCCAAAGAGCCAGTTCATGATCGGGCGTGAAGCACTCATGCTGGACGACCACATCTCAAACCGCCACGACAGTGAGTGGGTCGATGAGACCGTATCTGGAAGCGCGGCAGCGGCGATCTTGGATGACCCGAGTCTTGGCAACAACGTGTATTGGGTAACGAGGGGGATGAGTACGGCCAGAGCGAGGTAGGAGCCGGTCACGGCGAGGGGAAGACCAACGGCGCGTGGCACTCGTCCCGCCCGCAGACCCTCGTAGAGGAGAACAGCAGCAGCAACCACCGTTGCTAACCACACACTTCTGTGCTGACCGATCACCAGAGACAGGCCAAGCACAGACGTGAGGGCAAGCCTGGCGCTACTCGCCGGAAGAGGCCGGGTCAGAAGCAGGATGAACGCGAGCAGGATGAGCATCGACAGACTGGCGTGAATGGGGCGAGTCCCGTAGAAGTCGCCATCTGGCGAGATTGGATCCACGTGTACGAGGCCGAGGCCGAGACAGATCAGCCCAACAGCTTGAACCAACGCCGCGAGGGAGCCGCCCACGATCAAGATGTCTTGCCAGGCTGCTACACGGCGCCTCCCATAAGCCATCCCGAACACGAGAAAGGCCATGCTCGGAACCCAGGGACTCCAGCCCGTCCAGTAGTTGAATCCCAACCGTGACGAGAGGGTAAGAGACCACACCAGTAGCCCAACGACGGCCGATCCGAGGAGCGTCCAAGCGACCAGCCACGGACCCCGAGGTCCTCGATACTTGCTGGCCCCAGCCAAGGCAGAGACCGTCAGCGCAGCGATGCTGAGGATATCGCGAGGCCACGACGGCTGGATCGTCCAAAAGAGCCCTGCCCAGGAGACAGCCGAAAGCACCGCTAACACAAGAATGAAGTCGGTCGATCCACAGCCGCGAGGGACAGACCGAAAGGGCCTCGCTTCACTAGATCCCGAGCTCTGCAACGACTGGGCCGTTAGTCGCCACTCATGCAGCCTACGGCTTCTCGGTAGCCCATTTAGTACCGTCCCCATTGCAATTCACCCGCGGCTTGACAACACGTCCTGCCAGAAGCGGTCGAGAACCCGCACTTGGGAAGTCGGCGTGAATCGCTCGCCCCAAGTCAAGGCCAGAGATGAGTTGCGGGGCAACCAGTCATTGCTATCGATTATGGATTCGATGCGGCGCGCCAAATCGAGGGCGTCGCCGGCTTGAAAGGTCCATGAGGTGTCGGGGACCATCTGTGGCAGCTCGCCGCAGTCGGAAACCAGGGTTGGCCTCCCAGTCATCATTGCCTCAACAACGACCCGGCCCCATTGCTCCCGGTTCTGAGCCGTCGGCTTGGAGGGAACAACAAGCAGATCCGACTGCGCCATCTGTGAATGCACGTCCGGCCCTTGTCCCCAGGGGACCAATCTCACCTGCGTGCCCAACTCAGCAGCTGCAACGGCAGCTCGGATGTCTCTGCTGGCGGGGCCCTTACCCATGACTGTCAGAGACACCCTGGGCGTTCTTGCATTGAGTAGCCGCACAGCCTCGATCAAGTCGAGAACCCCCTTTTGTTCAATGAGACGGCCTACGAAGAGGAGTCGGAGTGGTCCAGGGTGTCTCTCCCACGGGACCGGAAGGAAGACGTTCTCCGGTGGAGGGCTGCCGCAGATGATCGCACTCGGCGCCGACGAGGGCGCCACACGTGCCCACTCGGAGAGACCGGTCGCGCCCCACGTGACGTGCCCGGAGGCACGCCTTAGCACTCGACGGTAGCCCAATCGACGGAACCGGTAGGGCACCGGCGCCTGGGCAATCACGCTTTCGGCCGAGTGGATGACGAACGGCCGCCCGGTCCTGCATACACGGAAGGCCGTCCAGGCCCATGGCTCATTGTGCACGTGGATCAGATCTGCGTCGAGACGGTTGATGATGCCTTCGAGCCCGACCAACCATTGCGACGTATGAGACGTCAGATTCCAAGCGGGAAGGACCAGTCGATCTACGTCTTCGGGCCACGGACTGCTCGAGCTACCCCTCGGCGTGATGATGACAACGCGGTAATTGGGGAGTTCGGCCGCAGCGGTGAAAAGGCTCGCATCTCGGCCTTCAGAGGATGCCAGGACGACTGCGATCGTGGGAGGACTTGTCAACTAGCGTTCAGCTCCTCGAGTGGGGTCCACGAACATCGTCTCGTCCTACAAACGTGATCCAGACTCCTAGTTTTGCAGGTGGTGTGAGCCGGGCCAACACTCGTTCAGGGCCGTTGTATACCACTCAAGTGATCAGCCGGGGCAGATAGGGACCCGGCCAGCGATGAGCCGCGTGTTAGGGAACGACTGGACATCGTGCCCTGGCTGTAACGCGCCTCAACTCACGATCGCCAGCACCTCACATCTGCATGCCATGGCGCTGCCATGACACACGATGTGTTGCAGCGCGACTCAGACGCCCAGACCCCGTTTCGCCGAGAACAGCATTACCCCTTGCTTCCTCAGCTGCCCGGGGCTGTCTGTGCCAACGTGGCGCACATCCCTGGCTGCGTGCAGGTCTTGCCGAACGCGGACAACCTGGCCCGTGGACACCTCCGCCGAACGAGTTGGCCGGGCACCCTTACCGGACCACACATCTCGTACCTTTGACAACGAACGTGTACACGTGAGGGGAACCTTGATGGGCGGGATGACCGGTGAAACGTCATCGGGCGCGGCTTACGAACTTGCCCGTCGCCTACGGCCCTACCTCGCCCCCACTAGAGGTCAGTTCGATCTGGGAGATTGGGAGCCGCGACGGTGAGGATGCTCGAGCTCTTCTTGACGCTTTTCCGCTCGCCCACTTGGATGCTTTCGAACCTAACCCCGACACCTTCTCGATCGTCGAATCGGTCGCCGCCACTCGACGTTCGCGCATGACCGCTCACAACATCGCCCTGACCGAGTCCGATGGCACCACGACTCTGTACAAGATCGATCGAGAGCGCACCAAGACCACCTGGCAAGATGGCAATCCTGGAGCGTCCAGTCTCTTTCGGGCCTCAGGAGCGTACTCAGCCCATGAAGACTATGTACAGGTGCCAGTCTCGGTCGCCGGAAGACGGGCCAGCACTCTCATCACGGAAGAACAGTTGGCCGTCCCCCAACTAGTGTGGATCGACGTTCAAGGTGCCGAACTTTCGGTCCTCAGGGGCTTTCACGAGGCGCTGAGTACGGTCTCTGCCATATACCTGGAGTTGTCCTTGAAGGAGATCTACGAGGGGCAAGCCCTGGCGCCGGATGTCGTGAGTTACCTGCGCCCGCTCTTTGCCTGGCACTCCGTGCTGAGGACTGGGGAGTGGCAGTTCGACGCCCTGCTCGTATCGCGAGATCTGGCCGACTCCCGGCTTCGCTGGCGTGATGCGCTGCTCCGACGTTCACTGAGCAGCCGCGTTAACGCCGGGGTGGCCTATCCACTGAAGCCACCGGATGTGCTGGTCGGTCTTGGGAAGCAGGTCGAACCCCTGCTCCGAAAGCACGGTACAAGACAGACCGGAGACGCCGCGAGGGTTCTGGGATCCGCGTACACCCGGATTTCGCATAAATCCCTGCCACTGCGGCTCAGGCAAGTGACAGAAACCTTACAGCCCAACGATCCCTTGGCTAGCAGTCAGGATCTTCCTGAAATCGACGTCATCATTCCCTGCCATCGGAAGGATCTTCCAGTCCTCAGTGCTTGCGTGAGCGGAGCACTGACCGGCAGCGCCAACCCCATTCGCGACGTTCAGCTTCTCGTTGAGGACGCGGAGGTCCAGCTCTTCAGTGATTCATTCCCAGGGTGTTCCGTGATCCCGGAATCTCAGTTACTGACTCCCGCCTTGGTGGAGGCCTTGAAGAGCTACGTACCTCCTTCCCGGATCAACTGGGTCAAGCAACAACTCCTCAAGTTCAGAGGCGCGATGTTCGCCTCCTCAGAAGCCTCCCTTGTCGTCGACGCCGACACCGTGCTGCTCACGCAACGTGTTTGGCTGGACAGCCAAGAGAGGCAGATCCTCTGCCTGGTACGGGAGTTTCACGCGCCGTACAACGATCAAGCCGTGCGGATGTGGGGGCCGTCCACCGCAGCCCCCGTCAGTTTTGTCGCTCATCACCAACTCATGCAGAAGTCGCTTCTGCGGCAGATGTTCGGGGTTGACGACCTCGGGCTGGCGCGTTGGATGAGCCTCGGTGGTACTGGTTCTGCCGCCAATGTCTCCGAGTACCACTCGTACGGCGCCTGGGTGTCGACTCATCACCCACACCGGGCGCTGTGGGCACAGTGGAGAAATGCTTCTGTCTCTCGGCGCTGGCTGGTGGAAACCTCCACAATCCAAGGGCAGCATCAGCGGCTGAAGCGCCTCTTCCCCTCATGTAATTCGGTGAGTCTGCATGACTATCAGGACACCGGGACCCCCGCCTGACAGCCCGATGCTCTGCAAGCAGGCTCTCTGTGATTCCCATGCGCGGTCGCCGAGGAGTTCTTATCCGAACGCGCGTTACGAAGGACCGAGGATCCTTAGCGGTTCGATACTTGATCTGCGCATCCAGAGAATGCTCAGGTAAATGCTAATGACTGCCGCCACGAGGACGAAAGAGTACACAGAGTGCAGAGCCCACTGCGAAGCTGCCGCCAGAAGGAACCCTGCGAAAGATGCAGTGAGAGCAACCAAGTACCACTTACTCAAGACTCTTGGTTCGATGAGGTCGCTGCGTGCGGCTGAGACGGCTTGAGCACCATGAGCCAGTACTTGTGCCACGACTACTCCCAGAGCGAGCGCGAGCCACTGGCGACTCAGCGCCACAGCGAGGGCGCTGAGCAACATGGAAGCCAAGAGGACAAGCTGACTGCGGTATACGGCACCGAAGGTGGCAGTGGCTTCTGAGGGCCATGGCCAATGCCGTGCGCAGGGTGCCGATCGCCGATGCCACCAGCAGCCAAGGAGCCATCTCTGATGCGAGACCCCACTGGGGACCGAGAAGATCAATCGTGAGCCTCGGCATCACGGGCAGGAGTGTTGCCGCCGGCGGCAGGACCAGCAAGGCGATAGCAGCGCACATCAACGTCCATCGTCGCCGCGAGTGGTCCCCTGGTCGATGAGTACGGAACGCTGGGAAGAGCACACTGGTGAACGAAGTCATCGCTTGTTCAATTGGCACCGCAGTGATGGTAGTAGCTCGATTCCAGGCGCCCAGAACCAGTGGGCCCAATGTCCGGCTCATGACGAGCGTCGGGACGAATCCGGCGACGTAAGAGATCAAGGAGCCCCCGAGAGACTTCAACCCGTATGCCAAATCAGTCCTGAGTCCCCTCAAGTGACGGGTCGGCATGGCGCGCCATCCCAATCCCCTTGCCAACGAGCCGCCAAGGGTGACAGCGGCAACGACCGGGGCGACTGCTAGGCACCAGGCTTCCTTGAATGCCGCCACACTGACGATGCCCACGAGGAGTCCCGCGATGTTGGAAAGGACAGACATGGCACTCCACATCCCCATGCGCCCTAGACGCCTGTAAATCCCGGTTAGTGCACCGCTGTAGCCAGTCAGCACTTGTGACACGGCGAGGATTCGAATGAGGTTGCTCGCGGCACCATTGCCCCAGAGACCTGCCCAGAATTGAGCGCTGAGGAAGAAGAACACGCCCACGCCCATACCAACGACCAGCGCCGCGGTGACGATGGCGCGATCACCAGTCGCATCGTTGGATAGTCGTCTCGATACAGCATTGACCAGGCCAGCGGAAGCGAGCAGCGTGGCCAGCGCCATCACCCCCAGAGACACCGCATACGCTCCGAAGTCGGCAGGCGTAACCATCCTGCTCACAAGCGCGGTGTAGACCAATTGAGCTAGCAGAGCGACTACCTGTGACAGGTAGACCTGTGACACATGTCGGAAGATGCGCGTGTGCGTCGCTCGCGGAGGCTCTGTGTCAGGCACGCGTGAACCACGTTGACGGTAAGGCACTCAGCCCCGAGGACTCGTTCAAGCCCAGACCCCGAACAGCCAACGGAGTTGTTGGACCACAAAGATCACCGGCCAGCGCCAATCGCCGTGCCGACGCAGATAGCGGACCTGCGCACGCCACGGCAGCCCTTTCGGTGATTGCAGGTGCCTCCAACGCTCCCTGAGAGTGCGCGCCTCCGGTGGGCGTTCTTCGTGTCGGGAACAGTGGGCAGCGAGCCCCGGAGCCTGCAAGATGCGCACCCCGACCCGTTTGGCGCGCAAACCGTAATCATCATCTGCATAGGCATGCGGGAACTCACCGTCGATATTGCCAACTCGGTCATGAACCTCGATCGGGATGAGCACCACATTGCCGTGAAAAGAATCCGCACTCTGGGGCACTTCAGACAAGGGAAGAGGCTTGAACCTCTGCGGGTGATAGTCAACACGCAGCCGTCCCCCATAGGTGAGACATCCAGTCTCCGGATCCGAGCAGGCACCGACGATGATGGCATCAGGTATGCGCGAACTCAATGAAAGCAACGACTGGACGGCCTCGGGCAACAGCACGGTGTCGTCATTGAGCCAGAGGAGGTAGTCCGGACGCGTGCTCAGGGCGGCGGTCTCCGCGAGGGCCATCCCTGCGGCCCAATACAGTTCACCAGTTCCAGTGAGAATCGTGGCGCTGGGCCACAACCCCTTGACTGCAGCGCCCGTTCCGTCGGTGCTCCCATCATCCGTCAGGAACAGGGTGAGCGCCGTCGAATCGAGATGCTGGCCCTTAAGCGCTTGGAGGCATCTAACCGTGGTTCCCCGTCGGTTATGGCAGGTCATGACAACAGCGATTCGCCGTTCGACAGCCGGGCGAACCATGGCCGCATCATAGGAAACGAGTCCTCAGACCATCAACTCAGGCACGCATGAGTTGATGGTCGCCCGATCAGAGGTGAGTAGAGAGCCTGAACCAACCATGGGGCGCTGGGGGGAAGGAGTGCCAGTCAGGGTAGACGACGGGCATCCCTCCAAGGAAACCTGCCCACCAAGAGAAGGTGCTCGCCGACATGACAAGACAGTTGCAAGAAGCTAGCTCTGAGAAGGCGGCCATGGGTTCGACGCTGGCGGGGGCGACAAAGTCAGCGAAGGGCAGATTCATCCGGCACCACTCAGGATCATCCGACTGCACCACTATGGTGCCCTTTTCTCCAAGGAGAGTCCTTGCCTGCTGCACAGCAGCCCAGTACCAATCAGCGCTTAGTGCATTGCCCAGCCCAACATAATCGCCACGCCGAACATGGACCCCGATGGTCGGTTTCGGGGCACGTGGTCGCGAAATGGCGTCTGGCGGGAAAAGCGAGGAAATCTCCTCCTTGGCAGACTGCGCAAAGACCTCCTGCTGCCAGTAGCCGAACCACCAGGCGGGACGAAGGCTGTTCAGACTGCCGTGGCCACCCAGCGATCCATCAATGACCACGCGGTGGGGCCCCTCGGCCAGTCGAATCAGCCGACCGAGGTCCACGAGTCGGCCAGTGGGTTTGATAGAGCGTTCAATCCCCCAGGTGCTTCTGTCAATCACGCGGCGTCGGAATTCGTCAGGTCCTTCCACACCATCAGGCCCGCCAACCATGCACAGGTCGTAGAGCACTCTTCGCCCTGTTGTCCGAGCCAACCACCTCGAGAAACTGACCTGAAACAGCTGATTTCCAAAGCGCCCCATGAGCGCCACCACGTGCTGTTCTCGACGCACTGCCCTACTCATGTGCGCCACGGGCCAGGCAGAAGATCCCAAGGATCGCCAGGCGGCCGCTCAATTCCCGGTATGGCCACAGACAACATGTGTCGCATGGCTTGTCGATGAGAGATCCGCTGTTTCGCCCAGCGATGCGCCCTCATGCCGAGTTCCAACAACTCCTGGTCAGGGCGGGCAGTGAGAGCGCGCGTCCGCCGAAGAACATCAGACACCGTCGGCTCGAGGAACAGACCGCGGTCTCTGCCAGGCAGGAAATGCATGTCTGGATGACGTGTAGTGACCTGAACGCGACCTGAAATCATCGCGACGGCAAGTCGATCACTGACATAAGACGCGGTCTTGGGATAGTGATCCCAGTTACTGAGAACGCGTGCCGACTGAATGAACTCATGCTGCCGGTCGAAAGGTACTTCACCGTGGCTGATAACCGCGGGCCATCCCCGACCTGCGATCTTGCACCGCTTTCCGTAGGTGCGCAGCAGTCCACTCACCAGCAGCCATCGTTGAAATGAGCCTGGAAGTCCCGAGAGAACGGGCATTCGGCTTGCGTTTGTGCCCAGGAAGGCGACATCGACAGTGGGGTCGGGGCAGATACCTTGTTCCGCAGAGCCGAACAGAACGTGGTCATAAGTGTGAATCGTGTGATGGACTTTGCGGGCCCCGTGCCTCATCAAGAGGCCCGCCTGGGGGTGCCCGCCTACACTGAAAACCTCGGAGGACATCTCGAGCCAAGCGGCCATCTGCTCGCTAACTCTCTTGCCTCGCCCCCAAGGGTCACCCTCCCAGTACAAGACCGGGCGCCGTTGCAGAGCTCTGCCAACAGCATCCATGTCTCTGACCAAGTCCTTCATCGAGAGCACGATGATGACGTCGGCTCCGGACGAGGCGATGTGCCGTGCAACCCGGGCACTTCGCTGCGAGTCCGATTCGCCTTTAGCGACACCGGCATGAATGACGTCCAGACCATCGATTTCGCCGCGCTGCCGCATGAGCCGCAATGCATCGATCTGACCCGGATTGCAGCTCTCGCTTGCGTGGTTGCTGATGAGTAGGACTGAGTGTTTCACCTCGCGGACCGCCTCAAGGCACCCTACCAATTGATGTCACAGGAGTGCGAAAGCGGCACGCGGCGTGGCAATCCTGGGCACCTGCAGGCAATCCCCGTGCAAGTCATACAGACAGTGTCGAACCGATCCCCTTCTTTCATGGTCTGCTGACCAGCCTTCCGTACGTCTCGGCAAGATGGTTTACTCGTGCGGCCACGCAATACCCTTCGGCAAAACGGAGAGCCTTACCTCTCCGCTCGCTTCGCAGCCGACTGCCCTCTCCCAGAAGAGCGGCCACAGCGTCGCCCAGCCTTCGATCAACATCCCAACCCGGCAGTGGGTCGATGAGCGCTGCCCCACTGGAATCATCGAAGAAGTCGCGCATTCCGCCAAGCTTGAGGGCGACGGTGGGCACGCCGAGACTGGCAGCCTCCATGGCCTGGGCTGAAGACGAGTCGCGAACCGACGTCTGGAGGTGGACGTCGGCACTGCCCAGTATCTCCTGGCCTTGTCGCCAGGGCAGCCCACCGAGGAACCTGAGTCTCCCCTCCAGAACCAAATCCGACGCCTCAGACCTGTTCTGTTCAAGAGTGGGACCGGCACCGATCATGATGAGTTCAGCCGTTGGCTGGCTCTCGAGCACCCAGCGGAACGAAGAGATAGCCAGCCGAGCTGCTTTGATGGGCAAGAACCGGCCGATCCAGACAACACGCCCCGCCCGGGGAGGATCGACCTTCACTCCTGTTCGGTTCGGAATGACTTCGGGCAAGAGCATTTCAACACGTTTAGCTTGCAAGCGGACCAATGCGTCTCGCGTCTCGCGATTTGCCGCGAACACAATGTCGCTACGACGGGCGAGGGACCGTGCGAATGGATTGCCACGCAGTGCTCGGGTTAGAGCCTGATTCCGAGCCCGCTGCCAACCTAAAGAACCGTCAACCCACTGGCCGATTCCCGGAAGCAGCACTTGCCCCCCGCCAATGGGCCCAACCACAATTGGACCCTTGGAACGTAACAGCCCCACAGGATGACTCAAAGAGCCCCAGGCAATGTGATGGGCAACATCCCAATCGTGCCGAGCCCCCACCCATCGGCTAACGCTCCATTGGAAGGCCGCGTACTGCAGATATGCACTCCGTGCGACAGGTTTCGAATCGTTTGACGAAGGACCGCCCAGGTATGTGACGGATAGGGACAGTCCTTGTGCCCTTGCATCGCGAAAATGAGGAAGGGACTCGCTCTTGAACTGTCCGGCGCTCAAGACATGCACCGTCATTCCAGCAGCAGCGAGCCCTAGCGCCGTGTGCCACGCGTTCGCTGCTTCGGTGCCGGATGCGGGGCCGCACTGGTACGCACTGATCAACACGCGCACCCTCAGTACGCTCCCCGCCCACCAAGCACAGCACTCACCGTGCTCGCCATGATCACGAAGTCCATCGACAGCGACCAATTCTCCACGTAGTACAGATCCAGGCGCACCGACTCGTCCCAGGACAGGTCCGACCTGCCGCTGACCTGCCACAAGCCGGTCATGCCAGGGCGGGCGCGCAGCCGGCGCACGGCCAGGTCGTCGTACCGCGCGACGTCGTCGCGCGGGTGCGGCCGCGGCCCCACCAAGGACATGTCGCCGCGCCAGACGTTGACCAGCTGCGGAAGTTCGTCCATGGAGAAGCGCCGGAGAAACCGGCCGATCGGGGTCACTCGTGGATCAGCAGCCATCTTGAACGTCGCACCGTCATCACCGTGCTGGGCACGCAGAGCGTCGCGTTGGGCGTCCGCGTCCATGTACATCGTGCGGAACTTCCAGCACTGGAACCCACGGCCTTCAAGCCCCACCCGCTCCTGTTTGAAGATCGCCGGCCCTGGCGAACCACGCCGGATCAACAGCGCGATGACCAGCATTGGCAGGCCGAGCAACAGCAGCAGAATCGTCGAGCCGACGACGTCGGTGATCGCCTTGAGCACCACGGCTGCACCGCTGAACTTGGGCATGTCGACGCGCACGAAGGACAGCGACTGAACGGGTTCGACCGAGAGCCGGGGACCGGCGACCTCGACCAATGCCGCACTGACCATCAGCGAGAGGTCCGTGTCCTCCATGGCCCAGCCGAGACGTCGGGTCTGCTGCGGATCGGCGTCGCCGCCCGGCGCGAAGAGGATCGTGTCGGCGCCGGCATCGAGCGCGGCCACAACCGCCCCGCGCGGCTCCCATGTCGCCGTCCAGCGGCATCACCCCGACTGCGATGAACCGTCCGCCAGACCCGTCGAGCTCGGTCTGCAATTTGCCCAGACGCCCCGGCGGCGCCACCAGGAAGACCCGGTGTAACGGCTCTCCGGCCCGCATCCGGCGGTGCAGCCAACGCCGGAGCAGATTCCGCTCCAGAAGGAGCAGCACCAACCCGAGCGCCAACACCGCGAGCAAGTACGACCGGCCGTACTCGATGCGCAACAGGTAGGCAAGGCTCATCAGGATCAAGCCGGTCCACACGGTCGCGATGATCACCCGCCGGTACTCACCCAGACCGTTGGCGATGGACGTCGGTTTCGTCGACTGCGCCTGCCACAGCGCAATGGGCCACACGATCAGCAGCGCGATGGTGAAGAACTGCCGCGGCCGATCGTCACCGAGCAGGTCGCCGCCGTAGCCCCAGCCCAGCAGCAGCCCCGTGAGGATCGCGCACAGGATGGCCGCGACATCGCAGGCCCGGACCAGGACCTGGTACTCCTTCAGGAACGTAGAACGCGTGGCCACACGCTCCCGTCGCACCCCCAGGCGCTCGTTCACGGCGACCCGGCCACCTCAGTCGCGTAGCGCTGCCGGAACCAGCCGATCGTCTGCTGCAGTCCCTTCTCCAAGGACGTCTGCGGCCGCCACCCAAGGGCATCCGCGGCACGCGAGATGTCCGGCTGCCGTTGCCACGGATCATCCTCGGGCAGAGGCGCGCTGACCACGTCCGGTTCGACGCCGACAACCGCCGCGACCTGGGCGGCGAGTTCCCGCATCGACACCTCTTGCGGATTGCCGAGATTGATGGGTCCAGAGACCTCGACCGGGGTGTTCATCATCGCCAGCAGTCCGTCGACCAGGTCGTCGACGTAACAGAAGGAGCGCGTCTGCTCCCCGGTTCCGTACAACGTCATCGGCTCGCCGGACAGGGCCTGCATGACGAAGTTGCTGACCACCCGGCCGTCGTCCGGGGCCATCCGCGGGCCGTACGTGTTGAAGATCCGCACGATCTTGGCATCCATGCCGTGCTGGCGGCGGTAGTCCATGAACAGCGTCTCCGCGCAGCGCTTGCCCTCGTCGTAGCAGGACCGCGGACCGATCGGATTGACGTTGCCCCAGTAGTCCTCGGTCTGCGGGTGCACGGTCGGATCTCCGTAGACCTCCGAGGTGGAAGCCAGCAGGATCCGGGCTTTCGTGCGCTTAGCCAGGCCGAGCATGTTGATCGAACCGTGCACGCTGGTCTTGGTCGTCTGCACCGGATCGCGCTGGTAGTGGATGGGGGAGGCCGGACAGGCCAAGTGGTAGATCTCGTCGACCTCGACGTACAGCGGGAACGTGACATCGTGGCGCATGAGTTCGAAGCGCGGATCCGCGATCAGGTGCTCGATGTTCACGCGGCTCGACGAGTAGAAGTTGTCGACGCACAGCACCTCGTGGCCCTGCTCCAGCAGGCGCTCGCACAGGTGCGACCCGATGAAGCCAGCACCGCCCGTGACGAGCACGCGGCGCGGCGCAAGGGGGGCTGTCACGTGGTGAGACTACACCGGGATCACGAGCCCGCGGCTCCCCAGCGCAAGGGGCTTCAGGTACCTGCTCGACCATCCAATGGCATCAGCCCCGACATGCACGAACCTGCAACTCACCCCCCAGTGATGCCAGAATCAACCCGTGCGGCGCTCGAAGGCCCTGCTCGTGGAAGACAGCCGCGAGTACTCCATGATCGGTGCCCGGCTGCTGGAGGGGGAAGGCTACGAAGTTCTGGCCACCCCCGACGGGGAGACGGGCGTGGCTCTCGCGCGTCAGCACGGCCCAGAACTGGTGCTGTTGGACGTCAGTCTGCCGGGTATCGACGGCTTCGAAGTGTGCCGCCGGATCCGCGAGTTCAGCGATGCTTACGTGGTCATGGTGACTGCTCGTACCGAGGAGGTCGACCGGGTCGTCGGGCTGACGGTAGGAGCCGACGACTACGTGACCAAGCCCTTCTCGGCACGCGAGTTGTCCGCGCGGATCGCGGCCATGCGCCGCCGGCCACGCACCCCGCACGCACGTGGCCGCGTGGAGTTCGATGGCCTGAGCATCGACGTCGGGGCCAGGGAGGCCATCCTGGACGGCTCCCAACTCGACCTGACGAAGATCGAATTCGATCTGCTGAGCAAACTGGCATCCGCCCCGCGGCAGGTGTTCGCGCGCCAGCAGTTGCTGGACGCGGTCTGGGGATCCGGACTGGTACGGCGACGATCACGTGGTTGACGTACACATGGGCAATCTGCGCCGCAAACTGGGGGAGTCGGGGACGAGTCCTCGCTTCATCCACACGGTGCGCGGGGTGGGTTTCCGTTTCGAGTCGAAATCTTGAGCCCTTCTTGAACCCGCCCTAGAGCGAACTACACACCCAACCGTCACGCTGATAGTGCGGAAGGGAGGTGTGACGTGAAAGGCATCATCTTCAACCTGATCGAGGAGGTCATCTCGCAGGACTATGGCGCTGATGCCTGGGACGACCTGCTGGAAGGCACCCCGGTGTCCGGCACGTACAGCGCCGTAGCCACCTACCCCGACTCCGAACTCGGCGCGATCGTCGACTCCGCCGCGGCCATGACCGGGCTCACCCCGGGGCAGCTGTTGCGATACAT
The DNA here is from genome assembly GCA_037045455.1 of Candidatus Nanopelagicales bacterium. GTDB lineage: Bacteria > Actinomycetota > Actinomycetes > S36-B12 > UBA10799 > JADKAV01. Next base: position 335,423 of record JBAOIN010000012.1, on the reverse strand, counting down.
GGGCCGGCGCAGCCTGCCGTTGATGGCGGCTGCGTTACCCCGAGTTCTTCGACGATGCACACCGGCGCCCGGACATTCCTGCTGAGCCTGAACGAAGTCATCCATCCGGAGGTCCGCAAGCTCTACGAGGGGGCGCAGCCGCCGCACTTCGGTTTCGAGGAGCAATCCGACGGCACCACTGGTGATGGAGTACCACTCGCATCGCGCATTGTGCTCGCTCGCAGAGGGCTTGGTCATGGGCGCCGCCGATCAGTTCGGGGAGACCGTCACGATCACCCAGCCGCAGTGCAAACTCGATGGGTACGGCTTCTGCACTTTGCGAGTGACATGGACCTGAACGAGGAACTCCAGCAGGCGTACGAGCGGATCGGCCGGCTCGAGCGCCGGCTCGACCGCGAGAAGGGCGCTCGCCGGGAGTCCGAGGAGGTTGCCGAACGCTCCTTGCGCCGGCTCTACACCCGGCAACGCGCCCTGGATCTGCTGACCCGTACCGCCGCGGTGTCGAACGCCGCCCGCGACGCCGACGCGGCGTTCACAGCCGTCATGCAGATGATCGTGGACGACTACGAGTGGCGGGTCGGACACCTGCTGACCGCGGCCCGCGACGATCCCGAAGTGCTGGTGTCGACCGGCATCTGGGTGGGCCGGGAGTCCGACTCCTTCTTCAGCGATGTCTGCAACGCCACAATCGGGGCCCGGTTCGGCCCGGGCGTGGGCGTTCCCGGCCGGGTGATGGTGCACGGGCCACGCTGGGAACTGCAGCCCAGCGACCTGCTGCCCGCCCGGGAAGCGCTGCTACGCGGCGGCACCGTGTTCGCGTTCGGGGTCATGGTCGAGGCCCGGCTGGTCGCCGTGCTGGAGTTCATGACGCCCGTGCCAAAACCAGCGCGACCCTGATCTCATCGAACTGGCCACTCCCATGGGCGAGCAACTCGGTCGGGTGATCGAGCGCAAACGGGCGCGGGAGGATGCCGAACGCCACCGGACGGAACTCGAAGGCACGGTGCGGGAACGCACGAGTGATCTGTTGAAAGCCCATGACCGGGCCGAGGCACTGGCCCGTGCCCGCAGCGCGCTGTTCAACACTGTCACCCACGAGTTGGCCACGCCGCTGCACAACGCATTGGCCGCCCTCGACAACGGCGACACGACGACGGTCCGCTCGCAACTTGGCTTGCTCAAGGACCGGGTCGACGCACTGCTGAACGTCGCGGCCGAGAACGGGCAGGAGGACGTCGGGGGCCCGCAGATGTGCGTACTGGCTGACGCGGTGCACCAGATCTGCACCGCGCAGGAGAGCCTGGGTGGACCGGTAGCGCTGGCTGTGGACCCCACCGCCGCGGAGGAAGTGCTCATCGACACCGGGCGGCTGCGCTCGGCGCTGGACACCGTGATTGCGGGTATGCGCCTGGCCGACCCCTCGGCTGCGATATCGGTCCGGGTTCACTTGGCCGGGCGGGAAGCCGTGCTGGAGGTGCGGTCGAGCGGCCATGCCGCCGACCCGAGCACCATGGAGGTGGCCAGCCGGGCGATCAGTGAGGCGCACGGCCGGTTCATCGAATCGAACGGCGGTGTGGATCTGGTCCTACCCGTCTCGCGACCACGTCTTCGGCGGCAGGGGACGAACCGCCGGATCCTGCTGGTGGACGACACCAAGGTCACTCAGCAGTTGGCCTCCATGATGCTCGCCGGCGGCGGCCTGGAGGTCGACCTGGCAGGCGACGGTATCGAGGCTTTGGAACGGCTGCGGGAGACCCAGTACGGGGCGGTGCTGATGGACATCCGGATGCCGCGCCTCGACGGACTGACTGCGACTCAGCAAGTGCGCGCCGGGGAAGCAGGCCCGAGTAGCGCGGACATCCCGATCATCGCGATGACCGCCGAAGCGGCTCCCGGCGCCGCCGAGGCCGGGCTGCTGGCGGGTTTTGACGCCTACCTCACGAAGCCGTTCACCAAGGACTCGCTGCTCACGGTGGTCGGCCGGTTCCTGCCGGCGAGGAGACGAGCTTTCGGCGGACCATTTGGGACAACGACAAGTCGCCCAGACGTTATCCTACTGCTCACAACCCCGCGGATCTCCAACGCCTCAGCGGCGGCCGAACGCCACGTAGTCGCGCATCTTCGTCTCGACCCGTTCCGCCTCTCCGAACACTTCGAACAAGAGGCTCTGGTCCGGCGTGGTCTCCAGCTGCTGACACAACTGCTGCAACCTGATCGCTCCTAGCATCCCGGAGGCGCCCTTGAGCGCATGCGCAGTGGAGCGCACCTGCTCGGCCGAGCCGGACTCGATGCCTTGATGCAACTGCACCAAGCGGTTGGGCAGTTCCTCGAGGTAGACCTCCATGGCCTGCGAGACCAGCCCCACGTCTCCGAGGTCCTCGCACAGCGAACAAAGGACACCGGTGTCCAGGCTCACTGCATTGGCCACAGGCATCTTCGCGCCGATCGCCACCTCCCCCGGCAAGCGCTCCAAAGCCTTCGTGATCCCGATCTGCAGTTCCCGCCTGGTCGTGGGTTTCAGGACGTAGCCGTTGAAGCCGGCAGCCATCAGCACACTGCGATCCATCCAGCCCGGGTCCGCGGTAAGCGCCAAGACCGCAAGGTCGTCGACCGCCGCCAGCCGTTCCCGGATCACGCGCACCGCTTCCAGTCCATCCATGACGGGCATGTTGAGGTCGAGCAGGACCGTGTCGAACGCACCGCGGGCAACCTCTTCGACGGCTGCTGCGCCATCGCTGACCGTCGACACAGTCGCACCCATGCGGCGCAGCATCTCGGCGATCAGGCTGCGGTTGGTCGCATCGTCTTCGGCGAGCAGAACCCGCAGTCCGGTCGGCAGCGCGAGGACCCGGTCGACAGCAGTCTCGGGTAACGCGATGCCCAGCGTCTCCAGCATCCGTTCCCGGGTCCACGGCAGGGGCAGATACTCGCCGGCGGTCGGTGAGGCCGCGACCGTCACGGTGGGCCCGAGAATGACCAGCCGATGTTCGTCGTCACGGGGTCGCGTTGCCTCGGGTTCGGACGTGTCGGACACGACGCGCACGTGCAGGGTGTCCGGCGTGCCGAGGCACTCGGGAATGACCTCCTTGCCAAACCGCCGCATCGCCATAGCCACGGCCTCAACAGCGATCGGATCGCCGCTGACGACGACTTGTCCCGCAGCCTTCGGTGGGTCGTCCGAATGCTCTTCCGCAAGCGTCCCGGCGGGCAGCAGGACATGGAATGTCGTGCCTAGGCCTTCCGTACTGGTGACCGTCAACTCACCGCCCATGGCCGTGGTCAGGCGTTGGGCGATCGCAAGCCCAAGCCCGGCACCACCATGACGCCGGTAGACCGAGGGCTGGCCCTGCACGAAGGCGTCGAAGATCGTCTCCAGTTCCTGCGGCCCCCATCCCGGGACCGGTGTCGGTGACCGCGACGTCCACGTACCGCTGCCGGCTGATCGTGGTGGGTTTGGCGACCACCGTGACTGCTCCGTGCTCGGTGAACTTGACCGCGTTCGAAACCAGGTTGAGCAGGATCTGCTTCAAGCGGCTGCCGTCGGCGTGGATCCAGCCCATGCACTCTGGATGCAACGCACCGACCAGTGGCACGTGTTTGCGCTGGGCCAGTGGCCCCACCATCTGCAGGACTTCGTCGATCAGTAGTTCCAGGTTCGTGTCCGTCGGGTTCAGTTCCAGCCGCCCGGCTTCCACCCGCGCCAAGTCGAGCAGGTTGTTCAGCAGGGTCGTGAGGCCGGCCGCCGAGTTCTGAACGCCCACGACCAGCTCCCGCGTGCGGGCGTCCAATGGCCGCTCCAGCAGAAGGTCGACCATGCCGACGATCCCCGTCACCGGGGTGCGGACGTCGTGGCTCACGGTGGCGAGCAGATCCTGCCGGGTCTCCGCGAGGTTCTGCGCCTCCTCCAGCATGGAACGCTGCTGGGCCATCGTTTCGGCGGCCTGGTCGAGGCTGTTGCGCCGGGCCGCGCGCATGAGTGCCCCGATGAACGTGGCCAGGACCATCGCGATCGCCCAGTGCGGCCAGTTGACGTCGCTCCGCGTTGGTCACGCCGATGATCCACCCCAGCCACGCCAACGCGGTGAGTGCGAGGTACCAGCGCGTCTGCAGGACGGCCATGCCGATCGCGATCGTGACCAGCATGAGGTTCGTGCTCTGCCACTCCTCGTGGGTCAGATACAGGTGCACGGTCGCGTTGAGGATCAGGACGAGGAACACGACGGCGAGGTAGAGCGGCGCCTGGGCGATGCTTTCACGGCCCCGCCAGCGCCACGCGAAGACGGTCATGAGAGCCGCGCTGGCGGCGGCGATCGCAGCCAGGATCCGGCCGTTACTGCCGCCGACCATGATCGGATGCAAGAGGGCCAGTACCGCGAACATGACTCCGACCAACAGCGACACGGGATAGAGCACGCGTGCGGATGCCGCGTCGTACCGGACCCGCGGGTCCTGCGACAACTCCTGTGGCACCGTGCGCATCGGCCGTCCCTTCCCGACGATCAGGCATTGGATGCCCCTGGGCTGATGTCGTGTCATCGGCAGTTTGCTCGGGGCGCTCAACCCGATCGGTTAGGGTCCGGCACATCCGTTAGAGCTTCCGACATCCGTTAGAGGTTCAACCATCCGTTAGAGGCTTTCGGGCCGAAACGGCCTAACGGATGGTGGAAGGTCTAACGGATTCCCAAACTCGCTCGATCACGGGATGCTCATCGGGGGTGTGGGCGCCGCGCCATGCATAATGAAGGGACTGTCCCGCGGGTGTAGTTCAATGGCAGAACATCAGCTTCCCAAGCTGACAGTGCGAGTTCGATTCTCGTCACCCGCTCAAAGCACAAGGCCCCCACGCTTGGGGGCTTTGTGCTTTGAATCGAGGCTGGCACGGCGAGAATCGGGAGGAGCGTCCCGAAGGGGCGCGACGGCTCTCGTCACCCGCTCGGTAGCACGGCGAGAATCGGGAGCCCCAGCGCCGAAGGCGGCGGGCGGATCTCGTCACGCGCAGCCGCGGACTTCTCCAGAACCGCACAGGGCCGGTACGCATCAGTTGCCGAGTATCGGAGCACCTCATCTGTGCGAGCAGGCGCTCCTACCGTTGGACTCGTGGACCAGCCGATCACCCCGCTGGCTGAGTGCACGGCGTTCGAGTCCGATCTCGCTTCGGCTTCACGTGCTGCACATGTCCCGATGCGTTTCCCGGGACTACGCCAGGCCGCGGCCGACCCCCGCAGAGTCTCATCCCGAGACGACGGGCCGTTCGGCACTGCCACCTGCCATGATGGCGGTGCAGGGTCAAGGACAGGGCGAAGGTATTGCGTCATGTTCGTGCACGAGCAAGGGGTCCCAGGAGCGCCGGCGGTGCTGTTCCTGCACGGCGCCGGCGCCAGCGGCCTGATGTGGCGCGAGCACTTCAATGTGCTGGCCGACCGGTTCCACTGCCTTGCCCCGGACCTTCCCGGGTTCGGGGCGAGCAGGGACTTCCCGTTCGTCTCCCGAGAGGTCACATCGGAGTTGGTCGCCGAGCTCGTCGAGGCACGGGCCCCAGCCGGCAGGGCGCATGTCGTGGCGCTGTCCTGGGGTGGTGGCATCGCCCACGAGCTTCTCGCCCGGCGCCCGGACCTGGTGGACCACGTGGTGATCGACGGTGCCGGCGTGCTCACCTCGCGGTCGGGTCCGCTGGTCCTCGCCGGGGTGTCTGCAGTGGCCCCCTTCCTGCGCACGCGCGCGGTCAGCGGCTTGTTCGCCCAGATGATTGGCATGCATGGATGAGCAGGGCCAGGCCGAGCTTCGAGCAGCGTCGCCGACGGCGTTCCGTCGGGCGTTCATCGAGGGCTTCCGCTCCGGGGTGTCGCGGGTAGAGGCGCGCTCCGAGTCCCCCATCCTGCTGGTCGCCGGCGGCAAGGAGACCGCTGTGCGACCAGCCAACGCCGCCCTTGCGGCGCTGCTGCCAAACGCCGAGGCGCGATACGCGCCTGGACTTCCACACGGCTGGCTCGCTCGCCGGGCCGACCTCCACGTGCATATGGTCGAAGCCTGGCTGACCGGCGCGGAGCTGCCCGGCGAGCTCCTACCCGAGGATCCGGCGCCGTCGGAACTGGTCGACCGGCTGCGCCGCGAACTCGGCGAGACCACAAGCGCCCCCAACGGCTGATCTCAGGGCTACTCGACCACTCCGATGAAGTCCAACTCCGAGTGAGGACCTCGGCAGCGGCTACCGCCGCGAGCGGACGCACCTTTGTGGTGGGACGGGGCCCCCGCTGCGGCCCGAGGCGAGACGGCTCAGTCGAGGAGGTCGAGGTACCGGCGGCGTGCCTTCATGGCGTGGATGACGAGTTCGTTTCCGCTGTCGAAGCGCAGCACCACGACTTCAAGGAGGCGGTCAGCGGAGTCGAAGCCAAGGCGCAGTTGCCGCGCGGGGCTGTCGTCCTCCAGGTTGGCGACGAACGCGGCGTGCTCGGCGGCATGGAGGGCGTCCTCCGCAGCGATCCCGTGCTTCCGTGCGGAGTCGTGAACCTTCACGCGACGTAGGAACGGATGGCCGCCCGGATCGCCTCCGAACGACTCACGTGGTCACGCTCGGCACGTTCTGTCAGCGCGGCGAGCAGGGTCGCGTCGATACGGACCGGGACGACCTGCCCGGGTCCGTCCCCGATCGGCTTACGGCCACGCTTGCGCAGCTGCTCAACGTCATAGCCGCGTTCGGCCTCGTCAGCCCAGTCCTGGATGTCCTGCTCGGTGACGGGCTTGCCTTTGATCTGCTCCACAACAAAAGCGTAATACGAATAGATGTCAGGGGAAAAGCGAGCCGCCTGCCACGCACCACACCGGACGGCGAACACTTGGGTACCTGATCGACTATCTGATGTCACCTGTGCCCAACCAACGCCCACCGCCTCCGGGAACCGCCACGCACCAAACCGACGTAACCTCTCACCATGACCGTCTCGCAATGGTGGAACCATGTCGACGCTGCCACTCAGGAGTGGCTGATGGACCACAACGGCGAGGATCTCGCACCCGAGGTGGCCGCGGCGATCATCGCGGCTGGTGGCTGGGCAACTAGCAACGAGCCCCTGCCTGACGAGGACGTCGACTGGATCGAGGCAACCGCGAACGGGGAGTGAGCCGAAGCCGGTCCGCGGTAACGCGACGGCGCGTACCGTTGGAACGGAGGCCCTCATGAACGAGCAGTTCGACGTCATCGTGGTCGGGTCCGGGACCGGGATGCTGGCCGCACTGACGGCCGCCGATGCCGGCCTTTCAGTGCTGGTCGTGGAGAAGTCCGAGTACTTCGGCGGGTCGACCGCCCTGTCGGGGGGAGGCTTCTGGATCCCCACCAACGGGCTACTGCCTCAAGGCAGCGACAGCCGGGAACGCGCCGAGGAGTACCTGCGCAACGTCGTCGCCGGCGAGACCCCGGACGACCGCTGGCTGCCCTTCCTCGAACACGGCCCGGCCGCCGTCGACGTGCTGCGCCGGATGACCCCGCTGCGCTTCATGCACATGACCGACTACGCCGACTACTTCCCGGAAACCCCGGGCGGTTCGGCAACCGGCAGAGCCATGGAACCGGCCCCCTTCAACGCCAAACTCTTGGGCGAGGATCGCTCTCGCTTACGACCACCGGCCATGGCCGCGCCGTTCCCGATGCCAGTCAGCGGTCGCACGTATCGCTGGCTGAATCTGGTCGCCCGCAAACCCAAGGGCGCCGTCACCGCTGCGAAGCTGCTGGGGCTGGGAGTCGGCGGCATGGCGATCGGCCGCGAGTACATCGCGGGCGGTGGGGCGCTGGCGGCCGGACTGTTCGCCGGGCTCCGCGCCCGCAACGTCCCGGTCTGGTTCGACTCCGCGCTTGACGAACTCCTTGTGGAAGACGGGCGGGTCGTCGGTGTGGTTGTCAACGGCAGACCGCTGCGCGCCAATCGCGGGGTGATCCTCTCGGCCGGCGGCTTCGACCGCAACGCCGACTGGCGCCACACCCACCAGTCCGAGCAGCTGGACACGTCAGTGGGCTTTCGGCAATCCGGCCAACACCGGCGAGGTCATCGCGGCGGCGCAGGCGGTGGGCGCGGACCTGGCGTTCATGGACGAAGCCTGGTGGTTCCCAGCCGTGCCCATCCCCGGCCCGATGCCAGGAACGCTGCTGGCCGAACGCTCGCTGCCCGGGCAGATCATCGTCAATCAGGACGGCGACCGGTTCATGAACGAGGCGGTCAACTACATGACTGCCGGGCAGCATCTGATCAAGCAGCGCCTGCCGGTGTGGATGGTCTTTGGCCAGCAGTTCCGGGACCGCTACCTGTTCGGCGCGGGGCTCTTCCCGCGCCAGAAGTTCCCGCAGTCCTGGTACGACAATGGCGTCGTCACGCAAGCCCTGACCATCGACGCACTCGCACAGAGGGTCGGACTGCCCAATCTGCCAGCCACAGTCCAGCGCTTCAACCTGTTGGCCGCTGCCGGGCGCGACGACGACTTCCACCGCGGGGACAGCGCGTACGACCGCTATTACGGGGACCCCACGATCGCACCGAACCCGTGTTTGGGACCGATCGGCCCCAAGCAGCCTTTCTATGCGGTCAAGGTGGTGCCCGGGGACCTCGGGACCTGTGGTGGCGTGCGTGCCGATGGTTACGCGCGTGCCTTGCGGCCCGACGGAAGTGTGATCGAAGGCCTCTACGCGACCGGAAACTGCGCGGGCAACGCGTTCGGCCGCGTCTATCCCGGCCCGGGCGCAACCATTGGACAGGGACTCACATATGGCTACATCGCGGCTCGCCACGCCGCCGGCAGACTCTAGGAGGTAAGGATGCAGATCCCGGCCAAGGTGTTCGTGGTCACGGGTGCAGGCAACGGTATCGGCCGCGAGGTCGCCCTGCAGTTACTGGGCAGAGGCGCCAAGGTGGCGGCGGTGGATCTCAGCGAGGAGGGCCTGGCCACCACTCGGGAAGCGGCTGCTTCCTATGGTGACCGCCTCTCGACGCACACCCTGAGTGTCGCCGACCGGGCGGCCGTCGAAGCCCTTCCCGACGCGGTCGTCGCAGCGCACGGACACGTAGACGGTGTACTCAACATTGCCGGCATCATCCAGCGTTTCGTGCACGTCGAGGATCTGTCCTTCGAGGAGATCGAACGGGTCATGAACGTGAACTTCTACGGCACGTTGAACATGGACAAGGTGTTCCTGCCACTGCTCAAACAACGGCCCGAGGCAGTCCTGCTGAACGTGTCCAGCATGGGTGGGCTGGTACCGGTCCCGGGTCAGGGGGCTTATGGCGCGAGCAAAGCGGCCGTGAAACTGCTGACCGAGACGTTGTACGCAGAACTGCAGGGCACGTCGGTGTCGGTGATCGAGGTGTTCCCCGGTGGGGTCGGAACTGACATCGCCGGCAACTCCGGCGTCGATGTCGCCGCGCTGGCGGCCAAGGCGGGCAAGACACCGAAGGTGACCTCCGTGGAGGACGCTGGACGCATCATCGTGGAAGCCGTTGCGGACGGCCAGCTTCCGGGTACTGATCGGCAACGACGCCAAGATGCTGGACCGGCTGTCCCGGATCGCGCCGCGCCGGGCGATCACCACCGTCGCTGACCAGATGAAGAAGTTGCTCGGTTAGCGGGATGGCGCCGCGAGGGGAGCGGTCGACACCCCCCTCGCGGTTGCATTAATCAGCGCTCGACGTCGCCCCGCCATGCGCCCGTCGCCGAACCACGGCTCTCGATGAACTCCTTGAACTTGGCCAGGTCCGCCTTCACGCGGTGATCGTCGGCCCCGACCACACTGCCTGCCTTCTCCACCACGGTGTCCGGTTCCCAGTCGATCTGCACCATCACCTTGGTGCTGGTGTCGGACAGATGATGAAAGGTCACCACCCCCGCGTTGGTCTTGCCGTCGATGCTGCGCCAAGCCACCCGCTCCTCGGGGTGCTGCTCGGTGATCTCGGCGTCGTACTCCCGCTCGACACCGGCGATCTTGGTCTTCCAGTGCAGGTGGGTGGCGTCGGTCTGAGTCACCGACTCCACACCCTGCATGAAGCGGGGGAAGTCCTCGAACTGGGTCCACTGGTCATAGGCGACGCGGATCGGCACGTCGACCTCGATGGATTCTTCGATAGTTGCCATGCGCGCCAAATACCCCCCACAGAGCGGGACATGCGCAGGGTGAGATTGCCCACACCGTCGGAACTATTGGCTTTGGATCTTTCCGGTCGTCGGCAAGCGCCTCTAGCGGGTGCAGTGGCGATCGGTTAGCACGCTGGGCATCGGTGAGCACGCCGGAGGCCCAAAAGCCGCCCGTGATGCTCACGGATGCCCGGAATGCTCACAGATCGGAGGTGGCGTTGGCAGACACGCGAAACATCCGAGTTAGGGGTCGGTCGCCGCAGGTGACCACCCACGTGCGCTGTCGCCACCCGCCAACTGCACGCGGCTCCAACCTCAGGCCGCAGGGCTACCCCAGACGCCGCTGCGCCGGTCGCGTGGAGGACCGGCGCGATCGGCTGATCTCAGCGAGCCAGCCCCCAGGCTTTGAGCTGTGGCCGCCAGTGCTTGTGGTTGCCCGCAACGGCCTGCGGCGGCACCAGTTCGCGCGCGGCGTGCCGCAGGATCAGGTAGGCGATCACCGCCCAGATCAGCGCGAATACGGCCAGCCCCACGGCTTCCGTAACCAAGCCTGACGTCAGCGCAGGGAAACTCGCCGAGTTGTTAGGTGTCCCTTTGCTGAACGTGGCGATCCCGTCGTGGATCGAGTGCTGGGCCATCGCGATCACGTAGCCGGCCAGCCCGATGACAGTGAGCACCCGCTGCCGACGCCAGGCTCCGAGCCAGATCATGGCTCCCGCGACACCGGTCCAGAACGGGTGGCCCAGTTCGGAGATCGGCCGGACGAGCCCCATGAAGAACGCACCCCACCCCTCACCCAGCCATGCCGTGTAGAACACGCCTTCCAGCGCACCGAACGTGGCACCACTGACCACCGTCAGCAGGAAGCCAGCGCGGGGGTCCTTGTAGACGGCAGACCCGAAGGCCAGCAGCAGCACCGGCACCAGCAGCTTCGACGTCTCCTCCACCGGTCCCGCCAGCCAGAGTTCGCCCTTGAACGAGACCATCTTGGGAAGGACGTACTCCTCGATAGTGTGCGCCAAAAGCACCGCGACCGTTCCTGCCACCACCCCCCATGCCAGCAGGCGCCGGAAATCCGGCAACGCGTCAAACCGCAAATGCGGAACGAAGATCGCCACCGCACCAGCCATGAACACCGTGAACCCGACGATCGACAACAGCGCCATTGCGCGACTGCCGGAATCGGAGGCCAGATAAGCGGGAACGAGCACCAGGAGTTGCCCGGCCACCATCAACCCGAACCACGGGTGCCGCAGGAAGGGCAAGAACCCGTGCTTCGGCAGCGGGATGGCAGGTGTTCCCGGCGACTCGACCGGCTGCCCGTCCCATGCGTGGCCGTCCCAGCCGGCAGTGGTGTTCTCGAGGCCGAAGGGATATTGCTGTGTGTCATTGAGAAGGGTCACAAGTGTGGGTTCGACCCTTGATCTTGGACTCTTTAGCGACGCACAAATAGATCTTGTGCCATACCATCTGGGCGGGCACTTTCAGGCCGGGAACGCAGGTGTGAGCTGCAAGCGTCGGTCGGGCGGGTACGTCTCCCAACTGCGTCGTTGTCTCGGGCATTGCGTCTGATCCCGCCGCCTCGACAACGCATTCCGGTGAAGGGGAGCTCCGGCCTCAATCCCGGCCGAACAGATCCCGCGTGTAGACCTTGTCGAGTGACGTCGCGGATCTCGTCGTGCACACGGTTGGCCACGATCACCGACGGAGCGCCGCTTGAACTCCGCGAGGTCGCGCACGATCTCACTGCTGTAGAAGTCGTCGCCTTCCAGCACGGGCTCGTACACGATGACCTCGACACCCTTGGCCTTCAGCCGCTTCATGATCCCCTGCACGCTGGAGGTCCGGATGTTGTCAGAGCCCTCCTTCATCACCAAGCGGTAGATCCCCACCACCTCGGGGTCACGTGCCAGGATCTGTTCGGCCACGAAATCCTTGCGAGTGCGGTTGGAGCTCGACCACCGCGCGGATGAGGTTCTGCGGGACGTCGCGGTAGTTGGCCAGCAGCTGCTTGGTGTCCTTGGGCAGGCAGTAACCGCCGTAGCCGAACGACGGGTTGTTGTAGTCCTGACCTACCCGGGGATCCAGGCTCACCCCCGTCGATGATCTCCCGACTGTCCATGCCGTGAATGGCGGCGAACGTGTCGAGCTCGTTGAAGTAGGCGACCCGCATTGCGAGGTAGGTGTTGGCGAACAACTTGATCGCCTCTGCCTGACGGGAGTCGGTGAGCAGGACCGGGGGATCCGGAATCAGAGCGCCTTCGGCCATCAACTCCGCAAACCGTTGCCCCGCCTGCGACTTCTGGCCGACGACGATTCGCGACGGGTACAGGTTGTCGTGCAGGGCCCTGCCCTCGCGCAGGAACTCGGGCGCGAACAGGATGCCGTCGTAACTGTGTTCGGAACGGATCCGCTCGGTGAATCCCACCGGAATCGTGGATTTGATGACGATCGTGGCCTGCGGGTTGAGCTTGCGCACCTGGGTGATGACGGACTCGACGGAGTCAGTGTTGAAGAAGTTGCTGTCGGGGTCGTAGTCGGTCGGGGTCGCGACGATCACGAAGTCCGCCTCGTCGAACGCCTCCACCGGATCCAGGGTCGCGTGCAGGTGCAACGTCCGCTCGGCCAAGTACTCGCCCAGGTCCGCATCCTCAATGGGGCTGCGGCGCGCGTTGATGGCAGCCACGCGCTGCGGGTCGACGTCGAGAGCCGCCACGTCGTGGTGCTGAGCGAGGAGGACGGCGTTGGACAGACCGACGTAGCCCATGCCCGCGACCGCGATCTTCATGGCCACCCCTTCCGCTGGTTCGCACTATAGGCGCGGGCCTGGCAAATCCATTAGTCTCCACCCATGAAGATCAGCCCCGCAGTCATCGCCGTCGCCCTCGTCGCCCCGGCCCTGGTGGCCGCGCCCGCTGCCGCCGCCACCAACACGGTCAAGGTCAAAGTCTCACTGGACAACTGCACCAACTGCGAGGTCATGGCCACGTGGAGCAAGGGGGGCACTGTGAACAGCAAGTTCAAGAGCTCCTCGAAGGTCACCAAGGCCGACAACGACACGGTGTCCTTCAAGGTGCCCAAGGGCTACTGGCTGTACTTCACCGCCACGAGCCCGGACGCGGCAGTCGACGCGGCCTCGGTCCTCGTCACGCAGTACGTGGGCCAGAAGCAAGGGGCCTCGGTGTCGCTGAAGCAGGCGCGCAACGGCACCAACGGCGCCTACTTCTGCATGATCGCCGCGAAGGGGACCATTCAGGCTTCGGCCGGCATCGTGAAGGCCAAGGGCGCAGATCTGCTCGCGGTGTGGGCCAGCCCGCAGCTGCCGGCGCAGGGCAAGAAGCTGCCGGGCAAGGACAGCATCAAGGGTGTGTACGGCACCCAGAAACACCCTGCCCTGCAAGGGGTAGATTCCGCGCACAACCTGCCGAAAGGGGCCAGATACGGCCCCGATCCCCACGTTTGCCAGAAGCCCTCACACAGAACGGTGGAATCGGGTCACATCTGGCCCCGATCCACACGTTTGTGCCGTGATCCAGCTCCGCAACCAGTGATCCTCGACCCACTAGCCTGAACCACGTGAAGATCGTGGGCGCCGTTCTCGCGCTCGGACTGATCGGGGGCGTGGCATGGGCACAGACCCCGGCCCAGCATCCCGCAGCGGACTCCAAGACCGAGGCGGGCGCACCCTGGCCAACCATGCGCCACGATCTGCGCAACACCGGAGCCAGTGACCTCCCGGGCATCGACCCCGGCACACAGCCGTGGACGTTCCAGACCGGCAAAGGCATCTTCTCCACCCCCGTGGTCGCAGCCAACGGCACCGTCTACATCGGCTCGGCGGACCGCAACCTCTACGGACTCGATGACAAAGGCAAGGAGGTCTGGCGCTTCGAGACCGGCGAGATCATCGACACTGCGCCGGCCCTGCTGGACGACCAGTCTCTGATCATCGGCTCCGGCGACGAGAACATGTACAAGGTCAGCACCGACCCCGCGATTCCGGCCCACCAGCGGGTGGTGTGGACGTTCAAGCCCACGCTGCCAACGGTGGAAGGCCAACTGGTCAACTGGTGGGAGGGCAGTCCGAACGTCGGCCCCGATGGCGTCATCTACCAGGGCAACACCGGCGGCGGCGCTTATGCGGTGAACCCGGACGGCTCGGCGAAGTGGGCCTACCAGGCGCAGAACTCGGTGTGGACCGTCCCAGCAATGGCCGACGACGGCACGACGTTCTGGGGATCGCTGGACCTGCGGATGTTCGCGCTCAACAGCGGCGGCGAGCAGAAGTGGCAGCGCACGACTCTGGGCTACGTCACCTCCTCACCGGCCCTGTCCGGAAACACCCTCTTCGCGGGGTCGTTCGACAGCAACGTGTACGCGCTTGACGCAGGCACGGGAGCCGTGAAGTGGAAGTACCAGACCGGCGACCACATCTACTCCTCCCCGGCACTGCTCGAGGAGAACGGGCAATTGCAACAGGTGATCGTCGGCTCCGGTGACGGCCTGCTCTACAGCCTGGACCCGAACGGCGACGTGCTGTGGACCTACGACGCGGGCGCGCCGATCCGCAGTTCACCGGTGATCGGCCAGGCTCCCGTCGCCGGCGGTTCCCCGATCGTCTACGTCGGCGCCGCGAACGGCCGAGTGCTGGCAGTCAACGCCAACGACGGCAGCTTGCGCTGGTCGTTCGACACCACCTCCCAGGACCCGGCACTAGCCAGCCGCAACCAGCTCAACTCCTCGCCGGCCTTGGGCAAGGGCGGGGTCTACATAGGTAGTCAGGACGGCGCGGTCTGGTTCGTGCCGTACGACTATTGCCTGCGTCCGGCCCAGGATCCCCGCTGCACGACGCAGGAACTGCCCGCCGACGGCCAGTTCGTCTTCGGCGTGGACGTCGGTGGCGGGCTGGCGCGGCAGGACCAGCAGGTCGCGATCAGCCCCGCGGGCTACATGACCGGTCGCGTGGTCGTGCGGCAGGGCGGCCGGACGATCCCCGCTCGGCTGGTGCCCGCGCCCGACGTGCAGAAGTTGGTAACGGTCGAACCGCGGGTCCCGGTTGACGTGTCGGTGTCCGGGGATGGCCGGTACGTCTTCGTGCGGCCGCTGCGCATGCTGGCCGCCGACACCACGTACCGGGTCACGATCTCGGGACTCGCGACGACCGGCGGTTCCCGGCTGGGCAACGTCGACCTCGGGCCCGGTGACCTGCAGCCGTTCACCGGCAGTTTCTCAGTGCGGACCAGCGACGACGGGACGGCCTGGAATCCTCAGGTCAATCTCGACGACACGTCCGGGCTGTCACTGTCCCGGCTTGCCGTTCCCATGCCGCCGATGCTGACCAGCCTCAATCAGATCGGCTTCGACTTCTACGACTGGATCGGGGGCGCCGTACGCACCGATCGCAACAACACCGTGGTGTGGTTCGTCGGCGCCAAACGCGACCAGGACGGCCGCATCGTCGCCGACCCGGCTGCGCGCTTCTCCTTCCCGGTGGTCGGCCGGCAGCGGGGCGGCACGTTCGAGTTCAACGCCAGTGGCGTGAACCTGTGGTTCACGTTCGGCCCGGTCCCGCTGCAGCGCTTCGATCTGCGCGGGACGTTCGGATCCGACGGCGTCGTGGAGCCCACCTCGCAGTTCTTCGCCCAAGCTGTGTGCAAGGACATTCCGAGCTACGGTTCACAGATCCCGGCGACCGGCATGTGTGATCCGCGGGGTGTGATCACGGCGGGCGGAACGTTCCTCGGTCAGACCGCGGCCAGCCCCGCCGTCCGCCGGGTACCGGGCCTCAAGATCGGTGATGTCACTTACGCCGACGGCAAGGTCTCCGCGACGATCGACGCGCCGGCGGGCTACGGGGCAGACCAGCACGTGGTGTCGATCCTGCTGCTGGACGCCCAGGATCGTCCGGTGCCGATCGACTATTACAGCTCCACGAAGGTGCGTTCGGAGGGCGACCGGATCACCGGAGTCGACGTCAGCGTGCCCTCCACGATGCCGGCGTCGTTCACGGCGATCGTCATGACCGACGCGTTCCCCGCCCGTCAAAAGGAGTTCGGGCCATGATCCGAAATCTGTTCGACGGGATTCTGGCCGTACTGCTCGCGGTAGTTATGGGCATCGCCATCGCCCTTGGGCTCGGCATGCTGGGACTGACCGATACCCCCTGGTGGCGGCTCGGTCCGTGGCTGGCAGGGCTGGGACTGCTGGGCGGCTGGCAGCAGACGGTGAGCTCGAATGTTGCGGGCGGCATCGGCTGGACGGTCACCACGGTCGGCGCGCCGCTGCTCGTCACAGGCGTCGTCGCACTCTTCGTGGCTCTGCGGGCCAAGCGCTCGACCTGGGTCGGACTGTTCCCGGCGGCGATCGGGGCTGGCGCCGCGGCTGCATTGCTCGTCTTCGCCTCGCAGGCCTCGCAGACAGTTTCGAACGCGGCCGGCAGTGTGACAACCGACGAGACGCTGACCTGGTTCTGGCAGGACATGCATCCGGGCACCGTGGCCGGCGCCGCGGCACTGGTCGGACTGTTGTGGTTGCTGCACACCGTCGGCCGCGGTTGGTGGTTGTCGGGCCGCGGAGTCGCACTGGGCGTCCTGGTCTGGCTGGGCGTCGTGCTCACGGCCGCGATGGTCGCCGGGGCGATGTACCTGACCAGCTCCACGGCAGTGGGGATCGCCCTCGCGCTGCTCTATCCGTTGGCCGGGACGCTCGGGCTGTTCGCGGCTGTCGGGGTTCCCGTCGACGCCTCGCTGACCCGGCTGACCGCAGAACGCCTGACGGTCGCCACCTGGGATCAAGGGCTGGTGTACACCGCTGGCGGCGTGCTGGGTGCTTTGCTGCTCGCGGCTGTCGTCGGATTGCTCCTGCGCTTGTTCAAGCACCGTTCGACCTGGTTGGGTGCGCTGACAGTGACGCCGCTGCTGGCTGCTTTCCTGGCCTGGGCGATGTCGACGGCAATCGAGGTGCCGGTCGCCCTGGGCACGCCGTCACAGGTGACGATCAATCCGTTGCTGGCCGCCGCGGCAGGTCTGGGGCTCGCGCTGGTCACCCGGTTCGTCGCCGGCCGGCCGCGGGTGGCGCCGACCGCGCCAGCACCCACCCAGCCTGGTGCGCCTTCGGACATCGACTCACTGCTGCGCGAGGTGGGCATCGACTAACCGCGGCAGGGCAGCGACCTAGGCTGGAAGCATGCTCAAAGGTTTCAAGGACTTCATCCTGCGCGGCAACGTCATCGACCTCGCCGTCGCAGTCGTCATCGGTGCTGCATTCACGGCGGTGATCGGTGCCGTCAACGAGGCGCTGATCACGCCGCTGGTGAACAGCTTCTTCCACATGCTTGGCCTGAGCAAGGACGGCATCGGAGGCACCATCGGGCTGCCCGGCGATCAGGTCATCAACATCGGCGTCATCATCGGTGCGGCCATCACGTTCCTGGTCACGGCTGCTGTGGTGTACTTCGTCTTCGTCGCGCCCATGAATCACTGGAAAGAGCGGTACGCGAAGCCTGAGGACCAGTCCGCCAGCGCCGAGGACCTGCTGGCTGAGATCCGTGACATCCTGCGCGAGCAAGGCAGCGACACCAAGTCGTAGCGCAGGCGGCTTCACCCTTTGGTGGATCGTTCACCGTTACGAACGGTGCAGGATTGCACAAACGGTGAGCGCGAGGGCACGCACCGATTCGTGCCGTGAAGACAGCAAGGGGTGCAGTCGAAATCGGTGGACATCCGGTGCGGCACAAGCCTGTCCGCGCCCGGCATGCTCACCGATCACCTACGTTCCGCGTTGCCTACCGCTCCCACGAGCGGCAAGGATGGGCCCCGTGGAAGCCGCCCCCGAACACATCACCGCCCGCGCCGAACGCACGCTCCGCGACCGCGTCTACGGCGCTTGCTATACCGGTTGGCAGAAGATCGACCTGAGCATCTGGCAGGTCGACGGGGAGCCCGTCCCATTCGCCGAAGCCGCCGCGGCGCAGTACGAACCGGCCGGCGGCGGCACGACTTGGGGCACGCCCTGGTCGACCGCCTGGTTCCGTGCCAAAGGCCAGGTCCCGCAGGACTGGCCCGCTGACGAGGTCGACCTGGACATCGACCTGGGCTGGACGTGGGGACCGGCCACCGGCGAAGCCCTGATGTACGACACGGCCGGGCATCCGATCGAAGGCATCGCCCCGGGCCGCCCGCGCATCCCCTGGCCGCGGCACCGGATCGACGTGTTCATCGAGGCCGCGGCCAACCCCATGCCCACGTTCGACTGGTACCCGACCGACTCCAGTCTCGGGCCGATTCCGGATGCCGCACCCCGCCTCACCGTCTCCCGGGCGCAGTTCGTGCGCATCAATCGGCAGGCCGAGCGCGCGGCGCAGGATTTCGTCCTCGCCCTGGCGGTGGTCAAGGAGCTGACCGACCCCCTGCAGAAGGTCCGCGCACTGGAGGCCCTCTGGGCGGGGTGCAACGTGGTCGACGATCTCAGCGACATGGACGGCCAACGTTGGTCGCGGGTGAGTGAGGAGCTCTCCGTGGTCTTCGACACGCCGGCCGGGGCCGACGCAGGCCACTTGCACGCCGTGGCCAACGCACACATCGACACGGCATGGCTATGGCCCTTCCGGGAGACCGTGCGCAAGGTCGCGCGCTCCTACGCCAACGCACTCGCGGTCATGGCCGACGACCCGCACATGGTTTTCGCGTCTTCGCAGGTGCAGCACCTGGCGTGGATGGCGGAGTTGCACCCGGAACTGTTCGAGCGGATCCGCAAGCGCATCATCGAGGGCCGCTGGATCGTGGAAGGGGGTACGTGGGTCGAACCGGATGGCAACATGCCCAGCGGCGAGTCCTTCGCGCGGCAGTTCCTGCAGGGCCAGACGTGGCTGCAGGAACACCTCGGGATCACTGCGACCTCGTTCTGGCTGCCTGACACGTTCGGGTACTCGGCCGGCTTACCGCAGATCGCTCGCGGTGCTGGCTGCGACACCTTCATCACGCAGAAACTGTCCTGGAACTCCGTCAACGTCTTCCCGCACACCACGCTGTTCTGGGAGGGGGTGGACGGCTCCCGGCTGCTGACCCACTTCCCGCCGGCCGACGACTACAACTGCTCGGTGCAGCCCGCCGAGCTCGCCAAAGCTCAGCGCAAGATGTCCACCCAGCCCGTGGCCGATGGCCTGTTCCTCTACGGCTTCGGGGACGGCGGCGGGGGACCGACCCGCGAGATGGGGCAGCGGCTGCAACGGCTGGCCGACGTCGCGGGGTTGCCGCGGGTGACCCCGAGCACAGTCGCCCAGTTCTTCGCTGCCGCGCGGGAACTGCCCGACCCGCCCGTGTGGTCCGGTGAGTTGTATCTGGAATACCACCGCGGCACGCTGACCAGCCAGGCCCACATCAAGCAGGCCCACCGGCGGGCCGAGGCGCTGCTGCGCGAGGCCGAGATCTGGGCGACCGGCGCCCACCTGCAGCAGGAATTCGACTACCCGGCCGATCAACTGCGCGACCTTTGGCGGGAACTGCTCGTCATGCAGTTCCACGATGTCCTGCCGGGCACCTCGATCGGCTGGGTGCACGACGAGGCGCTGCGGAGGTTGCGGGAGGTCAGCGACGCAGCCGAGGCCATCATCGCTTCGGCGTTGGCTGCGCTGGCCGGCGAGGGCGAGCAGGTCGTCTCCGCCACCGCCTCCCCGCACGGGCATCCCGGCATTCCGGCGCTGGGCTGCGCGCCGGCCATCGACCGGACCTGGGAAGTTGACGCTTCGGAATCCGACGGGACGATCACGTTGGCCCGCGGCAATCAGACGGTGACGTTCACGGACGGCCTGGTCACCTCGTTCCGGCTCGGAGACCGGGAACTGGTGCCACCGGATGGGGCGATGGGGCGCCTGCGGCTGCATCCCGACCGGCCTGTGCGCTGGGATGCCTGGGATCTCGACGAGCAGCACATCCACGGTGCCATCGAGGTCCCGGTCAGCGGCGCAGAGCTCATGCCCGACGCGACCGTGCGGGTGACTCGGCAGTGGCAGGACAGCACGTTCACCCAGCAGTTCAGGCTCCGCGAAGAGGGTTTGGAGATCCGCACCGAGGTGGACTGGCACGCGGCGGACGTGCTGCTGCGAATGGAGTGCGACCTCGACGTGCTCGCCTCCTCGACCTATGTGGAGACGATGTACGGCTTCCTCAAGCGGCCGACTCCCCGCAACACCAGTTGGGAGCGCGCCAAGTTCGAGACGTGCGGTCACCGCTGGCTGCACCTCGGTGAGACCGGGTTCGGCGTGGCGCTGCTGACACCGACCACGTACGGTTCCCGGATCACCCGCCACCACCGCAACGCTACCGGCGTCTACATGCGGGCCGCGTTCTCGTTGTTGCGGGCACCGGCCTTCCCCGACCCGCGCCGGGATGCGGGCGGGCACAGTTTCGTGCACGTGATCGTTCCTGGTGTGGGGGCCGCCGAGACCATCGCATTGGCCGACCAGGAGTCGTTCCCGATTCGGACCGTCAGCGGCGCTGCCCCCTTCGAACCCATCGTGCGGGTCAGCGGTCCGGGGCTTGCCGTGGAAGCGGTCAAACTCGCCGAGGACGGCAGCGGCGACGTCATCGTGCGGGTCCGGGAAGTGCTGGGGGCGCGCAGCCGAGGCGCGGTCGAACTCTGCACGCCGGTCGCCGAGGCGATCGAGTGCGACCTGGTGGAACGCCAGCATTTGGCGGTTGATCCGGGGAATCTGGAGTTCCGGCAGTTCGAGGTGAAGACGCTGCGTTTTCGCTGACCCCGGCGCGGCGGCACGCGGGATTGGTGAGCATTCCGGGCATCCGTTAGCCCAACGGGCGGGGTTTGGGCGTCCGGCATGCTCACCGATGCCCGGAATGCTCACGGATTGCGACTTCACGACCTGGAGGATCGGGGCCACGCAGCGCACGTGGCACACTTAGTTAGGCGTATTAACAAACGGGGAGAGCATGATCGACGACGAGGGGATCGTCCTGGCTGCCGTGCGCGCTATGCCGCGCTGGCACGTGATCCACTGGGGAGCCCCGGGCACGAGCACGCTGCTGTGCCTATGGGTGGCTGGCCGGGAGACGATCGTGGCTGTGGACGGCTTCTTCGTGACGTACAAGGGCAGACGCCGACCGATTCTGGACGGTGGCCTGACGCACGTGCTGCGCGAGGTCGAACAGGCCCGCGACGCGGCGGCGCTGGCCACCCAGCCTGCCACTGAGACCAAGGATTGGCTGCTGAAACAGTGGCAGGCCCAGTCCCCGGATGGCGTCTGGAACTTCCCACGCGGCGGTTACGTGGAATGGGCGTACAACGGTGCCCTGCACGTGGAGGCCAGTGACGGCGGGCCCTACGACCACCCCCTGCCGACGCCGCTGCAGGATGTGCTGGTCGACCTCGGCTGGAACCCACCGACGAGCACGTTCCGCAACTGCTGGCTGCGGCCCGGTGAGCGGACTGAGGACACGGCGGCGCTTTGCGTACTCACGCCCATGGCCGCGTTCGGCTACGAGGCGCCGCCGCCGGTCTGAGGCACGCCGAGCACGAGTTGCAGCGTGAGCCGTTCGTGGGGATCGTCCAGGGCGCGGCCGAACGTCTCCCGCAATCGCCCCAGCCGATAGGACACCGTCTGCGGATGGACATGCAGGGCGGTGGCGATGCGGGTGCGATCACCCTGGAAGGCCAGCCAGGCGGCGAGAGTCTCGAGCAAGGCCTGCCGCTTGGTCGCGGATATCCCGGCGACGGGTCGCAGCGCGCGCTCGGCCACCTCACCCAGCAGGTCAGGATCAGCCCCGATCACCAGCTCCGGCAGGTAGTCGGTCGCTACCACGATGGGTGAGTCCGGTACCCGTCCGGCTTGCACCAAGCGCTGCACCCGGCGGGCGTGTGCCAAGGAGACCGGCGCTTCGGCCGGGGGACGAACCGTGCCGACGAAGACCTGACTGCCCTCCCACGCCCGCTGCAGGGCCGCGCGTCGGCCGGGTCCGGAGGGATCGGGGAGGATCGCCAGCGCTTCGTCGCCTTCGAACGCCACGATGACGTCGGCCGGCGGCGTGGGTTCGCGCGCCTCACCCAGCGGCACGACGGCGACGGCCATGCGTTCGGGCAGCGTCCAACCCGCGGCGTCCGCGGCAGCCTGCAATGCGACCGGATCCTGCCCCGCCTGACCCTCCAGCAGCAACTCCACCAAGCGCGAGCGCATCACGTCACGTTGCCCCTCCTGCGTCGCGTGACCCTGGGCGCTGGCAGCGGACAACACGTCGATGTAGACGAAGATCGCCTCAGCCAGCGTCACGAGGTCACCGGTCGGCAGGTCACTCGCCACGGCGACCGTGGACATCCGTTCCCATGCGATCCGCGCGCCCACCCGGTAGGCCGACAACAGCGATTCGAGACTGCGGCCCTGTCTGCTCTCCACAGCGCCGATCCGCCGGTAGAAACGGGCGGCGCCGGCATCCAGCGCTGGCGATTGAGTTCCGAACAGGTCGAGCAGTCGGCCCAGTGCGATCTCGGTGCCGCGCTGCACCACTGGCCGGACGTCGCTGTCCCAGGCGGTCGCGTACGCCGGCACCTCGTCGGCGATCGCTGCGACGGTCGCCTGCACCGCCTCAGGCAGGAACGGTCGCAGCATGACGTCGAGTTCGTGCGGCAGTCGGGACCAAGGTTGCATTTTTAGCACTCCGAGATAAGAAGGAGGCCTCAAGTCTAGCCAGATGCGAGTCTTGCGCGTCCGTCTTTGTTGGAACCATAGTGGTATGAGTACGACAGCCGCATTCTTCGACCTCGATGGCACCCTGATCCCGGGGTCGGCCAACATCCCGCTGGCCAAGGCCGCCTTCCGGCACGGTTTCGTCACGCCGGCCGACTTGGCCAAGGACTTGCGCAACGGGGTGAGTTTCCTGCTCAAGGGCGCCACCGACGAGCGCAGCGCCGAGGTCCGCGACCGGATTCTGCGCGCGGTCTCCGGTCACCCCGCCGCGAAGGTGGAGGCGCTGGGTCCCTACTTCATCGACGACCTTGTGGCGAGCATCCGCCCGCAGATGCAGCAGATGCTCGACCAACACGGCGACCTCGGCCACGATCGCGTGGTGATCTCCGCCTCCCCCACCGAGATCGTGTCCCGGCTCGCGCACACCGCGGGTCTTGAGCACGGCATCGGTACGACGGCCGCCCGCGACGGGCAGGACGTCTACACGGGTGAGCTCGAGGGCCCGTTCTGCTACGGCGAGGGCAAGGTCGCGGTCATGCAGGCGATCGCCCTGGAGAAGGGTTACGACCTGGCCGCGTGCTACGCGTACAGCGATTCCGCCAGCGACCTGCCCATGCTCGAGGCAGTGGGGCATCCGGTTGCGGTCAACCCGGAGCCGGAGTTGCGGTTGATCGCGCAGGAGCGCGGTTGGCCGGTGGTCGAGACGTCGTCGGTGCCGCGGGTGAAGTTGCGCTCGCTGTCGGGCCTCACTGCCCTGACCCGCAACGTCCTTGGCGCCGCTGGGCGCCGGGTGTTCGCCTGAGGGCGATCTTCGCCACTTCGGTGGATCTGCGCCACTTCTTTGCGGCGAGGATTTGCGGAAGTGGCGAGGATCTCCCGCGACGGCGGATGAAATCGCAATCCGTTGTCATTCAGGGCGCCGAAAGCCCGCCCGCGGTGCTCACCGATCGGCGGTCCCGGGTGGGAACGCGGCAGGCTCAGGCCGAGCCCGAGGTGTTGTAGTCCGGCAGATCCGGCACATCGCGGCGGGCCGGCGGTAGCGATCCATCGGCCAGGCCCTCGAGCAGATTCGCCGTCACCGCGCGGCTGAAGTCGCTGCTCGCGGGCGTGATCCCCTTCGCACGGTTCGGGCCGTTCAACGACCGGGTCCAGTTCATCGTCCCGGATGCCCACACCCGGGCCCCGGAGTCCGTGCTGTAGTACGTCATCGTCGACCAGGTCTGCTTGCCGCGGCAATCCACCGGCGACAGCGTGGGTACCTCGATCTGCTCAGGCGTCGGTGGCTGCGGGTAGTACCGGTCGGACTCGGTCCCGACCAGCCCCGGGAAGGCCGAGCCCTTTGCCAGCTTGATGCCGTCGAACAGCGCGAAATCCGGCTCCCGGATCACCATGGGTCCGGCGACCGGGAACGCGTCGTACAGCATCCCGACGATCCCCGACTCCGGCTTGCCCTGGTCGCGCCAGCGGATGTTCTTGGGCTGGATGGCCGCGTCCTTCGCGCAGTAGACGGCATCGTCTCGCAGGTCCACGCGCCAGTACCCGGCGTTGGCGCCCATGAACGCCAGTCCGGCGCCGGCGTCCCGGGCGTCGATCAGCGCCTGCCGGTAGGAAGCCGGCCAGTACTCGTCATGGCCGGTCGAGACCACCGCCTTCACCCCGTCGAGCAGGGAGGGATCGCGCGCGATGTCGGCGTTGCTGAACCACACATGGTCGATGCCGACCTCGTCGGCGAAGCGCGCCACCGGAACGTCGTAGCCCATGGCAATCGGCGCTCCCCACAATGCGTGGTCGTACGGCCGGTCGTAACTGACGGCGTAGGAACGGCCCGCGAAGTCTCCACCTGTGCTTCGGTACAGGCTTCGGCCACCCCAGACGTTGTAGGCCTGCCAGGTCATGCTGCACGACAGGATCGCGACCTTGCCCTGCGCGGATTCCGGCCGGACGACGAACGGGATGTTCGTGCCGCCGTCCTCGGAACGGACCACGACCGTGTACAGGCCGGATCGCCAACCCGTGGTGTCGACTTCAGCGACGACCGGCCACCCGGCCACAACCGCGCGGGTCTGCGGGTCTGGCGCTTCATTGCTGAACTGCTTTTTGCTGCCGGCGGTCTCCGCGACCTTCGTCCCGCCTTTGCCGCCGAAATGGCCGATCCGGTAAACCGAGGCGACCCAGGGCTTGGCTGCCGAGACGTGCAGCTGCAAGGGATCGCCGGCCTTGATGCTGTCGTTGGCGTAGGCCGACAGCAGCGCCGCGGGGGCCACTTTCCCAGCCCGCCAGCGGTCGGTCGGCGTCTCCGCTGGCGTCGCGGAGGGGCTCACCCGCTGTGGCGTGTTCGGCGGGCTCGGCGCGGTCTGGGTGGCAGCGCACGCGGCCGTCGTCAGGCCGGCTCCGGCGAGCAGGAAATGGCGGCGGCTCAGATCCACCCGACCATGCTCGCATTGCGCGAGTGGCGCCCCACGGCCCGACCCGCGCACAATCGGCACATGGAACACCGTGCCGTGATCGAGTCCACCACCGTCGAGGCCGTCCAGAAGCTGCTCAGCGAGCACGCCTTTCTGGAAGCGTTTGCGGGCGAGGTCGGAGTGACCGCCGGCGACATCGACATCACGCGCAACGACGGCTCGGTGGAAGCATCCATGCCATGGGCGTTCCGCACCGACAAGGCGGGGATCCCGGCGCTGGCCCAGAAGTTCCTGCCGCAGGAGGTGCACTTGAACTGGTGGCAGGCCTGGCAAACCGATGCTGCCGCCGGCGATATCAAAGTCGAACTCGACGGCCGTCCGGCTGCTACGTGTACCGGCCAGGCGACGCTGCGCCAGACCGGCGACGACGTCGAGTACCTGGTGGTCACCGAGACTCGCACGCACGGGGTGCCCTGGCCGTTGGGCGGCAAGGTGGAGTCCATGATCAACAAGGACCTGGTCGGGTGGATCCTTTCGGTGCAGGCGCGGGTGGCCAACCGGGAGAGCTGAGGGCCGCAGCGGGACATCTTCGCCACCTTCGTGAATCCTCGCCGGAAACGGAGGGTCTTGCGCAGTCTCGGCTGGGGTGCGGTGGGTTTCTGGTCACTATCCCGCCACTGCATGACCGCTTCATGACCAGAACCCCGACAGTGCCCGGCTGGCCCATTAGCAACAGCCTCAACAGGTACAAGGCGCAATTCAACACTCGTTGAGTTAGGCTTGCCCCATGCGAGCGATGATTCTCAAGGAGTTCCGCGAACTGCGCCGCGACAGGCGCACCATGGGCATGCTCATCGCGATGCCGATCCTGCTGCTGGTTGTGTTCGGCTACGCCGCCAACTTCTCCGTCGACGAGATCCCCACGGCGACCCTCGGTCCACAAGCCGACCAAGCCGCCGCGCTGGTCACCAGCGTCCCGCAGGCGCCGTTCGACGTCACCGAGGTGAACACCACCGGCGACGCGGCCACCGCCGAGAACATGCTGCAACGCAACGAGGTCGACGTCGCGATCCTGACCGGCAGCCAGCCGGTCGTCGCCTACATCGACGGCTCCTCGCTCTTCACGGCGCAAAGTGCGGTGGCGGTTTTCAACCGCTTCGGTGACAAGGTCCAGACGCAGGTGCTGTTCAACCCCGAGCTCAAGACGAGCTGGGTGATGGTGCCGGCGATCATCGGGCTGATCCTCACGTTCATCGGCACGATCATCACAAGCATCGGGATGGTCAAGGAGAAGCAGACCGGCACGATCGAACAACTGGCGGTCATGCCGATCAAGCCCAGCACCGTGATCCTCGGCAAGATCCTGCCCTACTTCATGCTGGCGTCTTTGGACATGGTGGTGGTCACGGTCCTCGGGATGCTGCTGTTCGACGTGCCGTTCAACGGCAACGTCCTAGTGTTCGCCCTTGGCGCCGCGCTGTTCCTGTTCGTCGTGCTCGGTCTCGGCGTCTTCATCTCGACGATCTCGCAGAACGTGGGTCAGGCCATCCAGACCGCGTTCTTCTTCTTGCTCCCGCAGATCCTGCTCTCGGGCATGATCTTCCCGCTGGAGGCGATCCCGTGGACCGTGCGCTGGATCAGCTACTTCCTGCCGCTCACGTACTTCACGATGATCTCGCAAGGGGTCATGCTGCGCGGCGCCCCACTGGACAGCCTGTGGTTCCCACTGCTGATGCTGGCCATCATGGCCGTGATCGTGTTCACCGGCGCGGTGCTGCGCTTCCGGCGCAACCTGGCACCCGGCGACAAGCGGTCCAAGGTCGCGGCATGAGCGTGCAGCAACTCACGGTCAAACGCGGTCACGTGCTTGCCCTCGACGACGTCACAGTGGAAACCCCGGGGGGCCGGATCACCGCGATCGTGGGTGGCGATGGAGCCGGCAAGACGACACTGCTGGAAGCGATGGTCGGGCTGGTGCTGCCCGACGCCGGCAGCGTCGACCGGGTGCCTCGTGAAGACGTTGGCTACATGCCCTCCGGCGCGGGTAGTTGGGCAGATCTGACCGTGGACGAGAACGTCACGTTCATCGGTGGTTCCTACGGTCTGTCCGGATCGGCGCTGCAGGAGCGGGCCGACGAGGTGCTCGGCCGTGCTGGACTGAGCGAGGCTCGGGACCGGCTCGCCGGGCAACTGTCCGGGGGGATGCGGCAGAAGCTGGGTTTCTGCCTGGCGATCCTGCACGAGCCGCGCCTGCTGGTTCTCGACGAACCGAGCACCGGCGTCGACCCGGTCAGCCGTGTGGAACTGTGGCGGCTGATCAGCGAGGCGGCGGCCACCGGCACGGCCGTGGTGCTCAGCACCACCTACATGGACGAGGCCGAACGTGCGGGCTGGGTCGTGCTGCTGGAGCAGGGACGGCAACTGCTCGCAGGTACGGCCGATGAGCTCATCGCCTCCTGCCCTGGACAGGTCACATTGACGGCCGAACCTTCCCGACCGGAGCTGGCCTGGCGCAGTGGCGAGTTGTACCGGCAATGGTGGCCCGACGGCGCGCCGGCGGACACCACACCCGCGCAACTGACGCTGGAGGACGTGAGCATCGTCGCCGCTCTGCAGGGGGCGCCATGAACACGTTGCTCGAAGCGCGCAACCTGACGCGGACGTTCGGCAACTTCACGGCGGTCGACGACGTGAGTTTCCAGGTCGGGCCTGGCGAGGTCGTCGGTCTGCTCGGGGCAAACGGCGCCGGCAAGACGACCACCATCCGCATGCTGCTCGGGCTCTTGCGTCCGAGTACGGGCCAAGCCCTGCTGGCCGGGAGCCCGCCGAATCGTGTGGGCCGCCGCAAGCTCGGGTACGTGCCGCAGGGATTGGGCCTGTACGCCGAACTCACGGTCGGCGAGAACCTCGCGTTCGCGGCACAGGCCTTCGGATGCCAACCCGCTGAGCTGCCGCCGGTGCTGGCCGACGATGCGGACACTTTGGTCGGCGGGCTGCCACTGGGTTTGCGCCGGCAGGTTGCCTTCCTCTGCGCGTTGCAGCACGCCCCGGATGTCCTCGTTCTGGACGAGCCGACGTCGGGAGTAGAACCGCTGTCCCGGGCACGGTTGTGGGATCGCATTCGCGCGGAGTCAAGTCGCGGCGTCGGCGTGCTCGTCACCACGCATTACATGCAGGAAGCGCGCCAGTGCGACCGGCTGTTGCTGATGTCCGAGGGCCGCCTGGTCGCCACCGGCACCGAGGCCGACATCGTGGACGGCACTCGCACCGTGGCCGTGCGCGGCCAGGATTGGGCGCGGACCTTCGAGGTGCTGACAGGGGCCGGCTTCGGCGTCACCCTCGCCGGCCGCGACGTGCGGGTGGTCGACCCTGATCCGGATGCGCTGCGAAGCACCCTGCGCGACTCCGGGGTTGAGGCGACGCTCACCGAAGTCCCCGCCACGATCGAAGAGCGCATGACGGCGCTGGCCCGGACGTGAGGAGCCGGGGTCGCCGGCCTGGCGACGAGGACACCCGGCAGGCCATCCTGAACAGCGCCCGGCGGCTGTTCGCCGAGCAGGGCTACGAGCGGGCGAGCATGCGCGCGATCGCCCGGGATGCCGCCGTGGACCCGGCGTTGATCGTGCACTACTTCGGCAGCAAGGAGGACCTGCTGCTCGAGGCGCTGCAGCTACCGCTCGATCCCGCCCAGATCACGGCGGGTATCGCCGATCTTCCCGCTGATCAGCGTGGCACTGCGTTCGTGCGCGTCCTGCTGTCGGTGTGGGAACAACCCCAGGTGCGCGAACACATGATGGGAATGCTGCGCACGGCCGCCTCCCATGACATCGCCCGTGAGACGTTGGCGCGCACCTTGCACGACGCCGTGCAGCCGATCATCGCCAGCATGGCTGTCGATCAGCCGCAGCGGCGGTCCGCTTTGGTCATCAGTCAGATGGCCGGTGTGGCCATGACCCGCTACTTCCTGGCGATTCCGGAGATGGTGGCCCGCACGCCCGAGGAACTGGTCGCCGACGTGGGTGCGACCGTGCAGCGCTACCTGACCGGCGACCTGGGCTGAGGAGGCTTTGTGACGGACAAGCCTCTGGGAGTCCTGTGGCTCACATAGCCCCTCCGGCAGCCCTGGTAGGAATGGAACCGTGAGCAGCGACCACTACCTCGACATCGACGCCGTGATGGACCTGCAGGAGATCATCTCCAGCCTGCAGGACCTCGAGGACGACACGTTCGAACGGCACGGCCTGACCGCAAGCGGGACGTGGGACGAGGTGGACGACCCGGTCCTGATCGGCCCGGAGGGTCACCCGATCGACACCTGGCGCGAGGGCTACCCCTACACCGAGCGGCTGGACCGCCGCGAGTACGAACTTCAGAAGCGGTTGCTGCAGATCGAACTGCTCAAGATGCAGGGCTGGGTCAAGGAGACCGGCCAGCGGATCGTCATGGTCTTCGAGGGCCGGGACGCAGCCGGCAAGGGCGGCACGATCAAGCGCTTCACCGAGCACATGAACCCGCGCGGCGCCCGCGTGATCGCGCTGGACGAAGCCCTCGCCACGGGAGGCCGGTCAGTGGTATTTCCAGCGCTACATCCGGCACCTGCCGACCAAGGGCGAGATCGTGATGTTCGACCGGTCCTGGTACAACCGCGCCGGTGTCGAGCGGGTGATGGGGTTCTGCAGCGACGACCAGTACAACGAGTTCATGCGGCAGGCGCCGGAGTTCGAACGGATGCTGGTGCGGGACGGGATCATCCTGATCAAGTTCTGGTTCTCGGTGTCCCGCAAGGAGCAGATCACCCGGTTCACGATCCGCCGGATCGATCCGGTGCGGCAGTGGAAGCTCAGCCCGATGGACCTCGCGAGCTTGGACCGCTGGCACGACTACACGGCAGCCAAAGAGGCCATGTTCTGGTACACCGACACCGAGTGGGCGCCGTGGACCGTGGTGCGCAGCAACGACAAGAAGCGGGGCCGGCTCGAGGCCATGCGCTGGGTCCTGAGTCGCGTCGACTACCCCGAGAAGAACCTCGAGGTGGTCGGGATTCCCGATCCGTCCATCGTCGGCCCGCCTGCTGACATCTACGAGTCGGAGGAGAACACCGGGCGGGTGTTCCCAGCCCTCTAGGGCGACGTCCTCCCCGTGAGTTTCGACCCCACTGCGTTACGGCGCCTGGCCGGCCCGAAACGACGGGCAACCACGCCCGCGACGCTGGCCTTCCTGCTGCGGATCGGCACCGCTGCTGGGGTTGGCGCAGCGCTGAGCGCCGTGGTGCTGCTGCTCACTGCCAGGGCCGCGGGCTGGGACACCACAGTCGATGGAACGGCGATCCAGCCGTTCGGGGTGGTGGGAGTCTGCCTGATCGTCAGCGTCCTCGCCGCACTCGGCACGTACGTGGCAGCACGGGTCACGGCGCGCCCGGAAGTCTGGGTGATCATCGCCGGCGCGGGACTGTTTGCGGCGTCGCTGCCCGGGATCCCGCCTGCAGTCATCGCGATGCACACCGTGACGGCACTGTGGGTCGTGGGGCTGCTCGCCAGGGCGGTGCGGGGTGGGTCTCACCTACCCAAGCCGTAGCTGCGCCGGAGGGGTCACGCCGCCAGCGTCGCCTCCCGGCGCTCCAGCAGGCCGTCGGCCACCACTCGCACCAGCACCCCGATGATGGCGCCGATGATGGCCGGAGTGGTAACGGCCAGCCCGGCACTGGCACACAGCAACAGGGCGAGCAACACCCCGCTGAACGGCAGCCGCAGCACACCTGCCACGGCCGCGGCGATCCCGGTCGCGGCCATCGCAGAGAGGTTGGCCGAGTCGACGGCCTGCACCCCGGCGGCCGCCACGACCACTCCGAGGAAGACCGCCGGGAAGACCATGCCACCCCGGAAACCACCGCCGAGTGAGACCGCATATCCGATGGTCTTGGCCACCGCGATGATGAGCAGAGCGGACAACGAGGCGATCCCGAGGACCGTGCCGATCGCTGCCTGACCTGAGAACAGCACGACATCCACTGGCTGGCCGGTCAGTGCCCGGGTGATGAGCGCGGCCGCAGCGACGATCAGGGCCGCGACCAGCAGCTTCGTGAGCTGACTCTTGATCCGGTCCTGGAAGAGCGTGCCGACCTCGACGGACAGTACCGCCAAGACGGCAGTGACCAGGGCGATCACCAGCGCGAACGCCAGATCCACTGCCTGCACCGTCGGGTACGCCGGCAGACCCGGGACTGCGAGCTGTGACAGGCCCACTCCACTCCAGTCGCCCACCCCTACCTGGATCAGGTAGCCGGTGCCCATAGCCAGCAGGACGGGCAGGATCGCGACCATCACCTTCTTCCCGCCCGGACTGCCCTTCAACGCGGCGGCCTCGAGGATCAGCACAGCGGAGATCATGGGGTTGCCCAGGATCATGGTGATCGCTGCCGCGGCACCGGCGAGCATCATGACCTGGCGGACCGGCGGTTCCGCGCGCATGGCCACGAAGCCCGCGAGCGCCGAACCCACGGCCATCAGCGGAGCCTCCGGGCCCACCACCGCGCCCACCGATAGCGAGATCAGTGCGGCCGCCACGACCGACCCGATCTGCTTGGGCCCGATGTCGAAGCCAAGCCCGTCCAGCGGCCGGTGACCGCCGTGGCCAGGCAGTTTCAGCGCGCCCCAGACGCCGACCGCGCCGGCCACCAGCACGAGCACGACCCACCAGCCCGGCGTCCCACCGAGCGCGTCAGGGATGTCGTTCCACAACAGGTGCGACAGCTGGTGCTCGACGGCCAGGAAGAGCACGACCCCGCCGCCCGCGAGCAACCCCACGATTGCCGCGATCCCGAGCAGTTTGGGTACAGCGCGCGCCTCGTCCACGCCTTGCAGCGTAGCGGTGGGTCACCTCTTGAGCGGCTTCTCCTTGATGGACACCGAGCCGAAGAGCGCCAGCCCGCTGACCTTGATGACCGGGGAGCCGGGTCGCGGCTGGGATGCCTTCCCACGGTTGAACTCGCCCAGGATGCCGATCCCGCTGCAGTCCACGACAGTCCCCGGTTCGATGTAGATGGTCACACTGCCGAAAATGGCGAAAGCCTGAATCTGGTTGTCGGCGGCCGGGATGGCGGCTTCCCGCAGGTCGATGTTCACCTCACCGAACACGGCCACGGCATAACTGGTGTCGTCCAGTGTCCAGGCGCCCTTTCGCTCCACCGAGCTGAAGACCGCGACCATCGGCGGCGTGCTGCGGCTCACCGGCACGACGTCGGCCGCCGGGCGCAGGACAGGCAGGTTGTCGGCCGGCAGGTCCGCGATCAGCGGTTCGAGCTCGGAGTAGGTCTTGGCGGTCATGCAGACGCTCAGCCGCTCCTCGTACTCCTCATGCGACAGCCGGCCCTGCGCGTAGGCCTCGCGCAGAACCCCGGCGTACTTGTCCCGATCGGCGTCGGAGGCACGCATCTCGTTCACGGCTTCGAGCCTAAGGGAGGCACCGCCGGCGGGGTTTGTCGCGCTGTTGTCGCGACACGCCGGGCGCAGCAGCAACGACGCGACATTACTCCGGGCGCCGGGCCACCCACAGGTCCTCCGCGGGCCAGCGCCGGGCCCAGTCGGCGTCGGCGATCTCGTAGAACTCGTGATCCGCAGCATGCGCGGGGGCCAGGAGTTCGTCCAGGCCCAGCACTTCGAAGCCGTGCCCCGTCAGGGCCGCGATCCAGGCCCCATGGGACGGGTGGTACTCGATCCCGTCGAATTGCATGCGGCCCAGCTCGCCGTGCGGCCGCTGGAGGGCCGCGGTCGCCGGGCCCTCATCCGGGACGCACAGCGTGGACAGCGGGCTGTTGACCAGGAAGTACAGCCAGCCACCGGGCTTCAGGATGCGCGCTGCCTCGGCCAGCCACATCTCGGGGTCGCACCACACGCTGGCACCGTGTTCGCTGACCACCAGATCGGCGCAGTTGTCGCGAAGGGGCACGTGCCCGGCGTCGGCCTGGATCAAGGGGAAGTCCGCCCAACGCGCGGCCGTCGCCAGCTGATCCTCGTTCAGGTCTATCGCGACCGGACGGGCGCCGGCCCGGGCCAGGGCAGCCGAGAAGAACGCGGTCCCGCAACCGAGTTCCACGACGACGTGCCCGCGCAGCGGCGGCAGCCACCGGTCGGGGATACCGAACAGCCCCCACCGCACACCGTCGCGCTGCCACATGCCCTCGGCAGCAGCTCCGGTGTAGCGGTGGTTCAGCAGAGTCCAGAGCGCCCGGTTGCGCCGGACCTCCTCAGTGCTCGACCTTCGCTCCCTTGGCTCTGTCCCAGTCCGGCCAGAAGGTCGTCGAACCAGGGCTGGTCGATGTCGAAGGCCTTGCCGCCCCGCGATCCGCGGGAACTCGATCACCCGCAGCTCGTCGCCGCGCTCCTCGTCCTGCCCGATCACGCCCGACCCTCGCCGCGCAGCGCAGCGTCGACGGCGAGGTCGGTGCACGGCTGGATCAGGCGCGAGGTCGTCGTCGTTGGCCGCGGCCGAGCGGGCGAAGTAGCCGCTCTTCCAGCACCATGCGTCTTCTCGGCGCCGACGCATCTCGGCGAACTGCTTGCCGAACCACTGCGCCGGGGTTGATCGTGTCGAGCTTGACGTGCCCGAAGGCGTCCCGGCCGGACCTCCTCGCCGCGGTGCCTCCATCTCGGCGACGATCTCGGCGACGCCGGCGCCCTCGGACAGGAAGATGTTGACGCAGCCGACCTCGTCCATGACCGCGTCGCAGCCGCTCGCGCCTCGGCCGCGAGGTCGAAGGCCATCTCGGGCACGAAGACGGCGTGGATGTCCCAGCCGCGGCGGTCCAGGCCGATGCCCGGCGTTCCACTCCTGGCCGAGTCCAGCCACTCGCGGTACTTCACCGCGGTGGCCGCGGTCAGCCAGCCGCAGTTGCGGCCCATGACCTCGTGGATGATCAGCATCCGGGGGTTGGAGGTGTGCTCGGCGATGATGTTCTGGGCGAACATCGACGCCCTGCTCGGCCGCGGTCCACGCGCCCGAGGCTCTGGCGTGATCGGGCACGACGTCGTTGTCGATGGTCTTGGGCAGGCCCACGACGGTGAGCTCGTAGTCGTTCTCGTGCAGGTAGGCCGCCAGGTCGGCGGCGGTGGTGTTGGTGTCGTCCCCGCCGATCGTGTGCAGCACGTCGACGCCGTCGTCGGTCAGCTGCTCGGCCGCCACCTGCAGCGGGTCCTGGCCCTCTGGCACCAGGCCGCGCTTGACGCAGTCAGCGACGTTGGTGAGCTTGACCCGGCTGTTGCCGATCGGGCTGCCGCCGAAGCGTGTGGAGCAGGGCGGCATTCTCCCGCACCTCGGCGGTCACGGTGCACGGAGTTGCCCAGCAGCAGGCCGTGGTAGCCGTTGAGGTAGCGCGATGATCTCGATCTCGGGGTCGACCTCGGTGTAGCTGCTCGATCAGGCCGCCGACGGCCGAGGACAGGCACGGGGCGAGACCCCCGGCAGTGAGCAGTGCGACTTTGCGTACGGGCATGGGTTCAGGCTATCGGTGGCGCAGGTTTCACCAGAATGGTCAGCCAGACAGCCTCACGCTGGATTCACAACTGCGCACATGACAGGCGGGGCTGCGCAACTTTGAAGGTGGATATGCCCGAAAAAGGGAATATGTCCCATCTTGACCCTTCATTCGATGGCAAATCCTGGCTCACGACCAGGCGCCGTGCGCGGTTTTGAATCGGGAAACGCTTACACGTCGTCGATGTTGGGGTCGGCCTCAGCCAATAGGTGCAAGTGGGCCGGCGGGTGGTCGACAGCGATCGTCGAGACCACCCGCAGGTCAGGCGCGACGTGGACCAGTTCGCCCGGGTCCAGCATCCGCCAGTCGTCGGAGCCGTCCACCCGCTCGCTGGCCACGAGCACCACGTCGGTCGGATGGTCGGTCACGATCGTGTGGGAGGCCGTGTCCGACGCCCCGGACCAGACACCTCCGCGCCGGGTCCAGACGGCGCTTGGCCATGTGCAACGCACGCTGATCCGGGTAGCGCAGTGCCCAGAGGTTCCCCTTGGCGATGACAACGGCGTTCAGCGAGTACATGGGCACGTTGTCAGCCAGCCAGTTCGCCGCCGCGGCGAGTCCGGCCCCGGGATCCCCGAGGTCATGGGCGTACTTCGCGATCAGGGCAGCGTAACGTTCGGAGTCGGTGTCACCGTGAACCTGCGCGGCCCATTGACCGAGCTCGGCATCGACGGCGTCGAGGTCGCCGAAGCCGCCGTTGTGCGCCACGATCAGCCCGTCCACCTCGAACGGGTGGGTGTTCTGCAGCGCGTCGTGACCCGCTGTCGCCGCCCGGACGTGGGTGACCAGGGTGCATGCGTCGATGGCTGCGGCCTCCTGGCTGAACAGGGGGTCGTCGAACGCGCTCCTCGGCTGTTTGGCCACGTGCGGCCCGGCCGAGTCGAACCAGCCGATGCCCGTGCCATCGGGGTTGCGGTGGCTCTCGACGAGCAGGCTGTCCGGCGCATCGAGCAGCCAGTAGGTGACGTGGACCTCGTTGACTCCGGCATTCATCCCGAACAGGCGGCACATGCGGTCAGTCTGTGCGGCAGTCGGATGCTGATGCACCTCCAGTCGAACAGGAGTCGCTGCAGGCCAGATGCGTCACCGCCCACCCACCCCTACAACTTCGATGTGGCAGCGGGCCGAACTGGTGGACTCGTCCCCACACTTGTCGGAAGCGTCGCCCGAGGCTGTCGTCGACGCACATGCTGCTTACGAGTCGTGAAGTGCGGGAGAAACCGGTCTTTGGCCCATTGCGTCCTTGATCATTGGCACCCTGACGGCTACTGTTCCGATCACCCTAGAGGGAGGGACCTCTCATGAATGCAACACCACTGACCATAGCGATCGGATGCTTTGCGGCAGGCAGCCTTGTCGCAGTCGGCATTGCCCAGGCAACGTCCGTCCCGACGGCGATTCCTGACTCCAGCACTGGTGTCATCACGTCGTGCGTGAAGAAGAAGGGTGGGCAGGTGCGCTTCGTGAACGCGCAGAACGGCAAGAAGTGCAAGAAGAGCGAACGCAAGGTCACATTCAGCCAGACCGGTCCGCAGGGCCAGCAGGGTCAGCAGGGAACACAGGGCGAGCGCGGGCCTAGCAACGCGTTCGTCAAGGCGAGCTCTGCAACAAAGACCATCACCGAACCGAGCATCCTTCCCGGTCCGCCGGTCGACAACCGGATCGTGACCCTGGACCTGGAACCGGGGACCTACGTGGTGAACGCTCACACCTACGCCCGTCCCACTGATGCCCAGACCGTCAGCATCTCGTGCTCTCTGACTGGACCTACTGGCACGGTCACCGACTCCAACCAGAATGCCAGCGTCTCGCAGGGCGCCTATGAGAACTCGCCTTTCTCGGTCACGGGCGCGTACAACAACGCCGCCGCTGGCGCCGTTTCCCTCATTTGCGCGCCGCGAGATGCGGGCCTCGGAACCTTCAACGGTGACGGTGAGGCTCTGGGCGGGACGATCACAGCGACGAAGGTCGCCGACCTCACTGTGCAGTAGCGAGAGCACCACACGGCCGCCGCCGGGTTGCGATGCGCCCGGCGGCGGCCGTGGTGTGTCCGGAGCGATGCGATCAGTGAGGACTGTGACCTGCGCCACCCCGAAATCTTGCCAGAAGTTACCGGCGAGTAGCATTATTAGTTACTGGCGGGTAACCCCTACCCGAAATCGACCTGGGAGAACAACCGGTGAGCCACTACAAGAGCAACCTGCGCGACATCGAATTCAACCTGTTCGAGGTCTTCGGCGGTAAGGACCGCTTCGGGCACGCCCCGTTCGAGGACATCGACGTCGACACGGCCAAGGACTTCCTGAAGAACACCGAGGCGCTGGCCACCGGCCCGCTGTCGGACACGTTCGCCTCCGCGGACCGCAACCCGCCGGTCTACGACCCCGCGACCTACAGCGTCACCATGCCCGAGGACTTCAAGAAGGCCTACCAGGCGTTGATGGACGCCGAGGGCTGGCGGCTGGAGATCCCCGAGGGTCTCGGCGGCATCAACTGCCCGCCGTCACTGCGCTGGGCGCTGGCCGAGCTCGTCCTCGGTGCCAACCCGCCGGCGTTCATGTACATGTCCGGCCCCGGCTTCGCCGGCATTCTCTACAACCTCGGTAACGAGGACCAGAAGAAGATGGCCGAGCGCATGATCGACGGCCAATGGGGCGCCACCATGGTGCTCACCGAGCCTGACGCCGGTTCCGACGTCGGTGCCGGGCGCGCCAAGGCGTTCGACAACGGTGACGGCACGTGGCGGATCGAGGGTGTGAAGCGCTTCATCACCTCCGCCGAGCACGACATGAGCGACAACATCATCCACCTGGTTCTTGCCCGCCCTGAGGGCGTGGAAGGCGCCGGCGGCCCGGGCACCAAGGGTCTGAGCCTGTTCGTGGTGCCGAAGTTCATGTTCGACATCGAGACCGGCGAGCTCGGCGAGCGTAACGGTGCCTACGTCACCAACGTCGAGAAGAAGATGGGCATCAAGGTCTCCACGACCTGCGAGATCACCTTCGGCGAGAAGGAGCCGGCGATCGGCTACCTGGTCGGCGACGTCCACGACGGCATTGCGCAGATGTTCAAGGTCATCGAGTACGCCCGGATGATGGTCGGCACGAAGGCCATCGCGACGCTGAGCACCGGCTACCTGAACGCGCTGGACTACGCCAAGAACCGCGTGCAGGGCGCTGACCTGACCCAGATGATGGACAAGTCCGCCCCGCGCGTGACGATCATGCACCACCCGGACGTGCGGCGTTCGCTGATGCTGCAGAAGTCCTACTCCGAGGGCATGCGCGCCCTGGTGCTGTACACCGCGATGTGGCAGGACAAGGTCGCCCAGGCCCGCCTCACCGGCGGCGAGGACGACATGGCCGAGCGGATCAACGATCTGCTGCTGCCGATCGTCAAGGGTGTGGGCTCGGAGCGCTCCTATGAGATGCTCGCGCAGTCGCTGCAGACCCTCGGCGGTTCCGGCTTCCTGCAGGACTACCCGATCGAGCAGTACATCCGCGACTCCAAGATCGACACCCTGTACGAGGGCACCACGGCGATCCAGGGTCTGGACTTCTTCTTCCGCAAGATGGTCCGCGACCAGTTCCAGGCGATCACCAAGGTGGCCGCCGAGATCACCGAGACGGTCAAGAACACCGCCGATGGCGACCAGCTGGCCGCCGAGCGGGTGCTGCTGGGCAAGGCCCTGGAGGACGTGCAGGGGTTAATCGGTGCCCTGGGCGGCTGGGCGATGCAGTCCCAGCAGGGTGACCTCAGCGAGCTGTACAAGGTGGGCTTGAACACCACCCGCCTGCTAATGGCGGTCGGTGACCTGGTCATCGGCTGGCTGCTGGTGCGGCAGGCCGAGGTGGCTCTGGCGGCTCTGGACAACGGCCCGTCGGCCAAGGACGTCGAGTTCTACAAGGGCAAGGTGGCCGCGGCCAAGTGGTTCGCCCAAAACCGGCTGCCGCTGCTGGCCGGCGAGAAGCTCGCCGCCGAGCAGACCAACCTCGAGGTCATGGAGATCTCCGAGGACGCCTTCTAGTCAAGAGCGTGGAGACCCCCGGTGCCTCTTCGGTGCCGGGGGTTTCTTCTGTTCTCGGGCAGGGCCGGGCTGCTTGGACTCGCTCGGCGGCCCGTAGCTGACCAGCGACCGGCGAAACGGCCGATCCGTGAGCATTCCGGGCATCGGTTAGCGCCGCGGACGGGGTTTCGGCGCCCGGAATGCTCACGGATGCCCAGAATGCTCCCCGATTGCCGAAATGACGCTCGTGGAAGACCCGTCAACTCACCTTGAGCCAGCGGAACTTGTGCTTCTTCTCGCTGCCCAGGGTCACCTTGACGCGGTAACTGGCAGCGCCGTTCGTTGGCTTGGCCGTGCAGAAGAAAACCGCCCCCTGCGACCAACCCGACCGTGCGGGACACTTCACCGTCGCGGCCTGCTTGACCACATCTTTGATCTGATTCTCGATGGCGGTCTGGACGGCCTTGCGGGGGAAGCCGTCGGCCTGAGCCGGGCTAACGAGTGCGATTGGAGCGGCCAGGCCGGCAACCAGGGGTAGAACCAATGCCTTGCGCATATCGGACTCCAATCACGGGTGTCACGATCGTATCCCCGCGATCGGCCGGGTAACCATCTCTGCGAACGTGATCTTCCACGACACGCGCCGAGGTGCTTGTTCGCCGGCATCGACATGGGCAGGTTGGACACGTGGACGACCGGTCAGGCGTGTAGATGGTGCTCAACCCCCTGCGTACTGCCAGGCGCGACTCGGCCAATATGTACGGCGCAGTCTTGCTGCTGCTGTGCCTGGTCTACATCGGCACTGTGTCGGTGACTGACAGCAGCGGGCTGGTCCTGGTCATGCTGCTGCAGTTGGTGACCCTATGGCTCGCCTTCTCTGCGTCCGAGTCCCGAGGCGCCCGCCGCGTGGCAGGCATCGCGTGCGGGCTGGTGGCCTTGCTGAGTCTGCTGACCTGGGTTTTCGGCAAGGTCTTCGACTACGACAACACGACCATGCGCATCGTGTCGCTGGTAAGCATCGTGCTCTATCTCATCGCGCCGTACGTCATCCTGCGGCACCTGATCCGGCGCCCGGTCGTGGATCTGCGTACGGTGCTTGGCGCGGTGTGCATCTACCTGATGCTCGGCATGATGTTCGCGTTCACCTACCGGGCGATCGCGCTGTACCAGACGACGCCCGCGTTCTTTGGTGACGCCGGCGGGGGAACCAACCCGGACTTCCTGTTCTTCAGTTTCATCACCCTCACGACCACGGGGTACGGCAACCTGGTACCAGCCGCGAACCCCGGCCAGTCGATCGCGGTCTTGGAGGCGATCGTGGGCCAGTTGTTCCTGGTCACGGCACTGGCCAAGATCGTCAATGCCTGGCGGCTGCCCGGGGCGCCGACGCAGCCATGAAGCGCCGCGTTGGTTAGACCTTGGCACATCCGTTAGGCCGAAACGTCTGGTATGTCCGCTTTGCCCTCTAACCGATGTGCGAAGGTCTAACCGCTGCGGGGCGCCCGACTCAGCCACAGGCGCGGTCTTGCGGCAGGCTGGCACCCATGCGCACGCTGGGCATCGACTGCGGGGGTTCAGGAATCAAGGGCGCCGTGGTCGACGAGCATGGCGATCTCGTGGCGGAGCGGGTCCGAATCAAGACCCCGTACCCGCTGCCACCTCAGCGTTTCGTCAACATCCTGCTCGGCCTGGCCGACCAGATGCCCGCTTTCGACCGGGTGACCGTCGGGTTGCCCGGGATGATCCGGCACGGCGTCGTGATCGTCACGCCGCATTACCCGAATCTGCACGGTCCCTACACGGCCAAGGACGCCCAATTGGACGCGGCCTGGCGCGGCTGGGACGCGACCGCAGCCTTGAGCCGCGAGTTCGGCAAACCGGTCCGGGTGCTCAACGACGCCGAAGTGCAGGGTGCCGCCGTCATCGCCCGCCGTGGCCTGGAAGTGATGTTCACCCTCGGCACCGGACTGGGCTGCGCGGTGTACGACGAGGGCCGGCTGGCACCGCATTTGGAGCTCTCACACGCGCCGGTTCGCAAGGGGCACACCTACGACACGTGGATGGGCAAGTCGCAACTGAAGCGCCTGGGCCCCGAGAAATGGACGCGGCGGATCCAGGCGACCGTGGACGGCATGCGCCCGGTGTTCGGCTGGGATCACCTGTTCGTGGGCGGCGGAAATGCCAAGCACCTCACCGGGCCGTTGGGCCCCGACGTCACGATCGTGCCCAACATGGCCGGAATCCTCGGCGGGGTGCGTGTCTGGGACCTTGATATGGCACGGTGACTAGGTGAGTGACGCCAGCGCGCAACCGGAGATCCCCAAGCTCGACAAGAAGAAGAGCCTGATCGCCGGCGCCATCACCCTGGTCACGCTGATCATCGTCTTCGCGGGCATCCTGCCGAAGCTGGGCAACTACTCCGAGGCCTGGGACTCTGTACAGGGCATGACCACGCTCAACAAGGCCGCCTTGGTGGTGGCGATCGTGGTCAACCTCTGGGTCTACGTGTTCCCCCTCATGGCAGCCATCCCGGGGCTGAAGTACAAGCCCGCCTTCGTCGTCCGGCAGACCTCGTTCACCATCTCCAACGCGATCCCCGCAGGGGGCGCGGTCGGCCTGGCGGTGCAGTACGCGATGCTCGCGTCCTACCGGGTCAGTTCCGCTGCGGCCACGACCGGCATTGCGATCACCAGCGTGTGGAGCGTCTTCATGACGCTGGGCTTGCCGGTGCTGGGTGTGCTCTTCCTACTGCTAAGCGGGGAGAACCCGTCGCAGTACCTGACCGCCGCGGTCCTCGGAGTCCTCGCGATCGGGGGCGCGGTGCTCGTGTTCGCGCTGATCCTGCGCAGCGAGGAACTCGCCCGCAAGATCGGCCACATCGGTCAGCGGCTGGCCGACCCGGTGCTGCGCCGGTTCCACAAGCAGGTCGATGTGGTGCAAGAGGTGCTGAATTTCCGCGGCCAGATCGTGGGCGTGGTGTCCAAGCACTGGATCAGCATCACGATCTCGAATTTCGGGATGATCTTCGGGCAGTTCCTGATCCTTTTCGTAGCCATCCGCGCGGTCTCCGACGGCCGCTCGGCCGGGCTGACCGCCGCGGAGGCGTTCGCGGCGTTCGCGATCTCCCGGCTCGGCACGATGATCCCGCTGACACCCGGCGGTCTGGGCACCGTGGACGCCGCCCTGACCGCGCTGTTGGTCGCGTTCGGCATGGACCAGAACGACGCGCTGGCCGCGACCCTGGTCTGGCGGGCGAGTTCCTGGGTGCCGCAGGTGTTCCTCGGTGTCATCACGTTCCTGTGGTGGCGCCGGGATGCCCACAAGAAGGCAGAACCGGCCGCCGGCTGAGGTTTTGTCGCGTCGTTGTCGTCAACTTCGGCGTGTCGCGACGACATCGCAACAAAACCCAACCCGCCCAGGGCCGAAAAGCCGACGTAGCCTGACCCCATGGTCTTCGACGCTCTGCTCGCCCTGTCGGTGGCGGCCGGCCCCGGTCCGGTCGATCTCACCACGATCACCTCGAGTCTGAACCAGCCCACGAGCGTGATCACTGCGCCCAACGGCACGATGTTCGTGACCGAGAAGGCCGGCCGGATCGCCAAGGTGAAGAACGGCAAGGTGAGCACGTGGTTCCGCGTCAAGGGGGTGTCGACCGACAGCGAGCGCGGCTTACTGTCGATGGCCCGCATCAACGGCAAGCGGTTCTACGCCGCCTACACCGACGGCAAGGGGGCGCTGCAAGTGTCGCGCTTTCGCAAGGGTGGCGGCGAGCGCAAGATCCTGCGAGTGCCGCACCCCCAGAACGCGAACCACAACGGCGGACAATTGCAGCTGTACAAGGGGCTGCTGTACATCTCCACCGGCGACGGCGGCGGTGCCGGCGACCCGTTCCGGGCGGCTGGCCGGCTCAAGGATCTGCGCGGCAAGATCCTGCGCATCGATCCCACCTGCGGCACGAAGCGCTACTGCATCCCGGCGAGTAACCCGCGGCGCAGCCCGGTGATCGCCTACGGCTTGCGCAACCCCTGGCGCTTCAGCATCGACGACCCGACCAACACCATCTGGATC
The DNA here is from genome assembly GCA_037045455.1 of Candidatus Nanopelagicales bacterium. Lineage (GTDB taxonomy): Bacteria > Actinomycetota > Actinomycetes > S36-B12 > UBA10799 > JADKAV01. Next base: position 292,617 of record JBAOIN010000012.1, on the reverse strand, counting down.
GCGGACGTCGGCCAGGATGCCTACGAGGAGGTCGATCGGATGCGGGTCGATGGCCCGCTGGTCGACTTCGGGTGGTCGTGCCGGGAGGCGCGCAGCAAGTACAACCGGGACAACTGCAAGGGCCGCACGATCACCAAGCCCTTGTTCAGTTACAGCCACGCTTCCGGCGACGGCGAGAGCATCACGGGTGGATACGTGTACCGAGGTAGCGGCATCCCGTCGCTGCAGGGCTGGTACGTGTTCGGGGACTTCGTGTCCGGGCACGTGTGGGCCTGGCGCGACGGCACCCGCCAGAAGTTGGCGAAGGCGGACGGCCTGACCTCCTTCGGGCTCACGCGGAAGGGCGAGTTGTTGCTCACCACCATCGACGGCCGGCTCCTGAGGCTCTCATGAAGTACGCGCTGACCGGGGCCACGGGGTTTGTGGGATCCCACCTGTTGCGGCGGTTGCGCGCCGACGGCCATGACGTGGTCGCTGCGGTGCGCAAGCCGATGGACCTGGATGCTGACGTGCGGATCGGGGACGTCACCTCGCACTCCTCGCTGCTGGATGCCTTCGACGGTGTCGACGGGGTCTTCCACGTGGCCGGCTGGTACAAAGTCGGCGACGACCACCCCGAGCAGGGCTGGGCTGTGAACGTGCAGGGGACGCGCAACGCGCTCGCCGCTGCGCGGGAGTGTGGCGTGCCGCGCGTGGTCTACACCTCGACCGTGGCGGTGAACTCCGACACTAAGGGCAAGGTCGTCGACGAGACCTACCAGTTCACCGGCGAGCACATCAGTGTCTACGACCACACCAAAGCGCAGGCCCACCAGATCGCCCACGAGTTCGCGGCCGAGGGCCTGGACGTCGTGACCGTGATGCCCAGCGGGATCTACGGCCCGGGCGACACCAGTCAAGCGGGTGAGCTGATCCGGCAGACCGCTCTCGGGCGCCGCGTACAGGCCCCGGCCGGCCTGCGCATCTGCATGGCACATGTCGACGACATCGCCGACGGCCATGTACGTGCCATGGAGCGCGGCCGCACCGGCGAGGACTACATGCTCGCCGGACCGCAGACCACGCTGGTCGGGGTGCTGCGCTTGGTCGCCGAACTCGCCGGAGGTAAACCACCCCTGGTGATGCCGGACGCGGCTGTCGGGGCCACGGCGGCGCTCATGAGCGTGGTCGAACGCGGTGTGCGGGTGCCGAGCATCTACCGCTCCGAGTCACTGCGCGTCTGCCGCGCCTCCTACCTCGGCCGGTCGGACAAGGCCGCCGCCGAGTTGGGGTGGTTCCCCCGCGACCTGCGCACCGGGCTGGCCGAGACCGTGGAGTGGGATCGGGCGCACGCCTGAAGTGTCCGGATCTGCAACACCGTTCGAGCCAGATCGGCCCGTGCAGGGCTCAAACGGGGCGTTTTCGCGCCGACGGTTTGCAAAACCGGACACGGCGTGCGTCCGTGGCTGGGCGCCTGTTCATCCGCCCGAGGCCCTATGTCGCGACCGGGCAGACTGCGGGTCGCTGACTCACAAACCCCAGCAGGCTTTGTGACGGACAGGCCAGAAACTGGTCGGAGGGTCACAAAGCCTCATCCCACGGCGGGCTTTGTGACGGACGGACCAGAAACCGGCACAACACCTGCATCCAAACTGCCCGCTCGCTGCGAACTCCTGTGTGAAAGACCCCTGACACAAGGAGCAACGATGAAGAAGATCGCCGCAGTAGCCGCAACAGCCGCCCTGAGCGCTGGCATGGCCGCCCCGGCCATGGCCAAGCAGGGCACCGACCCGTTGGCCGGTGTGCTGGTCGACGACAGCACGTTCGACAACAACAGCCGCGACTACGACGTGGTCACCGAGGCCGTGCTGGCTGTGCTGGCAGCCAAGCCGGACAGCGCTGTCGGAGTGCTCACCCAGGGCAAGAAGCGAGTGACCGCGTTCGCGCCGCAGGACCGGGCGTTCATCAATCTGGTCGCGCAAGTGACCGGCTCCAAGCCGGCGAACGAGGAAGCCGCGTTCACCACGATCGCCAGCGCCTTCCCGATTGACACAATCGAGCGGATCCTGCTCTATCACGTGGTCCCGGGCGCAACGATCACTGCGAAGCAGGCCGCGAAGTCCGACGGCGCCAAGCTGAAGACGGCCGAAGGCAAGCGCCTCACCGTGGTCGTGAAGAAAGGCAAGGTGTTCATCAAGGACCGCGCCTCGATCACGAAGAACGCTCGCGTCGTCCAGGCTGACGTGAACAAGGGCAACCGCCAGATCGGGCACGGCATCAACCGCGTGCTGCTGCCGTTCAACCCGGCGGGCTGAGCGCAGGACCAGGTCGGTGGCCACTTCGCCGGCTGGCGCGGCCTCCGCCATGTGCGAAACTCATTTCATGCATGACGACGTCGGAAACCGTCTTGCTGCGGGGGATGAGTCCGCACTGGCGGAGGCCTACCAGCGCTGGTCGCGGCTGGTCTACACGGTGGCTCTGCGCTCCCTGCCGTCCGCCGCGGATGCTGAGGACGTCACCCAGGCCGTGTTCATCTCCGCCTGGCGCAGCCGTGCGACCTTCGATCCGCAGGCCGGAGCCGTGCCGGCGTGGTTGCTCGCCATCACCCGCAGGCGAGTGGCGGACTTCCATCGCAAGCGGCGCGACGTGCCCGTGGCGCTGACCCCCGAAACCAGCCATGAGCCGGACCTGGTGGGACAGGTCGCGGTGGCCGACGAGATCGACGAACTGGGCGAGCCTGCTGGTCAGATCATCCGGCTGGCCTTCTTCGACGATCTGACCCACCAACAGATCGCCGAGAAGCTGGATATGCCACTCGGTACGGTCAAGAGCCACATCCGGCGATCATTGGTGAAGATGCGGGCGCGATTGGAGGTGACCCATGCAGCCGCACTGTGACCCCGACGAACTGGCCCTTCTCGCCCTCGGTGAGGCCATCGACCCCGCGGGCGCGGATCACGTCGCCCACTGCGACCAATGCTCCCGCGAACTGGCCGCCCTACGCGACGTTGTCGACATCGGGCGCGCGTCCGGTGGACCTGCACAGCTCGCGACGCCCCCTCCGCAGCTCTGGGATCGCATCTCCGAGCAGCTCGCAACCGAGCCGGTGCCTATGCGGCGTCGTTTCCCGGGCTGGCTCGGGCTGGTGGCCGCGACGGTCGCCGGCATCCTGATCGGCGCGGGCATCGTGACTCTCAACAACAGCGGCACGCCCGAGCAGATCGTCGCTTCAGCGCAGTTGACGCCGCTGCCCGGAGACCCGAACCGTGGCGATGCCGAGGCGACCCTCAACCAGTCCGGCAGCGGCTACACCATCACGGTGAAGGCCACCGGCGTGAGCAACCCGGCGGGCTTCTACGAAGTCTGGCTGCTTGACGAGAAGAACATGGGGCTGGTCGCGCTGGGCACGTTGAGCCCGGGTCAGACCGAAGCCACGTTCCCGGTGCCCCAGGGCGTGGATCTACAGACATTCAATGCCGTCGACATCTCCGACGAACCCCTGGACGGAAACCCCGGGCACTCCGGCGCCACGGTGATGCGCGGCACCCTCGCTTGACAAACCTACGGATGCGTAAGTTACGGTGAAGTAAGTTCAGCACCCGTAGGGAGTTCACATGGCCATCGCCGAGCAGCAGTACACCCGGCCGCCGGAGCCCACGTTCCTCGGCCGCAGCGCTGTGGCCCTGATCATCGCGCTTCCCCTGGCGGCCTTGATCGCCGCCATCCCGGTCGCGTGGAACCACTGGATCTCTTGGCTGGACATCACGCTGGGCGTGATCCTGTACCTGATCACAGCCGCGGGCATCACGATCGGCTATCACCGCTACTTCACCCACGGCTCGTTCAAAGCACGACCCTGGGTCGCCGCGCTGCTCGGTGTCTCCGGTTCCCTGGCGCTGGAAGGGTCGATCTCCTCCTGGGTCGCGGGACACCGCAAGCACCACGCAAACTCCGACGAAGCCGACGACCCGCACTCCCCCTGGCGGTACGGCACCGGCGCGTGGGCGGTGACCAAGGGTTTCGTCTGGGCCCACATCGGCTGGCTCATCGCGCAGGAGCCGATCGATGCCCGGCGCTGGGCGCCGGACATGCTCAAGGACCCGCTCACCTCGCGGCTGTCGCGCAACTTCGGCTGGTTCGTGCTGGCAACCTTCGCGTTGCCGGCCGTGCTGGGCGGGCTGCTGACTTGGTCGTGGCAGGGCGCGCTGACCGCGTTCTTCTGGGCCGGGCTCGTCCGCATCGCACTGGTCCACCACGTCACGTGGAGCATCAACTCGGTCTGCCACATCTGGGGCAAGAAGCCGTTCGTCAGCCGCGACGAATCCCGCAACGCCGCCTGGCTGGCGCTGCCCAGCCTGGGTGAGTCGTGGCACAACTTCCACCACGCCGAGCCCACCAGCGCCCGGCACGGAGTGCTGCCCCGGCAGGTGGACCCTTCCGCCGCGATGATCAGGTTCGCCGAGGGCCGCGGCTGGGTGTACAACGTCAAATGGCCCAAGCCCGAGCGCATCGCGGCAAAGCTGCGCCCGACAGAATAGTCGGGTGACCCGCATCCGCATGACCGCTCAGCAGCGGCGCGAGCAGTTGCTGAGCGTGGGCAAGGAGTTGTTCGCCTCCCGCGGTTACGAGGCGGTGACCGTCGAGGAGATCGCCGGGGCCGCCGAGGTCTCCAAACCGGTCGTGTACGAGCACTTCGGCGGCAAGGAAGGGCTCTACGCCGTCATCGTCGACCGTGAGATGCAGGCGCTGCTCAAACTCATCACGGACAGCCTCACCGGGGACCACCCCAGGCTGCTGCTGGAGCAGGCCGCCACGGCGCTGTTCGACTACATCGAGGGCGACACCGACGGGTTCGCGATCCTCGTCCGGGACTCCCCCGTGCCGACCGGCAACTTCGCCAGCCTGATCGTCGACATCGCCGGGCACGTCGAGCACCTGCTCGCCAAACAGTTCAAGAGCCGCGGGTACAACACCAAACTCGCCCCGATGTACTCCCAGATGCTGGTCGGCATGGTTGCCGTCACCGGCCAGTGGTGGCTGGACGTGCGCAAGCCGGAGAAGGACGAAGTGGTCGCGCACTTGGTGAACCTCACCTACAACGGCTTCGCGCATCTGGAGCACAAACCTCGGCTGGGCGGCGGGTAGGGCAGCAGGTTGAATCGGTGAGCATTCCGGGCATCCGTGAGCGTTCCGGGCGCCAAAGACCCGTCCGCCGCGCTAACCGATGCCCAGCATGCTCACGGATCGGCGTCGGCCGTGCCCGGGCCGCAGAACGTTCGGTCAGACCCGTGACCCTGGCCTCAACCGCTCTCGACCCTTCCGGCGTGTCCGTGAACCATCTCGGCGGCCACGTCCCGGATCTTGATGTTGCTCGACTGACTCACGCGCACCAAGTAGTCAAAGGCGCGATCGGCGCTGAGGTCGTAGCGCTCCATGACAATCCCAGTGGCTTGGCCGATCAACGTCCGGGTCTCCAGAGCGGTGTTCAGAGACTGCTCGACATTGACCCTGCCGAGAGCCAGCACCGCATGGGTCGCGAACAGGCGAGCCAGCGCCTCGCCCTGATCGGTGATCTCGTCCGAGGTGGTCGAGTACAAATTCAAGCCGCCAACGGTCGTGTCCTCGCGGAACAACCGCAGACCCATCTGTGAGCGAACCCCAGCCGCTACGGCTTGCGGCCGATAGCGGGGCCAGCGCTGGTCGTCCTGCAGATGATCGACCCGGATGACATCCTCGTCGTGCTCTGACGACATCGCATCGAGACAGGGGCCCTCACGCAGGTCGTACTGCAACTGGTCCAGCTGGAGCACGAGATCATCCGTGCGGCTGCGCGTCTCGATCCTGCCATTGCGATGCGTGATCGATATGCCGACGTGGTCGATCTCGTCGATCGACTCCCGGACCGCCAGCGTGATGGAATCCAGCACCTCGTCGGCGCTGCGGGCCTCCCCCAGCTGTCGGGCCACTTGATCCAAGGCGTGCGTAATCGTGTTGTCAATCATTGGAATCCTCTCGCCGACGCTGGGTTTCGCCGGATGCGTAGTGGCGGACGAGGCAGTTGGCTCAACCCCGCGCGAGACCCGTTAAGCGACGACAACAGCTTCTGATCGTGCCGATCGAACGGCTGTCGCCCAGCACGTACCCGAGTTGATCGACTCTAGCCGCAGAAGTTCCCTCAAGATCGACTGAGCCGCGAAGTCCGCGCCCTCGCCCGGCTGACTAGGTGCCTACTCGCGAACCCACGAGGGTACCGTTTCGCAAAGGCCATCCGTAAGCCCTCCGGCACTGGCACCACGGACTGGGGAACGGCGCATCACTGATCCCGTTGCTGATCAACCGTCCGGCCGATGTGTCACCGGCAGAAGGCCGGGCACCCTTCACCCATGGACTTGGTGCAATTGCTCACGCCCGAAGGCGAGCGCCTGCACGATGACGAATACGACCTCGAGGAGTCCGGGGAGGAATTGCGCGGGCTCTACCGGGACATGGTGCTCGTGCGACGCGTGGACCTGGAGGCCCACGCCCTGCAACGACAGGGGGAGCTCGGCCTGTGGCCGCCGCTATTGGGACAGGAGGCCGCGCAGGTCGGCGCCGGCCGTGCCCTGCAGCCCGACGACTACGTCTTCCCGACCTATCGCGAGCACGGCGTGGCGTGGTGCCGCGGGGTGAATCCGGTCCGCCTGCTTGCGCTGTTCCGAGGCGTGACCAACGGCGGCTACGACCCTGCCGAGCACAACTTCGCACTGCCCACGATCGTCATCGGTGACCAGACGCTGCACGCCGTCGGTTATGCCATGGGGGTGCAACGCGACGAGGCGCGGACCGCCGTCCTGAGCTTCTTCGGCGACGGCGCCTCCAGCCAGGGCGACGTGAACGAGGCCTTCGTCTGGGCGGCGGTCAACGACGCGCCAGTGGTGTTCTTCTGCCAGAACAACCAGTGGGCGATCTCGCAACCATTGAGCCGGCAGACGAAGATCCCGCTGTACCGGCGCGCGCAGGGTTTCGGGTTCCCGGGCATCCGGGTCGATGGCAACGACGTGCTCGCGGTGCTGGCCGTGTCCCGCTGGGCCCTCGCGCGCGCCCGGGCGGGTGAGGGCCCGAGCCTGATCGAGGCATTCACCTACCGGATGGGCGCTCACACGACGTCCGACGACCCGAGCCGTTATCGGGTCGAGGAGGAACTCGAGCAGTGGCGGCTGAAGGACCCCATCGAACGTGTCCGGGCCTACCTGCTGCGGTCGGGTGCCGCGGACATGGCGTTCACCGAGGCGGTGGAAGCTGAGGCCACGGAACTCGCCGAGCGGCTGCGCCAGGAGTGCCGCTCGCTGCCCGATCCCCCGCCGGAGGACATGTTCGCGCACGTCTATGCCGGGCCGCATCCGCTGGTGGATCAGGAGCGAGCCTGGTGGCAGGAGTACCTCGGCGATGGGTGAACTGGTCACGCTGGCGGCGGCACTCAATCAGGCGCTACTCGACGCCCTGGACGGCGACGACCGCGTGCTGGTCATGGGCGAGGATGTGGGACGCCTGGGCGGTGTATTCCGGGTGACCGACGGCCTGCACGCGAAGTTCGGGGACGACCGCGTGATCGACACCCCGTTGTCCGAGAGCGGAATCATCGGTAGCGCTATAGGGCTGGCGATGCGCGGCTTCCGGCCGGTGTGCGAGATCCAGTTCGACGGTTTCGTCTTTCCCGCGTACGACCAGATCACCACGCAACTGGCCAAGTACCACGCGCGTTCCGGGGGGATGGCGAAACTACCGGTGACGATCCGGATTCCGTACGGCGGCGGGATCGGTGCTGTGGAGCACCACAGCGAATCGATCGAGGCCTACTTCGCCCATACCGCGGGCTTGCGCATCGTCTCGCCCTCGCATGCTCGCGACGGCTACCAGATGCTGCGAGAGGCTATCGACTGCGACGACCCGGTCATCTTCCTGGAACCCAAGCGGCGTTATTGGGACAAGGCCGAACTCGGGCAGGTCGCGGAGTCGTTGTTCCAGTCGCGGGTGGTCCGAGCCGGGGTCGATGCGACCGTGCTCTGTTACGGGCCCATGGTGCGGACCTGCTTGGAAGCCGCCGGCCTGGCCGACGAGGAGGACGGCGTGTCCCTGGAAGTCATCGATCTGCGGACCTTGTCGCCGCTGGATCTGCCGCCCGTGTTCGATTCCGTGCGGCGCACCGGGCGTTGTGTTGTGGTGCACGAGGCGCCGGTGTTCTCCGGCCTCGGCGCGGAACTGGTCGCCCGCATCCAGCAGGAGTGCTTCTTCGACCTGGAAGCGCCCGTCCTGCGCGTCGGCGCCCCGCACGCGCCGTACCCGCCCAGCCGCCTGGAGAAGTTCTACCTGCCGGACGTGAACCGGATCCTGGACGCAGTCGACACCGTGCGGGGGTTTTAGATGGCAACGTTCCAACTGCCCGACGTGGGGGAGGGGCTGACCGAGGCCGAGATCGTGCGCTGGTTGGTCGAGCCCGGCCAGCACGTCGACGTCAACCAGATGCTGTGCGAGATCGAGACGGCAAAGGCGCTGGTGGAACTGCCGAGCCCGTTCGAGGGCACGGTGGAGGAGTTGCACGCCAAACCCGGTGACGTGGTGCCCGTGGGCGGCGACCTCGTGACGGTGCAGACCCGGGAGCCGGTGTTGGTCGGGTATGGCACGTCGGAGGAGAAGCCGGTGCGGCGGCGGCGCCGGACAGTCGGCCCACCTGGGGCGCAGACCAAGCCGGTGCGACACGGGGGCTTCGAGGTAGCTCGGTCCACCGAGGAGAAGTTGGCGCATCAGGAACCGCGGGCGCGGACCAAGCCGCCAGTCCGGCGGCTTGCGAAGACGCTGGGTGTGGATCTCGCCGCCATCGACCCGACCGGACCCGGCGGCGTCGTGACGCGAGCGGATGTGGAGCGAGCCGCCTCACAGCGCACGGACTCTGCCCAAGTCATCCCCGTGCGCGGCGTGATGCGCGCCATGGCACGGGCGATGGTGGAGTCGGCGTTTTCCGCACCGCACGTCACGGAGTGGCTGGACGTCGAGGTGTCTGAGTCCATGCGATTCCTGGACCGCCTGCATGACAAACACCCCGACCTGAAATGGTCGCCCACGGTTCTTGCGGCCTACGCGCTCGCCGACGCAGCGCGCACATACCCGGGCATCAATGCCACGTTCGATGCCTCAGCCGAGGTCGTGATCCGGCATTCCGAGGTCGGGCTGGGCATGGCCGTCGCGACCGAGCGTGGGCTGCTGGTGCCACGCGTGGCCTCTGGTTCTTTGCTCGACCTGGCCGAGAACATCGCCACCGTCACAGAGGCTGCTCGAAGCGGCGCTTTGCAGCCGGCCGACTTCAGCGGCACCACGATTTCGTTGACCAACGTCGGGGTCTTCGGTGTCGACGGCGGCACCCCCATCCTGCCGCCGGGGCACGTGGCCATCCTGTGCCTGGGGCGTGTGGTCGAGCGGGCCTGGGTGGTCGACGGTGCAGTGGTCCCGCGGCCGGTGGTGACGCTGACGCTGTCCTTCGACCACCGCTGCGTGGACGGGGAGTTGGGGTCGCGCGCGTTGCGACGGATCGCGGACTTCCTGCACGACCCGGCGGTCGGGATGGCCGGCTAAGGCGCGACGTTCAACCCGGCCAACACCTTGCGTCCCAGCTCCGCATCGCCGGCCACTTCAGCCGCACCGGTGTCTCCGCGCCTACCGGACCCCAGCCGCAGGAACTGCAACTGCGGGATCGTGACGGTCACTGTGGCCTCGCCTGGCTCCACGAAGTGGCCACGGCCATCCTCACTCACGCCAACCCAGGCGTCGATCCAGTCCGGCACCACGACGTGCAGCACCTGCCCTGGTTGGGCGCCGGCCCGCTTCACCCACACGTAGCCCAGACCGCCGGCGATCTGTTCGGCACAGACCCGCGCCCCGTCCCCCAACACCGGCCCGGTCATCCCGAGCGCATCGCGCAGGTCCAGGTCGTGCAGGACGATGTCAAAGCAGCGCATCCGCATCTGCTTGCCGAACGTGAGGGGCATTCCCCCGATCCCGGTGATCGGCGCGTTGTCGTCGATGTCGTCGAACACCCGCGCCGCCACCGCCTCCGAAAGATCCGCGCGCAACTGCTGCGGCGACCAGCCCCGGCGCAGATCGACCCCGATCTCGGTATAGCGCGAGAAGAGATCGTCGGCATGCGGCAGCGCGTCCCAGTCCGGCTCGTGCGCGGGGATCTCACCACTGGCGAGCTCGTGCTCCAGCGCCGCGGTGTGCGCCACGATGTCACCGACTGTCCAGCCGGGCAGCAGCGACGGTTGCGCGAACGCCTCATCCGGGATCTCCGAGACCGTCGTGCTGAAGGCCGAGATCGCGTCGTGCCACGCAGTGACCAGAGGATTCATGACACCGACGCTACAGATGCCAGGATGCAGCCATGCACCGATTCGTGCACAGCTTGTTCGAGGCGGAACCGACGTCGGGCTACCTCGATCGATTCGGCTGGCTGCTCACGCTGACGTACCTCACCATTGCCGGTCAGATGCTGGTCAACTCCGACGCGCAGGCGACCGCGTTCGGCAACGAGATCGGGATGGCAATCGCGCAGACCATCGCCACAGCGATGATGCTGCTCGCGGTACAGGCGTGTGGCGTGCGGCGCCGGTGGCGGGTCGCGATTTCCTTGCTGGCCTTGTTGGGGCTAGCGGCGCGGCTGATCCTGGTGGCCGCCGAGATCTTCTCGGAGCAACGCCTGCTTGTCCGTTCAGTCGAGGCGCCGTGGGGAACGGCGGTGCTCATGCTGCTGACCTTCGGCTTCGTCTGCTACCGGCTGTCGCGCCACCGACAAGTCACGTCGGCCACGCTGCTGGCCGCGATCACGGCGTACCTGCTGATTCCGCTGGTGTTCTACTACGTCTTCCTGATCCTCGACGACGTGCAACCCCAGCACTTCTTCGGCAAGCCGCAGCCGGGGCCAGAATTCATGTACTTCAGCCTCACAACCGTGACGACTCTCGGCTATGGCGATCCGTCGCCCGTCACTGATCTGGGGCAGCTTCTCGCAACGTCCGAAGCCTTGATCGGCCAGCTGTATCTGGTCGTCGTTGTGGCCTTGATAGTGGGGCTGATGACTACCCGCTGGCATCGCACCGACGAGGGTAACCTGGCGCAATGACCACCGTCGCGCCCATCCAACTCCAGTTGCGCGACGACGTGTCGCCGGAGAAGCGGCGCCATCAGGTCCGGGAGCTCGTGGCGGCAACCGACGCCGAACTCATCCTGCTGCCGGAACTGTGGGAAATCGGGCCATTTGCTGTCGGGGAGAATCTGGACCTCGCGGTTCCGCTGGACACCTGGCTTTCGCACATGTTCGACCTCGCGCCGGGCCGCGTCCTGCATGCCGGATCCTTCCTGGAACGTGACGGCGACGACCTCTACAACACCTCGGTCGTCTTCGGTCCTGCGGGCGAGGTGCTGGCGACCTACCGCAAGATCCACCTGTTCGGGTTCGATGCTGGCGAGGCCGTCATGCTCACCCCCGGCCAGGACGTAGTGGTGGTGGACACACCGCTGGGACGGACCGGCCTGGCTACCTGTTACGACTTGCGTTTTCCCGAATTGTTCCGGGCCTTTGTCGACGCCGGCGCGACCGCGGTGCTGATTCCCACTGGCTGGCCGCAGGTCCGCATCGAGGCGTGGGACTTGCTCATCCGGGCTCGTGCCGTGGAGAACCAGGTGTGGATCGTGGGCTGCAATTCCGCCGGTGTGAGCAACGGCGTGGAGATGGGCGGACACACGGTGGTGATCGATCCAACCGGCGCCGTGACCCAAGCGCGAAACCTCGACCCGGATCTGCCGAACCGGGTGCGGCACGACTTCCCGGTGCTGCGGGACCGGCGGCTGCGTTAGGTCGCGACCAGCCCGCCCACCCACAGCGCCGCCGCCAGCACCGCCGAACCGAACTCGATCAGCACCGACCAGCCCGCTGACTTCATGGCCTGCAACGTGGTCGGCCAGGCGTCGCCGAACGTACGCAAGCGATACGCCTCAGCCAGGAACACCCCCAGCAAGAACCCGAGAATCAGGCCGATCACCGGGATCACGAAGAAGCCGATGATCCCGACGATGCCGCCCACTGCCAGCACCCAGTTCGGCACCCCGCTGGCTTTGAGCTGCTTGCCGGGGATGAGGTACTTCAGCACCTGACCCGCCGCGATGATGGCAACGGCTCCCAGAGCCACGCCCCACGCGGCCCAACCTCCTGTGAGCAACGCCCAGACCACGACTGCCCCGGCGACCAAGAACGCGCCCGGCAGGATGGGCACGATAGTTCCGGCAATCCCGATCACGATGACCAGGCCGACGATCCATTCAGCCATTGCGCTGCTGCATCTCGTCAAACGACTTCAGCACGGCATCCACGCCTGCTAACGACTTGCTCTGGTCAAGCTCGGCCGAGCCCTGACCCACCGTCCGCAAGCCTTCGATCCCGCTGGCCAGAATCGCGCGAGCCTGCTTGTCCTGGATCTCATCGAGCCGCGGTTCGAGCTGGTCGGCAACCTCCTGCAGATGCTTGCCCATGGCCTTCATCTTGCCGAACTGCAAGTTCTTGGCCATGTCCTGCAACTGCGCCATCTCAGCGGCCGCGTTGCCCAGGTCATTCTGCAACTCGAAGATGCGTTGCTCGTCCGTGAGGCCGGTCGGCGGCGGCGTGTAGGTCGCATAAGCCTGCTGAGTCGTTCCGAACATGTAGCGGTATGCGCCGAATCCACCGACCACCAGCAGAACGCAGGTCACCAGGACGATGACCAACCGCCTACTCACCTACCGAGGTTACAGCCAGATTCCGCTGAACAACATCGCGGCGATCACCGCAGCCCACCCCAGCGCGATCAGCGCATCGAGGTTGCCGCGGGCCAGGCGTTGCGCCAGCGGCAGGCCGTTGGCAGCGGCAAGCCGGTTCACGCCGACGAGGGTCGTGAGGCAGCCAGCCGCGCAAACCGTGCAGAAGGGGCACAGCGAGCCGATGGCGTAGGCGACCTCGAACATGTACCACGTGAGGAACGCCGCGAAGAATGTCGCGAGCCCGAGCAGGCCGGTGGTCATGCCATGGGTCAGGCGGCCACCCGTGGCGACCACCAACCCGCCGGTCGCCAGAGCCGCGAACATGATGACACCGAGCAGTGCGTTCGGCGGTCCAAGGACACTGGACTGCCACGCCAACAGAACGGGGGTACACCCCACGGTCGAGCTGATGTCGCAGAAGGAGCCGGCTGCCGGATCCTTGAGCAGCGCGATTTTGTCGACGATGGTGATGGACCCTGAGATCACGCCGATCGCGCTGGCAATGAAGACGAGCCACCCCCACGGGACGGGACTGCGGGTCGGCGTCTCTACGACAGCCTCGGCCCGCTCCTGCGTGAGGCTCATACCTCAAGTATCGGCAGGTCGGTCAGCTTCTGGAGCCCGGCGAGCAGATGCGAGCGATGGACCCCAGATGCGAGCAATAGGCACGGGGTCTATTGCTCACATCTGGGGCGCTTTGCTCTCATCTAAGCCGCGAGGCCGCAAACCGCTCGACGAACAACACTTCCGCCAGAACGGCGCGCTGCAGCTCCGCGAGGTCCACGCTCTCGTTCGGCGCGTGAATGCGGGCCAGCGGATCCTGGGCTCCGAACAGCAGTACTTCCGCGTCAGGCACGGCGGCGGTGAGGGAATCGATCAGAGGGATGGAACCGCCGGCCCCGATCTCCTGCGCCGGTTGGCCGTACGCCTCCTGCATCGCCTCGCGGGCAGCGGCATAGGCCGGACCATCAGTCGGGACCCGAACCCCCTGACCCGTCCCGTTGCGCGTGGCCGTCACCTGCACGTCCCAAGGTGCCCGCGTCTCGAGGTGCCGGATCAGCGCTTGGCACGCTGCATCGGCATCGTGGCCGGGCGGCACCCGCAGCGAAACCCTGGCCCGCGCCCATGGAATGACTGCGTTGATGGCACCTTCAGTAGCGGGGGCATCGATACCAACAACGCTGGCTACCGGCTGCGAAAAGAGCCGGCTGGCGACGCTGCCCTGACCCACCAGCGGCTGGTCCGGCGCAACGCCCGCAAGCTCGCGGAACGTGGCTTCGTCCACCTGCGCGCCGTCCCAGTCGAACCCGGTGACGCCATCAATCGTGGTCTCACCGGTCTGCGCATCACGCAGGGTCGACAACAACATGATCAAGGTCATCAGTGCATCGGGAGCCGGGCCGCCGAACATCCCCGAATGCACAGCGCCGGCCAGGGTCCGGCACTCCACTGTGACCATCGCCATGCCGCGCAGAGCTGTGGTGAAAGTCGGCTCGCCCAGTGCCGCGTTCCCGACGTCAGCCACCACGATCGCGTCGGCCGCGAACAGTTCCGGATTGCTGCGCGGATAGTCGGCGAACGGGCCGCCCCACTCCTCTTCGCCTTCCACGATCACGCGAATGGTGCACGGCGGTTTCCCGTCGAACGCTCGCATCAGGGAGGCGTGGATCACGACTCCGGACTTGTCGTCGGCAGCACCCCGGCCGTACAGCCGTCCGTCGCGTTCGGTGGGTTCGAACGGCGGGGAGTCCCACAGGCTCTCGTCACCGCCCGGCTGCACGTCGTAGTGCGCGTACAGCAGCACGGTCGGGCTGTCGTCCGGGCCGCGGGTTTCGGCCACGACTGTGGGCTTCCCGCCCTCGATCTCTAGCCGTTCCACGCTGGCGTATCCGGCATCCCGCAGGATGCGCATGACCGCGTCGCAGGCGCGCTGGATCTCGGAGTCCGGGAAGCCTGGGAAGGCACACCCCGGGATGCGCACCAGCTCCTCGAGCTCGGCGCGGACGCGGGGGATGTCAGCAGCGACTTTGTCCTTCATGGGCTCATTCTGGCAGACATGCATTCCTGCATGTTAAGGTGCATCTATGCCCAAGACGCTCCAGATCCGAGACGTGGACGATGACGTGTACGCTGCTTTGGCATCTCGGGCGGCACGCAACGGGACTTCGGTTCCGGAGCTCGTGCGCGAGGAACTGTCCCGCATCGCGGCCTTGCCGACTGCACTTGAGTGGTTGACGGCGGTTCAACGGCCCGTCGTGCACAGCAAGGCCGACCCCGTATCAGCACTTGACGAGTCACGGGGAAAGTGGCCGCGTGCTCGTCGTTGATGCCTCTGTGTTGATCGAAGTTCTTGTCGGTGGTTCGCGTTCGGAAGGCGCGGCTCGGGCCCTCGCCGCGGATCCGGAGTGGGCGGCACCCCATTGCATCGATGCGGAGGTACTTGGTGTCGTGCGCCGGGACTGGCAGCGAGGTGTCATCGATGAGACCACCGCCTCCCTCGCGGTGCATGACCTCGCCATGTGGCCGGGGCACCGCATTCCGCACCCTCCATTGCTGGCCAGGAGTTGGGAGTTGCGTCACGTCCTGCGCTCGTGGGACGCCCTATACGTGGCGCTGGCCGAGCAACTCGACTGCCCGCTTGCCACATTCGACCGCCGCCTTGCCCGGGCCGTGGACATCCAGGTGGTTGTCCCGTAGAAGCGACAGCTCGTGGCTAGACCCAGGGCGCCGGCTGCTTGCTCAAGAACGCCGTCATGCCGGCCTTCGCCTCGTCGCTGTTGAAAGTGTGCGCGCTGATCTCAGCGGTCCACTTGAACGCCTCCGTGCGTTCCATCAGCGGAACCTTGCGCAACAGCTCCTTGGTGGTGCGCAACGCCTGCGGACCGCCCTTGCGCAGCGCCTCCGCCCACCCCGCCACGACCTCGTCCAACTCCTCGCGGGGCACGGCCCGGTTGATCAGCCCCGCCTGCGCAGCGCGTTCGCGGCCGGAACCCGCTCGCCCAGCAGCAACAGTTCGATCCCGTCGCGGCGGTGCATCCGGTCCAGACACACCACCGAGATGACTGCCGGTGCCACGCCTACCCGCACCTCGGAGAACGCAAAGTGCACATCGTCGGCCGCGACCGCGAAATCGCACGCGGCCACCAGTCCGTTGCCACCCCCGGCCACGTGCCCCTGCACCCGGGCGATCGTCGGTTTGGGGCAGTCGAGGATGCCCTCCAGGACAGCAACCAAACCCATGGGCCCGGCAGCAGTGAAGGAGTCCGCGTCTGCGGAGGCAGCGCCCTTGAGATCGGCTCCGGCACAGAAGGCCCTACCTTCCGCCGTGAGCACGATGACGCGGACTGCAGGGTCCTCGCAGGCATGCACCAAGCCTTCGGACAACGCGGCCATCGTGTCCACGTCGAGCACATTGCGGGCATCCGGGTTGTCCAGCATCAGCGTGGCAACCCCATCGGCGACCTCGTACCTCACTTGCGGCCCATCCCTTCCAGCAGTGCGATCACACGCAGCATGACCTCGTCGGCGCCACCACCGATCGAGGTCAGCCGGGAATCACGGAAGTAGCGCGCCGGCCAGTTCTCCTCGGCGTAGCCCATGCCGCCGTGGAACTGCACGCAGGCGTCGGCGACCTGGCGCTGCAGGCGACCGGCCTTGAGCTTGGCCACGGTTGCCATGCGCGTGACGTCCTCGCCGTTCAGGTACGCCTCGGCGCAGGTGCGGCAGAACGCCTCGGTCACGTCGACCTCCGCGTACAACTCAGCGAGTTTGTACTGCAGGTACTGATTGGCCAGCAGGGGCTTGCCGAACGCATCGCGCTGCTGCAAGTAGTCCTTGGTCTTGTCCAGCGCCTTGCGCATGCTGGCGGTCGCCATGTAGGCGCCGATCAGCCGCTCGTCCTGGAACTGCGCCATCTGCTGCTGGAAACCGCGGCCGACCTCACCGATCGTGTTGGAGACAGGTACCCGCACGTCGTCGAAGACCAGTTCGGCGGTGTCGGAGGACCAGTTGCCCATCTTTTCAATCTTGCGCCCGACGCTGAAGCCTGGCGTCGAAGTGGGCACCAGGATCTGACTCATGCCGGCATACCCGCCCTCGTCGGACGTCCGCGCGAGCAGGCACAGCCAGTCGGCCTGCGTGCCGTTCGTGATCCACATCTTGCGTCCGTTGATCACCCAGTCGTCGCCGTCCCGGATTGCCCGGGTGCGGATCCCGGCAACGTCGGAGCCGGCGTCGGGTTCGGACACGGCGATCGCCGCGACCTGCTCGCCGCGCATCGCCGGCTCGAGGTACTGCTTCTTGAGCTCGGCGCTGCCGAACTTGTGCAATGCGGGTGTGGCCATACCCACCTGCACCGCGATCGCCATCGGCACGCCCGCGCAGTTGATCCGGCCCAGTTCCTCACCGAGCACGAGTGTGTAGGAGTGGTCCGCGCCCTGGCCGCCGAACTCGGGGTCGTACTCCAGCCCAAGCGCGCCGATCTCGGCGAGCTTCGTGAAGACCTGCTGGGCCGGGAAGATCTTGGCGTCCTCCCACTCGTCGACATAGGGATTGATGTCGTTGTCGACGACCTGCCGGACGGCCTTGCGGAACTGCTCGTGCTCTTCGGTGAACTTCATGAACTTGACGCTAGTGTCAAGTTTGGTCGTGGGTCAAGCGGCGTTCGAAACTTGGCCGCCAGCCGCCTACCCGGCCAGGTTTGGACCATCTGATGCCCGGCATTTTGGGACATTTCACCCTGTTGGGCGTCTAAACCTGGCCGATGCGGCTCGGGGACGCCGCAGGCGGCCAAGTTTCGAACGCGGAGCTGCCCTAACCGAGCCCCAAGGCCGCGACCCAGAGCCGGGTCAATGTCGCGTTCACGCTCTCGTCCAATGGTTTGTGCCAGTACCGCGAGAACCCCTCGACCATCGCGCACAACGCAGTCGCAGCCACGTCCGGGGGCAACTCGCCGGTAACCCGGTCCTGCGCCTGTAGGCGCCGCAATGCGGCCCCCACCCGGGCGTGATAGCGCTGCCGGAACTCGTCGATCTGCTTGCCTAACTCCGGCGATGTGACCGCCGCCTGCTCGACCACCTGTAACAGTCGCGCATTCTGCCGATACGCGCTCAGGTAGCGGCGGTTGGCCTCCTCGATGCGCGCCATCGGGTCCTTCGCCGAGGTCCGCAGATCGTCCTGCAACTCCACCAGCAGTTCGTCGACGACGGCCCCAAGCACTTCCTCCTTGGAGTCGAAGTAGGTGTAGACCGTGCCGTGCGAAACTCCCGCCGCGTCCGCGATGTCGTTCATCCGGCAATCGTCGAAGCCCCGCTGCTCGAAGGCCCTGCGCGCGGCCTGCAGCAACGCGTCCCGGGTCCGTCGCCCGCGTTCCGTGCGTGGCGTCACAGCAGCCCCTCCGGCACGTCCACCCACACCGCGCGCAACTGCTCGGCCAGACCCCTTGGCCTGCGGGTCGCTTCGGGTCGTCTCGGAGACACCGCGGCCCAGCAACCCCTTGATGACCACATTGATCGCGCGCAGGGGCGGGAAGTAGTGGATCTCCACCGGCAGCGTCGCTGCCTCAGGCAGCATGTCCGACAGCCGTTCCCGGGTCAGGAACTCGCACAGCCATGCGTAGCGCGCGTCGGCTAGCGCAACGGCTTCGGCGTCGATGTCGAGGTCGGTGTCCTCTGTCCACACCTCCGCCGTGTCGTGCTGGGTGTCCACCTCGGGTGCAGTCAGCGCGTCGGCCTCCATCCAGGCCAGCGCAACCGCAGCATCCTCGGCCGGGTGCCGAACCCAGAAGCCGACGTTGGCGTTGCCTCCCTTGTCGCCTGAGCGGGCACCGACGAACGTCCCGAGCCGACGGCGGCTGAACGGTCCGGTGATGAGGGCTTCGGTCGGTGCGGCAGGCACCTCCGCCGCCGCGAGGGGTGCGGCTTCCACCGGTGACCCAGCCGCAACCTGCGCGACCTGCTCTGCCGTCCAGGGTGCACCGTGACGGGGACATCCCCGACCGGGACCGTGGACGGCCAGTACACGCCGTATGGGGTGCCGTCGGCCGGCGGCGCGGTCGGGAACATCCCCGGGTAGCTGGCCAGCGCGGACTCGACCGCGGGCCGCGTGAACGCTTTGCCCACCTTCTTCGGATCGCTGTCCTTGACCGTGATCGTCAGCCGACCTTGCGCCGCCGAAACGTCGCGTGGGTCGTCGCTGGCCGGCGGGATGTAACTCACGCTCATCTCCCGTACGCCCAGCCGGCTGCGCTGGCCGAGTTCCTCCGGGCTGAGCACCTTCGCCTCGGCCAGCCCGATCCCGCAGATGGTGCGGATCGCGATGTCGGCCTTCTCCGCGGTGTCCGCACCGGTCAGCACCAGAGTCATCGAGTTCCGGAAACCACCGAGGTAGTTGATGCCCACCTTCAGCGTGTCGGGCGCGCTTTCCCCGCGGATGCCGGACAACCGCACCCTGTCGCGACCGACCTGGTCGATCTCGATGGTGTCGAAGCGGGCGCTGACATCGGGGTTCAGGTAATGCTCATCGCCGACCTCGTACAGCAGCTGCGCCGTGACAGTTCCCGGTGAGACCAGGCCCCCGGTGTCCGGATGCTTGGTGATGACGCTCGTACCGTCCGCTGCCACTTCCGCTATAGGGAAACCTACGTGCTCCAAGCCGGGCACCTCACGGAAGAACGGATAGTTGCCGCCGCTGGCCTGCGCACCGCACTCGATCACATGCCCGGCCACCAGTGCCCCGGCCATCGCATCGAGGTCCCCGCCGTCGAAGTCCCAGCCGTGCCACCACGCGGCCGGCCCGATCACCAGCGCCGCATCGGTCACGCGACCGGTGACCACCACGTCGGCGCCGGCTTCCAGCGCGGCCACGATGCCGCGCGCCCCGAGGTAGGCATTGGCGCTCAGCGGGTGGCTCGGGAACGCCTCGCCGGTGTCCAGGTTGGTCCAGTCGAACTCGCCGAACCGGGGAAGCACGTCGTCGCCGGTGACAGCTGCCACCTTCGCGCCGGTGCCGAGATCGCGAATGGCCTGTGCGCACGCCTCCGGGTCCAGGCCGCCGGCGTTGCTGACGACCTTGATGCCCTTTTCGAGGCAGGCCGGCAACACGGTCTCCATCTGCTGCAGGAACGTGCGCGCATAGCCGTTGCCGTGCCTTATCTTCTGCCGGGCGAGGATGAGCATGGTCAGTTCAGCCAGCCAGTCGCCGGTCAGCACATCGATTGGCCCGCCCTCGACCATCTCCTGTGCGGCAGCCAGCCGGTCACCGAAGAAGCCGGAGCAATTGGCGATGCGGACAGGTCGCTTCATGAACTTGACGCTAGTGTCAAGTTCGGCGATTGGTCAAGGTTGGCCTTCGCGATTCTGGGTCCTACTCGACCGCCACAACCACCTGATGCGCATCAACCGACTGCCCCTGCCGCACGTGCACCGCCGTCACTACCCCGTCCGCATCAGCCGTGATCGTGTGCTCCATCTTCATGGCTTCCAGCACGACGAGGATCTGCCCCGCGGTGACAGAGTCTCCTTCGGCCACCCGAACGTCGGTGATCGTGCCGGGCACCGGAGTCGTGGGCCCGCCAGCCTCACCAGCATGGGCCGATTCGTCGAACCGGGGCCGCACCTCATATGACAGCGTTAGGCCGTCGACGGTGACAGTCCCCGGGCCGACGACTGCCTGCGTCACAACCCCGTCGATCTCGACCCCGTTGTTCAGTCGCACGAGCCCAACCGGCGTCGCCTCGCCGAGCAGCGGGTCACCCTCGACCGTCTCCATCTGCAGCCCACCCCGGGTCCGCATCCAGCGCAGGGTGACCTCCTGCGTGCCAATGCGCATGCCCAGCCATTCCGGCACCGCAGGGACGTTGCGCCAGCCCGCCGGTGCCACATCAGAACGGTGGTCGCGATCAGCCAGCACGGCCAAAGCGTGCCGCACAGGGTCGATGGCCGGGTCGAGTACTTCGTGCGTATCGAGATAGTCGGTGGTTGTTTGTCCGGCCAGGAAATCCGGCTCGGTGAGGATCGCGGCGAGGCTGTCCTTGTTCGTCACCACTCCCTCGATGCCGGCGCCGCGCAAGGCACTCGCTAGCCGCTGAGCCGCCGCCTCCCGCGTGCCGTCGTGCGCAATCACCTTGGCCAGCATCGGGTCATAGTTCGCCGTCACCGCATCCCCAGCGACGAATCCGGTATCCACCCGCACATCGCCCGGCAGGTCGAAGACCCGCAGCGTGCCGGTGTTGGGCAGGTACCCGTTTGCGGGATCCTCGGCGTAGAGCCGCACCTCGATCGCGTGGCCGTTGCTGCCGATCTGGTCCTGCGTCAGCGGAAGTGGCTCGCCCTGCGCGACCCGGATCTGCCATTCCACGAGGTCGAGACCGGTCACCATTTCAGTGACGGGATGCTCGACCTGCAGCCGGGTGTTCATCTCCAGGAAGAAGAACTCGTCGCCGGCCACCATGAACTCGACCGTGCCTGCGCCGACATAGCCGATCTCGCGGGCAAGGCTCACGGCCGCCGACGTCATCTGCTCGCGCAACTCCGGCGTCACGCCCGGGCTCGGGCTCTCCTCCACGACCTTCTGGTGCCGGCGCTGGATCGAGCATTCGCGCTCAAAGAGGTGCACCACGTTGCCCTGGGTGTCGCCGAATACCTGGACCTCCACGTGCCGCGCGCGTTCCAGGTAGCGCTCGACGAAGACGGTGTCGTCGCCAAATGCGCTGGCCGCCTCCCGCTTGGCCGCCGCGATCGCCTCTTCCAGGTCCTCCGGCCGGTCGACGCGGCGCATGCCCTTGCCACCACCCCCAGCGGAGGCCTTGACCAGCACCGGGAACGTAGCGGTCCCACTGGACAGCATCGGCACCCCGGCCTTCTCCGCCAGCGCCTTGGCCTCGACCTTGAGCGCCATCGCCCGGACGCTGGACGGCGTTGGGCCGATCCAGATCAAGCCGGCATCGACCACGGCCTGCGCGAAGTCCGGATTCTCGCTCAAGAAGCCGTAGCCGGGGTGGATGGCATCGGCCCCGACCCGTTCTGCTGCGGCGATCAGCTCCACGGCGTCGAGGTAGCTCGCGATCGCCACAGCCACATCGGCACTGCGGGTGTGCAACGCCGCGCGATCGGCTTCGGTGAACACTGCGGCCGTCGAGTGGCCGAGGCGCGCAGCAGTCCGGAACACACGGCAGGCGATCTCACCACGGTTGGCGGCCAGGATCCTCACGAAGTTGACGCTAGTGTCAAGTTGCAGGGCGGTCAAGTGCGGCCCAGCCCACTGGCGTAATCACTACCGCGCCGATTACCGTCACCACGTGGAACACATTCTCGACACCCCGCAGTTCATGCGGACCCTGGCCCAGCTCTCCGAGGAGACCGGCCGACCGGTGTCGAAGCTCAGCGAGCAGGCCTACAGCTGCCTCAAGGAGATGGCGGTCAAGCCGGGGAACAAGAGTGTGGACCTGTGGGACAGGTTCTCGCGCTGGATGTCCCGGGCGTACAAGGTCGACTACCTGCCCAGCGAGGTGACCGCGCTGCGCGACCTGAACCAGACCAGCGGCCTGATCTTCCTGCCGAACCACCGGTCCTACCTCGACCCACTCGTGCTGCGCTGGGTACTCGAGCAGTACGGTTTCCCGCCCAACAACACCCTCGGCGGGGCGAACCTCGCGATGTGGCCGATGTCGGAGATCGGGCGTCGCAACGGGATCGTGTTCATCCGCCGGGAGTTCCGCGACGACCATGTGTACCGCGCAGTACTCAAGACCTACCTCGCCTACTTGATGGCGAAGAAGCACAACCTCGAGTGGTACATCGAGGGCGGACGTACCAGAACTGGGAAGCTGCGCCCACCCCGTTACGGCATCCTCAGTTACGTCATCGACGCGTTTGCCGAGCACCCTGAGAACGATGTCCACATCGTCCCGACCTCGATCATCTACGACCAGCAGCATGAGGTGAGCGCCATCAGCGCGGAGGAGGCCGGCGGCACCAAGAAGGCCGAGTCACTGTCCTGGCTCTACAACTTTGCCCGCTCCCAGTCCCGGCGAATGGGCCGCGCGTACCTGCGGTTCGGGGAACCGCTTTCGCTGGCCGACGCCCTGAAACTGACCGAGGACTCTGAAGGGCAGCGCCGGCCGCGCCTCGCCGTCCCAAAGGTCGCCTTCGAGACTGCGAACCGGATCAACACCGTCACCCCGATCACGCCCAGCGCGATGCTCACGTTCGCGGTGCTGGACAACGGGGACCGGGCTATCACGGTCGGCCAGGGCCGCGACATCCTCAGTCCCCTGCTCGACTACATCAAGGCCCGCCAGCTGCCGGTGACGCACAACGTGGTGCTCGACGACTACGGACCGCTGCGGGACACGCTGCGCAACCTGGTGCAGGAAGGCGTGGTGACGCAGTACGACGGTCCGGAGGAGCGGGTCTTCTACGTCAACCTCGACCGCCAGCACGAGGCGGCGTTCTACCGCAACACGGTCATCCACTTCTTCGTCAACCGGGCAATCGCCGAACTGGCCATCGTGCAAGCCGCGGAGGACGGGGCGGAGGATGTCAGGACCGCGGCGTGGAAAAACGCTGTCCGGCTCAAGAACATCCTGAAGTTCGAGTTCTTCTTCCCGTCCACCCGCGACTTCGGCGGCCAGCTGACACAGGAGTACGACCTCATGTACCCGGGCTGGCAGCAGGACCAACTCACCCCGGAGTTCGTGCTGGAACAGGCCCGGCGGATGAAACTCGTCCTTGCCCACCGTGTGATCGGGCCGTTCTTGGAGGCGTACAGCGTGCTGGCCGACGAACTGGCCGCGGCCGGTGACAACCCGGTCGAGCAGCAGACCCTCGTGGCCACGTGTTTAAGCCTGGCCAAGCAGCGGTGGTTGCAGAAGACGCTGCATTCCCCGGAGTCCATCTCGAAGGACTACTTCGTCAATGCATTCAACTATGCGAAGAACCAGAAGCTGACCGAGGCGGGTCAGGCGCAGGCCCGAGAGACGTTCGCCGCCGAACTTCGGGAGATGGTCCGGCGCATCGATGATTTGCGGGCTATCGCCCAACAGGCGGGGCAGCCGGTGCTGATCGTGGAGGATGGCCGTGGCTGACATCGAATGGTTGCTCGAGCAGATCGACCTGTCGCCGGAGGGTGCAGAGATTGGTGCGTTCTTTGACTTCGACGGCACGATCATCGACGGCTACTCGGCCGCCGCGTTCTTCCAGTACCGGCTGCGGCGCGGTGAGATCGGCGTCAAGGAGGTCGCGAAGAGCGTGCGCGAAGCGATCAACGTCGAACGCCGCGGCCATGACGTGTCGGAGATGATGCAGGTCGGCGTGCAGGCGCAGGCCGGCAAGGACGCCGAAGAACTTGACGCGTGGGCACGCAACGTCTTCGCCCGCAAGATCGCCCCCATGATCTTCCCGGACATCCGGTTGATCATCGACGCGCATTTGCAGAAGGGGCACACCGTCGCGATCGCGTCTTCGGCAACCCGGCCGCAGATCCAGGCCACGGCCGAGGACCTCGGGATCGAGGACATCATCTGTACCGAGATCGCCGAAGAGGACGGCGTTCTCACCGGCGAGCTAGCCTCCGAAATCCGATGGGGGCAGGGCAAGGCCGATGGAGTGCTGGAGTTCGCCGACGAGTGGGGCATCGACCTCGAGCAGTCTTTTGCCTACAGCAACGGCGCCGAGGACCTGCCGCTGCTTGAGAGCGTTGGATACCCGTGCGCCTTGAATGCCGACGACGAACTGCGCGCGATCGCCAAGGACCGGGGCTGGCCTGCCTCCCGGCTCAAGGCGCCGGCGAGCACCTCCCTTATCGACCTGGGCCGCAGTGCTGCGGCGATGGGGGTGTTCGTCGGTTCGGTCGCTGCTGCCACCGGCCTGGCGGTCGTGAACCGAAGCCGGTCCTTGGGTGCCAACGTCGCCGCCAGCGCCGGGTCCGAACTGGCCCTGGCAGCCGCCGGCGTGCGGTTGAACATCGTGGGCGAGGAAAACGTGTGGGCCGCCCGGCCGGCGGTGTTCCTGTTCAACCACCAGAGTCAGCTGGACGTGTTCGTGCTCGCCGCGCTGCTACGCAAGGACTTCACCGGGGTTGCCAAGAAGTCGCTGGAGAAGGACCCCTTCTTCGGGCCCATCGGATACCTGGCGGACGTCGCCTACATCGATCGCTCCAACAACGCTGCCGCGCGCAAGGGCCTGGAGCCTGCAGTCGAGGCGTTGCACAATGGCCGTTCGATCGCGATTGCGCCGGAAGGCACCCGCTCGCCGACATCCCGGCTACTGCCGTTCAAAAAGGGACCGTTCCACATCGCGATGCAGGCCGGCGTGCCGGTGGTTCCGATCGTGATGCGCAACTGTGGGGAGATCATGGCCGCCCACAGCATGGTCATCCACTCCGGGACGGTGGACGTCGCCGTCCTGGAGCCGGTACCGACGCAGGACTGGACCAAGGACGACCTGGATGAGCGGATCGACGAGATCCGGCAGATGTATCTGGACACCCTGGCCGACTGGCCCAGCGACTGAGCGTTCGAAAGGTGGCCAGCCCATTGGGCTGCAGCCAGGTTTTGAACGCGACACACCGATCTGTGGGACATCGCTGCGGCGAGTTGCGTCAGAACCTGGCCATTGGCGGAAATGCACTTCGGTAGTCGGCCAGGTTTCGAACGCCACATGCCTGCGACCTACTCCTCCGGAACTGGTTGGGGCCCAACTCAGCCCAACCACTTTCGGGGGCTGACACGCCGCTTGAGGGATTCTTGTCCGGCGTGTTCACTCCAGAACTGGTTGGGATCTGAAGCGCAGTTGAGGCCACTTGCGGAGGGCCTACATCCGCCAGATGCCGAACTTGCTGGTCCCCTCGACCGGTGCGGAATGCACAGCAGAAAGCGCCAGGCCCAGCACGGTGCGGGTGTCCCGCGGGTCGATGATCCCGTCGTCCCACAGCCGGCCGGTCGCGAACAAAGCCGTCGACTGCTCCTCGACCTGCTTCTCGAACGCATCCCGGATCGGCGCGAAGGCCGCCTCGTCAAAAGCGTCCCCGGACTTCTGCTTGGCCACGATGGTCAGCACGCCCGCGAGTTGCTTGGGTCCCATCACGGCGATCCGGTGGTTAGGCCAGGTGAACACGAAGCGCGGGTCGTAAGCGCGGCCGCTCATGCCGTAGTTCCCGGCACCGTACGACGCCCCGATCATCAGCGTGATGTGCGGGACAGTCGAGTTGGACACGGCGTTGATGAGCTTTGCGCCGTCCTTGATGATGCCGCCCTGCTCGTAGCGCGTGCCGACCATGAAGCCGGTGATGTTCTGCACGAAGATGATCGGCACGTCCATGCGGTTGCACATCTGGATGAACTGCGCCCCCTTGTGCGACTCCTCGCTGAACAGGATCCCGTTGTTGCCCAGGACCCCGACCGGATAGCCACCGATATGTCCCCAGCCGGTGACCAGCGTCGTGCCGTACAGCGGCTTGAACTCCTCGAACGCGCTGTCGTCCAGAACCCGCGCCAGCACGTCGTGTACGTCGAACGGCACCCGCACATCGGCCGAGGCGATGCCCAACAACTCGTCCGGATCGAAGCGCGGCGCCACCGCAGACCGGTCCGGCCCGGGGCCCTGCTTGCGCCAGCGCAGATGCCCCACGATCTCCCGGCCGATGCGCAGCGCGTCGGGCTCGTCCTGGGCCAAGTAGTCGCCCAGACCCGAGACGCGCGCGTGCATTTCCGCCCCGCCGAGTTCCTCCTCGTCGGCGTCCTCGTCGATCGCCATCTTCACCAGCGGCGGACCGCCGAGGTAGACCTTCGCGGCCTCCTTCTGGAGGACCACGTAGTCGCTCATGCCCGGCACATAAGCGCCACCAGCGGTCGAGCTTCCGAAGACCATCGTCACCGTCGGAATCCCGGCAGCCGACAGCTGCGTGAGGTTCTTGAAACTCGCGCCCCCGGGAACGAAGATCTCCGCCTGTTGCGGCAAGTCGGCGCCGGCGGATTCGGTGAGACTTACCAACGGCAGCCGGTTCTCCCGTGCAATGTCCATGGCCCGCAACCCCTTGCGCACCGCGGTCGGCCCCTGCGCCCCGCCCTTCACGGTCGGGTCGTTGGCGATGATCATGCACTCCGTACCGCGGATCGTGCCGATGCCGGTAACGAGCCCCGCCCCGAGCGGGTCCTGCGTCCCCCAGCCGGCCAGCGGACTCAGCTCCAGGAACGGGCTGGCGTCGTCCAGGAGGTAGGCGATGCGCTCCCGCGGGAGTAACTTGCCGCGCTTGCGGTGGCGGGCGATCGTGCGGGCATTCTTTTCTGGATCGTCGGAACCGCCGCCGGCGGCGACCTTCTGCTGCAGTTCTGCGATGTCGGCGAGCGCATCCAGCATGGCCCGTTGATTGGCGAGGAACTGCTCGGATCCCGTATCCACCACGGACTTGACGCTAGTGTCAAGTTCAGCCGCCGGTCAAGTGCCTGCTAGGTTTTACAGACGTGGCCCAGCAGCGCGAGGACGAGTCCCGGCTCGGTGGCCGGCTCTATCTTCCGAACTGGAACTGGAGCCCGATCACCAATGTGATGTTCCGGCTCGGGCTGGCATTGTTCGCCATCATGGCCACCACGATCTTGGTCTGGGTACAGCGTGACCAGTACCAGGACAACACCGGCGGCTCGGTGGATTTCGTCGATGCTCTCTACTTCGCCACGGTGTCGCTATCGACCACCGGCTACGGCGACATCACCCCGGCCACCGACCAGGCTCGGCTGGTCAACATCTTTCTCATCACCCCGTTGCGCCTGCTGTTCCTGATCGTGCTGGTCGGGACGACCATCGAGGTGCTCACCGCCCGCACCCGTGAGGACTTCCGCGAGCGCCGCTGGAGGAACAAGTTGAAGAACCACACCGTCGTCATCGGATACGGCGTCAAAGGCCGGTCAGCCGTGCGCATGCTGCTGGACAATGAGATGCGGCCCGAACAAATCGTGGTCATCTCCAGTGACCCCGCCGCAGTCGAGGACGCCACCCGCCCCTCCCGCAAGGACCCCATGGACCCGGAGTCCGATCTGTATCCAGGCGTCGCGGGCATCCTGGGCGACGCCCGCCGTGAGGAGGTCCTCACCCACGCCGACGTTCCCACGGCCGGCAAGATCATCGTCACTGTCGACCGGGACGACGTCGCTGTGCTGGTGACGCTGGCCGTGCGCAAGCTGGCGCCCAATGCCAAGCTCGTGGCCGCGGCCCGCGAGCAGGCCAGCGCGAATGTGCTCAAACAGTCCGGCGCCGATCAGGTGATCACCACTGCAGAAGCCGCCGGCCGGTTGCTTGGAATGCAGTTGGTGCATCCGCTCGCCGGCGCCCTCATGGAGGACCTGCTGGACCCCAGCGAAGGTCTCGAGGTGCGCGAGCGCGAGGTCGGCCGCGCAGAACTAGGAGTCAGCCCGGATCAACTGGCTCGCTCGGGGGAGATGCTGCTTGCCGTGAAGCGCGGCGACCATGTCTACCGGTTCAATACCGACGGGCTGCGGGTACTGCAGAAAGGCGACACCATCGTGACGATCAGGCACGGACACAGAGCGCCCAGGAAGTCGGAGTTCGATGACTGAGCAGCCGGACGAGCAGCCCGCAATCGTCATCGTCGGCAAGGACGAGGACGGGCCCAGTGTCGCAGATCAGGTGGAGCAGCCGGCCAAGGTCATGCGGATCGGCAGCATGATCAAGCAGTTGCTGGATGAGGTGAAGAGCGCGCCCCTGGACGAGGCGGCCCGGCAGCGGTTGAAGCAGATTCATGCCACCAGCGTCAAGGAGCTCGAGGACGGCCTGGCGCCAGAGTTGGTCGAGGAGCTCGAGCGCCTCAGCCTGCCGTTCACCGACGACTCAGTGCCCAGCGAGGCGGAGCTGCGGATCGCGCAGGCGCAATTGGTCGGCTGGCTGGAGGGTCTGTTTCACGGCATCCAGACCGCATTGTTCGCTCAGCAGATGGCCGCCCGGGCACAGCTGGAGCAGATGCGGCGGCAGGCCATCGAAGGTGGCGGCGGCCAGCCCACCCCACCACACAACGGGCCGTACTTGTAGATCCTCGCCGGGTCTAGAGGGTGTTGCGCGATCTCGACTGGTGGCCCCTCAAGGTGGAGACTGACGGCCCTCGCCACCAACGGGGCGCGGACTGATCGAAGCACCGACGTATCGGCCGAGGTGCGGTGGGCTTCTGGTCATTCTCCCGCCGCTGAATGACCGCATCATGACCAGAACCCCCGACAGTGCACGGCTGGCCCATTACGCAAACCGCCTCTCCTGGTGGCGAGGATCGGGCGACTGGTCACCCACTACCCTCGGACACGTGATCGACCTACAGTTCCTGCGCACCCAAGCCGAGCAGGTCCGCATCTCCCAAGTGCGGCGCGGCGAGGACCCCGACCTCGTGGAGAAGGCCGTGGCAGCCGACCAGGCGCACCGGGAGGCGCTGACCGCTTTCGAGCGAATGCGCGCCGAGCAGAAGGACCTCGGCCGGCAGGTCGCGCAAGCTACGGCCGACCAGCGTCCCGCACTGCTAGACCGCACGAAGCAGCTGGCCGCCGGCGTCAAACAGGCCGAACAGCAGGTCCGCGATAGCGAGGCCCAATTGCACGACCTCGTTGCCGCCCTGTCCAACGTCGTCGACATGAACGCCCCCATCGGCGGCGAATACGACTTCAGCCTGATGGCCGAACGCGGCACCGTGCCACAGTTCGACTTCGAACCCCGTGACCACCTCGAGCTCGGAGAACTGCTCGGCGCGATCGATGTGGGCCGCGGCGCCAAGGTCTCCGGCTCCCGCTTCTACTACTTGACCGGCCCCGGCGCCCTGCTGGAACTGGCGCTGGTCAACCTCGCCATGGACCAGGCCCAGCGCAACGGGTTCACCCCGATGATCCCGCCGGCGCTGGTGCGTCCGGCCGCGATGGACGGCACCGGCTTCCTCGGCCAGGCGGCTGAGAACGTCTACCACCTGCCGGACGACGACATGTACCTGGTGGGCACCGCGGAGGTCCCGCTGGCGGCCTACCACTCCGACGAGATCCTGGAGAACCTGCCGCTGCGCTACGCCGGCTTCTCCCCCTGCTACCGGCGGGAGGCGGGCTCGCACGGCAAGGACACCCGCGGCATCTTCCGGGTGCACTGGTTCGACAAGGTCGAGATGTTCGTGTTCACTACCCCGGACCAGGCCGAGGCCGAACACCAACGCCTGCTGCAATGCGAGACGCAGTTCCTGGACGCCCTCGAACTTCCTTACCGGGTCATCGACGTGGCGACCGGCGACCTCGGCGCGAGTGCGGCGCGCAAGTTCGACTGTGAGGCCTGGATCCCCAGCCAGCAGCGCTACCGCGAGCTGACCAGCACCTCCAACTGCACGACGTTCCAGGCCCGCCGGTTGCGCATCCGCACGAAGACCGACCACGGCACGACCCCGGTCGCCACCCTCAACGGCACGCTGACGGCGATCACCCGCACGATCGTGGCACTGCTCGAGAACCACCAGCGCGCCGACGGTTCGGTGGCGATCCCGGCCGCACTGCAGCCCTATCTCGGGGGGCGCACGGAACTCACGCCGGCCTGATGCCGTACCTGGTTGCCACCGACCTCGACGGCACATTGCTCAGGCGCGACTTCACGGTCTCCGACCGGACCCGGCGTGCGCTGCGAGAAGCGACGAACAGCGGAGTGCAGGTCGTGTACGCCACCGGCCGGCCGCCGCGCTGGTTGCCGGAGGTGTACGAGGCGACTGGACTTTCGCCCATCACCGTCTGCGCGAACGGGGCGCTCACGCTGCAGGACGGCGAGCCACTCCAAGTCCACGCAATCCCCGCCGAAACCGTGCTCGAGGTCCGCGACATCCTCACCCGGCTCAATACCGATTTCGTGTTCTTCGAGGAGCATTGGCGGGGACACACGCTGAAGATGCTGGCGGCCCTGCCCGAAGGTGAGGTCGACGAGGTACTGGCCGAGGTCCGGACGGCAGCGGGTCATCTGGTCGAGCCGACCCATTCGGCTTTCGACCGGCTGCTGATCGAAATGGGTCCCTCGGGCGTCACCAAGGCCTTTGGCGCTACTCGACCTGCGGGCGCAGTTCTGGCCCGAGCACACGCTGATCGCCGTCGGGGACATGCCCAACGACGCGGCGATGCTGCAAGCAGCAGACGTTGCGATGACGGTGACGTCCGGGCACCCGAGCCTGCTTGAGATCGCCGCCGAGGTCCTGCCCGGTCCCGAGCAGGACGGATTGGCCCAGTTGCTGGAGCGCCTTTCGAAGGTGCCGTGACCTGGCTCACAGTCCCGTGAGACTGTTCACAGTCGGTTTCTCACCTCACCCATTAGGGGTACCGTCGAAAACGCAAGCCCGTGGACCACGCCGGAAAGGCCGGCGCCAACGGGCACCGCCGAAGCAAGACCTGCACCGGGGAACCACATCCCCTTTGGGGCGAATCCGCACGCGTTGCGGTAGGGCACTTCTCAGCCCGAGTCCGTCAGCTAACCCGGTAGGCGGCATGAGGAGGAGAGATATCGCATGCGCATCAGCGCGCGTCCCAACATCCGCACGGCCGCCAGCCTGAGCGTGGCGACTGTCCTGCTCGGTGGTCTTCCGCTCGTGACCGCCGCCACGGTTCAGGCCGTGGACACCCCGACCCCCAGCACGACCCAGGTCCTGACGAAGAAGCAGATCAAGGCGCAGAAGAAGCGCGCCCGGATCCAGCGGGCGAAGCAGCGGGCCAGCCGCGAGCGCGCGTCGCTGGTGCGGGTGGGCCTGAACCAGCTGGGCAACCAGTACGTCGCCGGCGGTGCCGGGCCGCGCGTGTTCGACTGCTCCGGCTTCACCCAGTACGTGTACAAGAAGGCCACCGGCAAGTACCTGCCGCACTACTCGGGCGCTCAGATGAACCGCGCCAAGCGGATCGGCAAGAAGCACCTGAAGCCCGGTGACCTGCTGTTCTTCGGCCCCGGTGGTTCGCAGCACGTCTCGATGTACATCGGCAAGGGCAAGATGGTGCACGCCACGAACCCCCGCACCGACGTGCGTATCGACAGCATCAACAACGCCTACTGGCGCGGCCGCTTCGCCGGTGCCGGCCGGATTCTCAAGTACTGAACTCAGCGCGATGTGCCGTACGGGCAAGGAAACTGCCTGTACGGCACATTGCTGCGTTTGGGACGCGGGGGCCCGGTCAGCTATCCCCACGCACGCCGCGCAACCACTGCTGGCTTTCCGCGAAGTCCTCGTTGGTCGTGCCGGTCCGCATGAGCGGCGCCTTGCCGTCGTGGCGGGCGTAGGACCCGAGGAAGCGCACCTCGGCACACAGCCGGTGCAGACCGGCCAGCGTCTCACCGACCCTCGCCTCGGCGACGTGGCCTTCGCAGTCCACCGTGAAGAAGTAGTCACCCATGACCTTCTTCGTCGGCCGGGACTGGATGAGGGTCAGGTTCACTCCGCGCACGGCGAACTCGGTGAGGATCTCCAACAGCGCACCCGGGTGGTCCTGGCGCATGTAGAGCATGAGCGTGGTCTTGTCCGCACCGGTCGGTGGCAGCGGGTCGCCCTGCGGCTGCACCAACACGAAGCGGGTCGTCGCGTCCGGGTTGTCAGCGATGTCCGTGGCGACCGGCACTAGGCCGAGCCGAGCACCCGCCCACGGCGCGGCGATGGCGCCGTCGAACAGCGTCTCCTCAGCCACCGCGGCAGCCGCCCCAGCCGTGGACATGGCCGGAGCTACCTCGACGTGCGGCAGATGCTCGTGCAGCCACGCCCGGCATTGTGCCTGGGCGTGCGGGTGGGTCGTGAGTCGCTTGATGTCTTGAAGTTGCGTGCCCGGTCGCACCCAGACGTGGAACTGCACGGGCAGTGTGATCTCGGCTGCGATCATCAGCGGCTCGCCCGCAGCCAGTTCGTCCAGCGTGGCCGGCACCATGCCCTCGACGGAGTTCTCGATCGGGACCAGCGCAGCGGCCACGGCACCCTCGCGCACGGCTTGCAATGCCGAGGTCACCGAGCCGAACGCCTCCACAGGCGATTCGACGTTCTGGACCTCGAGCAGCTGCAGTAGGGCGGCCTCGGAGAACGTGCCCTCCGGGCCGAGATAACCGATCGTCACCCTTCGAGCGTAGAGGGCCGTGGTCGCGCGGCAGCGGGGGCTTTTCGCCACTCCTCCATTTGGCGTGACGAGGATTCGCCGAAGTGGACAAGATCCGGCCGTCCAGCGCTTGTATCGTCGGCGGCATGCAGGACCCTTTGGTCGACCTCGGCTTCGCGCAGGTGGACGTCCAC
Organism: Candidatus Nanopelagicales bacterium; assembly: GCA_037045455.1. GTDB lineage: Bacteria > Actinomycetota > Actinomycetes > S36-B12 > UBA10799 > JADKAV01. Next base: position 259,560 of record JBAOIN010000012.1, on the reverse strand, counting down.
CGCGCCCATCGCACGGGAGATCCCGAGGTGGTGTTCGCGCAGGGCAAGTCGCCTGCCCAGACCGTCGAGATCATGCGCACACTGCACGAAGCACATCCCGAGCGCGCAATCCTGGCCACCAGGGTGAATGCCCAAACATCCCACGCGCTGGCGCAGGAACTGCCCGACGTCGACCTCGACGAACTCGGCCGCACCGCAGTGCTCGGACCGCTGCCGCAGACGAGCGGAACAGTGCTGGTCGTGTGCGCCGGGACGTCGGACCTGCCCGTCGCGCGGGAGGCGGCGACCACTGCCCGAGTGTTCGGCACCGAGGCCGACTTGGTGACCGACGTCGGCGTGGCCGGGTTGCACAGGCTGCTGGCCGTGCGCGAGCGGCTGTCGCAGGTGAACGCGCTGGTCGTCGTGGCCGGTATGGAAGGCGCTCTGCCCAGCGTCGTCGGTGGGCTGACGGGGGTGCCGATCGTGGCCGTGCCCACGTCGGTCGGTTACGGCGCCTCGTTCGGTGGTCTGGCCGCACTGCTGGCCATGCTCAATTCGTGCGCGCCCGGCGTCGCGGTGGTCAACATCGACAACGGTTTCGGCGCGGCCGTGCACGCCTCCCGGATCGCGCGGAACGCCCGATGATCTGGATCGACGCCAGCGCGGGCGCCAGTGGTGACATGCTGCTCGGCGCGCTGCTCGCCCTCGATCCGGACGGTTTACCGGTGGCGCAAGCCGCCGTTGACGAGGCGGTCGCGCGCTTCGGCGGTGAACCGGTGTCACTGTCAGTTCAGACCACCACCCGCGCAGGCCTGTCAGCGACCCGGGCCATCGTCGATGTCAGCGACACCACAACCCATCGCACCTGGTCTGACATCCGCCCCGTCGTCAGCGGCAGGGCCTACGACGCGTTCGCACAACTGGCCGAGGCGGAGGCCCGAGTGCACGGGATCCCGGTCGATGAGGTGCACTTCCACGAGGTGGGGGCTCTGGATGCGATCGCCGACATCGTGGCCGTGTGCGCGTTGTGGGAGCGACTGGGTGCCGACCACACCGTCGTCTCACCGGTCTGCGTGGGGTCGGGTGCTGTGAGCGCGGCTCACGGCAGCCTGCCGGTTCCGGCACCGGCAGTGGCCGAACTCTTGCGGGGGGTCCCGACATTTGCCGGACCGGTCGCGCATGAAGCGTGCACTCCCACCGGCGCAGCCTTGTTGCGTGTGCTCGCCGACGAATGGGGGCCGCAGCCGCCGATGACCGTCGACGCGATCGGGACCGGAGCCGGCGGCCGGGATCGGCACGAGCGGCCCAACGTCGTGCGCATATTCATCGGCGAGTCGTCTTCCCTGGACCCAGTCCTGCAGCTCGAGACCACACTGGACGACCTGGACCCGCGGCTCTACCCCGACGTGCTGGACGCAGTGCGGGCAGCCGGCGCCGTGGAAGCCTGGTGGGCGCCGGTCGTGATGAAGCACGGCAGACCCGGCGTGACAATCACCGCCCTGGTACCGCAGGCCGCCCTCGACAACGTCGCCGAGGCGCTGTTCCGAAACAGCACAACGCTGGGCGTGCGCTGGTTCCCCGTGTCGCGGCGCACGCTCGCGCGCGACTGGGTCGAGGTGGATGTGGACGGCCGGCCGGTGCGGGTCAAGCGGGGCTGGCTGGGCGGCGAACTGCTCACCGTGCAACCTGAGTACCGCGATGTCGCGGCGGCTGCCGACGAGCTCGGCCGGCCCGTGCGCGAAGTCATGGAGGACGCCCGGGCAAAAAGAAGTTCGGACGCCACCGACGGGGGAGACAGCGACGTCCGAACACATTGAACCTAACACGACCGCTTAGGACCTACAAGGGAAAGCACCACCCATGTGTCGTAGGCCACACGAATTCCGTTGGCATACGGCGATCGGAGCCACTGATTCGGTTGGAGGTCTAACAAAGGTCGGTCGGGAAGCTCCGTGACCGCCTTCAGGTTCACTGGACCGGCAGCAAGGACCGCGCGAATGCTGGCCGGTTCGTGATGATGGCGTCCACCCCAAGGGTCTTGCAGAGTTGCAGATCCTCGGTCTCGTCCACGGTCCAGACGAACACCCGGCCTCCAGCCTCGTGCACCCGCTGCACGTAGCTCGGGTGCTCGCGCACGATCTCCAGCGACGGGCCGGCCACTTGGGCCGAAAACGGTAGCCAGCCCTTGCGGCAGCGGCGCGGGACCTGCTCCATGAGGAACACGCACGGCACACCGGGAGCCAGGTCGCGCCAGCGCCGCATGGCCAGTTCCGAGAACGACATCAGGTAGGCCCGCGCCTGGTCGGGCTGGAAGCGCGAACCCAGCAGGTCGTAGTCGCGCAGCATCTCGACGACCCGCTGTTCCACCAGCCCGGCGTAGCGGACCGGGTGCTTGGTCTCCAGGGCCAGTCCTACCGGCCGGTCGGCCCCGAGCGCGAGTTCGATCAGTTCCTGCAGCAGCAGGACCGGGGCCTCTTCACCGAAGTCCCACCGTCGCAGTTGTGCGAGCGTCTGCGCGGACACCACCCCGCGGCCATCGGACGTGCGGTCGATCCGGCGGTCGTGCACGCAGACCAGTTGGCCGTCGGCGGTGAGCCGAACGTCGGCCTCGAGGAAGTCGGCGCCCTGCGCGATCGCCTTGGCGTAGGCAGCATGGGTGTGTTCCACGTGCTCGAGCGACGAGCCCCGGTGGGCAATGACGAAAGGCTGCTCGGCGCGTCCGCGTGGGGGCCTGCGCGCCATCAGCGGAAGACCACCCCGGGGTTCAAGACCCCGTGCGGATCCCAGGCATCCTTCAGCGAGCGCATGGCGGAGATGGCCGCTTCGCCGCGATCCTTGACGACTGCTTCGGTCTTCACCCGGCCGACCCCGTGCTCGGCCGAAACCGCCCCGCCGAGGGCGACCACCAGGTCCAGTACCTCGTCCTCGCCGGACTCCAGCAGTTCCACGTGTAGCGAGCCATCTGCCACGTGCCCGAAGATCGTTGCGGAGTGCGCGGCGTACACAGCGTCGGTGAACTCGTCGAGCCGTTCCATCGGCAGCGCCACGTCGACTTTCTGTTTCACGCCGATCCGCTGGGCAACCTCCGATTGCGACTCCCGGAACCACCACAGTCGCTCCTGGTCCGGCTTCTCGACCGCGACCAGCGCTTCGTCGGGCAGTTCGGCGGTCTCGATATCGCTTTCCAGCAGCAGCACCCAGGGAGTGCCACCCACATCCGGTCCGCCGGCTTCCTGCCACCCGCGTTCGTCGACCACCTCTGCGGCCTGCAACCCCTCGCCCTGCGCCCACGCGTGTTCCAGGGCCGCGGCCAGTGTCGGCACCCCGAGCACCGCGACCACCGATTCCGCCGCCGGGTCGGACAGGCGCAGCCGCACCGCGGTGATCACGGCCAGCGTCCCTTCGCTGCCGGTGAGCAACTGCGCGAGGTCGAAGCCGGTGTTGTCCTTGGCCAGCCCGCTCATCCGCTCCACAACGGTGCCGTCCGGCAGCACGGCCTGGATGCCCTCGACCTGACGGCGGGTCATGCCGTATTTGCACACGCGGATGCCACCGGCGTTGGTGGCCACGGTTCCGCCGATAGTCGCGGAGTCCCGGGCGGCGAGATCGACGCCGTACACGAGGTTGTGCTGGGCGGCCAGACGCTGCACGTCGCCCAGCGTGACTCCCGCGCCGGCCAGCAGGCTGCGGCCGGTGACTTCCAGCGGATCGCGCAGCCGCAACGTGGACAGGATGATGGCGGGACCTTGACCGGTCGGCACGGATCCTCCGACCAGGCCGGTGTTACCGCCTTGGACGTGCACCTTCCGGCCGTTCGCTCCTGCCCACTGCAGGACCGCAGCGACCTCCTCGGCGTTAGCCGGGCGCACCACAGCCTCACACGCGCCGGTGAAGCGGCCGGTCCAGTCCGTCTCGTAACCCTGTCGCACCGAATCGTCGGTCAGCACATGGTCAGCGCCGACCAGCTCCGCGAGTTCGCTCACGGTTTCAGCCTAGAAGGCCAGGGTCACCGCGGCGATGTGCCACAGCGACGACCGCGTTGCCCGGTTGGCACATCGCTACTTGAGCAGCCGCGACATCCTGCGATCCGCCAGGGGCTTGCCGCCGGTCTGGCAGCCGGGGCAGTACTGGAACGAGGAGTCCGACAGCCGCACTTCCGCGATGGGCGTGCCACAGACGTCGCAGGGTTCGCCGGTGCGGTTGTGCACGCGTAATCCTGCGCGCTTCTCGGCCTTGATCTGGCCGATCCCAGCATCGGCAGTCCGCGCTATGGCGGCCGTGAGGACCTCGCCGATCGCCGTGTGCAGCGCCGTGATCTGAGCGGGGGTCAAGGAGTCGGCCGATGCGTAGGGGCTCAGTTTGGCGCCGTGCAGGATCTCGTCGCTATAGGCGTTCCCGATGCCGCTGATCACCCCCTGCTCGCGCAGTAGCGTCTTGAGCTGCCGCCGGCCCGCGGCGGACAGGATCGCGGCCAGTTCGTCACGACTCAGTTCCAGTGCATCCGGGCCGAGCTTTCCGATCCCCGGCACGGCCTCGAGATCGCGAACCAGATACAGCGCGAGGCGCTTCTGGGTGCCGGCCTCCGTGACGTCCAGCACGGTCGTCGCATCCGCCGGATCCCGCCAGGTCAGCCGCAGCGCGACCGGACTCTTGCCCGGCCGCAACGGTGCCAGTGCCTTGGATGTCCGCCAGTGGATCCAGCCCGCCCGGGACAGGTGCACCACGAGATCGAGTGGCTCACCGTCGGCGTCGACCAGGTTCAGGACCAAGAACTTTCCGCGCCGGTCGGTCCCGACCAGAACTGCATCGCCCAATGCCGAAAGCGGCGGGTCGTAGGTCTTCAAGGCGCTCAGGCTGCCCAGTTCCGCCCGCGCGATCGCGCAGTCTGCGAACTGTGCGCCGATCACGTCGGCCAGCGCCTGCACCTCGGGCAACTCCGGCATGGTGTGAGTCTTCCGCCTGACGGGCGCCGAATGCTACCGAGGGCCGAATCTGGCCTGGTCACGATCGTCAGTCGTTCCACACCTCGGGAACCGGTTGGCCGTCCCTGACGTCCTACAGTGAGTCAGGTGAGGGAGTGGACTGTGTCACGAAGCCGGATCGCGCTTGCTGCAACGACGCTTGCCCTGCTGTGCGCGCCGCTGCTGCCCGCGCAGGCCGACGACGCCGTTCCCGCGCCCGATCCGACGGCCGTTGAGGTCCCCACGCTGGGGGCCGACGTGCCTGCAACGCCCGTCCCCGAGACCGGCGAGGTGGCCGCGGTCGTGCGCACCGAGCAGGGCGCCGTCGAGGTGACCACCGCGCCGGACGCCGCCACCCTGGCCGCGCAGACCGCCGGTGACACCGTGCTCGCGGTCGACACTCCCGGCAAGCGATACGCGATGGCCCTGCCTGCCGACGACGCCGGCCGGGACCTGCAGTGGGGTTTGAGCCGGATGCAGGCCGAGGATCTCTGGCAGCGGACCACCGGCGCCGGGATCACAGTCGCCGTGCTGGACACCGGCGTTAAGGCCTCCCATCCGGACCTCAAGGGCAAGGTGGCCAAGGGCTACAACGCCATCACGAACAAGGCGGGCGCGCGCACCGACAACAACGGCCACGGCACATTCCTGGCCGGCATGATCGCCGGGAAGTCCAACGGCAAGGGCATTGTCGGTATCGCTCCGGGCGCGAAGATCCTGCCCGTCAAGGTCCTGGACACTGACGGCATCGGGGACTCCGACGACATCGCACGCGGCATCATCTGGGCGGTCGACCATGGTGCTGATGTGATCAACATGTCGTTCGGCGCGGACAGCACCAACAAGGTCGAGGCCGAGGCGATCGACTACGCCCGCGGCGCGGGAGTGACGCTGATCGCGGCAGCCGGTAACGAGGGCTTCAAAGAGGTCATGTATCCCGCCGGCTACCCGGGAGTGCTGGGCGTGGGTGCGGTCGACATCGACAACAAGCGCGCGGCGTTCTCCAACTCCGGCTCACACGTCGACGTGGTGGCGCCCGGTCAGGGCATCCTGTCGACGTTCAACTCCCGCCCGTACACCTGGACCTCCGGCACCTCGATGAGCACGGCCTACGTCAGCGGCATCGCGGCTCTGGCGATGAGCTACTCGCCAGGCGCGGGGGGCGAGCCGCTGGCCCAGCAGATCTCGGCCACCGCGATTGATCTGGGTACGACGGGCCGCGACACCGATTACGGCGACGGTCTGGTCGATCCGGCCACACTGCTGGAACAACTCGGAGCCGGCCGGGCACCGGGCATGCCGCGCGACATCGCCGCCTCCGGCGCCGGCAAGTCAGTGACGCTGACGTTCACGCCGCCAGCGGGGACGACCTACACCGTGCAGTTCAAGAAGGGCGCTTCGCCCAAGGGTTTGGGCGCTGGCTACCGGGTCGGGCAAGGCGCCGGTGCCGGTGCGCCGGTCACGATCACGCTGAACAACAAGAAGCCGAAAGCGCGCTACGGCTTCGCAGTGTTCACGCAGGGTCCGACTGGGACCTCGCGCGCCGTCGCCGGCGTGCGTCCCGGGCAAGTGGGCTTTGACCGGGTCCAAAGAGGTCCCTCGCAACAGCCGCCAGAAGCTGCAGGTGGGGCTGCGGGTCAAGCAGTTCGGCTGGGTCGGCGGCTACCCGATGCAACTGACCACCCAGGAGGGTGGCGCCAAGCAGAAGGTGCGCCGGTTCATCGCCTCCAGCGACGGACCAGAGACGTTCATCGTCCGCAGCCTGCGCTGGAACTTCAACTACCAGGTCACGCTGGTGGCGCCCGGGTTCTGGAACGCCGCTCAGCCGCAGATGGCGCAGTTCGTTGCCACCGACATCAGCGCCAAGCGCAAGGGCCGCATCGGGGGTCGCTTGAGCCCCAACCGCGCGCCGAGTGAGGTGCAGCTGCAGCGCAAGGCAGGCAAGGGCTGGAAGACGATCGCGACCACGAAGACCAACAAGTCCGGCAAGTACTCGTTCGGCGGTGCCGCCGGGTCGCTGCGAGTCTTTGCCCCCGCTGACTTGTGGCACGGGCCGGCGGCGCGCGAGTTGTAGTCGGGGTTTTGTTGCGGTGTTGGTCCGGCTGTTGCGTTGTTGGGATTTCTGATCTTGGTTTTGCCCAACAACGCGACAATGAGCCCAACTTCGCAACAGAACCCGGATGACCCACCACGGTTAGGCTCGTGAGGTGACCCTGCCCGACCTGCTGCCCGGCCGCACCGGTCTGATGGTGCGTCTGCTCGCCCGGCCCGGCCAGCGGCCGGTTCTGCTGGACGCCCTACACCGCTACGCCGACGAGCTCAGCGACGCCGAACCGCAGACCGAAGCGTTCGTGATGTGCCTGGATCCCCAGGAACCCAATGCGGTGTGGCTGTTCGAATGGTTCGCCGGAGCCGACGGTCAGGACAAGCACCGCGCGAGTGCACCCTTTGCCACCTTGATCGAGGAACTGCAGCAGGTTCTGGCCGAAGAACCGCAGGTGCTGCCGCTGGAACCGCTGCGAATGCACCTGAATGTCGTCGCCGACCTGTGATGTACCCTGGATTTTGCGCGCGGGTGGCGGAATAGGCAGACGCGCACGGTTCAGGTCCGTGTGCCCGCAAGGGCGTGGGGGTTCAACTCCCCCCTCGCGCACCACCCACATCGAAACCCTCCCTCCGGGGAGGGTTTCGTCTTATCGTCAAGCGTCCAGGCCAGCTCGTGAAGGTTGGAGCAGGATCACGGGCTAGTTGTGCAACTAGCCGGGTCGTAGTTGCGAAACCTCCCCCCGGGGAGGCTTTCGTGTTTCGGGTGGACTGTTCACGGCTTCTCGATGACGGGTGACTAGCGCCGACGGGCTGTTGAGGCGCCTCCTGGCGCGAAAACCGCTGCCAACAGGCGACGGAATGTGGCCCGAATCAGCCGTCGATCGCGTTAGGGGCACCCCGATATGCCCGGCCCGGGGTCGGGGGGGATTAGGCGGGTTGTGCGAGGGGCCGAGTGCGTCCAGCACACCGACACCGCCTAGAAGTCCCCTTATTGTGCCCCTACGTGCCACAGGTCACGGTGGCCCTTGCTGAAAGAGAACACCAAATGCACGTCCGGAGGGGGATCACGCCATCCAGGAACGGAACCAAGGACGGCGGTACGGGGAATAAGTCTTCGGCTGCAATAGTGCGGTGACGCATACGTGATGTGGCGTCTAGGCATGAATGCGGTTCCCAGTTTGCAGAAGGGACACACGCCGGTGTTGTTCTCAGGCAGCACGATCAAAGGCTAGACAAGCGCCACGACACGACTGGCGAATGGCCAACACGGTCAGGGATTCCCAGCGGCCAACCGCCCCTCGGACGTCCGTGGTTGGGCGGACCCCTATCCCAAAGCCTTGCCACCCAGCCTCAGGTCGACGTCGACCCATCGGGCCACCTCCCGAGAGACCGAATCCACCACGTTGAACATGTCGAATGGTTTGTAAAGACGATGCACTACGTCGGCCGGTAAGTCCGGGAGCCTTTGCTCCTTGAGGATCAAGCAACGCTTCGTGCGCCCCAGCATGTATCCCAATTCGAGCGACACGTTCGGGTTGAAGTCCCTGCTCTCGATGTCCTCGAATACTGCTACCCCGAACTTGCACCACCGCCATGTAGACCTCGATGTTGGACCAGAGTTCGCCGGTGTAGTCCCGATCATCGGCGCGGACTGCATGGAATCCCCGCTCAGCAAGCGTGTCCCGGATGGCAGCGTGTGCCTGATCAAGTTGCTCACTCTTGAGGAACCGCATCATCACGAAGACGTTCCGTTCAGGGTCGGGATGGTCGTTCAGGAACTCGCGGAGGTGGGGCCGCAAGTGACTGAGTCCGGTGAGGTCTCCTAAGCGATCGAGCCTGGACGCCCGCTCGCATTCGATTGCGTGCTGGCGGGCGGCCGCATCCACCACAGCAGAGGCATCGACCGATCCTGGGATCGGAAGCGTTACAAGCGCTGAGACCTGCTGTCCCAGTTCGTCGCGAACAGCGCGTACCAGTTTCCTCCGGAGGGAACATTTGGCCCTCACTCTTCAGCCACTTCAGATCGGCCACTCCGCCCGACAGTGCTGTGAAGGCGACCACCACCTTCTCGGCGTCGCGCACGGCAATAAGGTTGAACGGTCGCCACAAAGGCGAGGCGTGCGGCGGAAGCCCCATGCTCGCCAAGTGGGCGGCGGCCCGATCGCCGTACTCGTCGAGCAAGGCACGTACAGCGGTCTGCTCATCCCCATCCATGTCGCCGCCAACCATGCTTGCGCCGGGCCAGTTGAGTCCCACAAGACACCCCATCCGTCGTTCGGTCCTCGGACGACTCACGCCAACCTAATGCGGGACGCACACGCAACGTGCGAGGGGGGGGCCGAGTCAACTGCCCCTGCCCGTATGGCGCCGGGAGATCTGAGACCCATTGGGATCCTACGGGCACTCCTTGGGATTACGCCCAAGAACCCCGGCAAACCCCCTGATCAGAAGGTTACTCAGACCGACCACGAAAGCCCCAGATCTCTGACCTGGCTTTGTGTTTGGGACCGCGTCTCGTCCCGGCTCATGCGCCGAGATATGTGCCAAGCGCCGGGGGGCGTCTCGCCGAGGTGCGCAGCGAATTGGTCGAGGCGCTCCGGAACGACTGTCGGTAGATCGCAATTCCCATTGCTCGGAACGCTCGTTCCAGGATAGGCCGGCGATCTCGCGCACCTTGGAAGGACGGACAGCAGCCGGATGAGTTCTGCCGGCTATCCCAAGAGTTCGTCGTGTCGACGTCGGATCAGTGCCAACGCCGGCTCTCTGGACAACCCGAGCGCCCCTGAGGTTCGACAGCGTCGCGAGGCGTGCTGAGGGGCTCAACTCGACTCGCTCCGTTAGGGTGTCGTTTCGGTCGGTGTGGCTGTCCATCGGTAATAGAAGCCTCGGCCGCGGCCGGCGGGCGAAGAGGGCGTGAGAACGCCATCCGCCGCGAGGGCCTTCAGCGTGCCGCCAACATTGGTGCCGCTGGCGCTGACGAGCGAGCCGAGCTCCGTGCTGCTGATGCGTCCGCGTGCCTCGGCGTAGGACTTGGCGATCTCAGCCCTGGTAGGTAGGGCCCGCGAGTGGCCCATCGCGCGATCACGGCTGAGCAGGTCCTCGAGTGCGGCGGACCCCAGGCGCCAGGCGACGATTGTGCCCTCAGGTGTTCCGTCGACAGTCTGGAGCAAAGGGTGCCCCTTCACCTTGGCGCGGGCGAGCTTCAAGATGGCGCCACGCGCCTCCTCGACCGGGAGCTGGATGAGCGGCACGGCCACCCGCTCGTCGACCCAGCCCTTGGTGATTAGTCTGCGAAGCAGCAGCAGCGAAGAGACGTCGGTGGACTCCTCGGCGGGCTCGATCTGTGCAAGCCAACCGATCCACGGTTCGTCCAACGTGTCGCCTACCAGCGACGTCCGCACGAACGGCCCCGTGATCTCACGGATGGCCGGGGGCTGGTGGCCGACGCGCACCATCTCTCGGACCATTCGGTCCACGCCGATGCCCTCTCGCTCGGCGACTCGAAGGTCGGCGAGCAACTGCGTCAGCGCTGGGTTCCGTGACTGTGAAGGGTGCGTGATGATGTTGAACTCATTTACCCCTCCGAAAAAGCCACCGGGGCTCGTTACACGAATCGTCCTGCCGACGTGCTCGACGACTGTCGGCGCCGAAAGGCCCCACTCGCGATGGGCTACCCCGTTGACGATGGCCTCCCGCGCTGCCAGCACTGGGATGTCTCGGACTTGGCGTACGACCAGACCTGCCTGAACGTGTCGAGTCGCATTGTTCGCGTCGATCGTCAAGAAGATCTCAGCGAGCTCCTCCAGCAAGGAGCGGTCTGGCCGCCGGACGCGGGCGGTGCTGTCGCCGCCGGCGTAGTCGCGGTGGATGTAGTCCAGACTCGGACTTCCCCTGCCGACGAAGGCGAGTACACCTGCGTTCGAAAGCATCCCGTCGTGAGTCACCACGTTGAGTCGATTGAGCAGCTGCGCCTCAGGCGTTCGGGCTAGCTCCTCGGCGGAGGAGTCTCCGCTCGCGAGCAAAAAGTCGCGAGCAACCGCGAGCGCCTGGGGGCGTACCGCACTTCCGCGGGTCGCGGACTCGTCGCCGGACCAGTCGTAGTTGAGGGTCTGCATGCGGCGGGCATGCCAGGTCGCGGCGTCGACCTCTACACAGTTGTCATTGACTCGCCAATGGATGCGGTCATTGATTCGGACAGGTTCGACTGCAGCTGGGCAGATGATGATCAGGAGTCGCGTGCCTCGGGCTGTGGCCTCGTAGATATCTGCAGTTAGCAACCTTCGAGTGATCTCGTAGATGCGCTGGCGAAGCCACTCAGCATCCAGGTCAGCTCCGACCAGCGTGCCGTCGTCACACACTCCAACGATGAGGGCGCCGCCTCCGGGCGTATTTGACATGCAGGCGGCTTCAGCTGCGAGCTTGCGTGCTGCCGCGTCGTTCTGCGGTGATCCGGGCCAGACTTGGCCGGTGTGGTCGCGTCGGCCAGCCTCCTCCTTCAGGTCGACGTTCTTGCGTTCGTGACTCTTGTCGATGAGCTCACCGGCGTCCATGCGGGCGATGAGGTCAGCAACCTCCTGGCGGACCGGGTCAGCGCCGAAAGTTATGGTCACTGCGTCATCATGACACAAAGCCATAATTAATCGAATGCGAAAATTATGACATTGGTCGTCTAGGTCGCGACGGCAGAACTATCGCGGTAAACGTTCCCAGACGGCAGACCCTTCACGTCGACGCCGGTGTGCTGTGTGGGTGCTGATAATGGTGGCCTTCGAGGACTTTCGTGGTCAATTGCAAGTCCTTGTCTTCCCCTGCCCCACGTGCTACCACATGTGCTACCGGCCGTGTGATCCCGGAATCCCAAAGACTTGGTTGCCGCTCCACGCGCAGTTCACGCTCAGTCTGAGCGTGAATCGGGCCCTTGGGTCCGACGTGTCGAGTCAACCTTGGCAGTTCACCAACTCCCCTCTGCCACCGGTGAAGGCTCGTGCGGATGTGCAGGCTCAGGCGCCCGACCAGCGACCTGCAGCTGCACATCCTTCAGGAAGACCTGCTCATGAACCGAACCTGCACGGCCACGCTGCATCGGTCGGCAAGTTCGGCTTCGCCCCAGGTTCAGATCCTCGACCACGACGTATGGTGCATCCATGCGAACTGTCCTGTTTGTACTGGTGGTCGCCGCAGCCGTTCTCGTCGTCCTGGTGCTGGCAGGGAAGTTGTTCAGCAGGAGCGTCGTCGGCAGGCAAAGCGCTCAGGGGCGGGAAGCGCTCGGTCCAGCCAACCCAGCGGACTTCGAGGAGACCGTCGCCCTCGTGTCCCCTGCTGAGCACAGAGGCTTCGGCACTCTGCGGCTCACGCCGACCACGCTGCTGTTCGCGGGTAGTGGCGTGCCGCTGGTGATCCCACGCGATCGGATAACAGCGGTGGAGACGGTGCTCGAAGTCGACGGGGATCGATCCGAGAAGCCTGCACTGCAGGTCAGCGTGAGGGACCGTGAGTCTCTGGTGTTCGCGGTCCTCGACCCGTCGGCCTGGGTGCAGCGGCTCCCTTGAGAGCTCACCGGCTGCAGCAGGCCAGCCACGAGTTGAGGGTCGCGCCGACCTGTGGTCTCTGCGACGAGCGGCCCATACTGGACACCACGCACCCTGAGGAGCAACCCATGTCATTCCAGGCCTATCTGGATGCCGTCGAAAACAAGACCGGCAAGACGCCGCGGCAGTTGATCGGCGAAGCGCAGGCGAAGGGCTTCGGACCTGGTACCAAGGCCACGCCCATCTTGGAGTGGCTGGCCCAGGACTACGGCCTCGGACGCGGCCATGGGATGGCAATGGTCCACGTGATCACCAAGGGCCCGACCATCTCGGACAAGCACGTCGGGTCCGGCGGGTCGCATGCCGACCCGTCCAATCAACTATGGCTCGACGGTCAGGCCAGCAAACCCGGCTAGGGGAGCACTGCTCAGGTTGTGTCCTGCGCGAAACGTGGCTGAGGGCATGGTTAATCTGTGTTTCCCTAGCACGTCATCGGCGCGCGTCGGATCTGGTTCCGTGCCGTTCCCCGGTCGCCGGGGACCCTTCGTACGGCTCCTCTTATCCGCGGTCGGGCGAACGCGGTTGCCTATGCTTCCTCGGGGTAACTGTTCTGTGGTTTGCTGATTCACGCGCTATTGCGTTGTCCGGAAAGAGTGAAGGAGAGCTTCATGATCGGGACCCTTATCGGAGCTGTCATCGCCGGCTTGATCATCGGCGCTCTTGGACGCCTGTTGGTGCCCGGGAAACAGGAAATCTCGATCCTGGTCACCCTGGTCATCGGCGTCGTTGCATCGCTGGCGGCCAACCTCATCCTCGGCGCCATCTTCGGCTACACCGGAGGCGGCGGCATCTCGTGGTGGTACTGGATCGTTGGAGCGATCCTGGCCGCCGTCGGCATCGTGCTGTACGGACGCATGGCGGCCGGGCGCTCGCGCGTGTAGTTCGATACGGCACAGTTGACGTCCGGCTAGCAATCCAGGACCAGTTCTGGAGCCGGACCACTCCCTGACGCAACTGGCAGCCGGATCTTCCATCGGCAAGGCCGACCCGGGAGCGTCTTTGGGGTCGGCGCCCGGAGTGCTCACCGATGACCGGCTCATTTGGTACGAGGCCCTGTCGGCTTACGACGGCCTCCGAAAGAAGGTTCCGTCACCTGTCCTTGTGCTCCAACACTCGCCACGCGATAACGCCGACGATGACCGAGATCACCCCTTGGCATCCATGACCGGCGTACCCAGCTCCGTGGCCATACCCGATGTGGGTGGATTCGGCGCCGAATAGCCGAGACCATCGAAGGTGCTGATTCGGGCCAGATACGGCCCGAATCGATGGCTTGCGCTGGGACACTTCGCAAACGTGTGGATCCGGGTCGCATCTGGCCCCGATCCATAGGTTTGTGTCCAAAGGGCTGTCAGACCCCCGTGCCATCATGGCAACGGATCAAGAAGTGCGGCCGCAAGCCCTCCGGCTGGCCGCCTGGCAACCGCGCCGATCGCGCGCACGGTGCCCCCGGAGGAAGATCCGCCGCATCCGGCGCGGATGCGGAAGCGCGAGAGATCGGATCAGATCATGCTTTGCACCCACTGTTGGACCGGAACCCCATGCCGGCACACCACCACAAGGGAACTGGCACCCGAGCGGTTGCAGCAGTACCACCTGTGCGTGCTGTGCTGCCGGGCCTGGGCCCCGCTGAGTTCCCGTTGGTCCTGGCTTGCCTGCGCGGATTGCCGGCAGGTGAACGTGGCCGTCGGTGCGGCGTACGGCCACGGCGTCATGATGCCGCTGGGCCGGCACTCGTTCATGAACGATGTGCGAGTCAGCTTCGCCGACCTGGACCCCGAGATCCGCGAGGCGCATATGCAGCAATTCGAGTGCCTCTCGGTCGGGTGGCAGCGGTTGTTCAAGTGGCGCAGGCAGCACGCGCGCGCTCTCCAGCAGACCCTGCTTCCCGAGCAGTTCGGGGAGACAGCCTTCGTGCCGACCGGCGTGTGGGAGGAGCACGTCATCAGTGGGTTCGGGTACTCCCAGCAAGCCTGGCTCGACTGCATTGGCCTGGCCTCGTACGCCGAACTGCATGAGCACGCCGAGGCGCTGGCAGAACTCGGGCTGATCGACCTTCCGCAGGTGACCGCGGACTGGCGGCCCGGATGCTCGGCGTAGCTTCCGGACAAGCGTGCTGCCGGCCCTGGCTGTCGACGCAATCCGTGAGCAAACTGGGCATCGGTGAGCACGCCGGACGCCAAAATCCACGCCCGCGGCGCTAACGGATGCCCGGAATGCTCACCGATCGGCCATGCCGGGACACGGCTCGTGGCGCTGAGGGGAACCGCTGCCCTTTCTATACTTCTCCCAGGGGAACCTCGTCGACGCCCGAGCCGTCGGACTGGGGCCATCGAGGAGCGTCGTGAGTCGGATCAGTGAGGGTGCCGTGTCGGCTGCGCCGCGCCCACTCTGGCGCCGGCCACGGGTCTGGGTACTGGGCATTCTGGCGCTGCTGGCAGCCTGGTTTGTGCTGACCGCGCTGTTGGCCGGCTATCACGGGTACCGCACCTACACCTCCGCGAAGGCAACGGCGGCGGCCCTGTCCGAGGGCGATTCGCAAGCTGCCCGCGACAGCATCGCCGCTGCCCAGAGCAACGCCGCAGCCGCCCGCGCCAACCTCGATGGCCTGCCGTTCGCTGTATTCCGAGTGATTCCTTACGTCAATACCAACCTCACCGCCGCCGAGGATCTGCTCGACGCCGCAGTGCACGGTCTCGATGCAGGGGCAGTCGTGGTGAACAACTACGGCGAGGGCCCGCTGGTCGAGGGCCAGCGCGTCAACCTCACGGCGGTGAACAATATCGAGCCGCACCTCGCCGAGGTGTCTGCTCACGTCGAGCAGGCGCAAGCGGCAATCGCCGACTCACCGTCCCAAGCCGCCGCTCCCCTAAGGGAAGCCACCCAGAAGGTGCAGCGAGGACTCACCGACGTGCAGAAGGGACTGCAGCTCTGGCAGGACATCGGCTCCGATCTGCCCACCCTGCTGGGATCGGAGACGCCGCAGACGTACTTGGTCGTTTTCCATAATCCGGCCGAACTGTATGCGGGCGGTGGCGCCTCGCTGAACGTGGCGCTCGTGACCTTCGACGACGGCCAGATCGAGGTCGGCGAGAAGGGCGCGGTGAGCCGGGACTTCTTCTTCGGCAATCCCAGCGTGCCGTGGGACCCGGTGGCCGGGGGTCCGTACTACGCCACCAAGAACGCCACTGACGGCTTCGCTTGGTCGAATCTGCATCAGGACTTCCGGGTGGCCGGCGAGGACATGATGCGGTCCTGGCAGGCCAACGGCGGCAAGCACGTGGACGGCGTCATCAGCCTGGACGCTGCGGCGCTGGCGGCGGCCGTTCGCGTGACCGGGCCGATCCAGTCCCCGCTCTACGGCGAGATCACGGCTGACAATCTGATCGAGAAACTCTTCTTTGAGGGTTACAACGAGGATCCGGTCGCACAGGCTGAGCGACAGCGGATCAACCAGGAACTCATCAGCCAGATGCTGGCCCGCATGGAGGGCAGCGGCACCCAGGCCGCGTCGATCGCGCGCGCCATTTTCAGCACCGCTCCGGGACAGCACATCCGCGCGTACCTCAGTGACGGCCGGCACGCCGACGCGCTGCACAAGGCCGGCCTGGACGGCGCGCAGCCCGATCCGCAACCGGACCGGATCGCGTTCTACACCCAGAACCAGAACGCGTCCAAGGTGGACATCTTCCAGACCCGGCAGCTTGTGCACGAGGTCACGCTCGCTGCCGACGGTTCGGCACAAGTGACGCAGACCGCGACTGTGACGAACAACGCGCCCGCCGAAGGCGGCAGCCCGCTGTCCGACCGGATCGGCTACACCACCCGCTGGGCATTCCACTGGAACATCACGCTGCTTCCCGAAGCGGCCAAGGACATCCAGCAGAGCATCGAGACCGAGGACGTCAAGCGCGACGACAAGGTGTACACCGATGTGGACGGTCGCAAGGCCGTGCGGATTGGTGGCTGGATCCCGCCGGGAGGACACAGCACGATCACGGTCACGTATCGATTGCCTGCCGGGACCTTCGGCATAGACGGGAACCTTGCTTACCGTGCAAGCGTCGAACATCAGTTGCTGGTCAACGATGTGGCCCTCACCGTCAACGTGACTGGGCCTTCGCAACCGACGCCGACCGAAGGGAATTGGAGCGTGGACTCAAACACGGCGACATCACAGTTCGCCGTCACCGAACCCACGACCATCGGCGTGAGGTTCGGTCGATGAAGCGCGCCCTGCTGGCGGTGCTGACCGCTGCCCTGCTCGTGCCGGCCGTGCCGGCGACGGCAGCAGTCGGTCCCGTGGCCCCCCCACCCAAGGCCGGGTGGGTGAAGGTCGATCCCAGCCTGTTCGGCATGCACGTCGCGCAGATCAGCGAGACCGATTTCCCCGGCAAACTCGGCGGGGTGCGGATCTGGGACAACGGCGTGCGGTGGGACCAGGTCGAGAAGCAGCAAGGCCAGTACGACTGGGACCGCCTGGACCGCATCGTGGCCAACGCGAAGAAGGCCGGCGCCAAGGAGATCATGTACGTCTTGGGCTCCACCCCTGAGTGGGCGGCCAAAGAGATCAATCCCGACGACTTCTACTACGGCGGTGGCACGGCTTCCGACGTCAAGACCCTGAGCCTGTGGCGGGACTGGGTGCGCGCGGTGGCCACCCGGTACCAGGGCCAGATCACCAGCTACCAGATCTGGAACGAGGCCAACCTCGCGTCGTTCTGGGCGCCCACCGACAGCGGCAACTGGAAACGGATGGCACGGCTCACCGAGATCGCGGCCGACGAAATCCGGGCGATCGACCCGGCCGCCAAGATCGCCAGTGCCTCCTCGACCGTGATTCAGGCCAAGAAGTTCTCCACGCAGAGCTTCTTCTATCGCTATCTGCGGTCGGTGAAGAAGCGCAAGATCAAGCTGGACGCGATCAGTGTTCATCTCTACCCGTGGACGACGAAAGGCCCGGGCGGTGGCACGTCCGACCGAGCGGCTCAAGGGCCTGGAACTGGCACGGCAGGTGACGGCTGCGGTGGGTCTGTCGAAGGTGCCGCTGTGGGACACCGAGGTGAACTACGGCAACCGGCGCGACAACAACCACCCGCAAGAGGTGTTCGGTCCGAAAGTCGGAGCGGCCTACCTGGCGCGGACCTACGTCGACAGCGTCCGGTACGACGTGACCAAGGTGTTCTGGTACGCCTGGGACAGCCACGTCATGGGCATCAGCACCAACCGACCCGGACACCGGGGAGGTCATCGCTCCGGGCAAGGCCTTCTTCACCGTCGAGGACTGGCTGTCCGGGGCGAAGTGGGGTGGCTGCTCCGATCAGCGGGTCACGGTGTGTGCGCTCAAACGGTCCGGCGAGCGGCAGTACCTGCTGTACGCGGGGCTGGGCACGACCCGCACCGTGACGCTGCCGCGCACGTACTTCGACGTGCGACGCGTCTGCACGCTGGACGGGAATTGCTCGAGGATCGTCAATCGGACAGTCCGGGTCAACCAGGCTCCGGTTCTGCTGAAGCCGTAGATACGTTCGGTATGGGAGGAAATGTGAAGAGACTTGCTTATGCCGCACTTGCCGCGGCTGTCGCTGTTCCACTGACCGCTGGGTCCGCCTCGGCCCGCACGCTCGGCCCGGACTTCTTCGGGCTGCACGTCGCCGCCATCGCCAGCTCGACACCGTCGGTCGGCGTCGGCGCGGTCCGGCTGTGGGACGCCGGGGTGCGCTGGGACCAGATCGAGACCAAGCGCGGCCAGTACAACTGGGCGCCGCTGGACGCTGCGGTCAAGAATGCGGAAGCCGCCGGGGCCAGCGAGATCCTCTACGTCCTGGGCAGCACGCCGAAGTGGGCTGCCTCGACGAAGTCCAGCACCGACCTGTACGGGCCTGGCACCGCGTCCTTCCCGAAGAAGGCCAAGTACTACCTGGACTACGCGAAGGCCGTCGCCACCCGGTACCAGGGACGGATCACGTCCTACCAGATCTGGAACGAGGCCAACACCCGCTCGTTCTACAACGGTGGCACGTACACCGGCTGGATCAAGCTGGCAAAGCTGACCAAGCAGACGGACAAGGCGATCGGCAAGATCGACTCGAGTGCGAAGATCGTCGCTGCATCGAGCACGGTGATCCCCACCGCGAAGTTCCAGACCGAGAGCTTCTTCTACCGCTACTTGCGGGAGTTGAAGAAGCAGAACGCCAAGGTTGACGCCCTCAGCGTGCACCTCTACCCGATCAACCCCAAGCAGGGTCCGGACGCCCGCGTCGCGAGTATCGCGGCGGTGCACCAAGTGATGCGTCGGGTCGGGTTGAACAAGCCGCTGTGGGACACCGAGGTCAACTACGGTGACCGACGCAACGGGCTCAATGTGGTGCCTTCTCCCAAGAAGTCCGCCACCTACGTCTCGCGCACGTATCTGGACTCCGCGCGATACGGGATTGCGCGAACGTTCTGGTACGGCTGGGACATCGACGTGCTCGGCATCTCGATGAGCGTCAGCGGCACGCCGACCCGTGCTGGATTGGCCTTCCTCACGACGCGGGACTGGATGAGTGCCGGCTCGTGGAAGGGCTGCAAGGGCTCCTCGGTCACCACGTGCACCGTCGGCAAGACCCGCATCGTGTACGCCGCGAAGTCCACGTCTATCAAGCGGCCGTCCGGGATCACGCGAGTGTGCAAGCTCAACGGCAATTGCTCAGCGGCGGGTTCCACCATCAAGGTCGGGACGGCGCCGGTCCGGCTGTCCTGAGGGGGTTTTGTCGCGTTGTTGCCCCGGTTGTGCGTTGTCACGACACGCCGAGTTTAGCGACCGACAACGCGACAATTCGGAAGTGGGCTATGTGGTTTGTAGCAAAAGATAGCCGTGTATAGGTAATTCCTATATGTCGTAAGAGATTGCTACAGTCGGCCCGTGGACGCAGCCCGCAGCCCGTACTCGCCCGGTGCCGGCGCCCCACCGCTGGTCATTAGCGGCCGCGACGCCGAACTCGCTGCCTGGCGCACGGCCCTGCAAAGGATGGCCGCCGGGCGCCCAGGCCGGGGGCTGGTGCTCCACGGCCTGCGCGGGGTGGGTAAGACCGTGCTGCTCGGGGCTATGCGCGACGAGGCTGCTCGCCGGCAGTGGCTGGTGGCCAGCATGGAGGTGGGTGCGTTCAGTGGCGGCTTCCTCGCGCATCTGAGCGAAGCGCTCTACCCATCGCTTCGCCGGCTGGCCCGACCGGGCATCGGGAAGCGTCTCAAGCGGGCGTTGGCCACGTTCGCAGCCCTGAACGTCAAGGTCGATGCCACCGGCGCCTGGACGTTCGGTCTCGACCTGGAACCAGCCGCACCCGCGACCGGGACCCTGGAACTCGACCTGATCACGCTGATCAGCGACCTGGCCGAGGCCATGCAGGAGCAGGGTGCCGGCGTCGCTGTCCTCGTGGACGAGATGCAGGATCTGGATTCCGAAGCCCTCGCGGCTCTGTGTGCCGTGGCTCATCACTGCGCCCAGCGCGGCTCTGCCGTTCCTGCTGTGCGGAGCGGGCCTGCCGTCGCTGCCACGCGTGCTCTCCGAGGCCAAGACCTACGCCGAGCGGTTGTTCGAGTACCGCTCAATCGGCCCGCTGTCGCCTGAGGATGCAACTCGGGCACTCGTGGAGCCGGCCACCATCGAGGGGGTGCGCTGGGAACCGGCCGCCCTCGACTGGGTGCTCAAGGCCGCCGGCGGATACCCCTTCTTCCTGCAGGAGATGGGGCAGATGATCTGGCAGGTCGCGCAAGGGCCGGACATGATCACCCTGGCCGATGCCCGGGAGGGCGTGGCGGAAGGCCGGCGGCAGCTGGACGTCGGGTTCTTCCTGTCGCGCTGGGAGCGCGCGACAACCTCCGAACGCGGCTACCTCGAGGCGATGGCCCGCGACGGCGACGGGCCGAGCCACAGCAAGGACGTCGCCGAACGCCTCGGGCGTAGCCTCTCAAGTGTGGGACCCACGCGAGCCGGATTGATCGGCAAGGGCCTCATCTTCGCCCCAGAGCACGGCCGGGTGGCATTCACGGTCCCGGGGATGGCCGACTTCATCACCCGCCGCCAGGAGGTCTGGGAGTGACCAAGCGCGTGGCCCTGCTCGGCACCCGCGGCATCCCGGCCCTGCACGGCGGCTTCGAAACGGCTGTGCAGTACATCGGACCGGGGTTGGTGCAGCGCGGGTGGGACGTCACCGTCTACTGCCGCAATCCCGGACAGACGCTGACCCAGTTCGAGGGCACGCGTTTGGTCAACCTGCCCGCGCTGCGCTTGAAATCCGCCGAGACCCTCAGCCACACCGGCCTGAGCGCGGCACACGCGCTGTTCCAGGACTTCGACGTGGCGATCGTGTTCAACAGCGGAAATGCGCCGTTCCTCTCTCCCCTGAAACTGCGCGGGTTGCCCGTCGCGGTCCACGTCGACGGCCTGGAGCACCAGCGGGCGAAATGGGCCGGCCTGGGTGCCCGCTACTACCGGTGGGCAGAGCGCTCTAGCGTCAAGCACGCCGACGCCATCATCGCCGACGCCCGGGGCATCGCCGACCACGTCCGGCAGCAGTACGGGCGGGAAAGCGTCTTTCTCCCCTACGGCGCGCCGCTGACCGACCCGCCGGCGGATCGGGTGGCGGAACTGGGACTGACGCCCGACGCCTATCACCTGGTGGTGGCGCGGTTCGAACCGGAGAACCACGTGCTGGAGATCGTGCGCGGGTATCGCCGCAGTGCAGCCAAACTGCCGCTGATCGTGGTCGGGGCGCCCAGTTACTCCCACGAGTACGCAGCGGCTGTCGACGAGGCCGCGGCGGCTGACGACCGCGTCCAGCTGGTCGGCTCGGTCTGGGACCAGCAGTTGCTCGATCAGCTCTACGTGGGCGCCCGCAGCGTGCTGCACGGACATTCGGTCGGCGGCACGAATCCGAGTCTGCTGCGCGCCATGGGCGCCGCTGCCCGAGTCACCGCTTACGACTGCGTCTTCAACCGGGAAGTGACCGCCGGCAACGCGCTATGGTTCGTGGACGAAGTAGGCGTCGCGGCTGCGGTCCAGGCCGACGAGGATCATCCCGACGAACGTGGGACCGCACTGCGGGAACGGGCCGCGACGGCCTACCGGTGGGACGACGTGATCGATGGTTACGCGCGACTGTGTGAGGAGCTGGCACGACGGTGATCGGAGCAGCGATGGTGGCTGGAGCGCTTCTGTTCACCGGTGTGGGCCCGGGCCAGCCGATCCCTTCAGCAGCCTTCGGCCAGCACGTGGCAGGCATCGCGACGGCCGCACCCGCCGGTCTGCAGCTGACCTCCGTGCGGTTGTGGGACACGGGCACCCGCTGGGACGAGGTGGAACCCGCACGCGGGCAGTTCCGCTGGGACGCTCTGGACGCCGCGGTGACCAACGCCCAGGCCGCCGGGGCGACCGACATCCTGTACGTGCTCGGCAGCACGCCGCAATGGGCCGCACGCGAGCCGCAGATGCCCGGTCTTTACGGCCCCGGCACGACGTCGCTGCCAGCCGATCCCGAGTACTACCTGGACTATGTCCGGGCGCTCATCAAGCGCTACAAGGGCCGGATCACGGGCTACCAGATCTGGAACGAGGCGAATACCAGGTCGTTCTATGAAGGCGACTGGGTGGCGCTTGCGAAACTCACGAAGCGCGCCCACGAGACCATCAAGGTGCTCGACCCGGCGGCCCAGGTTGTGGCGGCTAGCAGCACGGTGATCCCTGGCAAGCTGTTCCAGACCGAGAGCTTCTTCGTCCGCTACGCCCGCGCCCTGCACAAGCTGGGCGATCCGGTGGACGCCATGGCGGTGCACCTCTACCCGGTGGACACCAGCAAGGGGCCGGACACGCGCGCGGCCAGCATTGTGGCCGCCCAGCGGGTGCTCAATCGGGTCGGCGTCAACCGGCCGCTGTGGGACACCGAGGTCAACTATGGCGATCGCCGCCCGGGACTGCCGCAGATCGTGCCGGACGCCCAGACCGCCGCTACCTACACGGCCCGGACCTACCTGGACTCCGCCACCATGGGCATCGCCCGGACTTACTGGTACGGCTGGGACCTGCACGTCCTGGGCATCGACCACACGACCGACGCCGGGGTGACACCGGCCGGCACGGCGTTCCTGACGGTGCGAGACTGGCTGACCGGCGCCCGGCCCGCGGGCTGCTCGGACGATGGCGGCGTGCGCACGTGCCACTTCACCGCAGCCGACGGCTCGGCGTTCACAGTGGTTTGGGCCAGCGACGGCAGCCACGAGGTCGACACCGCCGGGTTACAGGTGTGCCGGCTGGACGGTGCATGCGCGGCCGCTGACACGACCACGGTGGATGCCCAGCCGGTGCTGCTCAAGCAGTGAACCAGCGGCTCCCTAGTTGTCGCCGCTGATGACCCAGCCAACGGGCGCGATCGGCAACTCACAATCCGTGCGGTCCTGCATGAGGCACTCCTGGAAGTCCCGCAGTTGGACAGGATCCACCGCTGGCGTCACAGCGGGCAGCGCGAAACCCACGACCATCGCGGGCACAGCGACTAGGACTGCGATAGCACCCAAGCCTGGTGCTGTGCGAACTCCGATGCCACGCACCGCGACCAGCAGCCCCGCACCCACAGCCAGCACGAAGTAGCGGCCGTAGGCCTCCGGGTCCAAGGCCCACGCTGCACCCGGTGTCTTTGCGCTCAACTCACCCGCGACGATCCAGGCCAACCCTGCGAGCAGCCACACCGGTGACGGCCCGCGGTGGTCGAACCACGCGAGTCCGACGAGCAGCAGGAGGAAAGCTGCCCCGGCCAGCACCACCGGGCCGCTGTTGTCGAGCGGCCAGAGGCAGTGCATCCACTCCTCTCCGAGAAAGGCATGGTCGGCGTGCACTGCCCGCGACGGCATGCGCAGCGGGCGTAAGGGCACATGCCCGCCGGATACACTCGGGCGCAGCGTTGTGTGAGGGAGGCGAGAACTGTGGCAGTCGCGGTCGCCTCGCCCAGCAGCGGGTTGCTGTCTGCCATGCGGCCCAAGCAGTGGGTCAAGAACCTTCTGGTTACTGCGGTTCCCTTGGCGTCCGGCCGCTTGCTCGAAGCCGATGTCGTCGCGATGACCGTGCTGGCGTTCGTAGTCCTTTGTATGGCATCCGCTGCGGTCTACCTGACCAACGACATTCTCGACCGGGAGGCTGACGCCCGCCATCCGCGCAAGCGCACCCGCGCAATCGCCGCGGGAGTGGTGCCCGTGCCGCTGGCCGCGCTCACGGCTCTCGGGTTGGCAACAGTGGCGGTGCTGCTTCCGCTGCTGCTCGGCAGTGCGCAACTGTCTCTACTGGTGATCGGGTATCTGCTTCTGCAGGCGTTCTACGTCTTCTGGGCAAAGCACCAGCCCGTCCTCGACCTGGCCTGCGTCGCGGCCGGTTTCGTCCTGCGTGCCGTGGCCGGTGGTGTCGCCAGTGCCATTCCCATCAGTACCTGGTTCCTCACTGTGACCGCGGCGTCGGCCATGTTCATCGTCGCGGGTAAGCGCTATAGCGAACTCGTGACGCACGGCCACGAGGCCGGTACCCGGCAGGGACTGCGCGAGTACTCCGAGGGTTACCTGCGCTTCGTCTGGGGCGTCTCAGTCGGCATCGCTGTGGTCTTCTATGGCCTGTGGGCTGCCGAACTGGGCAATGGCGGCAGTGCCATGTGGGCGCGACTGTCGGTCATACCGTTCGTGCTGCTGCTCTTGCGCTACGCCCGGGACGTCGACACCGGATCAGCAGAGGCCCCAGAGGACATCGTCTGGGGGGACCGGGTATTGCAGGGTCTTGGGCTCATCTGGGTTGCCATGTTCGTGCTGCAGGTGCTGTCGTGACGGTGCTGACGGGCTGGGGTAGGACGAGTCCCAGCACCGCTCGCGTTGTGGTGCCGACTTCTGATGAGGATGTGTCGCTGACCGTCGAGGAAGCTGAGAGCGCCATCGCGCGCGGGCTGGGCCGCTCCTACGGCGACCCCGCGCAGAACGCGGGTGGCACGGTGATCAGTAGCGCCGGCCTCAACTGGATCGGACCGCCAGGTCCAGTGATGGAGTTGGGAGCCGGAGTCAGCATCGACGATCTGCTCAGGGTCAGTGTCCCGGCCGGCTGGTTCGTTCCCGTTACGCCTGGAACCCGTTTCGTCACAATGGGCGGGGCCTTCGCGGCGGACATCCACGGCAAGAATCACCACCGCGAGGGCAGTTTCTCCCGGCACGTGCAGAGCCTCACGATGCTGCTCGCGGACGGCACCGAGGTGACGGTCAGACCGCAGGATCCGCTCTTCGACGCCACTGCCGGCGGCATGGGACTCACTGGGTTGATCACCTCGCTGCGATTGCGCATGCTCCCGATCCAAACCAGCCGGATGCTCGTGACGACCACGCGCACGCCGGATCTGGACAGCCTGCTCGCCGCAATGCTCGAGGCCGATGAGCACTCGACCTACTCAGTTGCCTGGGTCGACACTCTTGCCAGCGGCGCCAGCCTCGGGCGCGCCGTACTGACGACCGGAGAGCACGCCCCCCTGTCGGACCTGTCCCGCCGGGCGGCCGAGAACCCGCTCGCCTTCGCTCCCCGGCAGATCGCCGGGACCCCCGACATCATCCCCAACTGGGCGTTGAACCGCCGCACTGTGCGGGCCTTCAACGAGGTCTGGTACCGCAAGGCGCCCGCCAGTCCGCACACCGGTCTGCAGAGCATCGCCGCCTTCTTCCATCCCTTGGACAGCGTGCACAACTGGAACCGGATCTACGGCCGCCGCGGCTTCCTGCAGTACCAGTTCGTGGTCGAGAACACCGATGTCGTGCGGCATGCGCTGGAACGGGTGGCCGCGGCCGGCTGCCCGGCCTTCTTGGCGGTTCTCAAGCGGTTCGGCGCACAGAACACAGCTCCGCTGTCCTTTCCCATGAACGGCTGGACGCTGGCACTGGACGTACCTACGACCGTCCCCGGGCTGGCGCAGCTGCTGGACCGGCTCGATCGGGAGGTTGTCGATGCCGGCGGCCGGGTGTACCTCGCCAAGGATTCCCGGCTGGACCCGTCTCTGCTGGCGCCGATGTATCCCGGGCTGCCGGAGTTCCGCCGCGTGCGCGACGAGGTGGATCCAGGCCGCCGCTGGCGCAGCGACATGTCTGAGAGGCTGGGATTGTGATCGACGCCCTGGGAAAGCCACAGTCCGTGCTGCTGATCGGGGGGACCTCGGAGATCGGCCTGGCCATCGTGCGGGAACTGTCGGGCCGCTTACGCAGAATCGTGCTCGCTGGCCGTGACATGGCGGCTCTGGAACAGGCCGCCGCGGAATTCCACGGGGCCGACGTCCAGACCGTCTTCCTGGAACTGACCGACCCGAGCACCTGGGAGGCCGCCGTAGCCGCGGCCTTCGAACCCGGTGACATCGACGTCGTGGTGCTTGCCGCAGGAATGCTTGGCAACAACGACACCGACCCGGCCTTGATGGCCCAGGTCAACTACGTGGGTCCCATCGCCGTCGGGACGCTGGCCGTCGAGCGCATGCAGCGGCAAGGGCATGGCGTTCTGGTCGTGATGTCGTCAGTGGCAGCCGAGCGCCCCCGCGCCGACAACTACCTCTACGGGTCGACCAAGGCTGGGCTTGACGCCTGGGCCAACGGGCTGGCCGACGCGCTGGTGGGCAGCGGCGTGCGTGTGCTGGTGGTCCGGCCGGGCAAGGTGCGCACCCGGATGAGCGCGGACTCCCCGGACGCCCCCCTGACCTGCGACAAGGAAGATGTGGCCGCGGCCGTGGCCAAACACCTGACGCGCGGTCCGACAACCATCTGGGTACCCGCCCCGTTGCAGTTCTTCATGAGCGGACTGCGGCATCTACCCCGGCCGGTGTTCCGCAAGGTCGCCGAGCGACGCAACTGATCACTCGGGCAGGTCACCGCGGGCCAGGGCGTTCTCCAACGAGATCCCACCCGCCGCAGCGGGCGCCGGCCACGTGATCTGCAGGTCCTCGTCCGTGGGATCGAGTTGCGGTCCCAGCGGCACGTCGGCGTGCAAAGTGACCACCACCGAGACCTCCGAGAAGCCCTGGTAGCCCCACGCCGTACCCGGTGGAATCACGACGGTCGGACGTTCCACGGGCTCCAGATCCACCGGTATCCAGCGGCTGAATGTGGCTGACCCTTTGCGGACGTCCACGACCACCAGTGCCAGCCGCCCCGTGACGCACGTGATCAGCCGGTGACCGGTCTCGATGTACAGACCGGTGACCTCAGCCCGGTGCACGGTGTGCATCGAGCCGATCTCCGGTCGCCAGTCCGCCGGCAGCGCCGGACCTAAGGCATCGACTCGATACCAGTCATAGGACCGAGGGGCCTTGCGCCGAGGGGTCGCCCGGTAGACGCCGGCAATGGGAAGCCGCTCAAGGTGCACGCTGGTCAAGGTAGCGAAGACCCGTTTCGAAGGTCGGCTTTGCGGGTACAGCAACCATGGAGTCGCGTTCGGCCGCGAAGGCGTAACAAATCGGTCACAAAGCGTCACCCGAATTGCCACTACCTACGGCATTCGTGCCAGTCTGCAGGCTGGGGAGACGACACAAAGGCGGAGGCTTGGATGGCAATTCAGCACGTCGACCGTGCAGCAGGCCGTCCTATCCTCCCCGAAGCCCTGGCCCGTTTCGCGCAAGAGGATTCCGGCACCAGGTCGCAGCCCTTGCGACTACTTTCGGTGATCGCCCTCTGCGTGGACGCCCTGCTGATTTCCGCCTCCGTTCTGCTGGGCTTCTTGGCTCGGGCTGCCGGGGCCTACCCCTGGAAGGCCGCCCTGGCGATCCTCATCGTGTGGATCGTCGTGCTGTCCATACGGGGCGCCTATGACAGCACCCGGATTGGCGTGGGGTCCGAGGAGTTCAAGAACGTCCTGACCGCCACCATTGGGACGTTCGCGTTCTTCGCCTCTGTGGGATTCGTCCTGGAGATCACCGACGGCCGGAAGTTCGTCTTCGCCACGTTCCTGGCTGGAGCTGTGCTGCTGCCACTCGGGCGCCGGCTCATCCGGGTCTGGCTGTTCCGTCAGCGCCGACGTGGCCGCTTGATGCGTCGCACACTGGTGATCGGTTCGGGTACTGCCCTACAGGAACTCGAGAGCGGGCTCTCCCGCGATCCCAGGACCGGCTTCAAGGTCGTGGGCACCATGCGCGGACCGGCGTCCAACTCATCCCTGGACGCCTGGCTGGACCAGGCCAGTTCCGCATTGATCGACTTCGATGTCGATGCGGTGGCCGTCAGCCAGTCACCCACAATGTCCAGCGAGGTGGTGCGCCGCCTTTCCTGGCGCCTGGAGGGGCCGAGCATCGACTTGCTCGTGGCACCGACGCTGGGCGACGTCACGGGACCGCGCCTGAACATCCGGCCGGCCGCTGGTCTGCCGCTGCTGCACCTGGAGGAGCCACGGCTGACCGGGTTGCAGTCGTCCTTGAAGCGCGCCACCGACATCGTCTTCTCCATGCTCGGCCTGCTGTTCCTCTCGCCGTTCCTGCTGCTCATCGGCCTGGCTATCCGCCTTACCTCGCCTGGGCCGGCACTGTTCATCCAGGATCGCGTCGGTCAGGCCGGCCGGGTCTACCGCTTGGTGAAGTTCCGCAGCATGTTCGACGGCGCTCACCAGGAGCGGCAGGAAACGCTGGGCAGCATCGCCGGTGACCCCGACTCCTACAAGGCCGACCCCCGGATCACACCGTTAGGACGCTTCCTGCGCAGATGGTCGCTGGACGAGTTGCCGCAACTGTGGAATGTTCTGCGCGGCGAGATGAGCCTGGTCGGACCCCGCCCCATGCTCGTGGAGGAGCTGCCGCTGCTGGGCACTTCCGACCACCGGCGTCACCTCACCAAGCCCGGTCTCACAGGCCTGTGGCAGGTGGCCGGGCGCAAAGAGGTCGAGTGGAGCGAGCGCATGCAGATGGACCTGCGCTACGTCGAGAACTGGTCGCCGACGCTGGACCTGGTGATCCTCGCGAAGACCGGTAAGGCCGTGATCAGCGGCAAGGGCGCGCACTAGCCGCTTCTTCGAGCGCGGGAGTCATCGCAGCCCTATGGCGCTGCATGTGAGTTGAAGCAGCTTGATTCGGTGGTTTAGCTAGCTCCACCGCTCCCGCTGTGGACCGGGCAAGGGCCCGGTCACTCCGCGCAGGGCATCACGCACACCATGCGCAATGGCTGCGCTCTTGGCCCGGCGCGGCCGGTCGAAGATCAGCGTGAGACCGATGGCCACTGCGGTACGGCGCAGCAGGCCTAGCGCGAACCGCCGATCCTGGTGCCAGTTACGGGCGGCGATGAGCAGTCGGTTGCGGGTCATGTAGTAGTCGCGGAATGGTGCGTGCCGGGTCAACAACACCGTGCGCCCCAGGATGTGCAGCGCGCGTGTCCGGCCAAGCCGGTGCCGCAGCGGCAGCGGGCATATCAACACGGCATAACCCGCACCCAGCAACCGCCGCGACACGTCGGTGTCCACCCCGTCGATGACCAGATCCTCGCTGAATCCTCCGGCCGCGGTGAGCGCCTGCAGGTCGAACAGGGCTCCCGACTGCATCACCTCGGCCACACGCAGGAGGTCACCCACGCGCTCCGCCGCGATACACCACATCACCGAGCAGGCCCGGGCCCATGGCGCCGGGGCGCAGCCCCTGCTTCGCGGCCTGCCCCCACCAGGACACCAGCTGCCGCACGTAGCCGTCATCGATCATGGAGTCCTGATCCAGAGTCAGGATGTGGCTCGCGCCGCGCTGGCCAGCCCAGGTGGCGCCGGTGTTGAGCGATGCCGCGATCCCGCGGTTGACCGGCGAGGTGATCACCTCGACGCCCGCCGGCAGGTCGGCCACCGGGGTGGGGGAGCCGTCGTCCACCACGACGACGGCATCTGTCTGTCGCTGCAGTGCCTGCACCAGATCTGAGAGCGGAACGGATGGCTGGTAGGCAGCCACCACAGCGCAGACGCGGGGTTCAGGCATCCCCGGAGCTCCTGTCGTGAGCGTTCGAGATCGTGGCGCAGCAAGGCGACCTCCTCGGCCAGGCGGCGAGTCCGGGCCTCCAGGCGGCTGACCTCGTAGCTCAATTGGACGCTCACCAGCAGCAGCAGGACCGCGGCCATCAGGAACAGCAGGTTCGAAGGCACGGCAATGCCGGCCAAGTCTGCCAGTGAGCGCAGCAGCGCAGGGAACGCGGCGAACACGATGAGGGCGCCTGACACCAACAGCCACAAGACGGCGAACTTCTCGCGCAGGATGCCGCGCCGCAGCATCTCCACGATGAACGCAGTCGCACCCAGGGCCGCGAGCAGGCCGAGCACATAGGTCTTCGTCACGTGCCGACCTCGGGAGTCCTGCCCCACACAGCCACCAGCAACGCCAGGCAGGCCCGGCCCAGGTAGGCCGCCGAACGCACGGGTCCGGCACTGGCCAAACCCTGGCGTCGCACATCCATGGCCACTGGCACCTGCACGATCGGCAGGCCGGCGCGGGCGGCGATCACCAGGGACTCCACAGTGTCGCCGAGGTACTCGGCCGGATAGTGCTCGGCGAACAGGCGGATGGCCCGGCGGTCCGCGGCCCGAAACCCCGAGGTGGTATCAGTGAGCTTGGTGCCGGTGATCCGGCTCAAAGCCGCCGCGAGCACCCGCATGGCCCAGAGCCGGGGACCGCGCACGTGATAGTCCCCGCGGCCTGCAAAACGCGCCCCAACGACGACTGCGGCGTGATCCAGAGCGCTTAGCAGGTCAGGGATGTACGCCGGGTCGTGCTGTCCGTCGGCGTCCACTTGCACAACCGCATCGACGCCTTCCTGCAGCGCGTACAGAAAAGCGGTGCGCATGGCTCCGCCGACGCCCACGTTGAAGGGCAGTCGCAGTACAGGGATACCGGCCTGCCGGGCGACCCCCGCCGTGCCATCCGTGGAGCCGTCGTCCACCACGACGATGGCAGCGTCCGGGGCGGCTCGGCGCACGGCCGCCACCACCCGGGGCAGGCTTTGCTTCTCGTTGAAGGCCGGCAACGCCACCAGCACCTTGCGGCGTGGCTCGGGAACCCCAGGATCAGTCACCGTCGGCGCTCCTGCGTCGTGCGGCCATCCCGCCAGTCTAGGCCGACGGGCCGTGGCATGCGGATGGGTCCGGTCACCTTCGTTAGACTCTGCCAGGGGGGCCGGGACGGCCCGGTCCACGGGGTGCGCAGTGAGAAGCCCGCTTGCACCTCATGGTCATCTCGGCGATAGGAGCGTGCATGTACAAGGAACACCGCATCGCCGTCGTCGTGCCCGCATACCGCGAAGAGGGCCTGATCGCGCGCACCGTGAAGGGCGTGCCGGATTACGTCGATGACATCGTCGTCGTCGATGACTGCAGTCCCGACCGCACCTCCGAGGAAGCGGCAGCCGTCGACGATCCCCGGCTGACGCTGCACCGCCTCGAGCGCGAACCAAGGCGTGGGCGGAGCGATCCTCACCGGTCACCAGATCGCCATGGAACGCGGCGCCGACGTCATGGTGGTGATGGCCGGCGACGATCAGATGGATCCCCATGAGATGCCGAAACTGCTCGATCCCATCGTCGAGGACGGCTATGGCTTCACCAAGGCCAACCGCTTCTACTCGCTCGAATAGCGTCAAGGGGATGCCTCGCTACCGCATCGTCGGCAACATGCTCCTCACCTTCGTGAACAAGGCAGCCTCGGGCTACTGGAACCTGGTCGACCCGCAGAACGGCTACACGGCCATCACCCGGCAGGCCCTCGAGAGCATCCCGACGGACAAGGTGTCCCGCAGGTACGAATTCGAGAACGATCTGCTCGTGTGGCTCAACGTCGCCAACGTCCGCGCCTGCGACGTCAACATCCCCGCGCGATACGCCGATGAGACCTCGACAATCCGGCTGACGAGTTTCTTGCCGAGACTATTCGCGGTCTTCATGCGCGGCTTCTGGCGGCGCATGTGGTACAAGTACATGCTCTGGTCCTTCTCGCCCATCGCCTTACTCTTCTTCCTGGGCCTTTTCATGCTTGTGATCGGGATGGGCGTGGGTGTCTGGATCACCGTGCTGGCCTTTGGCGGCACCAGTCCCAGCGCCGGTACGACCGTGCTCAGCGTCGTCCCGTTCTTCTGCGGCTTCTACCTGCTGGTGCAGGCGCTGGTGCTGGATATTCAGGCAACCCCCGACTAGTCGAAAGCATTGTGATGCCCGAGTCCACGTCCCGAAAGGCCGTCCTCGCCTGGGTGGCGGCGCTTCTCGGCGCTCTGCTCACCGCAGGTGCCTGGTCCATCGCCTCCCCCGCCGGTTCCTCCCCCGACGACAACTTCCACGTCGGCACGATCTGGTGTGAATCGGTGTGGCACAGCGGCCGCTGCACGTTCCAAGAACAGGCCGCTGGAGCCTACGGCCAGTCGTGGTATCTGGTTCCGCCGGAGGCCGCCTTCTCGGGTTCGGAGTCCTCGACCACAGCACCCTGCTACATCTTCGACAGTTCCCATAGCGGTGACTGCCCCCTGCCGACCGGCCAAACCAGACTGCCCATCAACGACGGTCTGTACCCCCCGGTGTACTACGCGTTCGCCGGCTTGTTCGCGGCGGACGACATGAACCAGACCGTGGTACAGGTGCGGTTGGCGGTGAGCCTGTCGGTGATTCTGCTGCTGGCGGCCGCCTACGCCGCGAGCCTTCCGTGGTTGCGCCCGGCTTTCCTCGTTTCCGTCGCCGTGGGCCTGGTGCCCCTGGGCCTGTCGGTCATCGCCTCCACCAATCCCAGCGGCTGGGCCGTGGCCGGAGTCATCGCCTCCTGGCCGTTGGCGGTGACGACGCTTTTGGCTGCGGATCGACGTCTTCGGATCACAGCCGCGATTCTGTGGTTGGTGGCGGCGGTCATGGCCTGCGGAAGCCGTGCTGACGCCGCGGCGTACATCGCCTTGATAAGCGTGCTCGCGACTGCTGTGCTCTGGAAGCGGGTCAGCTGGGCATCACGCGGCATGGCGGGGCTGGTCGCAGTGGGCAGCGCTTTCGTCCTGCTGGGCAGCGGACAGACCTCCAACGTCACCAGCGGTTTTCTCGAGGACGTCGGCGCGCGTTCGACAGGGCTGCTGGTCTGGCAGGCGATCAAGGGCATCCCCGGTCTGTGGTTCGGCGGTACCGGCGCTCCTGGTGGGCCCTTCAACACCGTCACCAACCAGTTGGCATGGTTCGACGTACCGATCCCGCCGGCCGCCTGGATCGGCTTGCTACTGGTGATCGGCGCCCTGATGTTCATCGGAATCGCCTGGCTGCCGTGGCCAAAGGCGGTGGCTCTGGGCGGTCTCGTCCTTGCCTTGGCCGCGCTGTCCTTCTACACGCTGCTGTCCAACAAGGCCTTCCCGGGCTGAGCTCGTGCAACCCCGCTACTTGCTGCCACTGGTACTCACCGTCTTTGGGGTGGCGCTCATCCGGCCGGCCTGGAACCCGTTGCACCTCACGGGCGCGCAAGCCGTGATCGCGATCGTGTTCGTGTCCATGGCCCAGGCCCTGTCGCTGCACGTGTTCATGCGGCGTTTCCTCACCGGCATCGATGCCGACGGACCGAACCTGGCAGGTGCTCCCGAGTGGTGGTGGACGGGCTCGCTATCCCCGATGCTGGTGTGGCTGCTGGGCGCGCTGGGCTGGACATTGGTCGTCGTGGTGGCCCTGTGGCCTCTATACCGTGCGTCGCGCGGCTCCGCCCCCGCTGCGCAACCGCCGGGAGCCCAGCGGTCGTCTGAGACACTGGCGCGGGAGGCATTGTGACAGTTGTGAACGACGTGGATCCACGTGCCGTGCTGGGTGAGGGCACGCGGGTTTGGCACTTGGCGCAGGTGCGTGAAAATGCGGTGCTCGGTGCCGACTGCGTGGTCGGGCGCGGCGCCTACATCGGCCCGGGCGTGCGGATCGGAAGTAACTGCAAGATCCAGAATTACGCCCTGGTCTACGATCCCGCGATCCTGGCTGACGGAGTGTTCATCGGACCTGCCGTCGTGCTGACCAACGACCAATACCCGCGAGCCGTTTCCCCGGACGGGAGTCTGCGGGGTGCCGACGACTGGCAGTTGGTCGGGGTCGAAGTGGGCACCGGCGCCAGCATTGGAGCGCGTGCGGTCTGCGTAGCCCCGGTTCGGATCGGGGCCTGGTCGCTGGTCGCGGCCGGTAGCACCGTGATTCACGACGTCCCCGACTTCGCGCTTGTGGCTGGCACGCCGGCCAGGCGGGTGGGCTGGGTCGGCCGTCAGGGTGTTCCCCTGCACGAGGCGGACCCGGGAGTCTGGGTATGTCCTGCTACAGGTGCTCGATACCAGGAGACAGACGGTCGTCTACAGGAGGACGCATGATTCCCGCAGCCCGCCCCCTCGTGGGCGACGACGAGCGCAAGGCAGTGGACGCCGTGCTCGCCTCCGGCGGCCTGGCACAGGGCCCGCAAGTGGCAGCGTTCGAGCAGGAGTTCGCGGCTGATCGCTGGCAGTCCCGGCGCTGCGTCGCTGTCAACTCCGGGACCGTCCGCACTGCACATGGCTCTGCATCGCGCTCGGGGTCCGGTGCCGGGGACGAGGTCATCGTGCCCAGCTTCACCTTCGCCGCCACGGCCAACGCCGTCCGGCTGGCCGGCGGCACCGCCCGTCTTCGCTGGACATCGACGAGCGCACCTTCTGCATGGATCCCGGCGGCCGTTCTCGCGGCGCTGACACCCGCGGACCCAGGCGTCCTGATGCCCGTGCACCTCTACGGTCATCCGGCTGACATGACCGCGTCTGGGGGCGATCGCCGCACGAGCACGGGCTGCTGATCCTCGAGGACGCGGCACAGGCGCACGCGGCGCACCTGGGAGGAGGCGCGTCGGTCGGCGCCTGGGGTGACGCTGGCGGCCTTCAGTTTCTACCCGACGAAGAACATGACCTCCGGCGAGGGTGGGATGGTCACGACCGGCTCGGCGGACGTGGCCCGGACGGTCCAACTCCTGCGCAACCAGGGAATGGAGCACGCGGTATCGCAACGAGATCGTCGGCTTCAACACGCGCATGTCGGACATCCACGCGGCAATCGGACGCGTGCAACTGCGGCAAGCTACGCCGGATGGACGCGCCACGCGCCAGGCGAACGCCGCCTGCCTGACCGAGCATCTTGCAAGGCGTCGATCACGCCCTACGTCGATGCCCGCGCCGTGCACGTCTATCACCAGTACACGATCCGCGTCCCCGGCCACGACCGCGATGCTTTCGTGGCGGCAGCTGGCTCGAGCGAGGCGTCGGCAGTCGGGGTGTACTACCCCGTCCCGGTGCATGCTCTGCCCTCCTTCGGCATGCAACTGGATCTGCCCGCGACAGCCGCGGCCGCGGCTGAAGTTGTCAGTCTTCCGGTCCATCCGGCCCTATCCGCGCAGGATCGGGAGACGATCGCGCAGGCTGTCAACGAGGTGGCGAAAGCGGGTGCCTGAGATGCTGCGCGCCGGTCTGATCGGCCTGGGCTCGATGGGGGTCAACCACGCACGCGTGCTGGCTGGCCTGCCCGGGGTCGACTTCGTCGGGATCGCCGATCCCGCGCCCGGCCCCAACCCACGAACCCAGGGTCGGCCCGTCTATCCCACCGTCGAGGAGTTGTTGGAGCAGCGCCCCGACTACTGCGTGATCGCAACGCCCACCGTGACCCACCTGCCACTTGGACTGCAGCTTGCGCAGGCGGGCATTCACGCGCTCATCGAGAAGCCGCTCACCCTGGATGCGACGGAGGCGGCAACACTGCACGCCGCCTTCCAGCAGCGTGGCCTCGTCGGCGCGGTCGGACACATCGAGCGGTACAACCCTGCCCTGCAACAGGCTCGAGACCGCGTCGAGAACGGGCAGCTGGGCGAGATCTACCAAGTGGTCACGCGTCGCCAAGGTCCCTTCCCAGCCAGGATCGGCGACGTGGGGGTCATCCTCGATCTGGCGACCCATGACATCGATCTCACGGCCTGGGTGACCCGTGGCCGGTACACGGCACTGTCGGCCCGGACGGCACATCGCAGCGGTCGTCAGCATGAGGACCTCGTGGCCATAACGGGCCTGCTGGACACCGGCACTGTCACTAATCACCTCGTCAACTGGCTATCCCCCATGAAAGAGCGAGTCACGATCATCACTGGTGAACGGGGAGCTCTGGTGGCGGACACACTGACCGCCGACCTTACGTTCTTCGAGAACGGGGTCGTCCCGCTCGGCTGGCCCGTCCTGGAGAGCTTCCGAGGGGTCACCGAGGGCAACATGATCCGCTACGCGTACGCCAAAACCGAGCCGCTGGCGATGGAACATGAGCGGTTCCGGGACGCCGTCCTCGGGGTCGGGCATGACATCATCACGTTCGCGGAGGGCGCGCGCACAGTGGCTGTGGCACAGACAGTCCTCGCGTCCGCCGAGTCCGGCCAGACTGTTCCATGTGAGGACATCTCGCTGGCCTGAGCGCAGCTGCTCGTGCGCGGGCGGCCCATGCACGGCGCGCTATCGCCACCCGATTGCCCGCCTGCCGCGCGAGCTGATGATCTCGGGCTAGCCTGGCCCATGGCCACCTGGCATGACGGCATCGATCCGCGCGTTCACAAAGGGCTGGAGATCGGGGCGCTGCACAATCCGCGCTTCGATCCGCAATCGCCCAACGTCTTCTTCGTGGATCACACCGACACCGCATCCCTACGGCGCAAATACGCCAACGACTCCCACCTGCAGGACAAGCTGGACTCGCTGGTGGACGTCGACTACGTGTGGGGCGCCGACGACCGCGTGCTTGCCGAGGTGGTCAAGGAAATCACCCCGGTCGATTTCGTCTACGCCTCGCACGTCTTCGAGCATCTGGCGAATCCCGTTGGATGGCTGGAACAGGTGGCCGCGGTGTTGCCGGTCGGCGGTGTGCTCTCGCTGGTCATCCCGGACAAACGCTTCTGCTTCGACGTCAATCGTGACCTTACGGGAGTGGCTGACCTCATCGACGGGTACCTGACCAGCGCCAGCAAGCCGTCATTCCGGCAGATATACGACTTCTACAGCCGCATGATCACCGTCGACACAAGAGCCCTGTGGGCGGGGGCCGAAGACCACGTCGAGCGAGTGCGCGACGATGCCGATCCGGATGAACTCGCCATGGAATTCTGTCGGCGCAGCGAAGCAGGCGAGTACATCGACACCCACTGCGGTGTCTACACCCCGGCCTCATTCCTGGCCATCGTCGAGAAACTGGGCGGGCTGGGACTCATGCCCTTCACCATCCGCGCCTTCCAGTCCACGCCGGTCAATACCCTGGAGTTCCGGGTGGTTCTGGAGAAGCTACCCGACACGGGCCCGGACCGGCGTCGGGAGGTCATAAGTGGTTCCGTGGCCGCGGCTCGCAAGGGGGCAGGACTTGGGCCCGGGCCAGCATCACCATCCCGCCAACTGCAGTTGGGCCCCCGTGAATTGCGGTTCATCCTGGCCAAACGCCGCCTCATGGAGCGAGCCCATGGAATGCGAGGACGGGTGCGCGCCTGGCGCGGCGGCAGTCGCGCATTTCCCGGCTCTTAGAATGGAAAGGGACCTTGCGGGTCCGTTTCTGCCGACTGGGAGAGGGTAGTGGATCTGAGCATCTTCGACGTTGACCTGCCCGTCGTGCTCCCCGTTGCCAGCAACGCCTCCTCGGTCTGGGAGCGCAATGCCCCCTCCGCCCTGCTCGCGGTAGCACTGGCAGGCCCCGGCGTCCGCTTCGTTCAAAATGAAGCGGACGATCTGACTCTGGGACTGCTCGCCGCAGCGCTGGATGCCGAGGTGACTGTGGTCACCCAAGACGAACTGCGCGTGCAGTCGATCGCAGATCTCAACCTCCTGCAGGTGGACACCGCGGTTACCTGGCCCGAACGCGCCGACGTGCTGGTTGTCGGCGACACACTGCCACGAGTCGAGGCCGACGTGGTCTTGGCGCGCGCGCCCATCGCGGCGCCCACAGGGCACCGTGTGCGGGTGGATGTCATCGGGTCCGACGTTGTCGTTGCACCTCCCCACGAATCTGCTTCACCGCACCTGCTCGTGCGGCCCGAGCAGGTCGAGGACGTGGTCGCGCGGGTCAAGCGCGCAGTGGATGCCTTCGCTCATCGCCGCCCCAATCCCTGGGGCTTGAACGCGATGGGCAGTGCCCTGCGCTGGGCGCAGGCGTGTCAGGCACAGGCCCAGGATGCCGCTGAACAGGCAGACGCCGAGATTGCCCGCGCCCACGATCAGATGCGCCAGGCACGGGAGGAACTCCGTGGGGTCCGCAGCAGCCGCTCGTGGCGCTACACCCGCTTCCTGCGCCGGATGAGCGGCCCATGAGGCCCTCCCGGCGTCCGCTCGTGGTGGATGCGGCCGGTCAGCTGCAGCTCGAGCAAGGCCGGCCCATACGCAGCGACAGCGGATCAGTGGCCGTCGTCGTGCACTGGAGTGACCGCCCGGCAGTGAGCCGCTCCGCGCAGACACTGCTGCGCGAGTTCCTCGACGCCGGATACGCGACCGCCTTCGTCAGTGCCGCGACCTGCGATGAGCCCTGCAATTCTCGGATCGGGATCTTGTCGATGGCATCGCCGTGTACCGGCGCCCCAACGTCGGGTACGACTTCGGCTCCTGGGCAAGTTTTCTTGCCCAGTTTCCAGCTACCCGGGAGGCATCCCGGGTGATTCTGGCCAACGACAGCCTGCTCGGCCCGTTCGCGAGCATCCGCCCCGTTCTCGACGCTTTCGACGCGTGTCCGACCGACATCTGGGGGATCACCGGAACGACCCAAGACGCCGCCCACGTACAGAGCCACATGGTGGGGTACAAGGACGGTGTGCTCACTGAGCCTGCGCTCCGGCGCTTCTGGCGTGGCATCCGCGTCGAGTCGTCCAAGCGCGATCTCATACTGCGCTACGAGATCGGGTTGAGCCGGCTCGCGCTCGCAGAGGGATACGTCCTGGCGGCGCATTTTCCGTGGAATTGGGCCACCTCTCTGGGCCAGAACCCGACCAGTGCTGGCTGGCGGCGGCTGATCATGCACGGCTTCCCGTTCGTCAAGCGGGAGCTGGTCCTGCGACCACCACCAGAAGTGTCCGACGCGCACGATGTGGCGGATGTGATCCGGCAGCGGTGGGGACAGGATGTACTCGAATGGGTGTGAGGAGGGTGGCGTGGCCCTGGACAAGGCGATGAACACGGCCCGTTTCGGCGCCCGCAAGGCGAAGGAGGTCTACGCCGTCGAGGGACTGTCGGGCGTCATGCGACGGACCCGGGCATGGCGGCGCAAGCAGCGGGCGGCGGCGGCGGCCGCCCCGACCCTGCCGCACGGTCCGCTCCCGCAACGGCCCACGTGGCATCAGCACGTCCTGTGCGTGGCCGAGCGCAGCCTTCCCCAGTGCTACCACTACCGCGTGCAGCAAAAGCGGGAGACCTGCGCACACCTGGGCATCCCGTTCGACGATGTCGGTCTCGACGACCTCGGCGAGGTGCTGACGCGGATGCAGCTGGCCAGCATGGTGATTGTGTACCGGCTGCCCGGTGGACCCGCGCTCGACCGGGTGCTCGAAGAGGCCCGGCGGCTGCGGATTCCCGTGGTCTACGAGGTGGACGACCTGGTGTATCGCCGAGATGTGACAGCGGCCAACCCGAACCTGGACACTCTGCCCAAGGGTCTGCGCTCGGCTGTGATCAGAGGCTCGGATCGGCTACATGTCCGCGCTGCTGGGCGGCGAGTACAACCTCGCCTCCACGGCACCACTGAGCCAGGACATGGCACGTGCAAACGGCCGCCGGAGTTGCGTCGTCGAGAACGGTATCGATGCCACGATGATGGAGATCGCCGAGGGTCTGCGGGTGGAACCGCAGATCTCCCGCACATCCCCAGGCCTGCGAGGTCGTCTACGGTTCCGGGTCCCGCGCGCATGATCAGGACTTCGCCTTGGCCGCACCGGCCGTGGCCCGCTGGTTGGACGCGACGCCTGCCGGCCGGCTGACAATTATCGGACCGGTGCGGATCCCAGACGTCCTTCAACGCCACGCTGACCGCATCACCCGGGTGGCAGAAACTCTGGCCTACGGGGGAGTGCCTGTGCCAGCTGCACGGCGCCGCGATCGCATTGGCCCCCCTCACCCCGGATTTCTTCAACTTGTTCAAGTCGCAGGTCAAGTACCTGGAGGCGGCGCTCGTCGGCGTGCCCGTGATCGCCTCCCCCACCGTGTACTCCAGCTACATCGATCACGAGCGCACGGGCCTGATCGCCGACACCGAAGCGGACTGGCTGAATGCCCTCACCCGGCTGTCGGCGGATCCCGCACTGCGGCGTCCAGTTGGCTGCCGCCGCTCGGGACCACGTCCGGCAGTGGGAGTTGCCGAACCGTCCCGCCCAGCAGATGGCCGAACTGGTGGCCAGCCTCTCGCCGGATCGCGCGCAGGAGACCGCATGAGGATTCTCACTGTCAACGTGCACTACGCGCCGGAATCCTTCGGCGGTGCCACGATCGTCGCGGAAGAGGTGCCCCGGCAATTGGCGGCGCGCGGGCACGAGATCGTATGTGGTCACCGGTACGACCGACGGCTCGCTGCCTATCGCCGGACTGCACCGGTACCAGGACGCCGTGACTCCGGTGCTGGCAATGGGCCGACCCCTTCCCGCCAGTCCGTCGGAGGAATACAGCCAGCCCCGGGCTCGCCGATCGGTTCGACCAGATCCTGGACAGTGTCCGCCCCGATGTCGTGCACTTCCACGCCATGCAGGCCCTGGGTGTGGAGATGGTGCAGCGCAGCCTCGCCCGCGTCCCGACGGTCGTCACGCTGCATGACGCCTGGTGGTTCTGCGAACGGCAGTTCATGGTGCGCTCGACCGGCAAGTGGTGCGGACAGGTGGGTATCGATCCCCGCGTGTGCGCGACCTGCGTACCCGATCCCGCCTCACACGAGCGCCGGCAGGAGCTTTCCCGCACGATCCTCAACGCCTGCAGCAAGGTCCTCACTCCCAGCGCCTACTGGGCCGAAGTCATGCGTGGCAGCGGCGTGCACGACGATGTGCTGCAGGTCAATCGCAACGGTGTGCTGCATCCGGCGGCGGGCCACTCGCGGACACCGCACTCGGGTCCGGTGCGATTCGGATACGTCGGTGGCGACAATCCCATCAAAGGCGCGCCGCAACTTCGCGCAGCTCTGCGAGGCATCTCCCGGTCGGATTACGTGCTCCGGCTCGTCGATGCCGGCATGAAACTCGGACACCAGACGATGTCCGCGCAGGACTGGCAGTACAGCGGGGCTGATTCAGATCATCCCGGGCTACGACTACCGGGATATCGACTCCTTCTTCGACAGCATCGACGTGCTCCTGTTCCCCTCCCAGTGGCGTGAGAGCTACGGCTTGACTGTGCGCGAGGCCCTGCTGCGTGGGGTGTGGGTGATCGCCACCGAGGGCGGCGGGAACAGTGGAGGAACTGCAGGACGGGGTGAACTCCACCCTCATCCCCCTGGATGGTGACTCGGCCTCCTTGCAGCGCGCGATAGAGGCAGTGCTGCAATCGCCTGGCGATTACCTGGTCGCGCCGAGCCGCTACGACCTATCCCGACGTTCGCTGAACAGGCTGCCGACCTCGAGGACTTGTATCTGTCCCTGTGCCAAGGAACCACTGATTGACCATGCCCGGCTGCAACGTGCCTGAGCGCAGGACACAGCGTTAATCAGTACTTCCCTAAGCGTGACCACCGGAGACCTGGTTCGTTTGAGAGACAACGACGCGGTTGATAGACCGACGTAAGCGCCCGTCCATCGCTCACCACGGCGCCCAACTCCAACAACCGCGCCGAATTTCCTAGCCCAGGGGGCCGGCGGCCTCGGACTCCAGCGAGCGCCACGTCCCAGAGACCGACCACTCCCCGCTGATCTGAACCAGACCCGCCTCCAAGCCACCCGAAGGACGGACCACGAGGTCGAACTGCTCGGCCACGTCGTCGACGAAGCGCGAACTGTCGACAATCGTGGCCGACAGCCGATACCGGCCCGGCTGTAGCGGGCAGGACGGAATGCGCAACCGAACCTCCCCCGGTCCTACCGGAACCTCCAGCATGCCTCGCACGTGGGTGCTGGGGCACGCCACCCGAACCCCTGATTCGTGCACGATGTTGACGGCGAAGATCGCCTCGTGCAGTTCCTCCCGGCACTCGTACGTCATCTCGAACGTCAGCGGTCTTCCCGTGATCACGGGTCCGCCGTCATCGGTGTGCACCACAAGGTCGTTCACCAGAGCCTCGCCGGTACCGCGGTGAACGAGCCCGGTGCTCTCGTCGCGGACCGAGTCACCGAGGTTGACTGAGTCCAGATAGGCCCGCACCACCTCTCGCCCACTGCCCTCGAGCTGCACCTGACCGCCGTCGATCCACACCGCCTGATCGCACATGTCCTCGATCACGGCCATGCTGTGCGACACGATCACCACCG
This sequence comes from Candidatus Nanopelagicales bacterium, assembly GCA_037045455.1. GTDB lineage: Bacteria > Actinomycetota > Actinomycetes > S36-B12 > UBA10799 > JADKAV01. Next base: position 217,563 of record JBAOIN010000012.1, on the reverse strand, counting down.
TTGACCCTGCCGACCGCAACTCGTGCAGGTGATCGAAGCACTTGCGCTGGAACCTTTCGTCGCCGACCGCGATCACCTCGTCGATGACCAGGATCTCGGGCCGGACGGCCACGGCGATGGCGAATCCGAGGCGCACGTACATCCCGCTGGAATAGACCTTCACAGGGGCGTCGATGTGGTCACCGAGATCCGCAAAGTCGATGATCTCCTCCATCGCCTGGTCTGTCTCGAGAGGTGACAGACCCAGAATCGACGCGTTCAGGGCGATGTTCTCGCGGCCGGAAAGCTCAGGATGGAAACCAGCGCCGAGTTCCAGCAGCGCCGACAGCCGTCCGTCGATATGGACGGCTCCCTGGGTGGGCCGGTAGATGCCTGCCATGACCTTCAATGCGGTGCTCTTGCCCGCTCCGTTAGGGCCTACGAGACCGAAGGTCGAACCCTTGGGAATCGTGATCGAAGCGTGCCGCAGCGCCCAGAAGCCATCGCGATGGGAAGTCGCGGGTCCCCGGACAGCCCGCTCCTTGAGCGTCTGCCGGCGCTGGGTCTTGATCCGGAACCGCTTCGAGACGTCGATGAGTTCGATCGCGTTCTCACCCACGGACACGCCTCACCGTCGTAGCCTGCTGCATCGGGGGAAGTCTACCCTTGGAGCAACCGCCCGCAGTCGAGGCGCTGCGTGCCGGACGTGACGACGGGAGAACCGATGGCTGGGTGGCGGACGAAGTTGGCCGGTCTGCTGCACGAGCAACTCGCCCCCTTGTACACCGCTCAGGAGGATCAGGCACAGACCCTGGACCGGGTGCGGCGCAGCCACGAGGAGGTCTTGGGCAGCCAGCAGGAGGCCTTGCACAGCCTCCGGCAGACCCAGGAAGTCGTCGAGCAACTGACTCAGGAATCCGCCCGGGTGTCCGGGGAGTTGCTCAGCCTGGTACACGAGATCTACGGGCCAGCCGGTCCGGCGACAGGGCCACAGTCTGGTGACGGCTCTGGCCGCCGGGCAGGAGGTGCTGTTGAATTCGCTGGCCGAGCTGGCACCGCCGCCGGTGGGTCCACAGGTACCAGCCGAGCCTTCAGCGATCACGGTGATCATCCCGACCTGCGACCGCCCTGGCGGCCTGGGCGAGGCGCTGCTTAGCCTGCGTGCACAGACACGACTTCCGCGGCGGGTCGCTGTCGTCAACGATGGCAGCGCACCCGTGGATGATGTGGTCGAGCGACACCGGCCGCACCTGCCTGACGTGCGCCTGCTGCATACCCCGCAGGCCTACTCCGGCGATGCGGTGGCCCGCAATACGGCCCTGGACTCCCTGACCGACGATTGCGTCGCCTACCTCGACGACGACAATCTCATGTGGCCGACCTGGCTGCAGACCGTCCATGAGGTGTTCAGTGACCCGCATGGACCGGACGTGGTCTACGGCGCCCAGGTCCGCACGGATACCGCATCCCAGGCTGGTCTGCTGTTTAGGCGCTTCGATCCCGACGCGCTGCGTTCGGACAACTTCATCGACACCGGCATGATCGCGCACCGCGCCACCTCCATCCGGTGGAATCCGTCCGTGCGGCACTGTTCCGACTGGGACTTTCTGTTGTCCCTACTGTCGAGGCACCGGATCGAGGCGGTTCCTCGGATCGCTTCGGTCTACCGCCACGACCAGGCCGTGCGCATGAGCAGCGCGCCCGGGTTCCGGCTGATCCGCGAAGCCGTGCGCGTCCACCACCGCTACGACGGGCCGTCCCACGGTTGTCCTGTGTGCCGCAATGACGTTGCACACTGGGGCGTTGACGAGGTCTGCCCAGTGTGTGCATCGACTCCATGGGACCGCGCTGCCGCGCTGGTGGCCCCCTACGTCATGAACGCGCTGGACGGGCCGGTGGCCCTCGAAGGCGCTGGCGATGCAGTGCGGGCCGTGATCGCAGCCGAGCGGGCGGGCGAACCGGTGGCGACCCTCACGGCGCACGGGGACGGCGTGCCCGTGCGCTTGCCGCAGGAACTGCCCGATAGCCTCGCCGCGCGGTTTGGCCTCGCCACCCACGACGTGGTTGTCGTCTCGAACCCAGGCGTTGACCTGTCTGCTTTGGCGACGGACTGCCAGCGGATCCGCGCCTACCTGCAGTAAGTGAACCACTCGTTCGTTGGCTCAGAACAGCGTCAGATGAACTCGCCGACGTCCTGGCCGCCGCGTCTGGCGATCAGACTGGCCACGAGCAGCATCGCGGCGGTCCACGCCACCAGCGCCATCATCTGCCTGAGGTCCGGCACCTGTAGGTCGTAGAGCAGCGTCCGCCCGGCGGTGACGAATTCGGCGAATGGGCTGGCCGAGACGATACTGCGCACGGGAATCCCGTTCCACTGTTCCGGGATCATCGTCAACGGATAGATGATTGGCGTGAGGAAGAAGATCATCTGCATAGCCACGGCCACGAGCTGCCCGACGTCGCGGTAGAAGACGTTCGCCACAGACAGGGCATAGGTGAAGGAGGCGGCGAACACCAGCAACAGGACCACCCAGAAGGGTACGAGCAGCCAACTCAATCCGACGTTGCCGAAGACCGCGAGGATGACGGCCAGGATGCCGAGTTCGATCAATGACTGCACCCCGATGGCCACCGTGTTCGCCACGACCGGCACAAAGCTCGGGATGTAGATCTTCTGCAGCAGTGGGCCCGTGCCCGAGCAGACTGGGCATGCCACTGCGTCGCGCGCGTTGAGCAGGAAGTTCCCAGGCCACCATGCCCAGCGAAGCAACCAGACGCCAGTAGCGGCCCGGCTCGCCCGTTGCCGAGATGCGGCGGGCTGAGCGCGGATGACACCACGCGAGAAGACGACGCGTGTAGATCAGCACCGTGGCCAGCGGAACGCAGCAGTGACCACGCCCAGCCCAGCGACGGTGCCCCTGGAACTTCGACTTCAGGTCCCGCTGCGTGAAGTTCCAGATCAGGTGCCGGTACTTGTACATCGACGCCGACGTGCGCGCGTTGCTGCGTCGAGCGCCCGGTGATCATCAGAGATGATCGCACGCTCCTGCAGCAGGTTCGCGAGATACTCCCCGTAACCGCTCTTGCGCAGCGGCTCGGCGATCTCGAGCAACTGCTCGGCGTCGATCCACCCGTTGCGCCAGGCGAGCTCCTCGAGGCAGCCGACCTTCGTGCCCTGCCGGCGCTCCAGCACCCGCACGTACTCACTGGCGTCGTGCAGGGACTCGAAGGACCCGGTGTCCAGCCAGGCAGTGCCGCGCTGCAGGACCGTGACCGACAAGCCGCCCGCGCTGCAGGTACCACTCGTTGACCGCCGTGATCTCCAGCTCCCCGCGGGCGCTGGGCTTGATCTGCTTGGCGACGTCCACGACGTCGGAGCCGTAGAAGTACAGCCCAGGAACGGCGTAGTTGCTCTTGGGCGAGATCAGGCTTCTCCTCCAGGGAGATGGCCTTGCCGTCGGCGTCGAACTCCACGACGCCGTAGTCCTGGGGGTTCGAGACGCCGTAGGCGAACACGTGACCACCCTCGACCGCCGGTGAGCCGGCGCAGCTGGGTCCCGAGGCCCAGGACCGTGGAAGATGTTGTCGCCCAGCACGAGCGCGGCCGCGTCCCCGGCCAGGAACTCCTCGCCGAGGATGGAACGCCTGGGCCAGACCCTCGGGTGCCGGCTGCACGACGTAGGAGAAGGCCATCCCCAGTTCGGAACCATCTCCGAGCAGCCGCTGGAAGGCGGGTTGATCCTCGGGCGTGGTGATGATGAGGATCTCGCGCAACCCGGCGGCCATCAGCGTGCTGATCGGGTAGTGGATCATCGGCTTGTCGTAGACCGGCAGCAACTGCTTGCTGACGCCGCGCGTGATGGGCCACAGGCGCGAGCCGGTGCCGCCGGCCAGCACGATGCCTTTCACGCCCCCGAGTGTATGGGCAGAGCCGCCTCGATGACGTGGCACCGCTACCGTGGATGAGGCTGACCAAGGAGAACATACGTGAAGCTACTCGTGACCGGCGCGGCCGGGTTCATCGGCTCCAACTTCGTGCGCCGCCTGCTGACCGGGGCCTACCCGAACCACACCGGAGCACCAGCGTCACCGTCCTCGACAAGCTCACCTACGCGGGCGTGCGGGCCAACCTCGACCCGGTTGCCGACAGCCCGCGATACACGTTCGTCGAAGGGGACATCTGCGACGGGGATCTGCTGGCCGACCTGATGCCCGGACACGACGCGGTCGTCCACTTCGCCGCGGAATCCCATGTGGACCGCTCCATCACCGGGGCCGCCGACTTCGTGCTCACAAACGTGCTCGGCACCCAGCAACTGCTGCAGGCCGCACTCGAACGCCGACGTCGGCCGGTTCGTGCATGTGTCCACCGACGAGGTGTACGGCTCGATCGACGAGGGCTCGTGGCCGGAGGACTTCCCGCTGGCCCCCAACTCCCCCTACTCGGCCTCCAAGGCCAGTTCGGACCTGCTGGCCCGTTCGTACTTCCGCACGTTCGGCCTCGACGTGGTCATCACGCGCTGCTCGAACAACTACGGGCCCTACCAGTTCCCGGAGAAGGTCATCCCGCTGTTCGTCACGAACCTCATGGACGGCGATGCAGGTGCCGCTGTACGGCGACGGCCTCAACGTGCGGGACTGGCTGCACGTGGACGACCACTGCCACGGCATCCAGCTGGTGCTCGACGGCGGGCCGGCCGGGGGAGATCTACAACATCGGCGGCGGCACGGAACTGACGAACAAGGAACTCACCTACCGTCTGCTGGACGCCATGGGCGCCGGCGAGGACATGATCCGGCCGGTCGAGGACCGCAAGGGCCACGACCGGCGGTACTCCGTGGACATCACGAAGATCTCGTCGGAATTGGGGTACAAGCCCGAGGTGGACGTTCGACGACCGGACTTGGCCCAGACGATCCAGTGGTACCGCGACAACGAGGCCTGGTGGCGGCCGCTGAAGGGCGCAGCGATGACCTGGCTGGTCATCGGCAGCCGCGGCCAGCTGGGTACGGATCTCATGGACCTGCTCGGCGACAAGGCCGTCGGGCTGGACGTCCCCGATATCGACATCACCGACCTCGACTCCGTGGCGCAGGCCGATCTACGAGGTGGGTCCAGAGCTGGTCGTCAACTGCGCGGCCTACACGGCCGTCGATGCCGCGGAGTCCGACGAGACCACGGCGCAGGCCGTGAACGGCACTGGAGCGGCCAACGTCGCCGAGGCTGCAGCCCAGACCCGGCTCATCCACGTGTCCACCGACTACGTGTTCGACGGCACGGCGACCACGCCCTATCGCCGAGGACGCCGCGCCCTCTCCCCGATCTGCCTACGGCCGGACCAAACTGCTTCGGCGAGCAGGCCGTACTGCGTCACCCGGAGGCATACGTGGTGCGCACGGCTTGGCTGTACGGCGCCGCGGGCAACAACTTCGTCAAGACGATGCTCGGCCTGGAGAGGACCCGGGACACCCTGAGCGTGGTCGACGACCAGGTCGGGCAGCCCACGTGGAGCCGGGATCTGGCCGCGCACCTCATCCTGCTCGGCTCGTCCTCGGCCGCACCCGGGGATCTACCACGGCACGAACTCCGGGCAGACGAGTTGGTACGGCTTCACCCGGCGCATCTTCGAGCTGGCAGGAGCCGACCCCGACCGGGTTCTGCCCACTACAACCGATCGAGTTCCCCCGGCCCGCCCCGCGGCCGGCCTACAGCGTGCTGGGCCACGACCGCTGGGCGCAGCAGGGCCTGCCGGAGATGCGTGCCGTGGGACGAGGCCCTGGCTCAGGCGCTGCCGATCATCGCGGCGGGCCTGGACTGAGGCGCATCAGCGCGGATGGGACACTCGAGGGGGAGGTCCGATGGGCATCGAGAACGACGTTGACCCGCGCGCCACGATCGGCGAGGGCACGCGGATCTGGCACCACGTGCAGGTCCGGGAGGGTGCGGTGCTCGGCCGCGACTGCATCGTCGGCCGCGGCGCCTACATCGGCCAGGACGTCGTGGTCGGGGACAACTGCAAGATCCAGAACTACGCGCTCGTCTACGACCCCGCCCGGCTGGGCGACGGTGTCTTCATCGGGCCCGCGGTGGTCCTCACCAACGACCGTTACCCGCGGGCGGTCGCACCGGACGGGACGCTGCGCGATGCGGCCGGCTGGGACCCGGTCGGAGTCACCATCAAGGACGGGGCTTCCATCGGCGCCCGGAGTGTGTGCGTGGCACCGGTGACGATCGGTGCCTGGGCAATGGTCGCCGCAGGGGTCCACCGTCATCCGGGACGTCCCCGACTTCGCGCTCGTGGCCGGCGCCCCCGCCCGCCGCATCGGCTGGGTCGGCCGGGCCGGCGTACCCCTGCAGCAGACGGATGGCCGGTGCGTGGGTCTGCCCCGCGACGGGCGCCACGTACCGTGAGACGGACGGAATCCTGAAGGAGGAGTCATGATCCCGGCTGCCCGACCCATCATCGGCGAGGACGAGCGCAAGGCGGTGGACGCCGTGCTGGCTTCCGGCGGCCTGGCCCAGGGCCCGCAGGTGGCCGCGTTCGAGGACGAGTTCGCGGCGGTCGTGGACGGCCGTCGCTGCGTCGCCGTCAACTCCGGCACGTCAGCCCTGCACATGGCCCTGCTCGCGCTGGGAATCGGTCCCGGTGACGAGGTGATCGTCCCGAGCTTCACGTTCGCCGCGACGGCGAACGCCGTGAGTCTGGCGGGCGCCACGCCGGTCTTTGTCGACATCGATCTGCGCACCTTCTGCATGGATCCGGCAGCGGCCGAGGCGGCCATCACGGAGCGGACCCGGGCGGTCATGCCGGTCCACCTTTACGGCCATCCCGCCGACATGGACCGGCTGTCCGAGATCGCCCGCACGCCACGGTCTGAGGATCCTGGAGGACGCCGCCCAGGCCCATGCCGCGCGATGGGGCGGCGTCCCTGTGGGAGCGCTCGGCGACGCCGCGGCTTTCAGCTTCTACCCGACCAAGAACATGACCTCCGGCGAGGGCGGCATGGTCACGACCGCCTCGGATGAGGTGGCCCGTACGGTCCAGTTGCTGCGCAACCAGGGGATGGAGAAGCGCTACCACAACGAGCTCGGTGGGCTTCAACACGCGCATGTCCGACATCCATGCCGCCATCGGCCGGGTGCAGCTGCAGAAACTGGCCGGCTGGACCAAGCAGCGGCAGGAGAACGCCGCGCTTCCTGACCGAGAACCTGCGGGGAGTCGTCAGCGCCGCACGTGGACGAGCGGGCCGAGCACGTGTACCACCAGTACACGATTCGCGTACCGCGCGACGCCCGCGACCACTTCGTCGAGCACCTCGCCAAGCGTGGGGTGGGAAGTGGTGTGTACTACCCGGTGCCGGTGCACGCCCTGCCGTCTTTCGACCTGGAGCTGGACCTTCCGGTCACGGCCCGGGTCGCCCGGGAAGTCATCTCGCTGCCGGTCCATCCGTCGCTGTCCCTGCAGGATCTCGAGGCGATCGTCGTCGCTGTGAACGACATCGCAGAGGCAGGGGTCTGACATGCTGCAGGCCGGCCTGATCGGACTGGGGTCCATGGGGGCCAATCATGCGCGGGTACTTTCGCTGCTCGCAGGATGTGGAGTTCGTCGCGGTTTGTGACTCCGTCGCGCAGGAAGGGGCCGCGCAGCCAGGGCCGGCCCGTGCTCAGGGACATAGAAGACCTACTGGCTCTCGACCTCGATTACGTTGTCGTCGCCACGCCGACCGTGACGCACCTACCGATCGGTCTGCAGTTGGCTGCGGCCGGGGTGCACGCACTGATCGAGAAGCCCCTGACGCTGGACGCCGCCCAGGCCGTCGAACTCGCGCGAGCGTTCGAGACTGCGGGGCTGATCGGGGCGGTCGGGCATATCGAGCGGTACAACCCCGCCCTACAGCAAGCCCGCGATCGCATCGAGAACGGGCAGTTGGGTGCCATCCACCAGGTCGCGACGCGCCGCCAAGGGCCCTTCCCGACCCGGATCGGGGACGTGGGGGTGATCCTGGATCTCGCCACCCACGACATCGACCTCACCGCCTGGGTGACGCGCAGCACCTACACCGCCGTCTCGGCGCGCACCGCGCATCGAAGCGGCCGGGACCACGAGGACCTCGTCGCCATGACCGGGATGCTGGCGGACGGCACGGTGACCAACCACCTGGTGAACTGGCTGTCGCCGATGAAGGAACGAGTCACGGTGATCACCGGCGAGCGTGGAGCGCTGGTGGCTGACACCCTGACCGCCGACCTCACGTTCTACGAGAACGGGGTCGTGCCGTTGGGCTGGCCGGTCCTGGAGAGTTTCCGCGGTGTCAGCGAAGGCAACATGACGCGGTACGCCTACCCCAAACCCGAACCGTTGATCGTCGAGCACGAGTGCTTCCGCGATGCCGTCATGCACAAGGGTGCGGACATCATCTCCTTCGATGAGGGCGCGTCCACAGTGAGAGTCGCGGAGGCGGCCCTGGAGGCGGCCCAGACGGGCACAACCGTCGCATGTCATGCGCCTGCCCGAGAACGGTCAGCTAGCCTCTCTCAGAGCCCCTTCAGATCGACTTTGTGGCACCATCGACCAAGCGGGGGCCGTCGAGTTCGGAGGTCGCGCATGCCCAAGGGCGACTCCAGACGGCTCGGTGAACGTCTCAGTTCCCTGACCTACACCTCCGGTTGGGCAGTGCAGAAGGTGCGGCACAGCCGAGGCGTGGTGGCACTGGGCAGGGGCGTGCGCCGGGTGCGGTCCGGTCATGCGCCTGAGCCGCCGTCCAAGCCTGTGCGCCGGACGACCGAGAACTGGCCGATGAACGTGTTGACTGTCGGTGAGCGCAGCCTGCCGCAATGCCTGCACTACCGGGTGCTGCAGAAGCAGGACGTGCTCGGCGGTGTGGATGTGCCGTTCACCGCGATAGGTCCCGAGGACCTGGCAGAGGCGTTGTCGCTTCTGCAGGTGGCCAGGGTCCTGATCATCTATCGGCTGCCGAAGGACCAGCGCACTCGGGCTCTGGTCGACGAGGCGCACCGGCTCGGCGTACCGGTCGTCTTCGAGGCCGACGATGTCGTCTACCGGCAGGACCTCGTGGCGGCGAACCCCAACCTGGACCGGCTTCCGTGGTCTCTGCGGGCCGCGACCATCAAAGGCGCGCAGGACTACTTGGAGATGCTCAAGTCGGCCGACTTCGCGCTGGCCTCCACCCAGTTGCTGGCCGACGACATGGCCCGGGTCAGCGGCAAGCCGGCCTTCGTCGTGGAGAACGGCATCGACCCCGAGATGTTGAGCGTGGCAGCGGATTTGGAGCAGCAGCCCGATGTGCTGGCGCAGCATCCCAGAGTCATCTACGGGTCGGGCTCGCTGGCCCATGACCGCGACTTCGCCATGGCCGCTGCCGGACTGGCCCGGTGGCTGCGCGAGAACCCCCATGCCCGGTTCACGCTGGTCGGCTCCGTGACGATACCTTCCGTTCTCGAACCGGTGGCGGCTCAGGTGGAGCGGCTGCCGGAACTGCCCTTCCCCGCTTATCTGCGGGAGTTGCGGCGTAGTTCGATTGCCCTCGCCCCGCTCACCGGCGATCCCTTCAACCTCTACAAGTCCCCGATCAGGTACCTGGAGAGCGGCCTCATGGGGACCCCGCTGGTCGCCTCCCGGATCATGTACGACGGCTACGTCAACGATGAGGTAACCGGAATGCTCGTCGATGACGCGGGCTGGTACGACGCGCTGTCCCGTCTGACCACCGACCGCACTCTGGCCCAAGGGCTGGCGCATGCGGCGAGGCAGGACGTTCGGCGCTGGGACGTCGGTCAGCGACCCCGGCACCAGATGAAACGTGCCTTACAGACGATCGTGCCGAACTGGCGGCCGCCGGCATGAGGATCCTCACAGTCAACACGCACTTCGCCCCGCTGACCTTCGGGGGAGCCACCGTCGTCGTCGAAGGGACCGCTCAGGCGCTCGCCGAACGCGGGCACGAGGTCATCGTCCTGACGAGCCTGCCCGAGTCGCTTCTTGGCTACGGCCAGTTGCAGCGCTACGAGGCCAAGGGGCTGCCGGTCGTGGCGGTCGGGCGGCGCACGGCCCGCACAGCCGATGACGAGTACCACCAGCCCCAGATCGCCGCCCGGATCGAGCAGGTTGTAGCCGCGGTACGGCCGGACATCGTCCACTTCCATGCCGTCCAGGGGTTGGGCGTGGAGATGGTGCGCGGGACCGTCGCCGCCGGCATCCCCACGGTGGTGACGGCGCACGACGCCTGGTGGTTGTGCGAGCGCCAGTTCATGGTCAGGCCGACCCTCGAATGGTGCGGGCAGGACACCATCGACCCGACGGTGTGCAGTACGTGTGTCGTGCATCCTGGCGAGCACCGGCTGCGGCAGGCGGAGTCATTGGCGATCCTCAACGCCTGTCAGCGGGTGCTGGCTCCCAGCGACTACTGGCGCGGACTCTTGCAGCGCAGCGGGGTCTCGGAGCACATCCTGGAAGTCAACCCCAATGGAGTGACCCATCCGCGGGCAGACTTCAGCCATCCGGCACGTAGTGGCGCGCCCGTCTTCGGCTACGTCGGCGGGGCCGACCCGGTCAAAGGCAGCCGGCAATTGCGAGCGGCCCTGCAGGCACTCGGCGACCTCGATTACTCCGTGCTCCTGGCCGATGCGGGTCAGGCTCTGGCCATGCCGGGTATCCGGCCCGAGGAGTGGCCGTTCCCGCAGTGCCGGATCATCCCGGCCTACACCGCGAACACGATCGACGACTTCTTCGCGGGAATCGACGTCCTGCTCTTCCCGTCCCAGACGCGGGAGAGCTACGGCCTGACCGTGCGGGAAGCCCTCTTGCGCGGCGTGTGGGTGGTTGCCAGCGCGGGCGGCGGGACGGCTGAGGTCCTGGTCGACGGAATGAACTCGACAGTGCTGCCGATGGACGGCGGCGCGCAGCCGCTGACCGATGCGATGCGCGCGATCATCAGTCGCCCCGACGACTACCGCAACAGGGTGCTGCGCCCGCCCGTGATCCCCGACCACCGGGAGCAGGCCGAGGCTCTTGAGAGGATCTACCGGGACGTCGTGCTTGGCGCACCAGCCGCCACCGTGCCGATGGCGCGCAGACCCTGGATCACCCGCGGCCTAGAGCAGCAGGCCGGAGTACTTGCCCAGGAAGGTGTGGGGGGAGAAGAACCAGGTCTCCAGCGCGTACCGGTCGTCGACGAGATCCGGGCTTCGTGCCCGGTCTTGTGCAGCAGGAACTGGTCGAAGAACACCGCATCGCCCTCCTGGAACACCGGTGAGACGATCGGGTGGTCACCCCGCTCCTGCTCCACCACCGCGGGAGAGACATCCCAGTAGAAGAAGCGACCCAGCGGTGCCCGTGGCGACGATGTGGTCGAAGCGCTTGGCGACGATGTCCAGGCCCGAGGCGCGCTCCCCGCAGTCCGACAGCGCGACCCACATGTTCAGGGTGTGCTTGTCGGTCCCCAGGAAGGCCCCGTCCTGGTGCCAGCTCGAACCGGTGTCCGCGGGGACCTTGCGCATGGTCCACTTCTCCAGGCTGACAGCCGGACGCTCACCGAGGTACGACTGCACGATGTCGCGGACCCCGACCTCCTCGAAGGCGGCAAGCACGCGCTGGGAGACTGCCGGGGCATCGCCCACGGCAAGCCCGCCGGCAGCATGGTTGAACGCGCGGAAGGCCGCCGCTCCGAGGACGTCGCCGTCGACGGTGCGCAGGGGCATGTTCCAGGCCGGATCCTCCTGGTTGCGGTCACGGCTGAACGTGTCCACCGAGTTGTCGATCATCGCCCGCAGGTCGGCGCAGGCGTCGGTCGGGAACAAACCCCGGACGATGAGGATTCCGTAGGTCCGCACGCCCGCGATCAGCGTCTCGCGGTCCAGAGCGTCAGCCGTGATCTCCGGCAACTGTCCCTGCGGCCCCAGGTCCTTGTCACTGACCGGTGGCCACTCGACGTCCGGCGCAGGGGAGCGGCGCACCCGCTCGAAAGCCTCGTTGCGCAACTGCAACTCGACCCGGGCCAGGCGCAGCTCGTCGAAGCCAGGCTCGCGGTCACGGATGAGCGCGAGCGCGCCCAGCACGTCGCCGCTGTCGAGTAGCGCATCGATACCCGGGTAAGCGCCCAGATCCAGCGCTGCCGGCCGTGGCACCTGCTGTACCAGGGCCGGCGCGCCCGAGCGCCGTGCGAGTCGTCCGAGCATCAGGGCCGCCCTTCGTAAACCACACCTGCCACGGTGTGTCGAGTCCCTACAGTATGCCTATGTCAGCAGATGTCCGCGCCCTCGTGGCCCGCGGAAAGCAGCAGGCCGCGGCCTTGCGGGAGATCCGTCGTAGGGGAAAGCCACGACGGGATGAGGTCAGGCAGCGGCACGCGGCCAGTCCAGGATTCCGGGCTGCACTCGCGGCCGACGTCATGGCGACTTTGCGTTACCGGGCCGAGGGGCGGCCGCACCTCTCCCGAACCGAACTCATCGCAGAGACCATCCGGCTGTCCTGGGTCAGCGATGCGTTCCTCGCCCAGGTGCTCTATCGGGGCCGGGTGGCGGCACTGCGCAGAGGCCTTCCCGTCCTGCCTCGCATGCTGCATTTCGGGTCGATGGCCGTGAGTCAGGTCTGCATCGGTGATCCCGTGATCATCGGTGGTGGGCTGTACTTGCCCCACGGTCAAGTCGTCGTCGACGGTCTGACCCAGGTTGGAGCGGATGTGGTTCTCTTCCCCTGGACGACGATCGGGCTGCGGGCCGGGAACTTCAACGGTCCCCAGATCGAGAACGGCGTGCACGTGGGCACGGGGGCGAAGGTGGTGGGTCCGGTGACCCTCGGCACGAATGCCCGGGTCGGCGCCAACGCGGTCGTCATCGAGGACGTTCCGGCCGGCTCTACGGTCGTGGGGGTGCCCGGCCGGCTGGCGGGGCGCGCGTCGCTGCCGTGAGGCGCGGTGCCGCGTTGCGACGCTCCCGCCCTCGTCTGAGTGTCGTCGTGATCGTCTACGACATGCCGCAGCAGGCAGCGAACACGGTCCTGAGCCTGAGTCCCGCCCACCAGCACGGCGTCAGCGCGCACGACTACGAGATCGTGGTCGTCGAGAACATGTCGGCCAACCTGCTCGGGGAGACACCGGCCCGCATGCTGGCGCCGAATGTGCGGTACCTGCTCCGCAACGACCGGTCGCAGTCACCGGCGGCCGCGATCAACCACGGTGCACGTCTGGCCCGCGGCGACACCATCGCCGTCATGGTCGACGGCGCCCGCATGGTCACCCCCGGGGTCGTGCACGGCACCCTGGCCGCTCAGCGACTCGGTCCCTCTGTGGTCGTGAGCGTGCCCGGCTACCACCTCGGCGAGCAACTCCACCAGGAGGCGGTCCGTAACGGGTACGGCGCCGAGCAGGAGCAGCGCGCCTTGGAGCAGCTGGACTGGCGCGGGGACGGCTACCGACTGTTCAAGATGGCGGTGCCGAGTGCCTCGTGCAGCGGCGGCTATCTGCAGCCGATCGGGGAGAGCAACTGCATCGCGGTCCCGCGCCGGCTCTACCGCCGGCTGGGCGGCTTCGACGAGGGCTTCCGCAGTCTCGGCGGCGGTTATGTCAACCTTGACTTCTACCGGCGGGCCGTCGACGCCGGGATGCTCGTGTTGCTGCCCGGCGAGGGCACCTTCCACCAGTTCCACGGCGGTGCCACGACCGGCGCACCGGGCGTGGACCGCGAAGCGCTGCTGGAGCAGATGCGCGCGGAGTACGAGGCGCTGCGTGGGGAAGTGCACGCCCCGCCCATGCAGACGCCGCTGCTGTTCGGCAGGATCGGGAGCAGCGCCATGCCATTCCTGGGCGCGTCGGTGCGCAAGTGGACGGAGGCCCACAGCGGATGAGCGTTCGGCTGTCCATCGTGGTCGTCGTGCACCGGATGTCCCGGCAGGCCGAGAACACGCTGCGGTCGTTCGCCGCCCCCTACCAGTTGCACATGGACCCCGCGGACTTCGAGATCATCGTCGTCGAGAACGAGTCCGAGGACCTATTAGGGGAAGAGCGTGCGTGCGCCATCGCGCCCAATATCCGGTTCTTCCTGCGGGCCAATGAGGGACGGTCGCCGGTTCCTGCGCTTGTCTTCGGGATCGGGGAAGCGCGCAGCGACCACCTCGGCCTGGTGATCGACGGTGCCCGCATGGTGACACCGCGGGTGCTGCACTACGCGTCTGCAGCGTTCCGGATCACCGAGGACGCCGTGGTCGCGATCCCCGGCTACCACCTGGGAGCCAACGAGCAGCACCGCAACCCCGGCCACGACGAAGAGGTCGAGCAGCCGCCTGCTGGACGCGCATCAACTGGCTGACCGACGGTTACCGGCTGTTCGAGGTCTCGACGTTCTTCCGCGGCCGGCACCAGCACGGCTACCTGCTGCCGCTCATGGAGAGCAACTGCGTGTTCTTCAGCCGTAGTGCCTACGAGCAGATCGGCGGCGTCGAGACCCGCTTCGACATGGTGGGCGGGGGCATGGTCAACCTGGATCTCTACAAGCGCTTGGTGGAGCGCAGGGGCGCGCAACTGTTCGTCACGCCCGGCGAGGGCACATTCCACCAGTTCCACGGCGGCGTCACCACAACGGCCAGCGACGATCGCGAGGACCTGCTCGCGGCCTTCCGCGACCAGTACGCCCAGATCCGGGGAACCCATTACACGTTCGCCGAGACGCCGCACCGCCTGCTCGGGGCGGTCACGGGCTGGGCGCTGCCCGCGCTCGAGTTCAGTTCCTCGTACGCCCTACGGACCCAGGTGCCACCGTGATCGGTTTGCGCAGGCCACGGCCTGCATCGCAAACCGTGCCGACCATCTCCGTCGTCGTGGTGGTGTACGACATGCCCCGGCAAGCCATGAACACCCTGTACACCCTGTCCCGGCGAGTACCAGCGCGACATCGACGGATGTCGAGTACGAGGTCGTTGTCGTCGAGAACCTGTCCAAGCACAACCTCAAGCGGCGCGCGGTGGAACGGCTCGGGCCGGAATTCCGCTACCTGCCGCGCCAGGAGTCGGGCACCTCGCCGGTGTGGGCGCTGCGGGAGGGAATCAACGCCGCTCGCGGCGGATGTCATCGGGCTCATGGTGGACGGCGCCCGCATGGTGACTCCCGGCGTGCTGCGCAACGTCGCAGACGCGTTCACGGCGTTCCCCGACGCCCTGGTCGCGACGGCCGGTTTCCACCTCGGGGACGCCGACCATCTCAACCAGCGCGGCTCAGGCCGCCCGCGACCGAGCGGGATCTTCTGAAATCCATCCCTTGGCGCGAGGACGGGTATGTCCTGTTTGCCAACTCGGTCGCACGGCGGCGGCAACCCCTACGGCTACCTGCACCCGCTGATGGAATCGAACTGCCATGTTCGCCACCCGCTCGGCGATCACTGCCATGGGCGGACCGCACGTGCGCTTCGACCAGGTCGGCGGCGGAGCGTTGAACCCCGACCTCTTCCGCGAGCTGGCCGAGTTGCCACAGACCCAGCTGGTGATCCTGCCGGGAGAAGCGAGTTTCCACCAGTTCCACGGCGGCGTCACCACCTCCCAGGATGACCAGCGAGAGGACAAGCTCGCTGCAGTTCCGCGACCGGTACGTCGAGATCCGCGGATCGGAGTTTCACTCCCCGCTGCGGGAGCCGATGCTGTTCGGCACCGTGGACGCCCCGGGCCTTGGAGTTCCTGCACTACTCTGCGGTGCAAGGACGCGACCGGTTCGCGGCCATGATGCGCCGGCTCCCACCAGAACCCGCGTGGCAGGATGAGCCCGTGGTGATCGATCCACACCTGCTTGCCAACCCGACGGGCGCCCCCGTCCAGCCGCCACAGGAAGGTGACGACGTGTCGATCTACCTGCCCGACTCCATCCGGCACTTCTACCCGCGCCACATCGTCTTCAGCACCTGGATCGACCACATCCAGTTCGGCTACGACCTCGTGGCTGCCACGAAGCCGCGAGCGGCTGGTCGAACTCGGGTACGCAGGCCGGGATGTCCTACTTCGCCTTCTGCCAGTCGGTTCAGGAGCACGACCTCGACACGATGTGCTACGCGGTGGACACGTGGGAGGGCGAGCAGCACACCGGCGCCTACGACGAGAGCGTGTGGGAGAGCGTTGCCGCCGTCAGCCGCACCACGCTACCCGGGCTTCTCCTACCTGATGCGGATGTACTTCCACGAGGCGCTCGACCACTTCGAGGACGAGAGCATCGACCTGCTGCATATCGACGGCCTGCACACCTATGACGCGGTCAAAGAGGACTTCACGACGTGGGAACGCGAAGGTCGCACCGGGCGGCATCGTCCTGTTTCACGACACTGAGGCGCGGATGAAGGACTTCGGTGTGTGGCGTTTTTGGGACGAGTTGCGCTATGAGCGGGAAGGCGAGACGTTCGCGTTCCGGCACGGTTTCGGCCTCGGAGTCTGGCGCAAGCCGGGCGGTGACCGTCCGACGAGCATCCCCTGCTGAAGTTCATGTTCGAGGGCACCCCCGGCGAACAGGACGACCTTCGCCGGTTCTACGTGCATGCCGCCCAGTTCCACGACTACCGGCGCAAGGCCACCGGCGGGTCCTGAGCAATGGCAGTCGTGATCACCGGCATGCACCGCTCGGCCACGAGCATGCTCGCCGAATGGGCGGTTCGGGCCGGCGCCCCGCTGGGTGACGGTCCGCTGTTCGACGTGGACGCGGCCAACCCCCGCGGTCTGTATGAACGTCGCGACGTGGTGGCGTTCAACGATGCCTGGCTGGCTGATCTGGGCGGCTCTTGGTGGGCGCCGCCGCACGTTCCGGACTCGGCATGGGCCAACCTCGACGACCATCGCTTGGAGCGCGATCGCACGGAGTTGGATCTGTTCCAGCGCTGGCCCGCCGGGGGCATGGTGAAGGACCCCCGCTTGTGCCTGCTGCTGCCGCTGTGGGATCGACTGGCTCTGCGACGCCTACCGGTTGTGGCTGCCGTCCGCTCACCACGGGCTGTGGCCATGTCCCTAAATGTGCGCAACGGCATGCCCCTGCGGCGCGGCCTGGCGCTCTGGGTCGCCTACAACCGGGCGCTTTTCAAGCGGGTCGCGGGGCGGGATGTGCTCGTCTTGGACGTCGATCGCACACTGGCGAACCCACTCGGGGCCGGTCAGGCACTGTGCTCGTTCCTGACCGCGACAGGCGTACGCGCGGCCGGCCCGGCACATGTCGTGGAAGGGCTGGAACCGCGCTTGCTCCGTCAGCAGTCCGCGCCTCTACAGGGTTACGCGGAGGGGCTGGCCCGCAGCCTCGAGGAGATGTACCGCGAGCTCGCTGATCTGCACGGCGTCAGCGGTCGCGAGTTACCCAACCCGGTCGCAGTGCCGGACTGGGCCGCGGAGGCGCTTGCCGATCTCAGCGAGAACTGGGAACTGCGGCAACATGCACACCCTGCCCCGGCCGAGCGGCCTTCGGCGTGGACGCGGCTGCGTGCCCGGCTGCCCTGATCAGCGTCCCCGCAGGAACTCCTGGCATACCTCGTAGTCCGGGAGCAGTCCCTGCTCCTGAGCCAGGGCAAGCCCGGGTGCTGCGGCGTCCTTGGCCGACAGCGACGCCTGCTCCTTGCTGATCCCCCAGTCGATGCTCAGGTCCGGGTCGAACGGGTCGACCTCGCGCTCACCTGACGGGTTGTAGGTGGTGCTGCACAGATACACCACCGTCGAGTCGTCCTCGAGTGCCACGAAGCCGTGCCCGAGACCCTCAGGGATGTAGACCAACTTCCGGGTCTTTGTGTCTAGGACCACGCTGTCCCAGGTGCCGAACGTCGGCGAGCCAACGCGCAGATCCACGATGACGTCCAGCACCTGGCCGGACAAGCAGGTTACGTACTTCGCCTGCCCAGGCGGTACGTCCGCGTAGTGGATGCCGCGCAGGGTCCCGCGAGTCGAGATCGAACAATTTGCCTGTGCCACGGTGAACTCATGCCCCACGCGCTCGGTCAGGGTTGGCGCCTTGAACCATTCGAAGAACGTGCCCCGCTCGTCGCCGTGCTGCCGGGGCGTGATGACCAACGCACCCGCGATGGGGAGCACCTCGAAATCCATGCGCTGCGTCCTCTCGACTTGTCGTCCCCCGCATCGTAGGGCGTTCGATCAACAACGTCTGGCCCGGGCCTAGAATCGTCATCGTGAGGGCGCAGATCGTGCTGGCCACCCACAATCCCCCAACTGCGTTGCTCAGGCGCCAGCTCGACTCCATTCGGTCGCAGACCATCGAGGACTGGACCTGTCTGATCTTCGACGACTCGTCGACCGTTCGGGCAGAGGTCGAAGCCCTGTCCACTACGGATCCACGCTTCCGCCTGCTGCCCGCGAGGGCGCGACAGGGGGCCTACCGGGCGTTCGAGTTGCTCATGTGGGAGGCCGCGAACTCCGTACCGGTCTTCCTGTGCGACCAGGACGACTACTGGTACCCGGACAAGATGGAGCGAATGCTGGCAACCCCGTGTCCCGCCTTCTGCGCGATGCGGGTCGTGGCCCAGGACGGCAAGGTGCTGCGCGAGCGATTCGTGACCCCGCCGGAATCCCTGACCCCGGCCGGGATCCTGCTGATGAACGTCGTCTCCGGCGCCGCTTTGAAGATCACTCCCGAGGTTCGACAGGCGGCATTACCCTTTCCCTCCCCGCAGTGGCGCGGCTGGCACGACCAGTGGTTGGCGACGGTTGCCCTGCGGCTTGGGAAGCTCGACTTCATTGACGCACCGCTCATGGATTACACACGCCATACCGGCCAGGTGACCGGCGATGGTCTGCGCAGGCTGCGGATCGGCTCGGTTACGGACTTCGCCGCGCGGCCGCAGCTACGCTCGCGGGTGCTCTGGGTGCAGGCCGCGGCGCAAGCCCTGCTGCGCCTGCCCGGCCCGGCTGATCCGGACCTCGAGCAGATAGCAGTCGGCCACTTCGACCGGGTGCTGGCACGCCACGAGATCCCGCGGCGCCGCGCGCTGCTGCTGCGGCTCGGCAGCCTGTGGGCCCGATGACCACACAACAGACGGCGCACCACCGCAAGGAGGTGACCGGTTTCCTTGTCGTCGGGATCCTCGCGGTGGTTCTGGACTTCGCACTCTTCAACGCCTTGATCTGGTGGGGCTGGCCTGTCTGGGCAGCGAACGCCGTGGCGCTCTTCCTGTCCATGACGTTTGCTTTCGTGGGCAACTACAAGTGGACGTTCGCCCACCGTGAGATCAAGTCCCTGTGGCATGCCTATAGCGCGTTCGCCGGCATCAATCTCGCGGCCGTCGCATTCATCGAGGCAGTCGTGGTAGGTGGCGAACTGCTGTGGCAACCGGACGCCCTGCTGCTCAACCTGATCAAGGCCTTGGCCACGGCCATAGCCACGGTCGGCCGCTTCTTCGCCTACAAGCGGTGGGTGTTCTTCTAGTTCGCGGAGTGCGACGCGCATAGCGTGCCTAGCGTCAAGAAGCCAACGTCGGCTCGGGCACGATGCCTCTAGCGGACCGTAGGCAAGCTCCTGACGACGCGCTTGACTCCGCCCAGCACCCCCTGCTTCACCCCCGACCGGTGGTGGCTTGGTCCGCTGAGGTCGTCACGATGGGCGCAGGAACCAGTCGTAGGCCTCGATGACCATGTCCGCGTTCGAGAACTGCGCGTGCCAGCCGAGATCCTGCTGGGCTGCCGTCGTGTCGAACCAGAAGTCCCGGGCGTACATCAGCCAGTGGTAGTCGGCGAAGGGAGCCAGCCCAGAACGGGACGCTGCCTTCATGAGCGGTGCTGCCATCCGGCTCGGTACGGAGCGCACCCGCGCACCCGTCCCGGCGTGGTCGCACAGAGCCTGCAGTGTCTCGCGCATGGTGCCGAACTCCTGAGCACCGATGTTGTAGGCCGCCGGACCCGGCCTGGCTCCTGCGAGCAGGCAGGCGTGCGCCAGGTCGGCTGCGTGGACGAACTGGTACCGGTTGCGGCCACCGTCGAACACGACCGTGTCGGCGCCGTCGGCCACCCAGTCGAAGAGGATCGCAAAGATCCCCAGCCGGCCGTGACCGACGATCGTACGGGGCCGAACGATTGTCACATCCTGGCCCCGGGTGACTGCGGCGGTGCATAGCAGTTCGCCGTCGAGTTTGGCTCTTCCGTACGCCTCACGCGGCGCTGGAGCGGTGGCTTCGGTGACTGGGTTGCGCGCAGGCACGCCGTACACGGCCGAGGAGGACGTGTAGACCACCTTGCCCACACCGGCTCGCTCGGCTGCCCATAACATGGCCGCCGTTCCTTCCCGGTTCACCGAGTCGAACAGGCTGGCATCGCGAGCCAGTGGCACCTGCGCCACGTTGTGAAAGACCACGTCGGCATGAGCGAAGGCGGCGCGTACCCGCTCCCGGTCGCGGATGTCGGCCTCGACGAACTCGACCCCGGGCTGGCTGACCGGACTGATGTCGAGGTTGACCACGTCATGGCCCTGCTGCACCAGCGCCGAGCACAGCACATCTCCGAAGTAGCCGGACCCTCCGGTCACCACGGCACGCATCAGACGTCCTGTCCGTGCTGCAGCGCCCACCGGTAGCTGCGGCGCATGCCCTCGACCAGGTCGCTGGCAGGCTCGAAGCCCAGGTCGCGCACGGCTCCTTCGACGCTGCACGCGATCGTCAGGTCCAGTTCACCGGCAACGTGAATCTCCTGCTGGTAGCGGCCGCGACGCTGCAGGGCGGCGTCCACGCGGCGGGCGACCGTGCCGGCCACTGCCGGCAATCGCAGATGGCCTGCCCGCGCCGGCAGACCCTTCCAACCGGGCCGCTTGCTGGACCGCCGCGAGGATGTCGGTCATGGCGTAGGGATGGGCATCGGCGATCCAGTACCGGCGCACTCCGTGGGTGTCCGCGCGCAGCGCCAGCGATGCAGCCTGCGCCAAGGAGTCCACATCGACCATCGACCTGCGGTTACTGCCATCACCCGACCAGCGGGAATCGGCCGGACCGCACGGTCTTAAGGAAGCGCGCCTGCCGGTCGGGCTGGAAGCGGCCGTAGAACCAGGGCGGCCGCAGGATCACGCCCGGGAATGGCAGCCTCGGAGAGCACCTGGGTGGCGGCGAGTTCCCCGAGCATCTTGGACCGGCCGTAGCCCAGGTACGGGTTGTAAGGCTCCTCGTCCCGGAACACGTCCTCAGGACCGGGGTTGGTGCCGATCGCGGAGTTGCTGGAGATGTGCACGAAGCGACGAACCCCTGCCGCCACCGCCTGCTGAACGACGTTGCGCGTGGCATCGGCATTGACCCGCTCGAACTGCGCCACCGACCGCGGATGGATAACGCCCGCCGCGTGTACGACCTCACACTCGCGCACACCGGCGAAGACATCGGCGACGGCACCGGGCTGCGTCAGATCGGCCACGTGTATCGCAGCCCAGGGAACAGCTGCGGACACCAGCGGGACGTCGGCCGGATGGTGCACGACTACTCGCACATCCTGCGGGTCGCCTTGGGCCAGGAGGTCCAGGAATGCCCGGCCGAACCAGCCCGCGGCACCGGTCACGATCAGGGTCATGCGAACTCCCGCGGGGGCGGCTGCTGACCCCGGCTGCGCAGGAAGTGCTCGGCGTTGCGGATGGCCAGCGCCATCAGCGTGCCCTGCGGGTTGATGCCCGGGGCCTCGTTGATGATCGACGCGTCGTTGACATACAGGCCCGCCACCTCGTGACTGGCCCCGAACGAGTCCACCGCGCAGCGCGCCCGGTCCTCCCCCATCGGCACCGAGGAGCACACGTGCACGGTCATCAGTTCAGCCGTGCGACGGGTCAGCCGCTGCACCTCTTGCGGAATCTGCTCAGGTGCCCTGATCGCCTCGCCGCCGCCCACGCTCGGCACCACCTCTTCGGCCCCAGCGGCGAGCAGGACCAGCAGCAGCCGTCCCAGTGCCGAGCGCAGCCGGGCCATGTCCCTGTGCGAGGTCGGAAACGTCACCACCGGGTCGCGCGTTCTCGGCAACACCCGGACGCGGCCCCGGCCGGGACTGCGGATGGCTGCGTAGTAGATGCCGGCGTCCAAGCCGTACTGCCGTCACACCTCCCACACCCACCGCGGTTTCCAGCAGCGCCAGTGCCAGCAGGGCGGGATCGGTGGCCGAACCCCCGATCGTCATGTTCGGGGCGAACTCCCGGACCTGCGTCACCGGGACATCGCGCGGGTCGTTGCCGATGCGGGGGCTGCGGGCCACCGCCTTGACGGTTGGGTGCAGCGAGAGCGTGCGGCCGACCTTGCGCCGGATACCGCTGCGCAGCAGCAGCGCGGGCGACTGCACGGCGCCGCCGCAGACAAATGCGGCGTCGAACGCGATGCGCTCGGTGCCGCCATCCGCATATTCCACCCAAGCGGCGCCGGCTCGGCCGTTGTGCACCTCCAGCCGCCGCACCCACGCACCGCTGCGGATCTGCGCGCCGGCCTTCACCGCTTCCTGCAAGTAGGTCCTCGACATCGACTGCCGCTCACCGCGGTCGTGCCGGTACCAGCGCGGAACCTCCACGGCACGCCAGCCCAGCTGCCTGGCACCGTCAGCCAGGAACTGCGACGCCGGAGGAAGCGGACCCGGGAACATGCCGACACTCAAGTTCTGTTCCAGGGCGGCGCTGATCGGTGCGACGTCCTGGCTGTCGAGGCCTTCGATGTGCCAGATCCGGCTCCAGCGCGCCAGCAGTTCCGGGCTTGGTGGGTGGTAGAGCCCGGAGTTGATCTCCGTCGAGCCGCCGACACAACGACCTTCCGCATAGGCGATCGGCGGGATGCCAAGCGCCACCAGCTGACCCCGGTTGCGGTACTGCGCACGCATCTGGTCCTGACTGAACTGCGGCAGGACACCCGCGGCGATGTCCGGGCCTTCCTCCAGCACCAGGGTGTCTACGCCCGCCCGTGCCAGGGTCGCAGCCGTCGTGGCACCGCCGGCACCGGACCCGACCACCAGCACGTCGACGTGCTTCACGCGGAGAGTTCCACCTGTTCAGCCGGTGTCCGCTGGGCCGGGAGCGTCCCAGAGCCAGCACGCTCGAAATAGGCGACGGCCGTCAGACTGGTCACGAGGCGGACCCATTCGCTGCAGCCGGGCAACCGCAATGCGGCCCGCCGGACCATCTGTGGCATAACAGCGAGCACCCGGTCGGCACCAGTGGATCCCCAGCGCAACAACGAGGGCAGGTCGGCCAGCCGCTCCTCGACGTCGGCAACGATGGCGTTCTGCGCGCCCGCCGGGACGCCCATACCCGTCAGCCAGTGCCTGCTCACAGCCGACGCGGTGTCCACGCGGCACACCTTACCGGCGAGGAACGGGTCACGTGCCGGGCTTGGGCACGCGCGATCCGTCGGCACCACGGCCCGTACAGACCTCCGCCGAGCAGTGTGTGACCGAAGGCGAGAGATGCCACATGCCCACTCCCCCGCGACCGACCACCTCATATTGGGACCACCGAGCTCAAGTCCCAATCGGTGCTTGCCTAACCGCGCCGAGCGCCTCGGCCATGTCCGACCGCCCCGAAGCACTACCCTGAAACCCGGAGGTACACCGTGGGTCTGTTGGATCGGTTCGAGCAGCGGGTCGACCGCGCGGTCAACGGCGCGTTCGCGAAGGCCTTCAAGGCCGAGTTGCAGCCCGTTGAGGTCGCCTCGGCCCTGCAGAACGAGATGGACGCGCGCGCTGCTGTGGTCTCCCGGTCGCGCACCGTGGTGCCCAACGTCTACACCGTGCACGTCAGTCCCGAGGACTACGAGCGGTTGAGCGTCTACGACGAGACCCTGATGGCCGAGTTCGCCGTCATGATCCGCGATTACGCCCAGCAGCAGCAGTACTCCTTCCTCGGCAGTGTCACGGTGGCGATGCAACCGGACGCCGAACGTCCGCAGGGGACCGTGGACATCGTCAGCGAGGCGAAGGTCGACCACGACGTCGCACCGGCGGCCGGTCCGCAGGGCGGGTCCCCCCGGCTGGAAGGCGCATCCGGCACCTACCACCTCGCGAAGCCCGTGACCCGCATCGGCCGCGGCATGGACGCGGACGTGCGGATCGAGGACCCGGGCGTCTCGCGGCACCACGCGGAGATCCGGGTGGCAGGTCCCAACGTCGTCATCAAGGACCTGGGCTCGACCAATGGGACCTACGTCAACGGCACCCTGGTCGCCGAGCAACCCCTGCGCGACGGCAACGTGGTGACAATCGGCTCCACGAATCTCACGTTCCGGAGCGTCGGATGAGCGAACTGGTCCTCACCCTGCTGCGCTGGGGAATCCTGATTGCCCTGTGGCTGCTGGTGCTATTCGTGCTCGGCGCCCTGCGCCGCGACCTTGAGGCGCCGCCCGAGTCGGCCACCGCGCTGCCGCCCCGACCGCGCCCGCAAGCCCAGCCCAAGCGGCAGGCCCGGCCGTCCCGGCGCCGCGCGAACAACCTGGTGGTGACCAGCGGGCACCTCTCCGGCACGGTGATCCCGCTGGGCACGGCGCCGATCACGATCGGCCGCGCACCGGACTCGACCCTGGTGGTGGACGACGAGTACGCCTCGGCCCGGCACGCTCGGCTGTTCCCGCACGAGGGTCAGTGGGTGGTCGAGGACCTGGGCTCGACGAACGGTACGTGGATCGGCAAGACCCGGCTGACGGCACCCACTGTCCTGCAGATGGGTCAGCCCCTACGAATCGGTCAGACCGTGATCGAGCTGCGGAAGTAGGCCCGGACATGCCGTTGGTCTTCCGGTACGCCGCGCGCAGTGACGTGGGTCTGGTGCGTTCTGGCAATGAGGACTCCGGCTACGCCTCCGACGGCCTGCTCATCGTCGCCGACGGCATGGGTGGCCATGTGGCCGGCGAGATGGCCAGCGCCACGGTGACCGCGATCATCGCCGGCCTGCCGATCGCCGACAGCGAGGACGTACTGACTCAGCTCGCGGATGCCGTGGACGAAGCACAGCTTGAGATGCGCCATATCATCGCCGAGCGGCCGGACTTCCGCGGCATGGGCACCACGGTCACTGCGGTGTGCTGGCAGGGCGACCGGGCCTCGATCGCTCACGTCGGAGACAGCCGCGCCTACATGCTGCGCGAGGGGCGCCTGCTGCGGCTGACCAAGGACCACACCTACGTACAAACGCTGGTCGACGCCGGGCAGATCACCGAGGCAGAAGCCGCGACCCACCGCCGGCGCAACCTGCTGATCCGGGCCATCGACGGGGTGAACACCGTGGAACCCGACCTCAGCATCCGCGAGGTCCACCCCGGCGACCGGATCATGTTGTGCACCGACGGGCTTTCCGGGGTGCTGTCAGACGACGAGATCGCCGCCCTCGTGCGGCAGGCTGACCCGCCGGGTGCGGTCACTGCGCTGGTGGACGCCGCCATCGAGCGGGGGGCACCGGACAACGTGACCTGTGTGGTGGCCGACGTCGCCGAGGTGCCGGACACCCCCGCCGCGAACCGCCCCGTGGTCGTGGGCGCGGCCGCCGAACCCCGTACCCGCTCGCAGCTACCTGGCGTCGACTTCCCGCAGGACAGCCAACTCGAAGCGGGCGCTGAGGAATCCGCCGAGGAACCGGAGCCTGCGACCCCGCGCGGAAGGCGGCGCCGGTGGCCCCTGCTGGTGGGAGCTCTGGCCATCGTCGGTGCCCTGCTGTTGGGGGGCTGGATCTGGGTGTCCCAGCAGTACTACGTGGGCAGTCAGGACGGTTACGTCAGCATCTACCGCGGCATCCCGCAGACCATCGGCAGCGTCGCGCTGTCCTCCCCCGTCGAGCAGACCACGATCCCGACGGTGCAACTCCCGACCTACGCCCAGGAACTCGTCACGGCCACCATCGCAGCGGCCAACCGCGCCGACGCCGAGCGGATCGTCGGCATCCTGGACGAGCAGGCCGCGAACTGCCGGGCGAAGCCCAAGACCGAGGGCTGCCCAGGAGCGACCACGGCGGCCACGCCATGACCCGCAACCCGCGGCGTACCGAACTCGGTCTGCTGCTGTTCGCCTGGCTGATCGGGGTGGTGTGTTACGCGACGGTCGACTTCGCCACCTTGGGCACGCTGCCGGTCAACTACCTCACGCTGCTGATCGGCAGCGCGGTCGTGCTGCTGGCCGGGCACGTGGTCATCCGGCGGCTGGCCCCGCACGCCGATCCTGTGCTGTACCCCGTGGCAGCGATGATCAACCTGCTTGGCTTGGTGATGATCCACCGCCTGGACGTCGCCGACGAGTTGACTGCCGCGGCCAACGACAAGAAGCCGCCGAGCCCGGACGCCTTCGCGCAAGCCACCTGGGTGCTGGTCGCGCTGGCGCTGTTTACCCTCGTGCTGTTCCTGGTCTCCGACCATCGCAAACTGCAGCGTTACACGTTCACCAGCCTGGTCGCCGGCGTCGTGCTGCTGCTCTTGCCGCTGCTGCCCCTGATCGGCACCAGCATCAACGGCGCGCAGTTGTGGATTCGGGTCGGGCCGCTGTCGTTCCAGCCCTCCGAGCTGGCCAAGATCGCGCTGACGATCTTCTTCGCCGGCTACCTGGTGCGCAAGCGGGAGGCGCTGGCCACCGTCCGGCGCAAGGTGCTGGGCCTAGGGATCCCGCGCGGCCGTGACTTCGGCCCCCTGGTCGTCGCCTGGCTGGTGGCCGTCGGCATCCTGGCGTTCCAGCGCGACCTCGGCACCGCGCTGATGTTCTTCGGGGTCTTCGTGATCCTGCTCTACGTCTCCACGCAGCGCCGCAGTTGGCTGATCATTGGTGCCGTGCTTGTTCGCGCTGGCCTGCCTGCTCGGCTACCTCGCGTTCGGCCACGTCCAGCTGCGCGTGAAGATCTGGCTGGACCCCTGGCAGTACGCCAACAACGAGAGCTACCAGCTCGTGCAGGGCCTGTTCGGCCTGGCCAGCGGCGGGCTGTTCGGGACCGGGTTTGGGCGAGGGCTATCCGCAGTTCATCCCGTTCGCGAAGACCGACTTCATCGCCGCAGCCCTCGGCGAGGAACTCGGGCTAGCCGGACTGTTCGCCATCGTCATGCTGTTCGCGATCCTCGTGGAGCGCGGCCTGCGCACCGGCCTGGCCTGCCGGGACGCCTTCGGCACGCTGCTCGCGGTGGGCCTGTCCAGCGTGTTCGCCCTGCAGGTCTTCGTCACCATCGGCGGCGTCACCCGGCTGATACCGCTCACCGGTCTGACCACGCCGTTCCTGTCCTACGGCGGCTCGGCGCTGGTCTGCAACTGGATGATGATCGCGCTGCTGTTGCGGATCAGCGACCGCAACCGCCGGCCAGCGGCCATTGCGCAGAGTGCCGACGAGGCCCTGACCCAGATGATCCGCGTCGGGATCGACCGGTGATCCGCGCCATCCGCCGGCTGGGCTGGGTGTTCGGGATCCTGGCCATCGCGATCTGTGTCAACCTGACGTTCCAACAGTTCATCCTGGCGCCGAGCATCAACGCCAAACCGGGCAACCAGCGCACAGTTCTGGCCGAGTACGAACGCGAGCGCGGGCCGATCCTGGTAGGGACCAAGCCGGTCGCCCGCTCGGTCGCCACCCCCAAGCAGAACTTCAAGTTCCTGCGCACCTACCCGGACGGGGTGCTGTACGCCCCGGTCACCGGCTTCTACTCCTCGCTGTACGGGGCGACCGCGCTGGAGCGCACCGAGAACGACATCTTGAGTGGCAACGACTCCCGGTTGTTCGTCGACCGGATCGAGCAGCTGATCGCCGGCCGGGTCCCCGAGGGCGGCGCAGTACAGACCACAATCCTGGCCGCGGCACAGAAGGCGGCGGCAGCTGGACTCGGCAGCCAGGTGGGTTCGGTCACCGCGATCGATCCCAAGACCGGTGCGATCCTGGCGCTGGCGCAGTCCCCCAGTTTCGACCCCAACGGCCTGGCCACCCACGACGCCGCGGCCCAGCAGGACTACTACGAGAAGCTCTCGGCCGACCCCAACAAACCGCTGCTCAACCGTGGTCTCGTGCAGACCGTGCCGCCCGGCTCCACGTTCAAACTGGTGACTTCGGCAGCGGCACTGGAGAACGGCTACCAGCCGGACTCGGTGCTGCCCGGCCCGGCCGCCTACCAGCTGCCCGGTTCGACCCGGCAGCTGAACAACTGGTCCAACGCCCCTTGCGGTCCGGACGGCAAGACCACTCTGGCCAACGCTCTGGCCATCTCCTGCAACAGTGCGTTCGCCTATCTCGGCAACCAACTCGGTGACGACGCGTTGCGCACGCAAGCCGAGAAGTTCGGCTTCGGCACCAGCTTCGACGTTCCCATGACCGCCGCGACATCGCGCTTCCCGGAGGACCCCGACGACGCCCAGACCGCGATGAGCGCGATCGGCCAGTTCGACGTCGCGGCCACCACGCTGCAGATGGCCATGGTGACGGCGTCGATCGCCAACGGCGGCAAGACGATGTACCCCTACCTCGTGAATCAGGTGCTCGCCCCCGATCTCACAGTGCTCTCCCAGACCCAGCCGCGCAATTTCGATCAGGCCATGAGCCAGCAGAACGCGTCGGAACTCATCGGCATGATGGTGCAGGTCGTGAACTCCGGTACCGGGTCCAACGCCCGCATCCCCGGGGTCAGCGTGGCGGGCAAGACCGGCACCGCGGAGACCGGTGGCGGGCGGCCCAACATCGCCTGGTTCGTGGCCGCAGCGCCTGCCGAGGATCCGCAGGTGGCTGTCGCGGTGGCCGTGGAGAACGCCGGGCAGCCGGAAGTGAGCGGGAATGCGGTGGCCGCCCCCATCGCGCGGTCGGTGATCGAGGCGGTGCTGCAATGACGACCTGGAGGAACCTGTGACGACTCGACGCCTGGGGGACAGGTACGAACTGGGTGACACGCTCGGCCGCGGCGGTATGGCCGAGGTGTTCTCGGGCCAGGACCTGCGCCTGAATCGCAGAGTCGCCGTCAAGGTGCTGCGGCCCGACCTGGCCCGCGATCCAGCGTTCCAGACCCGCTTCCGGCGGGAGGCGCAGAGTGCGGCATCGCTGAACGACCCGAACATCGTCGCGGTCTACGACACCGGCGAGGACGTGCTCGACGGCGGCGGGGAGCACGTGATGGTCCCCTACATCGTCATGGAGTACGTGGACGGCCACACCCTGCGTGAGTTGATGAGCAGCGGCCGGCGGTTGTTGCCGGAACGGGCGCTGGAGATCATGGACGGGGTCCTGAGCGCGCTGGACTACTCCCACGCCCACGGCATCATCCACCGTGACATCAAGCCCGGCAACGTCATGCTCACCCGCAACGGCGACGTCAAAGTCATGGACTTCGGGATTGCCCGGGCCGTCGCCGACGCGCAAGCGACGATGACCCAGGCGAACGCCGTGATGGGCACCGCCCAGTACCTTTCCCCCGAGCAGGCGCGTGGCGAGGTCGTCGACGCCCGCTCGGACCTGTACTCCGCCGGTTGCCTGCTCTACGAACTGCTCACCGGACGGCCCCCGTTCCAGGGCGAGAGTCGCCGTGTCGGTGGCCTACCAGCACGTCAGTGAGAGTGCCGTGCCACCGTCGCAGGTCGACCCGGCGGTCCCCCCGGAGCTCGACGGTCTGGTCCTGAAGTCGCTGGCGAAGAACCCCGGCGACCGCTACCAGACCGCCAACGAGTTCAAGGCCGACGTCGACCGCGCCATGCAGGGCCTGCCCGTCACCGGCACGATCCCCAGCGTGCGGGCCACGGTGCCGTCGTCGAGCACGACCGCGAACCTGTCGCCGGTCAGCGTCGCCGAGAGCGGACCCGCCAAGCGCAGCGCCTGGGCCTGGGTCGGTGTCACCGCCCTGGTGCTGGCTGTCGCGGCGGCCGCGCTGTTCCTGGGGCGCAACGTGTTCAGCGGCAACAACGGCCCCCGCGTGACCGTCCCGGACGTGGTGGGCATGAGCGTCGATGAAGCGCAGCGCAGTCTGGAGGCACAGGGTCTCAAGCTCGGTGCGCAGACGCCTCAGACCTCCGACAAGCCCGAGGACACGGTGTTGAGCCAGGACCCGGAGGCCGACACCCAGCTCGCCTCTGGAGAGGCGGTGACCGTGGTCGTCTCCGCCGGCAAGCAGCAGACCCAGGTTCCGCCCTTGGAGGGCCTGACCAACCTTGACGACGTCCGCTCGGCACTACGTGAGGCGAAACTGGATCTGGGCAACGTCAAACAGGTGGATTCCGATCAACCCGAGAACTACGTGCTGAACCAGAGCCCGGAGGCCTTCAGCACCGTCGACGTCGGCACCAAGGTGAACATCGAGGTGTCCACGGGCGTGGTGGAGGTGCCGGATGTCACTGGCTTCACGCAGTCGGCAGCGGCCAGCGCGCTGTCCAAGGCTGGGATGGATGTGAACGTCGTGACCCAGACCTCCGACCAGCCGGCCGGTATCGTCATCGCGCAGGATCCGGTGGGTGGCACGCAGGTTCGCAAGGGGACGACGGTCACCATCACCGTGGCGACCGGTGGTCCGACGCAGACCCCGACCCCGACGCCGACACAGACCCCGTCGCCGGTCGAGTCCGCACAGCCCTGAGGTGAGCGGTCGACGCGAGTCCTGAGCCTTCACTTGCGCGGCGCGGAACGCCACGAGCCTGGGCATCTGACCGACGGCTTTCCGGCGCCCTGCATGCTCACCGATGCCCAGTATGCTCACCGATTGCGGCTTCACCCGCCGGGCGTTGGTCAGCCGACGACCGGGGCCAGCCCCTCGCTGCGCTGCACGGCACCCTCGTCGCCGCACGCCAGCAACCAGTTGGCGAGCATCCGGTGGCCACCCTCGGTGAGCACCGACTCGGGGTGGAACTGCACGCCCTCCACCGGCAGTTCCCGGTGCCGCAGGCCCATGATCACCCCGGTATCCGTCCGCGCGGAAACCTCGAGTTCGGCAGGGACGGTGTCCGGTTCGACTGCCAGCGAGTGGTAGCGGGTGGCGGTCATGGGGGTTCGGCAGACCAGCGAAGACGCCCCGTCCGTCGTGCTCCACAAGCGACGTCTTGCCGTGCAGCAACTCCGGCGCACGGCTCACGGTCGCCCCGTAGACCTCCGCGATCGCCTGGTGGCCCAAGCAGACGCCGAAGATCGGCACCTGCCCGGCACGCTCGCGAATCAGATCCATGCAGATGCCGGCTTGATCCGGGGTACCGGGTCCCGGTGAGAGCAGGACCCCGGCGTACCCCCGTACGTCCTGCACGCCGATCTCGTCGTTGCGCACGACCTCGCACTCGACCTGCAACTGCCCCAGGTACTGCACGAGGTTGTAGACGAAGCTGTCGTAGTTGTCGACCACCAGGATCGTCATGGTGTCTCCTTGTCCGGCACCGGTGTGGCATGGCTGACGTTGATGGGTCCGTCGTACCCGGGCAGCGTCACCGTGGCCAGTCGCTGCTGGTCGTATCCCAGGCCGAAGAACTCCACGGCCGCCCGGTAGCCGCGCAGGTAGTCGTCCTGTTCGAGTTCGCGCTCGATCTCAGCCTGGTCCCCGACCGCGGTCACGACGAACGGCGGGGAGTACACCCGGCCCTGCAGGATCAGCGTGTTCCCGACGCAGCGCACGGCACTGGTCGTGATCAGCCTCTGGTCCATCACTTGGATCCCTTGGGCACCGCCGCGCCACATCGCGTTGACCACGGCCTGCAGGTCCTGCTGGTGTACGACCAGGTCATCCGGGTTGGCTTCCTCATTGCCCTTCTGCGGTGCGTCGGTCAGGGTCACCTCGACACCGGTCCCGGTCAGCGGCAGCAGGCCGACGGGTCCGGACAGCCGGTCCACCACCCCCTGGGCGCGAGCCGCTGCGGTGCCTTCCTGCTCCTTGGTCAACTGGGCCACCTCGGCCTGCATCGCGGTGACCCGGTTCTGCTGGGCGTCGACCTGCGCCGCGCGCTCGGCCACGACATCCTTGAGCCCCTGGGTGTCGCTGCGCAGGTTCGTCCCCTCGGCGGTGTTCGCACTGGCAGCGAACAAGAAGCCGACGGCGGCGAACAACAATGCGCCGGCGATCGACCACCCGCGCTGCCTCATGCCCACCACATTAAGGGCGGATAGACTTCCCGCCATGGCCGCATTCCGCTCCAAGAAGACCGATCAGGTCGTCGACAAGCGCAAGCCCGTGAAGATCGGCAGCCCGCCCTGGGTGGCACCGCTGATGATCGCGCTGTTCGTACTCGGCCTGGTGTGGGTGTGCGCCTGGTACATCGCCCCCGACGCACCCGTGCTCGGTGACCTCGGGTTCTGGAACCTGATCGGCGGTTTCGTGCTCATCGGCGCTGGCTTCGTGGTCTCCACGAAGTGGAAATGACACCTGTGTAGTTAATCCCCAGCTGGGGACAACCCTGTGGATAACCCCTGTAGCTTGAGTCGGTGATGTCCGGTTCTGCAACACGTTCCCGGGTCAAATCGTCCCAAACCGGGCGAAAGGCCCTTCATCAGCCGGGACGTGTTGCAAATCCGGACCTCACACCAGTTCGACGATCGTGGCGTTGGCCATGCCGCCGCCCTCGCACATCGTCTGCAGGCCGTAACGGATGCCGTTGCGCTTCATCTGGTGGATCAGCGTGGTCATCAGCCGCGCGCCTGACGCTCCGAGCGGGTGGCCCAGCGCGATTGCGCCACCATTCGGGTTAGTGATCTTGGGGTCGGCGCCGGTCTCGGCGAACCACGCCCCGACCACCGAACCGAAGGCCTCATTGATCTCGACAGCACCGATCTCGTCCAGGCGCAATCCAGAGCGCTCCAGCACCTTCGCCGTCGCCGGAATCGGACCGGTCAGCATGATGATCGGGTCGACACCGGCCATCACGCCGGTGTGGAAGCGCACGATCGGAGTCAGGCCCAGTTCAGCCGCCTTCTCGCTGGTCGTCACGAGCAGCGCCGCGGAGCCGTCGGAGATCTGCGAGGCATTACCGGCGGTCACCACACCACCTTCCTGGAAGGGCGTGGGCAGCCCGGCCAGCTTCTCCACACTCGAGCCAGGACGGATGCCCTGGTCGGCAGTGACCTCGCCAACCGGCACGATCTCCTCGGCGAACAACCCGTCAATGGTCGCGCGGGCGGCGCGCTCGTGGGATTCCACTGCGAGCTCGTCGAGATACTCGCGCGACAGGTTCCACTTGGCCGCGATCATCTCGGCGCTGACGCCCTGGTTGACCAGCTTGCCGTCGTAGCGGTTGACCATCATCGGGCCGAACGGGCCATCGCCGCCCTTGCCGTTGGAGAACATCGGGATCCGGGACATGGACTCCACGCCGCCAGCGACCACGACGTCGTACTGCCCGGCCATGACAGTTGCCGCGGCGAAGTGCAGCGCCTGCTGGCTGGAACCGCACTGCCGGTCCACGGTCGTGCCCGGCACGGACTCCGGGAAGCCAGCTGCCAGCGCGGCGTTGCGCCCGATGTTGAAGCCCTGCTCGCCCACCTGCGACACGCAGCCCCAGATCACGTCCTCGATCAGCGCCGGGTCGATGCCGGCCTCGTCGACGAGGCCTTGCAGAGCCAGTGCGGACAGGTCCACGGCATGGATCCCGGACAGGGCGCCCTTCTCGGGCTTTCCCACTCCGATCGGCGTACGGACGGCGGCACAGATCACAGCATCACGAGTCATGCCGGTCATGTTACCCGCCGGTAACTTCAAGCGGAAGGCCTCGGACGAAATGCCGACCATCTGTTCGACTAACCGACCGGGATCAGCGCCTGAATCTCCTGTGCCCGATACACCGCGATCCCCGCCAGGACAGCCACAATCAGCGCGCAGCCGAGCACCTGCACCAGTGTCTGACTGGCCCCGCGCGGCGCCTTGGAGAACACGAACGCCACCGCACCACCGACGAGCAATCCCCCGAGGTGCGCGCGCCAGTCGATGCCCGGTGCAAGGAATCCGATGACCACGTTGATGCCGATCAGGACCAGCACCTGCGTGATGTCCGCTTTCAGATGGCGGCCGGCGACGACCAGCGCCCCCATCAACCCGAAGATCGCGCCGCTGGCCCCCACGGACACGGTGTTGATCGGGGAGAAGGTGAATGAGGCCACGGCCCCACCCAGTCCGGCGATCAGATAGAGCGCGAGGAACCGAGTGTGCCCGAGCAGCCGTTCCAGCGGGGGCCCGAGCACGTAAAGCACGTACATGTTGAACAGCAGATGCAGCCAGCTGCCATGCAGGAACACGCTGGTCAGCAGCCGGTACCACTCGGAATTGACCGCGACCCCGGCCGGCCACATGCCCCAATCCGCTGCGACCTTGTTGATGCCCGTCAGGAACTGGAGCAGGAAAACCCCGGCACTGATCCCGATCAGCGTCAGCGTGACTGTGCTCGACGAGGTGAGTTTTCCCCCGAAGACCGTCTTCGGCTCGCGGGTGGTCGCCTGCGCGGCAGCCACGCACTCCGGGCACTGGAACCCGACGGGGGCAGGGATCATGTCCTCCGGGCAGATCGGGCGGTCACAGCGGGCACACCGGATCCACGTCGGGCGGTCGGGGTGCCGGTAGCAAACCGGCGCCGGGGCGGGTTCAGTCAATGTCGACCGATTCGATGACCACGTCGTCCACGGGCTTGTCCATCCGCCCGGTGGGGGTCGTGGCGATGGCGTCCACGACGTCCCGGCTGGCCTGATCAGCGACCTCGCCGAAGATCGTGTGCTTGAAGTTCAGGTGTGGCGTCTTGCCCACGGTGATGAAGAACTGCGAGCCGTTGCTGTTCGGCCCGGCGTTGGCCATCGCCAGCAGGTAGGGCCGGTCGAACTGCAACTCGGGGTGAAACTCGTCGGCGAACTTGTACCCCGGGCCGCCGGTCCCGTTGCCGATCGGGCAGCCGCCCTGGATCATGAAGCCGCTGATCACCCGGTGGAACGTCACGCCGTTGTACAGCGGGCCGCTACCCGGCTGCCCGGTCTTGGGGTCGGTCCAGTCCTTGGAGCCGTCGGCCAGGCCGACGAAGTTGGCGACCGTCTTCGGGGCCTGGTTGTCGAAGAGGTTCAGGCGGATGTCACCACGGTTGGTGTGCAGTACGGCTTGGGTCATGGGGCGATCCTTTCACACCAGAAACCTGTGGATCCGGGCCCTATATGACCCCGATCCGGCGTTCTGCTGAGCTGGCCGGGACAAACGTGTAAATGCGGGCCGGATATGGCCCCGATTCATGTGTTTGTCCTCACCCGAGGTGCTTGAGCGCTTCCCGCCGCGACAGCGGCGCCAACTCGTGCGTCGTCACGAACTCCCGCACCCACGGCCCGTCGATGTAGGCGAAGTCCCGCAGCGCCCAGCCGATCGCCTTCGTGATCCAGAACCGGCGGTCCCCCAGGTTCGGCTCGATGACGTCGGACAGCAGCACGGGATCGGTGTCAGCCTTGCGCCCGACCTGGCAAATGATCGCCGCCCGCCGCATCCACATGTCGTCGGCCTGCGCCCATACCCGCACGTCCACGTCGTCAGGGTCGAGCAGCTTCGTCGCGATCTCGTCGACCAGATCCCACCAGGCGCCGGTCACCACGAGATGCCGCAGGACCTCCTCCGGCACAACCTGTCTGCGGGCCCGCAGCACCGCCAGCGCCGCATAGCGCTCCTCGCGGTACTCGGCCTCGTCCCACAGCTCCAGAGCGTCGGCCAGAGTCCCCTGCGTACGCAGCGGCCGCAGGGCCCGCGTGAGCGGGGTCCTCTGCACACCGAGGAACGGCATTTCGGACTTCATGTACGCCTGCATGCCGGCAGCCTTCGCCGGGTCGGCGACTTCGCGCAACGCTGCCCGGATCTGGTGGACGAGGTCGGTCACAAGAACATCATGCAGGTGGGGTGGAAGTGCAATCGGTGAGCATTCCGGGCATCGGTGAGCACACCGGGCGCCGAAATGGTGCCCGTGACGCTAACGGATGCCCGGAATGCTCACGGATCGGTCGGGCAGCGAAGAATCGGGCTGACGCGGCTGCATCTCGGCGAAGCGGCGCGAGAGACGCGCAACAGTGGAGACGAGGGGACTTGAACCCCTAACCCCCGCCTTGCAAAGGCGGTGCTCTGCCAGTTGAGCTACGTCCCCTGGTCGGGGAGCCGCGCCTAGCGCAGGTCGAGGTCGCGCGTGGCTTCGTTCCACAACTCCTGCTCGGCCTGGTTGGCCGAGTACTGACGGTAGACCGCATAACCGACGGCAGCGAGGGCGCCGAGCAATATCAGTTTCTTCACGTGCGCCTACCTGGACTTGAACCAGGGACCTCTTCGTTATCAGCGAAGCGCTCTAACCGAGCTGAGCTATAGGCGCGTGGTGCGGTTCCCAGGGTAACCTCAGTCCTCCGCCAGCTTGACTTGGACCCCTCCGGTGACAGAGGCCGCTGCGTTGTAGAGCATCGCCAGCACCGCGAACATCAGCGTGGTGACCACGACCTCGATCACGGCGAACACCAGGCTCACTGCGATGACTTGCAGGATGCTGAAGTTGAACGGCCCGGAGCCACCGGACAGTTCAGCGAAGGTGCTGTTGAAGGAGTCGAACACGCCGGCCGCGTTCGCGAACAGGTACAGCAGCACGCTGGCGATCACATAAGCGATACCCAGGCCGATGGCGAAGACGAAACCCGTCTTCATGGCACTCCAGGGATCGATGCGTCGCAGTCGCAGCGTCGCGACCCGAGAGCCTGCCGGGGCCGGTGCCGTTGTCGATGTCACCTGTTACTCCTCTTCGCCGTCACTGCGCGCCTGGCCATCATCCCGCGTGGCCGGCTCCTCTTCGGGAGCGGGGTCGGAATCCTCCTCCTCGGCAGCGGCCCGGGCCACGGCCACAACCGTCACACCCCCAGCCAGGCCCATGAGGTTCACGCCCATGGTGTCGCGGCTGGTCTGGCGGATGTCCGCCACTGGCGTGCGGATGACCACGCCGTTGCTGGCGATGGCGAAGATCGAGTCGTCCGGTTCGCTGACCAGTGCGCCGACCAGCGAACCCCGCTCCTCCACAAGCTTCATAGCGCGCACCCCGAGGCCGGCCCGGCCCTTGGTGTTCCACTCCGACAGCGGAGTCCGCTTGGCGAAGCCACCGTCGGTCACGGTGACCAGGTCGCAATTCGGCCGGATCACGTCCATGGCCAGCGTGTTGTCACCGTCGCGGAAGCGCATGCCGATCACCCCAGACGTCGCGCGGCCCATCGCGCGCAGGTCGTCGGCCCGGAACCGCACCGACATTCCCTTGGCGGACACCATGATCAGTTCGCCGGCGTCGTCGACCAGGCGGGCCGAGACCAACTCGTCGCCCTCCTTGAGGTTGATCGCGATCAGCCCGCCCGTGCGGTTGGTGTCGTACTCGGTCAGCGCGGTCTTCTTGACCAGCCCGTCCTTGGTGGCCAGCACCAGGTACGGGGCCTGCTCGTAGTCCTTCAGCGCCAGCACACCGGCGATCTGCTCGTCGGGCTGGAACGCCAGCAGGTTCGCCACATGCTTGCCCTTGGCGTCCCGGCCGGTCTCGGGCAGCATGTAGGCCTTCGTCCGGTAGACCCGGCCCAGGTTGGTGAAGAACAGGATCCAGTGGTGAGTGGTCGTGACGAAGAAGTGCTCGACCACGTCGTCGCGCTGCAGGGACGCCCCGCGCACGCCGCGACCACCGCGGCGCTGCGAGCGGTACAACGTCGAGTCGGTGCGCTTGGCGTACCCGCCCTCGGTGATGCTCACCACCACGTCGCGGACCGGGATCAGATCCTCCTCGCTGCCCAGGTCGTCGGCCGGCATGAACCGGGTGCGCCGCTCGTCACCGTGCACTCGCACGATCTCCGCGAGCTCCTCCCCCACGATCGTCCGCTGCCGCGGCTCGCTGGCCAGGATGTCCTTGAAGTCCGCGATCTGCCGCTCGAGTTCGGCGGCCTCGTCGATGATCTTCTGCCGCTCCATGGCCGCCAGGCGCCGCAGTTGCATGTCGAGGATGGCTGTGGCTTGGATCTCGTCGATGTCCAGCAGTTGCATCAAGCCGGTGCGCGCTTCGTCCACAGTCGGCGAGCGCCGGATCAGCGCGATGACCTCGTCGAGGGCGTCGAGTGCTTTGAGGTAGCCGCGCAAGATGTGCGCCCGCTCCTCGGCCTTGCGCAAGCGGTATGCCGTTCTCCGCTGGATGACCTCGATCTGGTGGGCGATCCAGTGCGTGACGAACGCGTCCAGGCTTAATGTGCGCGGCACACCGTCGACCAGCGCGAGCATGTTCGCGCCGAACGTCTCCTGCAGTTGCGTGTGGCGGTACAACTGCGAGAGCACGACCCGGGGCTGGGCATCGCGCTTGAGCACTACAACCAGGCGCTGACCCGTCCGGCTCGAGGAGTCGTCACGAAGGTCCGCGATCCCCGTCACCCGGCCGGCGTCGGCGAGTTCGGCGATCTTCGCGGTGAGCGTGTCCGGGTTCACCTGATACGGCAGCTCGGTGATCACCAGACAGGTGCGGCCGCGATCGTCCTCCTCGATGTCCACGACCCCCCGCATGATGATCGAGCCCCGGCCGGTGCGGTACGCGGAGTCGATGCCGGCCCGGCCCACGATGTAGGCACCAGTCGGGAAGTCCGGGCCTTGCACCCGCTCGCACAGCGCGTCGAGCAACTCCTCCTTGGGCGCGTCGGGATGCTCCAGTGCCCAGGCGATCCCGTCTGCGACCTCCCGCAGGTTGTGCGGCGGGATGTTCGTGGCCATGCCAACGGCGATGCCCGACGAGCCGTTGACCAGCAGGTTCGGGAACCGGCTGGGCAGGATGACCGGCTCCTGGGAACGGCCGTCGAAGTTGGGCTTAAAGTCGACGGTCTCCTCGTCGATGTCGCGCACCATCTCCATGGCCAGCTGAGCCAGCCGGGCCTCGGTGTACCGGTAAGCGGCGGCTGGGTCGTTACCGGGCGAGCCGAAGTTGCCCTGCCCGTCGACCAGCGGGTACCGCAGCGCCCACGGCTGCACCATGCGGACCAAGGCGTCGTAGACCGCGCCATCGCCGTGCGGGTGGTAACTGCCGAGTACGTCGCCGACGACTGAGGCGCATTTGAAGAAGCCGCGATCGGGCCGGTAACCGCCGTCGAACATCGCGTAGAGGATGCGCCGGTGCACGGGCTTGAGGCCGTCGCGCACATCGGGCAGAGCCCGGCCCACGATCACGCTCATCGCGTAGTCCAGGTAGGACTTCTGCATCTCCGCCTGAAGTTCGACGGGCTCGATCCGGTCGAGGTCTTCCGGTGTCTGAGTCACTGGTCAGTCCCTAGATGTCGAGGAAGCGCACGTCTTTGGCGTTGCG
Organism: Candidatus Nanopelagicales bacterium; assembly: GCA_037045455.1. Taxonomy (GTDB): domain Bacteria; phylum Actinomycetota; class Actinomycetes; order S36-B12; family UBA10799; genus JADKAV01. Next base: position 178,426 of record JBAOIN010000012.1, on the reverse strand, counting down.
CTGGATGAACTTGCGGCGGCTCTCCACGTCTTCGCCCATGAGCATGCTGAACACGTCATCAGCCTGTGCGGCGTCCTCCAGCGTGACCTGCAGCAGGATGCGGCGCTCGGGGTCCATCGTGGTCTCCCACAGTTCGTTGGCGTTCATCTCGCCGAGGCCCTTGAACCGCTGGATGAAACCTTCCTTCGGCGACTTCTTGCCCGCCTCGTGGCCCGCCTCGATCAGGGCGTCCCGCTCGCGGTCGCTATAGGCGTACTCGTGCGCCTCCTTACCGCTCCACTTCAGCAAGTACAGCGGTGGCTGCGCGAGGTACACGTGGCCCTCGATGATCAGTGGCCGCATGAACCGGAACAGCAACGTGAGCAGCAGGGTGCGGATGTGCTGGCCGTCCACGTCGGCGTCGGCCATCAGCACCAGCTTGTGGTAGCGCAACTTGTTCAGGTCGAACTCGTCCTGGACCCCGGTTCCCAGCGCCGAGATCATCGCCTGCACCTCGGTGTTGGCCAGCACCCGGTCCAGGCGGGCTTTCTCGACGTTGAGAATCTTGCCCCGGATAGGCAGGATCGCCTGCGTCGCGGGGTTGCGGCCGCTGCGCGCCGAACCACCCGCCGAGTCACCTTCGACGATGAACAGCTCGCACTCCTCCGGGCTGGTGGAGGAGCAGTCGATCAACTTGCCGGGCAGACCGCCGCCGCCGAGCAGACCCTTGCGGTTACGCGCGAGGTCGCGGGCCTTGCGCGCGGCCACCCGTGCCACTGACGCCGCGACCGCCTTGCGGGCGATCTCCTTACCCTCGGCCGGGTTCTTCTCGAACCACTCCCCCAGCTGGTCGTTCACCAGCCGCTGCACGAACGTCTTGGCCTCGGTGTTGCCAAGCTTGGTCTTCGTCTGCCCTTCGAACTGCGGCTCCCGCAGCTTCACGCTGATGATGGCCGTCAAACCCTCGCGGATGTCGTCGCCGGTGAGGTTGGCGTCCTTGTCCTTGAGGATCCCCCACTCGCGGGCGTACTTGTTCATCAGCGACGTCAGCGCCGCCCGATAGCCCTCTTCATGGGTGCCGCCCTCGGTGGTGTTGATGGTGTTGGCGAACGTGTAGATGGACTCGCTGAAGCCGGTGTTCCACTGCATCGCGACCTCGGCGCTGATGCCCTTGTCCAAGTCCTCGGCCTCGAACTCGATTACCGACGGGTGGCTCGGGCCCTTCTTGGCGTTGAGGTGCCGCACGAAGTCACCGATACCGCCGGCGTAGCAGTAGGTGATCTCCGTCGGCTCCTCGTCGTCTTCGTCGCGCGGGCGCTCGTCGGCGAGCCGGATCGTCAGGCCGCGGTTGAGGAAGGCCATCTCCTGGAAACGCCGGGACAGCGTCTCGAAGTCGTAGACCGTGGTCTCGAAGATCTCGGGGTCGGCCCAGAAGACCACGGTGGTCCCGGTTTCGTCGGTCGGCTCACCCTTCTCCAAGGGTGCGGTCGGTATGCCGCGCTGGTACGCCTGCCGCCACACATAGCCGTCGCGCTTGATCGTCACCTCGACCCCGCTCGACAGGGCGTTCACGACCGAGACGCCCACTCCGTGCAGACCGCCGGAGACCGAGTAGCCGCCGCCGCCGAACTTGCCGCCAGCGTGCAGGACAGTCAGCACGACCTCCACAGCGGGCTTCTTCTCGACCGGGTGCATGTCCACGGGAATTCCGCGGCCGTTGTCGGTGCAGCTCACCGAGCCGTCGGCGCGCAGGACCACGTCGATCGTGTCGCAGAACCCGGCCAGGGCTTCGTCGACCGCGTTGTCGACGACCTCGTAGACCAGGTGGTGCAATCCGCGCTCGCCGGTGGACCCGATGTACATGCCCGGGCGCTTGCGCACCGCCTCGAGACCCTCGAGAACCTGGATATCGCTGGCGTCGTAGGACACGCACAGCCCCTTTCGGATGTTCACATCGGATAGGGCCGTGGAATCGCCGGAAACTACCCGCTTACTTGACCATTCTAGCGGTTGCTGTGGGGTGCCCTGGTCATTGCCGGGCTTTCTGGGCATTTCTGAGCGGTTTTACCCCAGGACAGGCATCCCCCCACGTACGTGCTTCCGCCACCGCAAGTGGTTTTGTCGCGTTGTTGTCGCCAATCCCGGCGTGTCGTGACGACAACGCGACAGCCGGGACAACTTCGCGACTTTCCCGGAGGGTGGCCGCCGCCTGCCTTCTCAGCCGTAGGTGTCCCGCGGCCCGCGGCCCTTGACGCGCAACGGCCCGCGCGGCGCCGGACCCACGTCCGGGCCTAGCACCGTGATGTCCTGCAGCAACTCACCGGGGATCTCCCCCTGCAGGCGCTTGCGTAACTGCGTGGATAGCATCCGGACCTGCGTAGCCCAAGCCGTGCTGTCCGCCCGCAGCGTCAGCCGCCCAGTAGTCCGGTCGAAGGCCTCCGGTTTGACATGCTCGGCAAGCGTCGGGCCAACCAATGACGCCCACTCCCCCCATATCCGGCCGATGGACGCTGCCGCCTGCCAGCCCCGATCGGCAACCAGGGCGACGATCGCATCGGCGACGCTGGCCGGGTCCCGGTCGTCGGGAGCGGCCGAGGAGTACGTGGGTTCCCGGCGCGGCGCGGGGGGCGCGCTAGTGGCACTACGGGCGACCTGTCGAGCGCGAGCGAGGACCCGGCTGGCCAGGTCGCTGATGCCCTCGTCCGTCACGTCTACTCCTGTCTGATCGCACCACTGTCTACAGAGAATCTAACCCCGGACAGTCCGGCCGGGACGTCAGCGGACACGGCAGCGGTCACCAGTAGTTGTCCACCGCTGGCTCCAGCGACCTCGGCAAGACGTTCCCGGCGCTGCTGATCGAGTTCGGCGAAGACGTCGTCGAGGATGAGTACGGGGTCGCCGGCGGACTGATCCTTGAGCAGTTCGAAGCTGCCCAGCCGCAGGGCCAGCGCCAGGGACCAGCTCTCGCCGTGCGAGGCATACCCGCGGGCAGGCAACTCGTTGAGACGCAACTCCAGTTCGTCACGATGCGGACCGACCACAGTGACACCCCGCGCCATCTCCTCGCTGCGGACTTCCTGCAAGGACTCCCGCAGCGCCGCTTCGAAGTCGGACGACCGACGTGGGAGCCCCCGACAGGCGGGCCGGCACGTAGGCCATCTCCACGGCATTGCGCGCTGGTGCGACCGTGGCATAGGCCTGCGCCACTGGTTCGAGAAGACGATCCACCAGCGCGGCCCTGCCAGCAGCCAGTTCCGCACCGAAACCGACCAGCCGGTCGTCCCACACCTGCAAGGTGCTGTGCAGCGATTCCCGTTGGGCCGGACCAGACTTGGCTGCCGTGCGCAGCAACGAATTGCGCTGCCGCAAAGCCCGCTCGTAGTCCGAGAGAACGGCCGCGTAACGCGGTGCCAGTTGGATGAGGATCTCGTCGAGGAAGCGTCGCCGCCCGGCCGGCTCCCCCTTGACCAGTGCCAGGTCCTCGGGCGCGAACATGACTGCGCGCACGATCCCCAGCGCGTCCCGCGTGCGCTTCACCGGGCTGCGGTTCACCTGGATGCGATTGGCACGGCCGGGGTTGATCTGCACATCGAGGCCGATTGTCCGCTCGCCCTGCGTCACGCGGCTGCGGATCACACCCCGATCGGCTCCGGCTCGGACCAGCGCTGCATCCGATGCGACCCGGTGGCTACCGAACGTTGCGAGGTACGCGATCGCTTCCACGAGGTTCGTCTTGCCCTGCCCGTTGGGACCGATCAGCACGTTCACCCCGGGCTCGAGGTCCACCTCGAGTTCGGTGTAGTTGCGGTAATCCGTGAGCCCGAGGTGATCGACCCTCACCGCTGCAGGCGCACGGGCATCAACAGGTAGCGGAAGGACTCCGCCGCGTCGGGATCGACCCCAGTCAGCACGGCGGCCTTGTCCGGCGACTGCAGACTCAGTCTCACCGAGGAGTGCGTGAGGCCCGCCAGCCCGTCGGCCAGGAAGCGCGGGTTGAACGCCACGTCCAGGCTCTCACCGTGGACCGTGCACGGCAGAGTCTCCGTCGCCGTCGGCTCATCGCCACTACCTGCCCGCAGCACCACCTCGTCGGATCCGAAAGCCAGGCGGACCGCAGAGTCCTGGTGCAGCACCAAGCTCACCCGCTTGAGCGCTTCCCGCAGCGAGGCGACGTCGATCTCGGGCTGGCTGACGAACTGGGTTGGCAGCAGGGAGCGGAACTTCGGGAAGCTCGTGGCGTCCATGAGCCGCAGCCCGCTCTGCCGAGTGTCGGCGGTCAGGGACAACGACGTGTCCGACTCACCAAGGTGGATGCTCACTTGCCCGGCGTCGGCGAACGCTTTCGCGGCTTCGACGAGTTCGCGGCCGGGGATGGTCACAGCGATTCCCTGATCGGTGCCCGCTGGTTGCCAGGGCAGATCCCGCACCGCGAGTCGATAGCGGTCGGTGGCGGCCAGCGTCAGATTGCCGTCGGGTTCGATCTCCATGCGAATGCCGGCGTAGGCATGGTTTCGGTCGTCCGGCGAGGCCGCAGCCACCGCCACCTGCCCGACGGCGGCGGCGAACTGCCCGGCGTCGATCGTGCCGACCGCGTCCGGGAGTACCGGCAGCGGCGGGTACTCGTCACGGGGAAGCGTGGGCAACAGGAAGGCGGCAGCGCCACATGTGACCTCGACGCGGCCGGAACTCTGCAACGCGAAACTCACCGGCTGGTTGGGCAGTGAACGCGCGATCTCCACCAGCAGCCGGCCGCTGATCAGCGCGGTGCCAGGCTCCCCCACCACAGCGTCGGCGGTGTTGTGCGACCAGGTGTCCTGCGTCGTGGTTGTGAACGCGACCCCGTCATCCCCGGCATCGACCAGCACGCCGGCCAGCGCGGGAAACGGCACGCGGGATGGCAGCGTGCGCGACACCCAGGTGACGACATCCGCGAGGACATCTCTCTCGATGCGAAACTTCACGTTTCCTCCTTGCACCGCATCGTGTCATGTCCTGCGGCGATGGCGTACGCGAATCGCGGAGTTCCGAACTGTCCACATCGGGGCGCTGCTGGTTCGAGGGTCTTGTCATTCATTAGTTAGAGATGACGTAGACGTCGTAGGGGGTGTGGATTCTGTGGACAGCGAGCCGAATCCCCTGGTCATCCGCAGGTAATTACATCGCACACGTGGGTGTGGGTGTGTGGGCCGGCGGTGTGGACGTCTGTGGGTGGCGGGACGATGTCCACGCGGTGTCCACGAAATGACAAGGATTCGTCCACGAGACGGGCTGTCGCAAGGCCGGAATTGTGACCAGGTTCCACAGGTGGTACACAGCCTAATCGGACCGTTCCGCGCGGAAATGGGTCGGTTCTTCGGTGCTGTTGAAAGCCGACGGGAGGCTGCTAAGAGCGGTCCCAACCCCTGATGGGAGAGCACTGCGGACATCCGTGAGAACTAGGACGCGGTTTGGTGCCCGGTGTGCTCACGGACTGCGACGCAGCTGGCCAGAGGGCGCTTACGTACCGCAGTTATCCACAGACTGTCCACCGTGTGGGGATACGCAGTGTGACCGAAGACACACCTAAATGACTCTAAGTGATCAACTGACTACTAAGCGGAAGTCTTGATCTTGTTGGTGAGGTCGGCCACTTGTTCGTAGAGCCGGCGGCTCTCCCCGATCTGACTGCGGATCTTGCGGTCGGCGTGCATGACCGTGGTGTGATCCCGGTTGCCGAACTGGGCACCTATCGCCGGCAGCGACAGGTCGGTGAGTTCCCGACACAGGTACATTGCGATCTGCCGGGCACCGACCAGAGTCTTCGAGCGGGACGGGCCCTCCAGATCGTCGACTGTGACCCCGAAATAGGCGGCCGCTCTGGTCTTGATCTGATCGGCGGTGACGTCCTGTGCGGACTCGTGCGGGATGAGGTCCTTGAGCACAATCTCGGCCAGGTCGACGCTGATGGGTGAGGAGTTCAGGCTGGCGAACGCCGAGATCCGGATCAGTGCGCCTTCGAGCTCGCGGATGTTCGAGGTGATCTTGGTGGCGATGAACTCCAGCACCTCGGGAGTGATCTCGCGGTTCTCCTGCATGGTTTTCTTACGCAGGATCGCGATCCGGGTCTCGAGGTCGGGCGGCTGGATGTCGGTGATCAGTCCCCACTCGAACCGGGAGCGCATCCGGTCCTCGAAGTCCTGCAACTGCTTGGGCGGCAGGTCGGAGGTGATCACGATCTGCTTGTTGGCGTTGTGCAGCGTGTTGAAGGTGTGGAAGAACTCCTCCTGGGTCTGCACCTTGCCGGACAGGAACTGGATGTCGTCGACCAGCAGCACGTCGACATCGCGGTAGCGGCGGTGCAGGTCGGCTCGGCCGTGGTCGCGGATGGAGTTGATGAAGTCGTTGGTGAACTCCTCCGAGCTCACGTAGTGCACGCGGGTGCCGGCGAAGATCCGGCGGGTGTGGTGGCCGATGGCATGCAGTAGGTGGGTCTTGCCCAGGCCGGAGTCCCCGTAGATGAACAGTGGGTTGTACGCGCGGGCCGGCTGTTCGGCGACGGCCATCGCCGCGGCGTGGGCGAACCGGTTGCTGGCCCCGTAGACGAACGTGTCGAACGTATAGCGCGGATTCAGCGGAGTCTGCTCGTACTCGGCGCGCACCACCGGGGTCAGCGGCGACGGCTCGCTGTAGGTCGAGTCGGCCAGCGTGTCGGTGACCTCGTCGGGGATCTGCGGGGCGCGGGACTGGTCGACCAGAACTTCGATGGTGACGCTGTGACCGAGTTGATCAGCCAGTGCCTGTTGGACATGCGGACGCAGTTTCGTCTCGAGCATGTCCTTGGTGAAGTCGTTGCCGGTGACCAGAACCAGGGCCTCTTGGGTCAGCGCCACCGGTTCGGTGAGATCGACCCACGCCCGCTGGGTTTCCGGCACGGACTGCTTGGCTCGGGACCACAACTCGCCGAGGTCGATCATTACGTCCAAGTGTGGCTCCTGTAAGTCGGACACAAGTTCTCCACAGTGTGGATAACACTTGTGGAAAGGCTGTCCGGCGTCTCCCGGCGGGGAAGGGGAGTACGTCGTGCGATGACGCTAATCGAATCAACGTCGGGGTTACAACCGATTGTCCACAACTCGTCGGTGATTTTTTTGGCGGGGTCGGCGTGTCTTCCCGGGGCGGCGTGTCGTCTCGATGTATAGGCCCCCGGGCCGTGTCGGGGTCGCGGCCCGGTGACGTATGCTTGTCGCGGTGGCCCTTGTCGTGAACCGACCGTCACGAACGGCGGTTGTCGATGGGGGCTATTCGTACGCCCCGCATTTCGGGAAGGACTTGTCATGAAACGCACGTACCAGCCGAACAACCGGCGCCGGCACAAGAAACACGGGTTCCGCTTGCGCATGCGCACCCGCGCCGGCCGGTCGATCCTCGCCAACCGTCGCAGCAAGGGCCGCGCTCGCCTCACGGTGTGATGTGTTGCCGCGCGAGCGCCGTGTGCACCCCCGATCCCAGGTCCGCCTGACCATCCGCCGAGGCAGGCGGGTCCGCAGCGGGGCCCTGGTGCTGCACCATCTTGACGACGGGGACTCTCCGCGTGCTGCGGTGGTGGTCGCCCGCGGGAGCGGTTCGGCCGTCGTGCGCCACCGCCGGCAACGGCAGGTGCGGCACGCCCTGGCCGAACTCTGGGAGCAGTTGCCGACGGGAAATCTGGTGATCCGGGCGCTGCCTGGTGTCGAGGACTACCCCCGACTTCTCACCGATCTGCAGCAGGCGGTGGCCCGACTGTGAACGTCCTGCACACGATCGTTCGTCTGCCCTCGCTACTGGCGATTGGCTTGGTTCGGATCTACCAGCGTTTCATCTCGCCGCTGACCGGACCGACCTGCAAATTCCATCCCACCTGCTCGGCCTACGCCGTGCAGGCCCTGCAAACCCACGGGCTGATCAAGGGAACCATTCTCGCTGTGGCACGCTTGGCTCGATGCCATCCGTGGCAACTTGGCGGTATCAATCCGCCACCACCCGCGGGGAAGTGGCGCGCGGACGTTGACCTCGACGGAAACCCCAGGGGGGTATCATGTTCATCATAACGTGGCTGGAGACTGCGGTCTCCTGGATCCTCGTCACGTTCCACGCCCTGCTGTCCCCGATGTTCGGCGATGCCTCCGGGATCACCTGGGGACTGTCCATCGTCGGCCTGGTCATCGTCATCCGGGTGCTGTTGATCCCGCTGTTCGTCAAGCAGATCAAGGCCCAGCGCAATCTCCAGATCCTGCAGCCGCAGATGAAGGAGATCCAGAAGAAGTACGCCGGGGACCGCCAGAAGCAGTCCGAAGAGATGATGAAGCTCTATCGGGAGACCGGGACCAACCCGCTGTCCTCCTGTTTGCCGATCATCGTGCAGGCGCCGATCTTCTTCGCGCTCTTCCGGGTGCTGCAGGGAATGTCGCGCGGTGTGGCGGTGGGCGTGCTCACCCCGGAACTCGTGGCGCAGGGCCGGGAAGCGACCATCTTCGGGGTGCCGATCTACGGCACGTTCATGAACGCCTCGGAGACGCCCAACCCCACTGCCACCCATGTGGTGACGCTGGCGATGATCATTCTGATGTCGCTGACGACGTTCATCACCCAGCGGCAGTTGATCGTCAAGAACACGGCGGCCGACAACCCGATCGTGCGCCAGCAGAAGCTGCTGCTGTACATCTTCCCGATCATGTTCGCGATCGGCGGTATCAACTTCCCGCTGGGTGTGCTCATTTACTGGCTCACCACGAACCTCTGGTCCATGGGCCAGCAGTTCTGGGTGATCCGGAACAACCCGCAACCGGGTACCCCTGCCTTCGAAGCGAAGGCACGACGGGACGCGGCCAAGGCCGCGAAGAAAGCCGGCACCGTCGCCGCCGCCAACACCGCAGCGATCGAGGTGGCCGAGGAAGCCAAGCCTGTGCGCAACCAGCCTAAGAAGCAGTCGCGCAAGAAGCGCAAGGGATAGGAGCGTTGCATGACTGAGAACCCACTGGAGAACGAGGGCGACATCGCTGCGGACTACCTCGAGGGCTTGCTGGACATCGTGGATCTCGATGGCGATATCGAGATGGACGTCGAGAACGACCGGGCGATGGTGGCCATCGTGGGGGAGGACCTCGACGATCTCGTGGGCGACAACGGCGAGGTGTTGGATGCTCTGCAGGAGTTGACCCGGCTGGCCGTCATGCGCGAGACCGGGCACCGCTCGCGCATGATGCTGGACGTCGGCGGCTATCGCGCCGCTCTGCGCCAGGAACTGACCGCAGCCGGGGAACGTGCCGTGGAACAGGTGCGTAGCACCGGCGAGTCGGTGGCGCTGCCCCCGATGACGCCGTTCGAGCGCAAGGTCGTCCACGATGCGGTGGCGGCGGCTGGCTTGGTGAGCGAGTCCTCCGGCGAGGAGCCCAACCGCTACGTCGTGGTGCTTCCCTAGTTTCACGTGAAACGCCTGCAGGAGTACCAGCATCTGCTGGCCACCGATGGGGTCGAATGGGGGCTGATCGGGCCCCGAGAGACCCAGCGGTTGTGGGAGCGCCATATTGACAACTGCCTGGCGGTCACCGAGGATCCCCTGTGTCTCCCGCAGGGCGCAACCGTGCTGGACGTGGGCAGTGGCGCCGGACTACCCGGTCTGGTGTGGGCGATCGCCCGACCTGACCTCGACGTGACGCTGGTCGAGCCCCTGGAGCGACGCGTGAGATTTTTGGAGCAGGCGGCAGATCGTTTGGAAGTGCCCGTCCGGGTCGTGCGGGCGCGCATCCAGGACGTCGGCCTGCAGGCCGATCGGGTGACAGCCAGAGCGGTGGCCGCAACGTCCACACTCCTCCCTTGGCTGGCGCCGCATGTCCGCGGTGGCCGTATGGTCCTTCTGAAAGGACAGCGCGCCCAGCAGGAACTCGACGCCGCATTGCCGTGGCTGACGCGTCGGGGCTGGCAGGCGGAAGTTCGTGTGGTGGGCGACCCGCCCCGCACGCGCGTCATTGACGTCCACCGCGACGAAGTGGGGTGAGGATGGAACGAGCAGGTCTTGGCTGGCCGGAACGACCGGTGCCACCCCTGGACTCACCGGGGGCACCGGCCGGCGTGGGCTGGCCAGAAGAGGAGGACACCGCGTGATCATCACGGTCGCCAACCAGAAGGGTGGCGTCGGCAAGACCACCACGGTCGTGAACATGGCCGTGGCGCTGGCTCAGCTGGGTCGTCGGGTCTTGGTGGTCGACCTCGACCCGCAAGGCAATGCGACGACCGGGCTGGGTGTATCCAGCAGAACCGACAATCCGGGCATTTACGACGTCTTGATCGAAGATCTGCCCATGGCGCAGGCCGTGGTGCCGATCGCCGAGGACGAGCGGGTGCGGCTAGTGCCGGCCAGCCTGGATCTGGCGGGCGCGGAGATCGAGTTGGTCTCGATGGTGGCCCGTGAGTACCGCTTGCAGAAGGCCCTAACGACCTACCTCGCCGAAGAACCCGCCGACGTCGTGCTCATCGACTGCCCCCCGAGCCTGGGCCTGCTGACGCTCAACGCCCTGGTGGCCGCCGAGGAGATCCTGATTCCAATCCAGTGCGAGTACTACGCCCTGGAAGGGCTCGGTCAGTTGATCCGCACTGTCGAAATGGTCACTCAACATCTCAACCCGGGCCTGCACATTTCGGCGATTCTGCTCACGATGACCGATAGTAGGACGCGGCTGTCCGATCAGGTGGCAGATGATGTTCGCGGCTTCTTCGGTGATCTCGTGCTGAAGACCGCGATCCCGCGCTCCGTGCGGCTGTCGGAGGCTCCGGGCTATGGCCGCTCGGGGCTCGCCTACGACACCAACGCCCCCGGATCGCAGGCGTACCGGGCAGCAGCGCAGGAACTGGTAGCCCGCACGATCGACCTGCGCTCGACGACCCAGCAGGTACAGGCGTGAGCCGCCGGGCGCTGGGCCGCGGGCTCGGCGCGCTGATTCCGACCGGGGACGTAGATCTGCGTGCCGAAGAGCTGCACGACGTTCCCGGGATGGTCTATCAGGACATCCCGCTGGCGACCATCCGGCCCAACCCCAACCAGCCGCGCCAGCACTTCGACCCCGAGGCGCTGGCCGAACTCGTGCATTCTCTGCGCACGGTGGGATTGCTGCAGCCGATCGTGGTGCGTCCCAGCGCAGGCGGCTACGAGATCGTCGCGGGGGAGCGGCGCTGGCGGGCGGCCCAGGAGGCCGGCTGGCAGACCGTGCCGGCCCTGGTGCGCCAGACCGCCGACACCGACCTGCTGCGCGACGCGCTGTTGGAGAACCTGCACCGGGTGCAGTTGAACCCTCTGGAGGAGGCCGCGGCCTACCAGCAACTGCTCAGCGACTTCGACGTCACGCAGGAGGAGTTGGCCGACCGGCTCGGCCGCAGCCGGCCCCACCTGAGCAACACCCTGCGCCTGCTGAAGCTGCCGCCGGGGGTGCAGCGCCGGGTCGCAGCGGGCGTGCTCAGTGCCGGTCACGCCCGGGCCCTGCTGAGTCTGGGTAGCGAGGAGGAGATGGACGCGCTGGCCCATCGGATCGTCGCGGAGGGTCTATCGGTGCGTTCCACAGAGGAACTGGTGGCCGCCGGCGAGCGGACGCCGCGGCGCCGTCGGCAGCGGCATCCTGGCGACAAGCCCGAGTTCGCTCAGACAGTCGAGACGGCGTTGGCGGCCCGCTTCGACACCAACGTCGACGTGGCGATGTCAGCGCGCAAGGGCAAATTGACGATTCACTTCGCGGACTCCGAGGATCTGCAGCGGATCCTCGACCTTATGACCGGCTGAGCGCGACCAGCGACGCCGCTACCTTCCCGAGGGTCATCCCGGCGGCCGAAGCGGCCTGCGGGAACAGCGAGGTCTCGGTCATACCGGGTGCCACGTTGGCCTCCAGGAAGACCACCTCGTCGTCGGTGACGATGAAGTCGGCCCGGGACCAATGCCGCAGTCCCAGAGCGTCGTGCGCCGTCACCGCAGCCGCGGCACAGGCTTGCTCCTGCTCAGCCGTGATCCGGGCCGGCACGAAGAACTCGGTCTCCCCGGCGGTGTACCGGGCGGCGTAGTCGTACACCCCACTGCGCGGCTGGATCTCCACGGCCGGCAGCGCCTGCGGTCCGGAGCCGAGGTCGACGACCGAAACCGCCACCTCGACCCCTTGCACGTACGCCTCGACCATGGCGGAGTCGCCGTAGGCGAAGGCGGCCACCAACGCAGGGGGCAGGTCGCTGGCCTCACGGACCAGCGTGCACCCCAGCGCCGAACCCCCGCGGGTGGGCTTGACCATCAGAGGGAGACCCAACCGGTCCAGGATCGCGGCCATGACGCCGGTCGCGCCGAGGTCACGGAACATTTCGTGGGGCAGGGAGTAACTAGGCGCAACCTGCAGCCCATGATCGCTCACGATGCCCTTAGCGATGGCCTTGTCGAAGGCCAGTCGGCACGCCAGCGACGGGCTGCCGACGTAGGGGAGTTCCAACGCTTCCAGAACATCAGCCAGTGACCCGTCTTCCCCGGCAGCGCCATGGATCAGCGGGATCACCACGTCCGGATTCTCCGCGCGCAAGGCGGGCAGCAGCGAGGCGTCGAGGTCCATGACCAGGACTTCGACGCCCTCGGCACGCAGGGCCTCGGCCAGCCGCCGGCCGGAGCGCAGCGACACGTCACGTTCGGCGGACAAGCCGCCCGCGAGTACGACAACGGACACGCGACCTCCTCAGGCCAGATCGGGACCGGGGGTGGCGGGCCCCGGCGGTAGGTGAACGGGAGTATTTCCGAACGTGTGCACGAGGTCCAACTCGGCTTCCATGACCCCGGCCAGCCGCCGGACCCCCTCGGTGATCCGCTCCGGCGGGGGGTAGCAGTAGGACAGCCGCATGCAGTCCCGGCCCTGCCCGTCGACGAAGAACCCCGTACCCGGTACGTAAGCCACGAGGGCGGCGACGGCCCGCGGCAGCATCGCGGCGGCGTCCAGCCCCTCCGGCAGCGTCACCCACGAGTAGAAGCCGCCCGTCGGTACAGTCCAGGAGGTCCCGCGCGGCAAGAGTTGCCCCATTGCCTCCAGCAGTGCGTCACGGCGTTCCTGGTACACCTCGCGGAAGGCCTTCACCTGGTCCATCCACGGCTGGGTGCGCAGATACTCCGACACCGTGAGCTGGGAGAAGTTGGACGGGCACAACGTCGCGGCTTCAGCAGCCAGCACGATCTTCTCGCGCACACCGTGCGGTGCCACCGCCCAGCCGACCCGCAGGCCGCCGGCGATCGTCTTGCTGAACGACCCTAGGTAGACCACCTGTTCGGAATCCATCGCCCGGATCGCTTGTGGCACCTGGCCGTCGAACCCGAGCAGACCGTAGGGATCGTCCTCGAGTACCAGCACCCCGGCGCGTTTGGCGATGTCGAGGATCTGCTCGCGGCGGGACTGGCTCTGGGTGACGCCACCAGGGTTGTGGTAGTTCGGGATGGTGTAGATCATCTTGACGGTGCGGCCCGCCGCCGCATTGCGCTGCAGCGCCTCGGCCAGAGCTTCCGGCACAAGTCCGCCGTCGTCCATCGTCACGTGCTCGACGTCCACCTGGTAGGACCGGAACACCCCGAGCGCTCCCACGTAGGAGGGCGCCTCGACGAGGACCACGTCCCCGGGGTTGCAGAAGATCCGGGTCACAAGGTCCAAGGCCATCTGCGACCCGGCGGTCACGACGATGTCGTCGGGATGGGCGCTGACACCCACCGGCGCCATCACGTCCAGGATCTGCTCGCGCAGCGTCTGATCGCCCTGACCGGCTCCGTACTGCAGGGCGACGTCGCCGCGGGTGAGCAGCATGTGCCGCACGGTGTCGGCAATGGCGTCCATCGGCAGTGCGTTGACATACGGCATGCCGCCTGCCAGCGAGACGACCTCCGGGCGGCTGGCGACTGCGAACAGGGCGCGGATCTCCGAAGCCGTCATGCCCAGGGCACGGTCGGCGTAGGAGTCGATCCAGGGATCGAGTCGCGATCCTGTCATGCGGCCACCTCCTGTTTGTCTCTAGCATGCGAGTCGTGAGCACTCACGAGCGCGGCAGGGTCGTACTGCGCATTCTGGCCCTTGCGGGCCTGGGTCTGCTGGCAGGTTTCGTTCTGGCGGGTCTGCGCCCGCACACCACCAAGGTCGGCACCGGGGACACCCGCGTGCAGTAGAAGGGGCTTGTGACCCAGCGACCTCACAGAGGTTGTTAGGGAACCACTATTACTCATGCCCTGGCTGCAACGAGCCTGGCCGAGCGATCTGCGGCCCCCCACATCAAGTGCCATAGCGCTGCTATGACACAAGATGCGGGAAACCACATCTCACCCGCCCAGCCACGTTTCGCGTAAGACACAGCATTAATCAGTACTTCCTTAGGTAATGGGTCAGCCGTGCGCTGACGGGGTTTTGGTCATCATGCGGTCATGCAGTGGCGGGAGAATGACCAGAACCCCACCGCACCGCGGAGGCTCAGGCGGGACCGAAGAAGTCGTGGATCGCTTCGGCGACGCTCTCGGCGACCAGCTGCCGCGTGTGCGGCTCCTCCAACCGGGCGCGGTCGCAGGTGCTGGACAGGTAGCCGGCCTCAAGCCGGACGGCGGTCATCCGGGTCAGGCGTAACAGGTCCCACGTCTTGGCGTGCGTGTGGCAGTCCGCGAACTCAGTACCGGTGACCACCCGGTTCTGTAGTTGTTCGGCGAACCGCTGACCCATGATCGAGTGGGTCCGGGGACTGCCGTAGTAGTACGTGGCCGCCCCGGAGCCGGCGCCGGACGGTTCCCAGTCGCAGTGCACGGAGATGACCAGATCTGCAGCGACGCGGTTGGCGAACGCTGCGCGTTCCGCCTCGCTGGGAGGGGACACGTGATTGACGCCCAGCGGCCTGCTCAGCAGAACCTGGGTACCCACCGCCGACAGCCGCCCCTCCAGCCGCGAGCAGATGTCGTCGATGACGCTCTGCTCGGTGATATCCGGTAGCGCCCGGCCTGGGTCGTTGCCGCCATGGCCGGGGTCGATGACGATCACCTTGTCGGCCGTGCCGGTACGGATCGACACCAGCGCCTGCTCGTCGCGCATCGCCTCGGGTGCGCCGCCGCTGACAGTCCGCTGCAGCCGTCCGAATGCGCGCATTGTGTCCGGCCCACAGACGCCGTCGGTCTTCACGCCGATCTGGCGCTGGAAGTCGCGCAACGCATGGTCGGTGTTCGGCCCGAACACTCCGTCAACTCGGCCGGCGTCGAAGCCGAGGTCGGTGAGCCGGCGCTGCAGTTGTGCCACGTCGTCACCGGATTGCATGTGACCGGGGGAGTAGAACAGCGTGCGGTCGCCGAGGTTCCAGCGGGCCTCCTCCAGTCGGCGGAACGTCTCCGGTCCGACCAGGCCGTCCACCGTGAGCCCCTGTTGCTGCTGGAACGCCCGAACGGCACGGTCCATCGCGTCGTCGAACGTCTGCGGCGCAGCAGCGGGCAGCAGAGCGAGCCGGATCAGCCGGTCCCGCACCTCGGCGACGACCGGCCCGGCGTCACCGAGTCGGGCCACCGACTAGGCGAGGTAGTCGCCGAGGTCCGCCATCAGGGCGGCCTTCGGCTTGGCGCCGATGATCTGCTTGACCACCTGGCCGCCGGAGAACACGTTGAGGGTCGGGATCGAGGTGATGCCGTACTGGGCGGCGATCTGCGGGTTTTCGTCCACGTTCACCTTCGCCACGACGATCTCCTCGTGCTCGCCGGCGAGCTCCTCGAGGATGGGGGCGACCATGCGGCACGGACCGCACCACTCGGCCCAGAAGTCCACGACGACGGGCTTGTCGCTGAGCAGGACGTCGTCGGCGAAGCTGGCATCGGTAACGGTCTTGGTGGCGCCCATGGTTCTCCTTGGTGGTTCGGTACGGGTTTACAGGTTACTGCTGTGGTTGTGACGCGGATGGTCAGCCCAGATCGTCGAGGTAGGACTGTGCGTCCAGAGCCGCTGCGCAGCCACTGCCAGCGGCGGTGATCGCCTGCCGATACGTGTGGTCGACGAGGTCGCCGGCGGCGAACACGCCCTCGACGTTGGTGCGGGTGCTGCGGTCCTGGACCAGGACGTAGCCCTCGTCGTCGAGGTCGATCTGACCCTTGACCAGCTCCGAGCGGGGATCGTGGCCGATCGCCACGAACACGCCGGTGACCTCCAGCGTCGAGTCGGCGCCGCTCACCCGGTTGTGCAGCTGAATACCGGTGACCTTGTCCTCGCCGAGCACGTCGGTGACTACGCTGTTCCACACCACGTCGATCTTCGGGTTCGCCAGCGCCCGGTCGGCCATGATCGGGCTGGCCCGGAACGCATCCCGGCGATGGATGATGGTCACCTTCTCGGCGAAGCGGGTCAGGAACGTGGCTTCCTCCATCGCGGAGTCACCGCCGCCGACGACAACGATGTGCTGATTGCGGAAGAAGAAGCCGTCGCAGGTCGCACACCAGGAGACACCGTGGCCGGACAGCCGCTTCTCGTTGGGCACGCCCAGCTCGCGGTAGCCCGACCCCATGGCCAGGATCACGGCCTTGGCCCGGTAGACGTTCCCGGCGTCGTCGGTGACCGTCTTGATGTCCCCAGACAGCTGCATGTCGGCAGCATCTTGAGTCACGATCCGGGCACCGAAGCGCTCGGCCTGGCCACGCATGTTCGTCATGAGCTCGGGGCCCATGATCCCCTCGGGGAAGCCCGGGAAGTTCTCCACCTCGGTGGTGTTCATCAGCGCGCCGCCGGCGGTCACCGCGCCCTCGATCAGCACCGGGTTCAGCTCCGCCCGGGCGGCATAGATCGCAGCGGTATATCCGGCGGGTCCGGATCCCACAATGACCAGCTGCTCGACGTCGCTCACGGTGCTCCTCAGGCTTGACTGACTGGCTTAACGCCGACGTGGCCGGCGGGTATTCCCCAAGGATAGGCGCGTGGGGATCGCGGCAGGAGTGGCGCCGCGTTTCTCAACGATGTTGCCCACCAAACGGAATCGCCGGGGTGGTCTGCTTGGCCCGGCCGATCGGTGAGCATTCCGGGCATCCGTGAGCCCCGCGGGCGGGTTTTTGGCGACCGGCATGCTCACAGATGCCCAACTTGCTCACGGATTCCTGCACCCTGTCGCGCAGATACGGCTCAGCTGTCGACGTCGACCAGGATGTGACGCATGACCACGGTCTGGGAGGTTCCGCAATCCGGTGCCACGACCCAGACCTCTTCGTACTGAGCGTTGCCGACATACCTGGTGACCAGCACGACGGCATTGGCCTCGCCGTAGGTGCCGGCGTCGGCGGACATTACCGGCCCGTACCCCTTGATCGCATTCATGCACGCCGTGATCCCGGCAGCCGAGTCGGCGAACGTGGCGGTGGGGGCAGAACTGCCCTCGTTGCCCATCCGTGAGCGCAACTGCTCGGCGAAGCCGGTGGGTTCGAAGACAGCGCCGGCCCGTATGACGGGAGTCTGGGCGACCGGGGCCGGGGACGAGCTCGTGCTCACGCCCACCAGCGAGACGAAGGCCACGGCGGCGGCCGCAGCCACCAGCCAGTTGAGACGGCTGCGGTGACTACGGGTGATCGGAACGACCGTGCGCTCCTCGGCCAGTCGAGCCTCGATGGCCGCGGTTACCGACGCCGGCATGGGCGGGTGCGGCAGGCGGGCCAGGCGCGCACGCACCTCGACCTCATCGCTCATGACCCACCTCCTTGTCGCGGTGGTAGGACGGAGCCGCCGCCATCAGGGTTCCGCACCTCGAGCAGCCGAGCCGCCAACCGTGCCCGGCCCCGCGAGCACCTGCTCTTCACAGTGCCAGGCGCGCAGTCCAGAATCCGGGCCGTCTCGTCCACCGAGTAGCCCTCGACGTCGACCAGCACGATCGCGGCCCGCTGATCGTCGGGCAGGGTGGCCAGCGCCCGCTCCAGCTCGATCTGCAGTTCCCGGTTCGCCACGTCGTCCCGGTCGTACTCCCGTTCGTGCAGCGACTCGATCCAGGTGGTGGTGGGCCGCGACTTGCGCCGGCGGTGCTGGTCCAGGCAGGCGTTCACCACGATCCGGTGCAGCCACGTTGTCACTGCAGCGTCACCCCGGAACGAGCCGGCGCGCCGGAACGCCGCGATCATGGCCTCCTGCAGCGCGTCCGCGGCATCCTCCGGACTGCCCGACGTGCGCAGCGCCACCGCCCACAGCCGGTCCCGGTGCCGGGTGAACAGTTCGCCGAAGGCGTCGGCGTCACCCGCGACGTGGGCAGCCAGCAGTTCCGCGTCGGTGGCCGTCATCCGCTGCGGACCACGACCGAGCGCACGCCACCGCGGTAGCCGCCGTCCACCCAGGGCAGCCGGGTGAACCACACGACGACGTAGCGGGCGGTGATGGGCATCGGAGAACGCAGCAGGATGCGGGAACCAGCCCCGGTGACGGCGGCGAACACCCGGTAGCGCGAGGGGTCACTGGAGCGGCTGTTCGCCGCGAGCACCTGCAGGTTGCTGTTGGCGCCCACCAGTTTGAGGTCCACCGAGCGGATCGGCCGGGGCGCCCCGAGATCGACCCGCAGCCCCACCCCCGGCTTGCCGGCCATGAACGGGTCGTCGTAGGTGACTGTCGTCCACGCGGTCAGGGGATCGTGGTCCATGGCGTAGCGGCGCTGCTCGTGGTTCTCACCGTCCACGCCGTAGGGGTCGAAGTCCTGCACCCGCACGACCGGCAGTCGCCGTTCGTCGGGGGAGACCGTGGTCACGAGCGCGGCTACACCTTGCGCGCGGGTCTGGGCTGTCACCGGGTCCCCGGACCGGTTGGCCGCATCCGCCAGGCTCATGACCAATGCGCCGCCGACCATGGCCGTCACCAGCGCGGCGGCCACGATTCGCTGGCGCGGTGAGGACAGCGGCCGAGGCCGCGGTGGGTTCCACAACTGTCCGGAGACCTCATGCAGGTCGTCGGCGACCTCTGCGGCACTGCCATACGTGCCCCGCCAGCAACCCTCGACGATCCGGGTCAGGCGCTCGGGAACGTCGGCCACGCAGTCGGTGATCGGCACCGGTTCGCCGGCGGCCGTCTGAGCAGCGATCGGCAGTCCGGTCCGCACCCCGAAGGGCCAGCGGGCGGTCAAGCACGCGTACAGCAGTGAACCGAGGCCGTGCACGTCCGCGGCAACGGGGTCGAGGTCGGGCGTCACGCCGTACAGGCCGGCGTCCACACCATGACCACGCAACCTCACGGCGCCGTCGGGCAGCAGCAGCACGTTGGCCGGTCGCAGGTGCCCGTGCGTCACCCCTTGTGCGTGAGCGCTGGCGATCGCCGCCGCGACCTGAGACATCACCACGGTTGCGCCGTGCGCCGTCATCGGCTCCTGCAGGACCTCCGGTAGCGCCAGCCCTGGGATCCACTCGGTGATGATCACCAGCTCGTCGTCCGGCTCCGGGCCGATGACGTCAAGGACGTTGATGAAGCGGCGGTCGGTGATGCGGGCGGCTGCCACAGCACCGGCGTACAAAGCATCGAAGCGGGGGGCGCGATGGTTGACGATGCGCAGACCGACAGTGCGGCGCAAGCGGTTGTCGTACGCCTGCCAGAGTTGCGAATCCGACAAATGGGACACAAGGTCGGTCAGTTCGTAGCGAGCGCGCCAGGGCCGTGCGGCCTCACTCCCCACGCCCCAAGAGTAGAGCGCCGACCGCACGCCACGCCCATGTGGGCGCGCTACGCGCCGCGCCGGTTGCGCAAGCCGGGGATGCGGCCGGCCACCAGCGCTCCGGCCTGGGCGATGTCCGGCACCCGGAACAGCCACGCCAGTCCGACGTAGACCACCACCGCGACGACCGAGCAAAGAATCGCGGCAACCAGCGCCCAGCCGGGCAACCCGACGAAGCCGAGCGCGACGACCTCACCCCGCCGGCTGGAGATGAACGTCGTGAACACCAGATTGACCACCAGACCCGCGAGGGCGGCGATCACTCCGGCGACCAGTAGTCGTAGCACCACCCACAGGATCCGCCGGCTCGGGATCGGCAGCCGCCGGCGCAGCACGGCCCAGGCGATCACCAGCGTCACCCAGTACGCCATCGAGTACCCGAGCGCCAGGGCCAGCACCTTGGACTCCACGGGCGCTGCGTAGAACAGCGGCAGGGAGAACCCGACCATCAGGATGTTGTAGACGATCGTCAGGAAGAACGGCGTGCGGGTGTCCTCCAGGGAGTACCAGCCCCGCAGCAACACGTAGAACAGGCTGAAGGGCAGCAGTCCCAGCGCGAAAGCGACCACTACCAGCCCGGCGTACGTCGCGGCGATGCCGGAGCCGGCACCGAAGCCGAAGATGACTGTCGCGATCATCGGACCGGCCACCCCCAGGCAGACCGCCGCCGGGATGATCAGCACCGACACCATCCGCATACCGTCGGAGACGTAGGCGGCCACTTTGTGGTCGTCCTTGGCCGCCGCGGCCCTGCTCATCCGCGGCAGCAGAGCGGTCATGATCGAGATCGTGATCACCGAGTGCGGCAGCATGAAGACCAGGTAGGCCTTCTGGTAGGTGGTCAGACCCTGCGCGACCACGTTCGCCTCGCTGGCCAGCACGTTTGCCAGGGTTGCCAACCGGGTCACCACGATGAAGCCAAGCTGGTTGATCAGCACCAGGCCGATGGTCCACAGCGCGAGCCGCCCGGTGTGTGCCAGACCGAACCCGCGCAGGCCGCGCATGTAGCCGAAACGGAAGCCCGAGCGCAACAGCACCGGCACCAGGACCAGCGCCTGCAGCGCCACGCCCATGGTTGTCATGACCCCTAGCCACAGCACCTCGCTGTCAGTGATCGTGGCCACCGATACCTGGTCACCCGCGACCCATAGGAACGCGAAACAGGCGAAGATCACCACGATGTTGTTCACGATCGGCGCGAACATGGGCGACCCGAAGTGGCCGCGGGCGTTGAGGATCTGGCTGAACATCGTGTACAGGCCGTAGAACAGGATCTGCGGCAGGCACAACCGCGCGAACGCCACGGCCAGGCCGAACTCCCGCGCGGAGTACTGGCTAGTGGCGTACAGGTGCACGATCCACGGCGCGGCGATCACCGCGACCACGCTCAGCGCCAGCGTCACCATGCTCACCAGTCGCAGCAGCCGGTTGGCGTACCCGTGGCCCCCGTCGGCGTCATCCTTCATATGCCGGACCAGCTGCGGGATGAACACCGCGTTCAGCGCTCCGCCGGCGACCAGGATGTAGATGATGTTGGGCAGCGAGTTCCCGAGGCTGTAGGTGTCGGCCAGGGTGCCGAAACCGATGGCGGCCACCAGTGCCATGTCCCGGACCAAACCGGTGGCCCGTGACGTGATCGTGCCGACGGCCATCAGGGCACTGGATCGCAGCACCCCGGCCTGCTCACTCATGGGCGTGCTCGCTTCGCTCGTGCTCGGTGTGCCGGGCCCGCCGGCGCCGCACGAAAGTTCATGCCGAGCAGAAACGCGAGGATGACGAACGCACCGGTGACCACATAGGCCGCAGCCTGCGAGTACGCGGTGGTGCGGACCAGGACCTCCACCGGCTGCCCGTACCGGCGGCCGGCGGGAGTGGTGAGCTGGATCTTGACAGGAAGCGTGCCGGCACCCGCCACGGTCGCTTCCACCTCCAGGCTCACCTTGCGCCCGGCCGGAACCTCGAACGGTTCGATCTCGTCGGCCGACAACCTGGCG
Organism: Candidatus Nanopelagicales bacterium; assembly: GCA_037045455.1. Lineage (GTDB taxonomy): Bacteria > Actinomycetota > Actinomycetes > S36-B12 > UBA10799 > JADKAV01. Next base: position 156,770 of record JBAOIN010000012.1, on the reverse strand, counting down.
GGCTGGTCCGATTCCAAGCGGATCCCGACGGTTACTTCCTGGTCGAGGTCGTTGGCCACCGTCACTGGGATCCGTCCGGTGTCCCCCGGGAGGGTGAACGTGCCGGTCGTGGCCACCCGCACCCCTGCGGTCGCGGCACGCACCTGCTCACTGACCAGTCGCACCAGGCTGGCGCCTTCGGGCAGGTTCGCTCGCCACAGACCCGAGGTCTGGCGGGCTACGGACTCGTCGTAACCGATCGCCGGCTCGGTCAGGATCGCTTGCAGCCGGGCGGCGGCGCGCTGCTGGTCTCGCACGTCACTCATGTAGGACGACGGGAGTTCGGCGGCCCGCTGCGCGGGGGTGTACGGCACCCGGCTGCGCGGTAGCTCCAGGGAGTGCCGGCGGGCCTTGCCCATGCCGGTCAGCCGCGCGTAGGGGACGTCCTGCAACGCCCGCAGCGTCTGCCGGACGAAGCTGGCCCGCGGGTTCCACAGCGGATCCGGAGCGGCGACGATGCTGCGGGACGCGTCGGGCAGCTCCCCGGCGGTCATCGCGATCTCGGCCAGGAACCGCTGCCGGGCCAGCAGCGCCTCCCCCCGGTTTCCCTGCGGCATCGCCAGCGCGGCGGACAGGCCACTGTCGGCCAGGACCAGATCGATCCCGGCCCAGGACGTGAATGCATCCGGGGTGTAGGTGACTGCAGGAGTGGGCGGCACGGCCGTGTCGGCCATCAGCACCGATGTCGCCCCGGCCTGGGAAAGACTGCGCAGCGCACTGGGCGTCAGGGCCCCACCGGGCGGCCAGGCGAGAAGCTTCTCGACGTCCTCACCCGTCGCCGCCGAGACGTCGGCGGCTGCGCGCTGGGTGGCCACCGCGATGGTCTGTTTCATGTCGGCGCGTTCCAACGCCATCACGTCCGGCAGAGCGTACGAGGTCGCAACCGTGGGGGATCCTTCGGTGACTCGCTTGACCGAGGTCAGCCAGTCCCGTGCCTGGGCCGAACCGCCCCCTGTCACACGCGGTTCGGAGGTCCCGACCACCTGGTAGCCGTCGGTCATGTCCTCGGCGGTCTGCAGCAGTGCTGGGTCGAGCACCCAGGTCACTTTCGACCCGGCACCCTCCTCGACCAGTTGCGCCAGACGGCCGCCCGGTGCCAGTTCGGCAGCCGTCTGCTCGTTGAGCTGCACCCCGTCCAAGGCACGCGCCGGGGAGGCGGTCATCGGCCACAGCCACACCAGGCGGGCGGGCTGCACGGAGTCCGGCGGGAACCAGGGCAGGAACGTGCGGGTCAACCCGACGCGCTGCACGAGGCCGTCAACGCCCGTCCCGATGACCTCCAGCCCGGCGACGTACACGCCGGTTGCCGCCAGCGGTAACGAGTCCATGGGGATCTGCAGGGACCAGTCGACCACCGCCTGCGCGGCGAGCTGGGCGATCGGCTGGCTCACGGCCAGGGTGGGCGGTCCGTCCCGGTCAGCGCCGCCGGCTGCCACGGTCCCGATCTCCGAGCGGGTGGCCAGGGGACTGGTCGACAACAGCAGCCGGACCTGCAACGCCGACAGTTGCTGCTCGCCACGGTTACGCAGCCGGCCGGACAGCCGCAGGGTGGTGCCGGGTTGTGGGTTGAGCGGGCTCATGTGGGTCAGCGAGATGTCCACGCTCTCGTCGATGGCCACGACGCGGGGGTTGGCGTGGACCGGCCCGCCCAACAACGTCAGCAGGCATGTCAGCAGCAGGATGGATACGCGGGCCACTACATCTCGCCGAGCATGCCTCGCGCCTTGGCCACCAGGCGGCGCTCGTCGCGATAGGCCAGCCGGGACGGGACGTCGTCGATCCCCACCCAGGCCACGTCCACCACTTCTTGGTCCTCGTCGCAGATGTCCCCGGCTTCGTAGCGCATGAGGTAGTGGTGCACGGTCTTGTGAATGCGGCGATCCTCCACCGCGAACCAGAAGTCGATGATCCCCAGCGGCGCCACGATCGCTGCTGTCAGCCCGGTCTCTTCGGTGACCTCACGCAGCGCGGCTTGCTCGATCGTCTCCCCCTGCTCGACGTGACCCTTCGGCAACGACCACACCAGTCGTTTGCGGCGGTCGTAGCGCGCGATCAGGGCCGCTTCGAGGTCGGCGTTGCGGCGCACGACCAGGCCGCCCGCGCTGGTCTCGTCAACAGTGGTGCGCGATCGCGTGACGTAGCGCAGATTGAAGCGCGACGGAGACGGGATCGGCATGCCTACGACAATAGGCGTAACCACTGGGAAGGTGTGCCAAGGACGACGTCGGCGGGTGCGGACTACCCTTGTGCGGTGAACTCCCCGGCGCTGCAGGCGCTGCACCATGTGCGCGACACCGCGCTGGCGCAGTTGCGCGCCGATCTTCCGGTTCTGCAGGAAGTGGCCGAACTGTTCAGTGTGGCCGGCTTCGAAGTGGATTTGGTCGGTGGCAGCGTTCGCGATGCCATCCTCGGCCGGGAACTGGTCGACCTCGACTTCGCTACCGACGCCCGCCCCGAGCAGATGCTGGCGTTCCTGCGCGGCTGGGCGGATGCCGTGTGGGACATCGGCGCCCGCTTCGGGACCGTGGGTGCGCGCAGCGGGGACCTGCAACTGGAGTTCACCACGTACCGGGCGGATGCCTACGCGGCTGACTCCCGCAAACCGGAGGTGTCGTACGGCGCGGATCTGCTGTCCGATCTCGGCCGTCGGGACTTCACGGTCAATGCGATGGCCGTGCGGCTACGGGACGGGCAGTTCATCGACCCGTTCGACGGTTTGCTGGACCTCGCGGTGAAGCGACTGCGTACCCCCGGTTCACCCCAGGACTCGTTCTCCGACGATCCGTTGCGGATGTTGCGTGCCGCCCGGTTCGCCTCGCAACTCGGGATGACGGTGGATTCGCAGGCGACCGCCGCGATGGCCGACATGGCCGAGCGGATCGATGTCGTCAGTGCCGAGCGGATCCGCGACGAGCTGGTCAAACTCATCCTCTCGCCGGACCCCCGTCCGGGACTGCAACTGCTCGTGGACACCGGATTGTGCCAGAGGTTCCTGCCCGAGATCCCCGCGCTGAGCTTGGAGATCGACGAGCACCACCGGCACAAGGACGTCTACGAACACAGCCTCACGGTGCTCGAGCAGGCGATCGAGCTCGAGACCACTCATGCCCCGCGCACCGATCCCGACTTCGTGCTGCGCTTCGCGGCGTTGATGCACGACGTCGGCAAGCCCCGCACCCGCCGGCACGAGCCGGGCGGCGGGGTGTCGTTCCATCACCACGAGGTGGTGGGCGCCAAGATCACCCGCAAGCGCATGCGGGCACTGCGGTTCGATGCCAAGACCATCGACGAGGTCTGTGAGTTGGTCGCTCTGCACTTGCGTTTCCATGGCTACGGCGGCGGTGAGTGGACCGACTCTGCGGTGCGCAGATACGTGCGTGATGCGGGAGATCAGTTGGTGCGGTTGCACAAACTCACGCGGGCTGACTGCACGACCCGCAACCGGCGCAAGGCAGCCGCGCTGCAGCGCACGTACGACCACCTCGAGGCGCGCATCGAGACGCTGGCGCAAGCCGAGGAACTCGCCGCCGTACGCCCGGACCTCGATGGCAACCAGATCATGGAGATCCTCGGTATCCCGCCGGGTCGCGATGTGGGCCGCGCCTACAAGCACCTGTTGGAACTGCGGATCGAAAACGGGCCGATGGATCGCGAGGAGGCGACGCAGGCGCTGATCACGTGGTGGCAGGAATCCGGCAGCGCAGATACACCAGGCCGCTGACCACCATTCCGATGCCGATGGCGGCCGCGGTGAGCCCTGCGTTTGTGGCTTGCGGATCCAGCAGTGCCACGAACACCACGCCCGAGACCAGCGCGACGTTGATGGCCACGTCGTAGAGCGCGAAGACCCTGCCGCGGTTGCCCTCGTCGATCCACTCCTGAACCAGGGTGTCGCCGCAGACCTTGGCCGCCTGCCCCGCGAATCCGATCACCAGCCCGGCCACCACGAGACTCCACACGGCCGCGGTCGCCACACCCCACCAGGCACCCGCTCCGGCCACGACGAATGTCGCGGCTGTCCACTTGATCGGGCCGATCCGGCGGGTCATGGCCGGTGTGACGATCGCGGCCACCAGGGCACCGAGAGCAGCGGCGCCCAGCATTACGGCCAGTTCGTTGAGCGCCCGCTCGGTCTGGTCGGCGGGATTGAGCCGTAGCCGCAGCAGTAGCACCGCGATGATCGTGCCGGCGCCGATCGCGATGCGCTGCGCGCAGACCATGAGGATCGCGTTGCGGGCCGGGTGCCGGTGCCAGAGCTGCTGGGCCCCGTCGGTCAGGCCCCGCAGCACCTGGCGCGCGGTCTGGCCGTGCTCGCCGGGTAGCGGGCCGAACTGGTGGGCGTGCACTCGGGTCGCCAGCAGCGCGGAGATCACGAACACCCCGGCCGTGATGCACAGAACGACTACCGACCCGGCGTCGCCGCCGCCGAGCGCCTGCCGCAGGCCGACGCCGAGGAAGGCGGCAAGGGCGGCGGCCATCGTGCCCGACGTCGGCGCGATCGCGTTGGCAGTGGTGAGGCTGGGTTCCGGAACGGTCAGCGGGACGGCCGCCGAGAGTCCGGCCAGGACGAACCGGTTGATGCCGATCGCCAGCAGCACCGACAGTCCGAGCCCGGCGCCAGAGTCGCCCTGCGCTGTGAAGTAGACGACCGGAGCCATGCTGAGGGCCCGGGTGAGGTTGCCCCAGAACAGCACGCGTTGCCGCCGCCACCTGTCGAGCAGGACACCGGTGAACGGCCCGATCAGCGAGTACGGCAGCGCGAGGATCGCGAAGGCTGCCGCGATGGCGGATGCAGACGCCTGCCGCTCCGGGGAGAACAGCACGAACGTTGCGAGTGCCGATTGCAGCATTCCGTCACCGGCTTGGCCGGTGAGCCGAATGGCCAGCAGCTTGCGGTAGAGCGGCGACCCAAGCGCGGCCTGCAGCGGATGGGTCACGCGGGCAAGGCTAGCCGCAGGCGGTGCGTGAGTCGGTCCACCTCGGCCTTCGGGTCGGCGTAGAGGTCCTCAACGAAGCTGCGATGGAAGCCCCGGCCCGTCGCCCGGAGGTCGTCCTCGCGGCGCTTCTCGGCGATGAGGACTTGCAGGTTCTTGTACTTCTCCCGTCCGTCGACCTCGACTATCAGGCCATCGATCAAGAGGTCGACGAAGTACTGGTCGCCGCTTGCGCCCTTCATGGGGACTCCGCACTTGAGGTCCCTGAGACCCGCCTCCAGCACGTGACCGCGGAAGAAGGACTCGGCTGGGGACTCAGCCGCGGGGTCGGCCAGGCGCAGCGCGGGCAGATTGGCCACCTCCAGCAACCGCCTGCGGACCTCGGTGCGGCACCGTTCGGAGGCCAACCAGAAGCGATCCGTGGTCCCGGCTAGGCGCCGGGCGACCGCGTCGGTGACCATCAGGGCTTGGGGCAGCGGGAGTTCGCCGGCGATGTGCGCGGCGGTATCCAGCAGGTCCGTGCATGGACCCCAGGGCGTGGGGATGGGGTCCAGTCTTGACCGGAGGATTCCCGTCGACGTCCTCGTTTTGGGTCCCCCCACAGTCACGTCAACCCGGTCCCAGCTGCGGAAGTAGGGGTTTGGCAGGTCGAGTATCGCCAGGGCAGAGGCGCCTATCGCCAGATGGTTGGTCCTCGGAAGCAACTCGGCGCACACTTTCTGGCAGTGCCGAAGCCGGGCGTCAGGGGCCCATCGGACGGCGTAGATTCCCCGGCGGATGCGCTGCAAGTCCCGCTTAGCAGCCCGCCACTGCCGAAGCGCCAGTCCGGTCTCCTCGAAGGCGAAGGGCCTGAGCCCGAATCGGCTCTCGAGATCCATGCGCCCAGACTGAGGGAATCCCGTCAGCAGCGGTGTCACGTCATTCGGACTGTGGATCGATTCGCGTTCGAAACCTGGCTGACAAAACACATCTTGTTCAAACTTGGCCAGGTTTCGACGAATCCTTGGGTGGTATGTGGCTTTTGTACCCCTGACACATGTCCAAACCCGGCCGAGGCGGCGCTGGCCGGCCAGGTTTCGAACGCCAAGGTCCAATAAGAAAGCGAAACGGCCCGGCCCCCAACCAGGGACCGGGCCGCTTGCTGCTTGAGGTCAGCGCTCGACAGTGCCGGCGATGAAGGCCTCCACGGCCTCCCGCGCCTCGTCGTCGGTGTACTGCACCGGCGGGCTCTTCATGAAGTAGCTCGAGGCGGACAGGATCGGGCCGCCGATCCCGCGGTCCTTGGCAATCTTGGCCGCGCGGATCGCGTCGATGATGATCCCCGCGCTGTTCGGGGAGTCCCACACCTCGAGCTTGTACTCCAGGCTCAGCGGGACGTCACCGAAGTTGCGGCCCTCCAGCCGCACGAACGCCCACTTGCGGTCGTCGAGCCACGCGACGTAGTCCGACGGGCCGATGTGCACGTTGCGGGCGGGCATCTCACCGGCCAACTGCGAGGTGACCGACTGCGTCTTCGAGATCTTCTTGGACTCCAGCCGCTCGCGCTCGAGCATGTTCATGAAGTCCATGTTCCCGCCGACGTTGAGCTGGTAGGTCCGGTCCACGGTCACGCCCCGGTCCTCGAACAGCTTGGCGAGCACCCGGTGGGTGATGGTGGCGCCGACCTGGCTCTTGATGTCGTCACCGACGATCGGGACGCCGGCGTCCTCGAACTTCTTGGCCCACTCGGGCGTGCCGGCGATGAACACGGGCAGCGCGTTGACGAAGGCCACGCCAGCGTCGATCGCGCACTGCGCGTAGAACTTCGCGGCCTGCTCGGAACCCACCGGCAGGTAGCACACCAGCACGTCGGCCTTGGCCGCGCGCAGCGCCTCGACGATGTCCACGGGGGTGTCGTCGGACTCCGTGATCATCTCGCGGTAGTACTTGCCGAGGCCGTCGTAGGTGTGGCCCCGCTGGACGGTGACCCCGGTGGGCGGCACGTCGCAGATCTTGATGGTGTTGTTCTCGCTGGCCGTGATGGCGTGAGCCAGGTCCTGGCCGACCTTCTTGGCGTCCACGTCGAACGCGGCCACCCACTCGATGTCGGACACGTGATACGGCCCGAACTTCACATGCATCAGCCCCGGCACCTTGCTCTGCGGGTCGGCGTCCTTGTAGTACTCCACGCCCTGAATGAGCGAGGCGGCACAGTTACCGACACCGACGATGGCGACACGAATAGACATTCGCTCTCCTTACTTGCTCGCCGGCGTGCTGCCGGTCGATCGTTGTGACGACGGCGCTTTGCCGTCGATTTCGTGATCGATCAACTGGGACAGCCAGTCGACCTCTCGCTCCACGCTGTCCAGCCCGTGCTGTTGCAGCGTCAAGGTCCATTCATCGAGGCGTTCCCGGCGGCGCACAAGATTGCTGCGCAGCGTCGCCAGCCGCTCCTCGAGGCGGTTGCGCCGGCCAAGCAGGATCCGTAAGCGGATGTCCCGGTCGGTGCGGCTGAAGAAGGCCAGGTGCACCCCGAACAGTTCGTCCTCGTAGGCCTCGGGGCCGGCATCGGCCAGCCAGGCCTGGAAGCGGTCCTTGCCCTCCGGGGTGAGCTTGTAGACGATGCGCGCGCGGCGGCCGGACAGCGCCGGGGCGCCGGCGTCCGCGGGGCCGTCCTCGGTGATGAGGCCGGCGGCGAGCATCTCCTTGAGGCACGGGTACAACGAGCCGTAGGAGATGGCGCGGAACGTGCCGAGCACGCCGTTGAGGCGCTTGCGCAACTCGTAGCCATGCAGCGGGCCCTCGTGGAGCAGACCGAGCACGGCGAATTGGAGGATGGACCGTTTGGCGACTGCCATGGTGACCTCCACGTCGAGATGTATCACGTCGATATATTCAACTTCTATAACGATAACCCTGCCGTTCACCGGCGTGCAAGCACCCCGTCGTGTGGCGTCCGCCACCTGTTCAGACGCAGCGCTGGGATGCCGATATCTGCGTCGTGTCCCTGGCCATGACCGAACAGTTGGCGCGCGGCAGCCGTCACTCCGTCGGTCTGGTCGTCGCTGTTCTGGCCGCCTTCGGATTGCTCATCGGACTCGATCGGCTGTGGTTCAGCCAGCCCATGCAGGACACCGCGGCGCGGCTGGCCGGTGACCCGCGGATCCGCCTGGCCTCCGGGGTCACTCTGTCCAGCGCTTCCGGACGGGCGCCGGTGTACCAACTTTCCGCCCGCACGCTCACCACTGAACAACTGCGCACCGCCATGGGAGGCGGCACGGTGGCGCAGAAGGGCGACTGGCTGGAATGGACCGGGGTCTCCGACCGCAGTGGACTCCAGGTGATGACCGCGCTACAGCCAGGGATCGACTGGGAGCAGCAGCAGGCCTACGTGTGGCCCAGCACTGGTATGCCCGGCGTGCACGGTGCGTTTCCCGGGTCCGGCGCGAACGCCTACGCCATGTTCTTCGCGGAGAACGGCCATACAGTGCGCGCCTCGGTCCCGGTCACCACGTTGGAAACGGTCGGCAGCGTAGCGATCATCTCGGCCGCGCAGGCCTTCGACGACTTGGTTCACCACCGGCCGGGCGCTTCGTTGACCGTCGCATCGCCGCAGTGGCTGCCCAGTCGCCTGCTGGATCCGCAGCCCGGCACCGACCCAGTCGAGGACGTCGGACTGGTGCAGATCCCCGACCCTCACGCCCCGGGCCGCAGCGTTCCGGCCTGGGTGTTCGGGCAGGCCGGGCAGGTGCTCGCGGCACGGTGACCTTCGGCACACGCACGCTCAGAGGTTTAGAATCCCGCCTACCCTGGAACCATGGCAGAAACGCGGGCGCAGGGTACTGTGCGCGGCAGCAAGGTGCTCGGAGCACCCGGCAAGCCGCCGCGACCCCGTCCGGAACAGGCTGAACCCGAGGACGTCGAGGATCCCCGGACACCACGTCGCGTGGTGGACTACACCCTCGAACGTCGCCGGGCCCTGGGCCGGCTCGTGCTGACTGCGACCGGGGCCAGCGACAACCTGGATCCGCATCCGGACCTGCTGCGGGCCGCGAAGTACCACGGCGTCGCCCTACCGGATCCCTGCCCGTGGTGCCGCGGTTCGCACATGGTCCTGCTGCGCTACACCTGGGGTGACGAGCTCGGGGACTACACCGGACGGCAGCACACCGAGGCCGAGATCCTCGAGATGGCTGGTCGCCACGGGCAGTTCCGGGTGGACGAGGTGGAGGTGTGCCGGGACTGCCACTGGCACTTCCGGCTTCGCAGCTACGTGCTCGGGGATGGCGTGCCGCGCCGGGCGCTGCGGGCGCCGAAGAACGACTGGTGACGCAACCGCGCCACGCCGCGCAGCGTCTATAGACCAGAAGCAAACAGGAACGAGGATGACCACCATGGCAAGCAAAGGCGCCGCCAAGCCGAAGCGCCGCTTCATCGACTACCCGCGCGCCAGCCGGACCGGCGTGCGGCGGTGGATCCCGTCCTGGAAACTCGTGCTCGGCACCATCACCACCGTCCTTGTCGCGGCCTTTGCTGGCCTGGGCATCGCGGTGGCCACTATTCAGGTCCCGGAACCCAACGACATGGCCGTGGCGCAGACCACGCGCATCTACTACGACGACGGAAAGACCGAGATCGGCCGGATCGGAGAGGCCAACCGCACGAGTGTGCCGCTTGACCGGATCTCGCCGGAGATGCAGGCCGCGATGCTGGCCGCCGAGGACCGGACCTATTACAGCCACGGCGGGTTCGACCCGAAGGGCCTGTTGCGCGCGACGTGGAACAACCTCACTGGCGGAACGACCCAGGGTGCGTCCACGATCACCCAGCAGTACGCGAAGAACGCCTACCTGAGCCAGGAGCAGTCCTTCTCCCGCAAGTTCAAGGAACTCGTGCTCTCCATCAAGCTCGATACCCAGCAGAGCAAGGGCGACATCCTCGCCGACTACCTCAACACGATCTACTACGGTCGCGGCGCCTACGGCATCCAGGCGGCGTCGCAGGCGTACTTCGGCAAGAGCGCAGCCAACCTCGACTACGCCGAAGCGGCCTACCTCGCATCGGTCATCCGGGCCCCTTCGTACTACGCGGAGAAGGAAGGCCGGGCGGCGTTGCAGGACCGGTGGCAGTACACGGTCGATGGCATGGTCCAGATGGGCGAGATCACGCAGGCGCAGGCTGATGCGTTGGAGTTCCCGACGCCGATCCCGTGGACGGGCGCCTACAACTACTTCAAGGGCACCAACGGCTATCTGCTGGAGGCGGCCCGGGACGCGATGCTGGACATCGGGTACACCGAGGACGAGATCAACCTCAACGGCTACAAGGTCGTGACGACCATCAACAAGCAGGCGCAGGATTCCGCGACAGCTGCGGTGGAGTCTTACGGACCGCAGTACAACACCGAGGGCCTGCGGATCGGGCTGGCCAGTGTCCGTCCGGGCACCGGTGAGGTCGTGGCCATGTACGGCGGGAAGAACTACCTGAAGAACCAGCTGAACGACGCCACCCAGGCCACCGCGCTGGCCGGTTCGACGTTCAAGCCCTTCGCGCTCACGGCCGCGCTCGAGGACGGCATCAGCCTGTACTCGACCTGGGACGGCAGCAGCCCGCGCACGATCCAGGGCTACACCCTGCAGAACTACGGCAACGAGAGTTACGGCACTGTCACGCTGCTGCAGGCGACGATGAAATCGATCAACACCCCGTACGTCGAGCTCGGGCTGACCGTCGGTACCGACAACGTGAAGAAGGCCGCGATCCGGGCCGGCATTCCCAAGGACACCACGGGCCTGCTGGCCGACCCGACGACGGTGTTGGGTACGGCCTCGCCGACCGCGCTGGATATGGCGCACGCGTACTCCACGTTCGCAGCGCAAGGCCAGCGGGCCGACCTGCAACTCATCAAGCAGGTGAAGACCCCGGACAAGGCCACGGACTACGAGATGCAGGTCTCGACCACCCGGGAGTTCGACCAGGACGTCATGGACAACGTCAACTTCGCGCTGCAGCAGGTGGTCAACGGCGGTACCGGTACGGCGGCGCTGGCACTGGGCAGGCCCTCGGCGGGCAAGACCGGAACCACCGACAACAACATGTCGGCGTGGTACGTGGGCTACACCCCGCAGTTGGCGACCGCCGTGATGATGGCCAAGTCCGACAAGAACGGCAACATGGTCACGCTCGAGGGCACCGGCGGTATGTACAGCGTGACCGGTGGCTCGTTCCCGGCGGCGATCTGGACCGCCTTCAACCGTGGAGCCCTGGAGGGGCTGCCGGTCGAGACGTTCGACATGCCTGGCACGTGGGTCGGATCCGGCACCGTCCCGGGCGTGAGCCCGACCCCCTCGGCGTCGCCGTCCGGCTTCCCGTCGGAGGACGTCACCGGCGGTGTGACGCAGGAGCCGCAGACGCCTACGGCGCAGCCCACGAAACCGACTGCGAAACCCAGCGGCGTTCCGACCCAGTCCACGCCCAGCCAAGCGGCACAACCTCCGCCCAGCGCGGTGGTCTCGCCATCGGGTTCGGGTAGTCCGTAAGGCCCTGAATTCGCAATCGGTGAGCAAGCTGGGCATCGGTTAGCGTCCCGGGTGCCGAAAACCCGTCCGGCGTGCTAACGGATGCCCGCAATGCTCACGCATCAGCCCTCAAGCCATCTTTTCGCGGGACTAACGGCCCGGCCAGCGGATCGTCCACCCCACTGCCGTCGGTGCGCACCGGATCGTGCTGCGGCGCGAGGATGTCGCGCACGACCATGCCGCACAGCCACAGCGTGGCCAGTACGTGCACGAGGATGACCACGGCGTAGGCCTCTTGCGACAGACCCTTCGCCTCGTCGCCCTCCAGACCCGTCAGGTACAGCCAGATCCCGACGAAGTACACGACCTCGGCGGCCTGCCAGATCAGGAAGTCGCGCCACCGCGGCCGGGCCAGCACCGCCAGCGGGATCAACCAGATCACGTACTGCGGGGAGTACACCTTGTTGGTCAGTAGGAAGGCCGCGACGACCAGCAGCGACACCTGCGCGACGCGCGGGGCCTGCGGCGCCCGCCAGACGAGCCAGTGCGATGCCCACACAAGCCAGAACGAGTAATCCGGTGGCGACGGTGTTGAGGCGGTCGGGCGGCACCTGGTGGCCGGCCGTGGACAGCACCAACCAGATCGACCCGAAGTCCTCACCACGCTCCCGGCTGAACGTGTAGAACCGCACCCAGCCGTCGAAGTTCGCGAGCATCAGCGGGACGTTGACGAGCAGCCAAGCCAGCGCCGCACCCAGGGTGTACATCCCAAAGGCCCGCCATCGACGCGCCCGCCAGCACAACAAGAACAGCGGTCCCAACAGCAACAACGGGGTAGAACTTGGCCGCAATGCCGAGCCCGAGGAAGACCCCTGCCCAGAACGGCTTGCAGCGCGACCACAGGGCCAGCGACACCGCGACCAGGGCAACCGGTAACAGGTCCCAGTTCACGGTTCCAGCCAGAATGATTCCGGGGGCCAGCGCCACCATGGCCGCATCCCAGGGCCGGCTGCGCTGCGCCACAGCTGTGGCAAGCACCGCGACCAGCCAGCACATCAGCAGCAGCAGGACGTTGACGTCGAAGTACCAGGCCGTGTTACCGGCCGGCGTGAGCCGGGCCGCCAGGTAGACGAAGAGCCCGGTCAACGCCGGATACTCCAGAACCTGGTCGCTGGGCAGGTCGCTGATGTAGGGGATGGCCCCGCCGGCCAGGCCGCGGGATCCGTAGAGCGCCGGGATGTCGGAGTAACACATGTGCGGATAGCGGCCCTCACCCCAGCCGTTGCGCAGGCAGTGGTACTTGCTCGCGTATCCGACCAGCGCCGCGAGCACTGTGAGGACCACCAGGACCCGCGAGCTGTTCCACCACGTCACCCCGAGCAGCACCCGGCGGCCGGCCGGGCCGCCGATTACCTCGCTGCCACTCGCGACCGTCGGATCGTCGCGGCTAGGGAGGATGGAGATCATGCGTCGATGACGGCGTCGAACAGGGCGGTCGTGTGACGCACCCGGCAGTCCAGCGTGTCGCCGACCGTCGGCGTGCGCAGACCACGGGAAGTGCCCTCCCGCAGAGCCGCGTCCGGCAGCCACAGCATCGAGACCTGCATGTGCGGGGGTTCGGCGAACCACAGCAACTTGTCGTCCCAGCTGAACGGGGACCGGCTGCGCCCGGCGGCTTCCAAAGCGCCGGTTCCGGCTGCGATGGCGCGCTGGCGCAGCGAGGCGGCCGGGGTCGGGGCGGCCATAGCGACCCCGTGGGAGGTGCCACCGCCCACCACCAGCAGCAGGCCGTCGTCCTTGGCCTTGCGCTGCCGGTAGCCCACTGCGAACCGCCTGCCCACGGCATGCACGGCCAAAATCGTGCCGCGCGCCTGCAGCGCCGATCCGTCGCCCAGCCACAGCCGCGTTCCCACCCGGGCGTTGAGCGCAATCTCCGGCTCGAGGGCCCGAACCGCTTGCAGTTCGTCGTCGGTCAGGTGCGAGACCCACAACGTGTTGGCGTTCTCCGGCACGGCCGACCCGGCTCGCAGCAGTTCCTGCAGTGCGGCGTGCCACGTGCGTGCCCATCCCCGCACCTCGACGACCCGGGTGCTGGTGCCGCGGGGCAGGTCGGCCGAACCGGCATCGTGCATCTCGGGCATGGCCAGCGGCAGGTGCAGTGCCAGACCCTCCAGTCGCACGTCGCCGCGGGCCAGGGCCGCCTGGAAGTCACTGCTCGCGACCAAGGCCAGCAGGTCGGTCTCCAGAATCCCGAACCGGCGCATGCTCGTGATGCCCTCGAGGACGATGCGGACACCCATGGGCAGTTCTTTGGCCGAGTGCACGTCACTGACGGTCCGGATCACGCGATCGCGATGGGCGGGGTCCAGGTGCTCCCAATGCTGCGCGGCCACGACATCGCGGGGATCCCACGGAGTCAGTACGAGGATCTCGCCGGCGTAGTGCTGGGCGACTTCCGGCACCTCGAAGACACTGCCGACCGCGACCCGGTCCACTCCTAGTCGGGTAGCCTCAGTGGCCAGTCTGGACAGCCCCAGTCCGTAGCCGTTGCCCTTGGCCACCGGGACCAGATCGCCGAGCCTGGCAGGTTGTTCGCCGCCTCGGATCGCCGTGCGCAGGGCATCTCGCACCTCGGCAGTGTGCTGGCGCCAGACCGGGCCGTCGAGATGCAGGGTGAAGCTCACGGGTGCAGTCTGTCATCCTGCGTGGCGAGCAGCCCGCACCCGCCGCGCGCCTCACCGACGGGAGCGGTACACCTCGTAGGCCTTGTTCCACAACGGTCGCAGGATTCGGTCCCACTCCCCCACGTACTCCTGGGCATAACCACCGGTGCCGACTTTGAACTGGACGAGACCTAGCAGATGATCGCCCGCCGTCAGGTTGTCGCTGATGCCCCGCAGATCGTAGACGCTGCAGCCGGCGTCCAGACTGTCGGTGATCATCCGCCACTGCACCGCGTTGGACGGGCGCACGTTGCGGCTGGCCGTCGTGGACGCTCCGTAGGAGTACCAAGCGTGGTCGCCAACCGTGACAAGCGTGGTCGCCGCGACCACTTCGCCCTCGTGTCGGGCCAGGTACAGCGCGAGCCGGTTCGGGTCCTCGGCGTTCATCGCGTCCCACATGCGGTGGAAGTACGACAGCCCACGCGGGGTGAAGCCGTCGCGCGCCGCGGTTTCGACATAGACGGGGTGGAACAAGGCCAGGTCCTCGCGGCCGCCCTTGCTGACTTCCACACCCAGTTTCTCGGCCTTGCGGATGTTGCGCCGCCACAATTGGTTGAAGCCCGCGAACACGTCGTCAGCGGTTCGGTCGGCCAGCGGGAGTTGATACACGTAACGCGGCTGGACGTCCCCGAAACCCGCGCCGCCGCCGGCCTCCTGTGCCCAGCCCGCGGACCGCAGGGCTGTCTGCAGTTTCATGCCGACGGCGCTCTCCTCGTCGGCGGGCACGTCGGCCAGCCGGGTGATCGAGTCGTCCGCGATGGCCTTCTTCACGGTCTCTGCATGCCAGCGCCGGGTAGCCACCGCCGGCCCCATCTTCAGCGCGAACGCGCCGCGGCGTTTGGTGTGTTCGAGCAGCGGGTCGAGCCATTGCGGGGTGACCTTCTCCCACGGCAGCACGGGCCCTTCCGGAACGTAAGCCAGAAAGCGCTTGACCCGGGGCACCTGCCGGTAGAGCACCAACGCCGCGCCCACCAGTTCCGAACCCTCGAACCAGCCGACCGATTCGCTGTCCCATTCGGCCTTCACATCGGCCCAGGCGGGCGTCTGCAGGAAGGACACCGAGGGCTGGGACTGCACGAACGCCAGATGCTCCTGGGCGGAGATGGGCCGGACCGAGATCACGGAAGTCGAGTCTAGACAACGGGCGGCGGGGAGCCCTCCCGCCGATGTTGTGAGCCGCCTACGCGTAGGTCAGCGCCTGGCCAGGCGGGTGAGTACCCAGCCCAGCAGGATGTTCAGAATTCCCAGTCCTATAGCCATCGCGGCGACTCCGTAGGCGACCACCGAGGTGTACAGGGATGCCCGCAGGAACGACGCGGTCATCGCGGTCTGCCGCAGCGGGTCTTCCCGGTCCAGTTCGGCATAGGTCTTGCCGCCGGTCGCCTCGAGTGCGTGCTTGTTGATGATCTCGGCCTGGGCGTACGCGGTCAGCGGACCACTCACCTGCTTGCCGGCATACATCGAGGCGTCCTCGGCGACCGTGATCCGTTGGTCTTTCAGCTCATTGGTGACCTGCAGCCAGGTAGCGGCGCCGGCCAGAATCATGATGACGCCGGCGACCAACGTGATGATGCCGACGATTTTCACCGCACCATCGGAGCGGGCAGTCGTGGTGGTTTCGGTTGTGGTGGTCATAACCCCTCCTATGGTTGGCCGGCAAGTGCGCGTATCCACATACCCGTACCGGGCAATTCCACCCATCCGGTACCCTGAGAAGACGCGGTGATTCGATCGCGTGACGCCAAGACCTCCTGCCACGGAAGGACCGTGGCCGCTTGAGTCCAGAGGAGGTGGTCGCAGTTGCGTCCCTATGAAGTCATGATCATCCTCGATCCCGATCTCGAGGAGCGGACCGTCCAGCCCAGCCTGGAGACGTTCTTGAAGGTCGTGCGCAACGACAACGGCACCGTCGACGAGGTCGACATTTGGGGCCGCCGTCGCATGGCATACGACATCGACAAGAAGTCTGAAGGCATCTACGTGGTGCTCAAACTGACCTGCACCCCGCAGACCGTTGCTGAGATGGACCGCCAGCTGAACCTCAACGAGGCGGTGCTGCGGACCAAGGTCCTGCGGCGTACCGCGTAACCAGAAAGGCTATTGAGCATGGTCGGTGAACCCCAAATCACCCTGGTGGGCAACCTGGTCGCAGAGCCGGAACTGCGGTTCACGCCGTCCGGCGTCGCCGCGGCGAGTGTTCGCATCGCCGTCACCCCCCGCAGCCGGGACAACCAGACCGGTGAGTGGAAGGACGGCGAGACCGTTTGGCTGTCCGGCACTGTATGGCGCCAGTACGCCGAGAACGTGGCGGAATCCTTGCAGAAGGGCGC
This sequence comes from Candidatus Nanopelagicales bacterium, assembly GCA_037045455.1. GTDB lineage: Bacteria > Actinomycetota > Actinomycetes > S36-B12 > UBA10799 > JADKAV01. The sequence continues at coordinate 140,244 of JBAOIN010000012.1, read as the reverse complement.
CCGCGTGATCGTCGTCGGCCGGCTCAAGCAGCGTTCCTACGAGACCCGCGAGGGCGAGAAGCGCACCGTGTACGAGGTCGACATCGACGACATCGGCCCGGCCCTGCGCTACGCCACCGCCAAGGTCCAGAAGACCTCCCGTGGCTCTTCGACCTCCGACTCCGGGCAGGCCCCGGCAGCCGGCGGCGGAGCGTCCGATCCCTGGGGTTCACCCGCCGGTGGCGGCGACTCCTGGGGCGGCGGCGCGGTCGACGAACCCCCCTTCTAACCCATCCATCCCATTCCGGCTTGTTCCGGCGATGAACAGCCGGGCTCGAACGTAGGAGCACCACAATGGCGAAGCAGCCACCTCGGCCCGTCAAGCCGATCAAGAAGAAGGCCAACCAGCTCAAGGCGGCCGGCGTCGACAGCGTCGACTACAAGGACGTCGCCCTGCTGCGCAAGTTCATCTCCGACCGCGGCAAGATCCGTGCCCGCCGCGTCACCGGTGTGACCGTGCAGCAGCAGCGCGAGATCGCCACGGGCGATCAAGAACGCCCGTGAGATGGCCCTGCTGCCGTACTCGTCCACGGCCCGCTGAGGAGAACCATGAAGATCATCCTGACCCAGGACGTCGACAACCTCGGCGCCCCCGGGGACATCGTCGAGGTGAAGGACGGCTACGGCCGGAACTTCCTCGTGCCGCGCGGTTACGCGATCCGCTGGACCCGTGGGTGCCGAGAAGCAGATCGACCAGATCAAGCGTGCCGCGCAGCGCCCGCGAGATTCGCGGTCGCGAGCACGCCGACGAGGTCCGCGGCCAGCTCGAGGCGCTGACCGTGAACGTGCAGGCGAAGTCCGGCGATTCGGGCCGGCTGTTCGGTTCGGTCACCAGCAGCGACATCACAGCTGCCATCAAGGCCGCCGGTGGGCCGCTGGTCGAGAAGCGGGCCATCGAGCTCGACGGCCACATCAAGGCCCTGGGCGACTACCCCGTGCGGGTGTCGCTGCACCCGGACGTCGTCGCCACGGTGACGCTGCACGTGGTGTCCGCCTGACCTGACGTGTGCGCAAGGCCCCCGCTGCGGCGGGGGCTTTCGCATGTCCTGTGCCCAGCCGCATTTTGTTGCGTTGTCGTTGCTCCCCCCGGCGTGTCCCGACGACAACGCGACAATGGCCGCATGACCACCCGGATCACCACCGTCTGCTTGGGCAACATCTGCCGCTCCCCCATCGCCGCCGCCGTTCTGGCCGCAGAGCTCGCCGACCTCGACGTCGAGGTGGATTCGTTGGGTACCGGCGGCTGGCACGTCGGTGAAGGCGCGGATCCGCGCGCGATCGCGGCGCTGGAACGGGCCGGCTACGACCTCGAACACACCGCCCGGCAGGCCAGCGCCGACGTGCTGGCCGACTCGGATCTGGTGCTCGCGATGGACTCCGACAACCTGGAGTTTCTGCAGGCGCTGGGCGTCGATGCCGTCCTGATCAGGGATTTCGACCCGCGTGGCGTCGGTGAGGATGTGCCCGATCCCTACTACGGTACCTTCGCCGAGTTCGACGAAGTCGTGGAGATGGTCCAGGCGACGGTTCCGGGCTTGCGTGCTCATCTCGAGGAATAGCGAGTTGTCCGACTTTCATCCACACGTTACGAGCGGGTAAACAGCCTGATCAGAGGCATGTTTTCGGTTTCACAAAGTTTCCAGCCCCCAGGTTTTCCACAAGTTGTGACTTCCGCCCATCGACCCCTGTCCACATGTCATGCACTAGCAGGTCCACAGGCTGCTTCACCGCATGGTCCGTTGCCCGTGAGTTTGTCGTAGCCCCGCGTTAGAACTGACGTCATGAGCTTGGACATGGAGCCGCCTCCACTGGATCGACCACCGTCGGTCACGGTGGATCGCACGCCGCCGCAGGACACTGCCGCGGAGCAGTGCGTCCTGGGCGCCATGATGCTCAGCAAGGATGCCATCGCCGACGTCGTGGAGCGCCTGCGCGAGGAGGATTTCTACCTGCCCGCCCACCAGACCGTCTACCGGATCATTCTCGACCTGTACTCCCGGGGTGAACCCGCCGACGCGATCACCGTGTCCGCGGGCCTGTTGGCGTCCGGGGAGCTGCAGCGGATCGGAGGCGCGCCCTACCTGCACACGCTCGTGGCCTCTCCCCCGCTGACCGCCAACGCGTCCTACTACGCCCAGATCGTGCGCGATGCGTCCATGCGCCGCCGCCTGGTGGAGGTCGGGCAGCGGATCGTGCAGACCGGGTTCCAGGGCGAGGGTGAGGTCGAGGAACTCATCAACCGCGCGCAGGCGGAGGTCTACGAGATCACGCAGCGCACGACCGCGGAGGACTACGCACCGCTCTCGGACCTGCTTGAGGGCGTGTACACCGAGATGGAGTCGATCCGGGATCACACCGGCGACATCATCGGCATCCCCACCGGATTCATCGACCTCGACAAGCTGACCAATGGCCTGCACCCCGGTCAGATGGTCGTCGTCGCCGCCCGGCCTGCCATGGGCAAGTCGACGCTGGGCCTGGACTTCGCCCGCTCCTGCAGCATCAAGCACGGTCTGACCAGCGCCATCTTCAGCCTGGAGATGAGCCGCAACGAGATCGTCATGCGGCTGCTGAGCGCGCAGGGCGAGTTGCCGCTGCACCACATGCGCTCGGGCACGCTGAACGAGCAGCAGTGGACGCGGATGGTGAACACGATGTCGGCGGTCTCCAGTGCGCCGCTGTACATCGACGACTCCCCCAACATGTCGATGATGGAGATCCGCGCGAAGTGCCGCCGGCTCAAGCAACAGCAGGACCTGCGCTTGATCATCATCGACTACCTGCAGCTGATGAGTTCGGGCAAGCGAGTGGAGTCGCGGCAGCAGGAAGTGGCGGAGTTCTCCCGGGCCTTGAAGCTGTTGGCCAAGGAACTCGAAGTACCGGTCATCGCGATCAGCCAGCTGAACCGTGGGCCCGAACAGCGCACCGACCGCAAGCCGATGATGAGCGATCTGCGTGAGTCGGGCTCGATCGAGCAGGACGCCGACGTCGTGATCCTGCTGCACCGCGAGGACGCCTACGAGAAGGACAGCCCGCGGATGGGCGAGGCGGACCTGATCGTGGCCAAGCACCGCAATGGCCCGACCGCGACGGTGGTGACTGCGTTCCAGGGACACTACAGCCGGTTCGTGGATATGCATCGGGGGTAGCGAGGCTCACCTGCCCGCTCGTTACTACGTGTGCTGCATGGCCGGGCTTGGGGGAGCGCATGGTAGGACTTCGCGCTTCACCGAAGACGACAAGAAGACTGATCGCCAGCTTCCGGTCATCAAACCCACACCAACTGCGCGCCAGGACTATCGGTAGATGTCCGACCTCGGACCGATTGCCAAGACGGTCACGCGCCGGGTCTCATCGTCAATGCGGTAGACGATCCGATAGGTACCGCGGCGGGCACTGTGCCGGGCATCGAGCGGCGGCATCAGTTGCTTGCCGACGCGGTGGGGATTTTTAAGAAGCGGGCCCGTGATGGACTCGTACGCGGCGAACGCGATTGCCGTCGGGAGCACCTCGGCGAGCTGCCGGCGGGCAGTCGACGTGACCTCGAGCTGATAGGGCGCGTGGATCTTCAACCGTTGGACCGGCGGCGCATGGCGGCGGCGAGGTCATCCGCGGACTCAACACGTCCGGCAGCGATGTCCCCAAGCGAGGCAGCGAGTTGTCGCACGAGTTCGCTGTCCGACAGCACGGCGATCGTCTCCTCCAGTCGTTCCAAATCCTCCACAGCGAGCACGATGGCCGAAGGGCGCCCGTGGACTGTGACGGTTACGCGCTCGTGCTGGGTGTTCACCCGATGCACTACATCTGAGAAGTGCGCTTTGGCCTCCGCGAGGGGGATCGTCGCCATAGTCACAAGTATGACTAGAAATGATCCGATTGTCCAAGGGATTGCGCGATCACGTCGAGCACGGTTGCATCGACCGGGATCTCGGGACCCTTGCATCCGAAGGTGTAGAGCCTCGGAACCGCCTAGTTCGCACTCGTGACGAGGGCAGCAGGCGGACGCCTTGTTCTAGGCCTCGGGGCCGATGCTCACTGATCCGCGCGGCCTGTGCAGTCAGAGTCAATGCCGAACCGAGGCCGGCGCCGCCCATCAGTCCTCCAGAAAGTCCATGTCGAGCACATCGCGCTCGAACTCGGGCGTCATCAGCCCTCGGTGCCAGCTCGTGACGACAGCAGCGCCCACCAGCACACGGTCGTTATGGCCCGCTTGGCACGCCCGGTAGAAGTTCAGGTCGTTGCGGACCAGATCGACGGCAACCCCGAGCAGTTCGTGGTCATCGAGTGCGGCATGGACGTGACCGAGCTCCTTGAGCCGCGGAATGAGATCGCGCTGCGCGTTGTCCGACACCAGTGTGTCGGTGATGTCGGGTAAGTCGCTGGCATCGAGAACGTCCGGTTCGTCGTCGTTGAAGGGTGGCGGCACCGTGAGTCCGAGCGCGGCCGCATCGGTGGGCGTGCCGGGGTGGGGTGAGACCTCCCACTGGAGGGTCCAGTCCTCATCCGCGAGGACCTCGAGCATCTTCAGGCACTGCAGCTGCAGGCTCAACCCGTCGCGGACCACGAACGCGGCCATCAGCATGGACCCGAAACCGGCCTCCACGACGGCGCCGCGATCGATCCACACCCTTCGTGCGTGGGCGCTTGCCTGCGCCCACTTGGCCTGCGCTGGCAGGTCGTCTTCGTCCAGATCGACCCAGACGACTATCGTCGCTCGATCGGATCTGGAGCGGACCGCGATGACCTCGCCGTCGTTGTTCCATTCCACGATGTCGCCGTAGCTGATGGCTCCATTGAGCAGCGCGTTGTTCACCATCCCGGTACTTGTGTCGGTCCGCCTGACCCAGAAGCTCTCGCCGAAGCCGTCGATCGTGACCCGTACCTTGACCGCCTGGTCCTCGGCGGCTGCCCATTCACTCAAGTTCCGTCCCTTCCGTCAGCCGCACCGTAACCACGGGCCACGACAAACCGGTCGAGTGTCCACAGGGACGCTCGGCATCCGACTCAGCAGATGTGGGCAAGGAATCCTTTCCCAGGTAGTGCGCCAACGCCTGCAGCACGGGTGAAGTAGCAATCGGTTAGCACGCCGGGCATCGGTGAGCATCCAGGACGCCGAAAACCCGCCCGCGAGGCTAACGCATGCCCGGAATGCTCACCGATCGGCCGCGCTAGTCGAGGCAGAACTCGTTGCCCTCGGGGTCAGCCATCACGATGTGCCCGGCGTCCAGCGGGGGCGTGGGCTCGAAACGCGCCACCCGCACCGCGCCGAGCGCGACCAACCGCTGCGCGTGCGCCTCCAGCGCGGCCATTCGCTCGTCACCCTGCAGGCCCGGGGCCGCGCGCACATCCAGATGCAGGCGGTTCTTGACCTGTTTGGCTTCCGGAACCCGCTGGAAGAAGATCCGCGGACGGCATGGTCGCTTTGGACGCCGACGGAGAGCCGGTTCACGATGCGCTGCTGTGGAACGACACCCGCTCCGGGGCCGACGCCCAGGATCTTGTTCAGCGCTACGGCGCCGACTGGTGGGCCGAGCAGACCGGCTCGGTCCCGGTGGCCTCGTTCACGGTGACCAAGCTTGCGTGGCTGGCCCGCGAGCGGCCGGAGATTGCGGCCCGGGTTGCGCAGGTGATGCTTCCCCACGACTGGCTGACCTGGCGGCTTCGGGGCGGCGGGGAAGCGACGACCGACCGCGGCGATGCAAGTGGGACGGGGTACTTCTCGCCGTCGAGTGGGGAGTATCTGCGCGAGTTGCTAGTGGAGGTTCTGGGACACGACGTGGAGCTGCCGCGGGTGCTGGGTCCGGGCGAGTCGCCCGGTTCGGCGGGGACGGTGCTGCTGGGGCCGGGCACAGGCGACAACATGGCGGCCGCGCTCGGGGTAGGTGCCGGCCCCGGTGACGTGGTGGTGTCGATCGGCACGTCCGGCACGGTCTTCGCGTCGGGTCCAGTGGCCACCGCCGACCCGAGTGGCATCGTGGCCGGTTTCGCTGATGCCCGCGGTGGTTTCCTGCCGTTGGTCGCCACGCTCAACGCCGCGCGGGTACTGGACGCGACGGCCGCAGTGCTCGGCGTTGATTACGCGGGCTTGGACGAGCTGGCGCTGTCGGTTCCCGATGCCGGTGGTCTCGTGCTGTTGCCCTACCTGGACGGCGAGCGCACGCCGAACCTGCCCGATGCCACCGGTTCGCTGCACGGGATGACTCGAACCAACTCGACGCCGGCCCACTTCGCGCGGGCGGCCATCGAGGGGATGCTGTGCGGATTGGGCGCGGGTCTGGATGCCCTGCGTGAGTTGGGGGTCCCGTGTGATCGCGTGCTGCTGGTCGGCGGCGGTGCACAGTCGCCCGCGGTGGCCCGGATCGCCAGCGAGGTGTTCGGGTCGCCGGTGGTCGTGCCGCAACCCGGGGAGTACGTGGCTGCGGGTGCGGCACGGCAGGCAGCCTGGGTGCTGGAGGGAGCGTTGCCGCAGTGGGACGCGACGAACTGCCCAGGAGTTGCAGGTGCCCGTGTGTATGACAGCGAGGCGCGACCTGAGGTGCTGCAGAACTACGCGGAAGTGCAACGTACTGCGCTGATCTGAGCGCGCGAGATTCACCGCATTGCCGCCTCGCGTCCGAGATCGCTTGAGCTGCACCTGGAGATCGACTTCACCCTTTGGACAATCCTTCACCGTTCGGAACGGTGCAACATTGCACAAAGGGTGCTGTCGATCTTGAAGCGTCTCGCGGCACAGTTGCATCATTGCGATGCAGGTATGATGCAACCATGCGAACGACTGTGGACCTGCCACCTGACGCCCACAGGCGAGCCAAGCAACTTGCCGCCGAGCGCCACCAATCTCTGTCGGCCACTCTGGCAGACCTGATGATCCGGGGCCTGGCCTCATTGGGTGAGCCCGCAACGGTGTCCACTGACCCGACCACCGGCTTTCCCGTTCTGACCCTCGGGCGGCCTGTTACCTCCTCGGATGTGGCAGAGGCGCTGGACGACGAGTGAGCAGCCCGTACCTGCTGGATGCCAACGCGCTCATCGCGCTGACCCTCGCCGACCACGAGCACCACCTGCGTGTGACGCAGTGGGCAGCCGACGTCGACCGGATTGCCGTGTGCCCGATCGTGGAGGGGGCCTTGGTGCGCTTCCTTATCCGTCTGGGCCAGAGTCAGGCGACGGCGAAGGACTTGCTTGCCGCCTTGCGCGCAGACGGAAGGTGCGAGTTCTGGCCGGATTCCCTTTCTTTCTATGACACGGACCTGTCTCATGTGGTCGGTCACCGCCAGGTCACCGACGCCTACCTGAGAGCACTGGCCGAGGCCAACGGTGGTTTGCTGGCGACCCTTGACAAGGCCTTGGCCCGCGTGGCTCCCCGGCAGGTTGTGCTGATCGGCTGATGCGAGGACAAACGTGTCGATCCGGGCCAGATATGACCCGTTTCCATCGTTCTGTACGAAGGTCCCGGACAAACGTGTGGATCGGGGTCGGATCTGGCCCCTATCCACCGCTTTGCAGGGACGGAACTACCGGGAACCCCCGGCTTCCGCCAGCCACGACCGAACCTCACGCGTGTTGTCGGTCGTGATCGCCCAGGCGCCGTCCGCCAGGACCTGATCGATAGCGCGCGGGTCGTTGACCGTCCAGACCATCCAGCACAGCCCGGCGTCGTGTAGCGCGTCCGGCAGATCCGGCGGGTAGACGAACATCGTGTCCAGGCCGTCCAGCCCGCGCTCAAGGGCCTGCTCGACCAGCCAAACCACATCGGCGTGCTGGTCGTATCCGACCCGCGCGCTGTGCGGGCCCCGGCGATGGCCCTGTGACCAACCCCCGATCTCGTAGCGCGCTGTCGTGTCGACGATCCAGAAGACCGGCTGCTCACAGGAGGCTTTGAGAGCCCCGGCGGTGTCCAGGTTCTTGGAGATCCAGATGACCTCAGCGCGAGCAACCGCCTCCAGACATGCGGGCACCACGTCCGGACCTTGCTCGATCTCGACAACGAGACTGCGGCCGGCGGGCACCAACGCCGCCGCTTCGGCCAGTGTGGGGACGTACTCCGCCTCCCAGCGCGCATGCTTCCAGAGACCTGCACCGGCGGCCTTGAGTTCGGCATACGTGACGTTGGGGATCTCGAACCCGGCCAGCCCGGTCGTGCGATCGCTGGTGAGGTCGTGGTGCAACACCAACTCACCGTCGGCGGTGCGCCACACGTCGACCTCCACTGCATCGGCGCCCTGCTCGAAGCCGTAGCGGATCGCGGCGAGTGTGTTCTCGGGCGGTCCGTCCGGATCGTTGTCGGCATGGCCGGAGCCGCGGTGGGCTACGAGCAGAACCGGGCGGGCATGCCGCAGCGCCGGCGTGCGGTGGGAGGCAGCCAGTGCTGCTTCGGCCTGGTTCACAGCAAACCCTGCGCGAGATCGGTGATACGCCGACCGACACTGTCCCAGCTCCACAACTGCTCGGCCGCCTGCCGGGCGCAGGGGGAGAGGACGTCTCGCATGGCCATAACCTGAGGCAAACGATCAACAAGTTCATCTCGCGATGAGAACGCCGCGAGGTCGGCGAGTTCGGCCGGGTAGAACTGCCGCAACCCGGCGGCGATCTCAGCCAAACCACTGTGGTCGGCCACAAGCGGAGGGCAGCCGCACGACGCCGCCTCGGCGGCCACCATGCCGAATGCCTCCGGGAACACCGAGGGCACGACGCTGACGTCACACAGCGGCCACAGATAACGCAGGTGCCGGTGCTGCAACGGCCCTGTGAACAGGATGTCCGGACCGGCGATGGGCTCGAGTTCGAGCCGGGCCGGGCCGAAGCCCACGATCACCGCCCGCTGCCCCACCTCCCGCAGCACCTCGACCAGCAGCGGCACCCCCTTTTCCCGGCTGAGCTTGCCCACGTACGCGACGACCGGCCGGTCGAAGAACTCGGCCAGGCGTTGCGCGTTGTCCGGATCCGGCAACCGGGGATTGCCGGCATTCGGCGGATCGGCTTCGCACTGCGCGAGCAGTCCGCTCAGAGCGTCGTCGCGTGGGCGCATGTCTTCGGTGTCCACACCGGGCGGGATGACAGAGATCCGGTCGAAGCCGATCAGCTGCTTCACGACCCCGGCGATGTGCGCCGACCCGGCGACCACCTGCAGGCAGCCAGACAGAGACCGCGCAGCCCAATCGCACAGCGCCGGGTTGCCGCGCATGGCGTATTCGAGCTCGGAACCGTGGGCTTTGACGATGAACGGGAGTCCCGACGCAGCACCGACCGGGCCCCCCAGCAGAACGTGGTTGGTGATGAGCAGGTCCGCAGGGCCCGCGGCGCGGATGGCAGCGGCGTTGGCCTCGACAAACGCGTCGAGGTCTTGTTGAGACAGGTCGCCGATGAGCGCAGGCTGAGCATCGGCGTAGGCATCCAAGACGAACACCGGAAGCGGTCCGGGCAACTGCGGGCGGACTACGTTCAAATTGGGATCGGAGTCCTGGCAGAAGACCGTGACGTCGTGACCCTGCGCCGTCAGGGTGCGGGCCAGTGCGCGGGTGTACTCGTTGGACCCGGTGCCGGAGAGCAGATAGCCGTGCCAGATGTGGATCCGCATGTGATCGACACTACGAGCCGTCCCTCCTACCGTGTGAGGTGTGTACGTCGGGGTGGTTGGAGCGGGCGAGGCGACGCCCGAGCAAGTGGCACTAGCCCAGGAGGTCGGGACGCTGCTTGCGGAGCAGGGACATGTTGTGGTGTGCGGGGGTCTGGGTGGGGTGATGGAAGCGGCTGCCCTCGGCGCTCGGGTTGCCGGTGGGGTGGTTGTGGGCCTGCTGCCGGGCCTGGACCGCACGGCGGCCAACGCCTATGTGACGGTCGCGCTGCCGACCGGACTCGGGGAGTTGCGCAACGGATTGGTCGTGCGTGCCAGCGACGCGCTGATCAGCATCGGCGGAAGTTGGGGCACGATGAGCGAGGTGGCGCTGGCGCTGCGTACCGGGGTGCCGGTCGTGACGCTGGCGGGATGGGATCTGCCGGACGGGCCGGTGCGCGCTCACACGGCCGCGGAGGCCGTGCGGCTGGCGACCGCATGAGATACGCCGAGGTCCTGCGCGGCGGCAATCCCCGTACCCTGCGCGGGTCGGAGCAGGTGCTCGCCGATCTGCGTGCCCACCCGCAGCGAGTCGGCGAGCTGATCGACTGCTGTTGCGACGCCGACGAGGTCGTGCGGATGCGGGCGGCCGATGCGCTGGAGAAGTTCGCGCGCGAGGAGCCCGATTTGGTGGCGGCGCAACTGGAGCGGCTCTTCGCCGAGCTGGGACCGAGCCGCCAGCCCAGCGTGCAATGGCACGTGGCCCAGATCCTCGGCGAAGTGCCACTCACCTCCGCGCAGCAGCAGCGCGCTGCGACATGGCTGTGCCAGACCCTGGACGAGGCCAGCGACTGGATCGTGCTCAGCCACGCCCTGTCGTCGCTGGCCATCCTGGTCACACGGGATCCGTCGCTGCGGCCGGCCGCCCTCGAGCGGATACAGCGCCACGCGGACGATCCCCGCAAGGCGGTGGCCAAGCGGGCGGTGAAGGCGCTGCGGCTTCTGCGGTGAATGGCTCGGGAGAAGAGCCGCAATCGGTGAGCATTCTGGGCATCCGTGAGCACGCCGGATGCCCAAACCCTGCCCTACATGCTCACCGATGCCCGGAATGCTCACGGATCGGCCACTCAGGCTCGGGTGCCCGAAGGATCCAGGTCAGTCGATCACCACGATCGCATCCCGGCCGGCCTGCTTGGCGGCGTACATCGCCCGGTCCGCACGGGTCAGCGTGGCTGAGAGATCGTCGCCGGCAACGTCGACCACACCGCCGCTGAACGTCACCCGCTGGACGCTGGCCCGGCTCCGCAGCCGTGCCCGGGCCGTGTGCAGCCACTCAGCCAGGCCGACGGCCGTCGAGGGTTGCCGGACGACCAGGAACTCGTCGCCGCCCAACCGATAAAGCCGGTCGTTCATCTCGGCCGTCTCCGCCAGTACAGCGGAAACGTCGGCCAGCACCCTGTCACCGGTGGCGTGGGAGAAGGCATCGTTGACCCCCTTGAAACGATCGATGTCGATCAGCGCCACTGCAGCTCCGGGACCGATGGCAGGGAAGTCGTGTTCCAGCGCCCGCCGGTTGAGGAACCCGGTGAGCGGATCGGTCGTCGCCAGTTCCTCGAGGCGCTGCATGGTGCGCTCGCGGGCGCTCAACTCCTGCGCCAGTTCGTGCTCGCGGCGCACCGACCGGGCCAGTTGCCTCGCCCCGTAGACCACCACTGACACGGTGACGGCGGTCGCGATCGCGGTGTTCGCGATCCAGAGGAAGCGCGGTACCGGCACGGTGTCGACGTCGTCTGTCGCAAACAGCAGCACGAGCAGCGCACTGCCGACCCACAGCGCGACCCAGCCGAGGAACCGCCCCGGCAGCACGTAGACGAGCATGACGGCGCCGAGCGGGACCACCACGACATTGGTGCTGAGATCACCGGTGACGACGGGCTGGATCACAGTGAACAGCCACAGCACGATCGCCAGCAGAGTCACGGCCATCGCCAGCCGCCCGGAGTGCGACAGCCCGAGAATGCCGAGCAGGCAACTGGCACCGATGAGCAGGACCAGCGAACTGATCCGGCCATCGCGGAAGGGGAGTACGGCGACGGCGGCGACCAGCGAGCCCACGAAGGCGAACAGCACGATCGCGTTGAGCGTGCGAGCGCGGCGGTCGTAGTCCGGATCCCCCGAATCCACGGCCAGCACCGCGCTCCACCAGCGCCTCACCCCACGAATCGTTGCATGCCGCGGGGGGTCAGAGCGCGCGGACAGTGACCTCCGCTGCCAGCGCTACGGCAGAGTCGAGATCGAGGGCAGGTCCGCACAGCGGATCGAGCGCGCGCAATGCGGCGTTGAGTTGTTCCAAAGCACCCGGCGCGAAGGGTTCGTCCAGGGCCGCGGCCAGGCACCGGGTCAGTTGCAGCACATGCTTGATGCGCGACTGCATCGCCGGTGCCGTCTGCGAGTGCCGGGAAAGGTCTATGCCGGTGCGGACCATGGCGTCGAAGATCTGCGCCAGATCGGTCGCGGCTCTGGTCTCGTGGCCGAGGTCAGCCGCTTCGGCGTGGATGGCCCGCAGGTCGGCGAGTTCCTCAGCGCGGTGCATCGGCGTGCCGGCGGTTGCCAGAGCGGACAGTACGAGAGCGCCCTCGGCGAGCAGCACCGCGTGATCGGCCAGAGATTCTTGCTGTGCGGTGACGTGATCCAGAGTCATGGCTGCCATCCCCTCACGCACGACGCTACTCGCGTGTGAACAACGTGATACCAACGCTGAGTGACGACTCGGTGAACGACCGGAAGTCCATCGAAGGCTGAAACAGGGCGGGTCGCAATCGGTGAGCATACGGGCATCGGTGAGCACCGCGGGCGGCAGAACCCCGCCCCCGAAACTAACGAATCGGCTCTTTCGGGCTGATCCGGCTCAGTGGTGTCCCTTGTTGACCATCGTGATCATCTTGAGGTTCAGCACAGCGAAACGGAACGCTTGCCGCACGAGGCTGGACCGGGACTTCAGTTCGCTCTCGTCAGGCAGTTGTGCGGCGGGGAAAGTTGTGGGCATCAGTGCACCTCACTCCGGGATCAGGTACCAGAACGGCCGGGCCTTGGCCTTGTAGATGAACAAGTGGTGGAGCATGACCTTCATCCAGTGCGCGGACAGGCCGATCTCGCCGTACGTCTCCTTGGTGTCGCGGCCCTGCGCACCGTACTTCTGCTTGTCGGGAATGATCGGGAAGACCGTCATCGCGGCGGCCTTGCCGTCCTTCCAGCCGGTGCCGGCCGAGGCGATGCACGCCGCGCCCATCTCGGCCATCGACGCCGTGTGGACCTTGCCACCAGCGCCGTGCTTGATGCGGGCGGCGATCGTCTGGGCGACCGCGCGACCGATCACTCCGGACGGCATGCCGGTGCGGGGCGGGGCCGGCGCGATGATCGTGCCGTTCGGGGTCTTCTGCGGCTTGCTCATCTGGTGCGGCGGGGCGAACGCGATGCCCGCGGCCCAGACGTTGTCGTACTTCACCGACTGGTAAGTGCTGGGCCAGTCGCTGGCCTGCCATTCCTCGTACGGCTTCGGGTTGTAGTCGGCGTCGACCTTCATGAACCCGCTGGGCGCGAACACCTGGTCGGTGACGTCTTCGTCCTTGTGCGTCGTAGGCCTTCAGGTCCGCGCCCCGGAACGGCGGTAGCAGCATCGCGAAGTCGAAGCGCTGCTCGCCCTTTGTCCCGTCCAGCTGCTCGTAGTGCGCAACCCCCGGTTCCACGCTCTCGATGTGCGCGCCCAGGATCGGCCTTCACGCCGCGCTCCTGGAACAGGCTTTCGGTGAACATCTGACTGGGCACCACGCCGGCCTTCGTGCCGAAGTTCATGCCGTCCATCCCGAAGTCCCCGAGGTGAGCCTCGTTGGTGATGTAGATGACCTCGGCGCGGTCACGCACGCCGTCCTTGGCGAGCTGGTCCTCGACGTTGAACGTGTACTCGAACGCCGCACCCTGGCAGGTGCACGTCCCGTGGCCCATGCCGATCAGGAACGTCTGCTGCTGTCCCGCCTTGAGTTTCGTGATGGCCTCTGCCAGCGCCGGCGGCCGTCTGCTCGGCGTGCCCTGCGGTACACACTGACCAGCTGTTCCCATCCGGGCCGAGGCCCGGGGTCGCGCCGAAATTCAGTTTCGGGCCGGTGGCGTTGATGAGGTAGTCGTACTCCAACCGCGCGGTCTGGCCGTTGCGAGCGGGATCGGTGTACTGCACCGTGATGTGCGGCCGCGGCAGGTCCGGGCTGCCCTCGCCGTGCAGCTCGACCGCGAGTGCCTGGTGGAACTCGATGCCCTTGCGCGCATAGATCGGGGCCAGCGGGAACGTGACCTGCTTGGTGCTCATCTGGCCCACGCCGACCCAGATGTTCGAGGGGATCCAGTTCCACTTCGAGTTGGGTGCGACGACCACCACCTCGTGCTGCTTGGGCAGCATCCGCCGCAAGTGCAACGCTGCGGTGTGGCCGGCGATGCCCGCCCCCATGATGATTGTTCGGGCCAGGTGCCTCCTTGGCATGCACCCTATACCCGCTATGGGGTTATTAGGACAACGCTCACAAAGCAGCGGCGACCTCAGTGCCCTGCTTGATCGCACGCTTCGCGTCCAGCTCGGCGGCGACGTCGGCGCCACCGATGACCTGGAACGCGACGCCGAGCGCCTGCACCGTCGGCGAGCAGTTCCCGTTGCGGCTCCTGTCCCGTGCACAGCACGATCGTGTCGACGGCCAGTACCTGCGGCTGCTCGTCGATCACCACGTGCAGGCCGGCGTCGTCGATGCGCTCGTAGGTAACGCCGGACACCATCCGCACGCCGCGGTTCTTCAGCTCGGTGCGGTGGATCCAGCCAGTGGTCTTGCCCAGACCCTGACCGACTTTGGTGTCCTTGCGCTGCAGCAGCAGGACCTCGCGCGCCGGGGGCGTGTGCTGGGCCGGGACGACGCCGCCGCGGGTGGCGTGGGCACGGTCGATTCCCCATTGGCTGTAGAAGAGGTCGGGCTGGGTGCTCGCGCTCGGGCCGTTCTGGGTCAGGTACTCCGCGACGTCGAAGCCGATGCCGCCGGCACCCAGGATGGCAACGCGCTGACCGACCGGGACATGGTCGCGCAGGACCTGCAAGTACGAGACGACCTTGGGGTGGTCGATACCGGGCAGGTCCGGGACCCGCGGCGTGACACCGGTGGCCAGCACCACCTCGTCGAATCCGCTGAGTTCGTCAGCCGTCACCCGGGCGCCGAGTTTCACGCTGACGCCGGCGTCCATCAAGGCATTGCGGAAGTACCGCAGCGTCTCGGCGAACTCCTCCTTGCCGGGGATCTGCACGGCGTAGTTGAACTGCCCGCCGATCCGGTCGTCGGCCTCGAACAGCGTGACGTCGTGGCCGCGCTGCGCAGCCGTGACCGCACAGGCCAGCCCGCCGGGTCCGGCTCCCACCACGGCGATGCGGCGGGGAGTGGCGGTCGGCTCGATCCGCAGGACCGTCTCGTGACAGGCGCGCGGATTGACCAGGCAGGACGTGAGTTGCATCGCGAACGTGTGGTCCAGGCACGCCTGGTTGCAGGCGATGCAGGTGTTGATGCGGTCGGCCCTGCCGGTGGCGGCCTTGTTCACGAAGTCGGGGTCGGCCAGGAACGGGCGCGCCATCGACACCATGTCGGCCTGGCCGCTGGCCAGTACTGCCTCGGCCACCTCCGGGGTGTTGATCCGGTTGCTGGTGACCAGGGGGATGCCGACCTTGCCTTTGAGCTGCTCGGTGACCCACGTGAACGCCGCCCGCGGGACGGACGTGGCGATGGTCGGGATGCGGGCCTCGTGCCAGCCGATGCCGGTGTTCAGGATGGTCACCCCGGCGGCCTCCAGAGCCTGTGCTAGCTCGACGACCTCGTCCAGCGTCGAGCCGCCTTCGACGAGGTCCAGCATCGACAGCCGGAAGATGACGATGAAGTCGCTGCCGACCTGCTCGCGCACCCGGCGGACGATCTCCAGGGGGAAGCGGGTGCGGTTGGCGTAACTTCCGCCCCAGTCGTCGGTGCGCTGGTTGGTGCGCTCAGCGATGAACTCGTTGATGAGGTAGCCCTCCGAGCCCATGATCTCCACGCCGTCGTAGCCGGCTTCCTGTGCCAGCGCCGCGCAGTTCGCGAAGTCCGTGATCGTCTGCTCGATCTGCGCAGTCGTCATCTCGTGCGGCGGGAACGGGGAGATGGGCGCCTTGAGCGGACTCGGGCCGACCAGTTCCGGGTGGTAGGCGTACCGGCCGAAGTGCAGGATCTGCATGCAGATCCGTCCGCCCTGCGCATGCACGGCCTCAGTCACGACGCGGTGCTGCGCGGCCTCTTCCTGCGTGGTCAGGGCGGCGCCGAGTTGCCACGGCCGCCCTTCGGCATTGGGTGCGATGCCACCGGTGACGATGAGTCCTACGCCGCCGCGGGCCCGCTCGGCATAGAAGGCGGCCATCCGTTCGAAGCCGTCCTCGGCCTCCTCCAGGCCCACGTGCATCGAGCCCATGAGAACCCGGTTGGGCAGGGTCAGAAAGCCGAGATCCAGCGGTTCCAGCAGGTGCGGGTAGTCCATACTCCCGACAGTACGGCGGTGATCAGCTGGTCTCCGAGCGCCCCTTGCGCTCGGGACGCCAGGCCGTCGTCTCTGGCAGTTCCGAAACCGGCATCGGCCGGCCGAACAGGTAACCCTGCCCGAGCGTGACACCGAGGTCGACCAGCGCAGTCGCCTCGGCCTGCGTCTCGATGCCTTCGGCCACGAGATCGGCGGGCCCGTCCTCCCGAGTGAACTGCACGAGCGCTCGGGCCATCGCTCGGCGCACCGGGTCCTCGTCGATCCCGCGCACCAGGTCGCGGTCGAGTTTGATGATGTCGGGCTTGATGCGCAACAGCGCGGACAGCGTGGCGTAGCCGGAACCGGTGTCGTCGATGGCGATCCGCACCCCGGCCTCCCGGACCCGCTCGATGGGATGCAGCAGAGACAGCGGATCGATTGTGTGATGCTCGGTGATCTCCAGCACCAGACGATCGTGCAGTGTGTCGTCCACCAAGTCGAGCAGGCCACCGGAGGCAAGTACCACGGGCGCCACGTTGACGCTCAAGGCCACGAAGTCGGGCAGAAATGGAAGCAGGTCGAGAGCACCCTGGACAGCGGCGAGTTCCAGTTGCAGCCCCAGCCCCACGCGATGGGCTTCGGCGAACCACTGGTCGGGTCCGCGGCGCGGGGACGCGGTGAAACGGGCCAGGGCCTCGGCCATCCGCACTTCTCCGGTGCGCATGTCGGCGATGGGCTGCACCACCATCTCCAGCGAGGTCGTTTCCAGGACATCGCGTACTGCGTCGATGGCCGACGATGTCGTCGACCAGTCCAGGGACGCATCACCTCGGCGACGAAGCGGGCACGCGTGCAGACGCTATTCCTGCGGAGTGGCTGGCCACTGGCCAGCAGGACAGTCGTGACGCCGGGCAAGCTCCGAGGACAGATGTCGAGCGCGCTGCCGCACGAAGTCCGCCAGTGAAGCCAGGACGTGGTCGTCGGACGCGGTGAACGCATGTGGCCGCTGCGAGGTCACCGCCAGCACCGACCAACCGCCCGGTCGTCACGATCGCGCGAGGGGCAGCGCGAGCAATGACGCCACGCCCGTGCGCTGGCGGCGACTGCCAGGATCCATCCGCGGTCGTCCATGCGCGCGTCATCGGAGCGGGTCACACTGCCCGGTCCGTGCCGCGATGCCCCGACGAGGCTCTGGCCGCATGGCGCAGCCGCAGGCCGTTGTGCGAGCTCCATGCGTGCCCACTGCGGCGACGCACTCGAGGGTGTCGTCATCGACGCGGATCAGCCAGACGTCGCGCCATCAGCGCCAGGAATCAGCCGCCAGGGCCTGCTCGGCCACCCTGACGCATCAGAGTACGGTGGGGTCGGCCGACTTCACGCAGGGCATCGTGAAGGCTGACGTCCACGCGTGCCTCCCTCCGGCTGCCTTCAGCCCTGCTACCCGCGGCGCGCGAGACTAGATCCTATGCCCGAGGGTGACGCAGTCACGCCGCACGTGCGATCGCGTTGGACGCGGCCCTGGCCGGCCGGGTCCTGGTCGACGTTGCGACATCCGCGTCCCCCGCTTCGCGACTGTGAACCTTGCCGGACAAACCATCACGGGAACCCACGCTGTGGGCAAGCATCTGCTGACCCGGACCGACGCCGGTTTGACCCTGCACAGTCACCGCCGGATGGAGGGGAAATGGGTGACCGGGCGCGCGGATTTGCAGACCGGTCCGGCCCACCAGATTCGGGTCGTGCTGCGTACTGAGGCGACGGCCGCGATCGGGGTGCGGCTGGCCATGGTCGAGGTGGCACGCACGCGAGATGAGGGCCGCTGGGTCGGACACCTGGGTCCGGATATCCTCGCCGACGACTTCGATCCGGCGCATCGCCCTGCCCGAACGCCCGGTGGTGGAGATGCTGCTGGACCAGCGGGTGCTGTGTGGTCTGGGGACCATGTGGGCGGCCGAAGCGGCGTTCCTGGCGGGTGCGAACCCATGGCGGCCCGCAAGGGATCTGGCCGAACCGCTGGCCCAGATCCGCGCCGAGATGCAGGCGAGCGTCACCGGCCGGCGACCCCGGATGCGGGTCTTCGAACGTGTCGGACAGCCGTGCCGGGTGTGCGGGACGCCGATCGCAACCGGGCGAGTCGGTAGCCCGCCACATGACCGGATCACGTACTGGTGTCCGGTCTGTCAGGCGTGAGGTGACACGTCTCACCCCTGTCGGCGCTCTGGGCAGCGCGAGAATCGGACTTACACTTGTGGTGTCCCCTAGGTAGGAGTTGCGATGCTCGACGGTTCGCCGGCCGCGCAACTCACCGACGTCGATCCCCGCCAACTCGGCAAGTGGCAGGTCGAAGCGCGGATCGGTTCCGGGGGCATGGGTGTGGTCTACCGTGCGCGTTACGGCGAGGATGTCGCGGCCGTGAAAGTGGTGCGTCCCGGGTTGTTGGACGATCCACAGGTCGCTGCCCGCTTCGAGCGCGAGGCCGACGTTCTGCGGTCGGTGCACGACACCCACATCAGCCGCTTCCTGGATGCCGACATTGCCGGCACTCCCGCGTGGCTTGCCACGGAGTACATCGCGGGGCCGAACCTGCGCGATGCTGTGGCCATCTGGGGCCCGCTCACAGTGGCCCGCTGGTGGGAGCTGGCACGCGGTCTGGGGCAGGCGTTGGCGGTGCTGGAGATCCACGGGATCATGCACCGGGACATCAAGCCGGCCAACGTCATCATGAGTGAGCGCGGCCCGGTGCTCATCGATTTCGGCATCGCCCATCCCGAAGACGCGACCAGCTTGACCGCCACCGGCATCGTGACCGGCAGCCCGTCCTGGCTGTCCCCGGAGCAGGTGGCACTGCAGGACCTGAGCCCTGCCAGCGACGTCTTCTCACTCGGCTCCTTGCTGGCCTTCGCCGCGACGGGACGCCCGCCGTTCGGCCAGGGCGCCACGGTGGCCGTGCTGATGAACATTCAGCGCAACGAGCCGGACCTCGAGGGTGTGGATCCGACCCGGCGGGTGCTGCTGGAACGCATGCTCGTCAAGGACCCTAATGGCCGGCCGTCCGCCCGCGACGTGCTGGAAGTTGCCCGGGGCATGCGCGATCTCTCGCAGGACGCGACCGTGCAGGTGTCCCGTAGCCACACGACCGCGCCGATTGCTGCACCCGTTGCGAAACCGCGGCGGCGGGTGGGCAAGCCAGTCGCCGTGGTGGCCGCCGGGTTGGTGGCCTTGGGCTTGGGTTACGCAGGCTTCTCGGCGCTGGATAACGGAACCCCTCCGGCGCCGGAGCCCACTGCAACGGCGACCGCCACCTCGGGCGG
The DNA here is from genome assembly GCA_037045455.1 of Candidatus Nanopelagicales bacterium. Classification (GTDB taxonomy): domain Bacteria; phylum Actinomycetota; class Actinomycetes; order S36-B12; family UBA10799; genus JADKAV01. The sequence goes on along the minus strand of JBAOIN010000012.1, from coordinate 120,780 downwards.
CATCACCGACGCCCCCGCGTTTCCGGGTTCGGACCAGTTGCGCTCGGGGGACTGGCTGCTGTCCCAGTACTCCATCTCCCAGGACAACGGCAAGTTGGTCATCGACGGCACGGTGCGCAACGATGGCGCGAGCGCGGCCAGCACGACACTGACCGCCTACTACTACATCGACGGCCAAGCGGTGGCGGTCGCGACCGGCCAGACCGGCGAGGTGCCAGCGGGGGGATCGGCCCAGGTCACGCTCACTAGCAAGGACGCCTGGCAGCCCGGTAACCCTGTGCTGGTGGTGCAGGCCGGATGATCTCGGTGGTCAATTGGGCCGCTGCGCCGTCGTAGTCCACCGAAACCGGTCAGACAGGTGCGCGCTCCCGCCGTCGTCGCAGCCACCTGACCACCAGCCAGACGAAAGCCGCCAGCACCAGCAGCACCAGGAACGGCGCCAGGATGGCGATGAATGCCAGACCAGTGGACACGATGTCCTCACCCGTACTGACGACCGGGGCCGCCGCGCCCGCGGTGCCGGCGTTGACGACCGGGCGGATCGCTGCCTTCGTGCCGTGCACGGCGCCGGCGGTGAGCAGTCCTGCGATCAGCGCCAGCACCGGCGGAACATCTGTGACCCCGGTACTCGCCGCGAACAGCACAGCTCCGGCGACGGGCCGGATCGCGGTCTGGATGACGTCGTTCACGCTGTCCACCGCGGGGATCTTGTCGGCGAAGACCTCGATGATCAGCAGCACGACCAGCACGCCGAGCACCCACGGGTTGGCCAGGTTGTCGTACGGCGATCCGAAGTCGACCCAGCCCAGTGCCTGTAGCGCACCCACGACGACCAGGGGGATGTAGGCGTTCAGGCCAGCGGCAGCGGCCAGCCCGAGGCCGGTCAGGATGGCGCTGGCAAGATCCATGTGAGAAGGGTAGACCTACGCTGGCCGATGCAGGGTGCGCCCGCAGGAGTATTGCGGTGCGAGTTCTGTTGCGAAGTTGGTTGCGGTGTCGCGTTGTTGGGGCGACACGCCGACCCAAAACCCCAACAACGCAACAGTGAGGCCAACAACGCGACAGAAGCGGCTGAACGCGGGCGTTGGAATCGATGTCCAGCAGGTCTGCGGCTGGGCATTGGACTCAGACCCGTTGCGTACCCTCGAACCGTGTACCCGATCTTCCTGCGCCTGACGGGCCGGCGCGTGCTCGTCGTGGGTGCCGGCCCGGTTGCCGCGCGCCGGGTCACGGGATTGCTGGCCGAGGGTGCGGACGTCACGGTGGTGGCGCCGGAGGTATCCGAGGGGTTCCCGAGCCCGGTCGAGCAGCGCGACTTCGAACCGTCGGACGTGGACGGGGTCTGGCTGGTGCAGGCCTGCGCGACGCCCGAGGTCAACGCGGTGGTGGCGGCTGCGGCTGCGCGAGCGCGGGGTGTGGTGTGTCAACGCAGCCGACGTTGCCGGTTCCGCCGCCTGGACTGCGGATCAATGTGCCGGCCGGAGAAGGCACAAGTGGCCGTCTCGGGAGGCGGTGACCCAGGTCGCGCGCGAGCGCTGGCGCAGGTCGTGTCGGACGCTGTGGCCGGGGCGGATCTGCGGGCCCGGCGGTCTCACCCCGGCCGGGTTGCCCTCGTCGGCGCTGGACCGGGGGACCCTGGCCTGCTGACGGTTCGTGCCCGGGAGTTGCTGCAGTCCGCCGACGTGGTCGTCGCGGACCGGCTCGCGCCGCGCGCGGCCCTGGATCTGACCCACGGCCGGGTCATCCACGTCGGCAAGGCACCTGGTGATCACACACTCGGACAGGACGGCATCAACGAGGTCTTGGTCCGCGAGGCGCAGGCCGGCAATGCGGTCGTGCGGCTCAAAGGCGGCGACCCGTTCGTGCTCGGCCGGGGTGGCGAGGAGCTCGCGGCGTGCCTGGCGGCCGGGGTCGACGTGGAGGTGGTCCCAGGCATCACCAGTGCCGTTGCGGTGCCCGCAGCGGCTGGCATCCCGGTCACCCACCGCGGCCTTGCGACCGGTTTCCTGGTGGCCACCACACACGGCGAGGATCCCGCCCTCGTGGCCCACCTAGCGGCCGTTCCGCCCGAGATCACGATCGTGCTGCTCATGGGGGTGCGCTCGCTGCCCATGGTCGTGGACGTTCTGCTCGGCTCGCGCAGTCCGCAGACACCGGCTGCAATCATCGAACGCGGCTGGACGCCGCAGCAGCGCACCGTGCGAGCGACCTTGGGCAGTCTGGTCGCGGCATCGCAGGGCGTGCGGGCGCCCTCGATCGTCGTGGTCGGTGAGGTAGCCGTTCTGCACGACCAGTTCGGTGATGTCGCGCGGGTGTCGCGGGATGCGGGCCTGATTGCCGACCAGTAAGGCCTACTGCCGCTGAGCGACTACCAGTGTGACGTCGTCGCGGCGCCAGTCCACCGCACGGGCCCGGGCGGCGGCCAGGATATGAGCAACCACGCCGGCACTGGTGTCTTCAGCGCCCAGGGCGGCGGTCACCAACGCTCGCAGCCCGTCATCGCCGAGTTCCGTGCGTTGGTCGTCGCTGGATTCGGTCAGCCCGTCGGTCCACATGACCAGCGCGGCGCCAGGCTCGAGCTGGGTCTGCTGGGTCGACCATTCCCCGCCGAGGATGCTGAGCAGCGGACCGGTGGAAACCAGTTCGACGGTGACGTCGCCGTTCATGATCCACGGCGGGTGGTGCCCGGCGTTGGCCCAATGGACCATCCCGGTGGCCGGATTCAGGACGACGACGGCACAGGTCGCGAAGCGGCTGGCATCGCGGAATCCGGAGGCGGCCGCGGCCATGGCCAGACCCGGGTCGCCGTGCTGGGCCAGGGAGAGTTCGACCACGTGTTTGAGTCGCAGCGCCTCGATGCCGGCCTGCGGACCGTGCCCGGAGACATCGGTGACCACCAGCGCCAGGCAGCCGTTGGCGATCTCCTGGGCGCTCCACCAGTCGCCGGCCATGACCCCTTCGGCGGGTTGCTGCACCCCCGCAACGTCCAGCTGGGGAATGAAGGGCGCGTGGCTCTCACCGAGTTCCGCCCGGATCGCCGCGAGTACGGGCGTGTGCTGCTCGAGACCCTCGTCGGCCTGCCGGGCCCGGTCGATCTCAGCCACCAGCTGCCGGCGCATTCCTTCGGCGTCGGCGCCGACCTGCCGGACCTCGGGGGGCCCGGACGGCACGATCGGGATCTCGTGGTTCTCGGCGGCGGTCGTGACCACCAGCTGCCGGCCCAGATCGCGCAATGGCCGCAGAACGCTGCGAATCAGCAAGCACCGCGATCGCAGCCATCAGCACCAGCAAGAGCAGGATCGAGATGTTGAGCACCCGCCAGAGCCAGACGAACTCGTCGGTCTGCCTGGCCACGGCGTCGTCGACGTTGTCCCGCAATTCTTGATTGAGCTGGTGCAACGAACTGCGAGCGGTGTAGTACATCTGGCGCGGTTGTCCGGAACTCACCAGTTCGGTAGCGGTCGCTTGGTCGCCGCTGCGGGTCGCCTCGATGACCGGTTGCATGCCCTCCCGTCGCCAGATCGCTGTATCGACGCGGGTCTTTCGCAGCAGTGCGGACAGTTCCTCGTCGCCGGCCAGGTACTCGTCCAGTTTTCGGAAGGCGTTCTGTGCGCGCGTGTTCGCGTCGACGTAGGTCGCCAGATCCTTAACGTTCCCGGTCAGTGCGTAGACAGTGGCACCGGCGCGCATCTCTGCCAGCGCGAAGTCGAGGTCGGCGACGGTGTCCGAGGCGGGCTGCAGCGTGTTCGCCACATGTTCGGCGGTGTCCACGACCGTGAGATAACCGCTGCGAAGGGCCCAGGCGCAGCCCAGGATCAGTGCGGCTGCGGTCAGCAACACGATCCAGACGCGGGCACGCAGACTCACGAATGGCAGGCTACTCGTACCACCCCTTCTGGAGGCCCGCGTGCGCTTGCGCCCGATGTTGTCCGCACTGCCCGTCTACCGCGCGGGACAGCGGCCGGCCGCACGCGCCGATCTGCCCACGTTCAAGCTCTCGTCCAACGAAGCGCCGGTTCCGCCGCCCGAGCATGTGCTCGCCGCACTGCCCGAGTCGGCCGTGCACCTCTACCCCGACCCCGCCAGCACAGCGCTACTGGAGGCGCTGGCGGCAGCACGTGTCACTGCCGGTCGAGCAGATCTGTGTGGGCTGCGGTTCGGTCTCGCTGTGCCAGAACGCCGTGCAGATCGCGGCCGACCCCGGCGACGAGGTGGTGTACGCGTGGCGGGCGTTCGAGGCGTATCCGATCGTCACCACCATCAGTGCCGCCGTGCCTGTGGAGGTGCCGCTGACCAGCGGGGCGCGTCACGACGTGCAGGCGATGGCCGACGCGGTCGGGCCCAGGACCAAGGTCGTCTTCCTGTGTACGCCCAACAACCCGACCGGGCCGGCTGTCACCCATGACGAGGCGGCGTGGTTGCTGGCGACCGTGTCCGAGGACGTGCTGGTCGTCATCGACGAGGCCTACCACGAATACGTGCGGGACCCAGCGGCGTTGCGCGCCCTGGAACTGGCCGCGAGCCACCCGAATGTGCTCGTCCTGCGGACGTTCTCGAAAGCATTCGGCCTGGCCGGGCTGCGTGTTGGCTACGGGATGGGCTCGCCTGAGGTGATCGCCGCCATGCGTAAGGTGGCGACCCCGTTCGGGGTGTCGACCCCAGCCCAGGCCGCAGCGATCGCGGCCCTGCAGCCGGCCGGGGTCGCGCACATGGAGCAGATGGTGCAGGACACTGTGCGCGAACGTGACCGCATGGGGGCGGCGCTGCGGGACGCGGGCTACGACGTGCCCGACAGTCAGGCCAACTTTGTCTGGGTGGCTGGCGACGGCCCGGCGCTGGCGGCCCAGCTGGAGGCCCAAGGTCTGACCGTGCGGCCGTTCGCAGAAGGCGTGCGGATCTCGGTGGGACCGGTGCCCGCCAACGACCGGGTGCTCGAGGTGCTGGGGGAGCCTTCCTGACGTCGGCAGTTACGTGATCTTCGGACCGATCCTCCCGAGAACACGCTTGTGATTTGTGTCACAAGGCTGGCGAATATCGGGTCGCGATGGTGCGAAAGTAGGGCACGTTTTCCCGGAATTACCCGGAAATGCCGCGAAATCCGTTGCGAAAGCGGGTCCAGACGACGGATAGGTAAGCCTTACATTGCTGGAATTAACAATTTGCTTACGTCAAACTTCAGCCATGAGTGCGCTCGATCTGTCGCGATGGCAGTTCGCCATCACCACCGTGTACCACTTCTTCTTCGTCCCGATCACCATTGGAATGGGATTCCTGGTGGCCGGAATGCAGACGGCGTGGCACCGTACCGGGAACGAGAAGTGGCTGCGCGCCACCAAGTTCTTCGGCAAGTTGTTCCTGATCAACTTCGCTATGGGCGTCGTCACCGGCATTGTTCAGGAATTCCAGTTCGGTATGAACTGGAGCGACTACAGCCGGTTCGTCGGGGACATCTTCGGGGCGCCGCTGGCCATCGAGGGCCTGCTGGCGTTCTTCCTCGAATCCACGTTCCTGGGATTGTGGATCTTCGGCTGGGACCGCCTTCCGAAGAAGCTGCACCTGGCCACCATCTGGATCGCTGCAACCGGCACCGTGCTCAGCGCGTACTTCATCCTCGCCGCCAACTCCTGGATGCAGCACCCGGTGGGCTACATGGTCAACCCCGAGACCCAGCGCGCCGAGATGAAGGACTTCGCGCAGGTGCTCACCCAGCCGCTGGCGGTGATCACGTTCACGCACGTGATCACGATGGCCTTCATGGTCGCCGGGCTGTTCGTGGCTGGCATCTCCGGCTGGCTGCTGTTCAAGGGCAAGGGCCCTGACGTTGCCCGCTCGACGCTGAAGCTCGGCGCTATCACCGCTCTGGTGGCGTTCGTGCTGGTCGGTATCACTGGCGACTTCCAGGCCCGCAAGATGGTCGACGTGCAGCCGATGAAGATGGCTGCTGCCGAGGCTCTGTACGAGACGAGCGCCCCGGCGCCGTTCAGCCTGCTCACGATCGGCTCCTTGGACGGCTCGCAACCGCTGTGGAGTCTGGAGATCCCGCACGGGCTGTCACTGCTTGCCACCCACACGTGGGACGGCGAGGTCCAGGGCATCAACAACATCCAGGCGCAGTACGAGCAGCAGTTCGGCCCCGGCGACTACAAGCCGAACATCCCGATGGCGTACTGGAACTTCCGCCTGATGATGGGCTTCGGCTTCGTCGGTGCGCTCCTTGCACTCTGGATGCTGTGGGTCACCCGCGGTGGCCGAGTTCCGACATCCAAGTGGTTCCCACGGCTGGCGATCCTGTCGATCTTCATGCCGCTGCTGGGCTCGTCCACCGGCTGGATCTTCACCGAGGTCGGCCGGCAGCCCTGGGTCGTGTTCGGCGTGATGCTGACAGCCAGTGGCGTCAGTCCGACAGTGTCGGCGCTGCAGGTGTGGACGTCGATGATCGTGTTCACCCTGCTGTACGGCGGCCTGGCCGTCGTCGAGGTCGGCCTGCTCATGCGGGCGATCAAGATCGGACCGCCTGAGACGGTGGTGCCCAACTATCCGGACAAGGTCGGCGAAGACCGGCCGCTGACGGTCACGTACTGAGGAGCTGGAGATGGAACTGCAACAGATCTGGATCATCCTCATCGCGGTCCTGTGGGTCGGCTACTTCGTCCTCGAGGGCTTCGACTTCGGAGTCGGTGTGCTGCTGCCCGTGCTCGGCAAGACCGAGCAGGACCGGCGCGCGATGCTCACCACGCTCGGCCCGGTCTGGGACGGCAACGAGGTATGGCTGCTGGTGGCCGGTGGCGCGACCTTCGCCGCGTTCCCCGAGTGGTACGCCACCCTGTTCAGCGGGTTCTACCTGCCGCTGCTGCTCATCCTGGTCGGCCTGATCATCCGCGGCGTGGCGTTCGAGTACCGCAGCAAGCGCTCGAGCGCGACCTGGCGTAGGCGCTGGGACCTGTGCATCGTGGTCGGGTCGTTCATCCCCGCACTGCTGTGGGGCGTGGCGTTCGCCAACATCGTGCGCGGCGTGCCGATGCGGCCCGGTGACTTCGGCAACTCGCTGTACGACGGCGCGTTCTTCAACCTGCTCAACCCGTACGCCCTGGTGGGCGGGCTGACGACGTTGGCGCTGTTCGTGACCCACGGCGCGATCTTCCTCGCGCTGAAGACCGACGGTGACCTGCGCGTGCGGGCCAACAAGGTCGCCGGCCAGGTTGGCCTGGTCGCCACCGTCATCGCCGTGGTGTTCCTGCTGTGGACGCAGCTGGCCTACAGCGACAAGGCCTGGACCTGGGCGCTGGTCGTTGTGGCGGCTGTCGCCTGGCTGGCCGGACTGGCCATGAACCGGGCCGGCCGTGAGGGCTGGGCGTTCATCTTCAGTGCGGTCACGCTGGCCGGTGCCGTCGTGTACCTGTTCAGCGTGCTGTACCCGAACGTCATGCCGGCGAGCAACGACCCCGCGCTGTCGCTCACGATCTGGAACGCGAGCAGCACGGACTACACGCTCAAGATCATGACGATCGTGGCCATCGTGTTCACCCCGATCGTGCTGGCTTACCAGAGCTGGACGTACTGGGTGTTCCGCAAGCGGGTTTCGCCGTCGCAGATCAGTGACGCCGGCGAAGGTTCGCTGGACCTGCCGCACGAGAAGGTACAAGCCTGATCGAGGCGAACGGACGGCGGCGCGGGGCGATCCCTGCGCCGCCGTTCTAGTTTGGACAACATGACCGTTGACGAATACCTGGCCGCTGCGCCGCAACCGCAGGCCACGACCCTGCGCACGTTGCGCGGGCAACTGCTCGAACTGCTGCCGGAGGCCGAGGAGACGATCGCGTACGGGGCGCCGGCGTTGCGGGTCGAGAAGGGTCTGGTGGCCGGCTACACGGCCAACCCCAAGCACTGCGCGTATCTGCCGATGAGCGGGTCGGTGCTGGCGGGCATGGCCGATCAGTTGGCCGAATACACCTACAGCAAGGGTGCCTTGCGGTTCCCGGTGGACCAGCCGCTGCCGCGGGAATTGGTGGCGGCGCTGGTTGCTGCGCGCCTGGCTGAACTGGGGTAGCACCCGACGCGAAATGCTGCGTTGTTGGGTTTTGGATCTTGTAAACGCCCAACAACACGACAGCCAGACCAACAGCGCGACAATCCGCTCCAGTCGTGGGACACAGCATGTCCCGACGGCCAAACCGGAAATCTGCGTCAGGTAACACGGGTAGCTGCCCCGTTGCCGGGTATGGGGACATCATGGCTGTCGATGTCGTTCTTGTGCTGCAATCCGAGCACCGCAAACTGCACCAACTCGTCGAGCGGTGTGGGCGGCCCAGCCGTGGCTTCCACGATCCGGTTGCGGATCTTCAGCACGCGCTGTACGCGCATATGGTCGCCGCGACCGCCGAGATCTACCCGACAGCGGCGCGGTTATCCGGCAGTCTTTGGCCGGCTGAGGCGGTGACTGAGATCCGCAAGGCTGCGGAGAGCGAGTCCTCGGACGCTCTGCGTGCGGCCACCGCCGATCTGGTGCGCATGGAGGAGCAATACGTGCTGGGGCTCTTCGGGGAGCACCTTGAACTCGACGCCCGTCGGCGGTTGGGCAAGGTGTTCCGGATCCGCCGGGATGCCGCTGCCCGCAGCGCTGCCACCTCGCGTCGCCGGCACCGCACCCAGACAGAGTTGTACGAGCTCGCCCGGCGAGCCGGGATCGAGCACCGCTCACGGATGACCCAGGCCGAGTTGCAGGCCGCGATCGAGGCCCGGGGAATCAGCGTCTGAACGTCGGGCGCTTAGGCGAGGTGACGCCGAAGCGGAGCATTTCCGGCCGTCTTACCGGAAATGTAGTTCATTTGACATAGTTCATGAATCAAGTGCCGCTAACCCCTTGTCGATCGCGGCACATTTGGGTAACGTCACTGGTGCGTCCAGAAAGTGGCGCATCCACTCGAGGGCCTGAAGACGCCGGGCCCTTTCGGGTCACGTAACTCCACCATCGGAGTCCGCCACCCAGTCCGACGTGTGCTTCAGAGCCAGGCCGCGTCGCTCACCGCGTAGTCATAGTCCGTTGTTGAGCGAGGTCTTGATGTTCATCCACATAGTCAGTCGTCCCCTTTCCGATGTTTCCCACCTACCAGCCAGCGGTGTACGTTCCGTCGCCGAACACCTGCGACGAGCCGGTGCCGAGGTCGTCAGTGATGTCGGCATCGCCCACGGCCAGTTCCGCCATGCCGTCAACGAGCTCAGCGCGCAACTGTCCGAGCAATGGGACACCGCTCGTCCGGATACGGTCCACGCAATCGGCGTGGTCGCCACCACTGCCGCCCTCGCGGCCCGTCAGACCGGTACCAGGGTGCTGGCCACGTTCGACGAGCGCCCCACGCCCACCGAGATGGAAGCCGCACTGGCCCGACAGGTCGACGCAGTCCTGCCTTTGTCCAGTGAGGAGCGCAGTCGCTGGCAAGCCCTCGGGGCGACCACCTTCTCGCCGGGCGCGCTGATCGTGCCGCCGCCCGCTGACTTCGCGGATGCCCCGGCCGGCGGCGACGTGATCTGCCTGTCCTCGGGCCCCGGTTTGGACGCAGTGCTGGCTTCGATGCCCTTCTGGGGTTCCGCCCGCCTCGTTCTGATGGGCCGGATCGACGCCGAAACCCGTGCCCGGTTGCGTCGTAAAGCCGAACACCTCGGAGTGCACAACCGGGTGGTGTACCGCCCTGGTCTGCGGGGCGCCGAGCGCGCTGCGGCATGGTCGCAGGCAGCGCTACTCATCGCCGGAACCGACGGTGCCCGTCACGGTGGGCACGTACTGGAAGCCGCCGCGCACGGCGTGCCGTCCGTGGCTCTGGCGCAGGAAGCGCACCTCGACCACATCGTGCCGGGCGCCACCGGGATTCTGCTCGACCCCAGCGAGGGCTCGCGCGGCCTCGGGCGCGCGGTCAGCGAACTCTTGCGCGATCCCTTGCGCAGCCGGGGTATGGGGTCCGCAGCTCGTGTGCGAAACGATGCGCTGCACGACCAGCGCGGCCTCGGCGAGCGGCTCCTCGTTATCTACCGCGAGGTAGCCGGCGAGGTCGTGGCCCCCAAGCGCCCGAGCACCACGGCGCCGCTCACTGCAGATGCCACGAAACTGGCCATGGACTACTTACCGCTGGCCCGCCAACTGGCCCACCGGTACGCCGGTCGGGGTCAGCGCATCGAGGACCTCGTGCAGGTTGCTTCGTTGGGTCTGGTGCGGGCCGCTTCGCGGTTCAACCCTGACTACGGCACCGAGTTCCACTCGTTCGCCGTACCCACGATCCTCGGTGAGTTGCGCCGGCACTTCCGTGACCACGCCTGGGCCGCCAGGGTGCCGCGCAGCCTGCAGGAAGTCACGCTGAAGGTGCAGAAGGTCACCGATGAGTTGCGGGTGACCAAGGGCGAGGACCCGACGCCGGGCGACATCGCCGATCACCTCGGCCTGCTCGAGGAAGAGGTGCTGCAGGCCATGCAGGCGCGCGGTGAGGCCATGTCCTCGAAGTCGCTGGACCACCCCATGGGCGAGGACGGCGACGAGGCGTACGGCGATCTCGTTGGTGACGTCGACCCGGATCTGGAGTACGTGGAGATGCGCGAAGCCGTGCGCGAGGCGCTGCACAACCTGCCCGAGCGTGAGCGCGAGATCCTCCTGATGCGCTTCTACGGTGAGCACACGCAGTCGGAGATCGCCGACCGCCTGGGCCTGTCCCAGGTGCACGTCTCGCGACTGATTACACGCACGCTTGCAGCACTGCGCGACAACGTCCTCAACGACGTGCCACTGCCGCGGTCCTGGAACGGCGAGGAGCCGATCGGGCAACCTGCACGGACGTCGCGACCAGCTGCTTAGAGGAGTAGTAGGTCCCGCCGGTCTCCCCTTGCCGGCGGGGCCTGCCACGTGCTGGTCACGCCGACGGCCTTAGCCGTTTCAGCGACCTCCCGACGTGCGAACTGGGACGGGTAAGCACATCGGGTTGACGGGCCGTCCGGTAACCGCACGGATCGGGCCCCCACGGCCACTTCCGGTATGGACATACGGACGGCGGGAATCGTAACGATCCGGACAACACGGGGCAGTTCGCCCCTAGCTAGGAGCCTTCCAATGCGCGCGATCGCCGCGGTGCTCTTCGACCGCGACCACACGCTCACGATTGATGATCCGCCCTACAACGGGGACCCAGATCTCGTGAAGCCCTTCCCCGGGGCCATCGAGGCGGTAGCGGCGGTCCGGGCCGCCGGCCTGCCCGTAGGGGTCGTGACCAATCAGGCTGGTATCGGGCTGGGGCTGCTGACGCCCGAACAGGTGGAGGCCGTCAACGCCCGCGTGGACGAACTGATCGGCCCCTTCGACACCTGGCAGTACTGCCCGCACGCACCAGTGGACGAGTGCAGTTGCCGCAAGCCCGCGCCCGGGCTTGTTCTGCGAGCGGCGGATGCGCTGCAGGTGCCCGTCGAACAGGTCGTGGTCATCGGCGACACGGTCATGGACGTCGGCGCCGCGGAAGCCGCCGGGGCCATCGGCATCTACGTGCGCACCGACCGGACCCGGCCCTCGGAAGTGCGACGGTGCCCGATCGTCGTCAACGACATCGGCGCCGCCGTGGACTGGGTGCTGCAACAGCAAGCGGGGGACGCGGCATGACCAAGGCGGTGATCGTCAGGCTCGACAGCGTCGGGGACGTACTGCTCGCCGGACCCGCGATCCGGGCGGTGGCGCAAGCGGCCGACGTGACGCTGCTCTGCTCGTCAGTCGGCAAGGCTGCCGCTGACCTATTGCCGGGGGTACGCGACACGCTCGTCTTCGACGCACCATGGGTACATGTGCCACCACCGGCGGCGCAGCGGGCTGCGACAGCACGACTGATCTGGGAATTGCGCGGTTTCGACGAGGCGATCATCCTCACGTCGCGGTTCCAGAACTCGATCGCGAGTGCGCTCCTGCTGCGACTGGCGGGAGTGAAACGCATTACCGGAATCAGCGATGACTACCCCGGAAGTTTGCTGGATGAGCGGGTCCGGGTGCCCGACGACGTGCACGAGGTGCAGCGCAATCTCGCCGTCGCCGCAGCGGCCGGTTACCCGGGCGACGACTCATTGGATCTCGTGGCTGATCTGCCGGAGGTGCCCCGGCCGCGCGAGCCCTACGTGGTCATCCACCCCGGTGCCGATGCTCCCAGCCGGGCCATCGAGGCCGAACTCGCGGCAGAGGTCGTGGGGGAACTGGCGGCCCAGGGCTTCACCCCGGTCGTGACCGGCAGCCCTGGCGAGACCGAGCTCACGTCGCGGGTCGCCGGAAGCGACGGCATCGATCTCGGCGGCAGGACCTCCCTGGGACAACTGGCGCACCTGCTGCGAGGGGCCCGGGCGGTCGTGGTCGGGAACACCGGCCCGGCCCATCTGGCGGCCAGCGTCGGCACGCCCGTTGTCAGTCTGTTTCCGCCCGTCGTGCCCTGGCAGAAGTGGGCGCCCTACGGAGTTCCAGTGGTGCGGCTGGGTGACCAGCAGGCACCGTGTGCGGACACCCGCGCCCGGGAATGCCCGGTGCCGGGTCATCCCTGCCTGGCGGGCGTCGGATCACACGATGTGGTCGAGGCCGTGCAACAGCTCGCGGGGGTGGCGGCATGAAGGTCCTGATGTGGCATGTCCATGGCAGCTGGTCGACGGCGTTCGTGCAGGGAATGCACGATGTGGTCGTCCCCGTGCTGCCTGACCGGAGCCGCAACGGGCTCGGGCTGCCCACTACCTACGAGTGGCCTGAGACGGTGCGCGAGATGTCGCCCGAACAGCTGGCGCGCGAGGACTTCGACGTCGTGATCCTGCAACGGCCCGAGGAGATCGCGCTGGTTCAGCAATGGACGGGCCGCCGAGCCGGTGTGGACCTGCCGGCGGTGTACGTCGAGCACAACACACCCAAACCCTCGGCGTACGACAGCGAACATCCCATGAGCGGCCAGCGGCGGATTCCGATCGCTCACGTCACGCACTACAACGCGCTGATGTGGGACAACGGCGAAGCGCCGGTGCGAGTCATTGAACACGGCATCCCCGACCCCGGTCATCGGTATTCCGGCATGCTGCCGCGCGTCGCATGTGCGGTTAACGAACCAGTACGCCGGGGCCGGGTGACCGGCACCGATCTCATCCGTCACTTCGCCGCCGTGGCCGACGTGGACGTGTTCGGGATGGGCACCCAGCCGCTGACCACCAGCAGCTTCCCGCACGAGGTCATCGGACACGGCGACCTTCCGCACGCTGCGATGCACGATCTGCTGGCCCATCGCCGGGTGTACGCCCACTTGTGCCGCTACACCAGTCTCGGGCTGTCGCTGCTCGAGGCGATGTATCTGGGCATGCCGGTCGTCGCACTGTCGGTGACCGAAGCCCCGGAGGCATTGGCCGGCAGCGCCGCCGTGGTGAGCAAATGACCTGCAGCGACTGCAGATCGCTGTCCGGGACTACCTGCACGACCCCGACCGCGCCGTTTCCGATGGTCGCAGCAACCGCGCCCACGTTCTCGCACGTCATGCACTACCGAGGTTCCACGCCGAGTGGGACCAGCTACTGAAGGAGGTTCTCGGATGAGGATTGCATTGGTTTCCGAACATGCCAGTCCGCTCGCTGTCCTAGGAGGTGAGGACGCCGGGGGGCAGAACGTCCACGTCGACGCGCTGGCCCGCGGTCTGGCTGCCCGTGGCCACGACGTGGTGGTGCACACCCGTCGCGACAACCCCGACCTGCCGGAGTTCGTCGAGCTCACCAAGGGCGTGACTGTTCACCACGTCGACGCCGGCCCTGCCAAGCCGGTGCCGAAGGACGAGTTTGGTCCCTTCCTACCGCAGTTCGCCGCCGAACTCACCAAGCAGTGGGAGAAGCAGCGCCCCGACATCGTGCACGCGCACTTCTGGATGAGCGGCGTCGTCTCTCTGCAGGGCGCGGAACAGTTCGAGATCCCTAGCGCCATCACGTTCCACGCACTGGGTGTGGTCAAAAAGCGGCACCAGGCCGATGCCGACACCAGCCCGGACACCCGGATTCCCGCCGAGCGCCAGTTGCTGCGCCGGATGACCCGGGTCATCGCCACCTGCTCGGATGAGGTGCGCGAACTCCTCGAGCTCGGCGGGGACGAGTCCCGCATCGACGTGGTGCCGTGCGGCGTGGATTCCACGGCTTTCCAACCCGCGAAGAAGGGGGAGAGCGACGTCCTGCCCAGCGAGCGGCAGGAACGCCACCGCATCATCTCCCTGAGCCGGCTCGTGCCGCGCAAGGGCGTCGGCGAGGTCATCGAGATGCTCAAGTACCTCGACGACGTCGAACTGACGGTGGCCGGGGGGCCGAGCGCGGACCAGCTCGACGACGACAAGGAAGTGCGGCGGCTGCGGGAGGTGGCCGACAAGCATGGCGTCGCCGACCGCGTCACGTTCGTCGGTGCCGTCGATCGCGAGCACATTCCGGAACTGCTGGCCGAGACCGACCTCGCGGTCGTGCTGCCCTGGTACGAGCCGTTCGGCATCGTGCCGCTGGAGGTCATGGCCTGCGGCAAGCCGCTGGTGGGCTCGGCCGTGGGTGGCCTGCTGGACAGCGTCACCGACGGCGAGACCGGGCTGCTGGTCCCGCCGCGCAAGCCCCAGAAGGCGGCCGCGGCTGTGCGAATGCTGCTCGACGATCCGGAACTGCGGGCCAAGATGGGGCGGGCCGCGCGCCGCAAGGTCGAGGAGCTCTACGACTGGAAGCGTGTGTGCGAGGCCACCGAGGCCGTGTACGAGGACATGCTGGCGGGCAGCAGCCAGCAGAAGGTCAGCGTCGGAACGGCGGGCTGATGGGACCCCGCACCACTGCACTGGACGTGACCGACGCCGCCGTCGCCGCGGGCCTCGACCCGCTGGTGAACGATCACCGGCAGGCCACACTGGACGCGCTGCGTGGTGCGGGACCCGCTCTTGAGACCTGCGCGCGGTGGGGTCGGCGGCTGGCCGATCTGCTTCCGGCAGGCGGCCGGGTGCTGGTCTGCGGCAACGGCGGAAGCGCCGCGGAGGCCCAGCACCTCACGGCCGAGCTCGTCGGTCGCTTCCACAACGACCGGCCGGCATACTCGGCAATCTCGCTGCATGCGGAGACGTCGTCGTTGACGGCGATCGTGAACGACTACGGTGCCGAGCAGATGTTCGCCCGGCAGGTGAGCGCACACGGCCGGCCCGGGGACGTCCTCGTGATGCTGACCACCAGCGGCCGCAGCCCGAACCTGCTGGCCGCGGCCCAGACCGCGCAGCGATTGCGGCTGCAGACCTGGGCACTCACCGGGCCGGTCCCCAACCCGCTGAGCGAGGTAGTCGGCGAGACCGCCGCCATCCCAAGTGCTGCCACTAGCGCCATCCAAGAAGTGCAACTGGTGGGAGTGCACGTGCTCAGCCGGGCCTTCGATACCGCTCTGGGGTACGCATGAACCCGCCGTACGCAGCAGACGCCGCGCCCCTGGTCGTGGTGGGGGACGTCCTTCTCGACGTCGACCTGGAGGGGGACGTCTCCCGACTGTGTCCCGACGAACCCGCCCCAGTTGTGGAGTCGTTGGTCGAGCGGGCGCGACCGGGCGGGGCGGGCCTCGCGGCGATGATCGCCGCCCAGCGACAGCCGGTTGTTCTTGTAACTGCCCTGGGATCAGACGCGGCAGGCCAGCGCGTACGGGAGATGCTCGACGAGCACGTCACCGTCGTCGACCTGGGGACGGATCGCACGATCGTGAAGACCCGGGTCCGGTCGCGTGGGCGCACGCTGATCCGGATGGACGACGAATCGATCGGACAGCCGAGCAAGCCGGCTAGGGATGTGGATCTGGACGCACTGTTCAGCACGGCCTCGGCGGTACTGGTCAGCGACTACGGCTTGGGCGTGAGTGGCCGGGCGGCGGTGCGGTGGGCCTTGCAGGACCAACCGCGCATCGTGTGGGATCCGCATCCGCGCGGGGCGGTGCCGGTGCCCGGCGTGACCACGGTGACGCCGAACGCGGCCGAGGCACAGCACTTCTCCGAGTGTCCCGGCCGATCACGTGACTGGCGCGATCCGGCAGGGCCACGAGCTGCTCCGCCGCTGGCGGGCGGCCAGCGTGACCGTCACCCGAGGTGCCGCCGGGGCAGTGCTCGTGAACGCCGACGGCACGCCACTCGTCGCTCCGGCGCCGAGCATTGCCACAGGTGATTCCTGTGGTGCCGGGGACGCGTTCGCCGCGGGACTGGCCAGCAGTCTGGCGACCGGCCGGGACATCTCGGAGGCGGTCTGCGAGGCGGTCGCGGCGGCTGCCGCCTACCTGCAGCGCGGCGGCGTGGGCGGCATGGCCGACCCACCCGCCGAGCCCCTGCCGGACGGGCAGCGCGTGGTGGAGGAAGTCCGCGCCCGCGGCGGCCGGGTCGTGATGGCCGGCGGCTGCTTCGACCTGCTGCACGCCGGGCACATCTCCTATCTGGAGGCGGCCCGGGCACTGGGCGACTGTCTCGTGGTCGCGCTGAACAGCGACGACAGCGTACGGGCCCTGAAGGGTCAGGGCCGGCCCGTGGTGACAGCACAGGACCGGGCTCGGGTGCTCAAGGCGCTGAGCTGCGTCGACGCCGTCGAGGTGTTCGACGAACCCACTCCGCACCGGTTATTGAGCGCACTGCGCCCGGATATTTTCGCCAAAGGTGGCGACTACCACTCCACGACGATCCCGGAGGCCGACGCGGTCCGCGCCTACGGCGGCGAGGTCGTCGTCCTACCCACCTTGGCCGGGCGCAGCAGCACCCGACTGGTCAACGCAGCGCGGGCTGGTGCCCGTTCGCACAGTCAGGAGGAACAATGCAGGACACAACCAGCGTAGGCAGGGTCCTGGTCACCGGGGGTGCCTCCGGCCTCGGTGCCGCCGTCGCGGATTCGGTGGCGGCAGCCGGCGGTCAGCCGATCGTGCTCGATCTCGTGGAGCCGACGAGCCCGCATCCCTTCTACTGCGTGGACCTCGCTGACTCCCCCGTGACCGAGTCGATGGTGGCCTACGTCGGGGAGAGCGGCCTCGACGCCATCGTCACCTGCGCGGCCATCGATTCCTGTGGGCCGCTGGAGTCGGTGAAGACCGAGGACTGGGAGCGGGTCATCGCGGTGAACCTGATGGGTACCGCCTCGGTGATCCGGGCTGCGATGCCGGCGCTGGCCAAGAGCAAGGGCCGGATCGTGACGGTCGCCTCGACCCTGGGCCGCCGAG
The DNA here is from genome assembly GCA_037045455.1 of Candidatus Nanopelagicales bacterium. Taxonomy (GTDB): domain Bacteria; phylum Actinomycetota; class Actinomycetes; order S36-B12; family UBA10799; genus JADKAV01. The sequence continues at coordinate 103,571 of JBAOIN010000012.1, read as the reverse complement.
CACTGCCCGACGCCACTGCCTACTGCGCGTCCAAGTTCGGCGTGGTCGGTCTGAGCCGGGCTCTGAACGCCGAACTCAAAGGTGAGCCGCCCGTCACATGTGTGATGCCGGGCGGGATGCGCACTTCGTTCTTCGACGGCCGGCCCGCGAAATACCGGCCGGCTCCCGACGCCCCGTTGATGGACGCCAGTGACGTCGCCGACATCATCGTCGACGTCCTCAAGCGCAACCGCAGTGCAATGGTTCCGGAGCTCATGATCACTCCCGGCGGCGAGACTTCATGGCCGTAGACGTCGTGGCGCTGCGAGCGGCCGGAGTGGGTGATCTGCTCACCTCGGTCCCGGCTTTGCGCGCCCTGGCAGCGCAGGCGGGTCCGGTCACGCTGGCCGCACCCGCGTGGCTGCACCCCCTGGCTCCGCTGATCCCGGGAGTCGCGGGCGTGGTCGACGTCAACGGCCTACAGCCCAAGCGCCCGCTGGCCGATGCGGTCGCGATCAACCTGCACGGCAGCGGCCCGCAGAGTCATGCCGCCCTGCTGGCCGGCGGTCCGCGCGACCTCGTCGCGTTCCACTGCCCGGTGGTCTGGGAGTACGGACCAGCCTGGTCGATCGACGACGACGAACCGGAACGGCAACGCTTCTGCCGGCTGCTGGAGTGGATCGGCATCGCGGCCGATCCCGACCTGGTGGGCATCAAGCGGCCCGCAGCGCAGCCCGTGGCCAGCGACGCGATCGTGCTACACGTCGGCGGCACCGACCCGGCCCGGCGCTGGCCCGCGGAGTCGTTCGCCGAACTCGCCCGGCGCCTGCGCGGACACCCCATCGTCGTCACCGGCGGTCCGGGCGACCTGCTCACGGCCCAGCGCACGGCGCAGTTGGCAGGGCTGGACCCCGACCGGGTACTGGCCGGCCGGCTTGCGCTCGACGAATTTGCCGCCGTCATCGCCTCGGCCCGGTTGCTGGTCAGCGGTGACACCGGCGCCGCCCATCTCGCCCACGCCTACGGCACGCGCTCGGTGGTCGTCTTCGGCCCGGCCAGCGTCGGGCAGTGGGGCCCGCCAGCCGGTGTCCCCAGCCGGGTCCTGCGGGCCGACGGTGCTACTCCGCACGCAGCCGAGGTTCCGGTGGCCGATGTCGAGACCGCGGTGCGGGGGTTGCTGGCATGACCGCCCGGCCGGCGATCGACCGCCTGCTGGACCAGTTCCCGTGGGGGCGGGTGCTCGTGGTGGGGGACGTCGTCGCAGACGAGTGGCTGACGGGCGCCTGCGGGAAGGTCGCCCGGGAAGCCCCCGTACCCAACGTGTCGATCCGCTACCGCGAAGTGGTCCCCGGCGGCGGCGGGAACACTGCCGTGAACGTGACCTCACTGGGGGGCCGGTGTGTCCTGATGAGCGCGCTCGGTGACGACGCGGTCGGGGAGGCTGTGGCCGAGCAGTTGCGGCGCAGGGGCGTGCAGGAGGAATCGGTGGTCGTTTGCGGGCGCCACACCATCGCCAAGCGCCGCATTGTCGTCGGACCGCAGGTGGTGGCCCGGTTCGACGAGGGTGACGTGAAGGGGCTCGACCCCGAGGCTGACGCGGAACTGGCCGGCAAGATCAGCCAGTACGCCCAACAGGCCGACGTGGTCGTGGTCGCCGACTACGGCTTGGGCAGCCTCGAGGGACCGCAGGTTCAGGATGCCCTCGCCGGCCTTTCCCGGCCGGTGCTGGTCGACGCCCACGACGTGCGGCGGTGGGCCCGCGTCCGGCCCGAAGTCGTCACCCCGAACTGGGAGGAGACCGCCGGGATTCTGCGTCTGGACCCCGGACTTACCGGACCGCTGCGGATCGAGCAGGTCCGGGCGGGGGCCGATCTGCTGCGCGAGGCGACTGGCAGCACCTACGTCGTGGCTACTTTGGACGGCGACGGCGCCTTGCTGGTGGCGCCCGACGCCGTCCGGCATGTCCCGACCCGGCGTGTGGACGCCCCGCACAGCGCCGGTGCCGGCGACACGCTGACCGCCGCGCTGGCCCTGGGGCTGGCGGTGGGCGCTGACCTGACCGATGCGCTGGAACTCGCGGTGGCCGCGGCGACGGTGGTCGTGCAGCGACCAGGCACGGCTACCTGTTCGCCGCAGGACTTGCGCAGCGTTCCCGGCAGCCCACTTCTGACGGCCGAAGAACTGATCCGGATCTGTCACGAACACCGGGCTGCGGGCCGCCGGATCGCGGTGACCAACGGCTGCTTCGACGTGCTGCATGCCGGCCACGTATCGCTGCTGCAGTCCGCCGCGGCCGAGGCCGACGTGCTGGTCGTGGCGCTCAACGACGATGCCGGGGTGCGAGCGATCAAAGGCCCGGGCCGGCCGGTGAACGGGGTCGCCGACCGGGCGGCCGTGCTCGCGGCCATGGGTTTTGTCGACCATCTGACGGCCTATGACGGTGCCGCGCCCCTGTCGTTGATCGACGGCATCCGCCCGGATGTGTACGTCAAGGGTGCCGACCACGATGTGCTGGCTCTGCCTGAGGCTCGCGCCACGACGGCGCTGGGAGGACGGGTCAGCGTCGTGCCGTTGCTGCCGGACCGCTCCACCTCGGGGGTGATCGAGGCGTGCGCGAGGGCGAGATCGTCGGCCTGACGCCGGACCTCGCCGCTGTGCGCAGCATCGCTGTACTGCGGGCCAACGCCATGGGACCTATCTGCACAGCGAACCGGCACTGGCCGCGCTGCGGGCGGCTGCGCCGCAGGCCCGCATCACGCTGCTGGGCGGGCCGTGGGCAGCGGCGGCGCTGCCTGGCCGCCCGGGTCCGGTCGACGAGGTGGTGCTGCTGCCGCAGTTACGACCCGATGTTCCGGCGCTTCGGGACCGGCACTTCGACCTCGCCATCCAGATGCACGGCGGCGGCCGCAACAGCAATCCGGTCGTGTCGGCCCTCGGCGCCGGATTCACCGCCGGATTCCAAGCGGCTGACGCGCCGCCATTGGATCTGTCCATCCCCTACCAGTACTGGCAGCACGAGGTGTTTCGGTACCTGGAACTGGCGGCTGCGCTGGGCGCTCCGGCCGTGCGGGTACAGCCCCGATTCGCCGTGTTGGAGGCGGAGCTGGCGGCCGCGGACCGGCTGCTAGGCGCCGCAGACGTGACGGGCCCGTTCGCCGTCATCCATCCCGGGGCCACCGACCCGCGCCGCCGCTGGCCGCCTGCACACTTCGCACGAGTGGCGCGTGCGTTGCAGAATCAGGGAGTGCCGGTCGTGGTGGTCGGATCCGAGGGCGACATCGTCGCGGAGGTGGGCGAGCGTGCCGCCGCGCAGCCGCTGCTGGACCTCGTTTTCGGCGAACTCGTCGGCCTGCTCGCCCGGGCGAGCATCCTGGTCGGCAACGACAGCGGGCCCCGGCATCTCGCCGACGCGCTCGGCACTCCCACAGTCGCCGTGTACTGGTGCGGCAACATGGTCAACGCCGCGCCCGTAGCCAGACGCAACCATCGGGCGCACATCTCGTGGACGACTGCCTGTCCGATATGTGGGTGCAGCTTGGTCGGTGAGCCGTTCCCGTTGCGGTGCTCCGATAATGTGTCTCTGGTATCCGAGGTCCCGGTGGACGCCGTTGTCTCCAGCACCCTTGCGCTGCTGGAGGCGGACGGCGTTCTCACAGCGCGAGCATGGACGGAGGTGGGGCCGTGACTTCGCCGATCGAGCCTGCCGACGAGCGTCCGCTGGCCGAAACCGTCGCCGCCCTCAGCAAGGAACTTCGCGATCTACGGGCCTCGGCCCGGATGCGTGCGGTCATCGAGCAGGCCAAGGGGGTGTTGGTCGAGCGACACAGCATCACGTTGGACGAGGCGTTCGCCCGGCTGCGCACGATGTCCCAGGAGCACAACGTCCGGCTGGTGGAAGTCGCGGCGACTGTGGTGGGGGTGGCGATCCCGGATGTCGACGACGTCGCGATCGCAGAGAACATGCTGGAGCAGGAACTTCCCCTGTCCAAGGCGGCATCGGGAACGTGGCGGGCCCTGCGCGAGCAGCCCGCCATCCGGGCCGGCGTGGTGAGCGCGATCATGGACTCGCTGGCCGGGGGCACGCAGCAGGGTGACGAGGCAGCGCAGTTGATGGTCGACATGCTGCAGGGGCAGGATGTCGCCGCCTTGACGATCTACCGGGCCGGTATCGACGGTTCGCTACGGCTGATCGGCCAGGAGGGCTTGCCGGGCGACCTGGTCAGCTCCTGGCGGCATGTCCCGCCGAGCACCGACATCACGCTGACCCGCGCGGTCATGCAGAACCGCGCCTACTTCTTCGGCAATCGCGATGACCGAGCCGCGGAGTTTCCCGCCAGCCGGGGCGTGCGAGGTCCGAACGAAGCCTCGGCGACGATCCCGATCGTGGATCGCGGCGAAGTCCTGGGTGTCGTGGGCCTGATGTGGGACCGCGTTCAGCAGTTCGACGACGTGCGGCGCAAATCACTCGAGAAAGTCGTGAAGCGGGCCGGTCCGCTTCTGCTGCGTAACGCCGCCGCGTCCGATCCTGAACTGGAGTGGCTCAACACGCTGCTACGCCTGCACTTGGACCCCTGGATGCTGATGGAGGCGGTCATCAGCAGTGACGGCCGCGTGCGGGACTTCGTCGTGCAGGACGCGGCCACCGGACAGTCCCACGAGTGGCTGGGCCGGCGCTTCCTGGAGCTGTGGCCGGCGCTGGCCGATTCGGCGATGTTCCACTCGCTGCGAACGCTCGTGCAGACCGGCGGCTCCTGGTCGACTCGGGTCGCGCAGGACTCCGAGTCACCGTGGGGAAGCACTGGCACGCAGCTGCGCGCTGTGCGGCTGGGTCAAAGACTGGCGCTGGTCTGGCGGCTGCCGGAGTCCGGCGACAGCCGCACCAGCAGCAAGGTCGCGCTGCCCGAGTTCTGAGTAGTTCCCATCACGGCCTCGGTAAGGCTGCGCGCGTAGCCCTGCGCTGTCCGCTTGCGCAGCGCCGTCGCGGAGGCCCGCAACGTGGAGAGTGCCTCGATGACGTCGCCACTGCCATCGATGAGCCCGTCGGTGTAGAACAGCAGGGAGTCGCCGGCCAGTAGTTGCCGGGAATAGACCGTCTCTGAGACCCCCGCGCCGAAGCCGATCCCCGGACCTTCCCCGTCGAGCCACTCGCTGGCGCCGTTCTCCCGCACCAACAGGGCCGGTGGGTGCCCGCCCCCCACGAGGTCGAACATCCCGGTAACCGGATCGATGACCGTGAGCATCAAGGACGCGTTCGGCATCGGCTGCTCGGTTTCCAAGGCGCCGACGGTGCGCGGAATCACGTCCACAAGAGAAGTGCCGGACATGACGTAGGACTGGCTGGTGTAGTGCACCTTCCAGGCGTCGCGCAGCGAGATCACGCCCTGCTCGAGGGCGTCGACGACACTGACGAGCACCCGGCCGTCCAGCATTCCGGTGACATGTACGAGGTCGCCGCCACCGGCCCAGCCGGACGTTGTGTGCGTGCTGTAAAGGTCGAACGTCAGACCCTCGAACGCCGGTAGTTCGGTGAAGGCGGGCGCCCCCATCGTGCGCAGCAGGGATTCCTGCTCGCCCTGCCGAACCGCCGACTCCAGCACCGCTCGCTGGTTCTCCGCGGCCTGCTCGATGGCGCTGACGTCCCGCAGGCTCAGGATCGTGCCGGCGTCGACCTTGGCCACCGTGTAACCGATCGGGACCCGCTGGCCTTTGCGAGTGATCGCCTCGCCGAGGACCGGCAGCGAGGCCGACTCGCCGGCGCCGTCCAGCCGGCAGCCTCCAGGGCATTCGGTGCCGTCGCTGAGAACATGCCCTAGGCCGTCGTGCAGCGATTGGCCCACCTCGGCCTGCGGAGCCAGGACCGTGAGGCCCTCGTTGCATTCAAGCAAAATCCCGGCCGAGTCGATGACGGCAAGGCCGTCGGGGACGCTGGCGAACAGGCTGGTCTGGGTGCGCTGGAACGACGAGATGCGCTTGAGGCGTTGGTCGATGGCCCAGCTCACCGACACGGCCAGCGCCGCCGCCAGAGCGGAGTTGGTGAACCGGATCTGTTTGTCGGCCATCGGCAGTATTGCCAGGACAGCCATAGCGGTCAGCACGGCGACGATGGCCAGAATCAGGGTGTGCCGCGGTGGCAGGTACAGCGCGAACGCGACCACGCTGATCCCCAGCGTCGGCGACAGCGGCAGGTGGAAGAGCAGCATCACTATGGCGATGAGAGCAAGAACGCCGATGCCGGCTGCAAGCAGCCTGTTCGCGCGTCGGTCGTCCACCAGAGCGTGCCCTTCCATTACTGCCGTTGCCCCGACGATACTCCGTTGGCGATCATCCGCAGTGGTTCCGTCGCCGGCCCGCTGAGCACGCTGCCGTCCGGCCCGAACCGGGATCCGTGCAACGGGCAGTCCCAGCTGTTCTCGGCATCGTTCCAGCGGACGATTCCACCGAGGTGCGTGCAGACCGCGCTACACACGCGGCGGACGCCATCCACCGTGCTCTCCGCCTCGGGCACGGGCAGGTCTCTGCGTACGGCGTTGCCGTCGGTCGCCAGCCGTGGCTCCAGCAGCCAGCCCTTCGCCAGGTGCGCGGCGACGTCGGCGTTCTGCACGACCAACTGCCGCCAGCCCGACAGCCCGGACGTGATCCGCGGCCGGTACAGCCGGCCCCATTCCGGCAGCTCGTCAGTGACGTACCCGGCGAGGATCTGGGCGGCGGCCGAACCGTTGGTGATGCCCCACTTACCGAAGCCCGTGGCCATGAGTACCCGCGGTGGACCCAGTGGTGAGGGCCCGACCTGGGCAGTGAGTCGCTGCTGCGGAAGTCCTGCGCCGACCAGCGGTGGGTGAACTCCCGCACGCCGAACTGCTCGTGGGTCCAATCGGCCAGCCCTTGCAGATGCTGGGAGGCGGGCAACTTCTTGCCGACCGGGTGCCCGTGGCCGCCGACCAGCAGCAGTTCCTCTCCGCTGGGCGACAGCCCGGTCCGCAGCGAGTGAGTGGGTGAGTCCGCCGACAGATACATGCCCAGCGGCAACGGGGACTCGATCCGGCAGGCCATGGCGTACGAGCGCTGCGGCGTGGCGGTGGCGAACATCAGCGTGCGCAACGGGAAGGGCAGCAGGGTCGCCAGCACGATCCAGCGGGCGGTCGTGCTCAGCCCTTGCGTGCTCGTCGCCCGCAGCCGGCCTTCGTGACTGTCGATTCCGGTCACCCGGTAGGGCCAGGCGATGGGAACTGACATCGCAACGAGTTCTGCCTGCAGGGCCGCTAGGTACTGACTCGGGTTGATCTGCAGCTGATCACGCAGCCGGACTGCGGCTTCGGTGGCGAAGGGTAGTTCGGACGGTTCGGCCAGTTCCGCCGGCAGGCCAGCCTCGGCGAGGGCTTCCTGCTCCTGGAGCACCGCGTCGGCACCCTTTCGGGTCGTGGCGTAGGTCCAGGAGTCGCGGATCTGGGTGTCGACGACGCCATCACAGGTGTCGCGGATCAGATCCTGTCCGCTGCGGTTGGCCATGACGTAGTGCCGGACCGCGTCGGTGCCGTGCTTGCGGCGAATGGTCCCACTCAGTGTTCCGTGCAGCAGCGTGGCTTTCGCCGTGGATCTGCTGGTGGTTCCCGATCCCGGCCTGCTGGCATCCACGACGGCCACGTCCACGCCGCGCCGGGCCAGCAGCAGGGCGGTGGTGAGCCCGACGATGCCGGCGCCGACCACCAGAACTTCGTGATCGTCGGCAAGGTGGTGCTCCGGATGGGAATTGCCGAGCACCGGGCCCCAGAAGGCCTCGGAGTGGTCGGGGATCGGGGGAGTTGTCACCGGTGGGTCGTACCCGATCTTGAGCGACCGAGTCCTGCGGGTATACGACAGGTCGCTGATGGGTACAGGGCCGCCATGACTGCAGAGCACCCTGCCCAGACGATCCCGTACCCGGGGTCCGAGGAGCAGATGGCGCAGCAGCCTCGCGATGAGATGCGCGACTATCGGGGCAGCGGATTGCTCGAGGGTCAGGTCGCTCTGGTGACCGGCGGCGACAGTGGCATCGGCCGGGCGGTCTGCGTCGCGTTCGCCAAGGAGGGCGCCGACGTCGCGATCGCCTACCTCGACGAAGACGAGGATGCCCGCAAGACCGCTGAGCTGGTCGAGGCGGCCGGTCGGCGTGCCGTGGTGATCCCCGGCGATCTGTCCGAGCACCGCCACCGTGCCGAGGTGGTCGAGAAGACGGTGGCCGAACTCGGTGGCCTTGACATTCTGGTCAACAACGCCGCCTTCCAGAGTCCTGTCGACAATGTCGAGGACCTCACCTACGAGCAGTTCCAGCGAACGTTCGCCACCAACATCGAGGCCACGTTCTTCGTCACTCAAGCAGCGCTTGCCCACATGAAGGAAGGGTCCGCTGTCATCAACACCGCCTCCATCACGGGGCTCCAGGGGCACAAGACATTGCTCGACTATTCGGCGACCAAGGGGGCGATCATCACGCTCACCTACTCGCTGGCGCAGGCGTTGGTGGACCGGAACATCCGGGTCAACGCTGTCGCGCCGGGCCCGGTCTGGACCCCCCTGATCCCGGCCACCATGGACGAGGAACAGGTCAAGGGTTTCGGCACGGACACCCCGATGGGACGCGCGGCCCAGCCGGACGAGATCGCCCCGTCCTACGTGTTCTTCGCCAGCAACCGGCTCTCGTCGTACTACAGCGGCGAGGTGCTGGCACCGGTCGGCGGGCAGACCATGCCTGGCTGATCACACAGACTCCGCGGGGGTGGCGCACGTTCCCGCGGACCTCGGACGGATCCCCTGCCGTCCGCCGGCCGGGAGGAAGTGGCGGCTTCCTCCCGGCCCCTTTTTGTGCTCCGGCAACAGCTCGCTCGCGGGTTTCGGTGTCTCACGTGCCATCTAACGTCGGGTTAGACACCGAAACCGCAGTTCCGAAAGGGGGATGGCCGGGCCCCCTTCGGTCAACTGCTGCTCTTACGAGTACGCCGAGAGTTGGCGATCTCCTTGTCCAGCTCCGCGACCTTCTGCTCCTTGCGGGCCGCGGTAGCCTTCTTGCTCGCGGCCTGCTCGGAGTCCTGCGCCTCGTTCAGGGCATCGGTGCGGCGCCGGTTGCGCTCGACCCTGCTGAGCAGATGCAGCCCGCTTGGCCACAGTGCGCTTACGCGCCTGCGTCGTCTTCTCGATCTCCTTCTCGCGGGCCTGCGCCCGCTGCTGAGCCTGCTGGGTCTGCTCGGCCGCGTCGCGCTCGGCCTGCTGCTGGGCTTGTCGCGCCGCTCGGACCTCCCGCTTCTCCTGGACCTGCGCCTCGGCTTGCACCTGCTCGGCTTGGGCACCTGTTGTGGCTGCCTCCTCCAGAGAGTGGGCGGCCGCCTGCCGGGACCGGCCCTGCCGCTGCCAGGTCCTCGTTGCGCAGGACCCCGCCAGCGGTCTGCAGCACCGCGGCTTCGAACCGGCCGAAGAGCACCGACGGTGCCCACTGCCCATCCCGGTGACCTGTGAGGCGCTCGAGTGCGGTCAGCGGTAGCCGCGTCGTGGCCAGACCGCGGGCGAACGACTTGCCGACCAGCGTGCTCGGCTCTTGCTCGAAGGACTCCGCCCTGTCGGCCGCCAGCCGGGCCTGCAAGCCAAGCTCGGCACTGTGGCGCTGTGCCGCTTCCTTGCGCCGTTGCGCTGCCTGCACTTTCGCCTCGGCCTGCTGCATGGTACGGCGGGCGTCGGCCTGGGCCGCGTCCTGGGCGCGCCGGGTCGCAGCGGAGACGGCAGCCTCCTGCGCCGCTCCGTCTCGCTCAGCGCGGGCCATTTCCTCCTGCCGCTGCTTCTCGGCGATCAGTTCGGCCCGCTCAGAGGCAGCCTCGCGTTCTGCCTGTTCCGCCTCGGCCAGTTCTTGGCTCGCGGCGGCGCGCTCCTGCTCGATCCGCGCATCTGCGGCGACGTCGGCCCGTTGCTTGTGCAACTCGCCTTCCCGGGTGAGGTCGTCGCGCCCCGTGACGCTGCCGGCCAGCCGCTGTGCGGCCCCGGTCACGCGGTCGAGGGCTTCGCGTCCGAGGGACGTTGTGGAATCCATTTCTGGTTCAACTCCTTGCATGTTTGGTTGCTGCGCGCGTACCCGCGCGTGCGTTGTCCATTCGCGGATGTGAGCGATGCCACCCATGCGTATGTGGCAACTGCCGGGGGGTAAACCGCCCCAACGACAAGCGAAAGGAGACTCGACGTGGATTCCACAACCACGGACGAACAGTCCAAGATTCAGACCGCTAAGGAAGAAGCTGTTACGCAGGCGCGCTCCGTTGCAGAGACCGCTGGCGAGCAGACCAAGCAGGTAGCGTCCGACGTCGCCGACGAGGTGAAGAACCAAATCGGCGACCAGAAGGCGAAACTCGCGTCCAGCATCCGGGAGATCGGGGACGAACTCGAGCAGGCGGCGCAGGGCAGCACAGGAACTGTTGCCGGTATCGCCGGTCAGGCCGCAGACACAACGCGGCAGGTGTCGTCCTGGATCGAAAACCATGACGCTCGCGATGTCCTCGGCGAGATTGAGGACTTCGCGCGGCAGCGCCCCGTCGCTTTCGTGCTCGGGGCTGCTGCGTTGGGCTTCCTGGTGGGGCGGGTCACCCGCAGCGCGGTCTCATCGGCGCGCGACAACGCAAGTCCGACGATTGACATTCGCAAGCCCACCCAGCCCGTGGCCGGCACGAGCACGCAACCGCATCTGACGGGCGAGCCGACGGACGAGGCAATTCTGGCTGGTCCGTCAGGTCCGCTGCAGAGTGGTTTCGAGGGCGGCAACGTCGAGGTCGGTGACGTGCTGCCCGGCGTGGACACCACGGTTGGCCGCGCGGAGGGGAACTCGCAGTGAGCACCCAACCGGAAGAAGGCGGCCCGTTGCGTGAGGATGACGGCCCGCTGAGCCAGCGAGCGCACGACGAGGAGTCGGCGTATCCGCAGAACGACCAGCCGTCTGGGGATCCGGACGCTGCCGAAGACCGCCGGGAAGGAGAGATGACATGACCGAGCAGGAGCGCGTGGATGTGCGGGAGACGCCGAGTGCGGAGCTGCCGCTGTCCCAGTTGATCTCCAACCTCACCGAGGACACCAGCACACTGTTCCGGCAGGAGGTGGCGCTGGCCCGCGCGGAGATCAAGCAGGAAGCGACCACGGCCGGTAAGGGGGTCGGGATGATGGCCGGCGCGGGAGCATTCGCCGCGGTTGCCATGATCCTCATCTCCTTTGCTGTCGCCGAAGGGTTGCAGCGGTGGTTGGACATCGACCTGGCGTGGTGTTACTTCATCGTCGCTGTGGTCTGGTTGATCGTCGCAGGTGTCCTGTTCTCGATGGGACGCAAGAAGTTGAGCGAAGTGAATCCGAAACCCGAGCGGACCGTGGACAGTCTGCGGGACGTCGCTGACACGTTGAAAGGACAGTCATGAGCAGTAACAGCCCGGAGGAGATCCAGGAGGACATCGACCGCACGCGCCAGGATCTGCGCGAGAACGTCGATGCCCTGCAGGAGAAGGTCAGCATCAAGGGCGCTGCCAACCGCAGCGCGGACAAGGTTAAGGAGTCCATGAGCAACGTCAAGGACACCATCATGGGCAAGGCCGATTCGGCCAAGGAGTCGGTCGCGTCCGCCGGGTCGGCGGGCCAGCTTCCCGACCGAGCCCGTCGCACTACGCAGGGCAACCCGCTGGCGGTGGGTCTGGGCGCCTTCGCGATCGGTTGGCTGGTCGGCTCACTGATTCCCGCTAGCCAGCGCGAGCGGGAAGCTGTCGAGAAGGTTGGGCCGGAATTGGCGGCCCCCGTGCAGGACGTGGTCAGCCACGCCCAGGAGAAGGGCAAGCAGGCTCTGCAGGAAGTGGCCGAAGAGGCCAAGGCCGGCGCTGCGCAGGTCAAGGAGTCAGTGCAGCAGTAGTTCGTGTGAAGCCCCCGGCCGCCACCGGGGGCTTTGCACTGTGCAGAACTGGTTGAGCGGCCGGTGCCGTCAACCACAAATGTCCACGACAGGCCGGTTGCTGAAGATTGGCGGCGGCATGTCCCGTGCCTTTGTGGTTGGCCCGAGCCAGTGCTCAACCACAAAGGTCCCCGCCTTCAGCCCAGCGCCTTCAGCAGCGCCGGTTCCCACGCTTCCAGGTCCTCCCCCTTCGCGCGTGGCAGTACCTCGAGTTCCAGCAGCCGTGGGTCCACATAGGAACTGCGTGCGATAGCGGGGGTGTTGCCGAGGTGTTCGGCAGCGTCCGCGATCGCTGCCTTCACATCGGCCCCCTCGCTCAACGTCGCCAGGGCACGCAAGCCCGCCTGCCATGTGCGGAAGTCCTTGGCCGTGCCCTGCACACCCACCTCGCTCAGGTAGGCGTTGATGTCCGCACTCGTCACGTCCTGCCAGCCGTCCTCGGTCCGGTAGGCCAGCAACTCCTCACCACCCCCGCGCCGCCGCAGCAACGTGCGGACGCACGCGAGCAGCGCTTCGTCCTCGATGGCGACCTCGTGATCCTTGCCCGACTTTCCGGTGAAGCACAGCCGCACCTGACCGCCGGTCGTGCTGGCGTGATCCCGGCGCAGCGTGGCCAGCCCGAAGCTGTCCGTGTAGCTCTCGGAGCCGATCCGGATGCCGCCCCGGTCGAGGATGCGGAAGGCCGCAGCCAGCGCCCGTTCCCGGGGCATGCCGTCGAGTTCCAGGTGCTGTGCCACCAGCTTGCGCGCCGCCGGCAGACTGCGGCCGAAGTCCAGCACCCGGTCGAACTTCTCCGCATCGCGCTTCTCCCGCCAGGCCGGGTGGTAGAGGTATTGGCGGCGCCCGGCGTCGTCGGTACCCACCACCTGGATGTGACCGTTGGGATGTGGGCAGATCCACACTTCGGTCCACGCCGGTGGGATGACGAGTTCCTTGCAGCGGGCGACATCGTCGGGGGCCAGCCGACCACCGTCGGCATCCAGATACGCGAAACCCCGGCCGTGACGCCGCCGGGTCCAGCCGGGGCTGGCGGGATCGACGCGTCGCAGCCGGGGCATCGCCGGTTACGGTTGCGGGACGTTGATGTTGTCGGGCAGTTGGTCGCGCAGTTGCTGGACCTTCTGCTCGAGCCGGTTGACGGCCTGGTCGTCGTTGAGGAAGAACGTCACTCCCGCGGCCAGTAGGCCGGCGATGAGCAGCGCGATGACGGAGAGCACGAGACCGCCGGTAGCGACGCCCTTGCCCGTGACGCCGACTCGGCGGGCGTTGCGGATGCCGACGATGCCGAGAATGATCCCGATGATCGCCAGGACGATGCCCAGCGGTCCGACGATCACGGTGAGCACGCTGAGCAGCGCGGATACTCCGAACACCAACGCGAACGCAGCGGCCGCTGAGGTCTTGGCCGGCCGGACCCGTTCCTCGTAGACAGGTTCGGGATCGCGGATGACTTGCGGCGGGGGCTGGTTCGCGACGTAGGGACGTTGCGGATCGGGTTGGTAGGACATTTCTCGCCTCCTTGAGCGGAATCGGCGTTGTCTACCCGCCCGCGACCCGATCATGCCGCCGGTATGTGCCGCCTACCGCAGGGAAAACCTCAGGCATCCAAACCATTCAGGAGGACGCGTGACCGCCATTCCCCACACCGACCCTCAGAGCCAGGACGTGCTCGACCTACTCATGCAGGAGCACCGCGAAGTGGAGGCGCTGCTCGACCAGATCAGCCAGCCGGAGCAGAACCCGGACAGTCGGGACACAGCCGACCGTGTGATCGCGATGCTCGTTAAGCACTCGGTCGCCGAGGAGATGTACGTCTACCCGGTCATGGAGCAGTACCTCCCGAACGGCAAGCAGGACGTCGAGCACGACAAGCAGGAGCACCAGGAACTCGAGGAGTTGCTCAAGCAGCTTGAGGGTCTGGCTCCGGAGGAGGACGGCTTCGCGCAATGCGTGAGCAAGATTCAGGAGGTGCTCAACGACCATGTGCACGATGAAGAGGACGAGCAGTTTCCCAGGCTGCGGGAGGCCGTCCCTGCGGACACGCTCGTCGACTTGCGCGGCAAGGTCGAGATGGCCGAGAAGGTTGCCCCGACTCGCCCGCACCCAGAGGCTCCGCACAGCGAGCTGTTCCACAAGGTCGTGGGACCTGGCGTCGGCATGGTGGACCGGCTGCGCGACGCTTTGAGCGGTCGCGTCACCGAGTAGTGACCTCCGGGGCGGTCCCCGTCGGGTATGCCCTGGCGGGAATCGCGCTGTTATGTGCCGCGGTGCTGCCGCGGGTCCTGAGCCGGTTGCCGCTGTCGCCGGCGATCATCTTTGTGGGCGTGGGAATCGCGTCCGCGCTGATCCCCGGCACGCCGCGACTGTTGCCATCGGACGATCCGGTGCTCGTGGAACACCTCACCGAGGTATGCGTGATCGTGGCGCTGATGGGTGTCGGTCTGGCCTTGGACCGGCCGCTGTCCTGGCGCGGCTGGGCCAGCACGTGGCGGCTGCTGGGGATCGGGATGCCGCTGTTCATCGGACTTGGTGCGATAGCGGCATGGGGCTTGCTGGGAGTCGGAGTCGCCGTGGCCGTGCTGCTGGCCGCCTCGCTGGCCCCGACCGACCCGGTGCTCGCCTCGGATGTGCAGGTAGGGGAGCCCACTGACGATCCCGAGAGCGAGGACGATGTCAGGTTCTCCCTGACCTCCGAAGCCGGCTTGAATGACGGTCTCGCCTTCCCGTTCGTCTATGCCGCCATCCTGTTAACCGCCGGCGCTCTGGGACCGGGCTGGGTCGCGTAGGGAGTTGCTCGGCAAGGTGGTGCTGGGGGTCGGGGTGGGTTGGGCGATCGGACAGGTTTTGGGCCGGCTCGCGTTCCGAGCGCCGACGGCGGCCTTGCGGTTTGCGGATTCTGCAGAGTCGGTGATGGCGCTGTCCGCGGTGTTTGTGGCGTATGGCGTCGCGGAATTGTGCGGTGGCTACGGATTCCTTGCGGTCTTCGTCGCCGCCGTCACGATCCGGGCCTGTGAACGCGGGCACGAGTACCACCGAGTCCTGCACGAGTTCATCGGACAGATCGAGCGGCTGCTGACTTTGGCGCTGCTGCTGGGTCTGGGTTACGCGGTGGGGTCTGGGTTGCTGGCGGCCCTCACCCCCGCTGGCGCCGCCTGGGCGATCGGAACGGTGCTTGTGCTGCGACCAGTGACGGCCTGGCTGTCGCTGCGCGGTTCGCCGATCGCACCGGTGGAGCAACGGACGATCGCCTTCTTCGGGGTGCGGGGCATCGGGACGTTCTACTACGTGGCGTTCGCTCTGGGGCACGCCGCGTTCCCGGACGCGGACTTCGTCTGGGCGACGACGGCGTGCGCCGTGTTGGCGTCGGTGGTGATCCACGGGGTCACCGCCTCACCGGTGCTGCGGACCTTGGACCGCAGGTTCGGGCGGCCGACGCCGGAGCCGGTCTAGCGGCCCCAGGCCCTTTCCCCAACTGCGAGCGATTCCGTCAACTGCGACCTGTAGGACTTGTCGCATCTGCCTGGTTGGGTCGCTGTTGGACTCCTCGGGGCCCCCGCCGCGGGTCATGGGCGTGGCCCGGGCGAATGCGGCACAGTAACTGGCATGAGTTCTGAACTGCAGTCGTTGTTCTTCGTGCTACTGGTGGCCGCGGCGTCGCCTATCGTGGCCAAGATTCTGCCCCGACTGCAGATTCCCGCTGTCGTGTTCATGATCATGGGAGGCATCGTCATCGGGCCGCAGGGCCTCGGCAAGGCGGTGGAGTCCGACGTCGACCTCTTGTCCACGCTGGGACTTTCCTTCCTCTTCCTGCTGGCCGGTTACGAACTCGACCTCGGGTTGATGCGGCAGGATCCAGGCAAGCTCGGGATCCGGGCCTGGCTGATCAGTGCTGTGATCTCGGTGGCAGTAACGGCGCTGCTCTACGAGGTCGGATTCGTGCAGGACTTCCTGGCCATTGCGGTCGCGCTGACGACCACAGCCCTCGGCACGCTGCTGCCCATCATGCGGGACGCCGGAATCCTGGAGAGCCGGATCGGTCCGTTCATCTTCGCCGCCGGGGCCGTGGGGGAATTCCTGCCGATCGTGGCCATGGCCTTGCTGCTCACGGGTTCCGGACCACTGTCTGGGGTCGTGGCACTTGTCGGCATGGCCGCGGCAACTGCCCTGGTGCTGTGGTTGATCCGGGTGGTGAAGCAGCGCGGTTGGGGGGACAGGCTGCAGTTGCCCGAGGAGTCCACCGGGCAGACCTCCTTGCGCTGGACGTTGGTGATCCTGGCCGGGCTCGTGCTGGTCGCCAACGACTTCGGACTGGACGTGGTGCTCGGAGCGTTCCTCGCCGGCGTCGTGCTGCGCCGCTGGGCCCCCACCCAGATTGACAACCTTGAGCGCAAGCTGGAGGCCGTGGGGTATGGCGTCTTCATCCCGATCTTCTTCGTGACGTCGGGCATGAAGCTGGACGTGGATTCCATCGTGGCCAACCCGCTACGGCTCGTGGTGTTCTTCGGATTGCTCTTCGCGGTCCGCGGGTTGCCGGCGCTGGTCGTCTACCGCGGTCACCTGAACTCGCTGGAACGCTGGCAAATGGTGTTCCTGACAGCCACGGCGCTGCCGCTGCTGGTGGCCCTGTCCGAAGTGGGGCTGGAGAGCGGACTGATGCTGCCGGAGAACGCCGCTGCGCTGGTGGGGGCCGGTGCGTTGAGCGTGCTGGTGTTCCCGCTGGTGGCGGTGGGGTTGCAGAGCAGAGTGCATCACGCTCCGGTTGCGGAAGGACGAGGACCCGTCACCAGATGATGATTTGGTGACGGCCACCCCGGAAGAGGTAGATCGAGTAGGCGAGCGCACCCAGCCCGATCAGGATGCCCATCGGCGTGGCAGTGACGAATGCCGCCAGTGCGATCACCACCCACAGAAGACCAACCCAGCTGAATCGCCAGGGGCTTTCCGGACCCGTTTCAGATTCCCATTGCGACATTTCTTCCTCCCGATCTCTCACGTTCCGAACGCATACCCAGGCCCGAGCTCGCTGAGATCCTTGTCGGGGTTCTCGGAGCAGTACTCGGTCATGGCGTCGATGACGTACTGCTGTTGCTCATCCGACGATTTCAGGGAGAACAGTCTGTTTCCCTGCAGCTCGTCCTGGTTGTTCTCAAGCCACCCATCGGCGAGTTCCTGCTGCTTGGAGCTGTCCGCCTTGTTGAAGTCGCTGCATGTGGTCGACACAGCACCACAACCGGTCAGAGGGGCGGCCAGCAACACCGCAGCTGCCATCAGAGCAATCTTCATGTCAGAGCCCCCTTCGTGAAATCCTCAGCGAGTCGCGTTGGCTGCCCCGTCTGCCGTCGGCGGCGGTGAAGAGCATCGCGACTCTCGCGGTCCATGAGTTGACCTTGACGTATCGATCCGTCCGTGAGCGGTCCGCCAGATGTCCCCGTTCCTGGTGACACTGCCGCTTCCTGTCCCCCGTAACGGGGACACGGCCCGTTTGCCGGCAAGATCTACAAGTCGCGACACTTCCACTGGGGGAGGCAGCGACGTAGATCACTAACGGGGCAGCCGGAGGGTGGCCGGAAAGATGCGTCTCCTATGCTGATCGCTATGGGGGAGCGTCTACCACGCCTAGTTGTCGCCGGTTTGGCCGGAGTTCTGCTTTCGGGATGCGTGGCCTCGACGCCACCGGCACCTTCTGGAACCCCCGGCGGCGCCTCACCCAGTGAATCGCTGGTTCCCAGCGGTGCCCAGACCAACCGCGGCCAATTGCAGTGGACCAAGCGCATTCCCGGCGGGATCGGTCCCTTACGGGCGATCCGGACTTATGGCGACATCTACACCGTCGCGGGCCTGGCACCCGACAGCCAGACGCTGATGAAACAGACTGCCGGAACCTTGGAGAGTGGCAAGACGCTGAGCACGCTCGCCTACAGCGACGCCATCGGATTCCCCAGGACCGACCCCACGGGAACAGTCACGACCGGCATCCGCAGCCTCGGCGGGGTACAAGCCTGGGCGTGGGATACGCGCACTGGCACCAAGCGTTGGTCGCAGACAGTACCGGCGCAGGGTCCGCGACCGTTCGCGCTCGTGTCGGGCTACACGAGCAGCGACGTCCTTGTCCGGCCCAGTGCGCCGGATGCCGGGAACCGGCGGGAGACGGGCTTGGTAGCGCTGGATCAGAGCACTGGCCAAGAGCACTGGAGCACACCGGGGGAGTACCAGTGGCGCTCTGTGGATCCGGGCGAAGTCGTGGTCGCTACCTACCGCGAGGACAAGGATCGCGCCGGCGCCAGTGATCATGTCGCGTTTCTGGATCCCGCAGATGGCAGCATCATCACAACGTTCGCGTGGTATGACCGCCGCGCCGGTGACCGGGCTACGGGGTATGCCCTGTCCGGCAACGACGTGCTGCTGATGGGTGCTCACGATGACACCACTGAGGTCGACCTTGCGACCTACGACCGCAGTGGCCAGCAGCGCTGGCATGACGTGTGCGAGGGGGATCCCATCGTGGACGCAGAAGGCCAGTCGGTGGCCTGTCTGCACTCCGATGGCTCCCTGACGGTGCATGACATGGTCAGCGGCGAGGCCCTGTGGTCACGCAGTGCGGCGCAGATGCAAGGGACCGGACTCATCATCGGACTCGGTGGGGAAGGGCTTTTCTGGGGTGCTGCTGGCGCTGACGATGGTGCCGTGCTGGACTCCCGGACGGGGCAGCCGTACGTGATCCAGCCCCTGTGGGGTCCTGACTTGCGGCGCTGGTCCGGACAGGTCTACTTGGCGAGCACTGGAACGCAGTTGCAGGCTTACACCGGCTCCGGCACCCCGATCGGGACCCGGCCGAACCTGGCCCGCGCGCTGTTCATGACCCGGGACTGAGCCATCGACGCCCGCGACGCGTGCCGCGCGTCACTGCAGTCCCTGGCCGTCACTACGCTCACGTCGGTCTTCGTGGTCAGCGCGCTCTGGTTCCTGGCGGTTCCACCAGAAGGCTCGCAGCGCACAGGCATCTGGGCCGCGGCGCTGCTGATCGCAGCAGCTGGCCTGTGTGTAGCGGGTGCGCTCGCGGGCCATGCTCCCGTGACCGTCGTCGCTGCTGCTGTGGGCGCTGCTTGGTTCCTGGCGGGAGTGCAGAACATGGCGGGGCTGGAAGGGTGGTGGCCGGCTGCGGCGGCAGCGGCGTGCGGGTCACTGATCGCATGTGGCGTCGTGGTTCCGGTCGCGACGGCACTGCTGAGTAACGCGTTGATTCTGCTGGCCCTGGCGGTTCCCGCGTTCGGCACAGGGCAGGCCATCCAAACGAGTCCTCTGCTGGTTGGCTATCGCCTGCTGCCCCTGGCGGCCTTGGCCCTATTGGCGATTGCTCTTTCGGAGGTGCTGCGTGTGGCGGCAACCCGGATCGACCGCTCCGAGCAGGAGGCGCTCGACCGGCTGGCTGCGACGGCCAGCGCCGAGCAGGAGCCGCTGCGCACGGAGGAGATCCGCCGGATCTGGCACGACACGGCCCTGAACACCCTGGAGTCGGTTGCGCGCGGAGTGCCGCCGGCGTCGTGGGCGGTGCTGCAGCAGCGCTGCGAGGACGACCTGTCCAGACTGAGCCGGTACACCTCCGGTGGGCCACTGCTCGACCGGCTTCGGCAGGCAGCGCGCAACAACGGCTTGACCGTCGAGGTGGAGACGGTCGTCGACGGCCAGCCGCCGCTGGCCGTGGCCGAGGCGTTTGTCAGCGCCGGCGCAGAGGCCCTGCGTAATGTCGCCAAGCATGCCGAATCGGACCTGGTCGAGGTGTCGGGCCGGATCGGTGAGGATCTTGCCTGGATCGATATCAGTGACGGCGGGCGGGGGTTCGCCCACGCTCGTCGCGGCATCGGAACCAGATACTCGGTGGAAGCCGTGATGACTCAGGTCGGCGGCGTCGCCCAGATCAGTTCGATCCCTGGCGTCGGGACGCGCGTGAGTCTCGTGTGGGATCAGGGTCAAGCGCGGGCCTTCCAGGTTCTGGCTGATGTACGGCGCGGCCTGCTGATGCTGCTCACTGCTCTGATCGTGATCTCCCTGGTGGTGTGGCTGTGGCTCACAGGCCTGGACAGCGGCTTGGTTGACCGTCCGGTGCGGGTGGCAGCGCTGCTGCTGGCCGCGATCGTGTGTGCGATGGCTCTCGTCGCTGTCGTGCTCCCAGGCGCCCGCCGCTGGTCCCTGTGGGTCGTGATTCTGACTGGTGCCTTGTGCGTGTCCCTGGCCTTACCGATTTCGGATCCGTATTGCGCGTCTTTCCAAGTGGCGTCGCCGCTGGATCCGCGACTGCTGATCCTCATCTGCGTAGCTGTCGCGTTCTGGCGGGCCAGTTTCCCGTTGGCGGTCGCCTTGGCAGTGCTGGCCGCCTCGAGCGCGGCCGTGTACGTCACCGCCGCGTTGGTGCCCGAGTGTGGCACCGACTACCTGTTCACATGCCTCGTGGCGCTGTGCCTGGCGGCCAGTGGGTTCCAGTTCAGCCGGGCGCTGGAACGCCAGCGTGTCCGGGTCTCCAAGGGGGCCTACTTGCAGCACTTGGACCTGATCCATGCCAGTCGGCAGCGTGCGACGGCTGCCAGCTTGACCTGGTCGGTGCCACAGACCGAGACGGCACTGGGATTGATGGGGGCCATCGCCGCGGGTGAGCCGGACAGTGCGCAATTGCGAGACCAAGCCCGCAGGTGCGCGGCTGGTCTGCGCAGCCAGGTGTTGCTGTTGGGTGTCGCCGGGCCGCTTCCGGATGCGCTGCGGCGCCTCGCCTCGAGTGAGACCGTCGTGCTCACTTTGGACGGGGACCCGGCGGATGTCGGGCCAGGCTCGGCCGAAGACGCTGACCTGCTCGAGGCGTGGCTTCCCGAGACGGGGGCGGTCGGTATCACCCTGGCCGAGCTGGGTGGCGAGGCGTCGTTGCTGGCGCACACCCAGGATGCCGGCCGTGCGGTACCGGGGAGTTGGACGGACGAGTCGGAGCGCTGGCTGCATCTGCAATGGCAGTTGGACCAAGCCCAGCCCCGGTCGGAAAGGGAGATGACATGAAACACCTACGAGTCGCCGGGGTTCTCCTGGCAACGCTGGGGCTGGCGGCCTGTTCCGAGCAAACGGACGCCACCGGCGAGGCTTCGCCGACGGCCGCGGTCGAATCGTCCGCGGCAGCTTCCCCGACTGCGCCGGGCAAATCCTTTGAAAAGGCTGTCGGTTCGGGCAAGCAATGGACGGTGGACACCTCAGGGTGGTGGGTTCCGGACGACCCGACGGGCTGCGACCTCACAGTGGTCTGCGATATGAACGCGTGGCCCACACGGGGGTACGAGCAGCGTTCCAAGATCGCCATCGTGCGGCACGGTGACAAAGTCACGGTGCTGTGCCAGGCGCCCTCCCCGGCAGCCATTCGCAACGACCTCGCGATCGACTCCAAGAACTGGGTGTATGCCAAGGCCGGCGACCAGTACTACTGGTTTGCCGACATCTATCTGACCCGCGACGATCTCGACGGTCTGGTCAAGGGGGTGCCGGAATGTCCGTCGAACACGCCGGGCATCGACGGCTGATGCCGATCCGGGTGGCGGTGATCGACGACCACCAGCTGCTTGCGCAGGGTCTGCAGGTGTGGTTGAACGACAATGCGCAGGACGTGCAGTGCGTGTACGCCGGCTGTGATCCCGACGCTGCCCTGGCTGCGGACCTGGACTTGGTCCTGCTGGACATCGACCTCGGTGCCGAACTGCCGTCGGCGGCCGAGCTTGTCGACCGCTTCGTCGACCATGGCATTGCAGTGGTTCTCGTCAGTGCACTGGAGACCGGTGCGAAAGTGCGAGATGCCCTGCTCTCCGGAGCGCGCGGCTACGTGGCGAAGTCTCGCCCGCCAGAGGAGTTGGTGGTCGCGATTCGCCAGGCCGCGAGTGGTGAGTTCGTCCTCAGCCGGGAACTCGCAGCCTTGATGTGCGCACCCGCGCCGCCGGACCTCAGTGCTCAGGAACTGCGCGCGCTGCAGCTGTACAGCCAGGGATTTCCGCTCAAGTCGGTCGCCCGCCGGATGGGCGTTTCGGCGAACACCGCCAAGGAGTACCTCGACCGGGTGCGGGCCAAGTACGAGGCGTCCGGGCGCCCAGCCCGCACGAAGATGGAACTCGGCAAGGTGGCCAGGGAGGACGGGCTGCTTGACGAAGGTCCGTGACGCACTCTGTCTCGTCCTGGCCGCGACCATGCTGGCGTGGGTGGGTGGACTCTGGGCGGCACGGTTGCACCAATTGCGAGCACCGACCAGTAGCGACGAGGTGTGCACGTCGTACCGCGCCTTTGCCGGCGCCCTGCTGGGACGAGGGGCGGGCGCTGAGGCCGGGATCCGGATGACTGCAGCCCGCTTGCGATCGGTCGCCAGCCGCCACCCTGGAGCTCTGAAGTCGACGCAAGCCGCGGTGTACCTGCAACGGGTGATGGCCTTGCCCTATGCCACCCGTGATGACCTGCTCATCGCGGCCCGGCCGGTTGCCGTGGAGTGCGGGATCGATTGGCGGCAGGGGTATCGCTGGCAGTTGTTCCCGAATCACTGAGGGGTTGGTTGGCCGCTCACGCAGCGTCCCGCCTCAGAGGTCAAACACGAACCTGATCACAGGCCAGAGGCCATACAGCACTGCGCCAGCGCCGACCAGCCCTGCCCAGAGGTCGCCACCGGAGAAGGCGTAGACCACGCACACGACTCCGACGACCAGCCAGAAGATGGACACGAGGATGTTGTAGATCGTGATGGTTCCCGAACTCACAGCGTCGCCCACTTTTCCCATGGGGTCACTCCCTCTCGCTTCACGTCCGCCGCGACTACCTATCGCTGCCAATGCTCGTCTTGCGTTACTGGTCTCCGACACGTGAACTTGTCCCCGGATGCAGGGACATCGGGACCGCACTGACCTTGCTGCGGGCCGGCGCGGAGTCGCACTCTTCCGAAACGCGCGAGATCAGAGGGAATGCCTGACCGCTCGTACGATCAACTCCGCGGCCGCCAGCCCCAGGTGTCCCCTGAAGTGGGGGCAGTGGAGCAGTGAATGCTCCTCGGGCGCTCATTAGCGTCACCAGCAGGACTGGCTGTTGTCAGGGGGCGAGGCAGATGACCCGGATGATGAGACCCCCCGTCCAGAATCCGCAGCCAGATGGCATTGCTGTTGTCACGACCTCCAACTACTTAGTCCCCCCGCTGGCCGCCTGCCGCGGACGGTGGGCCGTTATCACGCGGGAAGGGTCGGCTGACACATCGTTTCAGGCGCATTTTGTAGGCGCTCACTGGCGGTGGTACGCGGGCTATCCCGTAGGGACTGCCGACGCGCCCCGACGTGGTTGTGTCCAACACCCCTAGGAGTCAGGAGATCTGCATGTCCAAACTCGTTCGCGGGCGCGGCCCTCGCCGGATAGCACTGGCAAGTGCCATCGCGAGCCTTGTCGGCCTGACGCTGTCGATGCCTGCGTCGGCCCGCAGCCACACCATCTACATGGTGAGCAGTGACACGTGTCAGTACGCGGAGTGCGGCGTGGTCGCGATGCAGGCCGACGGTAATCGAATCCGCTTCAAGATGTCGAGGGCCCAATCGGGTGGCGTCGGCTCGATCGGATGGATGCGTCGAGAGGGCAACACGGTGATCGGTCAGGTGGGAAGCGACTGCTCGAAGATCACCGAGACCAAGTCAGTCTCCGGTCACGGCGCGCGCACGCACTTCGTCGGATGGCGGGTGGTGTCGAAAGCCCAAGCCCGCAGGTTCGCGCATGTCCACTGTGGTTTTGAGTGCGGTATCCCAGAGTGGGCCTGGACGTCGCCGCGGGAATGGGCGGCGGCGTACGCGCGACTGTGTGAGTAGCCGCATCTGCCGACAGTACAGAGCGCCCCCTCGACCGAAGGACTGACTTGAACAGAATCGCCGACCGTATCGGTGTGACCGCTTGGATCGCAGTGACCTCAGTACTCTTCGCCAGCCCGGCGCTTGCACGTCCGGACTTTTCGGGAAGCGGCCTCGGAACTCTCAGGGTGGGGATGCCGGCCGACCGGGCGGCTGCCCGCGGCTGGGTCGAGCGCGACCCATCGCCCTGCAACTCCGGCTGGCGAACGGCCCGTTACGCCAAGCAATTGCAGGTGCGGATCTGGCACGGCAAGGTCATGGCGGTTTCCACCACAAGTCGGAGGTTCGCGACTAGCAAGGCTGTACGTCCTGGAGACACTCTTCAGCAACTGAAATCCAAGTACGCCGTCAAGCAGGTTGGCCGGAACCTCTACAACTCGGACCCCATCCTGCACGTACCCGGGACGCACATGTACTTCACTGTCCGAGATAACAGGGTTGCCTCGGTTCACTTGACCAAGGGGTTCCTGCCCGACGGCTCGGAGTTGGAATGCTAGGAAGCTTGCTCGTCGGGGCAGTACGAGCGGACGAAGCACGGCAGCGAACGACTGATAAGGCCGAATCGGAACGACAGCCTCTTTCGCGCTACTCGAGCAGCCCGTCCTCCTGCGCGGCGGCGTGGAGTTGCGCCTTGGTCCGGGCTACGCGACCGTGACTGGCGTACTTCGCCCTGACGCGATCGAGGTACTCCTTGGCGGTGTGCTGTGAGACGGCCATGGTGCGGGCAACGGTTTTCAGCGGCATGCCTTGGGCGTACAACCGCAGGGCTCGCAACTCTTGGCCACTCAGGTCAGGTGGAGCGGGGCTGATCATCGCTTCGGCCATCTCTCGGGTGATGACCAGATCCCCATGCGCGACCTGTCGCAGACGAGCCAACAGTTCCGCAGGCTCCACCGATCGAGCGACGTACCCAGCGGCCCCGGCGAGGACGGCCTTGCGTAGTTGCGCGCCGCGGGCCATGCCACTGACGAGCAGGACTGGGACCTGCGCGCGCGCGAAACGTTCGACGCTCTCGGCAGCGCTGGGTACCTCAGGTGCTGGATTGACCTTCAGGAGGACCACATCGAGGTGCTTCCCTAGGGCCACCGCGGCAAGGGGGTCGGGCCCCGCGTACTCGACGGTGACGTCGGGAGCGTGGACAATCAGCCATGAATGCAGCCCCTGAGCGAACATGGCCTGATCGTCAACAATCGCTATGTGCATTGACGCCCCGTCCACGTTCCATTGTCCGCGGCGGGTCCTTCGCCGCTGCTTGCTGAGAATGTCCCCGCTTGTGGGGACAGCCGTTTGTCGCGCGTCCAGTCATCAACGCGAGACCGTTGCGAACGGGAGGACTCATGCGCGTCGGAAGACTCTTGGCAATGGCTGTGGCGGCTGCGCTACTCGTGCTTCCGGTCGGGCCAGCGCAGGCCGAGACCGAACCAGACAACTGGATTTGGCAGGCGGCCGGGCCCGTTACCTCGTCCAGCATCTCGGGGACCATCGCCTCGACGAACGACGTGGACTTCTATTTGCTGCGGATCGCCAGCCAGACCCAACTGACGCTCACCGTGCTGCCGGATGGCTGCAACGGCAGCTTCGACGTGTCCTTGCGCGACGCAGACGGCGACTACATCGGTTCAACGGGCAGTAGTGACAGCCAGAGCCAGACCATCAAGTACACGACCCAGGCGGGCACAGGCGACTATTACGTCCGAGTGGGCGGCAATTGTCTGACCAAGCCGTACTCGATCCAGATCTCTCCCTCGACGTCTCTGCTCGGCGGACCCGGCGTGCCGACTTCGACCACGCCAACAGGTGAGCCCAACGAAACCGCCCAGCAGGCGACTGGACCGTTGTCTGGAGACATCGTTTACACGGGCAGCCTGGACACCAGCAACGACGAGGACTGGTTTGCCTTCTGGGCGAACGCTGCCTTCACCGTGACGACCACTGCGACCAGTGGCAACTGCAGCACGAGCCTGACCGTCTTTGACAGCGATGTCGATTACGTGGGTGGCACCAGCGCTAGCCAGAATCTGATACGACACTTCAGCCACACGCCCGACGGGTGGCAACTGTTCTACTTGCGAGCCGACGCCAACTGCGTTGGGGCCGGATACCGGTTCTCACTCTCACCGGCTTCGGCAATTCCGCTGGTCGGCCCACCGGCACCTACTGCGCCCGCGGCGCTGCCAGGCATCGGCAAGCGGAAGACGCGCACCACGGTCGTGGCCTACTGGGGTGTGGCCACCGGCGCCACCTCCTATCAAGTGCGGCTGCATAGGAAGCACAGCAACTCCCGGTGGAAGAGCACATCGAACGCCTGGTTCAGCATCAAGAAGCACGGGCTCCGTAAGAAGACCTGGTTGCAGGTTCGTGCCGTGAACGGTGTCGGGCCCGGGCCGATCGCCAGTATTCGGCTGAAGTGATGCGTCCCCTGACATACCCCGAGGAGCGAGCTGGGAAGTCGCCTGCCGTGGTAGTGCGCCTGGCAGTGCTGCTGGCCTTGCTTGCGCATTCCCTCTCCGGGTGCGGTTCGCTCACCACCACATGCGCGGACTTCAACAAGGCGTCCGACGCCAAGATGCAAGAACTCGCCGAGGGTTGGCTCAAGAACAACGCGGATGAGGTACAAGCGATCCCGCTGTTCAGCATGAAGTCTCACTTGGAGCAGGTTCAGTACGTGATGGAGAGTCTGCTGCAGTACTGCAACGACAACCCGGATAACGATCTCAGCGAGCTGACACCCGGCTACGCCTTCGGTTCATAGAGCAAAGGAGGAAGCAATGTCCCAATCCGAGTCTGAAGGCAGCCGGAGTTCCTGGACGTTCAGCTTCATTGGGCTGCTGTGGCTTGTGATCGGATGCGCCACGTTCTTCACGATTCAGCCGGTCCTGATTGCGGTAGGCCTGGCAGCCGTCGCCTACGCCATCTATCTCTTTCGCGGGGGGACGTACAAGTTCATCATCTGGTGAACGGTTCTGGCGCCTGTACGCTGCCATCTACGACTGGACCTGGGATAACGCTCTCGTCGTAGAGATTCGCGACGAGGTCGCGGGCCGGCTCGCCCGGCCCGACGTGGTTCTTGAGGTGGGATCCGGTACAGGCTTGCTCACTCGGACGTTGAGCGCCGCCTCCTGTCTCGTGTGTGTCGATATGTCCTTGGACATGATGCACCGCGCTGCCATCGGCTCTGGAGTTCACGGCATCTGCGGTGATGCACAGCGACTGCCAATTGCCGATGACGTCGCGGACGTGGTCGTGGCCACCAACCTGATACACCTACTTCCCGATCCCGCGACGGCCGTGTCAGAGATGCTGCGTACGGCTGAAGCAGGGAGGCTCCGTGATCCTCACATGGCCGGATCCGGCGATTCGCGTAAGTGCCGTCTGCAGGTACCTGCGAGCGCGAGACGGTCTGCCCGGCGCCGCCAGGTTCATCGCGGGCCATGTCGTACTGAGCGGCATCCGCTTGCTCGCGCGGGCTCCGCGACTGGTTCCCGTTCCTCCCGAGGTGGAGTCCGGGTCGCAGCCCATTGCCGGGGGACTGCAGAGGCTGGCCGTCCTGACGCGAAGTGCTGCCTAGCCGTGCACGAACTCAGATAGTGGAGAATCGGGAGCTTGACCACAGATCGCGTCGAGGTTGATGAGATACAGCGGGTTGCCACTGCCTTCCCACCCAACGTCCATGCCCAACTGGTTCACCTGCTCGTACCTGCTGTCCTGGTCGACTGACAGATACTCCCGGCAGGTGCTGTCCAGAGTCAGTTGCGAGCCTGAGCAGCCAGCAAGCAGGAGAAGAGGCGTAACGCCCAGGGTTGCGAACTTCGGCTTGAGCATCGTCGCTCCTTATCGATCCTTGAGCGCACGCTATGGCCAGGGCGTCCCCGGCCGTGGGTGTCTCGCGTCCCCACATCTGGGGACCACGGCGCCCCACTGTTGTCCCACCTCCCTGGCCGTGCGCGATCGGCTTCGGCTCCGTGATTCGAACTCGAGCGGCTTCATGCGCCCGTCTGTTCACTGGCTTGAGCATGGCTTCGGCGCGCAGCCGTGTGGGTTCCTCTGCTGCGCTCTGTCACACCTCCTCCCTACGTTGGCTTGGCAGGTGTCAGGGGCCTGTGGATTTGGTCGGGAGTTCTTGTCGTAGGTCCGTCGTAGGTTGGTTGTGCGGCGGGGGCCCGCTCTTCTCTTTCTTCTTCTTCTGGGTTTGGGGTGGTGTGTCGTGTCGTTGGAGATCAGTCCGTTGGCGATGCGCCGTGCCCGGATCCGGGATTCGCTGCCCACTGAGCATCCGAGTGTTGCTGGACGAGGTCGAGGAGTCTGGTCGGGCGGCTGCCGGACCCGTCTGAGTTGAGTCTGGAGGAACTGGCCGGCTCACTGGGGGTGGCTGGGCGGCTGGCCAACCAGCATCGAAGCCGTGGCTGACCGCCGATGGCTGCGGAGGCGGATAGCCGCAAGGCCTCGCAGGTGTTCTGCGCCGGCACCACCGGGACGATGGTGGCGGCGGCGTTGAACACCAACGGCCCGGTCGGCTCCGGGATGGTCAGTACACGGGCCACGCCCTGGCCGGCCTGCCGCATGTCGCCGCAGGCGTTCACGGCCGGGCGGATCGGCACCAGGCAGGTGCTGGCCCTGCAGCACGCCGCCTCCCGGATCGAGAACTTCGGCGTGCACGAGAAGCACCTGGTGCAGGTCGCTGAGCGGGTCGACCCCAAGGAGCTGCGCCGGCTGCTGGACGTGCTGATCACCCAGTCGATACCCGGAGCACGCCGACCTCGAGTTGGACAAGCAGCACAGCAAGCGGGGGGTGTCGCTGAATGAACGCCAGGACGGCATGTGGAAACTCGACGGGCTGCTGGATGCGATCGCCGGGAACAAACTCAACGACCTGCTGCAACCGTTGATGGCCAAAGACAGTGCCGATGACCCCCGCGGCCCCAAGCAGCGCCGCGCTGACGCCCTGGATGATGTGGTCAGCCTGGCCCGGGCCAGCCGCAGCCCGCTGGGGGTGTCCGGGCTGAGCGTGCTGGTCGACATCGACACCCTGCCCGACGGCGCCAAAGCCGCGCTGGAAGACGGCCGGCTGCTCGGCCCCGACGGCTTCGACCTGCTGTCCTGCACCGTGGCCATGAGTGTGATCTTCGGGCTGAAACGGCCCAAAGGCTTCGAACCCCTGCAGCTGACCCGCACCGCCCGGCGGGCCTCCAAAGCCCAATGGGACGCCCTGAAGGCCCGCGACAAAGGCTGTGTGCGCTGCGGGAAACCACCCCGCTACACCCAAGCCCACCACATCATCCACTGGAAAGACGGCGGCCTCACCGACATCACAAACCTGGTCCTGCTCTGCGCCAGATGCCACCACGACCTACACCTCGGCTACTTCAACATCACCATGGGCGACGACGGCATCCCGATCCTCATCCAAGGCCGCGGACCACCCGGCAAACGCACGGGCTGAGTTGGGCTGGCATGCGCGGGCCAGGAATGACTGATCCGAAGAGCCGGCTTCAGGGTTTCGCCGGTCGCGCTGGAATATCAGACGCACCCGCTTGTCTTCTTGGGCCTGCGCGAACAGCCGCACGGCAGGGTGCGCTCGGAGCACAATGGCACCATGTGCGACACCTTCGTCGCGGTCGGCGACAGCACGACCGATGGCAGCGTCATCCTCGGTAAGAACAGCGACCGGGAACCCAATGAGGGCCACGAGATCGTGTTCAAGCCGGCGACCTCGGCGGGCGGCACGCTGAAGTGCACCTATATCGAGATCCCCCAGGTGACTCGAACGCACGCCGTGATCCTGTCCAAGCCTTACTGGATCTGGGGTGCGGAGATGGGGGTCAATGAGCACGGCGTAGCGATCGGCAACGAGGCGGTCTTCACGAAGGCCAAGCGCGAGGAGCCGGGATTGCTCGGCATGGATCTGCTGCGACTCGGGCTGGAACGGGCGACCACCGCGAGCGAAGCCGTGGACGTCATCACGCAGTTGCTCGAGAAGTACGGCCAAGGTGGCCAGGCCGGCCACACGCACAAGTTGCTGTACGACAACTCGTTCATCGTCAGCGACACCCGCGAGGCCTGGATCTTGGAAACGGTTGGCCGGGACTGGGCGGCGCAGAAGGTCGACGGGCGCGGCTCCATCTCCAACGGCCTCACGCTAGAAACGGCCGACCGCAGCTCAACCGCACTGCAGGGCAAGGCGATCCGCGAGCAGTCCGACTTCCTCTTCACGCGGTTCTCGGACTCGGCCGCCAGGCAATGCCGGACGTTCGAGTTGTTGGGCAAGCCGCTCGACGTCCCAGGTGCCTTCAGCATCCTGCGTGACCATGGCGATGCGGACAGTCCGGCGAAAGGGGTCACGGGCCAGACCGTCTGCGCCCACGCGGGACCCGGGCCGATTCGGGTGGCGCAATCGACGGGTTCGATGGTGGCGCATGTCGGGGACGACATCACGGTCTGGCTCACTGGCACCTCTGCGCCGTGCACCTCGGTGTTCAAGCCGGTGCGCTTCGGCCAGGAGCTCCCGACGGGACCGGGCAAGACCTTCGACGACTCGATGTGGTGGCAGCACGAGCTCCTGCACCGCACGACCCTGCGCAACTACGCCGATCGCTTGCCCGCTTACGCGAAACCGCGGGACGACCTCGAAGCGCAATTCCGGCCGGGCGACGATTGCTTCGCCGAGGCACACGCCGCGGAGAGCCAATGGCTGCGCGAGATCCAGCGCATTCCCGATGCCAAACTGCCGCGCTTGTACGAGCGCGCCTGGCGCAAGTGGGATCAGTTGGCGGGCATATGAACAAGCAAGAAACCCTGCACCTGGCCGAGCAGAACCTGTGCCCGGACCGGGTGCGCTTCTTGCACAACGTCGGCATCGACCTGGTCATCGGCCGCCGGGAGGGCTACCGGATCTGGGACGTCGACGGTCGCGAACTCATCGACATTCACCTCAACGGCGGGGTCTACAACCTCGGGCACCGCAACCCTGACATCGTCGCGGCGCTGACCGACGCGCTCAAGACGCTGGACATCGGTAACCACCACTTCCCGAGCGCCGAGCGGGCCCTCCTCGCGCAACGGTTGGTCGAGCTCACTCCGGGCTCGCATTACGCCGTCTTCGCCAGCGGCGGCGGAGAAGCCGTCGACCTGGCTATCAAGTCGGCCCGCCGGGCGACCGGACGCCGCAAAATCGTGTCGGTCACTGACGCCTATCACGGACACACTGGCCTGGCCCTGGCAGCGGGCGACGAGCAGGCAGCCGCCAACTTCCTCGCTACCGATCCGGACTTCGTCCGCGTGCCGTTCAACGACGCCGAGGCGCTTGCCGCGGCCATCCCTAATGCAGCCGCGGTGATCCTGGAAACCGTTCCCGCGACGGCCGGTTTCCCGCGGCCGCAGCCCGACTACCTGCCCGCCGTGCGCCAACTTTGCGACGACGCCGGCGCGCTCTACATCGCCGACGAGGTGCAGACGGGATTGGGCCGCACCGGGTCCATGTGGGGGGTGGAACACTTCGGCGTCGTGCCCGACATTCTGATCACCGGCAAAGGTCTGTCCGGGGGCATCTACCCGATCGCTGCGACCCTGCTCAGCGAGCGCGCGGGGGCATGGCTGGAGACCGACGGTTGGGGCCACGTGTCGACGTTCGGGGGCGCGGAACTGGGCTGCCGGGTGGCGCAGAAGGTGCTCGACCTGACCGAAGCCGCCGATCCGCCCATCGACCGCTGGACAACGGAACTGGCAGCCCTGCAGCAGCGCCACCCAAGTTGGCTGGTCGAAGTTCGCCAGACCGGCCTGGTGATCGGCCTGAAGTTCGCGCACGAGATGGGCGGCATGCTGATGACCAAACTGCTCTTCGACGAAGGCGTGTGGGCAATGTTCGCAGGCTTCGACCGCAGCGTTCTGCAGGTCAAACCCGGCCTACTGATGACCGACGTCGAGCCGGTGATCGCCGCGTTGGACCGCGCCTGCATGAAGGCCGAAGCGCTGTGAGGGATGTACTGCAGCGGGTGGAGAACGAACTCGATCCCGCCCATCCGCATGTCGAGATCCTGGCCTACGGGGAGGTGTCGGCGGCTTTGCTGGTCCCCGAGCTACCGGGCAAAGTCGCCAAGCGGATGTCGGGCTTCCGGGACGCGGCGATGGCGCAGGCCTACTGCGAGCTCGTGCAGGATTACGTCGACCAGTTGCCCGTCAAGGTGGTGCCCACCGACATCGTGCCCGTCGAACGACCCGGCCGCGCACCGGTCGTGTACCTGGTGCAACCGCTGGTGTCCGACCTCGGCAACGACCTGCTGCACACCGCCGATCTGGCCCGGCTGATCGACGCCGTAATGGACCGGGTCTGGATCGTGCACGAGCGCACCGCCCCGCCGGAAATGGCCATCGACGCGCAACTGTCCAACTGGTCGTTCGCCGGCCCGGAGCCGGTGCTGATCGACATCGGCACCCCGTTCGTCCGCCAGCACGGCCGCTACGTGTTCGACCAGGAGATCCTGCTGTCCGCGATCCCTCCTGGGCTTCGGGCTTACTACCGCCGCAAGGGTGACATCGCGAAGTACATGGATGACTACTTCGTGCCGCGGCTGGTGGGGGTGGACCTGCTCGGCAACTTCATCAAGGAAGGCGCGGCCCAACGGCTGCCCGAGGGCCTGGACGCGATGAACCGCTGGCTGCGCGCGCAGGGGCAGGAGTCCGTCACGCGCGAGGAGGTCGAGAAGTACTACAAGGAGGACGCCGCGACGCTTGAGCTTGTTCCTGCGGGTGCGGCGCTTGGACCGCGGACTCAAACGGCTGCTGCGGCGTGAGTACGACTTCGTGCTGCCGGGGAAAGTGCAGCGCTGAGTTCTAGCCCGTTTGCTCACTTCTGGCCCAGACGCTCCGCAGGCGAAGTGAACACCGGGGCTAGAAGTGCCGCAAGCGTGCCCACGTACCCTGGAAACCGTGCGTGGATTCGACCGGCGGCTGCTGAAGATACGCCCGCTCCACACGCACCTTTCTGATCGCCAGCGTGGTCGTGCAGACCATCCAGGCGCTGCTGATCGTCGCCCAGGCCTTCCTGATCGCGGACATCATCGTGCGGGTCTTCACGCAGAACCAGGACCTCACCGACGTCATGCCGCGGGTCGTGCAACTGGCTGTGGTGATCGGAGCCCGGGCGGTGACGGCGTTCCTGTCGGAATGGCTCGCCCACCGCACCGCCGCGACAGCGACCAGCGAACTGCGGATGGCCGCTTGGCGGCACATGATGAGCCTCGGCCCGGCGTGGTTGAGCCGGCAGCGGACCGGCGAACTCGCGCAACTGCTGGTGCGTGGACTCGGTGGTTTGGAGGCTTACTACGCGCGCTACCTGCCGCAACTCGTGCTGGCTGTGGTCGTGCCGGTCATTGTCGGCATCGCGATTCTCACCCAAGACGTGCTGGCGACCGTGATCGTTGCGCTGACCGTGCCCCTGATCCCGGTATTCATGATCCTGGTCGGCTGGGTCAGCCAGGCGCGGGTGGACCGGCAGTGGCGCTGGCTGTCGGTGCTCGGCAATCACTTCCTCGATGTGGTCGAAGGGTTGCCGACGCTCAAGGCCTTCAACCGCGCCCAGCACCAGGTCGGGCAGATCCGCAAGGTCGGGGAGGAACACCGGCAGGCCACGATGGGCGTCCTGCGGATCACGTTCATCTCGGCGCTGGTGCTCGAGTTGTTGTCCACGCTGTCCGTGGCGCTGATCGCAGTCAGTATCGGTGTGCGGCTGGTCAACGGCGACATGACCCTGATGGCCGGCCTGTCGGTGCTGATCCTTGCCCCCGAGGTCTACCTGCCCCTGCGCATGGTCGGCCAGCACTTCCACGCCGCCGCCGAAGGCGCCGAAGCCGCGGACCGGATCTTCGCGATCATGGAACAGACCCCGCCCACGACCGGTACCGCTGACCTGGTCACCGCCGATACTGATCTGCGGCTGGAGGGTGTGACGCTGGGCTACGGCGAGGATCCCGTGCTCGTGGACTTCTCAGCGGAGTTCCCTCGTGGTCAGCTGACCGTCGTCAACGGTCCGTCCGGCGCAGGCAAGACGACGGTGCTCAATGCGCTGCTGGGCTTCTTGCCAGCGGACACTGTCTGGATCGGTGAGCAGAACCTCGCCGACGTGGACGTCAGGCAGTGGTGGGCGCAGGTTGCCTGGGTGCCGCAGTCGCCGCAACTTCTGCCCGGCACCATCGCCGAGAACCTGATGGGCGCGGACTCCCGCGAGGTTTTAGAACGGACCCGGCTCGCGGCCTGGGTCGACTCCCTGCCCGAGGGACTGCAGACGCGGATCGGGGAGGGCGGGCGACCCGTTTCGGTGGGCCAGGCTCGCCGCATCGCGCTGTCACGCGCGCTGCTGCGGGGTGCCCAGGTGCTGCTCCTCGACGAACCGACGGCCGGCGTGGATGCGGAGTCCGAGCAGGCAATCGTGGAGGTTCTGCGGGAGGTCGACGCCACTGTCATCGTTGTGGGTCACCGCTCGGCGATCAACGACATCGCCGATCACGTGGTGAGCGTCGGGGTGGTCGTATGACGAACGTGTGGATCCGGGCCATATGTGACCCCATTTCGTCATTCTGCGCCGCAGCTTCAGACAGACGTGTGGATCCGGGTCATATCTGGCCCCGAATCGAGCGTTTGTCATGATCCTGCGCGACCCCGCGGTCAAACGTTTGCGTGAGATCTACCGGCCCGCGTCCGGGCGGCTGTGGTGGGCGGCCGTGCTCGGCGCCCTGGCCCTCGGTTGCTCCGTTGCGCTGCTGGCCACCAGTGCATGGTTGATCAGCCGCGCCTGGGAGCGTCCACCGATCCTGTTTCTGCAGGTCGCGGTGGTGAGCGTGCGGGCTTTCGGTATCGGGCGCGGGGCGTTCCGGTACGCCGAACGCCTGGTCAGCCACCAAGCCGCGTTCCGCAGTCTCGTCGACCTGCGAGTGGCGCTCTACGAGCGGCTGATCCCGCTGGCCCCGGCCGGACTGCCCGCGTTCAAGCGCGGCGACCTGCTGCGGCGGGTGGTGGACGACGTCGAAGCGATGAGCGACCTGAGCCTGCGGGTGATGCTGCCGATCTTCTCCGCGATCCTGGTCGGCACCGGTTCGGTGATTCTTGCGACCTGGTTGCTTCCAGCCAGCGGAGTAATCCTGGCGGTTTGTCTGCTGCTCGGCGGCATCGCCGTGCCCGCCTTGATCATCTGGTCCAGCGGACGCGGACAGGCGGCGCAGGCTCCGCTGCAAGCCGAACTGTCCAGCGAGGTGCTCACCGCCTTGCACGCCGGGCCAGAACTCATGGTGCTCGGCGCGGCGGACGAGTACGGCGCTCGCATCGCCGGCATCGACTCCCGACTGACCGGTGCCATGCGCCGCACCGCCGTCGGATCGGCCCTTTCGACCAGCCTGGGCATCGTGATCCAAGGCGCCGCTGTGATCGCGATGGTTATGGTGGCCGTGCCGGCCGTGCGGTCAGGGGATCTGTGGGGCGTCAACCTGGCCGTGCTGGTGCTTCTTCCGCTGGCCGCCTACGAGGCGGTTGCGGTGCTTGCGCCGAGCGCCCTGTCGGCAATCAAAGTCCGGGCAGCGGCACGGCGGCTGGTCGAGATCCTCGACGCTCCAGCGCCGGTGGTCGAGCCTGCTCAGCCTGAAACGACGGCTGGTTCGGCCATTGCCCTGTATGGCGTCTCGGCCAGTTACCCGACTGGCCCGGTGGCCGTGCGCGACGTCTCGTTCGACCTGCCGCCCGGCACCCGGATCGGACTGGTGGGACATTCGGGTTCCGGCAAATCGACGGTGCTCCACGTGCTGGCATCCTTCCTCGGGTACGAAGGGTCGGCGACGCTGGACGGCGTCGAGCTCGCAAGAGCAGCCGGGCGACGCGATCCGGCAGCGCGTGCTGTGGACCCCGCAGATCCCGCACGTGTTCGACGCCGACATCGCCGCGAACCTGCGGATGGCCAAGCCAGAGGCCACCGACGAGGAACTGCACGCGGCGCTGGCCGCGGTGGGTCTGCCGCTGCCGCTGGACCGGCTGGTCGGTCAGCACGGTGCGGCCATGTCCGGCGGCGAACGCCAGCGGCTCGGCCTTGCCCGGGCGGTCCTGGCCGACCACCCTGTCCTACTGCTCGACGAGCCGACCGAACACCTCGACCCGCCCACCGCCGAAGCCGTGCTCGCCACGATCAAACGAGTGAGCGCCGGCCGCTCCTTGGTCGTCGTCACCCACCGCGAGATCGACTGGCTTGATTCACACGTGGTGGTGGCGTGAAGACGCTGGCCGAGATCCTGGACCCCGGTTGGGCGCAGGCCCTGGCGCCGGTCGAACCGCAGATCCGCGCGATGGGTGACTTCCTGCGTGCGCAGCCCACCTACCTACCCGCCGGCAAGGACGTGCTGCGGGCCTTCACGTATCCATTCGACGCGGCGGAGGTCCTGATCGTCGGCCAGGATCCCTATCCGACACCCGGCCACCCGATCGGCCTGAGTTTCGCCGTCGCGCCCGACGTGCAGCCGCTGCCGCCGAGCCTGCTGAACATCTACCGGGAACTGGTTTCTGACCTCGGGGTGCGCCCGCCCAGCAATGGT
The DNA here is from genome assembly GCA_037045455.1 of Candidatus Nanopelagicales bacterium. GTDB lineage: Bacteria > Actinomycetota > Actinomycetes > S36-B12 > UBA10799 > JADKAV01. The sequence goes on along the minus strand of JBAOIN010000012.1, from coordinate 67,209 downwards.
GACCTGCGGCCGTGGGCGGAACGTGGCGTGGTGCTGCTCAACAGGGTGCTCACTGTTGCGCCGGGGCAACCCGCGTCGCACCGCGGCAAGGGCTGGGAACCGATCACCGAACGCGCCATCCGTGCACTGGCCGGCCGCGGGAAGCCGCTAGTGGCGATCCTGTGGGGCAGGGATGCGCAGACTCTGACGCCGATGTTGCGCGACCACGACGTCCCCGTGCTGACCAGCGCGCACCCGTCACCGTTGAGTGCCCACCGCGGCTTCTTCGGCTCCAAGCCGTTCAGCCGGGCCAACGCCGCGCTGGTGGATCAGGGTGGCCACGCCATCGACTGGTCGCTCGCGTGACACTGTGCCCATGGAGATCACGATCGAGGTCCGCGGGCAGGCCCGGACAACTGTCATCCCGGAGCTCGCTCACGTCGACGCTGCGGTGACAGCGGACGGCCCAAAGCCCGGTCCGGTCAAGGAGCAGGTCGCCGCCCTGGTGCGCAGCGTGCGCCAGGAGTTGGACGCGCTGGGGGATGCGGTGATCCGATACGCGGTGGCGCAGGTGCAGGTGTCCCAGCACCGGCCCTGGAACGAGCAGGGCGAGCAACTGCCGCTGGTCTACACCGCAACCGCTGGAGTGACCGCGGAGTTCGCCGATCTCGAAGCGCTCGGTCGGTGGGTGTTGACCGACGGCCTGATCGTCCACGGCCTCGACTGGCGGCTCACCGAGGCCACCCGCGCCCAGATCGAACGGCAGGTCCGCCAGGATGCGCTGCGGGAAGCCGTGGTGCGCGCCCAGGACTATGCGGACACGCTGTCGTTGGGACCGGTTTCGTTGCGCAGCATCCGGGATGCCGGCATGGCGGTGCCGGGAATGCAGCCCCGCATGCTGATGGCCGCCGCCGAAGCCGGACGCCCCACGGTGGAACTGAGCGCTGAACCGCTGGAGATCGACGCCGAGGTGCACGCCACGTTCGTCGTCGGAACTGCGACCTGACCTGTCCGGCGAGTACGGTCAGGTCACCCGATCGAGAGGAAACACATGAGCGAGAACGACAACATCGAGGTCGTTGAGGCCTTCACCGAGGACGTGACCGAGGACGGCAGCGTGGTGGCCGAGGACATCGTGGCCGCCGTCGACACCGACTCCGGCGAGGCCGTCATCGACGACGTCATCGCCGTGACCGAACCCGACGGTAGTGGTTTCGTCGAGGAGACCGTGACGGCAGTTGACTCGGACGGCAACGCTGAGGTGCTGGCCGACGAGATCGAGACCTTCGAAGCGGAGTGATCGATCCCCCGCGTGGGGGGACGCAGTACCCGGCCATCCACGACTTACACTTGATCCAGTTGTTCCAACAAAAGGAGAAAGATGGACGGCGACGTTCTGCAAGCAATTCTGCTCGCATTCCTGTTCATGGCGTACCTGATTCTGGTGTTCGTCATCGTCGGGGACCTCATGCGTGACCACAAGCTCAGCGGCTGGTTGAAGGCTCTTTGGATCATCGCGTTGATCCTCGTGCCGTGGCTGACCGGCCTGATCTACATCATTGCGCGGGGCAAGGGCATGGCCGAGCGCTCGGCCGACGAGGCCGCCCGCATCCAGGCCGCACAGGCGGACTACATCCGCAACGTGTCGGGCAACAGCGACCCGGCGGCCCAGATCGCGCAGGCCAAGGAGCTGCACGACAAGGGTGTTATCAGCGACGAGGAGTTCCAGCAGCTGAAGTCGAAGGCGCTGGCTTCCTAGAAGCTCACGCGAAGCCCCCGGTCATGCGGCCGGGGGCTTCTGCGTGCGCCGGAATCCCACCAACGCGATCAGCCCACCCACCGCGCACAAGCCCGCCGCCATAGTCATCGCAGCGCCGTAACCAGTGCGACCGTCGTCGCCCATCCCGGCTAGCGCCGGAAGCACGGCGATCGCAAGCAATCCAGCCACCCGGGCCACGGCATTGTTGACCCCTGATGCCGTCCCTGACCGCTCCGGCCCGATGTCGCGTAGAGCGGCCGTGGTGACCGGCGCCACCACCAGGACCAGCCCGGCTGGCGAAGACCAGCATGGCCGGGAACACCGAGGTCCAGAACGCCGAGGGCCGGCTCAGCCACAGCAATCCGCAGGCCATGATCAGCGGCCCGGCAGTCAGGAACCAGCGAGGCCCGTAGCGACCGACCAGCCCCCCTACCTTGGAGCTGAAGATCATGAGCAGGATCGTGATCGGCAGTCCCGTAGCGCCGGCCGCCACCGCTGAGTAACCCAGCGCCACTTGAAGATAGACCGTCACGAGGAACACGCCCGCACTCAAGGCTCCGTAGACCACGAACGTGACCAGGTTCGCGACGCTGAAACTGCGGATCCGGAACAGTTCCAGCGGCAGCATCACGTCGGCGTCGCGGCGTTCCAGCAGCAGGAAGATCCCGAGCAGGACCGCCCCGAGCACGACCAGCCAGGGCCGGCCACCCTCGATCAACGGACCCACCACCAACGCCAGACCGACCGTGGCGACGATCGCCCCGGGCCAGTCGAGGCGCCGGCCGCTGATCCCGGGCAGATCCGGGATGAAGCGCAGCGCCAGCCACACCCCAGCTACCGCCAAGGGAATGTTTATGAGGAACGCCAGCCGCCAGCCCGCCGGGAACGCGTCGACCAGCACGCCTCCCACGAAGGGGCCGAGGGCTGTGAACACGCCGGACAGTCCCGACCAGGCGCCGATCGCCCGGCCCCGGTCGTCCCCGGCGAAGACGGCGTTGAGCAGCGCCAGGCTGGTCGGCACCATCAGCGCCGCGCTGGCACCTTGCACCATCCGGGCGGCGATGAGCGCCAGCATCGTGGGCGCGATGCCGCACAACACGCTGGCCACTCCGAATCCGATCGTTCCCAGGATGAACACCCGCCGCATCCCCAGCAGGTCGCCGGTCGCGCCCCCGACCAGCACGAGCGCCCCGAGCGTGAGTAGGTAGCCGTCCACCGCCCACTGCATCCCGGCGAAACCGCCGCCCAGGTCCTCGGTGATGTGCGGTGCGGCGACGGTCACGATGGTGCCGTCCAGGAACGCCATGCCGCTGGCCACGATGCTGGCCGCGAGCGCGCCCCGGCCGGCGCGTGAGGAGAAGGCCAGGGCCATGGCCGCCAGCCTAGGCCGGGTTGGGCAGTGTCACCATGTACCCATGGCACGACCTGGGGTGAGTGGGGCACTGTTCGACGAACTCGAGCGCTGGGCGGGCCTGGGCCTGGGCCTGATGGGCCTGGCCTCGGGCTACACCCGCTCCCGGCTCGTGGAAGCCCCCGAGACCGAGACCGAGGCGAGCACTGTCACGCTCGCTGACATCGCCGTGGTCCTGCCGGGCGCTGCCGCGACCGTGGCGACCGCCATCCAGTCGGTGCTGTTCGACCTGGTGGCCGCGGTCGAGTTTCGGCTCAACGAGGTTTCGGCCCTGGCATCGCAGGTGGAGATCACCGGCCGGCCGATGCGAGCGTTGTACGGGGTGCTCGCTGCGCTCGACGCCCAGTTCCGCCAGATGCAGGCCGATCGGGCCGAACAAGCGGCCGAATTCCTGGCCACTGTCGGCCCGGAAACGACTGCGGAACTGCTGTCCCGGGTCGACATGAACATGGTGCTCAGCGAGGTCGACATGGATGCCCTCGTGCAGCGGGTGACTCTGGAACGGGTCCTCGAGAAGGTCGACTTCAACGCCGTCATGGCCGACGCGCTGGCTCAGATCGACCCCACCGACCTCACCGGGGCCTTGGCCTCGAGCACGGTCGGTTCCATCCGCAGCATGCCCGGCACGGCGACCCGACTGGCCGGACGCGTGGTGCGCCGCCCCTGATGCGTGCTCTCGTACAGCGAGCGGACGGCGCGCAGGTCAGCGTCGACGGGCAGGTGCTCGGCGCGTTCGATGGTCCCGGGCTGGTCGTGCTGGTCGGCGTGACGCACACTGACACCCCGGCACTGGCAGCCCGGCTCGCGGCGAAGGTGTGGGGTGCCCGGCTGTTCGACGGGACTCCAGAACAGTCGGCCTCCGACCTCGGGCTGCCGTTACTGGTCATCAGTCAGTTCACGCTCTATGCCGACACCCGCAAAGGCCGCCGTCCGACCTGGAACGATGCTGCGCCCCGGGAGGTGGCCGAACCGCTGGTCGAGGCCTTCATGCAGGCGCTGCGTGACGCCGGCGCCCGGGTTGAAACGGGCCGGTTCGGCGCTGACATGCAGGTGAGATTCACCAACGATGGACCGATCACGGTGCTGTTCGAGGCGGTAGCCTGAGCCGCGTGTACGACGCGCCCATCGCCGAGGTCAGCGGCGCCTGTTTCGCCGGCGACCGGCTGGTGCTGGTGGGCGATGCCGAACCCACTCTTGCGTGGGCGCCCTGGGACGGCGAACCCGGCGACTGGACTGTCATCGATGTGGCCGGCCTGCCGGGTGCACCTGCCGAAACCGGGCAGTTCGAGGCCGTCGAGCACGTCGCCGATGACACCGTCCTGATCCTGTGCGAAGAGCCCGCGGTGCTGGTCGCGGTCGATCTCGCCGAGCCATCCGTGGTCGGATCGTGGCACCTGCAGGTCAATCTGAAGGGCCTGTCCAAATCCTGGCGTAAGGACGCCAACAGCCACGGTGAGGGCATGTTCTTCGGCGATGACCGGGTCTACGTCGTCAAGGAGAAGAAGCCGGCGGCCATCGTCGAGTTCGGGATAGGCGCATCAGCGGGCGATCCGAAGCCGGGCACCTGGACCCCGCCGCCTTCGGGGGAGTTGCACGCCCTGGCCTGGTCCGAGGTGGACCTGCCCGATGTCTCGGACGTCTGTGTCGTGGACGGGACCGTCTGGTTGCTCAGCGACCAGGCCCGCTGCCGGCAGACCCTGACCGGCGAGCAGGTGCCGCTGCCGAAGGGCATCGACAAGCCCGAGGGGCTGGCCAGGACGCCCGAGGGTAGATGGCTGGTGGCCGTGGACAATCGCGATGGCCGCCATGCGATCTGGGTGCTGGAGCCATGATGAGCGAGAAGGACGAGTTCCTGAGTCCTCGCGCGCGCTACCAGGGCGAGTTCACCCCGCAGAACCTCGCGTTCGACTCCAACTTGCAGGAGTTCGCCCAGCAGGTCGCCTACATCTGCAGCCTCGAGACCGCCGGCAAACTCACACCGCACGACGCCCATTCCCGCATCCGGGAGCTCTATGAGGAGTTGGAGCGCTCGCATCACGGCCTGGGGATCGGAGAGCCGGAGGCCTGACGCCGGTTCTGGTGTCTGAATCGACGTGTGGTGGCAGGTGAGGCACCGAAACCCCGCACCCCGTGTTCGACAGTTGGGATCACTTGTGCCAGACTCGACCAAACGCGAGAGGAGGGTTGCGACGGTGAACGCTCGACTGATGTGCATGTGTTGTCGAATGACGTCCACCGTCGGGGCCTGAGCGAGGCGTACACACGCGTTCCCCGGCGAAGAGTCCGGGGCTTTTCCTTTTTTGGTGCCGCCGAGCACCCGGACTGACACCCATCCGGCACCGCCTGAGACGCAAAGGAAAATCAATGAGCGACGCATGGTCCTTCGAAACCAAACAGATCCACGCCGGTCAGACACCCGACGAGACCACCAACGCCCGGGCGCTGCCGATCTACCAGACCACCAGCTACACCTTCAACGACACCCAGCACGCTGCGAACCTGTTCTCGCTGGCGGAACTGGGCAACATCTACACCCGGATCATGAACCCGACCCAGGCCACGGTCGAGGAGCGGATCGCGGCCCTCGAGGGCGGCGTCGGGGCGCTGCTGGTCGCCAGCGGGCAGGCCGCCGAGACCCTCGCGATCCTCAACGTGGCCGAGGCCGGTGACCACATCGTCTCCAGCCCGAGCCTGTACGGCGGCACCTACAACCTGTTCCACTACACGCTGCCCAAGGCTGGGCATCCAGGTCTCGTTCGTCGAGGACCCCGACGACATCGAGAGCTGGCGGGCCGCGGTGCAGTCGAACACGAAGGCCTTCTTCGGAGAGAGCATCTCCAACCCGAAGAACGACATCCTCGACATCGAGAACATCGCTGCTCTGGCCCACGAGGTCGGTGTGCCGCTGATCGTGGACAACACGGTCGCCACGCCCGTACCTGATCCAGCCGCTGAAGTGGGGCGCCGACGTCGTCGTGCACTCGGCGACGAAGTACATCGGCGGCCACGGCACGGCGGTCGCGGGTGTGATCGTGGACGGCGGCACGTTCGACTACGCGCAGTACCCGGACCGGTTCCCGAACTACAACCAGCCCGACCCGAGCTACCACGGCCTGGTGTACGCCAGGGACCTCGGTGTGGGCTCGCAGTTCGGTGCGAACTTGTCGTTCATCCTCAAGGCCCGGGTGCAACTCCTGCGGGACCTGGGCGCAGCGGTTGCCCCGTTCAACGCCTGGCTGCTTTCGCAGGGGCTGGAGACGCTGAGCCTGCGCATCGAGCGGCACGTGCAGAACGCGCAAACCGTGGCCGAGTGGCTGCAGACGCGCGACGAGGTTGTCTCGGTGAACTACGCCGGGCTGCCTACCAGCCCGTGGTACGAGGCCGGCCGCAAGTACGCGCCGAACGGCACGGGTGCGGTGCTGGCGTTCGAGATCGCCGGCGGGCTCGAGGCGGGCAAGCGCTTCGTGGAGGCGCTTGAGCTGCACAGCCACGTGGCTAACATCGGTGACGTGCGCAGCCTGGTGATCCACCCTGCCAGCACGACGCATTCCCAGCTGAGCCCAGAGGAGCAGGCGGCAGCGGGCGTCACCCCCGGCCTGGTCCGGCTGGCGGTCGGGATCGAGAACATTAACGACATCCTGGCCGACCTCGACGCCGGCTTCCGGGCAGCGAAGGAGGCCTGAGCCATGTGTACCTCCGGTGGGTGGCACGAGGGCGATCCGGTCGGCTGGCGGCGGTTTGCCGACGTCGGTCCGATGGACCTCGAACTCGGCGGCCACCTGCCGGAGGTGCGCGTCGCCTACGAGACGTGGGGCGAGTACACGGGGAACAACGCCGTGCTGGTCCAGCACGCACTGACCGGTGACGCCCACGCGGCGGGCCCGGCCGGTCCCGGTCAGGCCACGGCGGGCTGGTGGGATGCCCTGATCGGACCGGGCAAGGCCATCGACACCCGCCGCTGGTTCGTGCTGTCCTCCAATGTGCTGGGGGGGTGTCAGGGCACGACCGGTCCGAGTTCGATGGCGCCGGATGGCCGCAAGTACGGCTCGCGCTGGCCGCGCATCACCATCCGCGACCAGGTGGCCGTCGAGGTTGCTCTGGCCGATGCCCTGGGCATCGAGCACTTCACTGCCGTGATGGGCGGATCGATGGGCGGGATGCGCACGCTGGAGTGGATTGTTCAGCACCCGCAGCGGGTGGGCACCGCGTTGGTGATGGCCAGCGCAGCGGCCGCGACGGCCGACCAGATCGCCACCCAGAACGTACAGATCGACGCCATCAAGGCGGATCCGCTGTGGAACGGTGGCGACTACAGCGAGCCGCCGTTGACCGGCATGGGGATCGCCCGGCGGATCGCCCACCTGACCTACCGCACCGAGCGCGAACTTGCAGCCCGGTTCGGCCGTGACCACCAATTGGGCGAGAACGCGCTGGCTGACGGGCGGTTCGCGGTGCAGTCCTACCTGGACCACCAGGCGGCAAAGCTGCAGAAGCGCTTCGACCCCGGCACCTACGTGAGCCTGTCCGACGCGATGAGCCTGCACGACGTGTACCGGGGGCGAGGGCTGGACGTCCTGCGACACGTCGAGGTGCCGACCCGCGTGGTGGGCATCACCTCCGATCGGCTCTACCCGCTGTACCTGCAGCAGCAGATCGCCGATGAGATCGGGGTTCCGCTGGACATCGTGGAATCACCGTTCGGACACGATGGCTTCTTGCTCGAGGACGACCGGATCGGCGCGGTGGTCACGGAACTGCTGGCTCCGCAAGCGGTGGGTTAGGGGATTGCCAGATGCCCGTCAGCTGCGCGCCAGGGCGACCGTCCGTCGGAACTCAGCCCGGGCCCGCTTGAGCGCCGCATCAGCATCGGCGCGGGCATCGGCCGTGACCCGCTTGTACTCCCGCCAGGCCGCGTCCCGGTCGCTGGCCTGTTCAAGGGCACTCTGAGCGGCGGTAGTGCGCGCGTGGTAGTCGTGCAGAATGCGGTCCCGGGTTTGCCGGTAGGTCTCCGCCGCGGAATCGGCCACCGCCTGCACAGCCTGCTCGGGCGTGGGTACGGCTTGGGCGGTACCAGGCACCAGAAGGACGGCCGAGGCGAGTAGGGAAGCGGCGGTCCTGCGCATGCCTCCACTCCACCCGTTGCGCGGGCGGCCGGTCAAGATGTGGCGAGGCGAATTAACCGGGGCCTAACTCACCACGAAGAACCGGCCGCCGTTCGGGTCCAGAATCCCGGCCACCATGCCGGTCGGGGTCTCGGTGGCCTTCACGAACACCTTGCCGCCCAGCGCCAGCGCGTCCTCCACCGTCCCGGCTACGTCGCTCACACTGAAGTACACCTGCCACACGGCCGGCACCTCTTCCGGCACGTTCGCAGGCATGTCCTCAGCGCCGCAGTTGGCCTTGTCGTCGCCGGGCTTGCCCGGCAGCAGGCCGATCTTGTAACCCGGCGTGGAGCCGTCGGTCCACTCCCACCCGAAGACCTGCTCGTAGAACGGCAAGGCTGCCGCGAGATCACGGGTCTGCAATTCGTTCCAGGTCAGCGCTCCCGGCTCGTTGAAGACGTCGGCTCCGGTGTGGGCATAGGGCTGCCACAACCCGAACATCCCGCCGCTGGGGTCCATGACGTTTGCCAACCGGCCCTGATCGGTCACGTCCATCGCCGCCAGCATCACCTGGCCGCCAGCCGCCCGCGTGCGCTCACACGCAGCGTCCACGTCGTGCACGATCACGTAGGACACCCACTGCGGCAGCAGACCCTCCGCCGCCATCTCCGGCGGCATCTCGCTCATCCCGGCGACCAACTGGCCGTCGAGAAAGAACTGCAGGTAGTGCGCGCCCATCTGGTCGGTCCGGTCGTAGGTCTCCCAGCCGAACAGACCCTCGTAGAACGCCTGCGCCTTGTGGGTGTCAGACGTGAAGGTGTCGACCCAGCCGAACATGCCGTCGGGGTAATCCATCCCGTAAGGCTAACCGGGGAACGACCCCAGGAAGAACATGCCGCCCGTCGGGTCCACCAGACCGCCGAACTTCCCCGGTCCCATCTGCATCGCCGGCAGGAAGACCTGCCCTCCGAGCTCCTGGGCCGCAGCCATCGAGGTGTCGCAATCCTCGACGGCGAAGTAGATCATCCAGACATTCGGCGCTTCGGGTGGGACATTGGGTGGCATCATCATGGCCCCCGCGTTGCTCTTGTCCTCGCTCTGTTTGGCTGGCACGGTCGCCACCCAGTAGTCCGGGCTGGGGCCGTCGGTCCACTCCCAGCCGAACACCTGCTCGTAGAACGGCAATACCGCCTTGGCGGCGCGCGACTGCAGCTCGTTCCAGGTCAGCGTGCCCGGCTTGTTGAAAACATCGGCGCCTTGGTGCTGGTTCGGCTGCCAGATGCCGACCACAGCCCCCGAAGGATCGGCGACCATCGCCATCCGGCCCTGGTCCATCACGTCCATGGCAGGCATCGAGACCGTGCCGCCGGCTTCCGCGACCTTCGCAAGGGTGGCATCGGCGTCCTCGACGATGACGTAGGAGTTCCAGAACGCGCCGACCTCGTCGGGCACGCCGGGCATCATCGGACTCATCCCGCAGACGAGCTCGCCATCCTTGAAGAACTGCGTGTACGGCGGACCCATCGGGGTGGGCTGATCCACATGGGTCCAGCCGAACAGCCCCTCGTAGAACTCGGTGGCCTTTGCGGTGTCTCGGGTCATCAGATCGACCCAGCCGAACAGGCCGTTGGGGTAGCGCATGTCTTCTCCTCTCGACGTCTCACAACGTATCGCCGGGGTCCGACACGAGTCAGCGGTTCGTCCAGCATCGATGCAGACCAACCAAGGGGCGCGACCGCCCGCCGCGGTCTAGGTTTGATCACACCGAGAGGAGATTCACATGGCAGTGATGGCGATCGATCAGGGGACGACGTCCAGCCGCGCGATCATCTTCGACGAGAAGGGGACGCCGCTGGCGGTGGACCAGGTCGAGCATCAGCAGATCTTCCCGCAGGCCGGTTGGGTGGAGCACGATCCCGTCGAGATCGCCCGCAACGTCCGCGAGGTCATGGGCGGCGCGCTGGCACGCTCCAACCTCTCGTTGACCGACATCAAGGCAGTCGGGATCACCCAGCAGCGCGAGACCACTGTGGTCTGGAACCGTCACACGGGCATGCCGGTCTACAACGCGATCGTCTGGCAGGACACCCGCACGCAAGCCATCTGCGACGAACTGGCCCGGACGGTCGGCGAGGACCGTTTCCGGCAGACCACCGGCCTGCCACTGGCGACCTATTTCTGCGGGCCGAAGGTGCGCTGGATCCTGGACAACGTCGAAGGCGCTCGGGCGCAGGCCGAAGCCGGCGACCTGCTGATGGGCACGATCGACACCTGGCTGATCTGGAACGGCACCGGCGGCGAGGTGCACATCACTGATCCGACCAATGCCAGCCGGACGCTGCATGATGGACCTCGACACCCTGCAGTGGGACCCGGAGTTGGTCGCGGCCATGGGCATCCCGATGTCGATGCTGCCGGAGATCCGCAGCTCGTCGGAGATCTACGGCGAGATCAAGTACCCGCGCTCGATGGCCGGCGTACCGATCTCCGGCATCCTCGGCGACCAGCAGGCGGCGACGTTCGGCCAGGCCTGCTTGAGCCCGGGCGAGGCCAAGAACACCTACGGGACCGGCAACTTCCTGCTGCTCAACACAGGTACCGAGAAGGTGCTGAGTCAGAACGGCCTGTTGACCACCGTCTGCTACAAGATCGGCGATGCCGCCCCGGTGTACGCGCTGGAAGGTTCCATCGCAGTCACGGGCAGCCTGATCCAGTGGCTGCGGGACAACCTCGGGCTAATCACTAACGGCACGCCGAGATCGAGGAACTCGCGCGCGGCGTCGAGGACAACGGCGACTGCTACTTCGTGCCGGCGTTCAGCGGCCTGTTCGCGCCGTACTGGCGTGGGGATGCTCGCGGCGCGATCGTCGGGCTCACCCGCTTCATCAACAAGGGCCACATCGCCCGGGCAGCGCTGGAGGCCGCCGCGTTCCAGTCCCGGGAAGTGATCGAGGCCATGGAAGCCGACAGCGGTGTGGAGCTCACCTGCCTGAAGGTCGACGGCGGCATGGTGCTCAACGAGTTGCTCATGCAGTTCCAAGCCGACATCCTCGGTGTACCTGTGGTGCGCCCGCAGACGATCGAGACCACGGCATTGGGTGCGGCGTACGCGGCGGGCCTGGCGGTGGGCGTCTACTCCGGCGAGGACGAGATGCGGGCGAACTGGGTGGAAGGCAAGCGGTGGGAGCCGCAGATGGCCGCTGAGGACCGGGACTGGTTGTTCCAGCGGTGGCGGCAAGCTGTGACGCGCACGTTCGACTGGGTGCCGGTCGGGCGACAAGGGGATGGGCTGAGCTGATCCCCTAGACCGGGTCGCTCACGCCGCTCATCACTGGCTCGCCGAGCTCGCAGGTCGGGGAACCAGTCGTGCAGTGCGGCCCGCACGCGACCGTCGATGTCGTTGAGCACGTCCGCGATCTCGGAGGTAGTGGCCGCATCAATCGGCGGCACGTCCCAGCGCTGCCCTTCCACCCGGGCGTCGCCAATGACGATGATGTGCTGTGCCCGGTCCAGCATCTCCGGGGTCACGGATTTGGTCTCGTCGATCAGATGAACGCCGTGTGCAGCTAGCCCAGCCACCACGTCCGGCAGCACTCCATCCGCCGGTGCCAGGCCCGCCGATTCCACGAACAACAGACCCGGCGCGTAATGCCGGAACAACGCGGCGGCGGCTTGGGAACGGCCCGCGTTCTCCTGGCAGACGATAAGCACCTCCGGCCGCTGCTGGAGTGCGGCTTGCGCCGCCGGCAGCTCGATCTGCGCGCTCTTGAGCGCTGCCCGTCCGACGAGGACCGGCAGGAACGTCGTGACGGTCGACCGGGCGGCCATGTCGTCGTAAAGGCGGTCCACAATTTCGGTCAGGCGCTCGCGCGGAATGACCCCCTGGGTGTGGTTGACCAGTCCATCCACCACATTGCGCAACTGAGTATCAACGGCGGCATCACGACTCATGATCACGATTGTGGCCCGTCCGGCTCCGGTCTTGCCCGCCAGGTGCCACGCGCCACGCCACGTACTCCTGATCGCGGCTCATGCCCACGCTTTCGTACAGCCGGGTCGCGCCGGTCTCATTCGTGGCGTCGCAGTGCAACGAGGTGCCGCGCAGGCCCTTGTCGTGATCCCGCCGGAAAGCATCGCGCAGCAAGTAGGTCGCGATGCCCCGGCCGCGGTACTCCCGCAAGACGCCGATGTTCTCCACGTAGCCCAAACCGTGCGCTGCGTACCGGTTGCTCGCGATGCAGACGCCGACGCACTGCGGCCCGTCGCACACCAGCCGCCAGCGGTCGAAGTCCGTGGTCTCGTTCACGCTGTCCTGCCGGAACAGCTCCAGGGGCAAAGGGTGGGAGTCGTAGTGGTCGCGGAAGGCGGCCGTGATGACGCCGTGCATCGCCTGCCAATCATCGTCGGTCATGCGGCGGGCGGTCAGGCCCTCGGGAGGCGAGCCGGGTTCCGGCGCGTCGTCGAAGTCCAGTCGCATCCGCAGGTATGACCTGTGCGACTCGTACCCGAGGTCCTGCAGGGTTTGTGCGACATCGTCGTCGTTGCCGAAACTCTCGCACTTGAGGTAGTCCCCGGGTCCGAAGGGCAGCGTGCTGGCGAAGGCCTGACCACCATCAAGCAGACAGCGCGCCACCTCCCCGCGGTTCGGCAGCTGCGGGCTGATGAACAGGTCGGTGTGCAGTCCGCGTCCGTGTTCCAGGCCGTCGAAGGCCAGCATGGTCGCCACGAGCTCGTCGCCGTCCCAAAGCCCCACGCAGTTACGCGAGCCCCGCAGTTCCGGCGACGTGAGCACACCCCGGATCTCGGTGTCATTGGTCTCTGTGCGGCCGAAATACTCGACCTCCATGTCGCGCACGAGCTTGGTGAGCGCTGCTGTGTCGGCAGTCGTCACCTGCGTCGTACGCAGACCTGCCGGAACCCCCGTGACAAACATCGGTAATGTCACCTGTCTAGGCAACCACGGTCATCCCCGGCTCTGCCAGCGGGTTCGAGGCTTGCTCCCGATCCGTGCGTAATGTGGCAGATAGCGGACAAATCCCGCAGGTGGACATACTGATCGGGTGCGCATCGTCCTGCTTGCCTGTGGCCTACTGCTGGCGGGGTGCGCCGGTGGCTCGCCGGCCACCCCGAGTGTCGCGCCGTGCGACCCCGGACCGCCAGGGACACGGCAGGTGACGCTCGGACAACGCAGCTTCCTGCTGCATGTACCGCGCGACGTGCGTAACCCGGCACCTGCCGTTGTAACGCTGCATGGCCGCGGTTCCAACGCCCAGGAGCAGTTGTTGCTCACCAACTTCGAGCAGTTGTCCGAGGAGGGCCGGTTCCTGGTGATCGCGCCGAACGCGATCGGTGGCCGCTGGGATCTGACCGGGCCCAAGGACTTCGCCTTCATCGATGCGGTGCTCGACGCTGTGCCCTGCCTGGACCGCAGCCGGGTGTACGCATCGGGAATGTCGATGGGTTCGGCGATGACGTTCGCGTTGGCCTGCGCGCCACAGCGGCAGTTCGCGGCGTTCGGCGGCGTCGCGCTGACCGGGTACCGGCCGCGTCTGCGACTCGGCTCCGCCCGCGCCCATCATCTACTTCCACGGCACGGCTGACCCGATCGTGCCGTTCCGGGGTGGTGTACCGCAGGGTGAAACCGTCACCGTGCAGCCTGTTCCCCGCGCGATGCGTCAGTGGGCCGCGCACAATCAGTGCACGCAGGACGCTGTCGCACGCGATCAGGACGTCACGCAGCGGGAATGGACCACGTTGTGCGGACAACGCCGACGTCGACTACTACCGCGTGCGTGGCGGTGGCCACACCTGGCCCGGTGCTCAGCCGTTCATCGCCGATGCCATAGAACAGGCGCTGGGCAAGACTACGCAGACGGTCGATGCCAGCCGGTTGATGTGGCAGTTCTTCGAGGGCTACTCCTTGGACTGAGCCGGGGCACAGCGATCGCCTTTGACTCAGCCCTCGCTGTCTGCGTCCCCAGAACGGGGGACGCAGACACGAGGGCTGGTTCACGTGCCGCTTTGTACTGTCGGGGCACAGACTGCCGCGCTCTTCTAAAGCGGCACAGACTGGGGGCTGGGAGACGTGTCGATGGAGACCTCCGATCCGTGGGAATCCAGCAACAATGGCGCTTTCGCTGACGATGACTGGGGCACGGCGAGTTCGACGAGCGATGACTGGTCGGGGGATTTCGACACGTCCGACTTTGCAGGGCTGCGACCCACTCCCGCGGCGCCGTTGTGGATGGCGTTGGCAGCGGCCGCCCTGGGACTCGCGCTGGGAGCCGTCGCGCTGGTGACGACCGGATGGGCGACGTCCTTGATAGGAGGTTCGACAGCACTGTTGGCGGTCTTCGGCTGGCTCAGTGCGGGAATCCTGAGCGCCTTGGGCTTGGCCACCTACCAGTTCAAGGAGATCAAGCGGGGCTCATCGGCCTTCTATGAGCCGAACCCCATCGTGCCGAGCCTGCGAATCATCACGCTGGCGTTTGGAGCATTGGGCGTCATTTCCACGTCTTTCGTCTTCGCCACCTGGTTAGCGAGGCAGTAGTGCACCCCATCTCAGTCGTGCGATCAGTGATGCTGTGGGCTCTGCTGTGCTGCCTGTTCAGTGGAACGGCAACGGCGCACGCTGCCGGAACGGACAACGTCGGAGCCATGGTCCAGTCGTTCGGGAAGTGTGTGGGTGGTGAGGGCAGGGCCAGCGTCCTGATTCTCATGGACCAGTCACAATCACTGCGGGCAACAGATGCGCAGAATCTGCGCGCGTCAGCGGCCAAGGACTTCGCCGAGCAACTCAAGGAGTTCGCCCAGGACACGCAGACGGATGTTTCCCTGGCAGTGGCCGGTTTCGACGGCCGCTATCACGAAGGTCGCTGGATGGCACTGACCGATCCGAACATGGGGCAAGCGGGTGCCGAGATCGAATCGGTCGGACGCCAGTCGGATGGGCAAGGAACCGATTACGTCAGCGCCCTGCAGGGGGCCTCGAAACAGTTGGCGCAGGACGACAGCAAATGCCAGCTACTGGTGTTCTTCACCGACGGCAAGTACGACGTGGATGGTAGTTACGGCCAGCCGGGATACTCGGACAAGCCTGACTGGGCGGCGGTGATGCAGGACGGCCGGGAACTGCTCTGTAGCCAGCGGGGTGGACCGGTCACCACGATGCGCAAGCAGCATGTCTACGTGGCCTCAGTCGGCCTCAGGGATCCTGCAGACCCGGCCGCGTTCGGACTGTTGCGGCAGGTGACCGATGGCAGCGACGGCTGCGGCACGCCGCCGTTGGACGATCACTGGGCCTTTCTCGAGGCAGCTGATGCCCGAACTTTGGTCTTCGAATTGGGGCGCGTTGCCAATGACAACGTTCGCGAGCAACGTACCGACAAGCATGGGACGAGCATCATTCGGTTCGGTCTCGACCCGATCATCACTACTGCCTCGGTACTGGCCGATGCCGGCGACCCGCGGCTTAAGGCGATTCTGGTCAACCCGAGCGGCAAGACGATCGCATCGAGTGAGCAGCCTGGCGAGTTTTCCACGAAGGCGCTGTCCGTCCGGGTCGCCGGCGTAGCGCCAGCCATCACTCGCTTCCGGGTCCGAGCCGACGATGGTGAGAATCTGGCCGGTACGTGGCAGGTGCGATTCCTGCCGAAGAAGCATGAGCGGGTTGCTGCTGGCAAGATCACCCGGACGAATGTACGCATTGACACGGACCTGACGCCTGACTGGACCGATCCCGTGGACACGATGTCCATGGGACAGACGACCACCATGAAGGCGCAGGTTGTCAGTCGACGGACAGGACAACCGGTACCAGCATCGGACATCCCAGGAGCGTTGCTGAGTCTGGAATACCGTGCCAGTTCCGGTACCAGCACCGACGTGGTGGCTCCCAAACCCTTGGCGGACTGGGCCGCGGGAGTGCCGGTCGAGTTGGCTGGCATGCAACCCGGCTCGGGCAGGCTGGTGTTCGTTGCGTCGATGAAGATGAGGGCCAAGCCCCAGACCCAGTTGCATGACCAGGTGCGCTCCTATCCCATCCGGGTGCTACCCCCAGCGCAGTATCCGCAGGTTTCGGACCAGCGATTGCTGCTGGGTGGCACCGAGGCTGTCGAGGGGGTGAAGTCCGCCTCGGCGGCGGTGAGCGTCACCGGACCTGGATGCGTCTGGCTTGACGCCTCAGCATCCGCCTTGGACGTCTACCCGCAAGGCATGTCCGACGGCGCTGTCACGCTTGCCGCGCCTACCCAGAGCCAGCAGGATTGCCTGCGCGTTGAGTCCGGACAGACGGCTGCGTTGGTCGTCTCAGCGACGCCGACGACGCCAGGCAATGGGGCCATGTTGGGTCATGTCGCGGTCATGACTGCCCCCCTGGACGACAGTGGAGCTCCGATTCCGGTCACGATTCCCTTTGAGGGTGAATGGGTGAAAGCGGTCAACCGAGGCGTGCAGTTCTGGGTGCTTGTTGGCGCCCTACTTCTCGGAGTGGGCATCCCGCTGGGCCTGCTGCTGGCGATCAGGGCAGCCACAGCGAAGATCAGGATCGCCAGCCCGGAGACCGGCGATCTTGTCTACATCGCTAAGCGTCTGGGCATCCAACCGGACTCGATCGAACCCGCTGCCTTCGATCCCAAAGAGGTCAGGAGAGTGGGCGACGGCTCCGTGGAGACGGTGCGGGAGCTGATGGTGGAGGGTGTGGCGCTGCGTGCCAAGGTACTGGGCAATCCCTTCGCCGTAGCGAAGGTCATCGCAACGTCTGCGGAACTGGATCTGGTCAGCGACCTGTCGCAGGCGCGTGGCGGATCGGTGCAGTTGCCATTGGACTTGGAAGGGCACTGGGTCGGCTGGCTCGACGGTGACCAGGCGTGGGTCGTCTACTTCTTCTCGAACCACGACATCCGGTCGGACATGCATGACCTGGCAATGCGGCTCAACGATTCCCTCGCCGAGCACGTGGCCTTGTTTCAGCAACCTGACGAGACGATGGCCACGGTATCTGCCGGGGGCTCGGCCAGCACTTCCGGGGACGGTCAATGGGGCGACTGGGCGGGCACGGGTCAGTCAGCGCCAGCCGCGGGCGATTGGGACGACTGGGGTGGTCCCGGTGACGCGGCGAGCACCCAGCCGGGCAGCGGCACCACCGATGGCTGGGATGACTGGGGTTCGCCGAAGCCGTAGTCAGCTGTCCCCGTGATGTCGGGCCACGCTTTGCCAAGGATTTCGCCAACTCCCTGTCCTTGTGCGGGGGTACTTCCCTAGCTGATGTCCCACACCAGTGGCCTGCGTACAGTGGCCGGGATCCTCTTGGCTGGGTGACCTTGGACCCAGACTCGACCGTCACGCCACTCCACCTCGTAGTAAGCGCCGTATCGTCCACTTGCGTCCTTGAAGATCGACTGTTCTGCCCATGTGCGCCGGTTGATGTAGATCGAGGTGTAGCCGCTGCCGTCTGCATAGCCCTCGAGCCAGAAGTCAGGGCGGCCGTCCTTGTTGACGTCGATAGACCGGATGCGGGTGAACACAACGCGCTTCATCGTGATTAGTCGCTCGGACTGCCAGCGGTGCCCGTTCCAGGACCGCTGATAGACAGACCTACCCTTAGTCGCAAGCACCCACGGATCTTCGGCGGGCGTCCTAGTCGGCACCAACCTACTCCACACGCTGGACGTGTGACCGCGCTTGCTCTTCAGACTCGCTCGCGCGGACTTGTTGAACTGCCGCGCGAGCATCGCGGTGGTAATTGAAGGACTCGCAGACGGTTCGGCGACCGGGGCAGGGGTCGGTGGACGTTCGACTCCGCGCACCCACTTCACTGTGGCCACCCCGGCCGTCCCGATCTCGACGGCGGCCTTCCCCAAGGAGTTACCTGAGGACCGGTTCTTCATCTCGCATTCGATGATCTGCCCACGTGTGATCAAAGCGTTGGGACAGACGGTGGTGATCGGTGCCGTATAGCCCTCTGAGTCGAGGTAGCTCGAGACGACCTGGGAACTTCGCTTGCCGCTCACGTACTGCAGGCCGAGCGCCTGCCAGGCAGCAATGCCGGCCACGAGGACAACCGCAAAGGTGGCGATGACAAGGACTCTCCAGCGGGACTTGCGGATGGGTTGTGCAGTACGGGTCGCCCATGGGGCATCAGGCCCGGTCAGCTGCGCGGGTTCGACGGACCTCGCGGGAACCGGGATCTCGACTGGCGCAGCTGCCACGGAGGCAACCGGTTCGGGTTCTCGAGTCCCTCGCTGGGCTCCGCAAACCGGGCAGATCTCCGCCTGATCAGGCAAGATCGCGGAGCAGCGTGAACATCGCAAGCCGGTTCCTTCCTAAGGCAGTTCGCTCAAGACCGTATTCGCATGAGAGCGGTCGGCGCGCCGGGTCGGCGTCCCCTCAATGGGGGACTCGCAGGGGCTGTGGAGCGACTGCGCCTGCGGTTAGGTTCGGGGCAGATCTGGTGGCTGCCCTATGTGGCGTGCGCCGCTCGACCTTCGTCGGTCTTGTGAGGGGTGGAAATGGCGTATCAGCCGATGCTGGTGATCGGATGCGGTGGTTCAGGTGGGGCGACCATCCAGTACATGATGGACAACCTGCGCACCGAACTGTCACGGAAACTGGCCAAGGAGGGTCATCCGTCCATCGATCGGTTGCCCGGGGCCTGGCAGTTCGTCCATCTCGACGTCCCCTACTCAGCGGACGACTCCGAACCCAATCGGCCTCCCGGCGTCCATGAACAAGGTGGCATGTACGTGTCTCTGGCTCAGCCGGGACTCACCTGGAAGATCGTGGCCGATCAGGTCTGGAACAAGACCCGCCACACCCGTCCCGATCTGACATCGGGCTGGCTTCGGCTGCCGGACAAGAGCGATCCGCCGCTGTCCCAAGGGGCGGGTCAGGAGCGAGCGGTCGGGCGCGGCGTGGCGCTCAACTCGGCCAAGACGATCTACGAAGCGCTGAAGACTGCCCGGTCGAAGATGTACGCGGAGCATGGCAGGAACGAACTCACAGATCTGGCGCAGCGTCTGGGTGAGTCCGTCAGCCCGGCCGCCCTGGTGCTCATCGTTTCCTCGATGGCAGGTGGTACTGGGGCGTCCATGGTGCTGGACGTTCCCCGCATCCTGGCGTCCATCGACGGGCAGCTCGGAGCCAGCACCGCCATGTTCCTGTACACCTCGGAAGTCTTCGAGGGCATTCCACCGCAGGCTAGGCGAGGCGTGGAGGCCAACGGTCTGGCGATGATGGGTGAGTTGCTCGCGACCTCCATGGGAGCCTCTGAAGCGGACTCCGAACTGCTGGGAATGCTCGGCATCAACCCCCCCAACACCCCGACGATGTACCGGCGCATCTTTCCCATCGGATCCAAACACGGCCTGCAAGGCGCGACCTTCGGCGATGGGAAACTCGAATCCATCTACCGGGCAGTGGGCGTCGCCCTTGCGGGCCTGACCGCCTCGGCATCGGCGGTGGACGCGTTCCGCACTCGTGATCTGGGCAACCCGTCCCCGACCCCGCTGGATGAGCGGTGGATGGGGGAAGGCGGTTCCGCCGGCGGTGATCCCCTGCTGTGGGGCACATTTGGGTACGCCAGGTTGTCCCTGGGCAGGGATCGTTACGGCGAGTACGTTGCGCAGCGGCTGTCAAGGGTTGCCGTTGACCGGTTGATCGCAGGCCATAGGGACGATCGTGGCCAGACGTCAGCGGAGATGGACCTGACCGAGGCAACTGACGAGGCTACCCGTCGCCTGATCGCGAACCTCGGACTTTCACCCGAGACCACGGATGCGATCGCACTGATCTCGAGGCAGAGTGTCGGCGGTGGGGAGGGTACCCGCCAGGAACTCATTCGCTCGATGCGCGAGGTCGCCGGAAGGCAGATCTTCGACGACGGCCAGTTCAGCGGAACTCTGGCAGGCAAGGCATTCATCCGGACGCTGCGGCAATCCATGGCTCGCAGCAAGCCCAGCATCGATGCCGAACTGTCGAAGGTCGCCTACGCCGCGGTGTTCCGCTGGCACGCGGAGTTCACCCGGGACTTCCTGGCTGAGGTGGAAGGGATCGCAACGCGCTACGGACTGCCGGTGGCCAGGCAGGTCGTCCTCGGCATGGTGACGCAGTGTGCATCGTGGCGTCAGCAGCTGTCGGCGAGCGCCAGTTCGTCACGGCTGCTGCCCTTCACTCCCGACATCCCGGACCAGGTCGCGGCGGACTTCGACCAGGTCGCGGCCGTCAGCCAGGGCCATCCCCTGCAAGAGCGCATCATGACGTCGATTGCCAAGCGACTGGCCGGCAGCGCCGAGGGCGAGATGGCGCGCCTGATCGGAATGGTGCTCGAGGACTTCGGGCCGTCATTCGCCCATCCACTGGCCGACGCCCTCGCACTGCAATTACGGGAATTGGAACAGGCCAAGGGCAAGGAACCACGAGACTCCGGGCAGTCCGACCTGAAGTCCTCGCTCTACGCCGATTGGCC
The DNA here is from genome assembly GCA_037045455.1 of Candidatus Nanopelagicales bacterium. Lineage (GTDB taxonomy): Bacteria > Actinomycetota > Actinomycetes > S36-B12 > UBA10799 > JADKAV01. Next base: position 46,495 of record JBAOIN010000012.1, on the reverse strand, counting down.
CCGCCCCCACGAGCGAGTGCCCCAGCGCTTCCAAGGCGCCCACAACGAAGTGGTTCTGCTCAAGGCAGACGCGTTCCCCAGCACGTTCGACGGGCACGTAGCTGCCACGATGCACGCCCGCCCGTCGAGGCCATCGCCCAGTGAAGCCGTGGACCTGATGGTCACTGAGATCCTGCGAGATCGTTGGCTGGGCCACAATGACGAATCGGCGCAGGCGCGCGTGATCCTGCAAACCGTCGCTTGGGTACCGAATGGGCTCAGTTTCGATCCGGAGAACGCCTCTGTCTTCCGCTCGAAGTCGGCAGCCCGCTTCTCGTGCGCGTGCTCCACCGAGGACATCATCGAGCGTGCCCGCGACTGGGTGTTCAGGGCGGACGGCGATTTCGGGGAGTACCTGTCCGTCGGGCTTGCGGAGTACCTCGATGCAGGCAGTCAGGAATTCGACGAGCGGCTGCGAGGCCTGCTCAATGGTTTCGAATCCGCTCTTGCACAGGCGCTGCCGCTGGTTGCTATCAACCCCATGGCGGCGGAGAAGTTGCACCGGGACGCTAGCGAACTAGTGCAGGTGAACTTCAAGTTCTCAGCGATCCCATTCGCCGAGTCCAACGTCGTCAGGCAAGCACTAGGGGACCACCTCCGACTGCGGCCGAACACCTCAGCGGTGACGACGTCGGCTTTCGAGAATGCTCAGAACGAGTCCCGAACGACGGACTTCATCGATGTCTTCTCGGCGTACCCGCCGATGTCACCGCTGGCCTTCTCCTCGCTGCTCCAGCCCCTGAACTCGGCCTGGCTGAAGGCAAGTTCCGACGGGGCCATCAAGGCATTCTGGAACAACCGGAGAGCGCGTTCACTTCCGCAATGCGTCGCAATGTCGCCGGGGGAACGCAGGGCGTTCCTGGCGGGCTACGTGGTGTCGAAGATCACGGGCCGCATCCGGGGTAGCTACCGCACCCAGCCACATACGAAGTCCGAGCCGATCGAGGTGTTTGAGGAGGACTCGGAGAGCTGGTTCGCCTTCCCGAACCCATTGCTGTCGCCGTTCCAGGATGCAGCCAAGCAGGGCCTTGACGAACCCGCGGCCCTTCTCGAAGGCCACCTCCTGGCGTTGGCGGCGTGCGGCCACGACGAGGATTTCAAGCTGTTGAACGCCTTTGTGACTCTGCGGCACACCTTCGGCGAGGTCATCGGTGACGGCCGTGACTTCCTGACCGCGAACGGGGAGTTCTTCCTTCGGCAGTGGCTGGTGGACGGAGTACGTCCCCCCGGGGCTCCGCCAGCAGGCTGGGACAAAGGCCTCGACGGGCAGTCAGTTGACCTGACGTCAGTCGAAGGGAGGCAACAGGCTGCCGTCGCCTTCCTGAGCAAGAACCGGGACGACTACAGCGAGTATTTCAAAGTGGGCGATGTTCGGGCCAATCCGCACTTCCACCAATTCGACCGGTACCCGCTGCTGGCGGGGATTGCGGAGGACTTTGTTTGGGCCGTTGAAGAGGTGCTGAAGCTGGTGGAGGCGATCACCACGGACGCGACCACGACCGACGGCCCCATGGCGATGTAATGGGCACCTTCAACCTGTTGGTCTTCGACCCTGAGCAGGCGGTGGCGCGTTCTGTGGTGAACATCCTCGAGGACTGGCACGCGAGCGCTTGGCTCTCGGACTACGGTCTGGTCTCGCTGGCCGAGATCACGGCGCATGGTGCCAATCTCGCCGACCTGGCGGTGCGGCTGCCGGCGAGCGCGGCAGAGGGTCCTCGCTGGGTGCGGCTGCTGGACATCAGAGATGGCCGAGAGGTCCGTCTGATCGCCATCGACATCATCGGGTGCGGGGAGGACTGGCGTGCCCGGCGGGACGTGCTCCAGGCGGGATGTGGCACTCTCGGGGCCAGCCTGGAACTCGTGGCCCGTGTGGACGTCATGGTGCCGAGCCATGGGTCGCAGTGGGACCCTGATTTGGGGCCCTGGCCCGGCTGGGACACCTCGATCTGTGCTCCGGAGCAATCGCCGTCCGTGGAGTCCGCTGGCCTTCCGGTGTTCTATGACGCCTCCAGTCCCGAGAGTCTCATGAATTTCGCTGCGCACGTCGCGGCCTACACGGCGACTGTTGCCGGCCTTTGGGCGGGCTCGCGACCTTCCTTCTTCGACCACACAGACGCCACGGACGAGTTCCGGCTCGGCAGAGTCCAGCACCGCCGGGTGAGCGCCACCGAGATTGCTGATCGCATCCGAGCCGGGGTGCTCAACGCCGAGCAACTGCATTCTCAAGCGGCCCAGTCCGCCCTGAGCAACAGCGATGTGAGGTCGCGCGCCCGGGAACTGCAAGTGCAGCTCGTGCCCCAGCCGCCGCGCAAAGGCCGGGCGGCCGCGCAGCGCGTGGGGGCCTGGGCTGCACTGGTCATGTACGTCAAGTTCCTGGCGGCCGCGCTCATTCGCTCGCCTCGCGAGGTCGCAGCGGGACTGTCGTACAGCGCGAAGTCGCGGATGGCCAATGCGGTGCAGGGCATGGTATTCGGACAGGACTCCGCCAAGACGGTGACGGTCGCAGGAGTTGCTGCCGACAATCGGACCGACGAACTCGAGAGTCTGCAGAACCAGCTCACGAACCTCGACTCCCGGCTTCGTGACCTGCCGGGTGTCAGGATCCCCGAAACTGGTTCGGGTGCCAGCCAAGGGGCTTTCTGGCAGGCGTGCCTGGACGGCGCGTTCGCACTGGTTTCCGGCGCGCAGCAGGGCTCCGTGCGCCCCGTCATTCAGGAGAGCAAGGCCCGCTACTTCCGCATTGACGACGTGGCGCCGAATGTGGGGCGGTGGCGTCCCCGTGGGCAGTTGCTCGTAGGAGTTCCGGTCGAAGGAGTCGCTTTGCACGACACCCGTGCCGTGCACGGTGCGCTGCAGGCGATGAGTCAGTCGAGTGCCTCGGGCGGATCCTGGCAAACGAGTACCGATGAGCAGCAGGCCGAGTTGAGTGAGGCCTACGGACCCTGGGAACGGTCCTACATGGGGCAGGTGGGCATATCCATCGCCTCGCAGTTGGCCAAACACGAGCGCCGCGTGACTGAGCTCGTCAGGGAACTGCAGCGCCCGCAGGAGGCGGACAACGCAGAAGCCGAGACCCTCGTGCACTCGCTGCGCACGTTTGGTCGCGCGTCGTTGTTCGGTGGCATCGGCTGCCTGGGCGTCATCTGGCTGCTGAAGGGGATCGGCGTGCTGGCCGGCCTCGCAATCATGTTGACAGGGTTGGTGCTGGTGGGATGGCTGATCGCCCTCATGACGAAGTACGTGAAGACGAAGCAGGCTCTCCTGAAACTGCAGAACCGCAGGGACGACGCCGCGAATGCCGAGGAACAGGCACTGGCCGAGTTGCCCGTCGCGGTGGAGAACGCCCGGCGTCTGGCCAAGCTCTACGCGCAGTACCGAATCTGGGCTCCAGCACTCAGCGCATTTCTCGCGCAGCCCTTCGGCCGAAGTGAAGATGCCGGGGAGACGTTCTCCGGTATGGCGGGAGCCGTGCCCAAAACGGTGAGTTGCGGGGTCTATCGAGCCGTCGATGAGGATGCCGCCCGCCGATGCGTCGCCGAGATTGCCGAGGGACTGCGACCCGAAGTACGCGGACTTTGGAGGCAGCTGGTCACAACGACTTACGCCGAACTTGTTGGACAGACGCCCCATCTGCGGTCGGTGGGTCCGGATGATGTTCTTCAGCAGGTGGATACCCAGTCGGACTCGTTCCTGGCTGGGTTTCGGAAGGTGATGCTCGCGCCGGACGCGGATGCACCGGCTGTGCGCCCGTCCATCGCGGCGCAGATCGATCGCCAGCAGATGCAGCGCATCACTTCAACGATCGACCGGCATCGGCTGGCGGAACTGCGCCGGGCATTCGCCGTCGAGCAGGTCGGCGCGGGAGGTAAGCCGTCCACGCAGCGCCTGACCGACCAGGTCAGTCCGGCGCTGTTCAACGTGGACTTCTTCTCCGCTGCGGGAATCCAGTCGGAGATGCGACGAGCCGACGAGGTGATCGTGTCGAGTTCGGAGATCGTCACGAACCTCCCGACCAGACATTGGCTGGACGAGATCGACTCCGCAGTTGTCTACTCGCCAAGTACCAATGCGGCTGCATTCGAGCTGCGGACGGCGGTCGCGCAGGCGGAGGAAACCGTGGATCATGCCCCGCAGATCTCGATTCAGGGCATGTGACATGCGTTCCCTGACCTTCTACCTTCTTATCCACACGCTGGCGTGGGGAGCGGTCGGTGCGGTGATCGCACAGTGGGCGAGAGTGCCGCGCTGGTTGGGCGCAGCGGTCTCGATCGTCGTGCCGGTCCTGGGAGCCGCGGGACTGGCGGGCATGCGGGTGCTTGCCGACCAGCCGCTGCCGTTGCGGGCTACCCCGGCGTGGCGCCGCTTGGGGTGGGCCGCAATTGGGGGAGGCGTCCTGGTTGGCCTCGCGGCCTGGCTTCCCTGGGCGGCCGGCGAGGTCGAGGGATCAGCCGAGGAACTGGAGGTTGTCGAAGCCGGATTCGATCTGGCGTCCGTCGCGCAGCTGCCGATTCTGGGTACCCTGCTCGGGCTGGCGCTCGTTGCCTGCGGCGTGGTGGTCGTGCGGTCGGGGATTGCGGCTGCAGTGGGCACCGCAGCGATGGTGGCGTGGATTCCGGCGGCCATCGCTGGGGGGTTGATCCTCTCTGAGAGTGTCGTTGATGACCTCGGTGACAAGGCCGACCGGGTGGCGAACGCTGCTTCCTTCATGGGCGCGGCGCATGCCCAGGTCTCGACCGAGTACAGCATCGGCTCCGGCCCCTACCTGTGCCTGCTGGGCAGCCTGGTGGTTCTGCTGTGGGCTTTCGTCTGGGCGCTGCGGGCCGGGATGCAGCCCCTGGGTGCGGGTTCCGATGGTGCACGAGTTCCGACTGCATGGGAACCCAGCCGCAGCGCTGCTGCCCCAATAGAGTCCACAGATCAAGCCGAATGGGAGTGGTGAGGAATGGCTGACGATGATCCGCTGGCCAATCTGCGCAAACCGACGGAGGAGGCTCGGGTCGATCTCGAGCACATGCCTGATGCCGAATCTGGTCCATCCGAGGACGCCCCGGGCTTCGTGGTCGCGGGAACCAACCCGGTGGACCTCGATGGCGTGGCCGTGGACCTCTTTGAGCTTCCGGCTTTCGACTGGGGAGTGACTCCCTGGCCGAACCAGGCGCTACGCGTGCGGGCGGTTGTCGACGCGGCGGGTGAGGTTGTTGCCAACCTGGCCTGGGAGGCGCCTGAGACGGACTCGCCTGACGTCTGCGTCTACCGCGTGCTCTTCCGTGACGGCGATCGACCTGACGACGAGTGCACCGATGTGCAGGGAACTCTCACTCTGACCTGCGGACTCGGTGCCGAGGATGCTGCTGCGGTGAATCCGCCCGAGTCCGCCGTCCGCTTCTACGAGGTCTGGTGTTACCGGGGAGTGAGTACGCAGGCGGCACTGAAGTCGTCCCCGTACCCGCTGGCCGCAGCGGCTTTGGTCTGGCCTCCTTCCGGTGTGGATCTCAGTTTCGACCACGGACAGATCGTCGCTGCGTGGCGGGACGTGCCGGATGCGAGCCAGCAGTTCAGGTGGGCCAAGCAGAGCACCCAGACCGCTCGCGGGTACATCCCCACACCTGATGAATGCGAGACGGCGCCGGGCGGGGGGTTCGTCGACTGGGACGTGCAGCCGGGTCAGAAGTACGTCTACACGATCTATGCCGGAGGCGAGATCGATGGGCACCTGGAATGGTCCGTGCCCGTGCGACGCCAGGCGAAGGCTCCGGCGGCGTTGCGTCCGGTCGGCGACTTGCGCGTCATCAGGCAAGAGGGTCGCTACGCGGTGGACTTGTGCTGGACTCGGATCCCCGGCGTGGATGTCCGGATCTACCGGTCGCAGGCCCGCCCGACAGTCGGTAGTCACGAAGTGGGAGTGATCCCAGCGGCAGATCTCGCGTCAGAGACCGAGCTGCGGGAGCAGGATTGCCTCAAGCGCCGCCCCTCGTACGAGGGCGATGTCGGATGGATACGGGATGTGGCCATTCCCGAGGACTGCGCCCAGCTCTTCTTCACCCCGGTGACCGTCTTCGAGGACAAGTGCGCACCCGGTGTTCCCAGGGAAATCTTGAACTTGCGACCGCCCGTCGAACCGTACGTGGAGGATCGGGTCGAGCGCATTCTGGTCATCTTCGAGTGGCCGCAGGGAGCGTCCGATGTGTGCCTATACGTCAGCGCGCCCGGTCAGACGATCGACCCCGCCACGTACCCCCAACTCGACCGGATCAGCCATGAGGACCACAGGACGTTCGGTGGGTTCCGGGTAGAGCGCGAGAAGTTCAAGGCCGGGACCTGCGAGTTGCACCTCGCCGCGTGCAAGTTCGGCAAGGAAGCACGATTCTCCGAGCCGGTAAGCGTCCAACACTCCTTCCCAACGATGCTGCGATACCGCATCGAGACGTCTGCGGGAATCCGACGGACGAAGCGCACCTTGACGATCGAGGCCCAAGAGGACATCCGCGAAGCGGACCTCATGCTGGCCTGGCACCCCACGTTGCTTCCCCTTACCCCAGCAGACCGAGAGCAGGTCCTGCGCAAATGGCGCCTGGAGTTGCGTCGCGGCCAACCCGAGAGTGTTCAGCTGGAGGACTTCCCAGGGCCCGGTTTCGTGAGACTTCTGGCCCGGCCGGGCAAACCGATTGCTGTGATCGACCCCCCCGTGGGGCAGTTGCTGATCCCGAAACGGGAGGACCGATGAGACTCAACCATGTGACCATCTCGTGCGGAGCGGTGGTCGGCCGCGCGCTCTACACCTCGCAGGGTGCCGATGGGTGGCGAATCACGTCGAAGGTCGGTGACATGCCGAACCAGGTCGCTGAGGATTGGACCCGCTTCTGCGAGCGCCTCAAGAGTGCCGACGGACCGGTCGCCTCTCGATCCGATCAGCGTGAGCGACGGTTGCTGTGGGTCGGAGAGCCAGGCGACCGGTGGCGGTATCTCATCCACTCTGTCGCGGCCGGCGTGGATGCGTCGAACCGTCCGGACAACACGTTCAGCGACTGCCTCATCGTCGAACGGGCAGCCGTTGCGGCGACCGTCAGCCCCGGTCAACTCTGGGCTTCGGACTCCTGGCTCACTCCGTTCGGTCCTCAGGCGGTCGGGGCGGCTTCGCTGCTCGGCGACCGGACCACGGCATTGGCTTTGGACGTCGCATCGGATCTGACCTTGGAGCGGCTGGTGCAGACCATGCCGGCTGATCAGGAGGCTGCCGCTCGCCTGTTGACATTGGCGGAGATGGTTGACCACGCCGGAAACCCCACGGGAGGCACGTTGTGGGTCGGCTTCAGCACGTTGGATTGGGCGCCGCTTCTGCTTGATGTGCTGCACGAACTCATACCCACGGACGTCGCGTGGGACCTTAGTTGCGAGATCCGGTCGGCCCCGGGTTCCGTGCCGGGGAACGAACCATTGCGGCTGCGGTTCACCGAACTGCGCTGGGTGCCCCAAGGGGTTCGCAAGGTAGATGCCGACAACCCCTCATCGCTGACACCGGCAATGGACGCACGGCTGTGCGCACAGTGCGGACGACCGATCACAGACTGGCACGACGTGATTGCTATGGCTCTGCGGGCAATCGCCGCGTCGATTCAACACAGGCCCGAAGAGGCGTCAGCACTGGCATCGGAACTCGGCCGATACTGTGCCGATCTGCACGGGCAGGCAATAACGGCGCAGCACTGGCCCGACCTCCTGGGAGCCGCGGATCAGTATCCCTTGCTGGCGGCAGCCGTAGGCCCAATCGTCACGCATGATCACCTGCAGAGGCAGGCTCCGCGCTGGGAGGCGGCAGCCCTGCGCGAAGAACTCCGGGACATGCCGCCAAGTGACCTGAGCTACTTGCTGGCTGCCAGTCTTGGCCCGGCTGGTGCCATCAACGAGGTCGAACTCCATCGAGTGGCGGCGCCCCCGCCGCGCGTCGCCCTGGACAGCCTGCGCAGGACCTACCAGGCTCTCGGGGCGGGCCTTCTCAACGACACAACCTCGGGCGCCGTCAGGGACTTGCTGGAGCAGATGCTGCGAAATGTCGTCGTGCTTGCGTGTTCGCACAACGAGTTCGCGCCGCCGCAGGTACCGGTGAACCCGCGCGTGCTTATGGCTGCGCTGCGCTATGCACCGACCGGGAACTGGCGGGAGCCCCTGCGACCTGGGGAACTGCTGGACTCGTTCCTCACCTGCTGGCTCGGCCGCACTGCGTCCGGCTTCCCTTCGACCGCGCCGCTCTCAGGGTTTCTGGGGTCTCCTGTTCCAGATACTCGGGGTACGCCGAACTCAATGGGATGGGCCATCCTGGACGCTGCCTTGCCTCTGGATGGTGACCTGAGGCTGGCCGGTCAGTGGGCTTACTCACTGGACCTGTGCGCACGAATGCCGCGGCTGGCCAGCAACCAGCGCAGAGAGCTTGCGATGCTCTCCGACCGGTTGGAGAACCATTACGACCCGCTGCCGGCCGATTCGTCAGGAGCCCTACGTGCCTAGTCTCGCCCCGGGTGAGGTGATGCCGTTGGGTCACCTCGAACGACTCCTGATCTCACTACGAGGACCCGGTGCGGCTCGCTGCGAAGTGCACGCGGACCCATCCGGTGGCGAAGTTCGACGGGCCTCCGCGGGGAAGTTCGTGATCGAGGCGCAGACAGGCACCGTGACGTCTCTGCATCTGGTGAGTGCCGATGACAGGATCGAAGGGGCGGTGGTCGTTGAGTTTCGCGCGGTCGGTGCGGGAACTCCGAAGGATTCGGTGATGCTGCAGGAGCTGCATGTCGTCGGCCAGCGTCACGTGCCGCTCATGGAGTTCGTGGTTCCGGAGGACGCCGAAGCGTCCGTCCGCAGCCTTGTAGGCGCCCGCCGGCCCCAATCGTCCGGTGAGGCCGGCGCGTGGGTCGCGGCAACCACCCGCAAGCCCAACATCGCGATCCTGACCGACGGTTCCGCCTCCTGTGCCTACATGGACAGGGATGGGAGCAAGGAGCTCATCCTTGGTGCGGTGAGGCAGTGCCTCAGCGACGTGCTGGGAGTGGACGAACCACAGGAGTTCGTCGTTGGTTCAGCGGCACAAGGATCGCAGTGGTTGACTCCCGCCGGCCGCCGCCAGGTCAGTGACTTGTATGTCAGCGGCGTGCAGATCCCGTGGGCCGAGTTGACCGAGCGCGAGATCCACTACGCCGTCATAATCAGCGACGACCCCTTGGTGGGCCAGCCGGCTGCAGTCACGACGTCGATCCCCTTCGCGTTGTTGCTACCGCAGGGTCACACGAGAGCGAATGCGCAGGATGTCGACAACGCGAAGCGGGCTTGCATTGAGCAGGGAGGAGACCTACTAGCCTTCTCCTGCGACACCGTGGACATCGAGAGCACTGTGCGTCACTGGATAACGCAACGCCTGCGCGCATTCGTCGAGACGGAAGAAGGTGCCGCGACGTGAGTCAGCAACTGACCGATCGGCGTTGTCCATACTGCTTTGCAGCCCTCCCAGCCAAGCACGAGTTGGTGGCCTGCCCGGTCAAGTCGAAGGGCGATGGATCCGAGTGTGCGATGGCTACGCCCCAGTCGATTGCAGGGGAGAAGGGGATCTGCGAGGAGCATGGCGTGGCCTTGGTGCCGCACTGCTGGTATGAGTCATGCCGACAGGCACTGCCTCCGGGGTGGCATGAGGTCACGACGACGTGCCTGGCGATGGCAGGCACCCGCAACTCCGGCAAGACGGTCTACGTGTGGATGGTGGCGAATCTGCTTCTCACCTGGGGACGGCTCAACGGCCTTACGGTGAGTCATTACTCGACAGAATCGCGCATCTCCTTCGAGCAGCGCTTCACCCGGCTCGACCCGAGCGCTTCGCTCTACGGTTCGACCGCTCCGGAGTCGCCGGGCGGTTTCCGGCGACAAGTGCAGCAAGAGCCGATCATGTTGCGGATCCAGGAGGCCGGCCGGTCGCGGGATCACGTTCTCGTGCTCCGCGACGTCGCCGGCGAGAACGTGCAAGACGCGGCGATGGACCGTGAGCATTTCCGCTTCCTGGTGCAGGCCGACGGGCTCATTCTGCTTGTGGATCCCGGCGATGCCCGGGCGGTCCGCAATGCTCTGGACGGTCAGGTTGATCTGCATTCGGCCGGCTTCAACCCCGCCGCTGTCTGGGGCAATGTGGAGTCTTTGGCCGGTAGTGTTCTGGGCAACGGGGCACGCCGTCCGCCGATGGCCGTCACGATTTCGAAGTTCGACCTTGTCCTTGCTGCCAGTCAGGTCGCGGAAACGCCGCTCAGCGAGGCCCTGGCGGGGCACGGCCTGCGCATTCACCACGACCCGAGTCTGGATCATCGGGCCTACGACCTGGGTGACGCAGACCTCCTGGACTGCGAGCTGCGGACGCTGTGTGCTCGCTACCTGGATCAGCCGCAGTTGGTAGAACGCGCCCAAGCTTTCGGAGAGGGCAGGGCGCGCTTCTTCGCTATCTCCTCACTGGGCACGCCGCCTGTGGCCCAACGAGTGGCTCGGCATGGAACGCCGTCCTATCGGTGTCTGGACCCGATCAAGTGGTTCCTGATGCTGGCCGGCCTGGTCCCTGCGGCGTGATGCAGGAACAGATCTGTAGCCAATGCGGAGGCAAGCGCGCCTCCACGGATCTCGTCTGTCCCTTGTGTGGGTTCGAGGCGGTGGCACCCGCGGCTTCCGACCCGGTCGCCGCGCCCGTCCAGGCGCCTGCAGTCAAGGGGCGCAGCTGGATTGCCTGGGTCGCTGGATTTGCCGTCCTCATTGCCGCAGCGGCACTGATCGGGCCGAGGCTGGGCGGTGGCCAGCAATCTCGCCGCGTACCAGCAGTTCCGCCACCGCCAAGCACCCCTCTGCACGGGAAGTCGCTGCCGGATCAACCGCACCGGACCTTGGGTCGGGTGCCTGGTCGGGGGATCTGGGTGATGGAAGCCTGTCGCTGTCCCTGGACGTTTCCGGCGATTCCGGTTCGGGTCTGGCGCACTTGTTCGAGAACAACCGCGCGGGCACCTGGGAGGTATCAGCGAGCGAGAACGAAGGCGTTTGGACGATTGCGCCCACCGGATGGGTTGCCCAGCCACCGGCTTGGAAGCAGGCTCCCACCCTGGAGGTCTCGGTGCGTCCCGACCAGGGTCTGGACGGGGAAACACGATCCGGCAGGCCCATCACTCTGGACCAGGTCGCCGATGGGGCCCTCGATGCAGATGCGGTCGATGCGAATTGGCGCAGTGCGTTGGCCATGGACGAGGACACGGCCGGCGCCATACTGGCCGATCGCTCGCAAGCAGCGCTGCCTGTCCGTGACGGTCTGGACTACACCTGGGTGCCGCAGGTGGCCAGCGGATGCCAGAACCTGACTACGCTGGACTACCCGTTGACCGACGCGGCGATCCTGGCCTCCAATGCTCGCTTGTCGCAGGACTATGACGCGATCACGGTGGCCTTCGAGGACATCTCCGTGAAGCCTCCCACGGTGTGTCCGGGAACCCCCATGTACGTCTCCTTGATTCCAAAGAGTTACGACTCGGCGCGGGGAGCGTTGGCGTGGTGTCACCGCCACGATGAGTCGTGTGCTGCTCGGTACGTCGTGCCTCGTGGCGAGCGCGGCACGGACATTCGCTACTAGGCAACCACGGGCTCATGATGTCCCGGCTGCAACGCGCCTCCAAACGCGCGATCTGCGCAGCCCTCGGATCTGATGCCATAGCGCCGCGAACCCTCGATGTGCGGGCATCGCATCTCACACGCTCAGCCCCGTCTCGCCGAGTGCGTGCTTGGTTAGGACCCCATGGTTTCGGGTTCCCCTGACTCAACCGCGGGCGTTGTTGAAACCTCTTCGTCCTCGTTACTGCCGGCAGTGCGTTGGAACTGCTGCCCATCGGGGCTTCGCAGGATCCACGTACTGTGGCGGATCTCTGCTGGTTTGAGTTGCACGGGAGTGTAGGTGCCGCCGGTCCAGTCGGCCGGACGGTTGAAGTCCAAGGCCCCGGATGGTGTTCGCACGGCGGCTAGTGCGACGTTCTCCGAGCACGCAAACACGGGTATGCCGAGATCGTCGATTCGCACCTCGTTGCCCGCTTGTATGACGGCTGGTTCCTGGTTCAGCGTGACCCAGGTGTCATACGGCAGTGTGACGACCGTTTGTGTTGAGTCGGGGAGGGCGCACTTCTCTTTGTACTCCCCGGAGACACCGTAGAAGTAGCCGTCCTTCGCTTGTTGCCTCGGCTTGGCGGGCGCGGGCAGGAGCGGCCGATCTGCGCCCCTGGGCAACGCGATGACCTGGGTCGGTTCCGGCTCCATCGCAGCCTGCGCAGGACCTTCGTTGGCAGGCGTGGGCGTCTGGCCGTCGCCCTTGAGGAAGAACGCCCCAGCAGCAATGGCGCTTAATGCCACGACCGCAACCGCCGCACCAGCAAGGATGCGGGTTCGGTTGGTTGTGGAGCTGGCATCAGGCTCCCCATTGGCTGCGGCCGGCACCTGCCAGTCGAGGTTGGCGCCGGGCACCGTCGGTGGCAACGGAGAGGCACCACCGCCTGCTGGAGGCGGTACCGTGGCATCGACCACCCAGTCGTGGCCATCCCATCGATACCAGTTCTGTCCGTCCCATTGCAGTTCCTGGTCAAGCACCGCGCGTCCCTCCCACACCCGTCCGACGGCACGGGTCTGGGATCGAGTGTTGTGCATCTCGGCCGGACGAGTGGACGGGTCATGTCCTCATTACGGGGGACAGGGCCGGACGACCGGCAGAGGCTGCGCCTTAGGGAACCGGGGCTGGTCACCTAACTCGCCGGGGGCTTGAATGCTCCGGCGAAGTTCTCCAGCGCGTTGGTGAGCTCGGCCGGCACCACCCACACCTTGTTCGACTCACCCTTGGCGATCTGCGGCAACGCCTGCAGGTACTGGTAGGCCAGCAGCTTCGGGTCGGGGTCGGCGGCGTGGATCGCGTCGAACACCTTCTGCACGGCCTGCGCCTCACCGTCGGCCCGCAGGATCGCGGACTGCTTCTCACCCTCGGCGCGCAGCACGGCCGCCTCCCGCTCACCCTGGGCGGTGAGGATCTGCGACTGCTTCGACGCCTTCGGCGGTGAGGATCGCAGCCCGCCGGTCCCGCTCGGCGCGCATCTGCTTCTCCATGGACTCCTGCACGCTGGGCGGCGGGTCGATCGCCTTCAGCTCCACCCGGTTCACGCGGATACCCCACTTGCCGGTGGCCTCGTCCAGGACCCCGCGCAGCTGGTTGTTGATCTGATCGCGCGAGGTCAGCGTGGCCTCGAGGTCCATGCTTCCGACGACGTTGCGCAGGGTCGTGACGGTGAGCTGTTCGACACCCCAGATGTAGTTGCTGATCTCGTAGGTCGCGGCCTTCGGATCGGTCACCGTGAAGTAGATGACCGAGTCGATGCTGACGACCAGGTTGTCCTCGGTGATCACCGGCTGCGGCTGGAACGTGACCACCTGCTCGCGCAGGTCGAGCCGGGAGGTGATCCGGTCGACGAACGGGATCAGGATGTGCAGGCCGGCGTTCAGCGTGCGGCTGTAGCGGCCGAGCCGCTCCACCACACACGCCTGTGCCTGCGGGACGATCCGGACCGTCTTGGCCAGCACGATCACTATGAACAACAGGACGAGCAGCACGACGACGAGACTGGCGATGGCCGTGGTCATGGGTTCTCCTCAGTAGGGCCGGATGATGGCAGTGGCGCCGCGGATGGCAACCACGGTTCCAGGGGTGTCAGTGGGCAGCGGTTCCCAACCCTCCTCGAGCTGGGCCGACCAGATCTCGCCGTTGAGCTTCACGCGGCCGCTGTTCGGCGTCACGTCCTCAAGGACGACAACCTTCTGCCCGATCAGGGCGTCGACGCCGGTCAGGGCGGAGGGACCGGACTTCAGGTGGCGCAGAGCGATGGGCCGCACCGCCGCGATGCCGAGAACCGAAACGACGGCGGCCGCTCCGACCTGGACGATGATCGGCGCCCCCAGTGCTGCCGCCCCTGCGCCGGCAAGAGCCCCGGCGGCCAGCATGATCAGGACGAAGTCCAGGCTCACGACCTCGAGGATGGCGAGCAGGACCGCTGCGACGAGCCAGAGGATCGCTGCGGACACAAGGTCAGCCTAGCCGCGGATTCGGACATCAGCCACGATGCCGTTGCTGAACTCCCCGCGTTCGAAACTTGGCCGAGTACGTGAACTGCACTTCCGAGGTGGCCAGGTTTCGAACGCGACACGCCGTCCCTGCGTGCCAACCACGGCATGTCGGCGTCAGAACCTGGCGGGCGCAAGGGAGTCCGGCCAGGTTTGGAACATGGAGGAGTTCGTCCCCCGTCGCGGCTGGTCCAACAAACACCTTCAGACCGTGCGCGCCCGCCTGCGCCCGCCGCGGATCGACCTGCCTGCAGCCCGCATGCGTCTGGTGGACCTCGGGGACGGTGACCGGCTGGCGGTGTTCCTGCACGAGGGCCGGCCGGACCGGCCCCTGGTTCTGCTGGTCCACGGTTTGGGTGGGAGTGCGGAGTCCGAGTACGTCCGCTGGACGGCGCAGGGCATGCTGGCGGCTGGCTTTCCGGTGGCGCGGGTGGATCTGCGTGGGGCGGGGACCTCCGGTGACTACTCGGTGGGCATGTATCACGGTGGCAAGACTCAGGACCTGCGTGCCGTAATCGACGAACTCGCGGCGCCCACCGCGGTCGTGGGCTTCTCACTCGGCGGCAACGCCACCATCAAACTGCTGGGAGAGCACACACCGGGAGTGGTAGCCGGAGTGTCGGTGTCGGCGCCGCTGGATCTGGCCGTCGGGGCTGAGCACCTGCACCGGCGGGCCGGCGGCTGGTACGAGAAGTTCCTGGTCGGCCGGCTCAAACAGGAGGTGCTGCGTCCGGGCGCCCGCTACACGCCGGAGGAGCGGCAGGCGGTCGTCGGCGGCCCGCACGATCGTGGAATTCGACAACGCCATCACCGCGCCCCGGCACGGGTGGCGGGACGCGGCACAGTACTACGCCGTCAACTCCAGCATCCGGTTTCTGCCCGAGGTCGAGGTGCCGCTGCTGGTCCTGCATTCCCGCGACGATCCGATGGTGCCGGTGGGCCCGTACGACGCGGTGGACTGGTCGGCGCTGCCTAATGTGGAGTGCATACTCACCGACCACGGGGGCCACGTCGGGTTCCATGGCCGTGAGCCGCAGCCTTGGTACGTGCCGACTGCAGTTGGGTTTCCTGGAGAGGTGCGCTCCGCTGACCGCGAACTTGGTTTGTAGGGGGGTTTGGCCCAACGGGGTTGGGATCAGCCGACTTGCGGCTCCAGATCCAGCCGCAAGATGCGCGACCAACGACCGCAGCGCCTGCTGGGCGTTGAGCACGTCCTCGCCCCAGCTCGACAAGTAGGCGTACTGCCACCACCACAGCGCTTCGATCATGCGGCCGGCCTGGTAGTGGCCCAGGCCGTGCAGCAGGTCGGTCACGATGCCGGACAGGTCGTCGGACAGGCAGGACTCCACAATCTCCGGCGCGGGGAAGTAGGGATCGTCCACGGTCCGGTAGTTGTCGGCGTGGGCGAACACGTCGGCCAGCCGCAGCCGCAATGCGTCGACTTCCGGCTCCGGGCCGGTGTCAGGCTCGTACAGACCTTCCGGCACAACGTCGGTGATCGCGCCCAACCGGGCACCTTGCGCGGCCAACTGCGAGGTGTGGATCAGCAGCAGCGAGATGGCGGTGTCGTGCAACCCGCCGCCCGCGACCTGCTCGATGGCCCGCACGAAGTCCTGGACCACGGCGGCTGTTTCGTCGCACAATGCCCGCGCTCCGGCATCCTCGGGAGTGGGGGGAGCGCTCAACGCCACCTCGTCCCCGGGCAACTCACTCATCGATCCTCCTGCGTCCTGCGAAAGCCCGACCGAGGGTGACCTCGTCGGCAAGTTCCAGGTCGCCGCCCATCGGCAACCCACTGGCCAACCGTGTCACGGTGACCCCGATCAAGGCCAGTTGTCTCCCGAGATACGCCGCCGTCGCCTCGCCCTCGGTGTTCGGATCGGTGGCCAGCACGACCTCGCTGACCGCACCGTCGGACAGCCGCTGGAACAGACCCTTGATGGTCAACTGGTCCGGCCCGATACCGCGCATGGGATCAAGTACCCCGCCCAGCACGTGATATCTCCCCGTGAACTCCCGGGTCCGCTCGATCGCGATGACGTCCTTGGGCTCCTCCACCACGCAGAGCACGGTGGGGTCGCGGGTGTCGTCACGGCAGATCCGGCACAACTCACCCTCGGCGGTGTTGTGGCAGATCCGGCAGACGCTCAGCCGGTCCTTGACCGCGAGCAGCGCCGTGGACAGCGACTCGACATCCTCCCGCTCGGCCTCCAGCAGGTAGTAGGCGATGCGCTGGGCGCCCTTCGGGCCGACGGCGGGCAACCGCTGCAACTGGTCGATGAGCTCCTGCAGGGCGCCTTCGTAGGAGGTCTGGTACACCTACTCCGCCTCGAACTCGGTGATCTTGCGCGCCCCCAGTTCCCGTTCCAGCAGTGCCAGGCCGTTCTCCGGGCTGGCATCGATCGCCTCGTCGTCCTCGCGGGGGGCGTCGTCCTCGACGACCGGTTCCGGGGCGGGTGCAGCCTTCGCCGGAGCGGCGGAATCGCCCAGCGTCATCTCGACCGTCACGTCGAGTTTGAGCTCGTCCAGGATGGCCTGCCGGACGCGCTCCGCATGCCCGCCCTGCATGAACGCCGCGAGGGCACCGCTGTTCGACTGGCTGAGCGTGAGGATGTTGTTGGACAGCGAAATCGGCTTCGTTTCCCGCACCAGCAGGTACGCCACGCGGCTGCCATCCCGGACCCGGTCCAGAACCCGAGGCCACAAGTCGCGCACCCGGTCCAGCGTCACGTCGCCGGAACTCACCGGCTGCGGCTGCGCGTCACCGGCTGCGGAGTTGTCGGAGGCTGCCGGACGCTGGGTGCCGGCGGTGGTCCGGGCGGTTTGCGCGCACCCGTGGGCGCGGGGGCGGCGGGCTTGGGCTTGGGTTTCGGGGTTGGCGCTGCTGCCGGTGCTGGGGCCGGAGCGGGTGTGGCTTCCACCGGGGCCGCGGCTGCCCGGCCGGCCACGGTTTCCAGCCGCCGCTCGAGGCGGTCGAGCCGGGCCAGCATGTCCAGATTGTCGTTGACACCGGACGGCAGGCAGACCTCCGACATCAGCAGTTCCAGATGCAGGCGAGGAGCAGTCGCACCACGCAGTTCCGACAGGGCGTCGGACAGGGCGTCGGCAATCCGGTTGAGCTCAGCGCGGCCGAATCCTTGAGCCATCTCATGCAGTTCGGGCAGTCGATCCTCGGGCAGGTCGACGAGCTGGGCGGCTTTGTCGACCCCCAGCACATGCAGCACGAGCAGATCCCGGAAGCGCTCCAGCAGGTCGGTCACAAAGCGGCGCGGGTCGTGCCCTGAGTCCACGACATCCCCGATCCGCACGAACAGCCGGGCCACGTCGCCAGCCGCGATCGCGGAGGTCACGTCGTCGAGCAGGGAGGAGTCCGTGACCCCGAGCTGTTGCACAGCCGTGTCGTACGTAAGGCCGTCAGGGCCGGTGCCACTCACGAGCTGACCCAGGATGGACATCGAGTCGCGCACCGAACCCTCACCGGCGCGGGCCACCAGGGCTAGCGCGGCGGGTTCGGCCGGGACGCCTTCGGCGTCACACACAGCCCCGAGGTGTTTGGCAAGCACACGGGCTGGGACCAGGCGGAACGCGTAGTGATGGGTGCGGGACCGGATGGTGCCGATGATCTTGTCCGGCTCGGTAGTGGCGAACACGAACCGCACGTGCTCCGGGGGTTCCTCGATGAGCTTGAGCAGGGCGTTGGCCGCACCCGGGCCGAGCTGGTGGGCCTCGTCGATGATGTACACCTTGTACCGGCTCTGAGCGGGCACGAACATCGCGCGCTCGCGCAACTCCCGGGCGTCATCGACCAAGCCGTGGGTCGCCGCGTCCATCTCGATGACGTCCAGGCCGCCGGGGCCGTTGGGGGCGAGCGCGATGCAGGAGTCGCACTCCTCGCACGGTTGCGACGTCGGCCCCTTCTCGCAGTTCAGACGAGCGGGCCAGGATGCGGGCGCTGGAGGTCTTGCCGCACCCGCGCGGGCCGGAGAACAGATAGGCGTGGTGGACCCGGTCGCTGTCGATCGCCCGCTTCAGCGGTTCGGTGACGTGCTCCTGCCCGATGACGTCGTCGAAGCGTCCGGGGCGGTACTTGCGGTAGAGGGCCAATGCCACCGGTCCAGACTACGGCTCGGGTGCGACAGGCGGGGGCGGGTCTAGGGCATCTGCCTGCCCGCGGCGTGCGGGCCGATTCGTCGCATGCGGACCGCGTCGTCCCCAGAACAGGTGACGCGCTGGCCTGGTCGCTGGTGGCCTTCGTTGTAAGCGTTGAAGGGTCGCCGTCGCGAGGGAGGATGCCATGAGCAGCACTGAGGAAGTCAAGCCACCGTATGCACAACAGGTCGAGGACGATCTGAACGAACTCATCGAAGCAGTCGGCAAGTACAGAATGCCAAGCGACTATCAGGCCGTGGGCTTCCACGCGGCCAGTGCGGGCCTGACGGCGATCTCCGAAGGGGATGCCGTCCTTCCCGAAGGCTTCCAGCCCCGGCTCATTCCGGCGGTACTGATCACCAACTGCGGCGAGGGTTTGCTCGGCGATGGTGGTTCGACGAAGTTGAAGTCCTCGTTCGGGACGGTCTATGCCGCGTTTTGCACGGTGGGTAGTGGGGTGATCATGACCCTCAAAGCAGACGAGATCGGCTCGACCCTGTTGTCGCTGGACGAGATCAGCCGCGTAGGTGCGATCACGTTCAAGAAGTTCTTCATGCACATCAACGGAGTTGAGTTTCTCCATGAAGTGCCTGGCGATCCCGAGGAGTCACTGGGCCGGATCGCGCTCGCCCTCCCGATCGAGGTGTCCGATGGCCTCGATGAGGCACTGGCAGCGCCGACTGCTGGACGGACTGCGAGTGAAGCAGTGACCTCAGACAAGTCGGACTGGCAGCGCATGCTCGACGAGGGGCGGCCGTTCACCGGGCTCATCGTGATGTTCGCGCTCACGCTCGTGGGGGTCGTGATGTCCGGTACCTGGGGATGGGCCTTCTGTGGCGCGCTCGTTGTCGGCTCGCTGTTGCTGGGCATCAACATCGCGCTCGGTGGTGGCATCTTCGACACCTCGTGGAGTGGATTGCGCCGCGTGCATGAGTTCGTCCGTTCGGTCCAAGCCGATCGGCGGCACTGAGTACAAAGGGACCCCTCGCGCACCCGGCAGAGCACGCTTACCCTTGCTGCCTTCCGGCCCTGGGGGAGTTGGGCATGATGCCGCCGCACGAGGGGTCCCCACCAGGATACGCGGCCCGGGTCGACCCGTACCATCGACGGTGGAGGATTCGCCTAGTGGCCTATGGCGCTCGCTTGGAAAGCGGGTTGGGTGCAAGCCCTCGCGGGTTCGAATCCCGCTATCCTCCGCGTAGAAAAGGGGACCCCTTGTGGGTCCCTTTTCGCGCGGAGCGGATGCCTGGATTCGCAGAGGACGAGGCCGCAGGCCGAGGACGGTTAGGCGGAGCGGACTCGTTCCCCCACCGCACAAGCAATGTGCCAGGCAGGCAACTGACTAGCCCACCCGGCACATTGCTGGCGCTACTTGACCTTCTTCTGCACGCTCACGGCCTGCTGGAAGGTCGGGCGGTTCTGGAACGGGTACACGCTGGGCTTGGTGATGCCCGCCGTGACCCGCGCCCGGTTGGCGTTCCAACACGACGGCTGCGGGTCGGTAGCACAGGCTCCGGTCCCGTAGAGCTGCGCCGGCGTCACAGCCAGAGCGGCCTTCAGCGAGTCCTGCAGCGCCGTGGCACACGCAGCCTTGTCGCCGCCGCCGCAGAACGCCTGCGGCAGACCACCGGTCACGGGCGCCCCGGTCAGCACCCGCTGCAGGTCCTGCAGGCTGTAGGTCCACCAGCCGTCGGAGAAGCCCGGTGCACTCGGCCGGCTGGAGTTCGCGCCGAACGAGATCATCTGCTGCAGGGCATCGAACGACTCCTGCCCGAGTCCGGGCTGGAACTGCGCGGTCAGCAGCTTCGGCCACCAGGCGTCCAGGATCTGGATTGCCTTGGTGTGCTCGAAGGCGCCGTCCTTGTCGAGGTCGCGGCGGTGGCCACCGTCAGCAGCCCAGGCCTTCAACTCGTCGACCGCGGCTTGCACCTGCGGATCCGAGATCGTGCCCATGGCATCCAGCAGCGTGGGTAGCAGCTTGATCATCCGGATGTCCTGCGTGGCAGATTCCTCCATCGCCTGCGCGACCTGCGCCAGACCGACCTTCTGACCACCGCTCACCGCAGCGACCAACTTCTCCTGGATGAGGTTCGAGCGGTAGAACGGCCCGTAGCCCCATTGGTCGTCAGCGGCCGACCAGTTCTTGGCCGGCTTGTTGTTCCACGACACCATCACGTCCTGGTCGACGGTCTGCGGGTGCTTGGCCGAACCCAGCAGGTCCTCGGTGTAGTTCGTCGCGTCGAACCCCTGCCAGTCGTACTTGCCCGTGCCCAGGACCGGGAAGTCCGGCGAGGTGCCCTTGGCCCGCTTGGGGTAGGCCCCGGACAGGTAGTACGCGGTGTGCTTGGAGTTGATGTATGCCCAGTTGAACGTGAACGCGATCTTCGAAGCCGACGCCTGGAACTTCTTCGGGCTCGACATCTCGCTGGCCTGGTTGAACTTGCGGAACCCGAGGATGGAGTCCGCCTCGTGCAGGTAGGTCGTGCGAGCGGTCACGTAGGCCACCTTCTTGCCGCCCACTGTGCCGTAGTGGGTCACCAGCCCGTGCACCGTGCGGTAGACCGTCAGCTTGGCCGAGCCCTTCGGGGTCGAGTCCGCAGCGTTCGGCTTCCACGACTCGTTGCGGACCAGCTTCTCCATCTTGCGGCACTTGCCCTTGTACATGTACTTGTGCTTGCTACCGCCGCAGAGCACCTCCGCGAACGTGTCCACGTTGTCCGACCCGGCGGAGGTAGCGCTCCAGGCGTAGTCCGTACCGCGGCCGAGCTGGACGTACATGCTCACGCCGGGGAACGCCGCACCGCGGGCGTCGATGCCGGGACCGTGCAGCTCCAGCTCCATGAGCACCTGCGGAAGGTAGTAGCCGACCTGCGGGCCGAGCACGCCGAGCGGGTGGCCGTTGGTGGAGTGGTCCGCCGTCAGCAGTTCCCAGTTGGAGTGGTGACCGTCGAGCTGCTCCTGCTGGATCGCGTCACCCACCGACATCGCCGAGGAGGACGAGGTCGTCGCACCGTCCCCGGAGATGATCTTCGCGGGAGTCACCGTGGTACCGGTGTCCGGCAGCGCCAGACCCTTGGGCGAGAAGGAGTCGGCGGTCTCGTACGGGAAGCTTCCCGGGATCGTCGTCGGCGCGATCGGGTTGTTCTTGGAACGGAAGCCGGTCCAGATCGCCTTGCCCTCGTCGGCGCCGAAACGCGACTGCAGGGCGCGCAGGATCTGCGCCGACACCACTTCAGCGCCACCGCCGCGGCCGAAGATGCCGCCGAACAGTGAGGCGGTGGCCATGACGTCGGTGGCCTTCCAGTCCTTGAGTTCGGCACCGAGTGCGGTGTACTCACCCGGCAGGAAGTTGCCGTTCTTGCGCGCCTTCTGGATGTAGGCGTTGATGCCGTCGACGTAGCTGTTGACGTCCTTGCGCAGCTTGTCCCATTCCTTCTGGCTGCCGTGGGCCGGCGCCTTCAGCATCTTCTTGAGGTCGTCGTTGGTATAGGCGTTGTTCTGCCACTGGCTGGCGTCGGAATTGAGGTTCGCCCCGCCCAGGAAGCTGGCTAGGTTGGCGCGGCCCGTGTGACGCAGCACGTCCATCAGGAACAGCCGGTCGTTGGCCGAGGCGTAGCCGGCGCCGAACATCGTGTCCTGCCGGGTCTTGCCGTAGATACGGGGGACACCGTACTGCTTGTCGCGCAGGATCGTCACTCCCTTGCGTGGGGTGATGGTCTTGGCGCGGTCGGACTTCTTGACGCCGAACGTGGCGTCCTTGTAGTAGTCGCCGACCTGGTCCTCGGTGAGCGTGGGGGAGGCGTAGAGCAGGCCGTCGTAAAGCGGCTGCTGGTCAGCCCAGTGCTTGGGCAGTGCGCCTGTGCTGCGGAACCCGAGGATCTGTCCGAGCGTGTCCAGGCCGTTCTCTCCCGGTGGCAGCACGTTGCGGAAACCGCCTCCGTCGTTCTTGCCGTAGGTGCCGGGGTCGGCCTGTGCGGGTGCGGCCACGGCGAGGGCGCCGAGGACGGCGATCGGCACAGCCAAACGACGAAGTGCGGACATACGAAGGCCTCCCAGTCTCGTTGGGTCCACAGTGAGCGCCCAGCGATCAGCGGTCAACCCGTTTGAGCGAATGGATGCCTACCAAGATCCACCGCCGCCCCCGCCGGACCCTCCGCCACCCCCACCGCCGCCGCCGGAGGACGACGAGCTCTGGGTCGCGTGGTAGGCGGCGACCGCTGACGCCTCGACTGCGACGACGCCTGTGCTGAACGCCCACATACTCGAGGTGGCCGTGGGCGAGGAGTAGAAGGTGGATGAGCCGGCCATCTGTTCGCTGCCGGCCGGCGCGGTGCAGGAGGCGGCCCACTCGTCGGCACAATCGAGGGCCACCGCCCATGGCAGATATTCATCGAAGTGCCGGACGCGGGCGGCGTAGTCGAACCGCTCGATCGAGGCATTGGTGGACAGCACCTGCCTGAACCCCAGCGTCTGATCGCGCAGGTCCGATCCGGCACCGGTGAGCTGCGTGGTGTCGCGGCGGCCAATGAGCAGTCCTATAGCAGCGGCGATCAGCAACACGAGCGCGACCATTGCACCCTGGCTCAACCAGATCAATGCTGAGAACCCGGCGACGATGCAGACATAGCTGAGGAACAACGCCAATCCCGCACCGTTGACCCGCCGGGCCAGGCCACCGCCTTGAACGGCCGGCGGCAGGTCGTTCTTGATGGCGTTGTCCAGACCGAGCAGCATCTTGCCGTCGGTCACGTTCTTCTTCTGGATGGTGCGGCTTGCGCCCGGGGCAGTGAGGCCGAGCCGGGCCACGGCGTCGTCGAACCCGACCAGATGCGGCACAGGCGCGTTGGTCCTGGTGAGCGTGATCCAGTCCGGGCCGTCGTTATCGTTGATCGTCCGCTGCTCGGCCTGGAACGTCACGACGTTGTGCGCCACGAGGTTGAGCAGGACCGCTGGGACGCCCTTGCCACTGGGCTCCTCCTTGAGCAGCCAGGCGCAAACCAGCGGATCGGGACCGGGCGGCTCGAACCGCAGTTGCGGACTCGCCTTGCGTTCCCGCGAGCGGAGGAAGGTCGAGATGGTCAGGCCGGCGGTGAGCAGGCCGAGCAGCAGCGCCAGCCCGACCAGCCAGAACCTGCCCCAGTCGGTCGGGGCGGGCGGCGCCGGGATGTCGAACAGGGCCTTGACGGTGACCGGAGTCTCCGGCGCCAGTGCCGGCGTGCGCACCTGCCACTGCCCGCCCTGACTCGTGATCTGGCAGTCCACGCTGGCTTCACAGGTGGGCGTGCCGATGGTGGTTGGCAGCGAGGCGCGGACGAGCACGTCCTGCATCGGCATCTGCCAGCCGGAACCCACGACGTCCCAGTACCACTGCGAGCCGGCCTTGTTGGGGGTCAGCGCGTTGGTCGTGGTCGAGATGATGCGGTACTTCTCCACGCCCAGCGGAAGTGTCACACCCGGGCTGCCGATGCGGATCGTCGTGGTGCCCCCGCCCTCCTGACTGACGATCCAGGGTTCCGGCTGCCACTGCCCGTCCACCTTGCGGTCCACGCTCACCACCTCGACCGGGTGCTCGATCGTGGCGTGTTCGGAGTCCTCGGTGTCGAAGATGCGGTAAATGCCATGCTTGCCGATCTCGGTGAAGCGAACGTCGAGTTTCTCGACGCTCTTCAGGTTCCCGTTGGACTCCAGCGTGAAGTCCGCGCGATAGACGTCGACGATCGAGGTGTCCTCGGTGGTGGACAGTCCCGCGAACCAGTCCTTGACCGGCACGGGCAACCGCCCGGTCCATGCCAGACCCACCGCGGCCGCGAGCAGCACGACGAGGAACGTACGAAACTTGGGCATCTGCGGCTACCGTGTCCCCGTGAGCATCATCGTCATCCTCGCGATCGTGGTCGTCATGATCGGACTGGGCGTCCTGCTATATAACCGCTTGATCCGCTTGCGGAACAAGGTGGAGGAGGCCTGGGCCCAGATCGACGTGCAATTGCAGCGCCGGCACGATCTGATCCCGAACCTCGTGAACACGGTCAAGGGGTACGCCGAACACGAGAAGTCGGTGTTCGAGGAGGTGACTGCTGCTCGGGCCGCTGCCGTCTCGGCGCAGGGTGCCGCTGCAGCCGGTCAGGCCGAGGACGCACTGGGTGCGGCATTGGGCCGGCTGTTCGCCGTCGCCGAGAACTACCCGCAGCTCAAGGCCGACGCGAACTTCCGGCAACTGCAGGAGGAACTGTCCGACACCGAGGACAAGGTCGCTTTCGCGCGGCAGTACTACAACGACAACGTGCGCGAGTGGAACACCCGGATCTCGTCGGTGCCGGACATGCTGGTCGCCCGGATGATGGGCGCGCAGAAGGCCGAGTACTTCGAGCTCGAGGACGGAGCCGGCGCAGCGCCGCAGGTGCAGTTCTGACACCGGTTGGGGGGCAAATGGGAGCGATGCACCCCAGATGAGAGCGATGAGCACCGTGCTTTCTGCTCGCATCTGAGGCGTATTGCTCGCATCCTCTGCGGGGGCCGCGTTCGGCTGAGCCACAATGACCACGTGCGGATCGTCACCTGGAACGTCAACTCCCTGCCCAGCCGGATGCCGCGGATGGCGGTGTGGCTGCAGGTCATGAAGCCCGACGTGCTGTGCCTGCAGGAGACGAAGATCCCCGACGACCAGTTCCCCCACGATGAACTCGCCGACCTCGGCTACCAGGCCGTGCACCGCGGCGACGGCCGGTGGAACGGCGTGGCGATTCTGTCCCGCGTAGGTCTGGACGAGGTGGTGACCGACCTGCCCGACGTGTGCGGGTTCCCCAACGACGACGATGCCGCCGAACCCCGCTTCCTGTCCGCGGTCTGTGGCGGGGTGCAGGTGGCCTGTGTGTACGTGCCGAACGGACGCACGCTGGACAACCCGCACTACATGTACAAGTTGCGCTGGCTGTCCGCGCTGCACCGGTTCGCGCAGGGGCCCGCTGCCGGCGACCGTCCGTTCGCGATCCTTGGCGACTTCAACGTCGCGCCGCACGACGAGGACGTGTGGGACATCGCCGACTTCGCAGGCAGCACCCACGTCTCCGAATCCGAGCGGGTGGCGATCCAGGAACTCGTGTCCCTGGGCCTGACCGATCTGACGCCGACGATCAGCAAGGGCAAGCCCTTCACGTTCTGGGATTACCGCGCGGGCAACTTCCACAAAGGCTTGGGCATGCGGATCGACCTGATCCTCGCGAACCCGGCTTTCGCGTCCGCGGTCACGGCCACGTTCATCGACCGCGACGCTCGCAAACCCGGCACGAAAGGCACGCCGCCGCCCAGCGACCATGCCCCGTTGATCGCCGATCTCGATCTTTCTTGAGACGACCCAGACGTTGCTGTCACTGGAACGAGTGGTTCCGCGGTCTTGAGGTTGTTCACCCGTTTGCATTACCCGTACGGTCTAAGTGTGCGGAAACTGGTGCTGCTGATCGCGACTGTCGCGGTGTCCGCCCCTGCGCCGGTCTTCGCGGACGCGGTCTCGGTACCGGCGCCGCAGCGCACTGTGAGTAGCTTCTCGTTCTTCTCGGCTGCCACGGCCAGCACGCCCAAGGCCTATTGGAACCCCTGTCAGGTGATTCGCTATGGCATCGACACCACGCAGGCGACTGCCGCCGGCATGACCGGTTCGCGCGAGGTCAAGCGCTGGAAGTCGGCTGTGAACGAGGCCAGCCGCGCGATGGGTGTGACGTTCCAGTACGTCGGCCGGGTACACGCTCGCGTCGCCAAGAACAAGCCGGCCCGCCTCCCCGGCGTCGACATCGTCATCACCTACGGCAACGCCAGCCGGTCGGGCGCGGCTGGCTATGGCGCGGCCCTGGCGGGCACGACGGCAGGTGTCGCGGGCGTCAATTGGACCGAGGCCGGCCAGAGAGACCAGATCACCAGCGGCTATGTCGTGATCGATGCCCGGGACGCGGCGGCCCACACCTCTACGTGGCAGCAGCCGTTCGACCCCCGCCCGGCAACCCAGCGCGACCCCGACCCACTGCGGGCGCTGTACATGCACGAGTTTGGTCACGCACTCGGTCTCGAACATGTCGAGGACAGTAGCCAGATCATGTATCCGCGGGTCTCCAGCACCCGGCCCGACATTTACGGCAGCGGCGACCGCGCCGGTCTTCAGGCACTCGGTTCGCAGGCCTGCTTCTGAGCACGCACCCCCGATGCGCAATGGCCGATCCGTGAGCATGTCGGGCATTCGTTAGCCTCACAGGCGGGCTTTTGGCGCCCTGAATGCTCACCGATTGCGTCGGGCAAGGCCTCGCGACAACTCTTCAGACACTCGGCCTGACCCATGCCTCGACAGCCACGACCGGACTCGTCTTCAACGCCGGCCCACCTCGGTGCGCACATCGTCGATCGTCTGGTCGTCCACCAGGTCCAGTGCGCGCGCGAGTTCCGCGGCGTGCAGCGCGTCGGGGACCAGGTACATCGGGATCCCCTCGCCGCGCAGGGCCGTCGCATGCTCGGACAACTCCTGGTTGCGCTCGTCGCTGGCCGAACCTACCTGTCGGATCAGGATGAGCTTGACGTGGCCGGGGAACTCCCGGGCCATCTCCTCGTAGGTCACCGGGTCGCGCTGACCGCTGTCCCCGATCAGGACGAACGTCTGCTTCGGGTAGGCCTCGAACAGCCGCCGGATGGCCACCCGCTTGTGCTCGGCGCCGCTGCGCCGCAGGTAGCGCTCCGTCGGACCCCAGTCGGTGAGGAACATCGGCCCGGCCGGGAAGGCCCGCAATTGGATGAACTGGCTGAGCATGTCGTAGAACGCCCAGCTGCCGGTGGAGACGTAGAAGAAGGCGGGTTCGGGAAGGCGGCTGCCGGTGCGGGTGGTGGCACCTCGGTCCAACCCCCGGTACAGCGAGGCCATCCCCGGCACCGCGCTGCGGGTGTTCGCGTCCCGCAGCAGGGCCTGCTTCAGCGCTGTCAATCCCTCGGTCAGCCCACTCACCAGGATCGTGTCGTCGATGTCGGAGATGACCGCGAACGGCGCGCGCGGCGGGGGGTTGATCACCCTGCCCGTGCCAGAGGCGGACTCGCCGTCCTCGATTGGCGTCGTGACCGCGTATGCCTCGTGCCAGCCGGCTGGCAGTTTGGGCACCGGCAAACTGAAGTTCGCGAAACCACGGCCATCGGTCGTCTCCTTCGCGGCGTGGTCGCCGATCCGAAGCTCCACCTCGACGCCCACAATGGCCAGCGCCCCGTGCCGGCGCAGGTTCGTCTCGGCGACGTCCCAGTAGGGGATCCGGCTGTTGCCCGGCAGTTGTGGCTCCTCGGTCACCCGCACCCGGACCTTGGCCACGCCTTCGGCGACGAAGCCGCGATAGACGGTCACATGCATCCCGCGGAAGGCACCCGACTCCATCTTCTGCTCGCGCCGCCGCCGGGTCCACTTGCCTTCGATACTCGCGACTGCGGCAGCCGTCTCGGGGCTGCGCAGTTTCGCATTCAGTTCGGAGGCGATGCGGCGGGGCAGGCGGGGCACGTCCCTCAGCATGGCAAGCGGGTCCACGGCTGTCACCCCAGATCGATCTCGTAGACGAACATGAGCGGGCCGCCGTTCCCCTCGGTGCGACGCATGCCGAGCGATTCGTACAAGTGCCGGGCGGCGACGTCATCCTCACTGGTGCCCAGATCCAGGTACCCGGCGCCCTTGCTCCGGGCGTGATCGAGCGTCGCTTGCAGGAGTGCGCGTCCGATGCCTTTGCCGCGATGCGCAGGCTGCACGTAGAGCTCGGCGAGGTAACACTCGAGGTCGCTGCTCCACAGCGAGGCCCGGAACCGCAGCACCGCGACGCCCACCTCCCCGGCCAGCAGCACGTCGGTGTCGGGCACCTCGCGCAAGCGTTGCGCCAAGACTGCGGGCTGCGGCGTGGGCTCGTTGTACTCGGTGTTGAAATCGTGGAGCAGTTGTGCGGCCAGGTCCAGGTCGGCTGCGGAGGCCAAGCGGATGTCCATGAGCAGGAGTCTGGCAAGCAACCTGTCCGGATCTGCAACGCGTTCGTGCTGTTGAGGCCTCTCAGGATGGGCCTCGGGGCCTTCCGGCGGGGAACGCGTTGCAAATCCGGACACTGGCTGACAAACACAACGCCCGGTGGCCAGACTTGGGCGCATGAATCTCGCCGAAAATCTCGCCCGGACCGCTGCCTCGACTCCGGACCAGGTCGCGATCCGCCTTGATGACCTCGAACTGACCTACGCGGGCCTGGACGCCGCCAGCGCCCTGGCCGCAGGGTGGCTGCGCGAGCACGGGGTGGGCCCGGGCGACCGCGTGGGCATCATGCTGCCGAACATCCCGCAGTTCCCGATCCTCTACTACGGCGCCTTGCGGGCTGGGGCCGTCAGTTGTCCCGATGAACCCGCTGTTCAAAGAGCGCGAGGTCGAGTACTACCTCAGCGACTCCGGCGCCAAGGTGCTGTTCGCCTGGGAGGGCATCGCCGACCGAGGCGCAGCCGGGGGCGGAGGCGGCGGGCGCGGCCTTCGAGGTGGTCGATGCCGGCTTCTCGCAGAAACTCGGCCACGTACAGCCCGGCGCCGGACGTGGTGGAACGGGCTCCCGACGACACGGCAGTCCTCCTCTACACGTCCGGCACGACCGGCAAGCCCAAGGGCGCCGAGCTCACCCACAGCAACCTCGGCAGCAACGTCGCGACCTGCGTTGCGCTGTTCGATGGCGGGCCCGGCGACGTCATCTTCGGCGGCCTGCCGCTGTTCCACTCCTTCGGGCAGACGTGCGGATTGAACTCGCGCAGTGGCGTGCGGCGCGACGCTGACGCATGATCCCGCGCTTCGAGCCGCACAAGGCGCTCGAGGTGCTGCAGCGCGACAAGGTCACGATCATGCAGGGCGTGCCGACGATGTACGTGGCGCTGCTGCAGGACCCGGCGCACAAGGACTACGACGTCTCCACACCTGCGGCTCGCGGTCTCGGGCGGCGCCAGCGCTGCCGGTCGAGGTGCTGCGTGGGTTCGAGAAGGAGTTCGGCGTCGATCCTGCTGGAGGGCTACGGCCTAAGCGAGACCAGTCCGGTGGCCAGCGTTCAACCACGCCGACCGCGAGCGCAAGGCAGGCAGCATCGGCACCCCGGTCCGCGACGTCGAGATGCGTCTGATCGACGCCGACTGGAACGACACCGCCGGACGGCGAGATCGGCGAGATCGCGATCAAGGGCCCGAACGTCATGAAGGGTTACTGGAACCGCCCGGATGCGACAACCGAGGCGATCAAGGACAGGCTGGTTCCGCACCGGCGACCTGGCAAAACGCGACGAGGACGGCTACTACTTCATCGTCGACCGGGCCAAGGACATGATCATCCGGGGCGGCTACAACGTCTACCCGCGCGAGGTCGAGGAGGTGCTGTACGAGCACCCGGCCGTGGCCGAGGCGGCGGTGGTCGGGCGTTCCGGACGACGGAGTACGGCGAGGAGATCGGCGCGGCCATCACGCTCAAGGCCGGTGCCGAGCGCCACGGCCGAGGAGATCCAGGAGTTCGTCAAGGAGCGGATCGCAGCCTACAAGTACCCGCGGATCGTCTGGTTCCTCGACGAGGGCTTGCCGAAGGGCCCGACCGGCAAGATCCTCAAGCGGGAGATCTCGCCGCCGGCATGACCCTGGAGCTGCGCCGCTTCACGGCTGCCGACCTCGAAAACCTCGTCGCTCTCGACTCCGATCCGGAGGTCATGTTCTACATCACCGGCGGTGCAGACCACCTCGCGCGAGGAGATCGAGACGGAGGTTCTGCCGGCCTTCATCCGCGGTGGCTTCTGGGCAGCGGAGGTTGACGCGCAGTTCGCCGGATGGTTCCACCTGCGCCCCGAAGATGCGCTGGAGCGGGAACTCGGGTATCGGTTGGCTCGCCGCTACTGGGGTCAGGGACTGGCCACGCAGGGCAGCCGGATGCTGATCGACATGGCCTTCGAGCAAGGAGCGCGCAGGGTCTTCGCACACACGCTGGTCGTGCACACCGCCTCCCGGCGGGTGATGGAGAAGTGCGGCATGACGGTCGCCCACTACTTCCATGGCGATTGGCCCTACCGCATCCCGGGCGACGAGTTGGGGGACGTGGAGTACGAGATCATCCGCCCGGATTAGCCGACGCCGTCCCGGCCATGTCTGACTACTAGGCCACTTACCACCCGGCTGGCCCGCTCAGACACCGCTATTCGAACGCGGACTGCAGTGTGCCCATGAAGGCGCCGACCCGGACCATGTGAACAGGTTTCCAGTCACCCTGTCGGTGGCCGCCCTGGCCGTGGTCAGCATTTCCTCGCCGGCGGTGGCCGATCGCGAAGGCACGGTCCTGGACAAGGTCAACGCTGCGCGAGCCCGCGGGGTGAGTTGCGGCGGCGCGTGGCAGCGGCCGGCTCACGCACTCCACCGGGATTCCGGCCTCGCCCGATCGGCTGATCGCTACGCTCACACGATGGCCGCGCGGGGTTGGTTCTCCCATGTTGGGCCGGGCGGATCGACCCTGGCCGGCCGGGCACGCCGGGCGGGGTACCGGGGCTTCGCGGGCGGCGAGAACATCGCCTCTGGGCAGCCGACCGCGGCCAGCGTCGTCCATGCCTGGCTGGACAGTCCGGGCCATTGCCTGAACATCATGCGCCGCGGTTACGACGAGGTGGGTGTGGGCTTTGCTCGGGGCGCCGGCGGCGTGACGTACTGGGTTCTGGATTTCGGGTACGAGTGAGCATCCGTCCTGAAACCGGGCGGATTCCCGCGCCTGTCGGCGCCCGTCCATTCCTCTAGCGCACGATGTCCGCGTGAGGGGTCTGCGGTTGGCGTTGCTGGCTTTGCTGTGCGTGGCGAGTCTCGGCGCGGTGGGTGCACCGAGTCAAGGCGCCTGCGTTCATGGGCGCCACCGCGCGGGCCGGCTCTGCAGTGCCGCAGGCTGACCCG
Source organism: Candidatus Nanopelagicales bacterium (assembly GCA_037045455.1). Lineage (GTDB taxonomy): Bacteria > Actinomycetota > Actinomycetes > S36-B12 > UBA10799 > JADKAV01. The sequence goes on along the minus strand of JBAOIN010000012.1, from coordinate 15,229 downwards.
CGGCTCGGGATGCACTTTCCGGATGCGAACGGTGCTCCGGCGCACACGTTCGGGGTGGAACGACTGTGGGACACCGGGGCGAACTGGTGTCGTATGAACCCAGCCCCGGGTGTGTGGGACTTCACGCCGTTGCTCAGCCAGCTCGATGGCGCGGCGAGCCGCGGCGCCCACACCGCGATCGTCGTGCTCGGCTTCCCGCCGCAACACGCGGTGACCGGCACCCCGAACCCGGGGGAGGCCATCTGGCTGTGCCCCCAACCGGGCTATGCGTCGCTGCTGCCATCGAACCCGGTGTGGGACGACTACGTGACCCGGATCGCTGATCAGGTGACAGCCTGGCGAACGACACATCCCGAAGTTGCCGTGCACTTTCAGGTGTGGAACGAACCGGCTGCGGCGTGGTTCCTGAGCCCGGACCAACGGCCTGCGCGGCTCGTGGCGCTGGCCGTCCGGGCCCGGACGATCCTCGGGCAACACGCGCCGGGCTCGCTTCTGGTCAGCCCGTCGATCGTCGCCAACACGTCGCTACGGCGGGCGGAGTGGCAGCGCGAGTTCGTGGCTGCGGCCGCTGCCCGCGGCTGGGTGTTCGACGTGTGGGCCGTGCACCTCTATCCGAAGGGAGGGACGCTAGCGGAGTTGTGGAGTGGGCCGGAGGGGTATCTCGCGCGGTTGACGGACGTAGCCGACACGGTTGCCCCCGGTCGGCAGCCGGGCGACCAGCTGTGGATCACCGAGATCAATGCGAACGTGGCGATCTTGGCCGCACCGGTGCAGGTGCTCACCGATCAGGACCAGGCGGCCTTCGTGCAGCTGGTTGCCCACGACACGGCGGCCCGCGGGATTCCGATCGTGGTCTGGTACCGGTGGCACTACGACCCCTGGCAACTGGGCAGTGGGCAGATCGTGTTCAGCCCGGATTCCCCGGCGCTCGCGGCCTGGGGAAGCTGATCGCACGAGCGGTGTGGATGGGCTACGTGACCACGATCCAGATCGCCACGAACTGCACCAGGAACGCCGCGATCGTCAGCGCATGGAACAGCTCGTGGAAGCCGAACCAGCCATCGCTGAAGTTCGGCCGGCGGCGGGCGTAGACGACCCCGCCGGCGCTATAGAGCAGGCCGCCGATCGCGATCAGCAGGACGACACCGGCGCCAAACGCCGACCAGAAGAACGGCAGGAAGAAGACCGCGACCCAGCCCAGCGCGAGGTAGGAACCCACCGCCAGCCAGCGCGGCGCGGAACGCCACGTCACCCGGGCGACCAGGCCGACCAGCGCGATTCCCCAGACCAGGGCCAGGATCACCCACCCCAGCGTGCCGCCCAGTGCCACGGCGAAGGGCGTGTAACTGCCGGCGATGAACAGGTAGATGTTGGCGTGGTCGAGCCGGTTGAGGAACGCGCTCGTGCGCGGCCCGCCTGCGCCCAAGTGGTAGGAGGCGCTCACGGAGAACAAGAGCACGGTCGCCGCAACGTAGACCGCGACGGCCGCCCGCAACTGAGCGGTCGGCGTTGCGACCAGCAGAACGAGGCCAAGAACAAAGGACAGGGGACCGGCACCGAAATGCAGCCAGCCGCGCAGCCGCGGCTTGGTGAGATCCACGAAACCTACGGTAGCGTAGGTTTGAGAGTGAGTGTCACGGGCAGGAGTTGACAGTGGACCCGTTCGCCCGACTCGGGCTGGCGCCGACGGCCTCCCCCGATGAGGTCAAGTCCGCCTACCGGGCCGCTGCTCGCCGGCTGCACCCGGACGTGGGCGGGGACGAGCAGGCCTTCCAGGAACTGACCGCCGCCTTCGACGAAGCGCTGGGCTACGCCAGCGGCACCCGGCCGAATCCGTACCTGCCCGACGACCAGCACCGGCTCTACGTGTCCTCCTACGACCGCCACGCCCACTCGCCCGCACCACCAAGCGGCTGGTGGGGTCCGCGGTTGTTCTGGATCCTGCCCGTGGCCGGCGTCATCTTCATGGTGTCCGGTGCGACGGGCAGGTACTTCCTGCCAGTGTGGCTGGGCAGCATGGCCGTGTTGGGGCTGGTTGCGTGGCTTACGATCCGACGCGGAAAAGGGCTTGCGGCCCGGCGACGGGGGTGACACCGGACCGCAAGCACTTCGAGACTACGGGTACTCACAGACGCTGCTTCCGACAACCCGTTGGCGGAAGTGCGGAGGTAGGTCAGTGAACAGGAGGTTCGAGGCGGTTGCGTCCCATTTGCGCGTAGGCCTCCGGTTGCCGGTTCTGCAGCAATATCGCGGCGATGACACCGACCAGCGCGAACACCGGGATGAGCCCCGGCAGAATCCAGGCCAGCGGACTGCCTGGCAGGTTCACCAGGAAGCTGAACTGGCTCGTCGCGTAGATGGCGAGCACAAGTAGACCGACGGCGCCCAGCACGGGAGCGATGAACGTCCGCCAGGGGTTGGAGTCCAGGCCCTTGTTGCGCATGAAGAAGACCAGGACCGCGGCTGCGGCGAATGCCATCAGGTAGGTGATGGCCAGGGTGCCGAGCTGGGTCAACCAGGTGAACAACTGCCCGTCGGGGGACAGCCCGCGCACCGCGAAGAAGCCGACGATCACGAACGCCAGCACGGTCTGGCTCAGCGAGGCGATGTGGGGGCTCAGGTGGATCGGGTGGGTGCGGCCGAGGTGCTCGGGGACCAGGCCCTCGCGACCCAACGAGTAGCCGTAGCGAGCCACGGCGTTGTGGAAAGCGAGCAACGCTGCGAACAGCGAGCTGGCGAAGAGGAACAACATGACCGTGTTCGTCAGGAACGACCCGATGTACGGTTCGGCGATTGCGAACAGGAAGTTCGTCGGCCCGCCCAGCTCCTCGCCACCGATGAACTCCACGAGGTTGTCCTGGCCGTAGGCGTTCACCATGAGCCAGGTGGTGATCATGAAGAAGATGCCGATCGTCAGCACCGCGATGTAGGTCGCCCGCGGGACCGTGCGCCGCGGCTCCTTGGCCTCCTCCGAGTAGATCGTCGTTGCCTCGAAACCGACAAAAGACGCGGCCGCGAACAGCAAACCGATGGCAGGGCTGCCCTGGGCAAAGGCATCCCAGGTGAACGAGGACATGTTCAGGGACTGGCCGCCCCCGCCGCCTCCCCGGATCAGCACCAATACGTCGAAGATGATCACGATCAGGAACTCGCAGGCGACCAGCACGGCCAGAACCTTCAGTGAGAGGTCGACCTGCCGGTACCCGAGGATGCCAATCACTCCCATGGCGACGAAGGCGATGATCCACCAGGCGATCGTGATGTTGAAGGTGGCTTGGATGAACCCCGCGGTGGCCACACCGAACAGGCCGTAGAGGCCGATCTGCATCGCGTTGTAGCCGAGCAGCGCCACGAAGGCTGCAGCGCCGCCGGCCTTCCCGCCCATGGACTTGGCGATATAGGCGTAGAAGGCGCCGCTGGATGTGTGATGACGGGACATGGCCACGTAGCCCACCGCGAAGACCAGCATCAGCAGCGTCACCAGAAGATAGGACGTCGGTACACCGCTGCCGTTACCGAGCAACATGGCGAACGGCGCACCACCGGCCATTCCGGTGAGCGGCGCCGCTGCCGAAATGACGAAGAACGCGATGGCCAGCGCACCAAGGCGTCCGGCCCGCAGTTTGTAGGAGTCGCGGCGGGCTATCGCCTCGGCTTCGGCGTCAACCGGCGGATTGGCCGAAGCGTTGGAATCGGCTGTCATGGAAACTCCTCGGGAGGGGGGAAACAGGCCGTGATCTCGTTCATGTCCGAACGTTTGGGACCTAACAATAGGCATGCCGTCCCGAATTGCCAAGCGTTTCATGAAAATGATCCAACGGATGTTGACGGCTCAGCCATCTGACAATACGTTTGGACCCTAACGATTTTCCCCCGGAGGTTCCCTTATGTCCTTGACCTATGACTCAAAGGTCGCCGAGGTCGAGGGGGTGAAGGTCGATACCCGGCACTGGATCGGTGGTCAGCGGGTCGCCTCCGAGCAGACTATTCCCGACGTCTCGCCCATCGACGAGGCCGTCATCGCCCAGATCCACGCGGGTGGCGAAGCCGAGGTGGACCGGGCAGTGGCGGCTGCGCGGGCAGCGTTCCCAGCGTGGGCTGCACTGCCGGTAGCTGAGCGCTCGGCCATTCTGCGGCGGGTCGCCGAAGGTGTCGAAGCGCGCGTGGAGGACCTGTCCCAGGTCGAGACCCGGGACAACGGTTCCCTTCTGCGCAGCCACCGCCGCGGCGTGATGCCGCGGGTGGCCATGAACTTCCGGTTCTTCGCCGACTTCGCCGAGGAACTCGCCCACCCGGACATGGAGGTCCGCGGGCATCGCGAGCGAATCAGCTACGACCCGGCCGGGGTGGTAGCCATCATCACCCCGTGGAACGCCCCCCTGATGCTGGCGACCTGGCGCATTGGTCCGGCACTGGCGGCGGGTAACACGGTCGTGCTCAAGCCGCCGGAGTGGGCGCCCCTGACGGCCAGCCTGCTTGCCGACATCATGGCCGAGGCTGGCGTCCCGGACGGTGTCTTCAACGTCGTGCAGGGCACGGGAGCCCACGCCGGTGCCCCACTGACCCGCCACCCGGGCATCGACCGGTTGTCGTTCACCGGCTCGGTTCCCACGGCCGGTGTCATCGCCGCGGCCGCAGCGCCGAACATCGTGCCGCTGTCCTTTGAACTCGGCGGCAAGTCCCCGCTGCTGGTCTTCGAGGACTCGGACATGGACCTCGCCGTGTCGCTGACAGTCGAGCAGTTCGACAACGCCGGTCAGGTCTGCCTCGGCGCGTTCCGGGTGCTCGTGCAGGAGTCGATTGCCGAGGAGTTCACCGCCCGCGTGCTCGAGCGGGCCAAACAGGTCGTGCAAGGCGACCCGCGCGACGAGCGCACCGACGTCAGCGCACTTGTCTCCCGGCAGCATTTCGAGCGGGTGTGCGGCTTCGTCGAGCGGGCCATCGCCGACGGTGCCGAGCCGGTCCTCGGCGGCGGCCCGAACACCGAACTCGGTGGACTGTTCTTCCAGCCCACGATTCTCGTGGGCGCCGAGATCGGCAGCGAAATCCTCACTGAGGAGGTGTTCGGCCCGGTCCTCACGATCCAGACGTTCACCGACGAGGCGCAGGGGATCGAGATGGCCAACAGCACCCGTTTCGGGCTGGCCGCCACCATGATTACCGGCGATCCGCAGCGGGCCGAGCGGGTCTCGGCGCAGTTGAACGCCGGCACGGTATGGGTCAACTGCTTCTTCGTGCGCGATCTGGGTGCGCCGTTCGGTGGCAACGGCATGTCCGGCATCGGCCGGGAGGGTGGCATCTGGTCGTTCGACTTCTACACCAACGTCAAGAACACGGTCTTCGCGCCATGGAAGGAAAGCAATGGGTGAAGTAGTTGCCGCCGGAATCCTGGCGCATGTCCCGACGATCATGCTCCCGGTCGAGACCCGCAAGGAGCTCAACGAGGGCGAGGACTTCAGTCTGGTCCAAGCGCTGCACGACCTGCGCCAGGACGTCTTCGAGACCCTCGACTACGACACCGTCGTGGTGCTGGATTCGCACTGGTTCACGACCGTCGAGTTCGTTGTAACGGCGCAGGACCGGCGGGCCGGGCTGTTCACGGCTGAGGAACTGCCGCGTGGCATGTGCCGCATCCCCTACGACTGGCGTGGCGACCCGGAACTGGCGCACGCGATGGCCGACGAGGACGCCAAGCACTCGACGTGGATCACGGCGATCGATGACCCCTACCTACCCGATGTACTACGCGACGTTGAACCTGTGGGACTACCTCGGCCGCGGTCTGGACAAGCGCTGGATGTCCGTGAGCGTCGCGCAGACCGGGGACATGGAGGACTTCCTGCGGTGCGGCCGGGCGCTCGGCGACGCGATCGCCAAGACCGACCGCAAGGTCATTCTGATCGCCTCGGGTGCGCTCTCGCACACGTTCTGGAAGCTTCGGCAACTGCGCGACCATGAAGCGGCCGGCCCCGAGCACATCCGCACGCCGGAAGCCTACGAGGCCGACATGCAGCGCGTGGAGTGGTTCAAGAACGGCGACCACAAACAGGTTCTGGAAACGATGCCCGAGTTCATGCCCTACCGGCCCGAAGCCATGTTCGCGCACTACCTGATGATGGCTGGCGCGCTTGGCGAGGAGAACTTGACCGCGACTGCGCGTCAGTACGGCGAGTACGAGAACTCCATCGGCACGGGTCAGATCCACCTTTGGTTCGACCGGCCCGAAGGTGGCTTCCCGCATCCCAAGCCGACGCCACCGGACCCCGAGTACCTCCGCCAGATGGGCGGCCCCGACTTGACTGCGGCGGGCTGAGAGATGCGCGAGTTCCGAAGGATCCTGCTGGACGGCAACACCGTCGACGTCGAGCGCCACGGTGACACTCTGGTCGCCGGGGACGGCCGTGAGGTCGGCGTGGACGAGGCGCTGCACCTGCCGCCGGTGCTGCCGTCGAAGATCGTGTGCGTCCACCTGAACTACCGCAGCCGGGTCGAGGAGATGATGACGACCCTGCCGCCCGCGCCCACCTACTTCCACAAGCCGGTATCGGCGCTCAACGCCCACGATGCGGCAGTCGTGCGCCCGGAGTTGTGCAAGTGGCTCAACTACGAGGGCGAGATCGCGATCGTCATCGGCCGCACCTGTCGCAACGTCTCGCCGGACGAGGCAGGGGACTACATCCGCGGCTACACAGTCGCCAACGACTACGGCCTGCACGACTTCCGCGACACCGACTCCGGTTCCATGCTGCGGGTCAAAGGCGCCGACACCCTATGCCCCGTGGGACCCGGCATCGTCGAGGGCTGGGACTTCCGCGGCAAGCAAATCCAGACGCTGGTCAACGGGGAGGTGCGTCAGGACGGCAACACCGACGAGATGCAGTGGGACATGCACTACCTCGTCGCCGACATCGCGCGCACCATCACGCTGCAGCCCGGAGACCTGTTGCTGTCCGGCACGCCGGCGATCTCCCGCACGGTGTACCCGGGCGACGTCGTCGAGGTCCGCGTCGAAGGCTTGGGCACCTTGCGCAACCACATTGTCACCGGCCCCACGCCCATCCGCGACGACGTCGGCGCGCAGCCCACGGAGTCCGAAGAGGTCCTGTCCACCGCGCAGGGCGGGGACTGGGAGTTCCGGGGCATCCGGGCGCCCAAGCCCCCCGGCCACTGATGGACGACGTCGACTGGGTCGCGCAGGCCGCTGCCCTGGACCTGCCGCCCGGGTTGTTCATCGGCGGTGAGTACCGCGAGGCCGGCACGCGCGACCACATCACGCCGCGCGACGGTTCGGTGCTCGGCGCGGTGCCGTGGGCGGGAGTGTCCGATTCCGATGCCGCTGTGGCTGCTGCACGGGCGGCGTTCGACAACGGGCCGTGGCCCCGCATGCACCCGCGCGAACGCGGCGAAGTCCTCCAGCGCTTCGCCGCGCTGGTCGAGGAACACCGCGACGAGGTGGCGTTGCTCGTGTCGCTGGAGATGGGCAAGCCCATCCGGGTCGCTCACGAGATCGAATTGCGCGCCCTGATCCGCACGCTTCGCTTCTACGGCGAACTCGCGGACAAGGAGTACGGCGAGATCACTCCGTCGGATGAGGGCCAGCTCGCGCTGGTCACACGTGAGCCGGCGGGGGTGGTTGCGGCCGTAGTGCCCTGGAACTTCCCGTTGACGCTGGCCGGATGGAAGTTCGCGCCGGCGCTGGCCGCTGGTTGCACGGTCGTGCTCAAGACGGCGGAGCAATCGCCGCTGTCGATGCTGCGAGTCGCTGCGCTCGGGGCCGAGGCGGGATTGCCACCTGGGGTGCTCAACGTCGTGACCGGGGAAGGGCACGTAGTCGGGAAAGCACTCGGTGAGCATGCCGACGTCGACATTTTGACGTTCACCGGCTCGACTGCTGTGGGCCGGCACTTCCTGCGCTACTCCGCGGACAGCAACCTCAAGCGGGTCTACTTGGAACTGGGCGGCAAGTCGCCGAACATCATCCTGCCCGATGCACCGGATCTCGGCGCTGCCGCGGATGCTGCCGCGTGGGCGATCTTCTTCAACTCCGGCGAGATGTGCACCGCGGGCTCGCGTCTGATCCTGCACCGGGACATCGCCGACGAGGTGCTCGACCGGGTGGTTGCGGCGAGCGCGGACTGGGCAGCCGGGGACCCGCTGGATCCTGCCACCCGGATGGGACCGATGGTGGACGAGCGCTCGCTGCGGCGGATGCAGGCACAGCTCGAGCAGGGTGTCGGCGAGGGCGCCCGCGTACTGACCGGTGGCGATCGTGCTCGTTCCGACGCGCCCTATTTCCAACCCACGGTCGTCACCGATCTCACAGCCGACAACGTCCTGGTCCGTGAGGAGCTCTTCGCCCCCGTGCTGTCGGTGCTGGTGGTCGACGACGAGGAGCAGGCGGTGCGGGTTGCCGGGGACACTCCGTACGGTCTGGCAGCCGCTGTGTGGACCGCGGACTTGGGCGCGGCCCACCGGGTCTCGCGCAAGTTGCGGGCGGGCACGGTCTGGGTGAACTGCTACGAAGAGGGTGACCTCAACGTGCCCTTCGGCGGGGTGAAGCTCAGCGGCTTCGGACGCGACAAGTCCCGTCATGCGATGGCCCAGTACACGGACCTCAAGACCACGTGGATCAACTATGGCTAGGCCGCTGATCGCGATCCCCGCGCGGTTTTCGGCCAGTGCCTCAGCGCTTCGCTATGCGGCTGAGGTCAGCGCCCGGCAGTTGATCGAGGGCGTGTACGCGGCCGGCGGGGAGCCGCTGGTCATGCATCCGGATGGTTCTGACGTGACCGATCGGCTCGGGTGGGCCGATGGAGTCCTGCTGCCTGGTGGCGGCGACCTGTCCGGCCGGTGGTCGGGTCAGGGCTCACACCCGACGCTGTACGACGTCGACGAGGAGCAGGACGCCTTCGACCTGGCCGTCGCCTCTTTCGCCCTGTCCCAGGGCATTCCGCTGCTGTCGATCTGCCGGGGGACCCAGGTGGTCAACGTCGGCCGCGGTGGCACGCTGATCCAGGACATGGACTCCCACGACTCCCAGATCAAGCACCACCGGCATCACGTCCATGACGTGACGGTCGAGGAGTCGCGGTTGCGTGGCATCGTGGGGCAGGGTGTCGAAGTGTCCTGCTACCACCATCAGTGCATCGACCGGCTGGGTGAAGATCTGGTGGTCACGGCCCGGTCCGAGGAGGGCGTCATCGAGGCGGTTGAGATGCCGTCCGCGCCCGGCTTCTACGTGGGCGTCCAGTGGCACCCCGAGGACACGTGGCGCACGGACGCGAAGCAGTTGGCCCTGTTTGAAGCGTTGGTGGCCGCCGCCCGCTGAGCCTGCGACATCCGTTAGACCCGGCGACATCGCGTTAGACCTTGACACATCCGTTAGCCGAAATGTCCGGTTTGCCCTCTAACGGATGTCCGAAGGTCTAACGGATGCACGCCTGTCAACCCGGAGGTTACTCGTCGTCCGCCTCGGCAGTCGTGGTGATCCGGCGCAGCGACTCGGTGAGCCGGCGCAGGTCCCGCCCGGACAATCCCTGCACCAATGCGGACTCGGCCTCGTTGAACTGCGGGTAGAGCTCGTCCATGAGTTCCTCGCCGGCCGGGGTCAGCGTGAGCTCCACCCGGCGCCGGTCCATCTCGCTGGGCACCCGCTCAACCAGCCCACGCGCGGCCAGGGTGTTCATCACACCGGTCAGCGAGCCCTTGGAGATGCCGACCTCCTCAGCCACCAACCGGGTCTCCATCGCACCCCAGATCCACAACAGCCACAGCACCAGAAAACCGGTCCATGTCAGGTCGTGCTCACGCAGCACGGTGTTGGTCAGGTGCCGCCGGACGGCGTTGCCGGCCCGATAGAGACTGGAGATGGCGTGGGCCGCTGGGTAGTCGATCCGCAGCCGGCCCACCCGCTCCCGCGTCGCGCGCTCGTTCTCCACCAAGGAGTGTCGGCGGTGCCATTCCCGAAGCCTACTTCAGGCGGGCTAGCGACTTGCCGCCGTTCCAGACCACGCCGACCTGCCGGTAGTAGCCCCCGATGACTTCGTCGACGGTCAGCGCGGACAGCTCCTCGGTGGGGGAGTCGAACAGGCGCAACTCGACGTCCCCGCTCCAGCTCTGACCGCCTTGGAACTGTGCGCCCGAGGACTCGATGAGTTCGGCGAACGCGTCGCCGGAGCCTTCGATGTCGTGGAAGAAGCGGTGGTGGGCCATCGGATGCCCATTGACGAACCCGTTGGTGTCAGACTCTTCGCGCAACGTCAGGACCGCCTCGGCCAGCCGCCTGTCACCAGCGGCCAGGGTCGCTCCGAAGACCCCACCCGGCCCGATGACCGGAGCCGCTTGATTGAACGGGTGCGGGCGCGTCTGCCACATCGAGCCGAGCTTCTTGGGGTAGCCTTGATGAAGCCCGCGGGCGATCGCGAAGTCCTTGTCCACCCAGATGTAGACACAGCGCGAGTAGGTGCGGCCCTCGAACTGGCACCGCACGACGACGAACGCCTCCTTGTACTGCGAGCGCACCGGATCCAGCAGTTCCTCACGGGAGCTGGAGCACGATTGCCAGTCGGCCCAGATGAGCGCCACGGCACCCGGGTCCTCGTCGGCCAACGTCAGTGGCGCGGGGAGCAACTCCGCGACCCGAGCCGGATCCGTGCGGTACTCCACGGTGAGCAGATCACCCGAGTAGAACCAGGGCGGGTCAGGAATCAGCGCGGATCGTCCGCTGGCGGTGCGAGGGTAGAAGAAGCCCTGCAGTTCCGTCATGGAGTTGCTCCTTGAAGTCGTTAGGGACCAAACGATAGCGTGAGGTCGGGTCGGTGGAAAGCACTTCTCGCAGGGCCTTCCCTCATCGCATTCACGGTGATAACGTTCGGACCCAAATGAATTGTTGAAAAGGGCATCACATGGCGCATTTCGATACCAGCGGTCTGCAACCGGCCGCCGACCGACTTCTTGGTGACAGCATCGACGTCGTCCGGCTCGGTTATGCCGACATCATCGGCACGGACCGCAGCCGGGACGTGCTGGTCAACCGATTCGCCCGCACTGTCGGCGGCGGCGTGGCATTCTGCCGCTCGGTCTACGGGACTACTCCCCGTGGCGGCGTGGTGGACATCCAGGGTGGGCTGTCGGAAGGTCTGCCGGACTTGCTGGCCTTCCCGGACCTCGACACGCTGCTACCCATCCCGTGGGAGCGCGGGGTGGCCCACTGCATCGCCGACCTGTTCAACCCGGATGGCAGCGCCTCTCAGGAGAGCCCGCGCTACGTGCTGCGGCAGGTGGTCGAGCAGTTCCACGACATCAAGATGTTCCCCGCTGTCGGTCCGGAGCTGGAGTTCTACCTGCTTGAGGAGGACAAGACTTCCCCCAGCGGCTGGCGGCGTTACGGCGAAGGCACGGGCAACGTCTATGTATCCGGCCTCAAGGGCGATCCGCAAAATGTGCTCCTGAACTCCCTGCGCCAACTCGGGACCTATGGCCTGGAGGTCGTGGCCGCCAACCACGAATTCTCTTCCGGCCAGTTCGAAATCAACCTCTGGCACGGGCCGGCACTGGACGCCGCCGACCGCGCGCACCGATTCAAGGCTGCCATCAAGGAGCTCGCGCTGGTGAACGGGCATCTGGCGACGTTCATGCCCAAGCCCTTCAACGACGAGGGCGGCTCCGGTTTCCACCTGCACTTCTCGATGTGGTCGGAGGACGACAAGCCGCTGTTCGACGACCCGTCTTCTGAAGACGGCCTTTCGCAGACCGCGCGACACGCGATCGGTGGCATCCTCGCCCATGCCCCGGCGTTGGCCGCGATCTCGAACCCGACCATTAACTCCTACAAGCGCTTCGGCCCCGACACCCTCGCCCCATGGCTGATCGACTGGGGTCACGACAACCGCAGCGCCATGCTGCGGATCCCGCCGGAGCGGGGCAGCGCCGCGCGCGCCGAGTTGCGCCTCGGCGATGCCAGCGCCAACCCGTACCTCGCGATCGCCGGCATGCTCGCTGCGGCCCTGCTCGGTATCCGCAATGAGATCGAGCCACCGCCGGCGCTGGTCGGTTACGGCTATGACCCGAGTAAGGCCCCCAAGCTTCCCCAGACGTTGTGGGACGCGCTCGACGCGCTGGAGGAGGACAAGGAGTTCGCGGAGGTGCTGGGACGGCCGCTGGTCGACACGTTCCTGGCCTACAAGCGCGACGAGATCGACCGGTTCAACTCGTGGATCACCGACTGGGAATTCCACGAGTACACGTACCACATCTGAGGAATCTGAGAAGGAGAACCACATGCCACAGCACCCGCCTGTCCCCTTGGACGAGGTCGACCTCGCAGACATCGACGGCTTTGCCGACCTGCGCGGCTTCGCCCAGTTCGACACGCTGCGCCGTGAGGACCCCGTGCACTGGAACCCGGAACCGTCGCCGAACCACGGCTTCTGGGCCGTCACCCGGTACGAGGACATCTGGGAGGTGGACCGCGACCCGGAGACCTACACGAGTGAGAAGTTCGTGAACCTCGAGGAGGTCGACGACGACCTGCAGGACATCCGGCGCTCGTTGCTGGAGACGGACGGGCCGCGCCACACCTCGCTGCGCAAGCTGATTGCCAAGGAGTTCACCCCCCGCAGCCTGAAGAACTACGAGGCGTTCCTGCGGGAGCTCACGAAGAACACCATCGAAACCGCCCTGTCGAGCGGCGACCAGTTCGACTTCGTCGAGTCGATCAGCGCCGACTTCCCGATCCAGGTACTGGCCCGGTTGCTCGACGTGCCGCCGGAGGACACCCCGCAGCTGATCGCCTGGGGCAACGAGTTCGTGGGCAACACCGACCCCGACTTCGCCAAGGTCCGCGCCGACACTCCGGAGAGCGACCAGTACCGGCACCTGCCGTTCCGCTCGCCGACCGTGCAGGAAGTGTGGGACTACGGCAACGACCTGCGCGACCAGCGGGTCGGCGGTGAGGGCACTGACCTGATCAGCATCCTGGCCAACCGCATGCCCGACGACGGCATCCCGCTGAGCCAGCAAGACTTCAACATGTACTTCACGCTGCTCGTCATCGCCGGCAACGAGACCACCCGGCACGCGATCAGCAACATCATGTTGGGACTCATGGAGCAGCGTGACCAGCTCGCTGCGCTGCAGGAGAACCCGGAACTGGTGGCGCCGGCGTTGGAGGAGTTCCTGCGCTACGCCTCTCCGGTTTACCACTTCCGCCGTACCGCGACCCGGGATGCAGAGCTGGCCGGCAAGCAGATCAAGGAAGGCGACAAGGTCGTCATGTGGTTCGCTTCCGGCAACCGCGACGACAGCGTCTTCGAGAACCCCTACAAGATCGACATCACCCGCAAGAACGTCGACCACATGACGTTCGGCAAGGGCAGCCCGCACCTGTGCCTGGGCAACAACCTGGCGCGCATGGAGATCCGGCTGATGTTCGAGGAGTTGTTGCCGCGGCTGGCCGACATTCAGCTCGCTGGCGACGTCAAGCGCGTCCGGTCGAACTTCGTCAACGGCATCAAGGCGTTCCCCGTCAAGGTGACGCCGGCCTGATCGGTGCGTGGAGGGCCCCCGCTGCGGCGGGGGCTTTCGGCGTACCTTGCGCGCGTTTGTGAGAAGACGGCGCAGCCCGGATGGCCGATCGGTGAGCATTTCGGGCATCCGTTAGCACCCCGGACGGGTTTTTGGCGCCCGAAAGGCTAACCCAGATCTTTCATGAGGTGCCGCAGGGCGCGGGAATCAGGTAGTCGTTCAGGCGCCGGAAGGCCAGGTCGTGGTTTGGGCATGTGTGTTCGCCAGCGCTGCGGTTCGCTGGTTCTTCCGGGTGTTGTGGTCGGGGTGGGTGGGTGGTGGCCTGTCGGCGGGTTAGAGCGCGGCGAGTCGGTGGTGACCTTGGCGTATCAGGTCGGCCCAGGGCCATTTGTCGCTGATCCGCAGGGTTTGTCTTCGGCCGCTTCGGATGATCCGTCCGGCCACGGCCAAGATCCGGAACCGCAGTGTTTTGGGGGTCCAGACCCGGGCGCTGTCGTGGTCGTGGAAGGCCAGCAGCTGGGTCCAGGTGAGCAGCTGGCAGGCCAGCAGGCACAGTTCCAACCACAGCGCGTTCTTGGCCATGGCGTGGAAGGGCAGATTGCCCGCGCCGGTGTCTTTGAGGTCACGGATCCGGTCCTCGGCGCGGGCGCGCAGCCGGTGACGGTACTCCAACTCGGCGGGGCGTCCGGGACTGTTGGTGACGAACATTGTGACCCGCCAGCCGTCGTCTTCCCCGATCCGTAACTGGGCACCAGGGTGGGCCTTCTCGCGGCGGGCGATCACCCGCATCCCGGCCGGCCAGGCCGCGGTGAACCTGGCCGGCAACCGGGGAGTCAGCTCGGCGACGTAGGCATCCGGGCGCGGCGCGCCGTGGGCGTCGAGGGCTTTGCGCCAGGCCTGCCGCGGCGTGGCAGCCAGCGCTTCTTGCAGCGCGGCGTGCACCGTGATCCCGGTGGAGTACTGCAATCCCAGCCCGATCACATGGGTCAGGAACTCTTTGGTCCCGCCGGCGCCGTCGGCACGTACCAGCACCTGGTCGCGGCAGGATTCGGGCAGCTGTCCCAACGCGGCGTCCAGCACCGCGATGTGATCAACCTGGGTGCCCGACCCGGCGTTACCCGGGCGCAGCAACCCGACCAGCGGCTCCCCGGTGCCCCCATCACCGTGATCCACCATCGCTAGCAGCGGGTGGAACCCGAACCCGCGTTTGTAGTTGGCTGCCGCGCCTTGCTTGTCCGAATGCGACCCGATCAACGTGGCATCCAGATCGACCGTCACCTGCTCCGCCCCGCCCAACGGGTCGACCCGCTGCCACACCCCGATCCGGGCCGCCCCGGCGGCCGCCCGGATCGCGCCGATCGCGGCCGCCGCGGCCTGCTCGGTGACCGTCAAGGAATCGAACAGCCGCGACACGGTCGGGTCGGATGCCACCGCCCCGAACAGCTGCGGCTGGGCACGCAGCACCCCCAAATCGGACAGGCACTCCCCGCCGGCAGCGATCGTGACCACCAGGTCCAGCAGGACCTTGCCCGGATCATGCCGGGCCCTGTTCGAGGCGAACCCGGCCAAGCCTTGAGACAGCGCCGCGGCCAGCCCACTGACCTGCGCGGCCTGCACCAACAGCCGCCCGCCAGAGGTCGACACCAGCGCGTCTGGCCCAGCTTCAACACGAATCGTGGGATACGAGATACCGTTCACCTACGGA
>JBAOIN010000011.1:0-64161 GCA_037045455.1 Candidatus Nanopelagicales bacterium | reverse complement strand
TTGAGAAACCGGCTGGCCCGCTCTGGATATCGCTTGCAGAACTGGTAGAACGCCGTGCTGAACGCGATGTTCTTGCTGCGCACCAACCGGTGTGCAGCATTCGGCGGCAGGTACTTGCGGGCCACGTTGGCTATGGCATCCGTCGGCGGCAAGGGCGCGATCCAGGTGGGCGAGCGCTGCAGCATCGTCACGCGTTCGGCGCTCTTGGCCAGCTCGGGAACCAGCGTGACCGCAGTTGCACCCGAACCGATCACGACGATGCGCTTGTCCGTGTAGTCGAGATCTTCTGGCCAGAACTGCGGGTGCACGCGAATTCCGGCGAAGTCGTCGAGACCCGGGATGTCGGGCAGGTAGCCCTCGTCGTAGGAGTAATAGCCGGCGCAGGAGTACCAGAAGCGGCAGGTGATTTCGCGGCCGTCGGCCAGGGTCAGTGTCCAGCGCGCTGCAGCGGTGTCGAAATCCGCGTCCACCACCTTGGCGTCGTACTGGATGTGCTTGTCGATGCCGAACTGCTCGGCGGTGTCCTTGATGTAGCGCAGGATGGACGGCCCGTCGGCCAGCGACTTGCGGTCGCGCCACGGCTTGAAGGGGAAGCCGAACGTGAACAGGTCGGAGTCGCTGCGGATGCCGGGATACCGGAAGAGATCCCAGGTACCGCCGATGCTGTCGCGGGCCTCGAGGATCGTGTAGTTCTTGGTCGGGGCCGACGTCTGCAGGCGGTAGCCGGCGTCGATGCCCGACAGGCCCGCGCCCATGACGACGACGTCGTAGTCCACACTCATGGGTCCAGTCTGTTGCATAACCTGGTCGAGATGGACGAGATCAGGGTGCGGCCGGCAACCGCGGGGGTCTTCGATGACGTGGCGACGATGCTCGGGCCGAAGAACCCGACATCATCGGTGTGCTGGTGCTTGAGTCACAGGCTGGACTCCCGGACCAACCAGAGCCTGATCGGCCCTGCCCGGGGTGAGTACATGCGCGAACTGTGTGGGCGTGACGTGGCGCCGGGTGTGCTTGCCTACCTCGACGACGTGGTGGTCGGCTGGGCCGCGATTGCGCCGCGTGCCCAGGTGCCTTTTGCCAGGTCGCGCAAGATTCCGCACGTCGATGAACTGCCGGTGTGGTCTGCGTGGTGTGTCCGCGTGCGGCCTGGCTACCGGCGGCGGGGCGTCGCGCGGGCGGTCTTGCGAGGAGCCGTCGACTACGCGCGGGAGCGCGGCGTGCCAGCCATCGAGGGCTACCCGGTCGACAACCAGGGGCAGAAGGTTGATCTGACGATGGCCTACGTCGGTACCCGTGGACTGTTCGAGAGCGTGGGTTTCACCAAAGTGGCGGATACCAGTGCGGTCTCGGGTGGTTTCCCTCGAGTCGTGATGCGTCTGCATTTCGCGGAATAGCGCGTGCGGTATGTGACGTTAATAGTCGTAGACCGTTCCCGACCTGCGTCGGTACGGTGGTAGTACAACTCAACAGGGGGTGAACGGTTTCGACAGCGGCTGCGCTGACGAGAGAAGCGGGCTGAGGATGACGGTTATCTCATTAACGATCCGTCAAAACAACAAGTGCCGATTCCAAGAGCACTGACTTCGCCCTCGCTGCCTAAGCGAGCGTGAGTCCGTCGGCCTAGGGGTGCCTTCCCCCTAGTCACCGGCGTCGTCTAGAAGGCTTGCCAAGCACCTGGGTCACTGCGGGTGTGCGGGACTTTTTCAGTGAATAGGCCGTGTTGGCGGATGGGTCGCACGAACCCGCCAGGCTGAATGCACCACAAAGCGACTGCGCCCGGAGAATGCTCTGATGCGCACCGTTGGACCCGGGTTCGATTCCCGGCACCTCCACAAAGGGAAAGACCCCCCATGCTTGGGGGGTCTTTCCCTTTGTTCCGGTGACCTGTCGGGAATCGGGAGGAGGCCGCCAGAGGCGGTCGACGGCTCCCGGCACCTCCACAAATGAAAGGACCCCCCACGCTTGGGGGGTCCTTTCATTTGTTTGAGATCGCGCTGTCGGGAATCGGGAGGAGGCCGTCAGTGGCGGCCGACGGCTCCCACGGCCACCGCGGATTCGAGTCCCCATCGCGATCCGTTAGACCTTCCACCATCGGTTAGAGGTCAAAACGGATATATCAGTCCATAACGATCTAACGGATGTCCCAACATCTAACGGATGCGCGGCGGTATACGTTGATCCATTAAGGGAAGGAGCGCTGGTCTCAGGATCCGTTGGGCCAGTCCTCCGCCGCCAGAACGACTTGGGGCCAGAGTGAGCGATACGGCAGGAACGTATAAGCGCGAACCGGGACGAGCGGCATGAGCGCAGAGGTGGAGCCCGCATTGATCGACGGCAAGGCGCGCACAGTCCGCGAATTGATGCAGTCCCAGCGCTACGGACTGGACTTCTACCAGCGTGAGTTCAGCTGGACGGAAGCCAATGTCATCGAGCTGCTCAATGACCTCTCCGACGCCTTCCTGCAGGAGTACGAACCGCATCACGAGCGGGTGGCGGTCGCCTCCTATCGGCCGTACTTCCTGGGGACCGTGGTCACCAGTACGCGTGGCGACGTGCGCTTCCTCGTGGACGGTCAGCAACGCCTCACAACCCTGTCGCTGCTGCTGATGCACCTCCAAGCACTCGCGGCTGACCGTCCGGGGGCAGCGGACCTCTCCCCATTGGTGTTTTCCGAGCGGTACGGCGTGAGGAGTTTCAACCTCGACGTTCGCGAGCGCAACGCCGTCATGATGTGCATCCTGAACGGCACCGACTACGACCCCAGTACGGGGGACGCGTCCTCCCGCAACATCTGGCAGCGCTATAGCGACATCGTCCGTTTCTTCCCAGCAGAAATCGCCGAAGGTCCGCTGCTTCATTTCACCGACTGGCTTCTTGAGCGCGTGCTGCTCACAGAGATCGTCGCCACGGACGACGAAATGGCCGTCGAGATCTTCGAGACGATGAACGACCGGGGCCTGCAACTGAGCAGCGCCGACATGCTCAAGTCCTTCCTCATTACGCGGGTGGGTGAAGCAGGCAACGTCGACGCGACCAACCGGCTGTGGCGCGACCGGATGGATGAACTGAAAGCGCTCGACCACAACGCAGACTCCGACTTCCTCAAGGTGTGGCTGCGCAGCAAGTACGCACGCACCATCCGCGAACGCCGAACACACGGTGTGTTGGGTGATTTCGACAAGATCGGGTCGGCCTTCCACAAATGGGTTCAGGACAACCGAGAGACGATCGGCCTGGACAAGCCGTCCGACTACGACCGGTTCGTCAACACGGAGTTCGAAGTCCTCAGCCGCCGCTTCGTGACGCTTCTCCACGCCAGTCAAACGCTGGACGACACGATGCCCGCAGTTTTCTACAACGCACACAACGGCCTGACGTTGCAGTGCCTGCCCATCATGGCCGCGGTGACCGTTCACGACGACGAGCAGACCTTCCAGCAGAAGGCCCGCCTGGTGTCGGACTATCTCGACGTGATGATCGCCCGGCGGATGGTCAGCGATCGCGACTTCGGCTACTCAAGCCTGACCTATGAGCTGTTCATCCTGGCCCGGAACCTCAGGAACCGGGACCTGCGACAGGTCAGGCAGTTTCTCGCCGATCGGGTCGCCGGAATGGATGAGGGCTTCGGCACCATGTCGGGCTTCCGCCTCAATCAGCGGAACCGCTCGCACGTCGCCTACCTTTTGGCGCGCATGACCGCCTGGATCGAGGGTGCCCACGGTCCTGGGTTCGTCGAGTACGCCGGCCCGAACAGGTTTGAGGTGCACCACATCGTGACCGACGAGCCGGAACCGCGCGTGGATGACTTCCAAGATCCAAACGAACTCGGGGATACGCGAGACATGTTCGGGAACTTGCTGCTCCTGCCGAGAGACTTCAACGCCTGCGACTACTCCGAGAAGGTCAAGCAATTCCCGGCGCAGAACCTCCTCGCGCAGTCGCTCACGCCCACCGCTTACAACCAGAACCCGGCGTTCACGGGATTGATCCAGGACACCGGGTTGCCGTTCAAGGCCTACCCGGACGCTTTCACGTCCGAGGCAATCCACGAACGTCAGGCTCTGTACCAAGCCCTCTGTGAACTCATCTGGTCTCCGGAACGGCTGGGGCTGGGCGGTGGCAGAGCTCCGGTCAGCGCCGAGGCACACCGGCGGTTCCACGGAATGACCCTGCGTGACGTGATGGCCAGTTCGGATCTCGGACCGGGCCCGCTGGTCTCCGTGAGCGGCGCGTGGCCCGCCGACGTGACGCTCAAACCCGACGGAACGATTGCCGTTGACGGGAACGTCTTCACTTCGCCCAGCGGGGCCAGCGACTACGTCACGGGCGGGTCGACGAACGGCTGGGACTTCTGGACGTCGCGGCAGAACGACGGCAAGAGCACCCCACTGAGTGAATACCGCGAACAAGCCATCGCCCGGATCGAGGAGTCCGCGAAGTAGGACCGCGGGGTGTGTCCGATAGCCAGACGGCCGCTTCACATAAGGCGCTCGCTGGGTCGACAATATAAGTGAAATGGCAACCAATACTGCGAAGTGCCCCTTGCGCCCGGGCCAGCCCTGCACCCTGTGTCACCCCGATGCTCACCTCGGTCCCCAAGACTGCCCGATCGTGGCACTGGTCATGGACGACCCATTCCTGCGCGACGGCGTCAATGACACGCGCAAGGCGCATCGCGCCGAGGTGTTGGCCGAAAGCCCCTGATCATCGCAGGGCCAGAGACCCGCTCCAGCAGCTCGGCCCGCTGGTTGATCTGCTGCTCGTTCTCCGGCTCGAACCACGGGCACGCCACATCCAGAGCCACGACCTGACCGCTGCCGAGCAGGCGTTGCAGGGCATTGAGGACGTCATCACTGCTCGGTCCCTGCGGGGCAGGGAATCGCAGTCCCGGCACCTCGCTGCAGTCGATCACGTCGAGGTCCACGTGCAGGATCACTGGGCCGGGTGGCAGTTTGGCGGCCGCGATCGCCTCGACCTGAAACTGCCCGACCGGGGAGTCAGCCAGGTACTCGACTTCCGCCGGATCCAGATCGCGGGCGTCGACGAGCATCGCCTTGGACGCGGCCACCGGCCGTAAACCCAAGGGTCCGGCCAGTGCGTCGGCATTGCCGCCCAGCGCCATCCGCAGCGCCATGCCGCCCAGGTAGCCGGACGTCGACGACTCGATGGTGTGTACGTCCCCATGCGCATCGAACCACACGATCGCAGGGTCGAGGCCCGAGCGCTGGACGCCTGCCAGAGTTCCCAGCAGCGCCAGGCAGTCTCCGGTCACGACCGTCACATCACCATCGCCCAAGGACGTGGCGACTTCGTCTCCGAGCGCGTCGTAGAGCGTCTGCAGCCGGCGCCATTGGTTGTCGCCGCGCAGATCGGGAACCACGGGGGTAGCAGATTCCAGCACGATGCTCTGGTCGCTCACACGCTCATCTTGGTGGAAGGGAAGCAACAACGTCGTCATCCCTCCAGTGTTCAGCATCAGCCGAACTGCTGCCGGTGCTCTGGCTACTCGACTACCGTTTCCGCCACGGCCGCCACCGAACACACCGCTGCGTCAACTCGCCGCTCGGGCAGGCGGTGCAGGCCGGGCTGGTCGAGGTGGAGGGCGATCCGGCCGACCTGGCCACCCTGATGTTGGTGCTCGGCCCGGTGGACCCGGATTTCGCGATCGTCACGCCCTAGCGCATGGCAAACGCGTGGATCCGGGCCACATGTGGCCCCTATCCGTGCGTCTAACTGGGCACGAATTCCAAACGCATGGATCGGGGTCATATGTCGAACTACAGCCGCCCGGTCTCAGCCCGAGCGGCCTGCATGGACCACTTCTCGACGTCGGCGCGACCAGGGCCGTCGGTCTGGGCCACTACCTGAATCGTCAAACCGTCCAGCAGCGCCAGCAGCCGCCACGCGGACGCCCGCGGATCCGGACAGGCGAACTCGCCCTCCTGGGCGCCTTCTCGCAGCACCTCCTCGATGAGGTGCTGCCAGCCGGCGTTCAACCGCGCAGCCATGTCCCGCACGGCGGGGTGCCGCGCCGAACTGCTCCACGCGTCCATCCACCACTGGAACTGCCAGGCGTCGCGCGCCGGCTGGAACTCGGTGACGATGGCGTCGAGCCGCTCGGCCGACGTGGGATGAGCCATCACAACCTCGCGCGCCCGCTGCAGGTCCTCGGTCGCGACCCGCTCGAACGCGGCGGCCATCAGGTCGTCGTAGGAGTCGAAGTAATGGTGCATGAGGCCGGTGCTGACACCGGCCTCCGCCGCCACGGTCCGGGTGCTGGACTCGAGCATTCCGTGCGCCCGGATCGTGCGCACAGCCGCCGCGACCAACGCCTCGCGCCGGTCGCTGGCGGACATGTGCACCTGCGTGCTCATCAGACAGCAGGTTCCTGCTGGGTGATGCAGTGGACGTTGCCGCCCCCGAGCAGGATCTCCCGGCCCGGAACCGTCACTACTTCGCGCTCCGGGAAGAGCTGCTTGTAGGCCAGAACCGCGTCCTCGTCGTGGACGTCGTCGAACACCGGCAGTACGACTACGCCGTTGCCGATGAACGAGTTCACGTACGACCCGGCCAACCGCTCACCCTCGACCCGGGGCTGCACACCGGCGATGTGGTCAACGCCGGCTGCCTCCTGAGCCGTGATGTAGATCGGACCGGGCTGGTGCAGCTTGATCACCTCGAGCTTGCGGCCACGGGCGTCCGTGGTGGACTCCAGAACCCGCAGGGCCTCGTTACTGATCTCCCATTGCGGGTCGTCCTGGTCGTCGGTCCAGGTGAGCATCACAACCCCTGGCGCGGCGAAGCGGCAGAAGTTGTCGACGTGGCCGTCGGTCTCGTCGAGGTACACCCCGCGCGGCAGCCAGATCACCTTGTCGGCGCCGAGGTATTCGAGCAGGTTGTGCTCGATCTGCGCCTTGCTCAGCTCCGGGTTGCGGTTGTGGTTGAGCAGGCACTCCTCGGTCGTGAGCACAGTGCCCTGACCGTCGACGTCGATCGACCCACCCTCAAGCACGAAGTCGGCGTGGTACATCGGCACACCTTCGAGCTCCAGGACCTTGCGGGCCACCAAGTCGTCGTGGTCCCACGGGAAGTACAGGCCGCCCTCGAGTCCGCCCCAGGCGTTGAAGCGCCAGTCGACGCCCCGGATCTCGCCGTGGTCGTTGACCACGAACGTCGGGCCGGTGTCGCGCATCCAGGAGTCGTCGGTGGTCATCTCGACCTCCCGCACGTCCCCGGGCAGCTGCTCACGAGCGTTCATGTACTGGTTGGCCGAGACCACCATCGTCAGCGGCTCGTGCTCGCAGATCGCCTCGGCGACCCGGCTGAAGGCCTCCTGCGCGGGCTTGCCGCCCAGCCGCCAGTTGTCGGGCCGTTCCGGCCACACCATCCAGCAGTTGCACTGGGCTTCCCACTCGGCCGGCATCCGGAAGCCGTCGGCCTTCGGAGTGCTGTCCACGATGCGGGTCATGACTGTCCTCCATCAGAAGTGTGGTGCTGATAGCTGCGCTCGATGCCTGCTGCTGTGTCCGGCGCGATGCCGTCCAACTCCACGTCGACGAGCTCGGGGTGCGCCTTCTTCCAGCGCGGTGACATCGCGACCAGAACCTCCTGGGCGATGAACGTCGCCGCCAGACCGCCCAGGATCAACCAGGTGGTGGTGGCGTCGAACTCGATCCACGGATTCCACACGAAGAAGAACACCGCGGCCACGAGCAGCATGATCACCAGAATCGCCGAGGTCCAGGCTCCGACCGTGCCGCCGGGAACCTTGTACGGGCGCTCGGCGTGCGGGTCGCGCACACGCAACCGCAGGAAGGCCAAGGACATCGCGACGTAGGGGAGCAGGAACACGATCGAGCTGAACGCGAACAGGCTCCAGAACAGCGAGTCGATGTCGCCATTGGTCACGGAGAAGAGCACACCGTAGATCAGCGTGATCGCAGCGCTCACCAGGGCGGTGAGGTTCGCGGCACCCACTGGCGTGCGGTGCTTGGCGCTCATCTTCTTGAATACCGGCGGCAGGTCGCCCTGCTCGGCAGCTTCGGCAGCCGCGCGGTTCGCGCCGATCGTCCACGGGATCAGGGCCGCGAAGAACGCGTACAGGATCCCGATACCGACCAGCGTGACCAACAGGTTGTCGCCGAAAACCGAGCGCAGTGCGTCCATGAGGCCGCTGGTTTCGCTGATCTCCTCGGCCGGCATGATCACCTGCATTCCCACCGTCGAGATGAGGTAGAACGCGCCGATCAGCACACCGGCGATCACGATCGTGCGGGGCACGTCGCGGCGCGGGTTGCGCATCTCGTTGCTGGCGCTGCTCATCAACTCGAAGCCAAGGAAGTTGTAGATGATGATCGGCAGTGCAAGTGCTGCAGTCGCAGCGGTCGGAATCATCGAGTCGGTGTTCCAGGCGAACGACGTGGCCGAACCGCCATCGGTGAAGGCGATGATGCCGGCAACGCCGATCAGCAGGATCACGCCGACGGTGATGACGGCGCCGATGTTGGGCACCCACTTGCCGGTCTCCAGGGTCATGATGTTCACGAACCAGTTCACGGCGATCAGGGCCATGGCGATCCAGACCTGCGGCCAGAAGCCGAGGTCGGGGAAGAACATGTCGCTGAGCACCACGGAGAACATCAGGTACACCGAGGGCACCCACAGCGCCACGTTCAGCCAGTACCACCAGGACACCCGGGTGCCCCACTTGTTGCCGAACGCCCGGACGATCCAGGAGTAGATGCCACCGGCGTCCGGGTACGTCGATCCGAGTTCAGCGGTCATCAAGCCGTAAGGCAGGAAGAACAGCGCGATCATCACGATCGTCCAGACGATCGCCGACGGGCCGATCTGGGCGGTCAACGTGACCTGGCTGAGCAGCAGGATCGCGCAGACGCTGAACAGGATCATGTCGAACATGCGCAGAGCGCGCGGTTCGGTGTGAGTTGTGGTCTGGGTGGTCATGTCAGACCTCCTTCACACCATGCAGGAAGGACTCGATCCGGCCTTCGTGGTAGGCGCGCAGTGCCGGCGTCGGGTGCTCCAAGTGCGGCGTGATGTACCAGGCGAGCAGACCCTTCTCGGTGTGCAGCCGGTTCTCGCTCTGGTCATAGATGATCGACTGCGGGGAGTCCATCACCTCGTCGGTCGCCTCGACACCGCGGGAGGCGGGCAGGCAGTGCATGAACTTCGCGTGCTCGGGCGCGCGGGCCATGAGTTCGGAGGAGACCTGGTAGCGCGGCTTGAAGGCCTTCACGCGGTCCGGAATCTCGTCCTCCTGGCCGAACCACCACCACAGGTCGGTGTAGATGTAGTCGGCGTTCACAACGGCGTCCTCGACGTCCTCGGTCTCGAGGTACCGGCCGCCGTAGAGCTGCTCGTTGCGGGCGACCTCGTCGAGCACGGTCGGCCACTGGGCCTTGATGCCGTACTGCTCGGGACGGGCGTGGATGAACGTGCCGCCGAGCATGGTGACGATCTGCGCGGTCGAGGTGCACACATTGGTGGCGTCGCCGACGAACACGACGGTCAACTCGGAGAACGGCTTGTCGGTGTGCTCGGTCATGGTGAACACGTCGCACACGGCCTGGGTCGGGTGGTTGTAGTCCGTAAGCCCGTTGATGACCGGCACCTTGGCGTGCTCGGCGAAGTCGGTGACTGTGGCGTGCTTGAACGCGCGAATCTCGACCGCGTCCACCATGCGGGACAGCACCTCGGCGGTGTCCTTGATGTTCTCCTTCTGGCCCAGGTGGATCTCACCCGGCTTGAGGTACAGCGCGTGCCCGCCGAGCTTGGTCATGGCGACCTCGAAGGAAACGCGCGTGCGGGTCGAGGCCTCCTCGAAGATCATGCCGAGGGAGGCGCCCTCGAGCAGTCGGGGACATGCGTTCTGCTTGTCGGCCTGCTTGAGGAGTCCGATGAGTTCCATCTGGGCCCGGATCGTGTCCGGACCCAGGTCCTGGGTGTCGATGAAATGCATGACAACCTTCCGGTCTGGTAGGTCGTCGAAGGGGGCGGTTCAGGGTGGCTGGCCACCCCGGTCGGCGGTTCTCCTGTGGGGGAACGATCTTCACTATAGCGCAGACTTGAGCAAGTGCTCAACTCGGGTTTGCGGGATTTCTCCGTGAGGTGCGTCACGGTCGAAGTAGGACCGTCTTCTATCGCCACGGACGGCCGGCGTGCTCACCGATGCGCAGCCCCACACCGGCCGCGACGTCGTGAAAGCGCCGGGCACCCGCGTTTCGCTGCCTCCAAGAGGCTTGCGGGGCACGCAGGATAGATGTGCCGGATTCGCCGGCGTGAACATCGATAGGGAGAATTCATGAGCATTCGCAAGGTAGTCGCCGCCGGTGCGACTGCGGCGTTGGCCGGTGGGCTGGTGGTGGCCGGTGCCGGCGCCGCCAACGCGGCCAACGACCCGGGCTTCAGCAAGGTTAAGGCGCCGAAGACGGTGATGGCCGGCAAGACCTTCATCCTCAAGTGCAAACTGTCGTCGAGCAACAACTGGACTGGCGCGGACGCCACCCTGCTCGAGAAAGGCGCAGCGATCAACGCGACGCGGTCGGTCTCCAGCAACGGTGACTGTAGCTTCCACGTCGTCCTCGACAGCAAGGGCGCACAGAAGATCCGCGTTGTCGTCGAGCAGAACATGGGCGCCATTCAGACCAAGTGGCTCAAGATCAACGTTCAGTAGTCCACGGATCGAAGGGGCATCGGGCAACCGGTGCCCCTTCGGCGTGCCCGCCATCAGAATGAGCACATGGATCCCCTTGACGAACTGCGCCGGCTGCGCGCTCTGACCGATGATGCGGCCCGGCCGGACAAGGTGGCGCGCCGGCACGCCGCCGGTGGCCGGACCGCGCGGGAGAGCCTGGCCGACCTGCTGGACCCTGGGTCCTGGGTGGAGTACGGACGGTTGGCCACCGCCGCCCAAGAGCAGCGGGCCAGCGTGGATGACCTGCGCGCGACCAGCCCCGCGGACGGGCTCATCGCAGGTATCGGTCGCATCGATGGTCAATCGGTGGCCGTGCTCTCTTATGACTATCTGGTGATGGCCGGTACGCAGGGCATTCGTGGTCATCACAAGTCCGATCGCCTGCTGGGGCTGGTCGAGCGGCTTCGCATCCCTGTCGTCCTGTTCGCCGAGGGCGGCGGCGGCCGGCCCAGCGACACTGACTACCCGGTCGCCTCAGCCCTGGACGTCCGGACATTCGCGCTGTGGGCCCGACTGTCGGGAGTGGTTCCGCGGATCGCCGTTGTTGCCGGGCGTTGCTTCGCAGGAAACGCCGTGCTGGCCGGCAGTTCCGACGTGATCATCGCGACACAGGACGCGACGTTGGGAGTGGCCGGACCGGCGATGATCGCCGGAGCCGGGTTGGGTGATCACGCCCCGGAGGAGATCGGACCGGCCCCGGTTCTGGCTCAAGCAGGTGTCGTCGACCTGCTGGTCGCGGATGAGGTACAGGCAGTCGAGGCCGTGCGTGGGCTGCTGTCCACTCTGCGGGGAGCGCAGCACTTCGAGGTGGCCGACCAGGTCGCGTTGCGGACGGCGTTACCCGAGCGCGAACGCAGCCCGTACGACGTGCGGCCGATCGTTCAGACGCTGGCCGACGCCGGATCGCCGGTGTTCCTGCGGGAGCAGTTCGCCCCGGAACTGGTCACGGCTCTGGCCACGATCGAGGGCAGGCCGGTCGGCGTCATCGCCAACCAGACGCTGCACATGGCCGGGTCGCTCACTGCCGCGGCCGGGGACAAGGCCGCGCGGTTCGTGCAGTTCTGCGACAGCTTCGGGCTGCCCATCGTCTCGCTGGTCGATACTCCGGGCATCATGGCGGGGCCCGAGGCGGAGCGGACGGCCATCCTGCGGCACGCCTCCCGTTTGCTTGTGGCCACCGCGCGGATGCAGGTTCCGATGATCGGGGTTGTGCTCCGGCGCGGATACGGCCTAGGCGCGCAGGCGATGCTCGGTGGCAGCACGAAGGAGCCACTGCTGACGGTCGCGTGGCCCGGCGCGCACATGGGTCCGATGGGTCTGGAGGGAGCGGTCCGCTTGGCCATGGCCAAGGAGTTGCAGGCTTTGCCGCAGGAGCAGCGAGAGCGGCGCGTGCGGGAACTCACGGCCAGCTACCGGGAGCATGTCGATGCGCTCAATGTCGCGCGGTTGTTCGAGATCGACGACGTGATCGATCCGGCTGAAAGCCGAGCGGTGATCGCGGCCACGCTGGGCGCTGCGAGTTGGGAGGGCAGCGGCCGGCCCGTCGATACATGGTGAGTGCTTGCGGAATCCGTTAGATGTCGTGGGTCATGAGGTTGTTTACAGCGTGTCGGGTTGAACGAAGGGAGGACCTCCGCTGATCGTCGAGTGGTGTCTAGATCACTTACGTACAGAGGAGGTCCTCGTGGTTCACCGTAACGCGCCTTTGAACGTGGCTGGTCGCAAGATCCTGGTTGAGCGGGTGTGTCGGCATGGTCGGCCGGTCAGTCATGTGGCCGCAGGAGATGGGTATCTCGCGGACAACCGCGCACAAGTGGATCAAGCGGTACCGGCGAGTTCGGGGAGTCCGGCTTGCAGGATCGTTCCAGCGCCCCGCGCCGCACGACACCCGCACGCCTGTGAAGGTGGAGCAGCAGGTGGTGCGGCTGCGGTCGCGGCGCCGGCAGGGCCGGGACTGGATCGCTGAACGCACCGGTGTCTCGGCGCGCACGGTCAGCCGGATCCTGGCCCGCTACCAGATGCCCGCGCTGGTCGCAGATCGACCCGATCAGCGGGCAGCGGATCCGCGGCGGGCCGGTCACCAGCCACCGCTATGAACGGGCCTGCCCGGGGGATCTGCTGCACATCGACGTCAAGAAGCTGGGCCGGATCCCCGACGGTGGCGGGTGGCGGCTGCACGGCTTCCACACCCGTCACGCCGGTCACCGGATCGGGTTCGACTACATCCACACCGCCGTCGACGACCACTCCCGGGTCGCCTACGCCGAAGTGCTGCCCGACGAGAAAGGGGTCACCGCCGCCGGGTTCCTACTGCGCGCCGCGGCCTGGTTCGCCGAACACGGCGTCACCATCACCGAGGTCCTCAGCGACAACCACCGCTCCTACACAGTCAGCCGCCACTTCGCCGAAGCAGTCGCCGACGATCGGGGCCAAGCACCGCACGATCAAGCCGTACAGCCCCTGGCAGAACGGCAAAGTCGAACGCTTCCACCAGCACCCTGGCCATCGGCTGGGCCTACGCCCAGCCCTACCTCAGCAACCAGCAACGCACCGCAGGCCTTGCCCGGATGGCTCGAACTACTACAACCTGGAACGCAAGCACCACGGCATCCTTGCACCATCCGTTAGAGGCAAACACGGCGTGTCGCTCTAACGGATGTTCGAAGGTCTAACGGATGGCATCCCGGAACTACGCTTCTGTCGATAGGCAGGTTACGGTAGGGGTCGTGCAAATGCCTTTGGGATGGTGGACCGACCTCGAAGTGGCCCGGCGCAGCGGTGCCCGGATCGCGGCTCGCGACGACTGCACGGTCGTGAAGACCCCCGACAACCCCTCGTACTACTGGGGCAACTACATCGTCGTGCCGGCACAGGCGCGACCGGATGCCGCCCAAGAGATCTTCGCTCGGGAGTTCCCACAGGCCAAACATCAGGCGATCGGATTGCTCGGTCAGCCGGAACACGCCTGGCCGGACGTCGAGGCGACCGAGGTGCGTGCGCGCCGGGAAGCCGCCCGCGGCGCCCGCGGTGGACGGCTACACGTTGCGCCCGCTGACGGGGGAGGACTGGCGGCAGGCGTGGCACAAGGAGACCGGTGACCAGGGTACGGAGTACGCGGACTTCGCGTGGCGGCGCGCGCAAGCCCGGCAGCGCATGGTGGCTGCTGGCGACGCCCGGTTCCTGGGCGTGTTCGAGGGCGACGACCTGGTGGCCGACGCGGGAATCGTCATGTGCGGATCGGTGGCGCGCTATCAGAGCGTGACGACCCAACCCGAGCACCGCGGGCGCGGACTGGCCTCCTGGATGCTGGCGGACGCCGGGCGCTGGGCGCAGCATCATGGCGCCCATCAGTGGGTCATCCTGGTCGACCCCGGATACCCCCGCTGCCCGGCTCTACGACCGCCTCGGCTTCTCCTTGGTTGACCACTCGTATCAGGTGGAGCGCACACCTGTGTAATACTTGGTTGGTGCAAGCAACTGATTCACAATCGCTGGTGGTCTCGCTGTACCGTGCCACCCGGCTCGTCCAGCAGCTCACCAGTGACGACCCGCTGGATCCTGCAGCCGCTCGCGTGCTGTCCAGCGTGAAGCGAATGGGACCGGCTCGACCCAGTGCGGTCGCCCACGACAACCACATCGACCTGTCCACTGCCAGCCGCCACTTGGATGCGCTGCAGCGGCACGGGTACATCAGCAAGCAGTCCGATCCGCAGGACGCACGGGCCTCGCTGGTCACCCTGACGGCTGCCGGCCGGCGGGTCATGCGGACGTTGCTCGACAACCGGAGGCGGGCGATCGCGCCCGTGTTCGAGTCGTGGACGCCCGAAGACCGGGAACTGCTCGAGAAACTGCTTGCCCGATTCGCCGACGATCTTGACAACCATCTGGAGCCCCGATGACCACCGAAACCGAGCCCGAGGCCAAACCCCGCAACCTGAGACTCATCTTCGCCGCGTTGATGGTGACGATGCTGCTGGCTGCCCTGGACCAGACCATCGTGTCCACCGCGCTGCCCACGATCACCAGTGACCTCGGCGGACTCAACGAGTTGTCGTGGGTGGTCACCGCCTACCTGCTCGCCTCCACGGCCAGCACCCCGATCTGGGGCAAGCTCAGTGATCTCTATGGCCGCAAGCCGATGTTGCAGACCGCGGTGGCCATCTTCGTCGTCACGTCGGCACTGGCGGGCCTGTCGCAGAACATGTCGCAACTGATCGCCACCCGGGCCCTGCAGGGAATCGGTGGTGGCGGCCTCATGGTCCTGGTCATGGCCGTGATCGCCGACCTGGTCTCGGCGCGCGAACGCGGCCGCTATAGCGGGCTGTTCGGCGCGGTCTTCGGAGTCGCCAGTGTGCTCGGACCGCTGCTGGGTGGGCTGTTCACCGAACACCTCAGTTGGCGCTGGGTGTTCTACGTCAACGTCCCGCTGGGGATTGCCGCGTTCCTGATCCTGGGCGCCGTGCTGCATCTGCCGAAGCGCACGACCAAGCATGCGATCGACTGGCTGGGCGCGGCTCTCATGGTGGCAGCCACCGTCATGCTGCTGCTGGTTGCCGTCTGGGGTGGCCAGAAGTACGCGTGGGGGTCCACGACCATCATCGGACTGGCGGTCGGCGGCGTGCTGGCCACGGTCCTGTTCATTCTGCAGGAGCTGCGCCACCCCGAGCCGCTGGTGCCATTGAGCATGTTCCGACTGGCGGTGCTACGCATCGCCTCGGCCATGGGCTTCGTGATCGGCTTCGCCATGTTCGGGGCCATCGTCTACCTGTCGATCTTCATGCAGGTCGTCCGGGGCGCCTCGCCGACCAGCGCCGGTCTGCAGTTGCTGCCCCTGATGCTCGGCTTGCTGATCACGTCGATCGTCAGCGGCCGGCTGATCACGAAGACCGGACGCTACAAGATCTACCCGATGGCCGGTTCGGCCACGGCTGCGCTCGGCATGTTCATGCTCAGCAAGTGCGGCATGCACACCGACCTGTGGTTCATCTGGCTGTCGGCGTTCGTCCTCGGCGCCGGCCTCGGCGGTTGCATGCAGGTCCTGATCATCGCCGTGCAGAACTCCGTCAAGCCGGCCCAGCTCGGCGCCGCGACCAGCACCTCCACGTTCTTCCGCAGCATCGGTGGTTCCTTCGGGACGGCGGTGTTCGGGGCGATCTGGACGGCGCGGCTGGCCGACGAGCTCGTCCGCAACCTGCCCGCGGGGGCGGCCGATGCCCTCGGCGGGGCGGACGTGAGCTCGTCGATGTCGGAGATCGCTTCGTTGCCGGCCCCCATCCACGACGCTGTCGTGCTGTCCTTTGCCAACGCGATCGACTTCACGTTCGCGGTTGCCGTGCCGGTGATGCTGGTGGCCTTCGCGCTGTCCTTCTTCCTCAAGGAGGTGCCGCTGCGCACGCGCCCCACGCTGGAGGACGAGCTGGAGCACGACGCGGCGCTGCCACTTGCCGGAGCGGGTGGACTAGACGTGCGCTTCAGCGCCGGCCTGCTGCCCTACCGGACAACCGGGACGCGTCGAGATCTTCCTGGTCCACATGGCCGGGCCGTTCTGGGCGCACAAGGACGACGGTGCCTGGTCGGTCGCGAAGGGCGAGTACGACCCCACGACCGAGGAACCCTGGCAGGTGGCCCGCCGGGAGTTCGAGGAGGAAGTGGGCCTGCCCGCACCCGCCGGAGAGGTCCTGGACGTCGGTGAGCACCGGATGCCCAGCGGCAAGCGAGTCCGAGTCTTCGCGGTGCACACCGATGCCGACCTGCGGTTCGTCTCCAGCAACATGTTCACGCTGGAGTGGCCGCACGGGTCCGGGGAGTACCGGGAGTTCCCGGAGACCGACGGCGCCGCGTGGTTCGACCTCGCCACCGCCCAGCGCAAGATCATGACCGGGCAGCGCGGAATCCTGGCGGCCTTCACCGCCCTGCAGGGGTAGCGCGGACTGGAAACCTCGCCCGCTGCGACCCGTACCGTGTGGGAGCGGGAAGGGACGGGCCATGAGGCACCCACAGCCGGCGGCCGGCGCCACACACGGCGCGGCCGGGCGTGAGGTCATTGATGTCGAGAACCTCATCGACCCCTACATCCGGCTGATCGCTGTGCGTGACGATGCCGGGGTTATCGTCGACTTCCGGTACGCAGCCGTGAACGAGGCCGCCGCGCGTGACTACCGGTTGAGCCGTGACCTGCTGTTGTCCTCGACGCTGTTCGAGATCGCTGCGATGACCGGCGACGATGCACTGTTCGACCGCTTCGTGCACGTGGTGGAAAGCGGCGTGCCGCTGATCCTGGAGGACTTCGAGTACCTCGAGGCCCCGCCGACGGGGATCACGATGTACTACGACATCAACGCCGCGAAGATCGACGACGGCCTGATCGTCACCTGGTGGGACGTCACGCACCGCTTCGAGCGGGACCGCAGGATCGCCGCCGACGAACGGCAGCTCCGGGCCGTCATGGAAACACTGCTCGACCCGCTGCAGATCTTCGAGGCGGTCCGCGACGACGCCGGAAGGCTCGTGGACGTCCGCTGCACGCAGGTCAACGAGGCGTGTGTGCGGTATCTCGGACAGGCGCGGGCAGAGCTCGAGGGCATGCAGTTGCGCGAGAATGCCCGGGGCGAAGCCATGGAAGTGATGTTCGCCTGGTGCCGGCACGTGTTCACGACCGGCGAACCGCTGATCCTCGACGCCGTCGGCTTGACCGTGGACACCGGGATGCTTCGCCGCTACGACGTGCGGGCCGTGCGGGTGGGGGACCTTGTCTCTCTCACGTATCGCGACGTGACCGAGCGGGTGGCGGCGGCGCAGCTCATCGCCGAAGCCAAAGAGCACTACCGGCTGGTGGCCGAGAACGCCTCGGAGATGGTGTTCCAGTCCGATCCCGCTGGTCGGATCGAATGGGTCAGCCCGTCGGTGGAATGGGTGCTCGGGTACTCCCCGGAGCAGGTCATCGGGACCAGTTTCGCCGACTACCTGCACCCCGACGATCTGGCGCACGCACTGATGTCCCAGAAGGCGCGGGTGTCCTCTGATGTCCGCCGGGGCCGGGCCGAGGTCCGGATGCGCACGGCCACCGGTGAGCACCGCTGGATGGCAGTGATCGGCAAGGCCATCACCGACGACCGCGACGTGATCGTCGGCGGAATCGATGCCGTGCGCGACATCCAGGACGCCAAAGATGCCGCAGCCGCGCTCGAGGAATCCGAAGCGCGGTTCCGGCACGCCATGATGGACGCCGCCACCGGGATGGCGATCGTGGCTCCGGATGGGAAACTGCAGCGGGTCAATCCCGCGTTCTGTGCCATGCTCGGACGCACCGAGGAGGCCATGCTTGCGGCGTCCTGGCAGGAATTGACGCATCCCGACGACATCGGCAGTGACCAGAACCTCGCCGACCAGGTCCGACGCGGGGAGCGGGACGTCTACCGGATCACGAAGCGGTACTTGAAGCCGGACTCGACGGTGGTCTGGGCGGATCTGTCGGTGAGCGGCGTCCGCGACGACGCCGGGGAGTTCTTGTACTACCTGTCCCAGGTGGCCGACATCACAGAATCGGTCGTCGCCAGACGCGCGCTGGCCACCAGCGAGGAGCACTACCGGCTGCTCGCGGAGAACTCGCTGGACGTGATCTTCCGCGCATCGACGCAAGGCCGGCTGCTATGGATCTCACCGTCGGTCACCGAGGTCTTCGGGTGGAAGCCGGAGGAACTGGTCGGCGCGCCCATCCTCAATTACCTGTGGCGTGAGGACCTGCCCGAGGCGGCCTTCGATACGACCAGTCCCGAGGTGTTGGACTTCGAGGCCCGGGTCCGGCAGGCCGACGGCCAGCCCCGGTGGTCCGACGTGTCCTCGCGTGCCGTGACCGACGCGATGGGCGCGGTCGTCGGTCGCATCGGGCGACTGCGTGACATCGGCGCCAAACGGGAGGCCGAAGAGGCGGTCCGGCGCAGCGAGCAACGGTTCCGAACCGCTATGGAGAGCGCCCCGACCGGTATGGCGGTGGTCAGCCTGGAGCGGGAGTTCCTGGAGGTCAATCCCGCGCTGTGCCGACTGCTGGGGCGCACCGAAGAATGGCTGCTCAGCCATGGGGTGGCCGATGTGGTCGACCCGGTCGATGACGAACTCGACGTCCGGTTGCGGGAGCAGATCCTGGCCGGCATCGTGCCCTCTCTGACCTTGGACCACCAGATGATCCGTTCCGACGGCCGCCGGGTCGTGGTCGAGCAGTCAGTGGCCATGCTGCGGGACTCGGCCGGCAGTCCCTCGGGTTTCGTGTCACAGTTCGCCGATGTCACGGAGTCCCGGCAGGCCCGCGACCGGCTGCGCTTCCTGGCCACCCACGACTCGCTGACCGAACTGCTCAACCGCCGGGAACTGGTCGCCCGAACAGCCGGCATCCTCAGTGAGACACCTCGGACCGGGGAGAACACCGGCGTACTGTTCGCGGATATCGACCAGCTCAAACCCATCAACGACTCCTACGGCCACGGCATCGGTGACCGGGTCATCGTCACCGTGGCCCGCCGGATCCGCGACTGCGTGCGGACCAGCGATGTCGTGGCCCGCTTCGGGGGTGACGAGTTCGTACTCGTGCTGCCGGCCGTGCACACCGAGCAGGATGTGCTGCGCATCGCCGAGCAGGTGCAGCAGGCCGTACGCGATCCGATCACCGTGGACGGGCAGATCGTGGAGGTGACACTGAGCATAGGCGCCGTCATGGTGCATCCAGGTTCTGATCCCGACGACGCGTTCCGCTGCGCGGACCAGGCGCTGTACCGGGCCAAGCGGGATGGCCGCGACCGAACTGTGATCTACGACAAGCGCATCGACGGCTGATCTGCCTGCGCGCGCCAGCACCGCGGGATACATTCGGCCTCATGCGCCTGCTCCCCGTTCTGCTGCCCATCGCGTCGGCCACCGCCATCCTCGCGGCCCCCACTGCCGCGCACGCCGACACCGTGTGGCTGTGCCGGCCTGGTGCGGCCGCCAACCCCTGCGAAGGGTCGTTGAAGACCACGGTGCGTACGTTCGGCAAGCCGGCCAAGAAGGTGACTCCGGCGCGAGTGCAGGACCCGGCGATCGACTGCTTCTACGTGTATCCGACGGTGAGCGAGCAGCAGGGCCCGGTCGCCAACCTCGCGATCGAACCCGCCGAGACCTCGATCGCGCAGTACCAGGCGGCACGGTTCAGCCAGGTCTGCAAGGTCTACGCGCCGATGTACCGGCAACTGACGCTCGCGGCGCTGCTGGGCGGCGGGGCCACCCAGCAGGACCGTGACAACGCCTACAGCGATGTGGAAACCGCCTTCGACGCCTACCTCGCCGAGAACCCCGACCGGCCGTTCGTGCTGATCGGCCACTCGCAAGGCTCGGGCATGCTCAAGCGCCTCATCAAGGAACGCATCGACGGTGACGCCGCGCTGCGCTCACGCATGCTGTCGGCGATGCTCACCGGCTCCACGGTGGCTGTCCCGACCGGCAAGACGGTGGGCGGCGACTTCAGTTCCGTGCCGATCTGCACCCGCAAAGGACAGATCAACTGCGTCATCTCCTACGGATCGTTTGCGACCAAACCACCGGCGTCATCGTTCTTCGGCAAGGTCCGGTCCACCGATCTGCCTGCCGGCCAGACCTACGAAGCCGCCTGCACCAACCCCGCGTCGTTGGCCAAGAACAAGCGCACCGAAGTGACCAGCTACATGCGCGGCACCCCGATCCCGGGGACGCTGGGGTTTGTCGCGCAACAGGTCCTCGGTGGCAAGCCGCCCACGGCGAAAACCCCTTGGCTTCGGCCGAAAGATCGTTACACGGCCAAGTGCGTGACGGCGAACGGTGCTCACGTGCTGATGGTCAAGCCGATCGGACAGTCCCGGAAGTTGAAGTGGGGGCCCTCGTCGGCGTGGGGTCTGCACCTGCTGGACATGAACCTGCCGCTGGGTCAGCTGGTGGATATCGTGCGCGCGCAGGGTGTGACGTACACGAACCGCTGACTGCGCGCGGGTGGGTGAAGCCGCAATCCTCACGGATCGCGGACTAAGCCCGCTTCCGCCCCGCAGGCTGGTTGTTCCGTGTGAGAGACAACAGCGCAGCGCCGATCTAGCGCCGCGTTCTCCACACGCGTGACCCTGCTCACAGCCCCCGGTGAGCCGGATCACGCGTGGCCCGGGTATGGGCCGGGAATGACGTGAGTGTCACTTTCCGACCCTCACAGGAGGCCCCGACATGCGACCTCTCATCGCAATGGCCGTCGCCGTCCCGGTCCTGCTGACCGGAGTCACTGCTGCTCCCGCCACAGCCTTCGGCGCTGATTCCGCGCCGAAACCGGGCGGGAAGTCGGTCAAGACCAAGGCCATGGGCGCCGTGGCCATGCGCACCCGGGGCACTACCTTCAGTCCCCAGCGAGCCGCCGCTCGCCTGGAGCACTGGGCCAAGCGCGGCAAGAGCGGCTACCACAACCAGTGCCTGCGGCTGGCTGACAACGCCTACCAGCCCAAGGGCGGCCGCACAGGCACGGCGCTGTCGCAGTGGCATCGGGCCAAGAACCACGGCTTCGCTCACCGCAAGGACCGCAACCCGCAGGTGGGGGCGCAGATGTTCTGGCGGACGTCCAACCCCGCTGGCCATATCGCCACCTACGTCGGCAACGGCAAGGCCGTCACCAACATGCCAGGCGGCCGGGTCAAGAAGATCAACTGGCGGGTCATGAACAAGTGGGGTCCATACCTCGGCTGGGCGGAACCGTACTACCGGTAATCCCGGGTGACGCAGTTCACGGTTCAAGCGCACCGCCGACCGGGCACCACCCGACTGATCTTCGAAGGAAGGACTGATCGTGCATCACCGCACCTTGACGCTCATGGCTGGAGCCCTCGCGGTTCCGCTCATGGCAACGTCGGTGGCGGCTGTGACCCCGAACACTCCGGTTGCGCCCGAGACCTCGCCGTCCGCCGCGGCAGCCATGGCCGCCCCGAGCCTGGAGGCGGCCGGGGGAGCCGACTTCGACGCCGCGGCCGCTTGGCAGCAGAAGGCCGATGCGCGGCGCCGCCAAGCGGGCCGCACGTAGCGATGGCATCCGCACCTACGGCACCAAGTTCTCGGCCAACGAGGCCGTTGCCCGGCTGCTCTCGTGGGCCCGGTCGGGCATGGCCGGTTACCCCGACCAGTGCCTGCGGCTGGCCGACGACGCGTACGGCGCGACAGGGCGCCCGCACGACCACCGCCCTCGCGCAATGGGCGCGGGCCAAGGCCGCCGGCGTGGGTCATCCCAGGCAGCAAGGACATCCCGGTCGGTGCCCAGATGTTCTGGGAAACGTCGAACCCGGCCGGCCACATCGCGGTGTACGTCGGCAACGGCAAGGTCGTCACCAACGTCCCCGGCGGCGCGCTGGAGATCATGGACTGGCACAAGATCAACGAGTGGGGTCCTTACCAGGGCTGGGCGAACCCGTACTACGGCTGATCAGGCCGTCACCTCGCTGACTTCGGCATGCTGGGGGGCGTGATCGAAACGCTGCGGACGTGGGTGCCCGGTCTGGATGCCCACCTGCGGCCTTTCTCGCGGCCCAACCTGATCGCAGGCCTGACCGTCACCGCCTATCTGGTCCCGCAAGTCATGGCCTATGCCATCCTCGCGGGACTCTCGCCCGTGCAAGGTCTGTGGTCGGCGTTGATCGCGCTGCCGCTGTATGCCCTGCTCGGAACGTCGCGCTGGCTGAGCTTCGGGCCAGAGTCCAGCGTGGCCGTCATGGCGGCCGCGGTCATCGCGCCCGTGGTGGCGCAGGGCCGGGCCGGTCCGGCTGCCTTGGCCGGTGGTCTGGCCGTGGCCGTCGGTCTCGTCGGTCTGGTGGCGACGCTGTTGCGGCTGTCGTTCGTCGCCGATCTGCTGTCCCGGCCCATCCTCGTGGGTTACATGGCCGGGATCGCGGTGCTGATGATCAACAGTCAACTGGACAAGGTGCTGGGGGCGACGACTGCCCAGGCGGATACGGTCTTCGAGCACATCTGGTTGCTGACTAGCGCGCATGTCCAATGGCCGGCAGTCCTTGTGGCGGCCAGTGTGCTGATCACGATGGCGTTGCTGTCCCGCACGCGGCTGCGAGCCTTCGCGGCACTGGTCGCCCTGGGCGTCGGCGTCGCGGTCTCCGCGTGCATTGCACGCGGCGGGTCACGGTCCGGTGCTGCTGGGCGAGGTACCCACCGGACTTCCCACGCCCGCGCTGCCGGCCGTTCCTGCCGACCTGTGGGGGCAGTTGCTGATCGCAGCGATTGGGGTGCTGCTGGTGGCCTACGCGGACTCCACACTCACGGGCCGGGCGTTCCACCGGGTCGAGGAGCCCGCGCTGGTGCCGCAGACCGAACTGCGCGCGCTGTCTTTGGTCAACCTGGCCGCCGGGCTGTTCCGGGGGATGCCGGTTTCCACCAGCGGTTCCCGCTCGGCGGTAGCCAGGGCCGCCGGCGCTACCGATCAGGGTTACTCGCTCGCGGCGTTCGGCTTCCTCGCGATCGTGCTGCTCGTGGCCGGCCCGGCGCTGCAGGTCGTGCCGCAGGCCGCCTTGGGCGCGCTTGTGGTGTATGCGGCGGTGCTGCTCATCGATATCGCGGACTTCCGCAGGTTGTGGCGGTTTCGCCGCTCGGAGTTCTGGCTGGCGATCGTCACCACGGCCGGGGTGCTCGTAGTGGGAGTGCTGTACGGGGTGCTAGTGGCGGTGGGACTGTCGGTCCTGCTGCTGCTGGTGGAGGTCGCGCGGCCCAACTCCGCGGCACTGGGGTTCGTGCCGGGCCTGGCCGGAATGCACGACATCGAGGATTTCCCGGACTCCCACGAGGAACCGGGGCTGCTCATCTTCCGCTACGACTCCCCGCTGTTCTTCGCCAACGCCCAGAACTTCCTGGAGCATGCCCGCGCTTTCATCGCTGAGCGCCGGGACGGTCTGCAGTGGTTCGCGCTGCAATGCGAGGCGATCATCGAGATCGACAGTTCCGGGGTGGACGCGCTGCTGACCCTGTGCGACGAGCTGGAGCGACTGGACGTCAGGTTCGTCCTGGTGCGTGCCAAGCAGGACTTGCAGGAGACTCTGGCCCGCACCGCCGTCATCGACCGGGTTGGCCTGGAGCACATCTATCCGACGCTGCCGACACTGGTCGAAGCCTTCAGGTCGCGCTGACTCGAGTCGGGCACAGCGCGGGTTCCCGAGAGCCGTTCGTGAATGCCCGTCAGCAGGATCAGCGGCCACACGACGCACAGCCCGGCCGTGGCGAGGGCTGCGACCCCGAGCGGATCGTGGCGATGGGCCAGCCCGTAGTCGCTGAGTAGGTAGAAGCCCGGGTACGGCCCCCACACCAGCAGCGCTCGCAATATCCAGCGCAACGGATTCCCGGGTTCCATCCGCATGCCCACGCTGAGCTGGCCGGGGGTGCGGCCTGTGGTCACGGCCGGCAGCAGGGCACAGGTGACGAGCAGAACGACATACATCGGCCCGGGTGGTACCGGCAGCGAGAACGTCTCGGCCAGTGACGTGGCGAGGAACGTCAGGATGAGCGCGATCCAGAAGTCCAGCACGCAGGACAGCCCCCGGCGCGGAACGGTCACCCGGTCCGGGGCGACCGGCTCGGCCCCGCGTCGGGGCACGATGAAGACCAGCGGCGCCACCAGCCAGCCGATGATCGCCCCACTCGTGTTGGCGATCAGATCATCGACGTTGAACTGCCGGTAGGTGCACTCGTAGAGCCCGAAGATCGCGGTGTACTGGGTGACTTCGAACGCCAGTGACATTGCGAAGCCGGCGAGTGCCGAAACTACCAGCCCCCGGCCGAACCAGCGCCGCAGGTAGACCCCGAGCGGGAACAGCAGCGCGACGTTGAAGACGAACATCACGGTGTTCGGGTTGGTCAGCAGCGACAGTGTCCCGGTGCTGCCGGCGCGGGCCAGGTGCAGCCAGTTGAACGGCTGCAACTGCGGGGTCACGGTGCGCCGGCACGGGTCGTCGGGGAACGGCATCAGCACCAGCGCCCAGGCGCACATGAGGTAGAGCAGGAACGAGGTCTGGGCCCACGTCCGGCCCGCCGTTACCGTGCCGCGGCGACGGTACTGCCAGGCGAGGTAGGGCGCGGCCAGGACCGCACAGATCACCGTGAAGATCACCGCTGCGTTGCCGATCGGTTCGGCGTACGACGTCACCCAGCCCACGGCTCACTATTGTGCCGGGGCGCGGCATGATCCCGGACCAAACCCACGGATACGGGCCACATGCGGCCCCGATCCATACGTCTGTGGGAAGGCCGACCAGACGTGTGGAAATGGGCCGCATCTGGCCCTGATCCGGATGTTTGGCTAAGGTGCCAGCGGCAGCCGCACCGTGAACGCCGGGCCGTTGACCGACACCGAGCCTCCGTGGGCCGCGACCAAGGCCGCGACGATGCTCAGACCCAATCCGTTCCCGGCAGTACTGCGGGCCCGGTCGCCGCGGTAGAAGCGGTCGAAGACGCGCTCCTCGTCCGCTGCGGCCACGCCTGGTCCTTCGTCGCGCACCACCATGACAGCCTCATCGCCCTGCGTCCCGACCGCGACGCTCACCTGCCCCTGCCCGTGCTGCAGGCCGTTGCTGATCAGGTTGTCGACCACTTGCCGAAGCCGCGCGGCGTCCCCGCGCACGACGGGCGCTGCGCTGTCCGGCAGCACTTCCAGAGTCACCCCCTCGAATGCCTGCACCGCGTGCGAGCAGACATCCAGCAGATCCACGAGTGTCACATCCAGCGGTCGTTCGGCGTCGAGCCGGGCGAGCAGGAGGAGTTCGTCCACCAGGCCGCCCATGCGCTGCGCCTGATCCTCGATGCGAGCGAATGCGCCGGGTACCTCGTCGTCCCGGATCGCGCCCTGCCGGTAGAGCTCGGCGGTACCGCGAACCCCGGTCAGGGGGGTGCGCAGTTCGTGGCTGGCGTCGCCGATGAACTGCCGCATCCTGGCCTCCGACTCCTGCGCCGCGGCCATCGCCTGCTCCCGCTGCTCGAAGGAGAGCTCAAGCCGGTCGAGCATGGAGTTCAGCGCCTGTCCGACGTCACCGGCCTCCGTGCCGGTGCGGGGATCGGGCACGCGTCCGCTGAGGTCGCCACCCGTGATCGCCACAGCCGTGTTCTCGACGGTCTGCAAAGGCCGCAGGGAGCGCCGGACAACCACCGTGCTCAACCCGGCGACCACTGTGAGCACGACCAGGCCGACACCGACCTCCAGCCAGATCAGCCGATCCACGGTGGCCGAAACATCGGACAAGCGACTTGGCCACCATGACGGTCCCGGTCGGGGTGGTCTTGGCCACGACCCGCCAACCGTCCGCAGTGAACGGTTGGGACCCGGTGGCGATCACCTCGGCACGGGTGAGCGCCGGAAGGGTGGGCGCCTGCAGGCCGGACGGCAGGTTGCTGATCTGCTGTACCACTGTGCCGGAGTCGTCGGACACCTGGACGTAGAAGTCGCTGGGCAGCGGGGATCCGGATCCGGCTTGTTGCGGGGGTGGTGGGCCCTGGGAGGTGGCCGTCGGCGAGCGCATCAGGCCCCGGTCCACCTGCTGCACGAGATAGGTCCGCATGGCCGTCGCGGCCAGCACCCCGGCCACCAGCAAGGCCAGTGCGACCAGCGCGGCGGTGAGCAGCGGCAGCAGCCGTCGAAGCGGCATCACGGCACCTTCAGTACGTAGCCGACCCCACGCACCGTCTCCAGCAGCCGGGGTTGTCCGGGGGCGGTGGTGAGCTTGCGTCGCAGGTAGGACATGTACGACTCGACGATCGCGGCGTCGCCGGTGAACGCGTACTGCCACACCCGGTCGAGGATGACCTGTTTGGTGAGCACCCGGTTGGGGTTCTCCATGAACAGTCGCAGCAGGTTGAACTCCGTCGGGGTGAGCTCGACCGGGTGGCCCGCCCGCCGGACCTCGTGGCGGTCAGGGTCCAGTTCCAGATCGGCCGCCCTGAGCAGGGGCGTGGCCGAAGGGACCGCTGCACGGCCGGACCGCCGCAGCAGCGCCCGGACGCGGGCAAGGATCTCGTCGAGACTGAACGGTTTGGTGACG
Source organism: Candidatus Nanopelagicales bacterium (assembly GCA_037045455.1). Taxonomy (GTDB): domain Bacteria; phylum Actinomycetota; class Actinomycetes; order S36-B12; family UBA10799; genus JADKAV01. Next base: position 37,392 of record JBAOIN010000011.1, on the reverse strand, counting down.
TAGTCGTCGCCGCCTGCGTCCAGTCCGATCACCTTGTCGTGCGTGGCGTCGCGCGCGGTGAGGAACAGTACGGGGGCTGTCAGGCCCTCGGCCCGCAGCCGGCGAACCACTTCGAAGCCGTCGAGCCCGGGCATCATCACGTCCAGGATCAGTGCGTCGGGCCGCGTGGCCAGTGCTTGCTGCAACGCGCTGGACCCGTCGACGGCCGGCACGACCTCGAAGCCGGCATGTCGCAGGCTCGCGCAGAGCAGGTCGAGGATCGCACTTTCGTCGTCCGCAACCAGCACGCGGGCTTCCGGCATGCCGTCCATCATGCCGTGAGTCCGACGCTGATTCTGCGAGGAGTCAGGCGGCGCCAAAGCGACACGCGCCCCAGAGATGTGCCCGACAGGCGACACTTTTGCCTGCCCGGCACATCGCTGCGCTGGGGCACGGAAGCGATGTGCCTCGCAGGCAAAGGTGTCGCTGCTGCGGCACATCGCTTCCACACCGGCCTAACTCAGGTCGTACAGGGTGACGCCGTCCACAGTCGTGGCCACGAAGTTCTCCTGCACCCAGGCGCTGATCTCACTGCTGGTGTTGCCGCCGGCCGTGCCGCCGCCCATGCCACCCATGCCGCCGCCGGCGATGAAGTAGTGAATCTTGCCCTCGGCGACGTACTGCTGGAACTGCTCAAGGGTCGGCGAGGGATCGCTGCCGTTGAAGCCGCCGATCGCCATCACCGGGTAGCCGGTAGCCAGTTGGTAGCCGGCTGCAGTCTGGCTGCCGATGCCGGCCGCGATCCAGGTGTAGTTCTCGGCGTCCTGGCTGAGCACCGAGACCAGCTCGCTGCTCACGTCGGGACTGTTGAGCAGACCGCCGGGGCCACCGGTGGTAGTGGTCTGACCGCCGCCGCGCATGCCGCCACCGGGACCACTGCTGGCGCCCAGGCTCGGACCGGCGGACGGCAACGAGCCGCTGGTCACTCGGGATGCGGTCTCCAGGCTGAACGACAGTGGACCGAGCAGACTGACCGCGATCAACACCGCCGCCAGGATCCGCCGCACGCCGATCGAGAGCAGGTCGCCCAGGCCGAGGGCGATGGCAGCAACCACCCCCGCGATCAGCACCAGCCAGGCCAGCGTGTCGTAGTTCGCCTTCAGTAGCAGCAGGCCGGCGTAGACCGCCGAACCGCCGAGAAGCACCGCCAGTCCGATGTAGGCGCGCCGGCGCCACAAGACCGTGGTGGCCATCGCGACCAATGCGCCGATCGCCGGGGCCAGCGCCACCGCGTAGTACTGGTGGATGATGCCTTGGCTGAAGGAGAAGGTCGCAAACGTGACGAGCAGCCAGCCACCCCACAGCACGGTTGAGATCCGGTGCATGCGTTGCTTGCTCAGCAGCCACACGATCACGATCGCCGCCAGCGCGGCCGGCAGCAGCCACCCGATCTGCCCGGCCCAGTCCGCGTCGAACATCCTGTGCCAGCTGGGCGTTCCCCAGCCCCCGCCCTGACCACCACCGACGCTGCCGGTCTCGTCGCCGGTGATCCGGCCGAGCCCGTTGTAGCCCAGGATCAGCTCCAGTGCGGAGTTGGTTTGCGAACCCCCGATGTAGGGCCGGGAGTCGGCAGGCCACAGTTCGACGAGCAGTAGCCACCAACCGCCGGAGACGATCAGCGCCACTGCCGATGTCAGCAGCATGCTCCAGCGCCGGCGCGAGTAGATCAGCACGGCCGCGATGAAGGCGGGCAGGACCAGGAACGCTTGCAGGCTCTTGGTGAGGAACGCGAAGCCCACGCACACGCCCGCCAGGACGATCCAGCGCAGCCGCTCGTCTTCCAGAGCCCGCGCCACCGCATAGGTCGCCGCGACCAGCAGCAGCACGAGAAGCGCGTCCGGGTTGTTGAAGCGGAACATCAGCGTGGCCACCGGGGTTGTGGCGAGGATCGCTCCTGCGAACAGCCCCGCCGGGCGGCCGAAGTAGCGGCTGACGAACAGGTAGAGCAGGAACACCGACGCCACACCCATCAGGGCTTGCGGCACCAGAATGCTCCAGGAGTTCAGCCCGAACATCTTGACCGACAGCGCCATCACCCAGATCGCGGCAGGCGGCTTGTCGACCGTGATCGAGTTCGCCGCGTCCGAGGATCCGAAGAGGAACGCGACCCAGTTCTGGGAGCCGGCTTGCGCGGCCGCGGAGTAGAAGGAGTTCGCCCACCCCGACAAGCCCCACAGGTAGAGCACGGCCGTGGCGCTCAGCAGAGCGGCGAGTGCAGGGCGGGTCCAGTCGAAGGGCTTGGTCGCGGGAGCCGGTGCGGTCTCCAGGGGCCTATCGAGTGTGGCGGTCATGAGAACCTCCGAAGATCCAGGAGCGGAAGAGAACGAAACGGACGAGTGTCGCGAACAGGTTCGCGGCGGTGAGGGCTACGAGCTCGGTCGTGCGGCTCGTGGTTGCCGGCAGCAGCCACGCAGTGGCTGTCGTGATGACCAGCGCGATCGCGAGGATCGCATAGCCCTTGACCTGGTGGGTCATCCAGCCGTCGCGACCGATGATGCCGAACGTGAAGCGGCGATTGACCGCGGTGTTCGCGGCCGTGGCCAGCAGCAGTGCCGCGATGTTGGCGGTGACCGGGTCGAGCAGCTGGCGGGCCAGAAGGTACAGCGCCGCGTACAACGCCGTCGAGGCGATGCCGACGACCAAGAACCGCAGGACCTGTCCGGGCCCGCCGGTCTGGGAGACCTCGCGGAAGCGGATCCGGCCGGACGCGATCTCACGTCCCAAGCGGGCGATCCCGCGCAAGTCCGAGACGGCGGTGCTCACGATGTCGACCCGGGAGTCCGGGTCGTCGATCCAGTCGACGGGCACCTCGTGGATCCGCATGCCGTTGCGCTCGGCCACGACCAGCAGTTCGGTGTCGAAGAACCACTCCTCGTCCTGCACCCGCTCGAGCAGGGCAGTCACCCGGTCGGCGCGCACGGCCTTGAAGCCGCATTGCGCGTCGCTGAATCCCGAGCGCAACGTCCAGCGCAGCAGCCGGTTGTAGGTACGGCTGATGAATTCGCGCTTGGGCCCGCGCACGACCCGAGAGGTGCGCGACAGCCGCGTGCCGATAGCCACGTCGGAATGCCCGGACAGAAGCGGCGCGATCAGCACCGGCAGGGCCGCCAAGTCGGTAGACAAGTCCACGTCCATGTAGGCGACGACCCGCGCCCGGGCCTGCGACCACGCCCGGCGCAGTGCCCGGCCTCGGCCTTTCTGCTCAAGGCGCAGATACTCCACGTCGGGCAACTGTTCGGCCAGCGCCCTGGCCATTTCGGGAGTGCTGTCGGTGCTCGCGTTGTCGGCGATCACGATCCGGGACGTCCACGGCATTGTGCGCGTGTAGCCGTGGAGTGCCAAGATGCTGGATCGCAGCGCCTGTTCCTCGTTGTAGACCGGCACCACGATCTCGACGTCCACGAGTGCCGTGACCGTAGGCGCGGGGCGGACTTCCAAGGTGGTCATCAGATGTCCTGCGCCGACGTGCTGTCAGTGCTGGAGGAGTCGGTGCCGCTTGCTGCGGCGGCGATCTCGTCGGCCTGCGCCTGTGTCAGTTCGCCGTTCTGTACGGCCATGCTCAGGATCTGATCGAGCATGCCGTCCGGGGCCTGTGCGACGAGTTGTTCGACGGCGTCGGTGTTGACGCTGCCGTCGGAGTTGAGCAGCGTGCTGGCCAGGTCCTGCCCGCCGCTGTTGCTGGTTCCGGGAGGCGCGAACTGGCCGGTGCTGGAACCGGGCGGACCGAACTGGCCGGTGCCGCCGCCGGGGCCGCTGCTCACGGACGCGCCCTGGGCATTGAGCCCCCAGGCGCCGACACCCACCGCGAGCAGGGCGGAGGCGACGGTCGTGGCGCCGAGGATGCGGGCCTTCTTGCGTTCGGACTGGAACTTGTCGTGCCAGTCGGGGGTAGTGGTCACGGGGTTTTCGGCGTAAGTGCTCATGACCTCACGATCGGCGCCCAACCTTGAGCGCGAGTGTGACGAACCTGGGGATTCGGTGAGAGTCGCAAGAATGTGAGCAAGCCGCCGCAGATGCGAGCATTCGACCCCGTGCCCGTTGCTCGCATCTGGGGTGCATTGCTCTCATCTGCAGACCGTGACAGGGTCAGCGCATGCAGCACAGCGCGGATGTGATCGTGATCGGGCTCGGCCCCGGCGGTGAGGACATCGCCGGCTCATTGGCCGAAGCGGGTCTGGACGTGGTCGGGATCGAGAAGAACCTGGTCGGCGGCGAGTGCCCCTACTGGGGATGCGTGCCGAGCAAGATGATGATCCGCGCCGGGAACGCGCTGGCGGAGGGCCGGCGGATACCGGAGCTCGCCGGGCGCAGTGACGTGCAGGCGGACTGGACGCCGGTGGCCACCCGAATTCGCGACGAGGCGACCGACGACTGGAACGACCAGGCGGCCGTCGACAGGTTCGTCGGCAAGGGTGGCCGGTTCGTCCGCGGGCAGGCTCGCTTGCTGTCGGCCGAGACCGTCGAAGTGGGCGAGGACACCTACCAAGCCAGGCGGGCGATCGTGGTGGCCGCCGGCACCCGGCCCAGTGTCCCGCCCGATGCCAGGCCTGGCCGATACGCCGTTCTGGACCAACCACGAGGCGATCGAGGCGACCGAAGTGCCGGAGTCGCTGATCGTCATGGGTGGCGGGGCGATCGGGGTCGAACTGGCGCAGGTTTTCGCCCGCTTCGGCGCGCAGGTGACGATCGTCGAAGGCGCGCCGCGGCTGGTGCCGGGCGAAGAGCCCGAGGCCAGCGAGATCCTCACGGACGTGCTCACCGGCGAGGGCCTGCGGGTGATCACCGGCCGTACCGTCGACAGCGTCGCACACGACGGCGAGTTTCTCGTCACGGTCGCAGAGGAGGTTCTGCGCGCCCAGGCGCTGTTGGTCGCTACCGGCCGCCGGTCGAACGCCGACGAGGTGGGACTGGACGTTCTTGGTGTTGAGCTGAACCACGGCTTCCCACCCGTTGACGGGCACATGCAGGTCGTGCCCGGCGTTTACGCGATCGGGGACATCGCCGGCAAGGGCGCCTTCACGCACATGTCGATGTACGAGGCGGGCATCGCCCGGCAGGCGATCCTCGGCGAGCCGGGTCCGAGCGCGGACTATTCGGCGGTCTCGCGCGTGACGTTCACCGACCCGGAGATCGGCTCTGTCGGCTTGACCGAGCAGCAGGCGCGCGAAGCCGGTCTGAACGTCGCGGTCGGTTCGGTCTCGGTGCCCAGTACCTCGCGCGGCTGGATTCACAAGACCGGCAACGAGGGGATCATCAAGGTGGTCGCCGACGCCTCCCGCGGGATTCTGGTGGGCGGGACGAGTATGGGGCCGACCGGGGGAGAGGTGCTCTCGGGGTTGGCGGTCGCGGTGCGCGGCCAGGTACCGATCGCGACGTTGAAGAATATGCCGTACGCCTACCCGACGATCTGGCGCGGGATCGAGAACGCGGTGCACGACACGGGCTTGTGACGGGGTCGTTAAGCCGGGTCTGGAACGCCGAGGGGGGCGGTTGCGGTGACAGAGGGCCCGGCTTATGAGGGTGAGCCGGGGCTCTCCCTCACGCGTAGCGTGGTCGGCGTGAATCCAGCTCGTCGGCTCGTGGTGCTCAGTGCCCTGCGCTGGGTGCCGGCTGGTCTGGTGATTCCCGTGCTCGTGCTGATGCTGGGTGCGCGGGGACTGTCGTTGGCCCAGACGGGGCAGATGATGGCGCTCTACAGCGTGGTGACCCTGAGCTTGGAACTGCCCACCGGTGGCTTGGCCGATGCCTGGGGACGCCGGCCGGTGATCGTCGCCAGCGCCGTTCTGCAAGCGCTGAGCCTGCTTCATCCTGGGCGTTTTGGGATCCGTGCCGTTCATCATGCTGGCCATGGTCCTGATGGGAACCTCGCGGGCACTCTCCTCGGGGCCGGTTGAAGCCTGGTACGTCGACGCGATGCACGGGCTCGGACACGAGGACGTCGAATCCGGCCTGGCGCACGGCCAGATCGCGGAATCGCTGGCGCTCGGTGGCGCAGCGGTGATCGGTGGTCTGCTACCTCGCGCCGCCTCCGGGCTGCCCAGCACGGGCACCGGGGTGATCACTTTGTCCGTGCCTTTCCTCGTGGCCGCCGTTGCGGCACTCGTGCACGCCGTCGTGGCGGCGCTGCTGCTTACAGGCGAGAAGTCGGCGCGCGGCTCGGTACGGCAGACAGTCGGACAGGCGGTCGGCATCGCAGTAAAGCAGCCGCCGATCCGGCGCTTGATGATTGTCGCGGCCTGCCTCGGGCTGGTGCTGGCAGGTGTCGAACTGCTCGCGCCCAACCGTTTCGCCGAACTGGCCGGAAGCGCGAACGCGGGCGCGGCCCTATTCGGTTTCCTCACCGCTGCCGCGTTCGCCGCTGCCGCTGTCGGAGCCGCCATCAGCACTCGGTTGCCGGGTGCCCGCGCGTTGGTGGGCGCAGGCGCCTTCCTCGTCATGGGTGTGCTCGTGCTGGGCCTGGCCTTGGCCGTCGTCGGTGGCGCCGCGGCTGCGTACCTGTTGCTGTATGTGGCCATCGGAGTGCAGGGACCGGTGATGGCCGGGCTTCTGCACGCGAGAGTCACCAGCGAGGTTCGCAGCACGATGATGTCGGTGGAAAGCCTCGCGCTACAGGCCGGCGGGGCAGTGTCCAGTGTGATCGTCGGGGCCATCGTCTCTCGCATCAATCTGCTGGCCGGACTGTCGGTGGTGACGGCGACGGCGGTGCTGGCGGCCGTTCTGCTGGTCCGTGACAGACGGCACGCTGTGTGACGAATGTCACCGGTGTACCACTGTCGGGTGAATGCCTGATCTGACCTACTTGAATCGTGAAGCACGCGATCGTACTTGGCGCAGGCCTGAGCGTGCTCTTCGCCACGCCGGCGGTTGCTCGCCCGATCGACCTCGACCTGCAGTCCGAGGCCGGTGTGTCCTGGTCGCACGACCGCACCCCGGCGGTATCGCGCTCCGCATTGCATCCCGTCGGGACCACTCGCAGCCCGGCCCGCGCTGTCGCCTATTTGCTGTCGCTGGCACAGGCGCACACCACCGGCTACTGGGGACGCTGTCTGACCTTGGCCGACGATGCTTACATGCCCAGAGGACCGCGCCTGCAGACGGCGTTCGACCAGTGGTACCGCGCCAAGGACGCCGGGGTGGCCCACCCCAAGGACGAAGATCCGCCGCTGGGTGCGCAGATGTTCTGGGATCCCGGACACTACGCCGGGCACATCGCGACCTACGTCGGGGACGGGAAGGCCGTCACGAATATGCCCGACGGTTCGGTCAAGGCCATCGACTGGCACCGCATGAACGACTGGGGCCCGTACCTGGGTTGGGCTGACCCCTACTACAAGTGATGCGGCTCGGCGTTCTGCTAATTCCCACGGATCCGTGGCCGGTTGCCGTTGCCCGTGCACGCGCGATCGAGGACATGGGTTTCGCCCATCTGTGGACTTACGACCACCTGTCATGGCGGCGCTATAGGGATGAACCGTGGTTCGGTGCGGTGCCGTGGCTAAGCGGGATCGCGATGGCCACGAGCACGATCCGGCTCGGCACGATGGTGACCTCCCCGAATTTCCGGGAACCCGTCCTGCTCGCCAAGGACGTCATGACGCTGGACCACATCTCCGGTGGTCGCATCACGCTGGGCGCAGGCGCCGGTGGCACCGGTTTCGACGCCGACGTCCTCGGCCAGCCGGCGCTGACTCCGCGGGAGCGTGCAGCGCGCTTCCACGACTTCGCGCGCATGCTGGACGCGCTGCTGCGCAACACGTCCTACACCGGCTCGACGCCGTCCTACACCGCGGTCGAAGCTCGCACCATCCCCGGCTGCGTCCAGCAGCCGCGCGTGCCCCTCGCGATCGCCGCGGGCGGACCGACCACCATGCGCACGGCGGCCGAGTTCGCCGAAGCGTGGATCACGTTCGGCGATCCGCGGGACCCCGACCCCACGGTCGAATCGATGAGCGCCGCCGTGCGTCGGCAACGCGAGTTGCTGGACGAAGCCTGCCAGCGTGCGGGCCGGGATGTGCCCGGCCGGATCTTCTTGGCCGGCAGTGCGGCCGGGCGTCCCCTGGCCAGCCGGGAGGCCTTCGCGCGCTTTTATGAGTGGTGCCAGACCGAAGGATTCACCGACTTGGTGCTGCACGACCCGCGCGCCGGCGACTCGGAGTGGAACGACGACCCGGCGGTGCTGGAGTGGGTTGCGCAGACTTACTGCTGAGCCGGTGCTGGGCCAATCCGTGAGCGTTCCGGGCATCCGTTAGCTTCCCGGGCGCCGAAACCCCGCCCGCGGGGCTAACCGATGCCCGGAATGCTCACGAATCAGCCTTTCTCAACTCCAGCACCCGCAGCGATCCGAGCTTCGCCGCCATCCACAGAACAGGTCCGGCCGTTGAACCTCGTAGGCCGCACCCACTACCGCTGAAACCATGCCCCTGAGCGCGATGGTCGATGGCGAACTGGTCTGCGCACCCCTGATGCCCGACGATCGCTGGGCAGCCTTGCGCGGTGAGCGGGTGGTTCTGCAGCCCTGCGGCCATCCCGGCTTCGCGCGGGTGTCGGGGCTAGGCACCCGGCACTTCGTGCACACCCGGGACAGCGACTGTCATCCGGGGGAGTCGGCCGAGCACCTGCATCTCAAGGCCGTGGTCGCGAGGGCCGTCGCCGATGCCGGCTGGACGCCCGGAACCGAAGTTCCTGGCCCCGGCTTCGTCGCCGACGTCCTGGCCACCCACGACAGCCGGCGCGTGGCGATCGAGGTGCAACGGTCAAAGCAAGTGTTGCGCCAGTACCGGCAGCGGCAGGACACCTACAACGCAGCCGGCGTGCGGGCCGTGTGGCTTGTGCGGTCGATCCCGGCCGGACATCTCGACGGCCCGGAACTCCCGCTGTTCCTGGTCACCGACTGGGTCGGTCAGGAAGCGTGCGTCGTCGTGGGTCGCAAGGTGCCGGTCCCGGCGCTTGTGACCGCGCTGCTGTCCGGCAAGTGCCATTGGCAGGACACAGTGGACGCACAGCGGCGGCTGACCGGGCGGGTCGCCCTGCTCTGCCCAGTCTGCGGTCGGCGCCGCGAGGTGGTCGTGGACGAATGGCTGCAAGGACGCTGCACGTGCGGACTGCCGGTGTCTACGTCCGGCGCCCGCCCGCACAACCACCGACGCCCGCTGTTGTGGCTATTGGGGTCCGGCGTTGGCCATCGGACTTCGGCGTAATGCCGTGGGCGCGGACGAACCCGTTGCACACGGCCACTGGTGCCTCAGCGCTTGAGGATGCCCTCGCTGACCATCCGGGTTCGGGTGACTGTGTCCACGGCTCCGGTCACCGGCAAATTCTTCGACCGCTGGAAAGTGGCCACCGCATGCATGGTGGCGGAATCGAAGTAGCCGCTGGCCGACACCCCGAGGGCCGACTGCACGGTGCGGACCTCACTTCCACGGCTGCCCCGCCACAGCAGCTTGCCGGGCTTGCCGGAGGTGCGGCTCAACCCCGGCGGGTTGCTGCAGGGACGCGAGTTCGCGCGGGTACGGCTGTACAGCACGGCCGGCTCGCCGCGGAACGGCCGGCAGGGTCCGTAGTCCTGGGCTGCGGCCGTGCCGTCGAAGAAGCTGGTCTTGCCGAACGCGCCCTGCCAGGAGAACGAGAAGTGCACGTGATCGGTATGCGGGTCGGACGGCGACAGCGGGCGCCAGCCCTCGCTCGCGCGGTACGCACCCCAAATGCGGTGGTTGTAGCCGATGTACATGATCCCCAGCCGGCGCGCCCAGTAGGCGTTGTCGGCCAGCAGCCAGTTGATCAAGTCAGTTGCGGCCTTGAACTGTGCGGGATCCTTTGCGTTCGCGTTCCAATCCCAGGCCCGGCCGTCGAGGTGTTCGCTGATGCCGTCGTCCGTGCAGTCCCGCATCGAACCCCAGTCCTTGGTCTGCGGGTAGGTCGCCAGGACGAGGTCGCGGAACCGCTGGAGACCTTTGCGCCACTGCGGATCGCAGCTGGTCTGCGGTACATAAGCGGCGAACCCCTCTGGCTCGCCCTGCAGAGCGGCGGCGTATTGGGTCAGGCCGGTCCCCGCGCGTTTGGGAACGGGCAGCTTCGCCGCGGCCGGCAGCGTGACCAGCAGCGGGGTGGCGACCGCACAGCAGGCGGCAGCGACGAGTGCGGATTTCAGCGTTCTCACCACGCTTTCCTCCATCGACCGGAAGTGGCGCTGACCTTACCGATTCCCAAGCCCGGTCTGCCGAACGAGTGGCGCTGTTCCGAAACCCGGACTTCTGCTGCTGCATTTGCCCGCGGGACCGCTGACCCCGAGGGTGATTTCGCGACGTTCGCATGGCATTCTTGTAAGAGGCATCGCGCAGCCAAACGGCGCCGACCCCGCGCCGTCCGAGTCGATCGCGCGGAGACGGAGTGCACTGATGACGATTGCAGGACTGGAAAATCCCCCGACCCGCAACAAGAAGTTGCTGGAATGGGTCGAAGAGGTCGCGAACCTCACGCAGCCCGATCGCGTGGAGTGGTGTGACGGCTCCGACGCCGAGTGGGAGCGCATGACGCAGGCGCTGGTCGACAGCGGCACGTTCATCCGCCTCAACCCGGAACTGCGTCCCAACTCCTTCCTGGCCCGCTCGGACCCCTCCGACGTGGCGCGCGTGGAGGACCGCACCTTCATCTGCTGCGCAGCGTGAGATCGACGCCGGCCCGACGAACAACTGGATGGACCCCACCGAGATGCGCGGGATTCTCAAGGGGCTGTTCGAGGGCTGCATGCGCGGTCGCACGATGTACGTGGTGCCGTTCTCGATGGGCCCGCTGGGCTCGCGGATCTCCCAGCTCGGTGTGGAACTGACCGACTCGCCGTACGTGGTCGCGAACATGAAGATCATGACCCGCATGGGGCAGGCCGCACTCGACCTGATCGGCGAGGAAGGCGACTTCGTTCCGGCGCTGCACTCCGTCGGATTCCCGCTGGTCGACGCCGACGGCAACGCGCGGGCGGATGTGGCCTGGCCGTGCAACGAGACGAAGTACATCGTGCACTTCCCGGAGTCCCGTGAGATCTGGTCCTACGGCTCCGGCTACGGCGGCAACGCGCTGCTGGGCAAGAAGTGCTTCGCGCTGCGGATCGCCTCGGCGATGGCCCGCGACGAGGGCTGGATGGCCGAGCACATGCTGATCCTGAAGCTCACCGCGCCGGACGGCGACGTGAAGTACCTGACGGCTGCGTTCCCGTCGGCCTGTGGCAAGACGAACCTCGCCATGCTCGAGCCGTCGGTGCCGGGCTGGAAGGTCGAGACCGTCGGTGACGACATCGCGTGGATGCGCTTCGGCGACGACGGCCGGTTGTACGCCATCAACCCGGAGGCGGGCTTCTTCGGCGTGGCGCCGGGCACCGGCATGAAGACCAACGCCAACGCGATCAAGTCGCTGTGGGGCAACTGCATCTTCACCAACGTCGCGCTCACTGACGAGGGTGATGTCTGGTGGGAGGGCATGACCGACGAGGCGCCCGCGCACCTGATCGACTGGAAGGGCCGGGACTGGACTCCGGACTCCGACGAGCCGAGCAGCCACCCGAACGCCCGCTTCACCGCCCCGGCCGCCCAGTGCCCGTCCATCGCGGACAACTGGGAGGACCCGGCCGGCGTGCCGATCTCCGCGATCCTGTTCGGTGGCCGCCGCGCCACGAACGTGCCGCTGGTCAACGAGGCGCGGGACTGGGCGCACGGCGTGTTCATCGGCGCCACCGTCTCCTCGGAGATGACGGCGGCTGCCGTTGGCGGCATGGGCCAGCTGCGGCGCGACCCGTTCGCGATGCTGCCGTTCTGTGGCTACAACATGGCCGACTACTGGGGTCACTGGCTCAAGATCGGCGCCGGTGCCGACGCGAGCAAACTGCCGGCGATCTACCAGGTGAACTGGTTCCGCAAGGATGAGAACGGCAAGTTCATCTGGCCGGGCTTCGGTGAGAACAGCCGCGTGCTGGCCTGGATCATCGAGCGGGTCGAGGGTCGTACCGATGCCGAGCCGACCGCGATCGGCGGCAAGCCCAAGGCCGGCGACCTGTACGTCGATGGCCTGGACCTCACCGAGGAGCAGATCGCCGAACTGTTTGCCGTGGACGCCGAGTCCTGGCTGGCCGAGTGCGACCTCACCGAGGAGTACTTCCAGAAGTTCGGTGACCGGGTCCCGCAGGCGCTGTGGGATGAACTGGCGGCGCTGCGCGAGCGGCTGCAGGCCTAAGTCACACCCGAAGGGCGGCTCCAACGTGGGGCCGCCCTTCGGCATGTTCAGGCCCGGTCCGGCCTAGTTCCCGCGTCAATCCGCCCGCGCGACCTGGTCCTCGCCGGCATCAGGCATCGGCACCTCACTGCCGCCGCGCTTGGAACGCCAGCGCGGAAGGTCGAACGTCGGGCCGTAGCCCGGCGGTGGCGGATCACACGCGGCACGTGCCAACGCTCGTAGTTGGTCCACGCGTGCCGCGTAAGCAGGATCCTTCACCCGGTTGGTCAACTCGTAGGGATCCACCCGGTAGTCGTAGTACTCCTCTTCCAGCGTGCCGTAGCGCACGAACAACTCCTCGCGCGTGCGCCAGGCGCAGAACGGCGGCCGGATCGCGCGACTCGTCGCTTCGGTCCCGACCATGGGCACACCTTGCTCGTTGCGGTCCATGGTGACGGGAGTGCCCTGCGTGCGGTTGGGCAGGCCGGCCGCGGTCAGGATGGTTGCGGCGACGTCGATGTTGGCCACCGTCAACCGCGGGTCCACGCTGCCCGCCGAACCGTTGCCCCAGCGCATCACGAGTGGCACGTTCGTGGACTTCAGATAGGGGTAGCCCTTGCCGTCCAGCCGGTGCTCCCCGTGCATGTAGCCGTTGTCGGACGTGAAGACGAACAACGTCCGGTCCAACCGCCCGCGCGCCTTGACAGCGTTGTAGATCGCGGCCACCTGGTCATCCACGCTTCGCAGGGTGTCGATCTGCTTGGCGAGGTTGGCGCCCGGAGCGGCGCCCTCGACGGTGTTCGTCAACGGCACCTGCTGGACGTACCACGGCTTGTCGGACACGTCGACCTCGTTGACCGACGCGTTGCGGTAATCGGCGGGCAGGCGGCTGGTGCCCCGGTACTTGCGTTCCGCGGTGAAGGGGGAGTGCGGGGCGTAGGGGGCGAACACCGTGAGCAGCGGCTGGTCGGCCGGCGCGCTGCGGATGGAGTCGGCGGCCAGGCCACCCAGTTTCGTCGTGGAGTACCCGGGGATGAACTCCTGCCGGGCCGACTTCGCCCGCTGTCCAAACGGGACGCCGTCAGACAGCCCGAAGTTGCGGTAGCGGCCGCTCTGCACCGTGGTAGTGAAGACTCGCCAGGTGTCCCAGCCCGGCGGCGCGACGCCGTCGTACAGGGCGCCGTACTCGTTGAGATACTTCCCGAAGTACGCGGTCTGGTAGCCGGCGCCATCCAGAGCCGTCGCGATCGTGTCGTTCTCGAGACCAGCCGCCTTCACCGCCGGGTAGCCGCCGACCCCCGTGTCGGACTCGTTGCTGTAGATGCCCGTGGCCGTGGCGAGTTTGCCGGTCAGCAGGCTGGTCCGGCTCGGGCAGCACAGACTGGTCGGCACGATTGCGTTGGGGAACGTGGTCCCGCGCGCTGCGAGCAGTCTGCTGACCTCGGGCATGCCTTGTAGAGTCCCGATCGGCTGGTCATCGGTCAGCACGAGCACGACGTCCCACTGGTTCGCGGCGATCTTCTTCTTTGCCGGTGCCGCGTCGGCGGCGTTGCCGGCCATGGCGGCGAGCACGGCCAGTCCCGCGCCCACTGCCACCATCAGCCGTCGCACGCGGCACAGTCTACGTACGTGAGTACTGCGGACGCGGCAGTCGAGCCGCGGCGACCCGCACGACCAACGCACCGAACACGGCCGCGCAGCCGGCCACCAGCCACATCACCGACCAGTTGCGGATTGCCACCAGACCGAGCAAGAAGGGCCCGATCAGTAGCCCCGCCGCGACTCCGGTTTGGGCGATTCCGCTGGCCGCGGCTGTGGACGTGGGGAAGCGCCGGGCCACAGCCAGGTGCTGCAGTCCGGGCCAGCCCCAGCCGAACGCGTTGGCGGTCACCAGCCCCGCGACGTACAACCAGGGCCTTCCCGTGGCCATCAGGAACCAGCCGACGGCTCCGAGCAGGCAAAGGGCACTGACCCCGAGCAAGGGATCGAAGTCGCGCCGGTCGGCCACGATTCCCGCGCACAGCCGGATCGCCAGGCCAGCCAGACCTCCGGCCGCGATGAGGTAGCCGGCCGTGGCTTCGGGCAGACCCACGTGCACGCCGCCGGCCGCTCCGAGGGCACCGATGGAAGTGGCTGCGAGGACAGCGGCGATCAACCCGCCGCCGAGCAGCCACAAGCCCGGCAACAGCGGCCGGGGCACGCTGCGTTCACTGCGCTGCTCGGTGGCCGGCCGATCGGGCGGAACCAGCAGCATCGCCACCACGGCGGCGACCGCGGCGAGCACGTAGGCGAATCGCCACCCGAAGGTGAGGGCGATCAGGGGCACGGCCAACCCGCCCAGGGTTGTGGCCAGCGGGATCCCGGATTGCTTGATCGCAAAACCGAGACCATAGCGTTCGGGGCGCACCTGGGCGGCGACTAACGCGTTGCCGGCCGGTTGCCCGATCGCGTTGCCCAGGCCGCCCACGAACAGCGCGACTGCCAGCGCCGGCACCGAAGGGCTCACTGAGCACCCGAGCAGGGCAACACAGGAGGCGGTCGTCGCGGCCCACATACTGCGCCGCACGCCCAGCCGCCGGACTTGCCGGCCCAGCGGAGCGCTGCCCAAGGACGTGGCCAGCGCGAACACCGACGCCAGGATTCCGATGGAGGCGGGTGCTTTGCCGAAGTCGCGCCCGATCTGCACGCTCATGGCGCCGGTGAGGAACAGTGCCAGCACACCCATCAGGTTGACCGCGACCGCAGCGAGAACTGCGCGGCGGCCGGGGGTCACGGTTTCACGCTAGCCGGGCCGTTTTGTCGCGATGTTGCCCGCACTGTCGCGAAGGCGTCGCGACACGCCGGGATTTGCGGCAACAACGCAACAAAACGCCGGGCGCGCGAAAGGGCGGCGGCCCGCAACACCACCAGGCACGCGAAAAGGGCGGCGGCCCGCAGACCACCGCCCTTTTCGCGTGCAGTCAGTCGCCGATGGTGGCGACCATGACCGCCTTGATCGTGTGCAACCGGTTCTCGGCCTGGTCGAACGCAATGTTGGCGTCGGACTCGAACACGTCGTTGGTGACCTCGAGACCGTTGTCCATGCCCGTGGACGCGGCGATCTCCTGGCCGACCTTGGTGTTGGTGTCGTGGAAGGCCGGCAGGCAGTGCATGAACTTGGCGTTCTTGTTGCCGGTCTTCTCCAGCGCCTCGCGGTTCACCTGGTAGGGCTTGAGCAGCTTGATCCGCTCGTCCCAGACCTCCTTGGGCTCACCCATCGACACCCACACGTCGGTGTGGAAGAAGTCCGAACCGGGGATCGCCTCGTCGGGGTCCTCGGTCAGCATCACGCGGGCGCCGGACTGCTCGGCGCGCTCGTGGGCGGCGTCCTGAATCTCCTGGCTCGGCCACAGATCGCGGGGCGAACAGATCCGGACGTCCGAACCCATGATCGCGCCCATCACCAGTAGCGAGTTGCCCATGTTGGAGCGGGCGTCGCCCATGTAGGTGTAGGTGATTTCAGAGATCGGCTTGCCGCGGCTGTGCTCGCTCATGGTCAGGAAGTCGGCCAGCATCTGGGTGGGGTGCCACTCGTCGGTCAGGCCGTTCCACACCGGGACGTCGGAGTACTCGGCGAGCTCCTCGACGTTGGTGTGGGCGCTGCCGCGGTACTCGATGCCGTCGTAGAAGCGGGACAGCACGCGCGCGGTGTCGGCGATCGACTCCTTGTGGCCCATCTGCGAACCACTCGGGTCCAGGTACGTCACGCCGGCGCCCTGGTCGTAGGCACCCACCTCGAACGCGCAGCGCGTACGGGTGGAGGTCTTCTCGAAGATCAAGGCGACGTTCTTGCCGGTCATGCGCTTGCGCTCGTTGCCGGTGTACTTGGCGCGCTTGAGGTCGCGGGAGAGGTCGAGCAGGAACTGCATCTCAGCGGTGGTGAAGTCGAGTTCCTTGAGGTAGTCGCGGTTACGAAGATTGACGGGCACTGCTTCTCCTTTGGTTGGGTCGAAGGCCCGGTGGGCCGACGCACGGCCGGCCCACCGGATGGTTCGTCAGACTGCCGGACCGCGCAGGATCGGGCAGGACATGCAGCGCGGTCCACCCCGGCCACGGCCGAGTTCGGAACCGACGATGCTCACGATCTCGATGCCCTCCTTGCGCAGGAAGGTGTTCGTGGTCGTGTTGCGCTCGTAGCCGAAGATCACACCGGGTGCGACGGCCAGGAAGTTGTTCCCGTCGTCCCACTGCTCGCGCTGGGCGCCGAGCTCGTCGATCGGCGTCTTCAATGCGCGCATCTTCGGCACACCGACGGCGTCGGCAACGACCGGCCACATGTCGTCGTTCTCCTTGACGGTGAAATCGCCACTGTCGCCGACCGGCTCCAGGGTGTAGGAACGCAGGTGGTCGGGCAGGTACGGGTAGACCGAGAACGCGTCCTTGTCGATCATGGTCATGGCCGTGTCGAGGTGCATGAAGGCGCGGGTCTTCGGAAGCTCGACGACGATGACCTTGTTGATCTTGCCGTTGCCGTACTTGAAGTACTTGCGTGCCAGCACCTCGACGCCCTGCGGGGTCGTGCGCTCGCCCATGCCGATCATCACGGCGCCGTTGCCGATGACCAGGATGTCGCCACCCTCGATCGTCGCCGGCTCGTGGTGCTCGTCGTCGTTGCCGTAGTAGAAGTTCAGCCCGGCGTCCTTGAAGCGCGGGTGGTAGTTCCAGATCGTCTGGGAGTGCAGCGTCTCCCGCTTACGGGCCGGCTTGGCCATGGGGTTGACGCTCAGGCCGTCGTAGACGAACGCGGTGTTGTCGCGCTGGAACAGGTGGTTGGGCAGCGGGGTCAGGATGAAGTCGTAGTCATCCAGGTAGCTCCACAGCAGGCTCTCGGTGTTGGGCAGGTGCAGGTCCTTCTTCAACACACCACCGATCAGCACCTCGGACAGCAGTTCGGAGTCCGCCTGCATGACCAGTTCGCTCAAGGGCTCGTCGAGGGCCGGCCCGACCTGGGTGGCGTTGGTCAGGCGCTCGTCGAGGAACTCCCGTGCTCCGGGCTGATCGAGGGCCTCCTTCAGCAGGGTCTGGAAGTGCAGGACCTCGATCCCCTTGTCGCGCAACTTCTGGGAGAACGCATCGTGCTCCTCCCGGGCGCGGGCAGCCCACATGACGTCGTCGAAGAGCAGGTCCTCGACGTTGGACGGAGTAAGTCGGGACAGTTCGAGGCCGGGACGGTGGACGATCACCGACTCGAGTTGGCCGACCTCGGAGTCGACGTGGTACTCGGACATTCACGATTCCCTTCACGGCGGGGTCCCGCTTCGGTCACGGGAACACCTCCGAGTCTGGTACGGATACCGGGTCGGTGGTGTACGCGGTCATGGCGGCGCTGCTCGTCGTGGCCACCGTGGTCGCCTTCCGCAGCTATCGCTCGGTGCTGCGCGAGCTCGATGAACAGGAGCGCGGTTAGCTGAGCCGGGTCGAGCTGTTGCGTTGTTGGTCCAAAGCAAGATCAAAAACACCGACAACGCAACAGCCAGCCCAACAACGCGACAGAGAAGGTTCGCGTGGGCATCGCCACACACGACGAAGCGCCGCCGACCGAACCGGTCTGGCGGCGCTTCGTGTCGGTGTGTCCTCTAGGAAACGACTCCCAATGCAGTGGGGGAAACGGCCTGCGAGATCTCGTCGGCAGCGGCGAGGGCACCTTCTCCGCGCTGCCGCGGGAACTGGGCCAGCGTGATGCGCACGTAGACGCGCTCGCGCTCCTCCTCGGTCAGCCCGCCCCACACGCCGTAGGGCTCGCGGGCGCGGATTGCGTAGTCCGCGCAGTCGATACGGACGTTGCACCCGGCGCAGACGGCCTTCGCCGCGCGGTCGCGGCGCAGTCGGGCCAGTCCGCGCTCGTTCTGCGGGTGGAAGAACAACTCGGGGTCGGCTTCGCGGCAGGCCCCGATCTCCTGCCAGTCCCATGTCGCATCGGCCGGAACCTGTGACAGAGGTTGTTGTGGCATAGAAACCCTTTCCAATCGGCCGACCCCCTACGGCCGGCGACGGCCTTTCGCCGGCTTGGCGAACGGTTGTCCCTCCACGTGGCCGCTGGCGGCAGCCACATCACGCACGTTACTCAGCGTGAACGTGTGCAACATCAGCCGTTCGGATGATATGTCGCTGGCCCATTTGACTGCTTTGAGCGCAGAGTAATCAAGTGCACCGAGCGCGAGCCGATACTTCTGAAGGGGTCACATCGCCATGACCACCCTGCGTTACTCCGCGCCGAGCTGTCTCATGAACTCGGGCTCCGGTAGGTCAACGCAGGCATCTCACGCAGAGTTATCGAGAACCGCAGAGAAGCTGTGATCCAGGTCACGTAGACTCGTTCCTATGGCTGATCTGTCCCACGACATGTCCACTGACGAACCGCTGTCGAGCCCGGCGCTGGGCACCGACACCCTGGTCGAACAGCAGGTCTCGACCGAGGAAGGTGACCACGAGCGGTTCGCCCATTACGTGCGCAAGGACAAGATCGTCGAGAGCGCGGTACTGGGCGAGCCGGTCATCGCGTTGTGCGGCAAGGTGTGGGTGCCCAACCGCGATCCCTCGCGCTTCCCCGTCTGTCCCGACCTGTGAGGCCATCTACAAGGGGCTGCGGCCTGGCGGGGATGACGACCCGCAGGGTTGAGATCCGGAGTACCGGTTACGGGACATCTACGTGGTGCTCATAGGGCGCGCCGCACGCGACAAATGCTGATCGCGCACAAAGGTGGTGGATATGACCGCGGAGACCTCCCAGACTCTGGACCGGGGGTTAACTCTGCTGACCCTGCTCGCCGACCATCCCGAAGGCCTGCGCGTCAGCGAAATCGCCGCGCAATTGGGCATCGGCCGCACCGTGGTCTATCGCCTCGTGGTCACGCTGGAGAAGCACGCACTGTTGCGGCGGGCCTCCGATGGCCGCTGCCATGTGGGACTGGGCCTGGTCGGGCTGGCCCGGCAAGTGCAGCCATTGCTGCGGGAAGCCGCCCTGCCACCCCTGCGCCGGCTGGCCGACACAACGACGGCTACGGCGCACCTGTCGATCACTGACGGGGCCGACGGGGTCGTGGTGGTGGCAGTCGCCGAGCCTCCGCGGGCCGAGGTGTTCGTGGGGGTTCGGGTGGGCAGCCGTTCCGGGCTGGAGGACAGCGCGGTGGGGCAGGCCGTCCTGCTCGCCCGCCGTGGTGACAACCGGCCGGTCGTATCGCCGCCGCGGGGTCCTGGGGCGGCGTCCTCAGCGGCAGCCGCACTCACCGTGCCGGGGATCGAAGCTGTCGTCGGTCTCTACTTGCTGCAGCCTCCGGACGATGCGGTGCTCGGGGAGGTACTCGCTGCCCGCGACGCGATCGCATCCCGTCTGCGCTGAGGGTGCGTTCAAGGGACCACTGCTCGTGGGCGGTCCCTAGCTCGCCGGCGGCGTCCCCGTCTTCTTGGTCGGGCCCCAGCAGCCGTTGACGGTTGCGATCAGCCCGTCCACCGCCTGCCGGGTCGCCAGTTGGCTGTAGCGCTGCGGCCGGTCGTTGACCAACGCCGAGAATGCTTTCAGGACACCGTCGGCGCCGCGCACGTATCCAGAGAGCCCGATCGTGTCGTACAGGCTGCCGGTCTTGGCGAACACCTGGCCGGCCGCGCACCTGCTCGGCCACGTGGTGTACCGTGCGGCGCTGGCCGACAGCGTGCCCGTGCGCCCGCCCACGGGTAATGACGAGAGGAAGCCGCTGAACTGTGGGTACTTGTCGGTGTTCAGCGCCAACTGCAGTGCGCTCGTGAGGAATGACGTGGTGAGCCGGTCGTCCCGGGACACGCCACTGCCGTCCATCAGTTTCAGACCGGTGGTGTCCAGGCCCAGTTCGCGCAGGGTGTCACGGGCGGCCAGCCGGCCACCCTTGAACGTGCCCTTGCGCCCGCGCTCCACGGCGACCTGGCGGAAGAGCATCTCGGCGATGTTGTTCTCGCTGACCTGCAGCATGTACTTCACCTGTGCGGCGACGGTGTCACCCTGCACCGACGCGGCTGCCTGAGCACCGTCGGCCGCATCCTGGTGTCCGGAGATGCGGGCTTTGCACGCCCGCCGCCCGCAAGGCCGAGGCGAACACAGAGCCGGCCTCCACAGCGCTGTCGGACTGGTAGACCCCGATCCGGCCGAGCGGGCGCACGGGCCGCACGACGGAGGGCTGATAGGAGGACCACCAGCCCGGCCCGGACTTCGGCCGGCCGTACAGCGAGTCGTCGACGTAGACCTTGACGGCGGGCCGGGTCAGCGGCGGCGTCACCTGCGGGCAGGGTCGCTTGGCCGTCGACTTGCGCTGCTTGCCATCCACCACGCAGGTCTTGGGGGTGTAGGCGGGGGGTTGCACCTGCGCGGGCAGCAGATCCTGTGCCCGCAAGTACCTGGCGGTCGAAGTGGCCAGCCGGCTCAGTTCATCGGCACCCAGGGTTGTGTCACCGCCGCCGCGTAGGATCACCACTCCGCGCTCCGGGACCACGGTGTCGGTCGTCATCCGCGACGACGGTCCGAGCACGGTCAGGGCGTTGAGCGCAGTCACGATCTTCATGTTGGAAGCCGGGCGCAGAGGTGTCTCGGACTGCCGCGCGTAGATGGTCTGGCCGGTCTCGGTGTCGACCACCTGGAAACCGAAGTTGGAGCCGATGCGTTTGTCCGAAACCCGCAATGGCACGAGGTAGGAGATCGCGGCGTTCGCGGCCGTAGTGCTGATTCGGGTGGCCTTGCTTGGCAGCGGCCGCGGCTGCGGCATCGGCGCGCTGGGCCAGCGATCCTGAATCCGCCATTGCGGGGGAGGTGCCGGCGCACAGCAGCAATAGGGCGGCACCGGCGGTCACAGACGAGCGCATGGCTATTGACGGTAGCCGGGCGCCACGCGGGTGCCCACACAGCGGCAGCGAGCGTTAACCGCTTTGTGATGAGAATGACCGGAATACGGACGCAGGTTTTCGGACACCCTCACGTACACTCGGGGGAAGGAACGTCATGTTCTGCTGCTGACGTGCCGATGCTTACTGCGACGCTTGAGGAACGCCTGGGGAGGCACCATGACGCGCCGGACCGCGGTACTGGCCGCCCTGGTGGCCGGTTGTACGGCCGCCGGTGCGCTGGTGCCCGCGCATGCCGCGCAGGAGCCCCGGCGCTACCTTTCCGGCTGGCTGCCCTACTGGTCGACGCAGACGTCGACCACGAGTTTCACCACCAACTCCGACCTCTTCAGTGACATCTCCCCGTTCTGGCACGATGCCCGCTGGGACGGCTCGAAGGTCTACATCCACGACCACCTGACCTCCACCGCAATGACGGCCGCACTGGCCAGTCTGCGTGGCAAGGGCGTGAAGATCCTGCCCTCCATCACTGACGGCACGGGCAAGGGCCGGATGGCGGCAACCCTGGATGCCCCGGCCAAGCGCGCGGCCCACATCCAGGACATCGTCGATCTGGTCCTGCGTAACGGCTACGACGGCATCGACCTGGATTACGAGACGTTCGCCTACACCGACGGTTCTTCCACGTGGAAGGACACCAAGCCGGACTGGACCGCTTTCGTCAATGAACTGTCCGCGGCCTTGCACGCCCAGGGCAAGCTGCTGTCCGTGACGGTGCCTCCGCAGGGCGCGTCTCCGGGTGACTACTGGGTCTACAACTACGAGGGCATCGCCGGCGCCGTCGACGTGCTGCGGATCATGGCCTACGACTACTCGGTCGGCAGCCCGGGACCGATCGCCCCGTTGCCATGGGTGCAGAAGGTCGCTGCCGCTGCCGTCACGATGGTGCCCAAGTCCAAGGTGCAACTGGGCATCCCGGTCTATGGCCGGAACTGGTACACCGGCAAGACCGGCACCTGCCCGGTCGGCCAGGAGATCAACGACGGCAGTTACTCGATGACATCGGGCAACGCCCTGGCTTCGCTGGCCGAGGACGGCGTGGCACCCAGCCAGATCACACGCGACGCCACCTCCGGCGAGCTCACCGTCAGTTACAGCATCACCTACCAGGGACTCACGGTGAAGGGGAAGAAGACCGACTGCACGGTCAATCGCAAGGCTTACTTCGCCGACGCCACGTCTGTCGCCGACCGGGTGCGGGTCGCCCGTTCGCTGGGCCTGGCCGGAGCGGCGCTGTGGACCATCGGCGGGGAGTCCGCTGACCAGTGGCCGGCGCTGCGCAAGGCGGTCGGCACCGTCAAGGACGACCCCGGTGCGCCCCGCACCGCCACCGTCAAGATCGGTGCTCCCAAGTTCGTGACCAAGGGTCAGAAGGGCTCCTTCAGCGCCCAGGTGAACGTGGACGGCAAGCCCAGCGGAGGCGGCCGCGCCGTTCTGCAGGC
Source organism: Candidatus Nanopelagicales bacterium (assembly GCA_037045455.1). Taxonomy (GTDB): domain Bacteria; phylum Actinomycetota; class Actinomycetes; order S36-B12; family UBA10799; genus JADKAV01. Next base: position 14,809 of record JBAOIN010000011.1, on the reverse strand, counting down.
GAACCCGGCGGGCAAGGGCGGCTGGCGCGACGTCGCCAGCAAGAAGGTCCCCAAGAACGGCCAGGTCGTCTTCAGTTACGCATTGCCCCGGTCCAGCGCCGTCCGGGTGTCCGTCACCGCCGCCAATGCGCGCAAGGCCGCCCGCAGCGCGGCGCTGAGCACGAAGGTTCGCGCTTCGGTTTCCGTGAAGTCGGCGATCATCGCGTTCACCGGGCAGAAGGTGCGCTTGACCGGCAGCGTCGCGCCCGGTCGCAAGGGCGTGAAAGTGATGCGCCAGCGCTTGGTCGACGGTAAGTGGGAGACGTTCGGCGTCACCAAGACCAAGGCGGGCGGCGCGTACCGCTTCAGCGTGATCCCGACCGTACGCAACGGCAACTACACCTACCGGGTCGTTTCGGCCGCCTTCGACGGCTACGCCCGCGGCTACAGTTCGACGGTCAGTTTCCGCGCCCGGTAGTGCGACAATCGCAGGGATGAGCGTCGCCCCTATAGAGCTGGAGTCCCCGGACACCGAGGTCGCCCCCTCGACGCCGTATATCTGTCTGGTCTGGAACGACCCCATCAATCTGATGAGTTATGTGACCTACGTGTTCATGCAGTACTTCGGCTACAGCCGCGAGAAGGCCGAGTCCCTCATGTGGGACGTGCATTCCAAGGGCCGGGCGGTGGTCAACGCCGGCAGCCGTGAGGAGATGGAACGTGACGCCACGGCGATGCACGAATACGGTCTGTGGGCCACCGTGCAGAAGGACGACTGATGGGCAAGCCGTTCAAGCGCAAGAAGGGAACCCTGCAGGCCCGGCTCAGCGGTCAGGAGCGGCGGGTTCTCGAGCACGTCTGCGACGAACTGACCACTGTGCTCAGCGATCCCACGCCCGACCCGGACGTGCCGGAATGGGCCCGCGAACTTGGCCTGGCCGGAGTGGGGGAAGCGCGGCCGGCGCCCGAGGATCCGGTGCTCGCGCGGCTGCTGCCCGACGCCTATGACGATCCCGAGGAAGCCGGGGAGTTCCGCCGGCTGACAGAGGCCGGCCTGCGTGCGACGAAACTGGCCCACATCGCCGTTGTCCGCGAGCAACTCGGCCACGACCCGATCGTGATCACTGACGATGTGCACGCGTGGCTGGCGTTCTTCGCCGATGCCCGGCTCGCGCTGGGGACGCGACTCGGGGTGACCGAGGACGATTCGATGTGGCCGACTCTGGACCCGCAGCACAACCTGTACCTCTACCTGGGCTATCTGCAGCAGTCGCTGGTCGAGGTGTTGATGGGGGAGTAGCCGATGCAGGCCACAATGGACCGGTGTTGCGCATCAGTCAGGAACTCCTCGACGCCATGACCGAACACGCCCGCCGCGACCATCCTGACGAGGCCTGCGGCGTGATCGCCGGGCGCGCAGACACGCCCAGCCGGTTCATCCCGATGGTCAACGCCGCCCGCTCCACGACGTTCTACGAGTTCGACTCCGGCGCCTTGCTGCGGCTGTACCGGGAACTCGACGCCCGTGACGAAGAGCCCGTGGTGATCTACCACTCGCACACTGCGACCGAGGCGTATCCGAGCCGAACCGACGTGGCGTATGCCCAGGAGCCGGGCGCCCATTACGTGCTGCTGTCGACCCGCGATCCCGAGTCCACCGAGATCCGCAGTTTCCGGATCATCGACGGTGAGGTGACCGAGGAGATGGTCGAGATCGTGGAGTCCGTACCCTAGTGCGTATGGCAATCGAGGTTCAGATCCCTACCATCCTGCGCACCTACACCGGCGGCGAGAAGGTCGTGTCCGCCGAAGGCGCGACGCTGGCCGACCTGGTCTCCGATCTCGACGTGAAGTTCCCGGGCCTCAAGGACCGTGTCGTCGACGACGCCGGTCTGCGCCGGTTCGTCAACGTGTACCTCAATGACGAGGACGTGCGGTTCCTGGACGGCCTGGGCACCACACTGACCGACGGCGACTCCGTGACCATCCTCCCGGCTGTCGCCGGCGGCTGAGCGGACAGAACGAACTTGCGCTTCCCCGATCTGCTGTCCTCGGTCGGCCACACGCCCATCGTCGGGCTGCCGCGGCTGAGCCCGACGCCGGACGTCCGGCTGTGGGCCAAGCTCGAGGACCGCAATCCGACCGGGTCGGTGAAGGATCGCGCCGCTCTGGCGATGGTGACGCGCGCCGAGGCAGAGGGCCGGCTCACGCCCGGTGCCACGATCCTGGAACCCACCAGCGGCAACACCGGCATCTCGCTGGCGATGGTCGCGCGGCAACGTGGCTACCAACTCATCTGCGTCATGCCCGAGAACACCTCGGCCGAGCGCACGCAGCTGCTGCGCATGTGGGGCGCCGAGATCGTGTACTCCCCGGCGCAGGGCGGCAGCAACGAAGCCGTGCGGGTCGCCAAGGACATGGCCGCGCGGCACCCGGACTGGGTGATGCTCTACCAGTACGGCAACGACGCCAACGCCGCGGCGCACTACGCGACGACCGGGCCCGGAGATCCTGGCCGACCTGCCGCGAGATCACGCACTTCGTGGCCGGCCTCGGGACGACCGGAACGCTGATGGGAGCCGGTCGCTACCTGCGGGAGAACAAGCCCGACATCCAGATCGTGGCCGCCGAACCCCGCTACGGCGAGCTGGTCTACGGGTTGCGCAACCTCGACGAAGGGTTCGTGCCCGAGCTCTACGACCCGTCGGTGCTGACCTCCCGGCTACTCCGTCGGGCCGAAGGACGCGCTGCTGCGCACCCGGCAGTTGTTGCATGAGGAGGGCATCTTCTCGGGCATCTCCACCGGGGCCATCCTGCATGCGGCGCTGGGTCTGGCCGACCGGGCAGCCGGGTCGGGCGAGAGCGCCGACATCTGCCTGATCGTCTGCGACGGGGGCTGGAAGTACCTGTCCACCGGAGCGTACGAGGGCACGCTGGAGGAGGCGGAATCGGCGCTGATGGGGCAGTTATGGGCGTGAGTCCCGATGCCCCGCTGGGCATCTTCGACTCCGGCGTCGGCGGGCTGACCGTCGCCCGGGCCGTCATCGATCAGCTCCCGCACGAGCAGGTGTTGTATGTGGGCGATACAGCGCGCGGGCCCTACGGGCCGCTGCCACTGGCCACCGTCCGGTCGTATGCCTTGGACATCATGGACCACCTCGTCGACCACGGCGTCAAGGCGCTGGTGATCGCCTGCAACTCCGCCTCCGCGGCGGTCCTACGTGACGCCCGCGAGCGCTACGACGTGCCCGTGGTGGAGGTGATCCAGCCCGCGGTCCGCCGCGCCGCGCGGGTCACCGACAACAACCGGGTGGCCGTGATCGGGACCCAGGCCACTGTGACGTCGGGTGCCTACGAGGACGCATTCGCCGCGGCGCCGTCGATCGAGTTGTTCATGCAGGCCTGCCCGCGTTTCGTGGAGTTCGTGGAAGCCGGGATCACCGGCGGTCCGGAGTTGCTGCGGATCGCCCAGGAGTACTTGGTGCCGCTCAAGGAAGCGGAGGTCGACACGCTGGTACTCGGGTGCACGCACTACCCGTTGCTCACCGGCGTCATCCAGTGGGTGATGGGCGACGACGTGGTGCTGGTCTCCAGCGCCGAAGAGACCGCCAAGGACGTCTATAAGACGCTGGCTGCACACGATCTGCTGCGTGACAACGGTGAGCCGAATCACAGGTTCCTAGCGACCGGAGAGCCCGCTTCGTTTGCGACGATGGGAAGGCGCTTCCTCGGCCCCGAGGTGCGTCACGTCCAGTCCGCGGTCGAGGTGGTGTCATGAGGCTGACAGTTGTGGGATGCGCCGGGTCCTACCCCGGTCCCGACCACCCCTGCCTCCTGCTACCTGCTGGAACACGACGGGTGTTCCATCCTGCTGGACCTGGGCAACGGCTCGCTGGGGGCATTGCAGAATCACACCGACATCTACGGCATCGACGCCGTGTTCTTGAGCCACCTGCACGTTGACCACTGCATCGACCTGTGCTCCTACTACGTGGCGCGCAAGTACCACCCGAAGGGTCCGGCGCCACGCATCCCGGTTTTCGGGCCGGCCGGCACTGGCGCGCGAATGGCCGCGGCCTATGGCCTGTCGAAGAACCCGGGCATGAACGACGAGTTCAACTTCATGCGCCACGCGCCGCAGGCCACGCAGATCGGCCCGTTCAGCGTGACCACGATTCGGGTCGTGCATCCGGTGGAGACGTACGCGCTGCGGGTGACGGCGGGAGGTCGCAGCGTGGTGTACTCCGGGGACACCGGGCCCACGCCGGCGCTGGTGGAGATCTCCCGGGGCGCTGATCTCGCGCTGTACGAGGCGTCGTTCGTCGACCGCCCGGACAACCCGACCGACCTGCACCTCACCGGCGGCCAGGCCGCCGAGCACGCGATGGCTGCCGGGGTCGGGCGCTTGGTGCTCACCCACTTGGTGGCCTGGAACGACGTCGCGCAGGTACAGGCCGAGGCCGCGGCCACCTACGACGGGGATCTGACCGTGGCGCACAGCGGATTGGTGCTCGAGGTCTAGCCGCGCGTTTTGTCGCGAAGTTGCCCGCGCTGTCGTGAAGTGCTCGCGACACGCCGAGGTTAACGACAACAATGCGACAAAACCGCGGGGGCGGCCGACCCGTAGAGTCGAAGCCATGTCCCGCTCCGACGGCCGTGCCGCCGATCATCTGCGTCCCATCCGTTTCCACCGTGGCTGGCAGGACAACGGGGAAGGCTCCTGCCTGGTCGAGTTCGGCCGCACCCGGGTGTTGTGCGTGGCGACGTTCGCGGCCGGGGTTCCGCGTTGGCGCAAGGACTCGGGCAAGGGCTGGATCACTGCGGAGTACGCGATGCTGCCGCGCTCGACCGACACCCGGGGCGCCCGCGAGAGCATCAAGGGCCGCCCGGGTGGGCGCACGCAGGAGATCAGCCGGCTGATCGGCCGGGCGCTGCGTGCCGCCATCGACGATGCCGCTCTGGGCGAGAACACGATTCAGGTCGACTGCGACGTGCTGCAGGCCGACGGCGGGACCCGGACCGCTGCGATCACCGGCGCCTACCTCGCCGTCGTGGACGCCTGCCGCTGGGCGCAAGAGCAGGGCTTGCTCAAGCAGTGGCCGATCCGCTCGTCGGTGGCTGCCGTCAGCGTCGGAGTCGTGGACGGCGAGCCGCGGCTGGACCTGCACTACGACGACGACGTCAACGCCGACACCGACATGAATGTCGTGATGACCGGCGAGGGACATTTCGTGGAGGTGCAGGGGACGGCCGAAGGGGAGCCGTTCGACCGGGCGACCCTCGATGCCCTGCTGGGCCTGGCGCAGCAGGGGTGCGCGCAATTGACCGCTTTGCAGGAAGCCGCACTCGCGGGGCAGGGTCCGGCAGTCGGCCGCTTGCTCGACGGTGGTCCGGCCACGGTCGCCTCCGGAGCGCAGCCAGGCGGCAGGGCGTGACCTACGTGCTGGCCACCCGCAACCGCGGCAAACTCGCCGAACTGGTGGCGATCCTGGCCGACGCCGGCGTGACCGAGCAGATCCTGACTCTGGATGACATCGAGGTCCCCGACACCCCGGAAACCGGCGTGACGTTCGCCGAAAATGCGTTGATCAAAGCCCGTGCCGTGGTGGCCGCCACCGGGCTGCCGGCGATCGCTGATGACAGTGGACTTTCGGTCGATGTCCTGGGCGGAGCGCCGGGGGTGTTCAGTGCGCGCTGGTCCGGCCGGCACGGGGACGACCGGGCGAACCTGGACCTGTTGCTTGCGCAGTTGTCCGACGTGCCCGCGGAGTACCGGGCAGCGCAGTTCGTCTGCGCCGCGGTCGCCGTGTGGCCGGACGGCCGGGAGGCAGTCGAGCTGGGGTCGGTGACCGGAGTGCTGACGTTCGAACCCCGCGGTCACAACGGGTTCGGCTACGACCCGATCTTCGAGGTGCCCACCGACGCCGGCCCGCGCACCACAGCCGAGCTCAGCAGCGAGGCGAAGCACGCGATCAGCCACCGGGGGCGGGCGTTCCGGGCGCTGGCGGCGAGATTGGTCTAGCTATGTGACTCCGCGACCAGTTTCTGGTCTGTGCGTCACAAAGCCCTTGCCGCTAGCACCCGTCGGACCCCTTACATAGGCTTAAGTCCATGGTCTTCAACCCCTCGTGGCAGGACACGTCCGTGCGTGTGCAGGACGATTTCTACCGGCACTGGCTCGGGCAGTGGCTGGACACGTTCGAGATCCCCGACGACAAGGCCGAGTTCGCCTCGTTCACCGATCTGCACGACAAGGCCCAGGACCAACTGCGAACCATCATCGAGGACCTCGCAGCAGCCGAGCCGGACCCGGTCGACCAATGCCGGACGGATCGCGGTGCTGTTCAACGCGTTCATGGACACCGACGCCATCGACGCCGCCGGGCTGGACCCCATCCGGGACCTGTTCGAGGAGGTTGCCCGGGTCAAGGACGCCTCCGAGTTGCCTGCGCTGTTCGGCCGGCTTGAGCGCGCAGGCATCGCAGCGCCGCTGGGTGGCGCGGTGCACCAGGACAACCGGGATTCCACCCGCTACGTGCTGGACATGTGGCAGAGCGGTCTGGGCATGCCCGACCGCGACTACTACCTCGGCGAGCAGTTCGCGGAGCAGCGTAAGGCCTACCGCGAGCACGTCGCCGCCATGCTGGAGCGCACCGGTTTGGGTGGCGACGACGAGGCGGAGCGGATCGTCGCGCTGGAGACCCGGCTCGCGCAGTCGCACTGGACGCCGGTTGCCAACCGCGACCCGATCAAGACCTACAACCAGTACCCGCTGGTCGAGCTCACCGAACTCACGCCCGGATACGACTGGCCGGCCTACCTTGCCGAAGCGGGCGCACTCGAGCGGATCGACACGCTCAACATCGGGCAGCCGGACTACGCCCAGGCCGTGGCCCAGGCCATCAACGAGGTCCCGCTGGACGACTGGCGGGCGTATGTGCGCTGGCGGATCCTCAGTTCCTTCACCGGCTTGCTCAGCGAAGAGACCGTGCAGGCATCGTTCGAGTTCTACGGCAAGGTCCTGCGCGGTGTACCGCAGATGCGGCCGCGCTGGAAGCGGGGTGTGGACCTCGTCGAGGGGCTGCTGGGCGAAGCCGTCGGGCAGGAGTACGTGACGCGCCACTTCCCACCGGAGAACAAGGCGCGGATGCTCGAGCTCGTCGGCAACGTGCAGAAGGCCTTCGAGGCGTCCATCGATGGATTGGACTGGATGACCGAAGCCACCAAGCGCGAGGCGCACGCGAAGCTCGCGGCGTTCACCCCGAAGATCGGCTACCCCGACAAGTGGATGGACTACTCCAGCCTGCAGGTCGTCCCCGGCGACCTGATCGCGTCGGTGCGCGCCGCACGAGAGTTCCACCACGACTACGAGGTGAACAAGCTGGGCGGTCCGGTGGACCGCGACGAGTGGCACATGAACGCCCAGACCGTGAACGCCTACTACAACCCCGAGCTCAACGAGATCGTGTTCCCGGCCGGAATTCTGCAGCCACCGTTCTTCACGATGGAAGCCGACGACGCGGTCAACTACGGCGCGATCGGCGCGGTCATCGGGCACGAGATCTCGCACGGCTTCGACGACCAGGGCTGCCAGTTCGACGGCGACGGGAACCTGCGCAACTGGTGGACCGACGCCGACCACGAGGCGTTTCGCAACCGCACCCAGATCCTGGTCGACCAGTACGCGCAGTATGAGCCCGTCGAGGGGCACCGGATCAACGGCGAACTCACCCTGGGCGAGAACATCGCTGACGTCTCGGGCCTGGCCGTCGCCTACCGTGCCTACCTGCTGTCCCTGGATGGCCAGGAGCCGCCGGTCATCGACGGCCTGAGCGGCGCGCAGCGGTTCTTCGTGGGTTTCGCCCATGTCTGGCGCGCAAAGACCCGGCCCGAAGAGGCCGTGCGCCGCATCACGATCGACCCGCACTCCCCGCCGGAGTTCCGGGTGTTCGGCACGCTGGTCAACACCGACGCCTTCTTCGAGGCGTTCGGCGTCGAGTCGGGGGACGGCATGTGGCGGGCGCCGGACGAGCGCGTGCGCATCTGGTGACCAGCCCGGAAGACCCCTTCTACCGGCCGTGGGAGGATCGCGAACGGGACTACGGCGCTGCGGCGCCGGAGACGTCTCACAGCGGCCCCGCGCTGGCGCGTCGAGAAGGTGGTACTGGGAACCAGTCGGCTGGTCGATCGCGCGCAGGCCAGATTCCGGCCTGTGGCATTCGGGTACGCGGTGTTCAAGAAGTACGCCGACGACGAGGGCAGCCGGCTGGCCGCGCTGCTCGCCTACTACACCCTGTTCGGGATCTTCCCGCTGGCCATCGGTGGCTACGCGATCCTGCGGATGATCGCGGAGAACAACCCGGATCTCGTCAACGATCTCGTGCGGCAGGTCGTGCCACCGTCGTTCCAGCAGCAGATCATCGACTCCTACGCATCGCTGCCCGGCAGCGGTCCGGCGCTGGTCGTCGCACTGCTCGGGTCTGCTGCTGGCCGGGCACCGGTGCGGCGTTCGCGTTCTACGCCATGGTCAATCAGATCTTCTGCGTGCCCTACCGCTTCCGGTACGGCTTCGGGCCGCGCTACCTGCGCGTGCTGTCGATGCTGCTGGATGCTCGGGCATCGGCATCGTGCTGCTCGCCGCGACATCGCTGTGGACCAGCCAGCACCTGCCGGCGCAGTGGCAGGGGTTCGTGCAAGCGGTCAGTCGGTTCATGGTCGTCGGCAGTCGCGCTTGTTCGTCGCGCCCGAACGTTGCTGTGCCGCCGGCCGATCCAGCTCCTGGCGAGATCGTGCCCGGCGCGGTGGCCGGGGCCTTGGCCGATCTCATTGATCCTGCAGCTGGCCGGGGTGATCGTGGGTCGCTTCCTGCACCAACTCCTCGGCTGTGTACGGCGCGATGACGACGGTGATCGCGTTCATTTCGGTGCTGTTCCTGGCCTCCAACGTGATCGTGCTTGTCCTACGAGGCGTCGGTGGTCTGGGCCTGGCGCCTGTGGCCGCGGGGGCTGGACATCAACAATCTGTTCCCGGCTGATGAACGGGCCTATGCACTGCTCACGTTGATGGACGAGCGCATGCCCAGCCAGCGCAACGGCATCTACTTCGACGCGTCCGGCCACGACGACTCGCGGCGTCCGGATCTGGAGGCGTTGATGCGTCGCCCAGAAGGCATCCCGCAGTCTCCGTACGACGCGTAGGTTGAGCCCGTGGACACCGAGTACGCAGATCTGCTGGCGCTGACCGACGAGTTGTGCGCCAGAGTGCTCGACCCGCGCGCCGTCGCCGCCGAGGAGACGGGGGAGTTCCCGCGCGATGTCTTCACGACCCTTGGCGAGGCGGGGCTGCTCGGCTTGCCCTACCCCGTCCGGCGGCAGGGGTGCCGTACGAGGTCTACCTGCAGGTGCTGGAGCGGATCGGCCGGTCGTGGGCCAGTGTCGGGGTCGGTGTCTCGGTGCACGTCCTGTCCTGCTTCGGGCTCGGCGCAGTTCGGCACCGACGAGCAGCGGCAGCGGTGGCTGCCGGACATGCTCGGCGGTCGAGTTGTTGGGGGCCTACTGCCTGTCGGAAGCGCACGCGGGCTCCGACCCTGCGGCCATGCGCACGCGTGCCGACCGCGACGGCGACGGCTATGTGCTCAACGGCACCAAGGCCTGGGTCACGCACGGCGGGCAGGCGGACTTCTACCAGGTCATGGCCCGCACGGGCGAGACCATCTCGTGCTTCCTCGTCCCGGCGGACGCCGACGGTCTCTCGGCAGATCCTCCCGAACGCAAGATGGGTTTGATGGGCTCGACCACGGCGTCGGTGCGCTTCGAGAACGTCCGTGTGAGCGCCGACCGGCTTCTCGGGGAGGAGGGTCAGGGCCTACGGATCGCGCTGACGGGTCTGGACTCCGGTCGCCTGGGCATCGCCGCCGTCGCTACCGGCCTGGCCCAGCGGGCGCTGGACGATGCGGTTGCCTACGCCCGGGAGCGGGAGACGTTCGGCCGGCCGATCATCGAGCATCAAGGGCTTGCATTCCTGCTCGCCGACATGGACGGCAGCCGTGGAGTCGGCGCGCCAGTTGACCCGGTCGGCGGCCCGGTTGCGGGATGCGGGGCAGCGCTTCACCCGCGAGGCAGCCATCGCCAAACTCGTGGCCACTGACAATGCGATGAAGGTGACCACCGACGCGGTGCAGGTGCTCGGCGGCTACGGCTACACCCGCGACTTCCCGGTCGAGCGGTACATGCGCGAGGCCAAGGTCATGCAGATCTTCGAAGGCACCAACCAGATCCAGCGGATGATCATTGCGCGGCAACTGTGACGGCACATCCGGACGGCTTGCGCGTTCTGGATCGGCCGTTGGTGCCCCGCGAGGCGGATGCTGTCGCGGCCTGGCGCTATGAGGCGCCGTTTGACTTGTACGACGGCTCGGCTCGCGACGTCTTCCTGCATCCGGACTACCGTCCGGTCTACGACGGCGACGACTTGGTCGGTTTCGTGTGTTTCGGTGCAGAAGCGCGCGTCCTCGGGCAGGAGCACGAGGACGGCGTCGTGGATGTGGGCGCCGGTCTGCGTCCTGACTTGCTCGGGCAACGGGTAGGAACCGCTCTGATGCCATTGAGTCGTCGAGTTCGCGCGCGAGCAGCTCGGGGCGCAGCGTATCCGCGCGGTTGTGGCGCAGTTCAACACCCGGTCCCAGCGAGTGGGGCGATCTGCAGGTTTCCAGCCCGTGCGGACCTTCGACGGACCTGGCGGGCAGAAGTTCGTGGAGTTGGTACTCGAGGTCTGACGGTCGCCGCCTCACCCAGTCCGGCTCCTGGGTGGCCCTCTTCCCGAGACCAGTGTGGGTATGCCGTCGGCGCCCATCAACACGTCGAAGTCGCCCATGTGCAGGTCGTGATGACATCGTGAACACAGCAGGCACAGATTCGACAGATCAGTCAAACCGCCGTCCCGCCAGTGGATGATGTGGTGCGCCTCTGTGTAGCGAGGCGGCTTGCCGCACCGGATGCAGCCCCGGTCACGGGCCACAAGCGCCAGCCACTGGTCGTGGGTGGCGCGGCGCTTGGACCGAGCCAGCGCCAACGGTCGGAAGCCCTTCGGCGTCTTCTGCCCGAAGACGGCTGCCAGCGCCACACTGCAACTGACCCAGTCGAAGGTATCCGGGCCGAGCAGCGTGCCGTCCTCCAGCGCGGCTTTGATCCCCTCGGGCAGATTTTCGACATCGATCAGCACGGTCAGCCCCGAAACCCCCAATGGCCGGGTGTTGGCTCGGGCCATGCTCATCAGATCGTCCAAGGCATCGGCCCGCCGTTGGGTCGCTGACCGGTTGTCGGTCGGCCCGGTGTGCGCCATCAGGGGTTGCAGTGCGTCATGCAGCTTCTGGCCCGTGATCCCGTCCAGCAGCCCGGACAGCTTCCACATCCCGTCCTGGCGCTCACCCAGCTTGAGGCCGCGGCGCGTGCGCTGCTTGTCGTGGTCGATGTCCGCGCCCTCTGGAATGGATTGGCAGATCAGGACGTCGAGAATGCGGCGCAACTCCTTGGGCTCGACCTGCGAAGCCAGTTCCGCCAGGGAGTCCTCGATCTGCTGGAAGCCGTCGATTCGCGGTGCGGCCTCGGCCAGCGCCGTGACGTGCCAGGAGCTGATCCGACCCTCCCGAAACGCCGCCGCCACTGCAGGTAGACAGCGCAGCTCCCGGCCGGTGTTCACGAGGCCGGATCCCGCAGCTGGATTGGAGTTCGTGGCCGCCCCGACCATAGTTCCGGTAGTCCCCGCGAGCAGCATCTTGGCCGTCCCGCGGGCGTCCGCCTCGGCGGCCACAGCTGTCAGCCACGCTTCCATGCGGTTGCGAGCGGTCGCAGCGGGGCTCAGAGAACCAGCTGTCTCGTTGATGGACAACTCGGAAGGGTCAGGCAACTCATCCATCAGGGCGAGAATCTGGTCCAGCACGGCAGGGTGGTCGGTCGGCAGAGAGTCGTGGATGCGGCGCCGGCGTTGCGCCTGCTGCGAGATCTCCAACGACATGTGACCACCTCCTCGAACACAGGTTCGCATAGGGGTCTGACAAAACTGCGGCAGCACGATCCACAGCGTTTGACGCCTGCAAGGGCCACCCTTCCTGAGCCCCGATAACCCCAATTCCGCTAACTTCGGGGAAGTCGGGATCAGGCGCGAAGGGGAGGCTGCGGTGAGCACTGCTGAGACCGCCGTCCGCAAGGAACTGCAGCGCGCCGAGCTCCACAAGACCATCTGGCGAATCGCCAACGACCTGCGCGGCAGCGTCGACGGGTGGGACTTCAAGTCCTATGTGCTCGGCCTGCTCTTCTACCGGTTCATCTCCGAGAACCTCACTGCCTACCTCAACACGCAGGAGCGCGCGGCCGGCAACGCCGACTTCGACTACACGCAGGCTGATCCGACGCCGACGCTGAGTTCGGCCGGGTAGAGACGACCAACGAGAAGGGCTTCTACATCCTGCCCAGCGAGCTGTTCTTCAACGTCCGAGCTCGCGCGGCCGGCGATGACGCCAATCTGAACGAGACGCTCGAGCAGGTGTTCCGCAACATCGAGGGGTCTGCGGTCGGCAGTGACAGCGAGGACGACCTCAAGGGCTTGTTCGACGACCTGGACGTCAATAGCGCCAAGCTCGGCAACACGGTTGCCAGGCGCAACGCGAAGCTGGTGAAGCTGCTCGATGCGATCGGTGACTTGGATCTGGGCTCGGAGTTCGGCGAGAACACCATCGACACGTTCGGGGATGCCTACGAGTACCTGATGACGATGTACGCGTCCAGTGCCGGGAAGTCGGGAGGGGAGTTCTTCACTCCGCAGGAGGTCAGTCGAGCTTGCTGGCCCGTATCACCGTCGTGGGCAAGACGGCGGTGAACAAGGTGTACGACCCGGCGTGCGGGTCGGGTTCGCTGCTGCTGAAGTTCGCGAAGGTCCTGGGCAAGGACAACGTGCGGCAGGGGTTCTTCGGGCAGGAGATCAACCTGACCACCTACAACCTGTGCCCGCATCAACATGTTCCTGCACGACATCAACTACGAGAAGTTCGACATCGCCCACGGTGACACCCTGCTGGATCCAGCGCATTGGGACGACGAGCCGTTCGAGGCGATCGTGTCGAATCCGCCGTACTCGATCGAAGTGGGAGGGCGACGCGAACCCCCTGCTGATCAACGACCCCCGCTTCGCTCCCGCGGGCGTGCTGGCGCCGAAGTCGAAGGCCGATCTCGCCTTCACGATGCACATTCTGACGCTGGCTGGCTGTCGACGGCACCGCGGCGATCGTCGAGTTCCCAGGTGTCCTCTATCGGGGAGGAGCCGAAGCACAAGATCCGCAAATACCTGATCGACAACAACTACGTCGACGCGGTCATCCAGCTGCCGCCGGACCTGTTCTTCGGCACCACGATCGCGACCTGCATCATCGTGCTGAAGAAGTCCAAGTCGGACAACACGGTGCTGTTCATCGATGCCTCGTCGCTGTTCGTTCGCCAGGGGAACAAGAACAAGCTGACGGCCGAACAGCAAGCGCGGATCCTGGATGCTGTACGTGCAGCGCGCTGAGATGCCGCACGTCACGTGCGCTGATCGCCGAGGATGAGTTGGCCGCCAACAACTACAACCTCGTCGGTCACGTTCGTACGTCGAGGCTGAGGACACCACGGAAGCGGTCGACATCGTTGCCCTCAACGCCGAGATCGCCGAGATCGTGGCCCGGCAGCAGGTCTTGCGTGAGCAGATCGACGCGATCGTGGCTGATCTTGAGGGCGCGTCGTGAGTGAGATCGAGCGGCTGTTGGCTGAGTTGTGTCCAAAGGGGGTGGAGTACCGGGCGCTCGCTGATGTCGGGACCTGGTACGGGGGTGGTACTCCATCGAAGGGAAGAGCTGACTTCTGGACGAACGGAACGATTCCCTGGTTGTCTCCCAAAGACATGGGCAGCCCCCGCCTCGCCGAAACTGAGGACTACATAACTGAAGCCGCGGTGAACAGCTCTGCCACTCGGCTTGTGCCCGCGAACTCGGTCGCACTGGTTGCCCGATCGAGCATCCTCGACCGCGTTCTGCCCACTGCGCTCGTCAGCGTTCCGGTCACGTTGAACCAGGACATGAAGGCGGTCGTACCGGATCACACAGTCTTGCCGACTTACCTCGCGCACTTGCTGCGGTCGAGAGGGCCCGAACTTCTCCGGCGCACACGCAAGACGGGAGGTTCCGTGGCTTCTATTGAGTATCCGAAGCTGTTGGCCTACCGAATCCCAGTGCCTCCTTTGGCGGTGCAGCGCGAGATAGCAGCAGTCCTTGACACGATGGAGAAGCTGGAGGCGGAGCTGGAGGCGGAGCTGGAGGCGGAGCTGGCAGCCCGTCGCCGTCAATATGCGTACTACCGCGACGCTCTGCTGTCGTTCGACGAAGCGGGGGGGGGTCTCCGGTGGGTGACGATGGGTGAGCTCGGCACGTTCCACCGAGGCAAGCGCTTCACCAAGGCCGACTACTCGGACGACGGTGTCCCGTGCATTCACTACGGAGAGATCTACACTCACTACGAGACTTGGGCTCGAGACGTGCAATCGCACCTTCGAGTTGATGCTCGGTCACGCCTGAGGTTCGCCGAGCCGGGAGATGTTGTCGTAGTTGACGTGGGTGAAACCCCAGAGGACGTGGGCAAGGCAGTGGCCTGGCTTGGCGACGAGCCCGTGGCGATTCACGACCACAGCTACGCCTATCGCAGCGAACTGGATGCTGCGTTCATCTCGTACGTGATGCAGACGTCCTGGTTCAGACGCCAAAAGATGAAGTACGTTGCCAGAACCAAGGTCAACACCCTCCTGATTG
>JBAOIN010000010.1:0-67559 GCA_037045455.1 Candidatus Nanopelagicales bacterium | reverse complement strand
CCTACCTGTCAGTCTGACTGTGAGTCGGTCGTCTACCTGATTGGAGATGATCGAAGTTGGCAGTTCATGGTTTGACCGTTGAGCAGCGTCGGCAGCATGTGTTGGCGTATTTGGAGGTCCCGTATGGAGCCAAGGGCCGCTATTTGGCTGAGCACGGGATCAGTCGGTTTCAGATCCGGCAGTGGCGTGCGCAGGTTTATGAAGGGACCCTGGAGACGGGCTTGGTGCCCAGAGGAGTGTGGATGAACGATCGGAACGTGAATCGGGAGGTGGTCCGGTTACGTCATGAGGTGGAAACGCTGCAGGCGCGGATGGCCGAGCGGGAGGCCGAGCATGGCCGGCAGCTTGCAGTCAAGCAGGCCAGATCGACGCGGCGGGGCGGGTGGCCGAGACGTTGGGAAAAGCTATTGCGCTCTTGCACGATCGCCGCGGGAGCGCGGACAGTACAACCGACGATTGACCGACCAGCAGGCCGATGAGCTGGCAGCGTTCTACCTGGCTGAGGAGCGGCTGGTGGGGGCGTTGCAAACCGAGGGCCTGTCGCAGACCAAGGCGTTGAAGCTGATCGGGCTGGCCGCCTCGACGTGGCATTACCGGCGGCATCCGCGACCGAAGACGGCATCGATGGTGGCCCATACCCAGCGGCGGTGCGATTCCTGGCTGACCGAGCAGGAAACCGCCGCGCTGATCGCCAAGATCAACGAGGGGTTCGAGGCCAAGAAATCGGTGCACCAGGCCTACTACGAGGCGTTGGATGCTGGGGATCCGGTTGCTTCGTTGAAGTCCTGGTACCGGGTCGCCCGCCGCCATCTGGACGCCTGCCGGCCAATCCGGCGGTCTCGCGCACATCGGCGCACGGCGATGCCGCAGTGGCAGGCCGACGCCCCCGGGCAGGTCTGGTCCTGGGACATCACGATGCTGCCCGGACCCTACGTGGGGGTCAGTTACTGCCTCTACGCGGTGTTGGACGTGTTCTCCCGCAAGATCGTGGCCTGGCGAGTCGAGGAATCCGAAGTCGACGAGCTGGCCGCCGAAATGTTCACCAACGCGCTGGAAGCCCTGACCGATGACCAACGGCCGTGGCTGGTGCATTCCGACCGCGGCGCCTCGATGACCTCGCTGGCCGTGGGCAAAGTGCTGCACGATTTCGGGGCGGCACTCAGCCGTAACCGGCCCCGGGTATCCAACGACAACCCGTTCTCCGAAGCCTGGTTCAAAACCGCGAAATACCGGCCCGGCTACCCGCCCTACTTCAATGATGTCGAGCACGCCCGCGCCTGGGCCGCCAACCTGATCGAGGAATACAACAACCACCACCGGCACTCATCACTGGCAGGCCACACCCCCGCCAGCGTCCACGACGGCACCTGGACCACCATCCATCACCAGCGCCAAACCGTCCTCGACCAGCTCTACCAAGCCAACCCCGGGCGCTACCGCCAACCCCCACAAGCCCAAACACCCATGGGCACAGTCGTACTCAACCATCCGAAACCCAAACACCGACTCCAAACAGGTTGACAGGTTCCGACGCTGGGCATCGGTGAGCACTACGGTCGCCAAAAACCCGTCCGTAACGCTAACGGATGCCCGGAATGCTCACCGATCGGCGATCGGGTCAGCCGTTCATGCGGTGATAGAAGCCCTTCAGCGACCCGTACAGCTTGCGGTACTCGCGGAAGTGGTCGTCGTACACCTGACGTTCGCTAGGATCCGGGTCGAACGTGCGCGCGACCGGGACCAAGGCAGCAGCCTGCTCCAGGGTCAACTCGCCGCGGCACACCCGGGTCCACAGCGCCACCCCGCGCAACTGGGCATTGAGCGGATCGTCCACCTGCTCGATGCGGCGGTTGAGCGTGGAGGCGATGATCGCGCACCACAAGTCCGACTGCGCGCCGCCGCCCATGATCCGCAAGCTGGGCACGGTGCGCTTGAGGAACTTCTCGTAGTACATGAACAGCCAGCGGATGTTCAGCGCCACACCCTCCAGCACGGCGCGCACCATCATGGCGCGGTCACTGCGGAAGCTCAGGTTCAGAAACGCCGCCCGTAGGTGTTTGTCCTCAATGGGGGAGCGTTCGCCCGCGAGCCACGGCGTGAAGATCAGACCCTCACAGCCGGCCGGGGCGCCGGCCGCCAACTCGGTCAAAGCCGGGTAGGTGGGCTGTTCGAAGACCGGCGCAGCGCCGTCCGCCCCGATGCCGCTGCCGCCGCCGGCTAGACCATCAGCCGGTGCGATGATCTGCTCGCGCAACCATGACAGAGCCGCGCCGCCAGTCTCGATGTTGTTGCCCACGATGTTCATCTGCGGATCGAGTCCCGGCAACGTGGCTACCGAGTGCAGGATGTCGGTGCGCTTAAACGGGACCCGGGCGCTCAGCCACGCGGTCGTGCTCACGGCCAGGTGCGTCTCGTAAGCGCCGACCGCGCCACTGCCGATGATCGCCGCGTGGATGTCGGGTATCCCGCACGCCACGGGAAGGCCGGGTTTCAACCCCAGCCGCTCGGCAGGTTCCGGCAGCAGCGGGCCCTGGATCGAGCCGGTGGGAAGCAGCTCGGGCAGCAGTTCGCGCTTGCGGTTGGATCGCTTGATCAGTTGATCCACATAGCCGAGGGGCGCCCCGATGTGATTGTCGGTCAGCCAGCTCGCCGTCATCGAGGCTGGCGTGCCGGCAGCGCGGCCAGTCAGCAGGAAGGCCAGGTAGTCAACAGGTTCCAGCAGCACGTCGCAGCGCTCGCCCACATCGGACAGCTCGTTCTGCAGCAGCAACGCATGCCCCGTGGGGTCGGCCCCGGCCGGGTTGGGCGCTCCTCCCGTGATCCGCAACCATGGCAGCACCTTCTGCGGTGCGTAACCAGCCACCGACACCGGCCCGCCGATGATGCGGGACACGTTGTTGCGGGAACGGGTGTCACTCCACAGCAGCACCGGTCCGACCGGGTCGCCGTCAGCGCCGACCGGAACGGTGGAACCCCATTGGCCGGTGATGCCGATCGCCGCGAGTTCGTCAGGGTCCACATCGCCAGTGACCTGGGCGATCGCGGCCCGCAGGGCGGCTTCCCACTCCAGCGCGTCCTGGGTCGCACTGCCGTCGCGGCCGATGTTCACCGAGACCGGGTGGAAAGCGGTCGCCAGGATGTCTCCTTGCGGGGACACAGCTGCGACCTTAGGCCCCCCGTTGCCCAGGTCGATGGCAAGGATCCAGGTCATGAAGGGGCGACCTCGTGCATGGCGTCCAGGACGCCGGACATCAACGTGTTCAGCGTCTGGTTGCCCTGCGGGGTGTGCCCGAAGCCGTACATCGCGCCGCTGGCGGCCGGGGTTCCGACGTTGGCCTTCGCGTAGTCCACGGACTCGCGCAAGTCGGACAGGAACGCCTCGACGAGACCGGGCTTGGTGTTGGGTCGGGTCACGCAGAAATGCAGCGCCGCGGGCAGTTGCAGCGCGTTCATCCGCCAGCCGCGCTCCTTGAGCGCGTCGTTGACCAGGTAGATGTCGAGGTCGTCGCGATCGGACATGAACGCGATCAGGAACTTGGGATCACCGATCACCTGCAGGCCGTCGATCGCCTCCACGCCAGCGCGCATGGTGGCTGCGGTCTCCAGGATTCCCTTGGCCGCGGCAAGGTAACCGCTGCGTCCGGTGGTGACCATGGCGGCCCAGGTCGCCGCGATCAGCCCGCCGGAGCGGGAGCCGGCCAGCCCAGGGGACAGGTACAAACCGCCCGGCCAGTCCGGATAGGTGAAGTACTGGTGGCGACGCAGGTCTTTGTCCCTATAGAGCAGAGTCGACGTGCCCTTGAGCGCGTAACCGTACTTGTGGGTGTCGGCCGAGATGGTGGTGACGCCCGGCACCCGGAAGTCCCACGGCGGGATGTCGTACCCGAGTTGCTCGGCCCAGGGCCAGAGCAATCCGCCCAGGCAGCCGTCGACATGCATACCAACGCCGCGTTCCTGCGCGAGTGCGGCGATGTCGGCGATCGGGTCGATCAGGCCGTGCCCGTAGTCTCCGGCCGAACCGACCAGTGCGATGGTCTGGTCGTCGATCAAGTCGGCCATCGCTGCGACGTCGGCGGTGTAGGCGTCGGTCAGCGGCGCGTGCCGGACTTCGATGTCCATCCAGTAGGCGCCCTTGTCCAGCGCCACGTGGGCGGTGATCGGCATGACCACGTTGGGCTTGGTCACGCCACGCTCGCGCGCTGCCTCCCGATAGGAGTAGAGCGCCGTGATCAGGCTCTCCGACCCGCCGCTGGTCAGCACCCCGCAGGCATTGCCGTCGCCGTGCAGCAGGTCGAGAACCATCGCGATGATCTCGCCCTCGAACTTGGTCGCCGACGGGTACATGTCGCGCTGCAGCACGTTGGCGTGCGAGAACTGGCTGAACACGTCGCCGAGGTACGCGTAATGGTCGTGGTCGCCGGAGTACAAGCTGCCCGACACCTTGCCTTCATCGCCGGTGGCATCCTCGCGATGGGCCATGGCGGTGATCTCGGCGAGCACCTCCGCCCGGTCCCGCGGCTCGTCGGGGATGCTGCGGTAACTGGTGGTCTCTTTGCGGTACGGGTACAGCCCGTCGAGGAAGTCGTCGAAGTCGCTCACGTCGCCGAGATTACGCCGCCGTGGTTCTCGCCCGCCGCGCAAACGGATCAGGGCTGCGGTCGGCCCTGCGGGATCCCGCAGGGCGTCTGGTGGTCCGTGAAAGCGCAATCGGTGAGCAATCCGGGCATCCGTGAGCATTCAGGGTGGCAAAAGCCCGTCCATAGGGCTAACGCATACCCGGAATGCTCACGGATCGGCCATCCGCGCCCGGGCGCGGTCATTGATGTTCAACCAGTCCATTGGACGCACGAAGTGGCAGTGTGGAGCAATGCGCAAGATCCTTCCCCTCCTGTTGCTGGTGCTCGGCCTCGTCACTCTGGGGGTGGCGGTGGCACAAGGGGTGGGCGGCTTCGTTGGTTCTCTGCAGTCGGTCGGGCAGCCGTGGGTCGCGCCCCAGGCCAGCACGCAGGACCTCACGGCCGGTGCCTACGTGGTGTACGAGCAGAGCGCCACTCGCACGCTTGGCGCCGAGGATGTGACGGTCACCGGACCAAGCGGCGCGGTGGCTGTCAACTCGACCATCTCCAGCACGCTCACACTGGGGGACGTCACGTACGTGGGGATCGCCGGGTTCACGGCGCCCCAGGACGGTACCTACACGATCGACGTGGCCGGCGACGGGCAGCAACTGGTGCTCGGGCCTGCCCTGGGCGAAACCATCGGCAGTGCGTTCCTGTGGATCGGGGTCGCCTCGCTCGGCGGTCTGCTCGCCTTGGCCGGGGCGGTGTGGCTGGTAGTCGCCTTGGTCGTGGGATCTCGACAACCTGCGGCCGGCCCCGGGGTGGTGCCGCTCAACGCCCAGTACCCGCAGGCCCAGCAGTACCCGCAGGCCCAGCCGGGTTCCTGGTACCCCGACCCCGAGGATCCCTCGCAGTGGCGCTGGTGGGATGGCCGGCAGTGGACTGACGAGCGGGCGCCCCGCACCTGAGTCGAGCAGCATTTCGGCGGGTAACTGGGGCGCAGCGCCCAAGGTATTCACCGAAACCGGCTGCCGACGTTGCAAGAACGGTGGTGTGCCGACCCCCACTCTCGGTAGAGTCCCCGCACACCCCTCCGGAGGATCTTGTGAACAAGCTCATCGGTATTGCCCTCGCCGCACCTCTCGCCCTTGGCCTCGCGGCATGCGGCGGCGGCGATTCCACCACTAGCAGCACACCGGCCGCCAGCCCCGTCCAAACCGCAGCCGCCAGCCCCGCGGCTGGCAGCGCCGTCGAGAAGTACTGCCAGCAGGTCGACGAGTACGCCCAGAAGATCAAGGAATTGCAGGCCACGCCGAACGCCGACACCGCTACGGAGTTGCAGCAGAAGGCGCAGGAACTGCAGGACACGGCTGCTCAGCTCACGCAGGAACTGCTGGACGATCCTTCACAAGCCACGCGTGTGCAGGAGTGCACCAGCACGCTGCAGGAGACGCTCGGTCAGTAATGCCGGCCTAAGTGACCAGTTGTTCAGTACGTGACGATTCCGATCGGCCGCTAACTGAACAACTGGGCGCTTTTGCGGCCGCGACCCCGACTTGACGCGGTTGTCAGGTCCGCCTTCAGGGCTGTCGTGACCCCGGCTTAGGCTGAGGTCACGTACCGCACTCAAGGAGGGCCGATGGCCAACGAGGCATACATCTACGAGGCGATCCGCACGCCGCGCGGCCGGGGGAAGGCCAACGGGTCGCTGCATGCGGTCAAGCCGGTCACGCTGGTGACCGGGCTGATCGACGAACTGCGCACCCGCCACCCCAACCTGGACATGAATGCTGTGGACGATCTCGTCCTCGGCTGCGTGACGCCGGTGGGCGATCAGGGTGCCGATATCGCCAAGACCGCCGCGATCTTCGCCGGCCTGCCCGACACGGTCGGCGGCATCCAGGTCAACCGCTTCTGCGCCTCGGCTCTGGAGGCCGTGAACATCGCCGCCCAGAAAGTGCGTTCCGGCTGGGACAACCTGGTGATCGCAGGTGGCGTGGAGTGCATGAGCCGCGTGCCGATGGGCTCCGACGGCGGTGCCTGGGCGATGGACCCCGAGACTGCCTACGAGACCTACTTCGTGCCGCAGGGCATCAGCGCCGACCTCATCGCGACCACCGAGGGGTTCACCCGGGACGACGTGGATGCCTACGCGGTGCAATCCCAGCAGCGCTCGGCCGCGGCCTGGAGTGCCGGCAACTTCGCCAAGTCGGTTGTGCCGGTCAAGGACCGCAACGGCGTGATCCTGCTTGACCACGACGAGCACATGCGTCCCGACACCACCGTCGAGTCGCTGGGTTCGCTCAAGCCGTCGTTCGCCGGGATCGGTGAGATGGGCGGCTTCGACGCGGTCGCGCTGCAGAAGTACCACTGGGTCGAGAAGATCGACCACGTCCACACCCCGGGCAACTCCTCGGGCATCGTCGATGGCGCCGCGCTGGTGGTCGTTGGCAACGAGCAGATCGGCAAGGAGTTCGGACTGGCTCCGCGGGCGCGCATCGTGGCGACCGCGGTTTCTGGCGCCGATCCGACGATCATGCTGACCGGCCCGACACCGGCCACGCTGAAGGCGCTGAAGACTGCCGGTTTGACCCCGGATGACATCGACGTCTGGGAGCTCAACGAGGCTTTCGCCGCCGTCGTGCTCAAGTGGGTCAAGGACCTGGATCTGGACATGGCGAAGGTCAACGTGAACGGTGGAGCGATCGCGATGGGGCACCCGCTGGGGGCTACGGGCGCGATCATCCTGGGCACGGTCGTCGACGAGCTCGAACGCTCCGGCGGCCGGTACGGCCTGGTGACGTTGTGCATTGGTGGCGGCATGGGCCTGGCCACGATCGTCGAGAGGATCTGAGATGACGAACATGATCGCGTGGGAGCAGGACGCCGACGGCATCGTCACGCTGACGATGGACGATCCCGGACCAGGGCGCCAACACGATGAACGCGACGTTCCAGTCGTCGTTCGCGGCAGACGGTCGAGCCGGCTGCTCGCCGAGAAGGACACCATCACCGGCGTCGTCATCACCAGCGGCAAGAAGACCTTCTTCGCCGGCGGTGACCTGACGCTGCTGAGCCAGGCGACGCCCGCCGATGCGCCGGCGCTGACCGAGCAACTACAGTCACTTCAAGAAGATGTCCCGGCAGCTCGAGACTCTCGGCAAGCCGGTCGTCGCGGCCATCAACGGTGCGGCGCTCGGCGGTGGCTTGGAGATCGCGCTGGCCTGTCACCACCGCGATCGCGCTGGACGTCAAGGGCAGCGAGATCGGCCTGCCCGAGGTGACCTTGGGCCTGCTGCCCGGCGGCGGCGGCGTGGCCCGCACAGTCCGGATGTTCGGCCTGCAGAAGGCGCTGATGGAGATCCTGCTCCAGGGTCAGCGGCGCAAGCCGGCCGCAGCACTCGAGGTGGGGCTAGTCGACGAGCTCGTCACCGACCCGGCCGAGCTGATCCCGGCCGCGAAGGCCTGGATCAAGGCCAACCCCGAGGCGGTGCAGCCGTGGGACGTCAAGGGGTACAAGCTCCCCGGCGGTGCCCCGAGTAACCCCAAGTTCGCGGCGATGCTGCCCGCGTTCCCGGCGAACCTGCGCAAGCAGCTCAAGGGTGCACCCATGCCCGGCCCGGAGTACATCATGTCCGCGGCCGTGGAGGGAGCGCAGGTCGACATCGACAACGCGCTGCTGATCGAGTCCCAGTACTTCGTGAAGCTGGCCACCGGTCAGGTCAGCAAGAACATGATCAAGGCGTTCTTCTTCGACCTGCAGGGGATCATGAAGGGCGGCAGCCGTCCGCAGGGCTTCGAGCCCTACCGCGCGCAGAAGATCGTGGTGCTCGGTGCCGGCATGATGGGTGCCGGCATCGCCTACGTCTCCGCCCGCGCGGGCATGGAGGTCATCCTCAAGGACGTTTCGCTGGAGTCGGCGCAGAAGGGCAAGGGCTACAGCGAGAAGTTGCTGGCCAAGGCCGTCAGCCGCGGCAAGATGACTCAGGAAGCCGCCGACGAGGTGCTGGCCCGCATCACCGCCGACCGACAACCCGGCCGACGCGAAGGGTGCCGACCTGCTGATCGAGGCGGTGTTCGAGGACCCGGCGCTGAAGGCCAAGGTGTACGCCGAGATCGAGCCGTTCATGGCAGAGGGCTCGCTGCTGGCCTCCAACACCTCGACGCTGCCCGTGACCGGGCTGGCGCAGGGTGTGACCCGGCCGGCGGACTTCATCGGTATGCACTTCTTCTCGCCGGTGGACAAGATGCCGCTGCTGGAGATCGTCGTGGGGGAGCAGACCTCCGACGCTGCGATCGCCAAGGCTGTGGACGTTGCGCTGCAGATCAAGAAGACCCCGATCGTCGTCAACGACAGCCGCGGCTTCTTCACCAGCCGGGTGATCGGCACGTTCATGGGCGAGGCCGCCGCGATGCTCGGCGAGGGCATCCCGGCCCAGTCGGTCGAGCAGGCGGCACTGCAGGCGGGTTACCCGACCGGGCCGCTGGCGCTGTTCGACGAGGTGAGCCTGGTTCTGGGTCACCGGATCCGCGAGGCCGGCCGGGAGGCCGCGGCCGCTGAGGGCTGGGAGTTCCCAGGTCACCCCTCGTATCCGGTGATCGACAAGATGGTGCTGGAGTTCGAGCGGGGGGGTCGGGCCGCGGGGGCCGGCTTCTACGACTACGCCGAGGGCAAGCGGGTCGGGCTGTGGCCCGGGCTGGCCGAAACCTGGGGTCGCGAGATCGACCCGAAGGACATCGATCTGAACGAGTTGCAGGAGCGGATGCTGTTCGTCGAGGCGATCGACTCCGTGCGGTGCCTGGACGAGGGCGTGCTTCGCAATGTCCCGGACGCCAACATTGGCTCGATCTTCGGCATCGGCTTCCCGCCCTGGACCGGTGGTGTGCTGCAGTACATCAACTCCTATGGGTTGCCGGAGTTCGTGGCGCGGGCACGGGAGTTCGCGGCCAAGTACGGCGAGCGCTTCGAGCCGCCCGCATCGTTGGTGGAGCGGACCGAACCGTACATGTAGGACGAGATCAACTGCCTGGTCCGGAAGCGCCCCAAGGTTGGTCGGGTGCGTTTGCGAGACAACGACGCAGTTGTGAGATCCAGACGCCCCTCACAACTGCGTCGGACTCAAACAACCGCGGCCCGCGGGCTGTTTCCCGCTGAGCGGGCTGCGGAGCAGCGGCGCTAGCCTGCGGGAATGGCTTCGGTCTGGACACGAACGTTCTACCCCAGGGGTGACGGGGTCGCGTTCGATCGGGTTGTGTTCTTCTCCGACGCGGTCTTCGCGATCGCGCTGACACTGGCTGCCGTAGAGATCGGCCTGCCCGAGGTCGAGGGGGACCGCACGTCGCCTTCCGCGATGTGGGAAGCCGTCACCGGAAAGTGGCCTGCGCTTCTCGCGTACCTTGTGGCGTTCGCCTGGGTCGCGGTGTACTGGCGGGCCAGCCACCGCTTCACGCAGACCCTGCGCGGCATGGACTCCCGCTACGTGCTGGCCACGCTGTTCTACCTCGCGCTGATCGCGTTGCTCCCGGTGCCGGCCTCGATGCTCGGCGACTACTGGCGCAACCCGCTGGCGGTCGCCCTGTTCGCCGTGTACGCCAGCGCCGTGAGCGGCATGGAAGTGGTGCTGTTCGTGGTCGCGTGGAAGGGCGGGTTGTTCGTCGCCCAACCCAGCCGTGAATTCGCCCGGATGCAGATTCTCGGGTCGTTGAGCCCGCTGCTGGTCTTTCTGTCCTCCATCCCGCTGGCCTTCGTGTCCACGTGGCTGGCCCTGGCGTGGTGGTTCGCGGCTTCGACACTCGCGGGGGTTCTGCTCAACCGGGGGCATGTTAACCCGCCGGAAGACCCCTAGCCGCTGGCTGGTGTAACGACTGGTTTTGTTGCGTTGTCGTCCTAAACCTCGGCGTGTCGTGACGCCTTCGCGACAGCGGGGGCAACTTCGCGACAAAACCCCCGGGGCGGGCCACCCCGAAACCAAATGCGACGATCGGAGCCATGGATCGCAGCACCTCTCTGGCGTGGATGCAACGGGCCCAGAAGGTCACCCCGGGTGGGGTCAACTCCCCGGTCCGCGCCTTCCGGGCGGTCGGTGGGCATCCGGTCTGGTTCACCCATGGCAGCGGCCCCTACGTGACCGATGTCGACGGGAATGAGTACGTCGATCTGGTCGGGCAATGGGGCCCGGCCCTGCTCGGACATGCTCATCCGGCGGTCGTGCACGCGGTCCAAGACGCCGCTGCGCAGGGTCTCGGTTTCGGTGCCCCCCACCCCAACGAGGTGGAACTCGCCGAGTTGATCACCGACCGGGTGGCGCCGGTGGACGAGGTCCGGCTGGTCAGCAGCGGCACCGAAGCGACGATGAGCGCCATTCGCGTGGCCCGCGGTTTCACCGGGCGGGACCCGATCGTGAAGTTCGCCGGCTGCTACCACGGCCACTCCGACGCGTTGCTCGCCCACGCGGGCAGCGGAATCGCCACCCTCGGGTTGCCCGACAGCGCCGGAGTCACCCCGGGCCAAACCGCGCAGACGATCGTGCTGCCGTACAACGACCTCGACGCCGTGGCCGAGGTACTCGCGGCGCAACCCGTGGCAGCTGTGATCACTGAGGCGGTCCCGGCCAACATGGGCGTCGTCCCGCCTGCGCCGGGCTTCAGCCAGGGCTTGGCCGGGCTGTGCAAGGAGTACGGGACGCTGCTGATCAGCGACGAGGTGATGACGGGTTTCCGCGTGTCACCCAGCGGTTGGTACGGCCTGGAAGGGGTGAGCGCGGACCTCTTCACGTTCGGCAAGGTGATCGGCGGCGGGCTGCCGGTGGCGGCGTTCGGAGGCCGGGCCGATGTCATGCAGATGCTGGCTCCGGTGGGGCCGGTGTACCAAGCCGGCACGCTGTCCGGGAACCCGGTGGCCACGGCGGCCGGCCTGGCGATGCTGCGCAACGCTGATTACCCCGCTCTGGATGCCGCCGCGGAGGCGGTCATCACCATGGTCGGTGAGGCGTTCACCGCGGCTGGCGTTGCGCACACCCTGCAACGAGCGGGCAACCTGTTCAGCGTCTTCTTCCGCAGCGAGCCCGTGACCGACTACAGCCAGGCTCAGCGGCAGGACACCGGGGCCTTCGCGGAGTTCCACCAAAGCATGCTCGACAATGGGGTGTGTCTGCCGCCGTCGGCCTTCGAAGCCTGGTTCGTCAGCAGTGCCCACGACGACCGGGCCTTGCAGCGCATCAGCGACGCTCTGCCGGCCGGCGCGGACGCCGCCGCCCGAGCCCAGGAGGTATCCGCGTGACCGAGCACACCACAGTGCACCTGCTGCGCCACGGTGAGGTCTACAACCCGGACAAGATCCTCTACGGGCGGCTTACCGATTTTCACCTGTCCGACCTCGGCCGGCAGATGGCCGACCTGGCCGCCGATGCGCTGGCCTCCCGGGATCTCACCGAGGTCTGGTCCTCGCCACTGGAGCGTGCGCAGGAGACCGCCGCCCCGATCGCGTCGAAGTTCGGTCTCACGCCCGTGATCGACGACCGGATCATCGAGGCCGGCAACGTGTTCGAAGGCAAGCGGGTGAGTGTGGGTGATGGCGTGCTGAAGCAGCCGCGCGCCTGGCGTCACCTGTACAACCCGTTCCTGCCGTCCTGGGGCGAGCCGTACAAGGACGTCGCGGCCCGAATGCGCTCAGCGATCACCGACGCCCGCCGTCGCAACGCCGGCCACGAAGTCGTCCTCGTCAGTCACCAGTTGCCGGTCTGGATCGCCCGGCTGGACGCCGAAGGCCGGCGGTTCGTCCACGATCCGCGGCGCCGGCAGTGCAACCTGGCCTCGCTCACCAGCCTGGTGTTCGAGGGGGACCGGCTGCAGTCGATCGTCTACACCGAGCCGGCCGCCGCGCTGTACGCGCAATCGACGAAGGGTGTGGGGGCCTGAACGTGCGGATGGTTGCAGCGGTGCTGATCGGGGTCATGGCCCTGTCGGCGTGCTCACTGCAGTCCACCGACCCCGGCCAGTCGCAGAACTACGTTGCGGGAGACGGATCGTCAGTGATACTGCCGGTCGACCAGCGCAAGCCGGCACCGGTACTTACCGGGACCGACTTGAATGGCAACCCGGTGGACACCTCGGAATGGAAGGGGTCGCCGGGGGTGATCAACGTGTGGGCCTCGTGGTGCTCACCGTGCCGTGCGGAGGCACCTGAGTTGGCGGCCGTGCATAAGCGCAATCCGGACGTGAACTTCCTGGGCCTCGATACCCGGGACACCGATGCCGCGGCCAGGCAGTTCGTGAAGAAGTACGGGATCGACTACCCGAACCTGCCGGACCCGAACGGCCAGTTGGTGCTGAAGTTCTCCGGCACGTTGCCGCCACAGGCCATCCCCTCCACGCTGTTGATCGACGCCAAAGGCCGCGTGGCGGGCAGATTCCTGGGCGCGGTGACCGCCGAGGAACTCGAGGATGCGTTGCAGCAACTCGCGGGCGAGTCGTGACGCAGACGCTGGCCGCCGTCGCGGACACCGTCTCCGGTGGGTCACTGCTGTTGGCCGTGCCGCTGGCGCTGCTGGCCGGTTTCGTGTCCTTCGCCAGCCCCTGCGTCCTGCCGCTGGTACCCGGTTATGTCGGCGTCGTCACCGGCGTCACCGGGGCGGAACTTGAAGAGCACACCACCCCGGCGCAGTCGAAGATCCTCACCGGGGTCGGGCTTTTCATTCTCGGTTTCTCGCTGGTGTTCATCTCCTACGGTGCGCTGCTCGGGTACGCCGGCGAGGTGCTGCTGCGCTATCAGGAGCCGATCCAGCGCGTGCTGGGCGTGATCGTCATCGTGTTCGGCATCGCGTTCATGGGTGGCCTGCCCTGGTTGCAGCGCGACGTCCGCTGGCATGTCTCGCCGCGGCTGGGCATGTGGACCGCGCCGGTGCTGGGCGTGCTGTTCGGTCTGGGCTGGACCCCGTGCATCGGGCCGACGCTGGCCGCCGTGCAGGCGCTGGTTTTCTCTGAGGGTTCGGCCCTGCGTGGCGCGCTGTTGTCGGTGGCCTACTGCATCGGCCTGGGGGTGCCGTTCCTGATCATCGCTCTGGCCTTCCGGCGCATGGCCGGCACGGTCTCATGGCTGCGCCGGCACTCGGTCTGGGTGCTGCGCTTCGGCGGGGCAACGCTGATCCTGATCGGCGTGCTGCTGGTCACGGGTCTGTGGAACGAGATCTCCGTGTGGATGCGGGTATGGGCCAGCGGATTCGAGGTGGGGTTGTGATGCGGCTAGCGGGCCCATCCTTCACCGTTTGGTGGATTCGGCACCGTTCGGAACGGTGCAGGATCGCACAAACGGTGAAGGATGGCTCAGAGCTCGTGCGGCCGGACGTGCACGTTCGTGCAGGGTTAGGTCGCGCTTTGAGCGGCCTGCACGAACCTGCACCGATGACCTGGACCTGCACAGGTAGTTCGGCCGAGGTGGCGCCGTGACCATCACCGAGACCCGCAGCACGGGACCGAAACTGGGCATACGTGGCTGGCTGCGCTGGGGTTGGCGCACGTTGACCAGCATGCGCACCGCCCTGATTCTGTTGATGCTGCTCGCCCTGGCCAGCATCCCCGGATCGGTGTTCCCGCAGCGCGGAACTGACGCCGCCCGCGTCGACGACTACCTGGCCGCCCATCCAGGCGTGGGGCCCTGGCTCGACCGGCTCGGCATGTTCGACGTATTCGCCGCACCGTGGTTCGCGGCCGTCTACCTGCTGTTGTGCATCTCGCTGATCGGCTGCATCGTTCCGCGCACGGCCGACTTCATCAAGGTGCTGCGCAAACCTCCGCCAGCAGCACCGTCCCGACTTTCCCGAATGCCCGCCTACGCCCAAGTCGCGGGCACACCGGACGCGCTGGACACCGCCGAGGAGTTCCTGCGCCGCAATCGCTGGCGGGTTCGCCGGGAGGGGAACTGGGTCGCCGCCGAGAAGGGCTATCTGCACGAGGTCGGGAACCTGCTTTTCCACATGTGCTTCATCCTGCTGCTCTTCGCGGTCGCCGTCGGCGGCTTGTTCGGCTGGTCCGCCAAGGTCATCGTGGTTGAGGGCAAAGGCTTCACGGGCTCCTTGACCCAGTTCGACTCCTTCCGCAAGGGCCGGCTGGTGAACCCCGATCAGATCTCACCCTTCTCGGTGCTGTTGCAGGACTTCACCGCCACGTTCCAGGAAAGCGGGCAGCAGCGCGGCGCGCCACGGCAGTTCGAAGCCACAGCCCTGGTCAGCGAGAAGCCGGGCGCGCCGGAAGAACAGCGGCAGTTCAGCGTCAACAGCCCGCTGCTGGTGGGCGGGGTCAAGGTGTTCCTGACCGGCCACGGTTACGCCCCCGAGATCCGAATCCGGGACTCCAAGGGCGAGGTCGTCTACGACGACGCCGTGGTCTTCCTGCCCCGGGACGGCAACCTCACCTCGGCCGGTGTCGTGAAGCTGCCGGACCTCGACCCCGGCTTCGCCCTCACGGGGCTGTTCCTGCCGACCGCCACGATCGATCCGGTGATGGGGCCCGTGTCGACGTTCCCCGCCGCACAGGACCCGCAGCTGTTCCTCGGCGCGTTCACCGGCGACGTGCCCGCCGGCGGCAACGTCTACCAACTCGACACGTCGGGCCTGCAGCGGATCGGCACCAAAGCGCTGAAACCGGGCGACTCCTGGCAGCTGCCAGACGGCATGACCGTCGAGTTCGTGGGGTTCCGCGATTTCGCCAACGTGTCCATCGCCCACGACCCCGGCCGCTGGTTAGCCCTGGCTGCCGCGGCCTTCGTGGTACTGGGCGTCAGCATGTCGCTGCTGTTGCACCGGCGGCGGGTGTGGGTACGCGCTTCGGGGGATACAGTGACTGGAGTTTCTGAAGTAGCGGGCCTCAGCAAGTCCGGCGGTGGCCGGGTCCATGACGACGTCCGTGACCTTAGCGCCCTGCTGACCGAAGGGAAATGACCGTGGCCCAATTGAGCAACTTCATGGTGTACGCCTCGATGTTGGTCTATACGCTGGCGCTGTTCATGTTCGCGGCATCGCTGGCCGCCCGGCGGGTCCCGCTGGCGGCTAAGCAACCGGTCCTCGTGGGTGCTGGTGGTCCGCCCGTCAGCGAGCAGATCGAGGCCAGCGAGCCGGGCCGGCGTTCCGGCAACATCGCCTTGTCGTTGAGCTGGTTGGGCACCGGACTGCTGATCGCCGGCTTCATCTTCCGCGGTCTGGCAGCGCAGCGGTTCCCACTGGGCAACATGTACGAGTTCTCGTTGGCAGCGGCGATCGCGGTGGCGCTGGTCTACCTGATCGCCTCGTCCCGCACGGACCTGCGCTGGCTCGGCGTGTGGGTGATCGGGTCGGTGCTGCTGACCTTGGGTCTGGCCGTCACGATCCTCTACACCGAAAGCGCCCAGCTGGTCCCTGCGCTGAAGTCCTGGTGGCTGGTCATCCACGTGAGCGCCGCAGCGATTTCCGGTGGTGCGTTCGCGCTCAGCGCCGGCTTCACGGTGGCGTACTTGATCCGGGACCGGGCCGAACGTCGCGGCACCCAGGAGTCGGGACTGGCCTCGCGGTTGCCGCATTCCGAGCGATTGGACGCGCTTGCCTACCGGACCATCGCCTTCGTCTTCCCGGTCTGGACGTTCGCGGTCATTGCCGGTGCGATCTGGGCCGAGAACGCCTGGGGTCGCTACTGGGGCTGGGACCCCAAGGAGACCTGGGCGTTCATCACTTGGGTCGTCTATGCCGGCTATCTGCACGCCCGGTCCACGGCGGGCTGGAAGGGCCGCAAGGCCGCGGTCATCAGCCTGATCGCGTTTGCCGCGTTCATCATCAACTTCTTCGGCGTTAACTTCTTCGCGACCGGTCTGCACTCGTACTCCGGGGTGTAATCACGCTCCGGTGAGCCCGGAACTTTCGCCACCCCCGGCCCCGCACGACCGATCCGTGAGCATCCCGGGCATCCGTTAGCACGACGGGCGGGTTCTGGGCGACCCTAGTGCTCACCGATGCCCAGAGTGCTAAGGAACCACTGATTAATCATGCCCTGGCTGCAACGAGCCTGACCGAGCGATCTGCGGTCCCCCACATCAAGTGCCATAGCGCTGCTATGACACACGATGTGGGAAACCACATCTCACCCGCTCAGCCCCGTTTCGCTCAGAACAGCATTAATCAGTACTTCCCGAACCGATTGCCCCACGAGTGGGTTAGCTGTCGCTCGCGACGGGAGAGATGCCCGACTCACGTCCGTTCCCCAACCCGAGCCCGTCAGGGCCGAAAACCCCGCAGGAAGTCCGGGTCGTCATCAGGCCCCAAGTGGCGCGGTTCCTCCGACGGCGCCCGGCCCAACCATAGCCACAGCGCCGGTCCCGCGACCGGCACCAGCAGGATCACCACCGCCCAGACGAACCGGCTGCCGCCGCGCACATCCTCGGCGGCCATGCTGAACAGGTCGATGAGCGCGAAAATGGTCAACCCCAGCGCCGCGAGCACCAGAAGGACCCTGACCATGATTCGATCGTACGTCCGATGAGCCGCCGCCACAAAGGCTGCCGAGGTACACGACGTACCCTGGGACCGTGAGTTCTGGACGTGCCTTCTTCCTGTACACCGGTCTGCGGATCCTGCTGCTGCTGGCCGTCGGTGGTCTGCTCTACCTGACCGGTGCCCGGGGGTTCCTGCTGCTGGTGCTGGCCTTCCTGCTCAGTGGTGCCCTGAGCCTGGTCTGGCTGGACAAGCCGCGCGGTCAGATGAGCGCCGGCTTCGGCCGCGTCATGGGCCGGATGAACGCGAAGATCGACGAGGCCGCTGCCAAGGAGGACCACATGCAGCCGGCGCTGCAGGAGCCGTCAGCCGACGAGGAAGCCGACGCCAAGTCCGACGCCGGTCAGCAGCAGGGCCAGTGAGGTCTCTTGCAGCACGGGGATAAGCCCGCGCCCGTAGGCGTGTTCGAGCACCTCCTGCGATGCCTTCACGGCGGGGATGGCCCCAAGCATCCCCAGTAGCGCCCACCAGGTGCTGGTCAGTGCGATCCAGGCGACCAGCACAAAGCACACCATGAGGCACATCGCGAAGAACGTGCGTGTGCGATCCTCGCCGAGCCGTACCGCCAGCGTGTGCTTGCCGGCTTCGGCATCGAGTTTCACGTCGCGCAGGTTGTTCGCCACGAGGATGGCCACGGTCAGCAACCCGACTGCCACCGAGGTGAGGACGGCCAAGGGCCAGACCTCGCCGCCGGTTACAGCCGTGGTCCCGCAGACTGCCACCGGCCCGAAGAACACGAAGACGAACAGTTCGCCGAGTCCCGCATAGCCGTAGGGCCGGGACCCGCCGGTGTACCCCCACGCCGCCAGAATCGCCGCAGCCCCCACCGGCAAGAGCACCCATGCCCGGCTCAGGATGACCAGCAGCAGACCCACTGCTGCCGCCACACCCAGGCTGATCAAGGCCGCCGTGCGCACTTTCGTGGGAGCGGCCAGGCCTTGGCCAACCAGCCGGACCGGGCCGACCCGGACCTGGTCGGTACCGCGGATCCCGTCGTGGAAATCGTTGTAGTAGTTCACGCCGATCTGCAGTGCCAGCGCCACGATCAGGGCGAGGACTGCGTGCAGGATGGCTGCGCTCTGGCTGAGGCTGGAGCCAGTGAAGGCGCTGACGCCGGCGCCGGCGACGACCGGGGCGATGGCAGCCGGGAGGGTGCGGGGACGTGCCCCTTCGACCCACTCAGCGACTGTCGCCATGTGCCCTCCTGAGCAACTCCTGCCGGTCCGGCTTCCCGGAGTCCAGGCGGGGCAGCCGATGGGTGTCGTCCTCGACGAACACGACCACACGGTATCCGTCGCGAGTGTCGGGCACTGCGACCGCCACGGCCTCGGTGACCCCCGGTTCGGCCAGCGCCTGCTCTTCGTACTCCCACAGGTGGCGATTCACGCCCTTCACCGTGACCTGGTCGTCGCGACGGCCCAATACCTGCAGCCGGCCGTCCTGCCAGCGGCCCAGATCGCCGGTGCCCCACGGCCGCGGGATTGCCGGCCCCGGGACGTAGGTCGCCGCCAGACTCGGCGAGTCCAGACGGATCTCACCCTCGCGCAGGTTCACGCTGACGCCCGGCCAGGGGACGCCGTCGTACACGATGCCGCCGAGCGTCTCCGTGGCGCCGTAGGTGGCGACTACGCGGAGCGCATGGGCTTCGGCGCGCTCACGCAACATCGGGGCGCAGCGGGCCGCCTCCGACGAGCACAACCTGCAGCGATGCCAGTAATTGCGGGCCTCCGGGAGTCTCGAGCAGCCGGGCAAGCTGTGTGCTCACCAGGGACGTGGCTTGTGCGCCGCCGGGATACCAGTCGACGAACTCGGCAGCGTCGAAGGGCCCGCCCACCCCGGGCCACACCAGTGGTTCCGGCACGCTGCGGGCCACGGTCATGAATCCGCCGGTGGACTCCGGTGACAGCATCAGCAACCAGCGCCAGCCGTCGTCCCCGAGCACGTGCCGAGAGGTGCGGGTTGCCCATTCCACGGCCTCGTAGGTGTGTGCCACGAACTTCGCAGTCGCCGAACTGCCTGAGGTACGCAGCACTACCTCGTGGTCCGAAGGAGGCGCGCCAGCGACCGAGAATGCTCGCCGCTCGCGGACACTTCGGAGGTCGAACACCCGGCTATTGTCCCCCGACGCGCCGCAGCGCGGCACTTGCACCAGGTGGATTGACATCCGTTAGAACTTGCGACATCCGTTAGCGGCAAAACGGACAAATCCATCTAACGCATGTCGGAAGCTCTAACGCCTGAAAGGGGGGCAGGCCCGAACCCCCGCGTAGCCTGAACGCATGACCGACCGGGGAGCTGCGCCCCTTCCGGCTGCGGCTGCGGACGCGTTTCCGCGACCTCCTCGAGCGCCGGGGCTGCCTGATCGAAGGAGAGCGGGGCTGGGGTGAGTTCGCCCCGTTCCCGGACTACTCGGTCGCGGCCGATGCCCGCTGGCTGGCCGCGGCGATCGAGCAGGCCGACGGTGGCTGGCCCGAACCGTGCCGGGTGGAGGTGGAGGTCAACGCCATCGTTCCCGCCGTCGGACCCGAGCAGGCGGCGGAGATGGCGCTTGCCAGCGGCTGCCGCACCATCAAGATCAAGGTGGGCGATCCCGACGATCTCGGCCGGGTCGCAGCTGTCCGCGCTGCCCTCCCGGACGCCCGGCTGCGGATCGATGTGAACGGTGGCTGGTCTGTGGCGCAGGCGGCCGAACGAATCTCGGCGCTGAGTCACTTCGGGCTGGAGTACGTGGAACAACCGGTGCGTACGTTCGACGAGATGGCGCAACTGCGGGCCTTGGTCGACGTCCCGCTGGCCGCCGACGAACTGCTGCGGGTCGACCGTCGATTCGACGATGCGGCGCGGGTGGCCGACGTGGCCGTGCTCAAAGTCGGACCGCTGGGAGGCGTGGCCGCGACGCTGGCGGTGGCGCAGCGGGTCGGGCTGCCGGTGGTGATCTCCAGTGCACTGGACTCGTCGATCGGGTTGGCCGCCGGGCTCGCTGCGGCCTGCACCCTGCCGCGACCGCCGCTGGCATGTGGCCTGGGCACCGGCGCGCTGTTGCTGGACGACACCTGCCCGCCGCTACTCCCCGATGCCGGCCGGATGCGGTTCACGGGTTACCCGCAGCCTGACTTCGAGCCGGTCGCCGAGGACCTCGACTACTGGCGAACCCGCATCGCCGCCGCGGCGGATTCATCGCCGGTCTAGGTGGGGCTGTTTGACGCAAGCGGGGGAGTTCGCGCGTGGTCACTCGTGGCACAGTGGTCGGGTGAATCCGTCGACGGCTGCCGCCCGTGTGATCATCGACGAACTCGTCCGCGCC
This sequence comes from Candidatus Nanopelagicales bacterium, assembly GCA_037045455.1. GTDB lineage: Bacteria > Actinomycetota > Actinomycetes > S36-B12 > UBA10799 > JADKAV01. The sequence continues at coordinate 47,184 of JBAOIN010000010.1, read as the reverse complement.
GGGGTCAACGACGTGGTCCTGGCGCCGGGCTCGCGCAGCGCACCACTGGCCATCGAAGCGGCCCGCGCGCATGACCGCGGTGACATCCGCTTGCACGTGCGCATCGACGAGCGCAGCGCCGGTTTTCTCGCGCTCGGGCTGGCCAAGTCCGGCGGCATCCCGGTACCCGTGATCACCACGTCGGGCACCGCGGTGGCCAACCTCGCGCCGGCCGTGCAGGAGGCGTTTCACAGTGCGCTGCCGCTGCTGGTCATCACGGCTGACCGGCCCGCCGAACTGCGCGAGACGGGGGCCAACCAGACCATCGACCAGGTCCGCATCTTCGACGGCGTCGTGCGATGGTCCGTCGACATGGAGGCGCCGCACGGCGGGCTGGGGCAGGTCGCGTACTGGCGCAGTACCGTGGCCCGGGCGTTCGTCATCGCGAACCATCCGTGGCAGCGCGGTCCGGTGCATCTCAACATCGGCTTCCGGGAGCCGCTGGTGCCGGACGGCGACGACACGTGGATCGAACCGCTGGACGGCCATGACAGCGAGCCCTTCGTCGACGAGACCGGCGAGACCTTGCAGGTCATGCGTGCCTGGACGCTGGAGCGCCGGCTTATGCTCACTGTCCAGGAACCCATTGACGAGATCCTGGAGGACCTGGCCTATGGTCCGCTGCCGAGCCGTGGTCTGGTCATCGTCGGCGACATCGACGATCCGGACGACGCCGCAGCGGCCGTGGAACTGTCCGAGGCATGCGGATGGCCGCTGCACAGCGAGCCTTCGGGCAACGCCCGCTCCGGCAAATACACGCTGGCGCACTTCACGCTGCTGGCCGGTGACCCTGCCTTCCTCGACGCGCACACTCCCGAGGTCGTCGTCACGATCGGCAAGATCGGGTTGAGCCGCGGTGTGCTCGCGGCTGTCCGCAGCGCGCCGGTGCACCTGCACGCCGAGACCCAGCGCACCGGTTCCTGGCCGGACCCCACCCGGACCGCCGGGGCGGTGCTGGGTTCCGTGCCGGCGCCGCCCGAGTCCGCCGAAGTCCCGGAAGCCAGCGACTGGCTGGACAGCTGGCTGATGTCGGATGCTGCCGCCCAGCGCGCAGTGGAGAAAGTGCTGGCCTCCGACCCCGCCCCGACCGGACTGCACGTGGCGCATGATGTCTGGCAGGCCGCCGGCACCGAGGACCTCGTCTTCGTCGCGTCCTCCCGCAGCATTCGCGATCTGGAGGCTGTGGCGTCCGTCCGGCCCGATCCGCCACGAGTCCTGGCCAATCGGGGTGTGAATGGCATCGACGGGCTGGTGTCCACGGCAATCGGCGCAGCGCTGTCGCATCAGAGCGTCGGCGGCGGCCTGGCTTTCGCGCTGCTCGGCGATCTGGCCCTGTTGCACGACCAGAACGGACTGGTGATCGGCCCCGACGAACCTGTGCCTGACCTGGTCCTCGTGGTGGTCGACAACAACGGCGGTGGCATCTTCGGGTCGTTGGAACAGGCGGCTCCGGCGTTCGCCGACGTCTACGAGCGGGTGTTCGGCACGCCTACCGGTACCGACCTGCGGGCATTGCTCGCCGCTCATGGCGTGCCGGTTCACGATAGTCTGCGGCAGGCGCTGCCTGGTTCGGGGATCAGGGCGGTGGTGGTGGGTCCTGTCGATCGTGGACGCGAGGTGGAACTGCACAGGCAGGTTCGCGCGGCGCTGCGCTGACGCCTGTCCGGCACAGGCAACGGGTCTGCGTCAAAGGCTGGTCAAGTGATCGTTCTCATGGCAGGGTACGAAAATGCTGCGTTCAACTATCTCCTTGGGTCTGTCGGCGGGTGTCCTGGGAGGTCTGCTGATCGCGCCGCCTGCGCAGGCGGCGGACAGCCACATCGACGAAGCCATCGACGCGCTGCCGGGCATCGTCGAGCAGATGCAGCAGCGCACTGGCGTGCCCGGGATCGCCGTCGCAGTCGTGCACAACGACAAGGTTGTCTACAGCCACGGCTTCGGCGTGCGCAGCGTCACGACCAAGGAGCCCGTCACGACCGACACGGTGTTCCAGCTCGCATCGGTGTCCAAACCGCTGGGTGCGGCTGTCGTTGCGGCTGCCGTGGGCAAGGGGAAGCTGAAGTGGGAGGACCCGGTCCGCAAGTTCCTGCCCGACTTCAAACTCTCCGACCGGTATGTGACCCGCAAGGCAACGGTCGCCGACATGTACTCCCACCGCAGCGGCTTGCCCGGACTGGTCGGCAATGAACTGGAGTCCTATGGCTTCTCCCGCAACACGATCATCAAGCGGCTGCGCTACGCCCCGCTGTCGCCGTTCCGGATCAGCTACTCCTATAGCAACTTCGGGCTGACGACCGGCGGCGAGGCGGCTGCCGAAGCAGCGGGAACGACATGGGAGAAGCTGGCCGACAAGATGATCTTCAACCCGCTGGGGATGAAGCACACGTCCTACCGGCACAAGGACTATGTGGCCCGCAAGAACCGGGCCACTTTGCACCAACAGAGCGGCAGTGGCACGTGGATCACCTCGGAGCGCGAACCGGACGCCCAGGCGCCGGCCGGAGGTGCCAGCAGCACTGTGCTGGACATGGCGAAGTGGCTGCGGATGGAACTGGCGACCGGGAAGTTCGACGGCAAGCGGGTCGTGAAGGCCGGCCCGCTGCGGGAGGCCCGCTCTTTGCAGATCCGGACGTCGGCGGCTGCCGACGACGCGACGAAGGTCTCCGGGTACGCACTCGGCATCGATACGGGCACTGACGCCACCGGCCGCGTGCGCTGGACGCACTCCGGCGCGTTCTCGGCGGGCGCGGCCACCCGGATCATGATGATCCCCGATCTGGACCTCGGCTTGGTCGTCCTGACCAACGGTTGGCCGATCGGCGTGCCGGAGGCCATCGTCGAGTCGTTCGCGGACGTCGCCGAGACCGGCGCGGTGACCAAGGACTGGCTCGCGGTATTCAAGCCGGCCTTCGCGCCGTTCACCACGCCCAACCGCACTGTCAATGGCAAGCCCCGCCCTGCCAACCCGAAGCCCGCGGCGGCGCTCAGCCGGTACGTGGGTAGCTACCGCAACGACTACACGGGCACGGCGAAGGTGAGTACGCAGGGCAAGCGTCTCGTGCTGCACCTGGGACCGGAGAAGCACGGGTTGGTGCTGCCGCTGCGGCATTGGAGCGGGGACGTGTTCTCCTACCGCGCCGTCAACAGCCAGCACAGCGTGATGCCGCCCGGATTTATCAGTGGCGTCACGTTCGACCTGAAGCGCGGAACGTTGCAGTTGGAGGAGTCCGAAGGGGATCTCGGGTTGTTGAATCGGGTGGGCTGAGCAGGCCCCACTTGCAAACGCTTAATTAGGCTCGCTTCACCGTTTGGACAATCCTGCACCGTTCGGAAGGGTGCGGTTTCCACCAAACGGTGAACTCAATCCCCGAGCGCCCAGCGCATCGCGGCCAGTTTGGACTGGGACTCCTCGAATTCGGAGGCGGGATCCGAACCGGCCACGATGCCGCAGCCCGCGAACAGATCGATCGCGCCGTCGGTGAGTTGCCCGCACCGCAATGCGATCCCGAACTCACCGTCGCCATTGGCGTCGAACCATCCGACCGGACCGGCGTAGCGGCCGCGCGCCAAACCCTCGCGGCTCAGGATGTACTGCAGCGCGCGCTCGGTGGGAGTGCCGCAGACGGCCGCAGTGGGATGCAACGCGCCGGCGATGGCCACGACCGAGGTGTCGTCGACCAGCATCGCGTGAACATCGGTGGCCAGGTGCTGCACGTTGGCCAGCCGCAGCACCCGGGGTTCGTTCGGGACGAAGAGATCCGTGCAATGCGTGCCGAGTGCCTGTGCGACGGACATGACGGCATAGGCATGCTCCTCGCGGGCCTTCTGCGAGGCGACCATGCCGCTGGCCAGTTCGCCGCTCTCGGCCTCGTCGCTGGACCGCGGGACCGTGCCAGCCAGCACCCGCGACATGACCTGCTCGCCGGTGCGTTGCACGAGCAGCTCCGGGGTGGCGCCGACCAGTCCATGCACGCTGAACGTCCAACAATCGCTATAGCGATCGGCCAGCCGGCGCAAGCGTGCGATGCACATCGACCTCGCCGGCGACGCGTTCACCCCGGGCCAGGACGACCTTGTCGAACAGCCCGGCGGTGATCTCTCGGACCGCGTCGGCGACCAACCGCTCGTAGTGTTCGCGCTGGGCGACCGGCACTTGACTCGACTGGGACGCAAGCTGCGGCATCGGCTGGCTCGGGGTGATCTTCGTGATCCAGGCCTTGCCGTCTCGCTGTCCGACGATCGTCCCAGGGATCGTGACCACGGATTCGGCATCGGCGTCGAACGCGAACGAAGCGAACGCCACCGGTCCCGTTCCGGGCGCCATGACCTCGTCGTCGATCTGGGCGGCCTCGCAGAACCGGGCCCACCAGCGTTGTGCCCGCGCGAACCGCTCCGGCCCGCGCACAGTCGTGGTGGCGGCCACGTCCCAGCCGACCAGTCCCTCACCCTCGTGGATCCAGGTGAGCGGGGCGACCTTGGGAGGAATGAGGTCCAGCAGATCGGCGGGCTCGACGAAGCGCGTCGTCACCACCGGTGGCTGTCCTGTCACCTGTTCAGGGTAGGGCGAGCGGCGCCACTGCGCCCGTGCGGGTTCTGCTGCCTTAAGGAACCACGAGCGATCACGTTCCGCGATCTGCGTCACGTCCCGACGTCACGTTTGGCTCCAAACAGCTCCACCCTCATCCGGCGGGTCGCGGCTACGTCACGACGGCGTGGGCAACTGCACGACAAAACCCCGGGGCTGGCCGGTCAGTCCGGTGATGTCACACTGTCCAGCGTGAGCCGAGCCGATTTGGACAAGCAGCCGCCCGAGGTGGCCGCGATGTTCGACCGGGTCGCGTCCCGGTACGACCTCACCAACGACGTGCTCGCGCTGGGCCGGACCCGGACCTGGCGGCGGTTGGTGGCCGATGCGCTCGGTGTGGAGCCTGGCATGCGAGTACTCGATCTCGCGGCGGGAACCGGGCACCAGCAGCGACGCGTTCGCCGCCCGCGGGGCGCAGGTAGTGCCGTGCGACTTCTCGCTCGGGATGCTGCAGGTCGGTCGCCAGCGTCTGCCCCACTTGCCGTTCGTTGCGGGTGATGGGATGGCCCTGCCATTCGCCGACGCCAGCTTCGACGCGGCCACGATCTCGTTCGGCCTGCGCAACATCCACGACCCCGCTGCCGGCCTGCGCGAGATGCGGCGGGTGACCCGCCCGGGCGGGATCTTGGTGGTCTGCGAGTTCTCCTCGCCGACCTGGCCGCCGTTCCGGACGATCTACCAGGAGTACCTGATGAAAGCGCTGCCGGCCATCGCTGCGCGGGTCTCCAGCAACGCCAGCGCCTACGAGTACCTCGCTGAATCCATCGCCGCCTGGCCCGACCAGGCCGGTCTGGCCCGCATGATCGGCGACGCTGGTTGGAAACGTGTTGCGTGGCGCAACCTTTCTGGAGGCATCGTCGCCTTGCATCGGGCGCTAGCCTGAACAAAACTCTGGAGGCTTACATGCGTGCAATCGCAATTGCAGGACTGGCATTGGTGATCGGGCTCGGCGGCTGTTCGTCCGGGGGTGAGGCGACCAGCGACAGCAGTGCCAACGCTTCGGCACAGCAGTCCGCGCCCGCCAACGCCACGACGTACACCAGTGACCAGTACGGATTCAGTTTCCAGTACGCCCCGCCATTCGAGGAGAAGAGCGACACGACCTGGGACGCCCAGAGCAGCGCCTCGTCCGCGGACACGGTCGCGGTCTTCGACACTGAAGGCACGCAGGTGGGCGGGCAGTACCGTGACGCGTTCGTGGTGAACACCTATCAGCTGAACACCGAGATCACCGACGAGAACCTCGACCAGGTAGCCACGGAACTCGAGCAGAACGTCATCCCGCAGTTGGAGCAGTCCAGCCAGGACATGCAGATCTCCGAACTGGTCAGCACCGAGGTCAACGGCCTCAAGGGCTATCAGGCCGACGCGACGTTCACCGTCGAGGGCACGCCGATGACCTCCACGTTGTACTTCCTGTTCGACGGGGATCTGGAGTTCCAGTTGCTGACCCAAGGGGCCACCGACCGGTGGTCGGAGTTGCAGCCGACGTTCGAGCAAATGGTGAACTCGTTCCAGGTCAGCGGTGATGCCGCAGCCGCCTCGGAGTCACCGGCCGCGTAGGCCCCGATCCGGCAGCAGTTTTGTTGCGTTGTCGTCGCAAACCTCGGCGTGTCGTGACGACAACGCAACAGCCGGGGCAACAACGCGACAAATCGCGACGGGACGTCGGCAGCACCACACGCGTCTGCGGGTCAAACCGCCACCACCTAGAATCGGGTCGTGCACGGCTTCCCAAGTACCGACCGTCATGCCGACGTCATCGTCGTCGGTGCGGGCCCGGCGGGCTCGACCACGGCCTACCACCTGGCCCAATCCGGACTGTCGGTCGCCCTGCTGGAGAAGACGGCGTTTCCGCGCGACAAGGTCTGCGGCGACGGGCTGACGCCGCGGGCGGTCAAGCAAATGATCGCTATGGGTATCGACACCAGCGAGCAGGCCGGTTGGTTGCACTCCAAGGGCTTGCGCATAGTCGGCGGCGGCCACACCCTCGAACTCCCGTGGCCGGAACTGAGTAGTTTCCCCAACTACAGCCTTGTGGACCCCCGTTCTCACTTCGACGAGGTGCTCGCCCGGCAGGCCGCGAAGGCCGGTGCCGACCTGCAGGAGCAGACCCACGTCACCGGTCCGCTGTTCGACGAGCGGACTGGCGAACTGATCGGGGTGACCGCGCGCGCGACCGACGAGAAGGGGCGCAAGGTCGGACCCGAGTACCGCTACCTGGCGCCGCTGGTCGTGGCCGCGGACGGCAACAGCAGCCGGCTCGCCCTGGCCATGGGCCGTACGAAACGCGACGACCGCCCGATGGGGGTGGCCGTGCGCACCTACTACCGCAGCCCGCGCACGAACGACGACTGGCTGGAGTCCTGGCTGGAGTTGTGGGACGGCGACAAGTTGCTGCCCGGCTACGGCTGGATCTTCGGCGTCGGAGACGGGACGGTCAACGTCGGCTTGGGCATCCTCAACACCTCCGACGCATTCCAGAACGTCGACTACAAAGACCTGCTGACCCGTTGGTTGGACCAGACTCCAGAGCAGTGGGGTTTCCGGACCGAGAACATGACCCAACCTGTGCGCGGCGCGGCACTGCCGATGGGCTTCAACCGGCAGCCGCACTACGGCCGCGGACTGCTGCTCGTGGGGGACTCCGGCGGCATGGTCAACCCGTTCAACGGCGAGGGCATCGCGTACGCGATGGAGTCCGGGGCGCTTGCCAGCGAGTTCATCGCCCAGGCGCTGGCCCGGCCGACCCCGGCCAGCCGCGAGCAGGTGCTTTACGGCTACCAGAAGGCGCTGCAGGACACCTACGGCGGCTACTACACGCTGGGCCGGTACTTCGTCGGACTGATCGGTCACCCGGAGGTCATGCGGCTGGCCACGAAGTACGGGCTGCCCCGCAAGCGGCTGATGCGCTTCACACTCAAGCTGCTGGCCAACCTCACTGACCCGCGTGGTGGCGATGCCAGCGACCGGGTCATCAACGCCCTGTCCAGGATCGCCCCGAGCGCCTGACCAGGTGCCACGGCCGTGCCCGCCCGTTCGGGCCGCGCTTGTGAGATTGCGCCGTTGTCTATCAAACGGCTCGGCCGTCTACCCGGATCGTGAAGCTGGAATCGGTGAGCACTCTGGGCATCGGTGAGCACGCCGGACGCCCAAACCCCGCCCGCGGGGCTCACGGATGCCCGGAATGCTCACCGATCGGCCGGCACGGAGAAGGGTCAATGGACACCCCACAACAATGCGCCGGCGGGGACCTTGCGACGACCAAATCAGGCCTGAGATGGCCGGTCGCGACCGGTCCATCGCAGCCCGCTCGGCATGGCGCCTGCCTCGCTGGGCAGTCGTCCAGCACCGCCCCATAGGATTGAGCCGATCGGAAGGAGTGGATAGCGATGGGCAACGTGTACCTTCCCATCCTGATCCTCGGACTGCTGGCCTTCGCCTTCGCGGCCTTCAGCGTCGGGGTCGCCAGCATCACGGGGCCCAAGCGCTACAACCGCGCCAAAGTGGACGCCTACGAGTGCGGCATCGAGCCCACTCCGCAGCCGATCGGCCGCGGCAAGTTCCCGGTGAAGTACTACCTCACCGCCATGCTGTTCATCATCTTCGACATCGAGATCGTGTTCCTCTATCCGTGGGCGGTGGCGTTCGACCAGCTGGCCCTGTTCGGCGTGATCGAGATGTTGCTGTTCATCGTGACACTGCTGGTCGTGTATGCCTACGTCTGGCGCCGCCGCGGTTTGGAGTGGGACTGATGGGTCTTGAAGAGAAGCTCCCGTCCGGGATTCTGCTGACCACGGTCGAGGGCCTGGCCGGGTACGCCCGGCGCAACTCCATGTGGCCGGCGACGTTCGGGCTGGCGTGTTGTGCCATCGAGATGATGGCGACCGGGGCGCCCCGTTACGACCTCGCCCGCTTCGGCATGGAGGTCTTCCGCGCCTCGCCGCGGCAGGCCGACCTGATGATCGTCGCCGGCCGGGTGAGCCAGAAGATGGCCCCGGTCGTCCGGCAGATCTACGACCAGATGCCCAACCCCAAGTGGGTGCTCGCGATGGGTGTGTGTGCCTCCAGCGGTGGCATGTTCAACAACTACGCGATCGTGCAGGGCGTGGACCACATCGTCCCGGTGGACATGTACCTGCCCGGCTGCCCGCCGCGGCCGGAGATGCTGATCGACGCGATCCTGAAGATCCACGACAAGGCCCAGCACAAGAAGCTCGGCGCCCACCGCGAGGTCGAGGTCGCGACGCTGGAGGAGCAGGCCATGGCGGCGCTGCCCAGCGAGCAGATGAAAGGCCTGATGAGGTGACCGAGAACCCGGAGGTGGTCCCGGCTGGGACCGAGACCCTGGAGGTGCTCTCCGAGAGCCGCGGCGCGTTCGGCGTTGAGGGCACCCCGGACGTCAGCGGTTACGGCGGTCTGGTGCGCCGGACGCTGGCCCCCCCGGCCGCGACCCGCCCGTACGGAGGCTGGTATGACGACGCGGTCGACACCCTGGCCGCCAGCCTCGGCGACAACTTTGGCCCCGCCGTTCAGAAGGTGATCCTGGCGCAGGACCAGCTCACGCTCGAGGTCGCCCGGGAGCACCTGCCGGCAGTCATGCAGACCCTGCGCGACCATCCCGACCTGCGCTTCGAGATGTGCCTGGGTGCCAGCGGGATGCACTGGCCCGACGACACCGGCCGCGAGCTGCAGGTCCACTACCCGCTGCTGTCGATGACCCACAACCGCCGGCTGTCGGTCATCACGACCTGCCCGGACGCCGATCCGCATATCCCGTCGGTGGTGAGCGTCTACCCGGGGAACAACTGGCACGAGCGAGAGACGTTCGACTTCTTCGGGGTGATCTTCGACGGGCATCCGGCTCTGACCCGCATCGAGATGCCCGACGACTGGGTCGGCCACCCGCAGCGCAAGGACTACCCGCTGGGCGGCATTCCCGTGGAGTACAAGGGCGCGACCGTGCCGCCTCCGGACGACCGCCGGGAGTACAAGTGAGCGAGGACGTCATCTTCGAGACCGCTGATGAGGCGGGCTCCTACGACACGACAGAGGGCAAGGTCTTCACCGTCAGCGGCGGGGACTGGGACCAGGTCCGCGGCGACGAGGGCGTCGAGCAGCGGGTCGTGGTCAACATGGGTCCGCAGCACCCGTCCACGCACGGTGTGCTGCGGCTGATCCTGGAACTCGATGGAGAGAACGTCACCGAGGCGCGGTCGGGCATCGGCTACCTGCACACCGGCATCGAGAAGAACATGGAGTTCCGCACCTGGACGCAGGGTGTCACCTACGTCACGCGGATGGACTACCTCGCGCCGATCTTCAACGAGACTGCGTACTGCCTGGGTGTCGAGAAGCTGCTCGGGATCACCGACGAGGTACCGGAACGGGCCACCGTCATCCGCGTCATGCTCATGGAGCTCAACCGGATCTCCTCGCACCTGGTCTGTCTGGCTACCGGCGGTATGGAGCTCGGGGCGCTTACGGCCATGACGTTCGGCTTCCGCGAGCGGGAGTTCGTCCTGGACTGCATGGAGACCATCACCGGCCTGCGGATGAACCACGCATTCGTGCGGCCCGGCGGCGTCGCGCAGGACTTGCCCGACGGGGCGGAGAAGCTGGTCGCCGACACTGTCGCCTACCTGCGCAAGCGGCTGCCCGACACCGCGAACCTGCTGGTCGACAACTCGATCTGGACCTCCCGCACCGAGAACGTCGGATACCTGGATCTGACCGGCTGCATGGCGCTAGGCATGACCGGACCGGTGCTGCGTGCGACCGGCTACCCCTGGGACCTGCGCAAGATGCAGCCCTACTGCGGTTACGAGACCTACGAGTTCGAGGTCCCCACCCAGACCAGTTGCGACGCCTACGGCCGGTTCCTGATTCGCCTTGCGGAGATGAACCAGAGCCTGGACATCATCGAGCAGTGCCTGGATCGCTTGCAGCCGGGTCCAGTGATGGTCGCCGACAAGAAGATCGCCTGGCCAGCGCAGCTGTCGATCGGCTCGGACGGTCAGGGCAACTCCCTGGACCACATCCGGCACATCATGGGGCAGTCGATGGAAGCCCTGATCCATCATTTCAAGCTCGTCACTGAGGGCTTCCGGGTCCCCGCTGGCCAGGCGTACGTGGCGATCGAAGCGCCACGCGGGGAGCTCGGCGTGCACGTCGTGTCGGACGGCAGCACCCGGCCCTATCGGGTCCACTTCCGGGACCCGTCGTTCAACAACCTGCAGGCCGTGCCCGCGATGAGCGAGGGCGGCCAGGTCGCCGACGTCGTCGCGGCGGTGGCCAGTATCGACCCCGTCATGGGTGGAGTGGATCGCTGATGGCCCTGACCGAGATGACCCGTGCCGAGATGGTGGACCTCGCCAACCGGTACCCGCAGGCACGAAGCGCCTTGCTGCCGATGCTGCATCTTGTGCAAGCCGAGGAGGGCTACGTCACCGGCGACGGCATCATCATGTGCGCCGAGGTGCTGGGGTTGACCACCGCCGAGGTGAAGGCGGTTGCGACGTTCTACACGATGTACCGGGAGGAGCCCGCTGGGGAGTACCACATCGGCGTGTGCATCAACCCCGGCTGCGGCCTGCTCGGCGGCGACGCCATCTGGGAGACGCTCAGCGAGGACCTCGGCGTCGGCCACGACGAGGTCACCCCCGACGGCAAGATCTCGCTGGAGCGGATCGAGTGTCAGGCCGCCTGTACGCATGCACCGGTGATGACCGCGAACTGGGAGTTCATGGACAGGATGACGCCGTCCTCGGCCCGGCAGCTGGTCGAGGACCTGCGGGCCGGTCGCGAGGTGAAGAGCACGCGAGGCCCCGTGATTCGCGACTTCAAGGCGACCGAACGGACGTTGTCCGGCATCGACGACGACGGCCTCGGCTCCGTCCCGGCCACCGACGACCTGATGCTGGCCGGTCTGCGCTACGCCCGTGAGCACGACATGAAGGCCCCGGAAGGCGAGGTCATCTGATGGGTTTGACACCGGTCATCACGGCCCACTGGGACGACGCCGACTCATTCACGCTGGATGGCTACCGCCGCAACGGCGGGTACAGCGCGCTGCCGAAAGCGCTGGAGATGGGCCCAGACGCAGTCATCGGCACTGTCAAGCACTCCGGCCTCCGCGGCCGCGGGGGTGCGGGCTTCCCGACCGGGCTGAAGTGGAGTTTCGTCCCGCAGGGCGACGGCAAGCCGCACTACCTGGTGGTCAATGCCGACGAGTCCGAGCCGGGTGCCTGCAAGGACATCCCGATCATGCTGGCGAACCCGCAGGCGCTGATCGAGGGCATCATCATCACCTCGTTCGCCATCCGGGCCGACCACGCGTTCGTCTACATCCGCGGTGAGGTGCCCCACGTCATCCGGCGCATGCACGCGGCTGTGCGGGAGGCGAAGGCAGCAGGTTACATCGGTAAGAACATCCTGGGCTCCGGCTTCGACCTCGACGTGGTCATCCACTCCGGTGCCGGCGCCTACATCTGCGGCGAGGAGACGGCGCTGCTGGACTCCCTGGAGGGCCGCCGCGGGCAACCCCGCCTCAAGCCCCCGTTCCCGGCGGTCGCCGGCCTGTACGCCAGCCCGACCGTGGTGAACAACGTCGAGACGATCACGAACATCCCCTACATCCTCAACAACGGCGTCGACTGGTTCCGCTCGTTCGGTACTGAGAAGTCGCCCGGGTTCAAGGTCTTCGCGGTCAGCGGGCACGTTGCCCGGCCTGGCATCTACGAGGCGCCGCTGGGCATCACGATGGCCGAGTTGCTGGAGTATGCCGGCGGCATCCGGGAGGGCCACGAACTGAAGTTCTGGCTGCCCGGGGGGTCCTCGGTGCCGATGCTGACACCAGCACACCTCGACCTGCCCCTGACCTACGAGGCGATCGCCGAGGCCGGTTCCATGCTCGGTACCGGCACGCCGATGATGTACGACGAGACCACGTCGGTGGTGCGCGCCGTCACTGGCTGGCTGGACTTCTACAAGCACGAGTCGTGCGGCAAGTGCACGCCGTGCCGCGAGGGCAACTGGTTCCTGCACGATCTCGTCCACCGCTTCAACCAGGGCACCGGGCGCAGCGAGCAGCTGACGGTGCTCAACAACGTCTGCGGGCAGATCCTCGGCCGCTCCTTCTGCGCGCTCGGGGATGCCGCGGCTACGCCGTTCCCGGCCGCGATGAAGTACTTCGCCGACGAGTTCGAGGCCGGCACGCAACACGCCGAGTGCGGCAATGTTCGATCCGGCCGCCAGCACGGTCTTCAGCGAGGTGAAAGCATGACCGTCACCGAACCGAGCAGCAACGAGATGACCGTTCCGGAGGGCCACGTCGCGTTTTCCATCGACGGTGTCTCGATGACCGCCGAGAAGGGCACGCTGATCATCCGCGCTGCCGAGCAACTCGGCATCGAGGTGCCGCGGTTCTGCGACCATCCGCTGCTGGACCCGGTCGCCGCCTGCCGCATGTGCCTGGTCGAGATCGACGGCCAGCCCAAGCCGCAGCCCGCCTGCGCGATCCCGGTCGCGCGACAACATGGTCGTGCACACCCAGCGCACCTCCACGGTCGCCCGGGACGCCCAAGAAGGGGTGATGGAGTTCCTGCTCCTCAACCACCCGCTGGACTGCCCCGTCTGCGACAAGGGCGGCGAGTGCCCGCTGCAGAACCAGGCGATGTCCGCCGGCCGTTCGGAGTCGCGCTTCGACGGCCCGAAGCGCGCTTTCCCCAAGCCCATCAACGTCAGCGCCCAGATCCTGCTGGACCGCGAGCGCTGCGTGTCCTGTGCCCGGTGCACCCGCTTCGCCGACGAGATCGCCGGTGACGCGTTCATCGACCTGCTTGAGCGCGGCGCGCAGCAGCAGGTGGGAATCAGCGAGGACCAGCCGTTCGACTCCTACTTCTCCGGCAACACGGTGCAGATCTGCCCGGTGGGTGCGCTCACCAACGCCCGCTACCGGTTCCGGGCGCGGCCGTTCGACCTGGTGTCCGTGCCCGACGATCTGCGAGCACTGCGCCAGCGGGTGCGCCTTGCGGACCGACATCCGGCGCGGCGAGGTGCAGCGCCGGCTGGCGGGTGCCGACATGGACGTCAACGAGGAGTGGAACTGCGACAAGGGCCGGTTCGCGTTCCCGTACCTGACCGAGGACCGCATCACCCACCCGCTGGTCCGCGAGAACGGTGAGTTGCGCACGGCCTCCTGGCCCGAGGCGCTGAGCCTGGCGGCCGAAGGGCTGTCGGCGGCCAAGGGCAGCGCGGCCGTCCTGGTCGGCGGCCGGCTCACGTCCGAGGACGCTTTCGCCTACGCCAAGCTGGCCAGGTTGCTGGAAACCGAAGACGTTGACTTCCGTGCCCGTCCGCAGTTCCGACGAGGAGGCACGCGTTCCTGGCCGCCGCACAGGCCCGAGCGCGACCGTACGCCGACCTCGACGTCGCTCCGGCAGTGCTGCTCGTGGCCTTCGAGCCCGAGGACGAGTCGCCGATCGTGTTCCTGCGGCTGCGCAAGGCCGTCACCAAGGGCTCCACCAAGGTGCTACGCGGTGGCGCCGTGGGCCAGCCCCGGTCTGACCAAGCTCAATGCCACGGTCTACGCGGCCGGCCCGGGCCAGGAGATCCAGGCGCTGACCGGCAACCTCGAGGCCCCTGCGCCAGCCGGGTGCTGTGATTCTGGTGGGGGAGCGTGCTGCCACCTCTCCGGGCTTGCTCTCGTGGGTTGCCGCCACTGCAGCGGAAACCGGCGCCAAGCTGGCGTGGGTGCCGCGGCGGGCCGGGGAGCGGGGCGCGTTGGACGCGGGTCTGCTGGGTAACGGCTTCCGCGACGTCATCGCCAAACTGGCCGAGGCCGGAAATGCCGAGGGCTTTGTGACGCAGAGACCAGAAACTGGTCTCTCAGTCACAAACCCCGCTGAGGGTGAGCCGGACGAAGAGCCCGAGCCGCCCTACCGGGCGCTGGTGGTGGCCGGATTCGACCCCGCCGACGTGCCGAACGGCGCAGCGCTGGTCGAGGGCTTCGCGCAGGTGCCGTGCGTGGTCGCGCTGGCCACCCATCACAACGCTGCGACCGAGGCCGCCGACATCGTGTTCCCGGTCGCGGCGGTGACGGAGAAGGCGGGTTCGTTCGTCAACTGGGAGGGCCGCCGGCGGACGTTCCCGCAGGTGTTCCGGCAGTCGCTGATCCTGTCCGACGCCCGGGTGCTGGCCGCGATCGCCGACGAGATGCTCGAGGACTTCGGGCCCGCCGATCCGGGTGCCTTGCGGGCGGAACTTGAGTCTCAGCCCGCCAAGAGCGCGGTCTCGGCCGTTGCCGAACCTCGGGTGCCCGATCCCAAGAAACTGGGCCCCGGCGAGGCGATCCTGGCCACCTGGCACCAGCTCGTCGACGACGGGCGCGATGCAGGCCGGTGAGCCGTACCTGGCCGCCACCGCGCGCCCGGCGGTTCTGCGGATCAGCCCGACCAACGCGGCCGACCTCGGCATCGCCGACGGCGACGACGTGACGCTGACCGGCGGCGATCGGGACGCTGACGCTGCCGGCACTGCTCACCGACATGCCGACCGGCGTGGTGTGGGTGCCGGCCAACTCCGGAACCAACGTCCTGGCCGAACTCGGTGTGACCAGCGGCGATACCGTGCGGGTGAGTGTCGGGAGGACGTCATGAACGTGGCCGGTTTCGGCAGCGATCCCTTCTGGCTGATCTGCCTCAAGGTGCTCGGCGTCTTCGTCCTGCTCGTGCTGATCGTGCTGTTCACGATCTGGTGGGAGCGGCGCGTGGTGTCCTTCATGCAGAGCCGGATCGGGCCCAACCGGGCCGGACCGTTCGGCCTGCTGCAGTCCCTGATGGACGGCATCAAGCTCGCGCTCAAAGAGGAGATCATCCCGCGCAAGGTGGAACTCGGGGTCTACATCCTGGCCCCGATCCTGTCCGCCGTCCCCGCGTTCCTCACGTGGGCGGTCATCCCGCTCGGCCCGGAGGTGTCGATCTTCGGGCAGACGACGATGCTGCAGCTGACCGACTTCCCGGTCAGCGTCCTGTACGTCCTGGCCGATCGCCAGCATCGGCATCTACGGCATCGTGCTGGCGGGCTGGGCGTCCGGCTCCACCTACCCGCTGCTGGGCGGCCTGCGTTCCACCGCGCAGATGATCTCCTACGAAATCGCGATGAGCCTGTCATTCGTCGGCGGTCTTCCTCTACGCGGGCAGCATGTCGCACCTCGGAGATCGTGGGTGCGCAGCAGAAGCTGTGGTTCATTCTGCTGCTGCTGCCCTCGTTCATGATCTACACGACCGCCGATGGTGGGTGAGACCAACCGGGCGCCGTTCGACCTGCCCGAGGCCGAGGGCGAACTCGTCGGCGGCTTCCACACCGAGTACTCGTCGCTGAAGTTCGCGATGTTCTTCCTGGCCGAGTACATCAACATGGTCACCGTCTCCGCGCTGGCCACCACGCTGTTCCTGGGCGGTTGGCGGGCGCCGTGGCCGATCTCGATCTGGGAGGGCGCCAACAGCGGGCTGGTGGCCGATGCTGTGGTTCCTGATGAAGGTGTTCGTGTTCATCTTCGTCTTCATCTGGCTGCGCGGCACCCTGCCGCGGCTGCGCTACGACCAGTTCATGCGCTTCGGCTGGAAGGTGCTGATCCCGGTGTCGCTGGCCTGGATCATCGTCGTGGCCATCGCCCGCTACAACCTCGGTCCGGAGGGCAACGACGTCATGAAGGTGCTGGTGGCGGTGTCGTTCGCGGTGCTGCTGCTGATCGTCGCGTCCTACGCGGCGCAAATCCGGCGCGACCGCCGGGCAGAAGCCCAGGAGGCGGCGGAGGCCAGCTTCGCCGCAATCCGTCGACCCGTTCGCCGGCGGCCACCCGGTGCCCCCGATGCCCGGTCAGGAACTGCTGGAACCGATCACGGTTCCTGCAGTGGAACAGGAGCCGCGCGATGCCTGAGATCGCACCCGTCGTGAAGGGGTTCTCGACCACCTTCGCGACGATGTTCCGCAAGAAGGTGCACCGAGCAGTACCCGGAGGAGAAGGTCCCGCCGAAGCCGCGCTACCACGGCCGGCACCAGCTCAACCGCCACCCCGACGGCCTGGAGAAGTGCATCGGCTGCGAGTTGTGCGCATGGGCCTGCCCGGCCGACGCGATCTTCGTGCAGGGCGCGGACAACACCGCCGAGGGCCGCTTCTCGCCGGGGGAGCGGTACGGCCGGGTCTACCAGATCAACTACCTGCGCTGCATCGGCTGCGGGCTGTGCATCGAGGCCTGCCCGACCCGGGCGCTCACGATGATCCACGAGTTCGAACTCGCCGACGACGACCGGCAGCGGCTGATCTACGAGAAGCAGGATCTGCTCGCGCCCTTGCAGCCCGGCATGATCGCCCCGCCGCACGACATGGTCGACGGCGCGACCGAGAAGGACTACTACGAGGGGCGGGTCACCGGGTCCGGTGAACCGCTGAAGGACGCGGTCGAAGGGAGCGCCACGTGACCGCAACGCTGGCCGCACAGAACACCGGGGAGGCGGCGGTGTTCTGGATCTGCGGCGCGCTGGCCGTGCTCGGCGCGCTCGGGATGCTGTTCTCCCGCAAGGCCGTCCACAGTGCGCTGTTCCTGGCCATGACGATGATCAACCTGGCCGTCCTGTACGTCAGCCTCTCGGCGCCGTTCCTGGGAATGGTGCAGGTGATCGTCTACACCGGCGCCATCATGATGCTGTTCCTGTTCGTGCTGATGGTGGTCGGCGTGGACTCCTCGGACTCGTTGATCGAGACCGTGAAGGGGCAGCGGGCCGCGGCGATCCTGTTCGGTCTCGGCTTCGGCATCCTGCTGATCGGCCTGCTCGGCAACGGCACCTCCGGCATGCCGGCCGGCTCCCTGGCCGAGGCGAACGCCGCCCGCGGTGGCAACGTGCAGGGCATCGCCGAACTGCTGTTCACCAAGTACGTGTTCGCGTTCGAGGTCACCTCGGCGCTGCTCATCACCGCTGCGCTGGGCGCGATGATCCTGACCCACCGCGAACACCACACACCGCTTCCCAGCCAACGTGACCTCTCGACGGCGCGCTTCCGCAGCGACCACCCGAGCCCGCTGCCGCCACCCGGTGTCTACGCCCGGCACAACGCCGTGGACACCCCCGCCCTGCTGCCCGACGGTTCCGCCTCCGAACTCTCGGTGCCTCGGCCTATGGCACTGCGGCACAGCGAGGTGGACCGGATCGACGTCACCGAGGTCGAGGACGTGGCCGCTGGAACCAGCGTCGTCGTCGACGAGGTCGGTCAGACGATCGAGGAAATCCCCGGGGAGGAATCGTGACGACCGATCACTACATCGCCCTGGCGGCGGTCCTGTTCAGTCTCGGTGCGTTCGGCATGATGTTCCGCCGCAACGCGATCGTGGTGTTCATGTGCGTGGAGCTGATGCTCAACGCCTCGAACCTGGCGTTCGTCGCGTTCGCCCGGATGCACGGCAATCTCGACGGTCAGGTGTTCGCGTTCTTCACCATGGTGGTCGCCGCCGCCGAGGTCGTGGTGGGCCTGGCGATCATCGTGGCCATCTTCCGCACCCGCCGCAGCGCGTCGGTGGACGAGCCCAGTCTGCTGAGGTTCTAAATGACAACCTCGATCCTGGCGTCCGCCGCGCCGACCATCACGTATGCCCCGGCGGAGGGCGTATTCACCTACCTCTGGCTGCTGATCGCGCTGCCGCTGGCCGGCGCGGCGTTCCTGCTGGTGTTCGGCAACCGCACCAATGCCTGGGGTCACTACCTGGCCACGCTGCTGCCGATCGGTTCGTTCGTGATCGCGGTCGCGATGTGGCTGGGTCTGCTCGCCAAACCCAGCGAGGAGCGCGGCGTCATCCAACACCTGTGGGACTGGGTGATCGTCGGTGACTTCCGCGCCAACGTCGGGCTGCAGCTCGACACCCTGTCGCTGACGTTCGTGCTGCTCATCACCGGTGTCGGCTCGCTGATCCACATCTACTCCATCGGGTACATGAAAGACGACCCGAAACGGCGGCTGTTCTTCGGCTATCTGAACCTGTTCGTCGCGGCCATGCTGCTGCTGGTCCTGGCCGACAACTACCTGCTGTTGTACGTCGGATGGGAGGGCGTCGGTCTGGCGTCCTACCTGCTGATCGGCTTCTGGCAGTACAAGAACAGCGCGGCCGTGGCGGCCAAGAAGGCCTTCGTGGTGAACCGCGTCGGCGACTTCGGACTGTCCATCGCGATCATGCTGATCTTCGTGACGTTCGGTACGGTCACGTTCCCCGAGGTCTTCTCCCAGGTCGGCGACGCGCAACAGAGCGACCTCACCTGGATCGGCCTGCTGCTGTTGCTGGCCGCCTGCGGTAAGTCCGCACAGGTGCCGCTGCAGTCCTGGCTGCTCGACGCCATGGAGGGCCCGACCCCGGTGTCGGCCCTGATCCACGCGGCCACGATGGTCACCGCAGGTGTCTACCTGATCGTGCGGTCCAACGTCGTCTTCGACGCCGCCCCGACCGCGCAGGTCGCGGTGATCATCGTCGGAACCGTGACGCTGATCTTCGGTGCGATCATCGGTTTGGCCAAGGACGAGATCAAGAAGGTGCTGGCCGGCTCTACGATGTCGCAGATCGGCTACATGATGCTCGGCGCGGGCCTCGGCCCGATCGGGTACGTGTTCGCGATCTTCCACCTGTTGAACCACGGCTTCTTCAAAGCCAACATGTTCCTCGGCGCCGGTTCGGTGATGCACTCGTTCAACAACCAGGAGAACATGCGCAGGTTCGGCGCGATCCGCGCTGTCATGGCCGGTCACGTTCGTGACGTTCGCAGCGGGCTGGCTGGCGATCATGGGCATCCCGCCGTTCTCCGGCTTCTACTCCAAGGACAAGATCATCGAGGCGGCCTTCCAGCAGAGCTGGATCGCCGGCATCGCAGCGGCCCTCGGTGCGGCGATCACGGCCTTCTACATGACCCGGCTGTTCACGATGACGTTCCTGGGCAAGAAGCGCTGGACCGACGACGTGCACCCCCACGAGTCGCCGTCGGTGATGACGATCCCGCTGATCATCCTGGGGATCCTGAGCGCGGTCAGCGGCTTCGTGCTGGCGTACAACGGCTGGATCGAGAGCTGGCTGGAGCCGGTCACCGGCTTCGAGCACCCGGAGCCGCCACTGCCCTCGTGGGTGATCAGCGGTGGCACGCTGCTGCTCGTGATCGCCGGTGCGCTGCTGGCGTTCCAGCAGTACCGCCGGGACGTCCCGCTCACCGCTCCCGAGTCGGTTTCGCCGCTGACGGTTGCCGCCCGCAAGGACCTGTACGGTGACGCGTTCAACGAGACGGTGTTCATGCGGCCCGGCCAGTACCTGACCCGCGCGCTGGTCTGGTTCGACAACCGCAGCATCGACGGCACGCTGCTGGCGCTCGGCTCGGCAACCGCCGCGATATCGGGCCGGCTGCGGAGATGGCAGACCGGGTTCTCGCGGTCGTACGCGCTTTCGATGGTGGCCGGGGCCTTCGTCCTGTTCGCCCTGATGCTGGTGGTGAGGCTGTGAACTGGTTGCTCATCCTGCTCCTGGTGCCCCTCGTGGGCGCTGCGGTAGTGGCGTTGCTGCCGAAGGACCAGCCGGTGCTGGCCAAGCAGGTCGCGTTCGGGTTCAGCATCGCGGCACTGGTGCTAGTCATCGCCATGGCCCTGCAATACGACAGCTCGGCCGCCGGCTTCCAGTTCGAGTTCTCCAAGGTCTGGATCCAGTCCTTCGGGATTTCGTTCGCCCTCGGCGTTGACGGCATCGCACTGGTGCTGATCGCGCTGGCGGCCGTGCTGGTGCCGATCGTCATCCTGGCTGGCTGGAACGAGGCCGACGCGTCGACCGCACCGACGAAGGGCTACTTCGCCCTGATGCTGGCGCTGGAAGCCTGCATGATCGGGGTCTTCGCGGCCACCGACGTGTTCCTGTTCTACGTGTTCTTCGAAGTCATGCTGCTCCCGATGTACTTCATGATCGGACGCTATGGCGGGGCCCGGCGGTCCTACGCCGCGGTGAAGTTCCTGATCGTGAGCCTGTTCGGTGGGCTGTTCATGCTGGCCGCGCTGATCGGGCTGTACGTCGTCAGCCTGCGAGAGTTCGGCGCCGGGACGTTCTCGTTCGACGCGCTGACCCAGTTGAACATGGACCCGGGGACCCAGCGGATGCTGTTCCTCGGCTTCTTCTTCGCGTTCGCGGTGAAGGCTCCGCTGTGGCCGTTCCACACCTGGCTGCCGGATGCCGCGACCGAGGCGCAGCCGGGCAGCGCCGTGCTACTGGTCGGTGTGCTGGACAAGGTCGGCACGTTCGGCATGCTGCGCTACTGTCTGCCGATCTTCCCGGAGGCCTCACAGTTCTACACGCCTGTGATCATCGCGATCAGCGTGATCGGCATCATCTACGGTGCCCTGCTCGCGATCGGGCAGACCGACATCAAGCGACTGATCGCCTACACCTCGATCAGCCACTTCGGCTTCATCACGCTAGGGATCTTCGCGTTGACCTCGCAGGGCCAGAGCGGCTCGACGCTCTACATGGTCAACCACGGACTCTCGACGGCCGCGCTGTTCCTGGTCGCCGGTTTCCTGATGAGCCGGCGCGGGTCGCAAGTTCATCGATGACTTCGGCGGCATTGTGAAGGTCGCACCGCTGCTGGCGGGACTGTTCCTCGTCGCCGGGCTGTCCTCGCTGGCGCTGCCGGGCATGGGCTCGTTCATCTCCGAGTTCCTGGTGCTGGTCGGCACGTTCGTGAAGTACCCGATCGTCGCGGTCATCGCCACGTCGGGCATCGTGCTGGCGGCGTTGTACGTGTTGTGGCTGTACCAGCGGACCATGACCGGACCGCTCAAGCCGGGCTGCGAGGGCGTCACTGACGCGACCGGCCGCGAGGTGGTGGCGATCGCCCCGCTGGTCGCACTGATCATCGCGCTGGGCGTGTTCCCGGCCCCGGTGCTCAACGTCATCAATCCGGCCGTGAACCAGACCCTGGCCGCGGTCGGGGTACAGGATCCGCAGGTCGGCGTGAATGCGGGAGGTGAGGGGCAGTGATCACAGACGTATTCACCGCGCCGGACATCAAGTACGCGCTGGTCGCGCCGCTGCTGATCGTCCTGGGCGGCGGAGTGCTCAGCGTTCTGATCGAGGCCTTCGCCCCGCGCCGCCTGCGCCGCAGCCTGCAACTCGTGCTGGTCGCTGTTGTGCTGCTCGTCGCACTGTTCCAGGTCGTGCGGCTGGCCGGGACCAACGAGTTGGCCGCCGCTGGCACGATCGCCGTCGACGGGCCCGGGCTGTTCATGCAGGGCTCCATCCTGCTGGTCGCCATGGTGTCCGCCCTGCTGATCGCCGAACGGCACGTGGACCCTGCCGGCGATGCGTTCGCACCCTCGGCGGGGGCGCTGCCCGGAAGTGCCGATGAGCGGGCTTTCACCGAACAGGGATGGTTGCAGACCGAGATTTGGCCGCTGTTCCTGTTCTGCGTCGGCGGCATGATGATGTTCTGCACGGCCAACGACCTGCTGACCATGTTCGTCGCGCTGGAGGTCATGTCGCTGCCGTTGTACCTGATGGCCGGCATGGCCCGCCGTCGCCGGCTGCTCAGCCAGGAAGCGGCGATGAAGTACTTCCTGCTCGGGGCCTACTCCTCGGGGTTCTTCGTGTTCGGCGCCGCGATGCTTTACGGCTTCTCGGGCAGCATCAACTTCAACGAGATCGTGACCGCGATGGCGGCCAATCCCGGCCAGAACGGGCTGCTGATCGCCGCCACCGGCTTGCTCTTCGTCGGGCTGCTGTTCAAGATCGGCGCGGTCCCGTTCCACCAGTGGACACCGGACGTGTACCAGGGTTCACCCACACCGGCCACTGCGTTCATGGCGGCGGGCGTCAAGATCGCTGCCGTCGGGGCGTTGCTGCGGCTGTGCTACGTCGCGCTCGGTGGTCTGCGGTGGGACTGGCGGCCGCTCATGTGGGCGGTGGCCATCGCCACCATGCTGATCGGCGCGATCGTTGCCCTGACCCAGACCGACATCAAGCGCATGCTCGCCTACTCGGCCATCGCCAACGCCGGCTTCATGCTGATCGGTGTGATCGCGACCAACCCGTCGGGGCTGTCCGGGACGATGTTCTACCTGCTCGCCTACGGCTTCAGCACGTTGGGTGCGTTCGCGATTGTGAGTCTGGTGCGCGATCCTGCCGGTGAGGCGACGAAGTTGTCGCAGTGGGCCGGGCTGGGCAAGACCTCTCCGATGATCGCCGGTGCAATGGCGATCCTGCTGCTGGCATTCGCGGGGATCCCGCTCACGTCGGGTTTTACCAGCAAGTTCGCGGTGTTCTCGGCCGGCATTGAGGGCGGCGCCACGCCCGTGGTGATCGTGGCAGTCATTGCCTCGGCGATCGCCGCGTTCTTCTACGTCCGGGTGATCGTGCTGATGTTCTTCACCGAGAGCGGCGACGACGCACCAGCGGTCGTGGTGCCATCGAGTCTGACCGCGATTGCGATCGGCGTGGCGGTAGCGGTTACCGTGATTCTTGGTGTGCTTCCGCAAACCGTGCTGGACTTGGCAGACAAGGCCTCCACGTTCATCAGATAGGGGTGATCGGTGCCGAACCTGGCGTTCCTTGCCGACGCTGACCTGCGCGGTGGCCTACAGGACCGGCTGCAGCGGGTGGAGACCCGCCTGGCCGAGGCGGTCAAGAGCTCCTATCCGTTCGTCACGGAGACCTCCACCCACTTGGTGGCAGCCGGGGGCAAGCGGTTCCGGCCGCTCATGGCGCTGCTGTGCGCCGGATTCGGCGACCCGGACCAGGATGCGGTGTACGACGCGGCCACCGTCGTGGAACTGACGCATTTGGCGACGCTGTACCACGACGACGTGATGGACGAGGCGCCGTTGCGCCGCGGTCGGCCCTCTGCCAACAGTCGCTGGGACAACTCGGTGGCGATTCTCACCGGGGACTTCCTGTTCTCCCGTGCCTCCGACATCCTGGCCGACCTCGGGCCGGACGCGGTGCGCATCCAGGCGCGCACGTTCGAGCGGCTCGTGACCGGCCAGATCAAGGAGACCGTCGGTCCGGCCGAGGGTGAGGACCCGGTTGCGCATCACCTGGACGTGCTGGCGGACAAGACGGGTTCGTTGATCGCCACCTCAGCCCAGTTCGGCGCGATGTTCGCTGGGTGTGACGAGATGACCGTGGAGACCGTGACCCGTTACGGCGAGCGGATCGGCGTGGCGTTTCAGCTCGCCGATGACCTGGTGGATCTGACCAGCGAATCTGCGGCTTCGGGAAAGACCCCGGGTACGGATCTCAAAGAGGGCGTGCCGACATTGACCACCCTCATTGCCCTGCGCGGAGCCGATGCCCACCTGCAGGATCTGCTGTCGCGCCCGCTGTCCGATGCCGAAGTGGCGGAGGCGCTGGGCCTGTTGCGCTCTCATCCGGCGCTGACCGAGGCGCGCGCAGTTGCCCGGCAATGGGCCGACGATGCCCGCGCCTGCTTGGTGCCGCTGCCCGACGGGCCGGCTCGAGATGCGCTGGCGGCGGTGTGCGACTACGTGGTGGACCGCACCGCCTGAGGTGTTGTCGCGAAGTTGCCGCCGCTGTCGCGTTGTTGACATGACACGCCGAGATTAGCGACGACAACGCAACAAACGATCTTGGTCACAGACCCAGCAACCGCGCCGCCAGATCCGCCATCACCTCGTCCGCGCCACCGCCGATCCCCAGGATCCGGGCATCGCGGTAGTGCCGCTCCACCTCACCGTCCGACACGTACCCCATCCCACCCAGCAGCTGCACCGCCCGGTCGGTCACGAACGCCGCGCAGTCCACCCCGGTCTTCTTCGCGTAGATCGCATCCAGCACGGTGATTTGCTCGTCGGCCACACCGCGGATGAAACTGCGGGCCACCTCGGTCACCCGGTTCATCTCCACGAACATGTGCCGGACCACCTGCCGCGCGGCCAGCGGCCGGCCGAACGTCTCGCGGGCCATGATCCAATCGCGCGCGAGGTCCACACACCGCGCGGCGGTGGCATACCCGGTTACCCCTAGCGAGAGCCGCTCGGTCGCGAAATGTCGCGCCAATGAGGCGAACCCCTCAGCGGTGATCAACTCACCGCGCGCGTCGACCAGCCCGATCTCGGCGGTGTCGCTGCAGTGCCAGCCGAGTTTGTCCAGGGTTCGCGAGACCTGGAAGCCTCGCTGGTCGGTGGGGACTGCGAAGAGCCCGACTCCGGCGGCTCCTGGCGTCGAGTGGAGTCTCGCTGCCATGACCGCGACGTCCGCGCGGGCTCCGGAGGTGATGAACGTCTTGCTCCCGTTGAGCACCCAGGAGTCGCCTGAACCGTCGGCCCGGGTGCCCAGATTGGCCACGTCGGACCCACCGCCTGGCTCGGTGACTGCCAGACAGGCGATCTTCTCCCCGGCCAGTACCGGCCGCACCCACTGCTCGATCAGGTCCTGGTTCCCGGAGTCGATGATGTGCGGGATCGCGATGCCATGAGTGAACAGCCCGGCGATCACGCCACCGGAACCGCCGCCGGCCAGCACCGCTTCGGTCACTACGCAGATGTCGCCCAGGTCCCCACCACTGCCGCCGACTTCTTCGGGGTAACCGACCCCCAGCAAACCCAATGCCGCTGCCTGCTTGTGCAGGTCGCGGGGGAGTTCGCCGGCGCGCTCCCACTCGGGCAGGTTCGGCGCGATCTGGTTTGCGCTGAATGCCCGCACGGAGTCAGCCAGTGCAGCGCGTTCGGCGGTCAGGAAGGGTGCCATGGGTTGATTGTGGTCCATGGAACCACTGATCAATAATGTCCCGGCTGCAACCCGCCTGAGCGCGCGATCTGCCTCGCCCCACATCGAGTGCCATAGCGCTGCTATGACCCGCGATGCGCGGCTTGCATCTCACACCCTCAGCCGCGTTTCGCTCGGAACAGCATTGCTCAGTGCTTCCCCAAGCGCGCAAGGTTGCACGGCCTCCGCTAAAGCCGAGGCAGCGACCGTACATAACTGGGCCGATCAGGGTCATGGAATGCTCGACACGCCGGGACAGCTACCTGACTGCTGGCGTGTCGATGCGTTCTTCGCCCAGTTCTGTACGCGCCCTAGTCTGAGGTGCATGCGCAAGCACTGGGGCTGGGGTGGCGTTGATCGGGCCCTGACGCCCGAACAGATCGCTGCCGCCGCCCCCGGCATCGTCGATCATCTGGGATTCGGCCGGCTCGACCCCGAGGAGCCGGTGCCGTTGGAACGGGCGATGATTCCGCCGCCACGCTTGCAGCCCGGGGACCTCGCCCAAATCGCTCGCACCGACAACCACGCACGCGCGACCCACGCCTTGGGCAAGGCCTACCGGGACATCGTGCGCGGATTCCGCGGGGACTTCGGCAACGCACCGGACTTCGTGGCCTTGCCGGAAACCGAGAACGACGTTGAGCAGATCCTTGAATGGTGCGCCGACCAGAACGCTGCGGTAATCCCGTATGGCGGTGGCACCAGTGTCGTTGGCGGGATCGAGCCCCGGGCCCTCGACGCTTACAACGGCGTCGTGAGCCTGGACCTGAGCAGGCTGGACCGGGTGCTGGACGTCGATCAGGTCTCGCGCAGTGCCCTGGTGCAAGCCGGCGCTTCGGGTCCGCGTCTGCAGGAACAACTCAAACCCCACGGTCTCACCAGCCGCTTCTTCCCGCAGTCCTTCGAGTTCTGCACCGTGGGTGGCTGGATCGCAACCCGCGCCGGCGGCCACTTCGCCTCCGGGCCGACCCACATCGACGACATGGCCGAGAGCGTGCGAGCCATCACGCCGAGTGGGGCATGGGAGTCCCGGAGGCTGCCGGCAAGTGGGGCCGGCCCCAGCCCCGATCGGATGCTGCTCGGCAGCGAGGGGACGCTAGGCGTCATCACGCAAGCATGGCTGCGCGTGATGGCCGAGCCCACTCATCGGGCACGGGCGACGCTGCGTGTCCCGAACTTCACGGCCGGGTGTGACGCGATCCGCTCGGTGCTGCAGTCCGGGCTGCAACCCAGCAACTGCCGGCTGATCGAGGGGCTGGAGGCGCCTGGCTCCGACGACCGTCCGCTGCTGATCCTCGGCTTCGAAGGCGGCGTTGATGTGAACTCGCAGTTGCAGGCTGCTCTGGGCCTGTGCGACGGAGAGCTGCAGGATTCCGGCGCTGCACAGTGGCGTGACGGCTTCCTGGAAGCGCCGTATCTGCGGGACACGCTCATCAGTCTGGGGATTCTCGCCGAGACGTTCGAAACTGCCGTCACCTGGGATCGGTTGCCGGCTCTGATCGAGGCCGTGCGGGCCGTCGTTCGGGGGCGGGTCACGTGTCGTCTCACGCACGCCTACCCTGATGGTGCAGCCCCCTACTTCACAGTTCTCATGCCGGTCGAACGCGGCGCGGAGGTCGAGACGTGGGACCGGATCAAGCGGTCTGTGAGTGACGCGTTGCTGGCCAACGGCGGCACCATTACCCACCACCACGCCGTCGGCCGTGACCATGTTCCGTGGTACCAGCAGCAACGTCCGGCGCTGTTCGGCAATGTTCTGCGAGCTGCCAAGGACGCCGTCGATCCTGGTCGATTGCTGAATCCCGGGGTGCTCGGCCTGTAGCTAGCCACAAGGAGAAAGCGATCGCAGCGTCGCGATAAGATCCGCTCGTGCGCCTGCCTTTGCTGTTCTCCGCCGCCCTGATCGCTTCTACCGTCGCCGCGCCTGCCGTCGCCGCTCCTGCAGCGGATGTCCAGGCCAGCAAATGCTACGTCCCGCAACTCATCGCCCACCGCGGCGGCGGCGGCGAAGGCAAGGACCCGTACTTCTATGAGAACTCCATGAAGGCGTTCGAACGGTCCCGGGACCTGGGCGTCAAGGTCCTCGAGACCGACGTGCGCTGGACATCGGACAACGTGCCGATCATCATGCACGACGACGACCTGTCACGGACTACCAACGGCACCGGTCTGGTCTCGACCAGCCCGATCGCCTACATCAAGTCCTTGGAGCTCAACAACGGTGCCGGCCCGATCCCGCTGTTCGAAGACGTCCTGAAGTTCGCCAAGGACAACAACCTGCAGTTGTGGCCGGAGTACAAACCGGAGACTCCGAATCAGGTTTGGGTCAACGACTACGCGGCCAAGATCAAGGCAGCCGGCACCGACGTCGTGGTCCCGTCCTTCCTCAAGCCAGAACTGCTGCAGTTCAAGACGCTGCTGCCTGGGATTCCGCAGATCTGGTTCCAGGACGCGCTCGCCTTGCGCCCGGTTGTGGCCTCCGATGTGCCCCAGGGAGCGTACGCGGGCGTCATCAACATCAACTCCAGCAAGGACAGTTACGCGGCGCTGGCCAAGGCAGGCATCACCACGTACACCTGGTACAACATCCTCACCGGCGGCGACAACCCCGAAGGCTGGGCGCTGGCAGCCGACATGAAACCGACCGGCATCATCACCGACTACCCGGCGCAGTACCAGCAGTGGGCGGCCACGACCGGCTACTGCAAGAAGCCCGTCGCCAAGTGCGCGAAGCCCCCGAAGAAATTGCGCGCGGACAGCACAGTGGTGCTGCTGAAGAAGACCTGCAAAACCAGCGCCGGCACCCCGGTCAAGGTCAAGGTCAGCGGCAAGGGAAAGCTTTCGAAGGGCAAGAAAGGCAAAGTCTCGGTGATCACCAAAGGCAAGGGCAAGGTGACCTTGACCTACACGGCCAAGGGTTCGAACAAGGCCGGCCCGCTGAGCGTGAAGAAGAAGTACACGCTGAAGTAGGCCGTCCCGCCAGACGTGCAGGCTGGTGCAAGACGTAAGCTTCACGTCTTTCCTGAGACTGGCCAGGTGACTCCAACTGCACGGTCTGCCACGACCGCGCGGTCACACCGGCGCTTCGGCCATCGGCCGCCGGGCGTTGCGCACGACGTCGACCGTGAAGACGACCAGCGCGATCCACACCAGCCCGAAGCCCACCCAGCGCAACGCCGGCATCTGCTCGCCGAACACCGTGACGCCCAGCGTGAACTGGATGACGGGGGTCAGGTACTGCAGGATTCCCAGCGCGACCAGTGGCAGCCGGATCGCGGCCGCCCCGAACAGCAACAGCGGAATCGTGGTCGCGATGCCGGCCGTGGCCATCAGCACCGACTTGCCCGGCTCGTTCCCGAACGTCAGCGAGCCATGTGCGGCCAGGACGGCGAAGAACGCCAGCGCGAAGGGGGTCTGGAATGCGGTCTCCACCGTCAGAGCCGGGATGGCTTGTACGCCAGCCTGTTTGCGGACCAAGCCATACAGCCCGAACGAGAAGGCGAGTATCAACGCGATCCACGGCGGTCTGCCGTAGGAGACGGTCAGCACCAGGACAGCGCCCACGGCAATGCCCACGGCCATCCACTGCACGCGTCGCAACCGCTCCCCCAGCACGATGACCCCCAGCGCCACCGAGACCAGCGGATTGATGAAGTACCCCAGCGACGCTTCGACGACGTAGCCGTTGTTCACTGCCCAGATGTAGACGCCCCAGTTTGCCGAGACCAGGACAGCGGCGGTCAACAGCAGCCAGCGCGTGCGTGGTGTCGCCAGCGCGGTGCGGATCTGTCCCCACCCGGTGCGCACAACGGCGTTGATCAGCAGCAGGAACGCGAAGCTCCACACCATCCGGTGGCCGAGGATCTCCCACGCCGACGCGGGTTCCAGCAGTGGCCAGTACAGCGGGAAGAGACCCCACAAGCTGTAAGCGGCAAGGCCGTACGCAAGTCCGGCCCGGTCGGTCCTCAGCGCACGGTCCAGGGATCCGGCCCGGTGAGCAGGGTCCGCAACTGCGCTTCATCGGCACTGTCGTCGACCTGTGCGCGCACCTCGTCGTCGTACACCGGCCGCTGCACCTGCCGGAAGATGCCGATCGGCGTGTGATCGAGCTGGCTGCCGGACAACCTGGACAGCGCGAATGCCAGGTCCAAATCCGTCGGGTCGTGCACGACGGCCTCGCCCTCGGTGCTCACCGCCAGACCGAAACCGTCCCGCACCACCTTGTGGTCGCCCAGCACGACGGGCTCGCCGGCGCGCAGCCGGATCAGGTGCTCGTCGCGGATGCCCGGGTCCTTCACGAGGTCGAACGCACCGTCGTTGAAGATGTTGCAGTTCTGATAGATCTCGACCAGCGACGTCCCGCGGTGCTGGGCGGCCGCCCGCAGCACTTCGACCAAATGCTGCCGGTCGGAGTCGATCGTGCGGGCCACGAACGTGGCGTCGGCACCGAGGGCCAGCGAGACCGGGTTGAACGGCCGGTCCACCGATCCGACCGGCGTGGACTTCGTGACCTTGCCAGGTTCCGACGTGGGCGAGTACTGGCCCTTCGTCAGCCCGTAGATCCGGTTGTTGAACAGCAGGATCGTCAGGTTCACATTGCGACGCAAAGCGTGGATCAGGTGGTTGCCGCCGATCGAGAGCGCATCGCCGTCACCGGTCACGACCCACACGTCGAGGTCCGGCCGGCTGACTGCCAGGCCAGTGGCGATGGCCGGGGCGCGGCCGTGGATGGAGTGCACGCCGTAGGTGGACAGGTAGTACGGGAAGCGCGACGAGCAACCGATGCCGGAGACGAACACGATGTCGTCGGGGGAGCGGCCGAGTTCGGGCAGGAACGACTGCACTGCGGCGAGGATCGCGTAGTCGCCGCAACCGGGGCACCAGCGGACCTCCTGGTCGCTCTTGAAGTCCTTGGCTTTCAGCGTGAGTTCACTCATCACACGTCCTCCAGCATTCCCTGGATGACCTCTTCCATCTGTGGCGCGGTGAAGGGCAGGCCGCGCACCTGGTTGAACCCGACCGCATCCACGAGGAACTTGCCGCGCAGCAGAAGGCTCAACTGCCCCAGGTTCATCTCGGGCACCAAGCACCTTGCGGTAACGCCGCAACACCTCGCCGGTGTTCCGGGGCATGGGGTTGAGGTGGCGCAAGTGGGCCTGGGCGACCTTGCCGCCGGCGTTGCGCACCCGGCGCACGCCCGCCGTGATCGGGCCATAGGTGGAGCCCCAGCCGATCACCAGCAGATCTGCGCCGTCCGGATCGTCGACCATGAGATCGGGAACGTCGATGCCGTCGATCTTGGCCTGCCGCAGCCGCACCATCGTGTCGTGGTTGTCCGGGTCGTAGGAGATGTTGCCGGTCTTGTTGGCCTTCTCGATACCACCGATCCGGTGCGCCAGACCAGGTGTGCCCGGAACCGCCCACGGCCGGGCCAGCGTCTGCGGGTCGCGCAGGAACGGCAGGAACTGGCCGTCCTCGCCGTTGGGCTCGGTGGCGAACTGCGGGTCGATGTGGGGCAGGTCCGCGAGCTCGGGAATGGCCCAGGGTTCCTGGCCGTTGGCGAGGTACCCGTCGGACAGCAGCAACACCGGGGTCCGGTACGTCACCGCGATCCGTGCCGCTTCCAGTGCCGCGTCGAAGCAGTCCGCCGGGCTGCATGGGGCGACAACGGCTACGGGTGCCTCGCCGTTGCGGCCGTAAAGCGCCTGCAGAAGATCCGCCTGTTCGGTCTTCGTTGGCAGACCCGTGGACGGCCCGCCGCGCTGTACGTCAACCACGATCAGCGGGAGTTCCGTGGCCACGGCCAAGCCGATGGTCTCGCTCTTCAGTGCGAGCCCTGGACCGCTGGTGGTGGTCACGCCCAGCGCCCCGCCGTACGCCGCGCCGAGCGCCGCGCCGATGCCGGCGATCTCGTCCTCGGCTTGGAACGTGGTGACGTTGAACTGCTTGTGCTTGCTCAGCTCGTGCAGGATGTCGCTGGCCGGGGTGATCGGATAGGAGCCGAGGAACATCGGCAGTTTCGCAAGCCGGGCAGCGGCGATCAGCCCGTAAGACAGTGCCAGGTTGCCGCTGATGTTGCGGTAGGTTCCGGGCGGCATGGGTGCAGCGGAGACCTCGTAGCGCACGACGAAGTCCTCGGTCGTGTCGCCGTAGTTGAAGCCTGCATGTAGGGCCGCCACGTTGGCTTTGAGGATCTCCGGCTTGCGGGAGAACTTCTCTGCCAGGAACTCCTCGGTTGCCTCGAGATCGCGGTGATAGAGCCAACTCAACAGCCCGAGCGCGAACATGTTCTTGGCGCGCTCGGCGTCCTTCTTGCCGAGGTCGAATCCGCTGAGCGCCTCGACCGTCAGGGAGGTCAGGGCGACCGGGTGCACCGAGTAGTTGGACAGCGTCCCGTCGTCCAGTGGGCTTTCAGGCAAGCCCGATCTTCGTCAGATTGCGTTTGCTGAACTCGTCAGTGTTGACGATGATCTCGGCGCCCGGCTTGAGCAGCGGCAGGCTGGCCATCAGAGCCGCCGGGTTCATCGCGACCAGAACGTCGGGGGAGTCGCCGGGGGTGAAGATGTCGTGGTCGGCGAAGTGCAGCTGGAAAGCACTGACGCCGGGCAGCGTGCCCTGCGGGGCACGGATCTCCGCCGGGAAGTCGGGCAGTGTGGACAGGTCGTTGCCGCCCGCCGCGGATTCCCAGGTGAAACGGTCGCCGGTCAATTGCATGCCGTCGCCGGAGTCACCGGCGAATCGCACGACGACGCGGTTCAGACGCACCGTCTTCTTCGGACTAGTTGCCAACGCTTCGATCCTCGTTCGTACTGCTCGTGTGGGTGGCCTACGCAGGGTTATGCGAGATCAGGCGACATCGACGCCGAGCAGGGGTATGCACACAGTCAAGCCTAACTCGCCGCACACTGAACGCATCCGGCGCGTCACCGTCGGCGGTCACGCCACTCGCGGGGATCAGCCTTCGCGTGACTGGTTGGCCGCGCGCGAACGCTCAACCGCTCTGATGGCGGCCAACCACTTTCTGCCTCGGGCGAATAACAGCCGCCCGCGCTCAGATCAGCAGCGAGGCCAACGCCTGACCCGGTTCTACAGTGGGCGGGTGGATCAGCAGACATTCGACGCGGTGGACGCCTTCATCAATCACACCGTGGCAGGGGATGACGAGATCCTCGAAGCGGTGCTCGCCCGTTCCGCTGCCGCCGGATTGCCCGACATCCAGGTCTCTGCGCCGCAAGGGCCGGTTCTTGCAGATCTTGGTGCAGCTGGTCGGCGCTCGCCGGATTCTGGAGATCGGAACCTTGGCCGGTTACAGCGCGATCGTGATGGCCAGGGCGCTGCCCACAGGCGGTCGCTTGATCACCCTTGAGGCGGATCCGGCCCACGCCCGGGTGGCGGCCGAGAACATCGCTGCCGCTGGACTGGCAGAGGTCGTGGAGATCAGAATCGGGCCGGCGCTGGATGCGTTTGCACAGCTCACGGGCCTCTTCGATCTCGTCTTCATCGACGCGGACAAGGTCAACACGCCCGCCTACTTCACGTGGGCAGTCGAGCATCTCCGTTCCGGCGGTGTCATCGTCGCGGACAACGTGGTGCGGGGTGGCGACCTCGGAGATCCGGACGTCGACAACCCGGGCTCGCAGGCGCAACGCCGGCTGCACGAACTGGTTGCCGCCGACTCGCGGCTCACAGCGACCACCCTGCAGACCGTAGGCAGCAAGGGGTATGACGGCATGCTCATCGCACGCCTAGATTGAACCCGTGGACGTCCGGTACATCAACCTCGCGTGCTGCGGGGTGGAGGCGGAAAGTGCCGCAGCGCTCAACGCCGCGCTGGCCGACGTAACCGGGACCCACGATTGTCGTCATAGCCGGCACCGTGACCCATGCGGCCGCCCCGCTGGTGGCTGCCGAGATCGCGGCCGTTCCCGCAACCCCGGCTCGTCGTGGCGTATGGCGTCTGCACGATCAGTGGCGGGCCGTATTGGGACTCCTACTCCGTGGGTCCAATCGAAGCCGACGTGGTCGTGCCCGGTTGCCCGCCGCGTCCGGAAGCTCTGGTTGCGGCCGTGCGGGGGGCCTTGTGACCTGGCGCGAGGAGTTGCTCGCCCTGCGCCACCAGGGCTTCGACGTCCTCGACTGGCTCAGTGCCCGCGACGACGGGGAGGTGACGATCGTGGCCTGCCTGGTCCGATCCGATGACCCTTCGCAAATTCGCCTGGTCCATTCGCCGGCCCCGGTCGTGTCGGTGGCCGACCTCTTTCCCAGTGCGGCCTGGCACGAGCGCGAAACCGCGGAGATGTTCGGCGTCGACTTCGGGGTAGTGGCTGAACCCCTATTGCTGCCGGCTGCTTCGCCCCCCGTTCTTCGCAAACAGACGCCGCTGCCGGCTCGACTGCACGAGTGGCCGGGTGCCGTCGACCCGGCCAAACCCCTTCGCCGGCAGGACCCTCCGGGGACGCCATGGACGTGACCCACGCCTCGATCGAGCTGATACCGGCCAACTGCACGAGTTGCATGCTCTGTATCCGCGCATGTCCGGTTTGGTGCATGCACCTGGACGCGCATTTGGAGGTCGACGAGAGTTCCGGACGCCGCCGGTCGTCGCTGGTGCTGGACCAGTTCGCGATCGACTACGGCACGTGCATGATGTGCGGCTTGTGCGTGGATATCTGCCCGTTCGAGGCGTTGGAGTGGTCGGACGAGCTACCGCCGCCGGTGTTCGAGTGGCGGCGAGAGGCTTTGTGACTGAGCGGCCAGTTTCTGGTCTGTCACTCACAAAGCCCCCTGGCGGGTCGAGGGCTTTGTGACTGAGCGGCCAGTTTCTGGTCTGTCACTCACAAAGCCTCGCCGTCACAAACCCCGCGCTTGCGCCCACCGTGCTAGCTCGCGGCGGTTGCTCAGTTGCAGCTTGCGCAACACAGCCGACATGTGGGTCTCCACGGTCTTGACGCTGACGAACAGCTCCTCCGCCGCCTCCCGGTACGTGTAGCCCCGCGCGATGAGCCGCATCACGTCCCGCTCGCGCGTGGTGAGCCGGTCGAGCTCGTCGTCGGACTGCGCCGCCGTCCCGGTGAAGGCGTCGAGCACGAAACCCGCGAGACGCGGGCTGAACACCGCGTCGCCGGCAGCGACCTTCCGGATGGCGGCAGCCAGTTCCTCACTGCTGATGTCCTTCGTCACGTAACCGCGTGCTCCCAGCCGCACGACGCCCACCACGTCCTCGGCGGCGTCGGAGACCGACAAAGCGAGGAAGCGGCAATCGCCCCGGCACTGCCGTAGCACCTCCTGGGCGTTGCCCCCGGGGAGGTGCACGTCGAGCAGCACCACGTCTGGCTCGGCCTCACCGATCGCCCGCACGGCCTGCTCGACGTCAGCGGCCTCGGCCACCACCTCGATGTCCTCGGGCAGCCCGCCCCGGATGCCGGCCCGTACCATCTCGTGGTCGTCCACCACGACCAGCCGGATCATGGCCCCTCCAATGCCAAAGTCACCTCAGTGCCGCGGGTTCCTGTGCGGATGTCACACGTTCCACCTGCGCGCTCCATGCGACCCCGCATCGACTCGCTGATTCCTCGGCGGTCGTCCGGTACGGCATCGAGGTCGAACCCCGGTCCCCGATCCCGCACGTAGACCCGGACCTCGTCGCCGGCCTCGGCGTAGACGCTGATGTCCCCGCCGGCGTGTTTTGCAGCGTTGAGCACCGCCTCCCTGGCCGCGGCGACCAGCGCCTGCTCGCGGTCGCCGAGTTCGGCATCCCCGACGCACACGACCTCCACCGTCACCGGGAAGTCGGCCTCAATCCGGGCAGCGATGTCGGCGAGCGCGGCCGACAGCGTCTGCTGCGGGTCGCCGGCCGGCTCGTACAGCCACTGCCGCAGATGCCGTTCCTCGGCTCGTGCCAGTCGCTGCACACGGTCCGGGTCGTCGGCATGCCGGCGGATCAGGGTGAGTGTCTGCAACACCGAGTCGTGCACTTGGGTTGCGAGTTCGGCCCGGGTCTGCGAGCGCACCCGCTCCTGGCGCTCCTGCGTCAGTTCGCGGTACAACCCGGCCACCCACGGCATGGCGATGAGTCCGACGCCGACGAGCAGCAGAACTGCCACGGCCGTCAGGCTCAGCAGAGACCGCACCCCCAACCCGGTCGCCGCGAGCGCAACGATGCCACTGAGCACCAGCAGCAGGCCGAGCAGCACGGCTGTCCACTGTGTGCCGCCCCGGGGCACACGCCTGGACGGTCGCACCCGCGTCCAGACGACTGTCGCGCCGATGGCCATGACGGCCAGGGGAAGGCCAACCTGCATCCAGGGGTCGACGGGGAAGAGCAGGAAGCCGCCGATGACCAGGGCCGCGAAGGCCAGCAGTCGCGCGGTGTCGCTGTCGTCCTCCACCCGCGGCGGCAGGACTGCCCAGAAGGCTGCATAGGCCACGACACCCAAGCCGGCGAACAGGGTGGTGATCACGAATAGGGTGCGCACCGCCGCCACCGGCCATCCCAGGTGTTCGGCGAGACCCGCTGCGACGCCACCTACCCAGCGACCGCGGGACTGTCGGTAGGCACGCGGCACGGCTGGAAGGGTGGACACGTTTCCGATTGTCCCGTACCTGGCACCCTTGGGGATCAGGGTCGGACCCTGAGTCGGAAATCAGGGTCGATGCCGGATGTGGCCGCTGGCCCTGTGCGAGCACGGTGGAGGCATGAGTGAGGAAACCATCGAAATGAGTCCAGCACCACCGGCTGTGAAACTGCTTCGCCGCAGTGCCGATGACCGCATCATCGGCGGCGTCTGCGCAGGGCTGGGGCGCTATTGGAATGTGGACCCCGTCGTGCTGCGCGTTGTGTTCGCGGTGTCCCTGCTGCTCGGCGGGATCGGCCTGTTCGCCTACCTGGCCTTGTGGCTGCTCGTGCCCGAGGAGGGCACTCCGCCACCGGCCAAGGTGACCCAATCCTGGGGACTGCGGATTCTGGGTGGCTTCACGGTGCTCATCGCTGCTGGCATCGGCCTTGGGCTGCTCTTCGGGGGGTCGCCGGACGGCGGCGGTGTGGTCATGGCTGCCCTGCTCGCCGGGGTCGCTGTGTGGATCGTGATGAGCCAACGCGGCGGGTCCCGGGCCGCGGTCGAGCCATCAGAGCCCGTGCCGACGGGCTATGCCTACGGCGGCACGGGAGCCTATGCGCCGACCACCGTGCTGCAGGCTCCGCCGCCACCTCCAATGCCGCCGCGGCCACGGTCCTACCTGGGGCTCATCGGGCTGTGCGCGGCAGTCGTCGCCGGCGCCGTTGCCATGCTGCTGGGAGCCAGTGCAACCACCGTGATCTCCGCAGTTCTGCTGGTGCTGGGCCTGACCCTGCTGGTGGGCGCGTTCTACGGCCGGGCCAAGTGGCTGCTCATCTTCGCGGTGCCCTTGGCGCTGCTGCTCGGAATTGTGGGGCAGGTGCAGCGCATGGATCTTAACGTCGGCGCCCAGACCTGGTCGCCCACTCCGACCGACACGGTTCGCACAGTGGGTGCCGGGAGTGTGCGGATGGACTTGTCACAGTGGCCCACCGCGCCGCAACGCGACGAGGTGAGCATCGAGATGGGGTTCGGGCAGCTTGACGTGAATGTGCCACGCAATTGGACACTGGAGATGATCCCCGACTTCGGTGCCGTCGAGGTCTCCGTCGACGGACCGCGCGGGCGGGCCAGCGACAGTCGCTCGTTCAGTCCGAGTGATTCGCCACCGGCGCGGATGATCTATCCGGCAATCGGTGACTCCGACGGCACGCTGGTGCTGCGGGTCTCCATGGGTGCCGGCCAGGTGCGGATCCACACCGGGTCGCCGGCAGTTGCTGCCAGCGTCCCCCTACCCACCCCGACGAAGAAGGAGAAGGCGGCATGACCAGGCATCCCATCGATGTGTTCAGCTTCGGAGCCGGGCTGGTGTTCGCAGTCCTCGCCCTGGCCTACCTGATCGCCCCCGGGTCCATCTCCATGGCAGTGGTGTTCCCGCTGCTCCTGATCGCGCTCGGCGTCGTCGGCATCGTCGCCGGTTTGGTCGCGCAGGCCCGGCTGCGGACGGACGAACCAGCCTGAGGGGCTTGCGCGATGTGCCTGAGGGGCGAGTACCTCGTCTCTCAGGCACATGCCCGCGCCAGACGCGGCGTGACAACCATGGGCGATGTGCCCCAGTGACGAATCCCTCGCCCGCTGGGCACATTGCCCCCATCACGCACTTAGCGATAGTTCGTGAACTGCAGCGCCACGTCGAGGTCCGCGTCCTTGAGCAGTGCGATGACGGCCTGCAAGTCGTCGCGGGACTTGCCCGACACCCGTAGCTCGTCACCCTGGACCTGGGTCTTGATCCCCTTGGGACCCTCGTCACGGATGATCTTGCCGATCTTCTTGGCGTTCTCCTGGCTCAAACCGGCCTCGAACACCCCGCTGATCTTGTACTCCTTACCCGACAGCCGCGGGTCGTCGGCTTTGAACGCCTTCAGGGAAATGTGCCGCTTGACCAGCTTGTCCCGGAACACCTCCAGTGCGGCAACGGCCCGCTCCTCGGTGCCCGAGACCACCTCGACGCTCATCTCCCCAGTCCACGCGATCGACGTTCCGGTGTTCTTGAAATCGAAACGTGTGGCTAGTTCCTTGGCCGCTTGATTCAGGGCGTTGTCCGCCTCCTGCCGGTCGACCTTGCTCACCACGTCGAAGCTGCTATCTGCCATGCGAGCACGATAGCCCCAGCGTGTATGGTGGCTAGCGTTTGGCGGGTTGCCCGAGTGGCCAAAGGGAACGGTCTGTAAAACCGTCGGCGTACGCCTACGCTGGTTCGAACCCAGCACCCGCCACCAGATTTCAGAAACGCAGCCGGTCTTCGCCGGTGCGCAAGCGGCGGTCCTGCATCCACTCGAGAAGCAGGTCGCCTCGCCGTGGCGGGCTGATGTAGTAGCCCTGTGCCAGGTCGCAGCCCGATAGCCGCACCTGGTCCAGATCACTGGCCGACTCGACCCCCTCGGCTACCATCCGCAGCCGCAGTCCATGCGCGAGGTGGACGGTGGCGGCCAGGATCGAGCGGAGGTCGCCACGGTCGCCGACACCGGTGACGAACTGCCGGTCGAGCTTGAGCTCCTGCGCCCCGAGCGTGCCGATCTGCTGCAGCGAGGAGTACCCGGAACCATAATCGTCGATCGAGATCCGCACGCCGATCTCGTGCAGTTGCGCCAGCACTACACGTACCCGCTCCTCGTCACCACTGAGCGCGGTCTCGGTGATCTCGAGGGTCAGCCGGGCGGCATCGATCTGGTGCTTCACCAGCAGGTCCGTCACACGCAGCGGCAGCGCGCGGTCCATCAGGTTGGTGGCTGAGATGTTCACCGACATCGACAACGACAGACCTTGGTCCAACCAGCGCCGCAATTGGCGCAGGCTCATGTCCAGGATGGCGTCGGACAACGGGCGGATCAGACTGGTCTGTTCGATCATGGGAAGGAACTGGCCGGCCGGGATGAGGCCGCGCTCGGGGTGTAGCCAGCGCACGAGAGACTCGACGCTGACGACCTCGTTGGTGAGCACGTCCAGCTGCGGCTGGAAGTAGCAGACGAACTCGTCACGCTGTAACGCCCCGCGCAGTTCCTGCAGGAGCAGCAGGTTGCCGGTCTCCCCGGAGTCCCAGCGGGGGTCGAAGACCTGCGTGGCGACCCGGTCCCGCTTGGCGCGGTACATCGCGCGGTCGGCAGACAACAGCAAGGCGGACAGGTTGGTGCCGTGCGTCGGTGCGGTCGCGATACCAACGCTGAGTTCCACCTGCAGTTCAATGCCCGTGGCCAGCAAGGGCGCTGACATCGCCGCGTGCAGCCGGTCGGCGGTGTCGAGGGCATCGTTGCGGTCGGTGCCGAGTTCCAGCAGAACGGCGAACTCGTCCCCGCCCATGCGGCTGATCACACCCCGCGCGCCGATGACCTCCCGGAAACGTCTGCCAACCTCATGCAGCACGTCGTCCCCGGCCTGGTGTCCCAGAGTGTCGTTGATCTGCTTGAAGCGATCGATGTCCAGGAGCAGCAGCGCCTGCGGGTCAGCCAGGTTGGGTCCCGCGACACTGGTCAGTCCGCGCCTGTTGGCCAGCCCGGTGAGATCGTCGGTATGCGCCTGCCGATGAGCCTGGCTGCGCGCGGAGGCGGTCCGCAACGCACCGATGCTGCGGATGGCTCCGGTCAGGACGGCGCCGGCTGCGAGTCCAACGGTCACCGGAGATACCGGGTTGACGGTGGCGTACAGGATGACCGCGAACGCCGCCGACGTCGCCACAAGCGGCAGTTGCCAGTCCGTTTGGGTCTGCACCCGACCGCGGGTGAGTGGCTGCCAGGCAGCGACTGCCATCAGCAGCATTCCCAGTGGCCACACCGCGTAAAGCAGCGTCGAGCTCTCGTTCTGCGCGGCGAGCCGGATCAGCCACAGCGAGTCGGCCAGCCAGACCGCTACGGACCCCGCCAGTAGCAGCCACCATGCCCGCCCCGCCGCCCGTCCCAGCATCACCATCGCCGCGACGATCAGGGTGACTTGCAGCAGATCCAGGCTGGGATAGGCGACGGCCAGGGCCAGGTGCGGCCAGTACAGCGCGCCGCTGAACGTGGACGCGGACAGAGACAGCGCCGCCGTCGTCGCCAGCATGACGAGCAGGCCATCCAGCCAGGCTCCGCGGGCCGTGCGCGGCAGCACCGTTCGGACCAGAAGGATCAGCCCGACGTACATCGTGGGTGGGGTCAGGACGAACAGAATCTGCGTCCAGAGCGGTCCTGTGGTGTCCGTGGTCGCGGCGCCGGCCTCTGCCAGGGTCCAGATAGCCGCTGCCCCGGCCAGGACGGCCCAGGCCCGGGAAGTGTCGTCGGCCAGTCGGGCACGTATGGCCAGGATCAGTACGGACGGGACGAAGAGCGCGCAGTAGAGCCATACGTCGCGGGCGGGCAGGTAGTCCGAGGTCCCCAGTAGCAGCCAGGCAGATTGCACCCCCAGACCGACCAGGGCCACCGCGAGCAGCGCCTTGACCGCACCCGGGACCGGCGGGGTCTGGTGGACGGCGGGACGGTGCGTCCCTGCCCCGTGGGCCACCCGCTTAGGGTAGTGCTGCAGTGGTCGCCGAGGCATCTTGCGCGCCGGGGGTCGGTCCTGCCGGAAGGCACCCACCTTGTACCCTTGAACGGTTGCCCCTTTAGCTCAGTCGGCAGAGCGTCTCCATGGTAAGGAGAAGGTCTACGGTTCGATTCCGTAAAGGGGCTCGAGCGCGAGCCCGGAGACTCCGGGCCTCGCGGGTGAGGCGGAGTAGCTCAGCCTGGCAGAGCAAGCGGCTCATAATCGCTGTGTCGCCGGTTCAAGTCCGGCCTCCGCTACAAAGACAAACGAGGAAAGGCTCATCGTGGCGAAATCCGACGTCCGCCCCAAGATCACGCTGGCGTGCGGCGAGTGCAAGAACCGCAACTACATCACGCGTAAGAACCGGCGCAACGACCCCGACCGGATCGAGCTGCGCAAGTTCTGCCCGCACTGCAAGAAGCACACGGATCACAAAGAGACCCGCTAGCCCCCGTCTGCGAATGTCGCATTGTTGGGGCTTTTGATCTTAATTTTGCCCAACAACGCAACAATGGGACCAACAACGCAACAATGCCGTGGCCACCGACCGCGCCCTCTAGGCTGATCCCATGCCTCTGAATCCGCAGTTCGTCGGGAAGACCTACCCGGACACCCCGTCCTACCTCATCGGCCGGGAGAAGGTCCGGGAGTTTGCCACGGCGATTGGTGACTTCGCGCCGGTGTTCCATGACCTGGCCGCCGCCCAGGAGCTCGGCTATCGGGACCTGCCGGCGCCGCCCACCTTCGCCTTCGCCATCACGATGAAGGCACTGGCCAACGCCATGTTCGATCCCGAGCTCGGACTCGACTACTCGCGCGTCGTGCACGGCTCCCAAGGCTTCGAGTACCACGAGCCGATGCAGGCCGGCGATGAAGTGGTCGTGAAGTCGCGCATCACCGACATCACCACGCGGGGAAGCAACGAGTTGCTCACCACCGAAGCCGACGTGGTCACTGCCGATGGAGATGTGCTGGTGACCTGTCGCAACACCATCGTGAGCAGGGGGACGGCATGAACGTCGGTGATGTGGTGGCCGAGCGCACGGTCAAGATCGAGCGCGTGAACCTGGTGATGTACGCGGGGGCCAGCGGGGACTTCAACCCCATTCACTGGAACGAGGCGTTCGCCAAGGCCGTCGGCCTGCCCGACGTCATCGCGCACGGCATGTACACGCAGGCGCAATTGGGACGGCTGCTCACGGAATGGGCCGGCGACCCCCGGCGCATCCTGTCATTCTCGGTGCGGTTCTCCGCTCCGGTTCCGGTCCCCGCCGATGGCGCCGCCCGCGTGCAACTCGCGGCGACGGTGACGGCGATCGAGGGCGACGTCGCGACGCTTACCTTGTCCGCCACCTGCGACGGTGCCGACGTGGTCAAGGACGCCATCGCCACGGTGCGGATCTGATGCGGCTGGCCGAGCTCACGACGCTGCGGCTCGGCGGCCCGGCCACAGTTCTGGAAGCCAGTACCCAGGCCGAATTGGTCGCGATCCTGCGGGATCATCCGGACGCCAAAGTGCTCGGCGGCGGCAGCAATGTGGTGGTCGCCGATGCCGGTTTGGAGGTGCCGGTCGTGCGCATCCGGACCAGCGGTGTGCAGCAGCACGGCGATCAGTTCGTCGTCGAGGCCGGCGTGGACTGGGACTCGTTCGTCGCCGACATGGTGGCAGCAGGCCGCGCGGGCGTCGAGGCGCTTTCGGGAATTCCGGGAACGGTCGGAGCGACACCTGTGCAGAACGTGGGCGCCTACGGCCAGGAGGTCGCCGACACTATCGCCGGAGTGCGGGTGCTCGTGCGCGACACCGGGGAAGTCACGACCTGGCCGGCGCAGCGGGTGGGCTTCGGCTACCGCTCCAGCGAGTTCAAGCGCCATCCCGATGACCACGTGGTGCTGGCGGTGGCGTTCGACTTGCCAGAGGGGAACAGCAGTCCCGTCCGTTACGCCGAACTGGCCCGCACGCTCGGGGTCAACGTGGGGGAGTCCGCACCGCTGTCAGAGGTGCGGAACGCCGTGCTCGGGTTGCGCCGCGGCAAGGGCATGGTGCTCGACCCCGAGGATCCGGATACCCGCAGCGCCGGCTCGTTCTTCACCAACCCCATCGTGGCGACCGCTCCCGACGGCGCGCCAGCATGGCCGCAGCCGGACGGTCGGGTCAAGACCAGCGCGGCCTGGCTGATCGAGCAGGCCGGCGTCGGCAAAGGTTTCGCGTTACCAGGCTCCCAGGTGGCGGTCTCGGGCAAACACACCCTGGCTCTGACCAACCGCGGCGGCGGCACGACCGCGCGGTTTGCTGCGAGTTGGCCCGGGCGATTCGCGATCGAGTGCACGAGCGCTTCGGCATCACGCTGGTCCCGGAACCGGTGATGTGGGGCTGCTCCTTGTGAGCCGTTCGGCGGAACAGTAGGGCGTGCGTTCAAACCGTCCGCCGAAACCTGGGACCGCTGGCGTTTCGGCGCAAAACTAGGGCGCTACGCACAAACCGTCCGCCGAAACCCGTGGCCCTACTCCCCGAGCAACGCCCCGATCCGTCCCACACCCTCGGCCAGGTCGTCGTCACCGAGAGCGTAGGACAGGCGCAAGTAGCCGTCGGTGCCGAATGCCTCGCCGGGGACCACGGCGACCTCGGCCTCGTCCAGAATGATCTCCGCCAACTCCGCACTCGTCATCGGCACCCGGCCGCGGATCTCGCGGCCCAAAACGCCCTTGACGCTGGGGTAGACGTAGAAGGCTCCCTCCGGCTCCGGGCAGGCGATCCCCGGAATGGCATTGAGCATCTCGACGATCGTGCGGCGCCGGCGGTCGAAGGCCTCCCGCATCATCTCCACCGCTGAAAGGTCGCCAGTCAACGCCGCCAAAGCCGCCTTCTGCGAGACGTTGGCCACGTTGGAGGTCGCATGTGACTGCAGGTTCGTCGCGGCCTTCACCACGTCGGTCGGACCGATCATCCA
The DNA here is from genome assembly GCA_037045455.1 of Candidatus Nanopelagicales bacterium. Classification (GTDB taxonomy): domain Bacteria; phylum Actinomycetota; class Actinomycetes; order S36-B12; family UBA10799; genus JADKAV01. Next base: position 3,713 of record JBAOIN010000010.1, on the reverse strand, counting down.
GCCGACCCGCCAGCCCGTCATTGCGTAGGTCTTGGCGACACCGTTGACGACCACGCAGCGGTCGGCGAGTTCGGGAACCTGCACGGGCATCGATGCGAACAGCGCGTCGCCGTAGACCAGGTGCTCGTAGATCTCGTCGGTGACGACCCAGATCCCCTTCTCCGCCGCCCACTGCCCGATCGCGCGCACCTCGTCGGGGGTGTACACCGCCCCGGTCGGGTTGGACGGCGACACGAATACCAGCAATTTCGTGCGCGGCGTCAGCGCCTCGTCGAGCTGGGCCACTGAGGCCTTGTAACCGGTGTCCTCATTGGTCGGGATGATCACGGGCACACCGCCGGCCAGCCGGATCGACTCCGGGTAGGTGGTCCAGTAGGGAGCCGGCAACAGGGCCTCGTCGCCGGGGTCCAGCAGCGTGGCGAACGTGTTGTACAGCGCCTGCTTGCCGCCGTTGGTGACCAGCACCTGTGCCGCGTTCACCTCGTAGTCGGAGTCCCGCAGCGTCTTGGCCGCGATGGCCTCCTTCAGCGCGGGCAGGCCACCGGCCGGGGTGTAGCGGTGCATCGCCGGGTCGGCACACGCGGCCACGGCGGCCTCGACGATGTAGTCGGGGGTCGGGAAGTCCGGTTCCCCGGCGCCGAAGCCGATGACAGGCCGCCCAGCCGCCTTCAGCGCCTTGGCCTTGGCGTCGACGGCCAGGGTCGCCGACTCGGTGATGCTGCCGATCCGCTGCGAGATGCGAGGTTGCGCCATACCCCTATCGTGCCCAATCTCGCGCGGCCGTGTCGGAAGCGGTAGCCGGTATCGACCCCCCGGTGCCCGTCGCGTAAGGTGGTGGGAGGTGATCGAAGTCGCCTGTGCGGCAGCCTGCCCGTTTCACGCAATCGAAGGGGCTGGCGGTCACTGTAGGGTCGTAGCTCAATTGGTAGAGTCCCGGTCTCCAAAACCGGTGGTTGGGGGTTCGAGTCCCTCCGGCCCTGCAAGGCGAAGGAACCGAAGAGAGGAACTGCGTACGTGAGCGAGCCGACCACGCGCGACGGTGCGGGTTCTCCGACGCCCAAACGGGACGCCAGCAAGAAACCGCGCAAGGGGCTGTTCTCACGGATGGCGCTGTTCCTGCGGCAGGTCATCGCCGAGTTGCGCAAGGTCATCTGGCCGACCCGCAAGGAATTGCTCACCTACACGTGGGTGGTTCTTGTGTTCGTGGTCGTGATGGCCGGGCTCATCGCGCTGTTCGATCTGGCGATCGGCCGCGTGGTGTTCGCCATCTACGGTTAGATCTTCGGTCAAGACACCAACGTCACAAGCAGAGGAAGATGTCGATGCAGACTCCAGAGTGGTCGGCCAATGAGGGCGAAGAGCTCGAGGCCGACGGCACGGAGGCGTTCAACGCCATCGAGATGGCCGACGGCACCACGATCGTCGAGCAGGTGGACGTCGAGCGCGCCGACGACGGCAGCGTCGTCACCAGCGCCACCGAGGCGATCAGCGAGCCCGACGGCACAGTGACCATCGACGAGACTGTGACGACCGAGGCGCCTGACGGTTCGGTCGTGCGCGACGAGGTGTCGACCTACTCCGACGCGGCCGGCAACGTCCACATCGACGAGACCCAGATCCTGGAAGACGCCCACGGCCGCACGACCGTCGTGGAGAACTCCGAGGACCTCACCTCCGATGTGCGCATCGATGAGGAAACCGGCGAGATCATCGAGGATGAAGAGGACGTCGATCCGGTCCAGGCGTTCCGCGAGGAGCAGCTCGGTCTGCCCGGCCTGTGGTACGTCATCCACTCCTACGCCGGCTTCGAGAAGCGGGTGAAGACCAACCTCGAGACCCGGATCAACACCCTGAACATGGAGGACTACATCTTCCAGGTCGAGGTGCCCATCGAAGAGGTCACCGAGATCAAGCAGGGCCAGAAGAAGCTGGTCAAGCGCAACAAGTTCCCCGGTTACGTGCTGGTCCGCATGGACTACACCGACGACTCCTGGGCGGCCGTGCGGCACACGCCTGGCGTCACCGGTTTCGTGGGCAGCGCGCACGAGCCGACCCCGCTGACGATCGACGAGGTCGTCCACATCCTGGCGCCCAAGCCGGAGCCCAAGAAGGCTGCCGCTGCGGCCGGCGGCGGACAGGCCGCGATGGGTGCCGCACCGGCCCGCGTGACCGAGGTGGACTTCGGTGTCGGGGACTCCGTTACAGTTATTGACGGACCCTTCGCGACGTTGCACGCGACGATCAGCGAGATCAACATTGATGCCCAGAAGGTCACCGGCCTCGTGGAGATCTTCGGCCGGGAGACCCCGGTGGAGCTCAGCTTCAGCCAGATCGAGAAGAACTAGAACAAGGACGTATACGCAATGCCTCCCAAGAAGAAGGTCGCCGGCCTGATCAAATTGCAGATCCAGGCGGGTCAGGCCAACCCCGCGCCGCCCGTGGGCCCGGCCCTCGGTCAGCACGGTGTGAACATCATGGAGTTCTGCAAGGCCTACAACGCGGCCACGGAGAACCAGCGCGGCCAGGTGATCCCGGTCGAGATCACCGTGTACGAGGACCGCTCGTTCACGTTCATCACCAAGACCCCGCCGGCGGCCAAGCTGATCCTCAAGGCCGCGGGCCTGCAGAAGGGCAGCGGCAACCCGCTGCAGCCCGTGGGTTCGATCTCCAAGGCCCAGGTCAAGGAGATCGCCGAGACGAAGATGGCCGACCTGAACGCCAACGACGTCGACGCCGCCATGCTCATCATCGCCGGGACAGCCCGGTCGATGGGCGTCACTGTCACCGACTGACGCTGCAACCACCCGTGGGAGGGGCCGCATCGCCCCGCGTAACCACTAGCGAAGGAGATAACGATGCAAGGTAAGAAGTTCAAAGCGGCCACCGAGCAGATCGACCGCGAGCGTCTGTACACCCCGGCCGAGGCCGTGGACCTGGCCAAGAGCACGAACCCGTCGAAGTTCGACGCCACTGTCGAGGTCGCCATGCGGCTGGGCGTCGACCCCCGCAAGGCCGACCAGATGGTGCGCGGCACGGTCAACCTGCCGCACGGCACCGGCAAGACCGCCCGGGTGCTGGTGTTTGCACAAGGCCCGAAGGCCGAGGAGGCCACCGCGGCCGACGCCGACTACGTCGGTTCCGACGAGCTCATCGACAAGGTCGCCGGCGGGTGGACCGACTTCGACGCGGTTGTGGCGACCCCGGACCTGATGGGCAAGGTCGGCAAGCTCGGCCGGGTGCTGGGTCCGCGCGGCCTGATGCCCAACCCGAAGACCGGCACCGTCACCATGGATGTCGCGAAGGCTGTCTCGGACATCAAGGGTGGGAAGATCGAGTTCCGCGTCGACAAGCACTCGAACCTGCACTTCATCATCGGCAAGGCCAGTTTCTCCGGCGAGGCGCTGCTGGACAACTACACGGCCGCGCTCGACGAGGTGCACCGCCTCAAGCCGTCGGCGGCCAAGGGCCGGTACATCAAGAAGATCACTGTTTCCACCACGATGGGCCCGGGCATCCCGGTCGACCCCAGCTAGGGAACCACTGATTAATCATGCCCTGGCTGCAACGAGCCTGACCGAGCGATCTGCGGCCCCCCACATCGTGTGCCATAGCGCTGCTATGACACACGATGTGGGAAACCACATCTCACCCACCCAACCCCGTTTCGCGTAAGACACAGCATTAATCAGTACTTCCTTAGTCCATCGCGCGAG
>JBAOIN010000009.1:0-271818 GCA_037045455.1 Candidatus Nanopelagicales bacterium | reverse complement strand
TCGATCGACGAGCAGGCCCAGCAGGGCCGCGGCGGCAAGGTGCCGCCAGAGCATTCCCGGCTCATGGCCCGCGCCGAGCGTCAGGTGCCCCATCAACTGGACCGCCATCAGGCACGCGATACACATCGCCGCCGGGCGCCTCTTGGTCAGGACACACCGATGAACAAGCGCGGCGAGCGCGGCGACCAGTACCAAGCCCATAAGCCCCGCGTGCAGGTGTGCGCCCGCGGTCGCCCCCGTTGCAGCGACCACGAAGAGCCCTAGGCGGTAACCCGCGTCCACCCGCACAGACTAAGGCAAGGCTGTCCTTGACCCACATGTGCGTCCAACACCACCTGTGGATTCGCGCGGATCTTGATCGTCATCTGCTTATCGTGGCCCGGTGAGTGTGGTCACAGCCCCGCGACGGCGGATCGGCGGGATGGAGATCCTCGCGCTCGCGGCGGTGGCGCTACTGCTGCTGCAACCGTTCCTGGCGGGACGGCTCACGAACCCCGCGCTGCAGGCAGGCGCGACGATCTTCGTGTCGATCGTCATCCAGGCGCTGCCGTTCCTTGTGCTCGGCGTGGTGTTGTCGGCCGCGATCGCGGCGTTCGTGCCGGACTCCTTCTGGCAGAAGGCGTTGCCGAAGCGACCAGGACTCGCGGTTCCGGTGGCCGGCTGTGCCGGGGCGGTGTTGCCTGGGTGTGAGTGTGCCTCGGTGCCTGTCTCGGGCTCGCTGATGTCTCGCGGTGTGGCCCCGGCGGCCGCATTGGCCTTCCTGCTCTCGGCGCCCGCCATCAACCCGATCGTCGTGATCTCCACCTTCGTGGCCTTCCCAGGGGAACCGATGATGGCCGTGGCGCGCTTCGGCGCGTCGCTGGTGACCGCCGTGATCGTCGGTTGGATCTGGCTCAAGTGGGGCCGTGGGGAGTGGCTGCGGGTGCCCTCGCGCCGACATATCGAGGGCCAGGCCCGGTGGCAGACCTTCGCGGCGGCGGCCACACACGACCTCCTGCACGCCGGTGGCTTCCTGGTGGTCGGCGGTATCGCCGCCGCCATCCTCAACGTGGCCGTGCCGCAACAATGGCTACAGACACTGGCCGAACACCCGGCACTCGCCATCCTCGGCCTGGCGCTACTCGCGGTCCTCCTGTCCATCTGCTCCGAGGCCGATGCCTTCGTTGCCGCCAGCCTGACGCAGTTCTCGCTCACCGCCCGGCTGGCCTTCCTCGTCGTCGGGCCGATGGTTGACCTGAAACTGATCTCGCTGCAGGCCGGGACGTTCGGAAAGAGTTTCATGTATCGCTTTGCGCCGACGACGTTCGTCGTCGCCGTCCTGATGGCCACGCTGTTCGGCTGGTGGTTGTTGTGAGACGTGATGCCCAGGGTGCGGTGTTGCTCCTGCTCGGGATCCTTCTGCTGCGACTGACGCTCGGCGGATCGTACGTCTACTACGTCAAGGCCTCGATGAAGCCGTTCCTGCTCCTGACGGCTGCGGTGCTACTCGCACTCGCGGTGTGGAGTCTCTGGCAGTCCTGGCGCCGTACCGAGGAACACGATGACGGCCACGGACACGACGGGGTGCCGCGAGTCGCGTGGCTCATGGTGCTCCCGGTCATGGTCGTGTTCCTGGTGTCGCCGCGGCCCCTGGGGGCGTTCACCGCCGCCCGCCAGTTGGCCACGGCGCCGGTGGTCGCCGAACCGGCGGAACTGCTGCCGCTGCCAGCGGGAGACCCCGTCGACGTGCCGATCGCGGACTACATCACCCGGGCGGTCTGGGGTCAGGGCCAGACCCTGGAGGGACGCGAAGTGAGGCTGACCGGTTTCGTCACCCCCGACCCGGAAGGCGGCTGGTGGGTGACACGGCTCGGCCTGGCTTGCTGTGCCGCAGACGCCTTGTCGTTCCGCGCCCGGGTACTGGACGCCGAAGACCTGCCGGCGAACTCCTGGGTCGAGGTCACCGGGCGCTGGGTCCCCGGTGACAGCGGTGACCCAGCCATCCCGCTCATCGAGGCCGATGACGTCGAGCGCGTCCCGGAGCCGCGTAACCCCTACGAGTGAAGTCGGCGCAGCGGTGGTTCGGTGGTCGGCGGCTGGCGGCGGGCGGGGAGATCGGTGAGCAGGGTGGTGGTCGCTGCAGCAACTGCCTCGATCGCGGCCACGTAGGCGGCCTCGGTCGCAGCGCTGGGCTTGGCCACCCCGCTCACCTTCCGCACGTACTGCTCTGCGGCGGCCCGGATCTCGGTCTCGGTGGCCGGCGGCTCAAGGCCCCGCAGGATCGTGATGTTCCGGCACATGCGTCCAGTGTGGGCCTTTTGGTGAAGAAACAGCACGTGAGTTGTCACATCTTCACCAAGAGCCCTGTGGGCGGCCGGGAACCACGCGGTACCTTGGGCCCATGATTTTCAATCCCCACACTTACGACCCGTCGGCGTACGACCCCGAGACCCAGCGCCAGCTCAAGGCGTTGATCCAGTTCTTCGAGGACAAGGGTCTGGCCGAGATGAAGCAGGAGTTCCACGACCGCACGTGGTACCAGGACTTCCTCGACTTCAACGCCAAGGAGGGGATCCTCGCCGCGTTCGGCACCCCGGCGGCGGTGGGTGGCGAGGGCGCGCGGTGGGACACCGCCCGGATCAACGACCTGAACGAGATCCTGGGCTTCTACTCCCTGTCCTACTGGTACGCCTGGCAGGTCACCGTGCTCGGGCTGGGCCCGGTGTGGATGAGCGAGAACGAGGAGGCCAAGCAACTCGTCGGCAAACTGCTCGAGTCCGGGTCGATCTTCGGGTTCGGCCTGTCCGAGCAGACGCACGGTGCCGATATCTACTCGACCGACATGATTCTCACGCCCACAGAGAACGGCTGGGTGGCCAACGGGCCGAAGTACTACATCGGCAATGGCAACGTTGCCGGGCGGCTGAGCGTGTTCGGCAAGTTCGCCGACACCGACGAGTACGTGTTCTTCCTGGTCGACACCCAGGCGCCTGAGTACGAACTTCAGAAGAACGTCGTCGCCGACCAGATGTACGTGTCGGCGTTCTCGCTGCACGACTACCCGGTCACCGAGGCGGACATCCTGCACACCGGCAAGGCGGCGTGGGACGCCGCGCTGGCCACGGTCAACGTCGGCAAGGTCAACCTCGGCTGGGCGAGCATCGGCATCTGCGAGCACGCCTTCTACGAAGCCGTGACCCACGCGGACCACCGTGTTCTCTACGGCACCAAGGTGACGACCTTCCCGCATGTGCGCCGCATGTTCGCAGACGCCTACGCGCGCCTGCTGGCCATGAAGCTGTACTCGGCACGCAGCGCCGACTACTTCCGCAGTGCGTCCGAGGACGACCGCCGCTTCCTGCTGTTCAACCCGATCACCAAGATGAAGGTCACCAGCGAGGGCGAGCGGGTCATCGACCTGCTGTGGGAGATCATCGCCGCGCGCGGGTTCGAGGAGGACACCTACTTCGAGCAGGCCGCCGGGCACATCCGGGCCCTGCCGAAGCTCGAGGGGACAGTGCACGTGAACCTCGCGCTGGTGCTCAAGTTCCTGCCGCAGTACTTGATGGCGACCGGTGAGTATCCCGAGATCCCCGTGCGCCAGGATGCCGGCGATGACGAGTACCTGTTCCGTCAGGGCCGCGCGTCGGGTCTGGGCCGCATCACGTTCTCCCCGTGGCGCCCCGCGTTGGAGCAGTACCAACACCTGCCCAACGTGGCCCTGTTCCTCGAGCAGGTGGACGCCTTCGCAGGCTTGGTCATGTCCGCCCCGCCGAGCGAGGAGCAGCAGAAGGACCTCGACTTCCTGCTCACCCTCGGGCAACTGTTCACCCAGGTCGTCTACGCACAACTGGTGTGTGAGTCGGCCGGTCAACAGCGGCCCGGCACGGTCAGCGACATGAGCGGACTCAGCGACGCCCACATCGATCGGATCTTCGCGGTGTTCGTGCAGGACGTTTCGGAGATCGCAGTCGCCCTGCACGGGCAGGCCTCGGCCAGCGATGCGCAGCGGGCCGGCGCACTCGGGCTGATCCGGGCCCCGCAGATCGACGTGGACGCCGAGCAGGCGTTCGTGGACGAGGTGCTCGCGCTGTCCGACGCCTACGTCATGCCGCAGTAGACCTCACGCGGATTCGGCCGGTCCTCCTCGCATCACTTCGGGGGGCCGGCCGATCCGTCCTCCCAGATGTTTCTGGATCAGAAGAGTCACCCAGCCCGCCAACGCCATGCCCGTGATGTTGATGGCCAGTTGCAGCGAACTGCCGATCACTTCCTGCCAGGCGCCGAACGCCAAACCGAGTGCCACATTGCCGGCTGCCGGGATGGTGGTCACAGAGATGAACACCCCGGCCAGCCCACCAGCGCGTGCCGACGTCAAGGCAAGAACCCCTGCGGCGCCGGCGATCAGCGACACCAGCAGCGACCACTTGTCCGGGGTGTAGATGAACTGGGTCAATGGTCGGGGCCCCACCACGTCGCCGAGGTCGATCCAGCCGGCCGCCCGACCGACGGCGGCCAAGGCGGCGGTGCTCAGGATCGCGACGGTGAATCCGCCGACCAGTGTTCGGAGCGCCCGCCGGAACAGTCTCGGGCGGTGGCGCACCAGGGACAGTCCGAGGGCGGCGACCGCGCCGAACTCCGGGCCCAGGACCATCGCACCGATGATCAGGATCTGTGAGTCCAAGACGATTCCGATGCTGGCGATCAGAGTCGCCATGATCATGAACCAGCCGAAGGTCCATGTGAATTCGGTGTCGTCGTAAGCGCGCTGCGTCACTTCGGCCCAGACGACCGCGTCCGACCCCGACCCCGGGGCGTCGGCCTCGGCGCGCAGGGCGTTCCTCGAGATCCACGTCGGCACCGGGACCACTTGGATGGCACCTTCGTCCTGCAGGCCGAGCGCCCGGAGTTCGTCGATCACGTCATTGGCGGCCTCGCGCGGGATGTCGGCCATGATCAGGTCACCGGAAGGTTTCACCCCCGCATCCCGTATCACCGCCAGGCTGGTGACAAGGCTGGAGGCCCCAAGCACGTCCGCAGCCGCCTGTGTCAGAGGTGTCGGCGAGTAGACGCGCAGGTGCAGCACGCTGCCTATGGTGGCCCCGCGGAAGCGCCGCGATGCTCAGGCGCGCCGTGCTGTGAAGCCGCCGACTGGGCCGGTGGCGGTCAGTCTGTCGCCGTCGATGCTCACGTCAAGGGGCTCCGCGAGCACCCGGCACAGGTGTTGCTCGGCGCTCATGTCCGGGCAGTACATCATCGTCAGCGCGACCGGTCCGGCGGTGAGTGTGTGCCCGTCAATGGTGTACGAACCCATCGCCCGGTTGCACCCGGCGTAGAAGTACAGCCGATGGTCTTCGAACGTGATCTCGGCGGTCTGCGGCCGGATCCCGTCCGGCAGCAACTCAGTGATCGTCCACGTTCCAGACAGGCGTTCGTCCATGCCCCATCCTCGTCCGCCCCGGTGAGGGGCTTCGAACGCGGGTAGGCTTCGGTCAGGATCCCCGAGGAGCGGCGATGCAGTACGTGATGTTCATGATCCCCAGCGTTTACGGCTCGGCTGAGGCCGATGAGATGCCGTCGCCGGAGATGGTCGACGCGATGATGACGTACAACCAGGAGCTCGCCGACGCGGGCGTGCTGGAGTCGTTGAACGGACTGCACCCGCCGACCTCCGGCGTGCAGGTGCGTTTCGGGGAAGACGGTTCGTCGGTGTCGGACATCGAATCGGCGGGGGCTGTGGGCGGTTACTGGATTCTCAACGTGAGCTCGCACGAGGCCGCTGTGGAGTGGGCCCGGCGTTGCCCCGCCTTACCCGGCGATGTGCTGGAGTTGCGCCAGATCCAGGAGATGGACGACTTCCCTGAGGATGTGCAGGATGTGGTCGCGGGGTACGACCTGTGAGAGCCGACGACAAGGTCCTGGCGGCACTTGCAGAACTGCGCACCGAGGATGAGGGCGAACTGCCTTCGCGGGCGGTGCTCTCCGAAGTCACCGACCACCTGATCAAAGCCCTGTTCCCGCAGCGGCTGGGGATGGCGGGCGGCGACGTGGGTGCCTTTGTCCGCAGGATGCTCGAATCCGCCCTCGGCAACCTCACCGGAGAGGTCGCGACCGAATTGGCGTTCCAGCGGCGGTCGGGCCAGACCGTGGTGGAGTGTGACGACTTGGTGGGCCGGTTCGCGGAGAGCCTGCCGGAGATCCGCGTTCTGCTCGACTCCGACATCCAGATGGCCTACCGCGGTGATCCGGCTGCGCGCAGCGTCGCCGAAGTACTCGTGTGCTACCCGGGCATCCACGCGATGATGCACCACCGCATCGCCCACAGTCTGCACCGGCTCGGGGTGCCCTTCGTGGCTCGGGTTATCTCCGAGTTGGGTCGCGCGGAGACCGGCATCGACATCCATCCGGCAGCCTCCATCGGCGGCGGGTGTTTCATCGACCACGGCACTGGTGTGGTGATCGGCGAGACCGCGATCCTCGGCGACAACGTGCGTTTGTACCAGCACGTGACGCTCGGCGCGAAGAAGCTCGACGGCGTTCCCAAGGGCATGCCGCGCCACCCCATCGTCGAGGACGACGTCACGATCTACTCGGGCGCGACAGTGCTCGGACGCATCACCATCGGCAAAGGCTCGGTCATCGGCGGTGGGGTCTGGGTGACCAACGACCTACCGCCGGGCAGTTTCGTCACGCAGGCGAGGACCCAAGTGGAGGCCTTCACCGACGGTGGCGGGATCTGACGCTCGCTTCGCCGCAGCGGTTAGTCTCCGGTCCATCCGTTAGTCCAAAACACCCCGCGAACCTCTAACGGGAGTGCACAACCTCTAACGGCTGAGCGAAGGTCTCACGGATTCCAGGCGGGACCGGAACTACGCCAGGTCGGCGAACAGCGCCGTGCTCAGGTAGCGCTCCCCGAAACTCGGGATGATCACCACGATCAGCTTCCCGGCGTTCTCCGGTCGCTTGGCGACCTCAACGGCGGCCCACAACGCCGCACCCGAGGAGATGCCCACGAGCAGCCCCTCCTCGCGGGCACTGCGTCGCGCGGTCGCCATCGCGTCCTCAGCATCCACCTGAACGATCTCGTCGTACACGTCGGTGTCGAGGATCTCCGGGACGAAGCCCGCGCCGATGCCCTGGATCGGGTGCGGGCCCTTCGTGCCACCGGACAGGACCGGCGATGCGGCCGGCTCCACGGCGATGATCTGGACCGACGGGTTGCGCTCCTTGAGGACCTGACCGACCCCCGTGATGGTGCCCCCTGTCCCCACACCGGAGACCACGATGTCGACCTGTCCGTCGGTGTCGTTCCAGAGCTCCTCAGCCGTGGTCGCGCGGTGGATCGCCGGGTTGGCAGGGTTCGCGAACTGCTGCGGCATCAGGTAGTTGGGGTTCTCCTTGGCAAGTTGCTCGGCGCGGGCGATGGCGCCTCCCATACCCTCCGGTCCGGGCGTGAGCACGAGGTCGGCCCCGAACGCGCGCAGCAGCATCCGGCGCTCATTGCTCATCGTCTCCGGCATGGTCAGCACACACTTGATGCCGCGGGCGGCACACACCATCGCCAGCGCGATGCCGGTGTTGCCGCTGGTGGGCTCCACGATCACAGTGTCGGGGCCGATGAGTCCGGCTTCCTGTGCGGCGTCGATCATGGCCACACCGATGCGGTCCTTGACGCTGTTGGCAGGGTTGTAGAACTCGAGCTTGGCCGCAATGGTGGCTTGCGCCCCGTCGGTGATGCGGTTGAGCCGCACGAGGGGAGTGTTGCCGATCAAGCCGGTGACGTCATTCGCGATTCGCATGTGTCCAGTCTCGCCCACTTCGCCCGATTCGCAAGGGTGGGGTTTGCTTTCGGAACCGCCGCTTACTCATGTCCTGGCTGCAGCAATCAGTGCTTCTTCACAAACCGTGATGCTCCAGCAGCACCTGGGCCATGGCCGGACCCGCGTCGTTGAGGTCGCTCGGCTCCACGACGAACGAGCCCGGCGCGCTCACCAGGATCAACCCCACGCGCTCGGGCACCGGCGGCAAGAACTGCGCAACGACCGTGACGTCGTCCTCGTCCTGCGCCTCGACGATGCTGTTTTGCGCGTAGCGGTCCACCAGCCACAGCCAGCCTTGCGGGATCGACAGCCGGACCGCAGTCTCGGTGCGGTGCGCGGCCAGCCTCGCATCGGCATCCGGTGGCGGCGTGAACGTCTGCGTGGTCGGCCGGGCGCTGCGAATGCGGTCGATGAGGAACGTGCGCAAATCGCCGTCCAGCAGCGCGTCGAGCTCCCATCCGTGCGAGGTCTGGACCAGGCGCAACGGCGCAACGTGGCGGCTGACCACACCCGGCTTCCAGGCCCGTGAGTACTCCAGATCCAGATAGGTCCGGTCCTGCACCGCCTTCGCGACCACCGTTCCGACGTCGCTGTCCGGTCGAGCCGGGCTACCGCTGACGATGCGGTCACGGATGATCTCGATGGCTGCGGCCAGATCGGCGTTGTCCGGCTGCGACTCGTGCACCCACGCCGCCGCCTCGTAGGTGCGCACCCATTCCTCCGGGCTCATCATCTCCACACCCAGTTCAGCGGTTGGCCGATCGCTGACCACGCGCACGATTTCCGCAGAATGCGGGTCGTCCTCCTGGCCATCTGAGGAGACGAAGACGATGGTGTCCGGCCGCACCGACAACGTGTCGGCGGCGTAGTAGGCCAGCAGTTCCTCGCGCAGAAGGGTCTCGGGCACTCCGACTTGCTCGGCGAGATAGTCCAGCCGCAGTCCGCGCGGGTGGGCGTGCAGCATGGTGAGCACGCTGGACAGCCGGGCAAACGCGGCAGCGGCTTTCGTGCGCTTCACAGCGCCGCCTGCAGCAAGCTACGCAACTCGTCGCGCAGGATCTGCGGACCGACCAGCCGGGCCCGGGAGCCGAGCTCGATCAGACGGGTGAAGAAGATCCGCCGGTTGGTGACCGGGACGATTGCCGTGTCGCCGGAGATCTCACCACCCACCAGCGCGACGACGTCGTCGGTGAAGCCTGGACACTGAAGTTCGGCCGTCACCGGCTCGTCGACCAGCCAGGTCACCGGATCCAGGCTCGGCCGGGGGACATCAGCGGGAATGTCGGCCGTTCCGGGGCCTTCGATCTGCAGATCCAGAAGCCGGCGCACGGAGAAGGACTTGACCCGTTCAGCGGCCCGGTCCCGACCCACCAGCAGCACGTCGCCGGGGATCCACTGATAGCTGTATGGGTCGACCTCGCGCGGCGTGCCGTTGTAGGCGAAGCGCATCAGGCAGCGCGCTCGCACAGCCTCCCGGACCCGGTCGACGTCCACCGGCAGCGGCCGGGCATCGTTGGTGACCCGGCCCTGGGCCGTTGCCAGCGCGGCGGACAACGCAGTGCGCTGGGCCGCCGTGAACTCCACCTGCAGTCGTACGTCCCCGGGCTGCAGCACGTAACGGGCATACTCACCGTCTCCGGCCGCATTGTCGATCCGCAGGCCCACCGCGCGCAGATCGTCGAGATCGCGCATCAACGCGCGTTTGCCGGCCTCGTCGTCGGCGTATCCCACCCGCTGGAGCAGGTCCGGTGTGTTCACGCCCACCCGTCCAGCGCCGGAAAGGGTGAGCGCAAGGTTCAGCAGGCGGTCGTAGGCCGGACGGGCGGTCATGGGCCGACGATATGCCACCGGCGCGGACGACACGGCCAGATCCGGGCGCAATTGTGGCGGCTGCGCGGCGGTCGCTCATTCAACTCGCACCTGGCCCCGGATCCCTGACTTCCCCGCGTTTCGGCACAATGTTGCGGTGATCCCGCTCATCGTCGGTTCGGCCGTCGTCGAGTCGTTGCGACCGACGCTCGTCCCGCGTACGACGGTGCATCAGGCACTGGTCACAGGCGGGTGTGCGCTGACGGCCGCTGTCGTGGCCAAGCCGGTCACGCTGCGCACGCCGCGCTGGCTGCTGGTAGCTGGGGCGGGGGTCGGCCTGTGGCGCTCCAGCGTGCATGTGAAGGCGCAGCGGGAGGCGTACCCGGCCTGGGATCCCCGGCCGCAGAACACGCCGCTGGCCGTGGCAGCCGGAACGGTGGCCGGTCTGGCGCTGCCTCGGGTCGGTGTGACACTGGCACGGCGAGGGTGGTGGGGTCTGGGAGCCGCCGCCGCAACAGCAACTGCCGCCCACCTCGGGCTCACGAAGTTGCGGGCGATCGGCATCCGCGCGGACCCGGCCTTGCGAGAACCTCCGCACAGCGAGTTCGTCTCAGGCGGGCCGGCGTCCGGCGTGGACTACGCGACGCTGGCCCGCGACGGCCGCCGCTTCGTGTCCTTGCGGACGCCGGCTGAGGAGATCCGGACCGTCGACCCTGCAGCCATCGAACCGATTCGTGTCTACGTGGGGCTGCACACGGCCGCCACCGTCGAGGAACGCGTCGCCATCGCGGTGTCCGAACTCGAGCGGCTCGGCGGGTTCGAGCGTTCCAACCTGCTGATCATGTGCCCTGCCGGATCGGGCTATGCCGACTACGTGGCGGCCGAGGCGATCGAATGCTTCACGCGCGGGGATGTCGCCAGCGTCGTCATCCAGTACGGCGTGCTGCCGTCGATGCTGTCCTTGGGCCGGGTCCGGCTCGGGGCCCAGACGGCGCGCATGCTGCTCGACGCCGTGGCCGGCCGGACACATGGCCGCGTGGTGATGTACGGCGAAAGCCTCGGCGCCCGGGTTGCCCAGGAGGCGTTGCAGATCGCGCCGAGCCGCGTGGACGACGAAGGCCGGGTCTCGGGGGTGGATGCCGTGGTTTCGGTGGGAACCCCCGGCGGCCCGTCGTTGCGCGAGCGGTTCCTGCGCTTCTCCGGCGTGGTCCATCTCGATCGCTGGCAGCAACTGACCGGGCAGGAGAAGGCCCAACTGTGGTTCATCGACCACGACGCGGATCCAGTGACGAAATGGGACCGGCCGCTGGCAGTGCGAAAGCCGTGGTGGCTGCGGGGAACCCGCGGGCGCAACGTCCCGGCGGACATGGCGTGGCTGCCGCTGCTCACGTGGTGGCAGGTGCTGTTCGACCTGACGTTCGCCGCCCAGCAGCAGTCAGGCGTGTTCCGCTCGATCGGTCATGACTACCGCGCTGACCTGCCGCCGGTGCTGTCCGCGGTGCTGGGCGGCGGTGCCGACGTGGATGCGGTCGCCGGCTTGCTCGCGGTCCGGGAGGTCGCCCGCGACGAGATCGTGGGGCTCAAACTGCCGGCGGTCTCGACGTAGCCTAGGTGGCGCTGATCCGGACCGTGACCGGTTTTCGCTGACCTGCGGTCGTGACGTAGGCCCGCAGCCCCTGCTGCGACTTCGGTTGCCACTTCGCGTAGTCGATCACCAGCTTGCCGGCGCCTGGAATCCGGGCTTTGGCGATCGCCTCCACCTGTACTGCCTGGCCGCCTTTCTCGAACTCCAACTGTGCGGCGACCGCGGACTTCGCCGATTGCTTGCCGGGGGTGAACACCTCCACGCGGGACTGCTGCTGGCGCATCCGGCCGATCAGGAAACCGCCTGTCTTCGGCGTCGCTGCGACCTGCACGCTGCTGGACGGGAAGTTCTGTACGAACGCCAGCCGGCCGAGGTCAGCCGAGCTGCGCTTGCCCTTGGCGATCGTGTAGACCACAACGCCCTTAGCAGGGTCAAGGCCAGCGGCGGCGACGCCCCGGGCCGGTACTGTCGCCCCGCTGGCTCCGATCGTGAAATCGCCGGTGGCCGCGAGCACGCCGAGTCGGAGATCCTTACGGCTCTTGCGGGCATCGATCGTCACGACGAAGTCCTGCTTGGCCGGGATCTCGTAGGTGGGGAACTGCCACAGCTGACCGGGCTGCCACGGGTCGACCGGCCGGCGCACCTTCGCGCCCTTGATCCGCTTGCCGTTCAAGTCGGTGATGCGGGTCGTGATCGGCACCTTGGTCTTGACCGGGGTCAAGGTGACGGTCGTGGCGTTCGTGCCGGGGCAGAACGGGCAGGCTTGCCGTTTGGCGATCTCCGAAACCGGCACCAGGCCGATGACTTTGTTGGCGATCGTCGGGGCAGCGTTGGGGTTGGTCCCGACCAGATACTGGTACTTGTCCTTCTTGGTGTCGATGTGGATGGCGCGCTCGGCGTCTGGGTAGTTGTTGTCGTAGATCCCCACGTCGTACTGGCCGTCGCCGCGGTCGTAGAGCGCGTACGGCGTAACGGCGTGACCGCCGCCGTCCCACAGCAGGAACAGCGTGTAGGGCGCGGCTCCGGGACGGAGTTCGCGCTTGAGGACCTTCACCAACTGAGTCGGCTTGAGCCGGTAGTTCTCGGCGATGTCCATGGAGTACTGCGCAGCCATATTGCGTGCGATCTCCCGGGAGATCGGCTCCTGCAGTGAGAGGTCGTACGTGCGGGTGATCCCAGACTGGAACTGTTCGGGCCGCAGGGTGCGATCGAACAGCGCGGCTGCCGTCGTGGCGAATCCGAAGCAGTGTCCGCCCGCCATGTCCGCGTTCGTGCTCTGCATGTACTGCCGCGCGGCCGAGGTCAGCGTGCAGGGGCCCTCGGCCCGGCGCTCGAGGCAGACCCGCTTGCCCATGAGGTCACGCATCGCCTCGGCGTCGAGGTTCTTCGGCCCGGACAGCGGCGTGCCAAACACCGCGTTGTTCACGGCGTCCGGGACCCCAGTGTTGAAGAAGCCGAAGCCGTTGGGATGAGGCCGGAAGCCAGTGTCCGCGACGATGCTGCCCTGCGGCGCCCAGTCGGGCATTGCCTGGTAACTGGTGACGTAGCGCTGCCACACCGCTGGGTTGGCGCCGGGGGGAAGATTGTCACCCATGGCGAAGGCAGGTCCTGGCGCGACCAACAGGCAAGCAGAAGCAATCAAAACGATGGCTCGACGCATATTTCCGATGTAACACTCAGCGCATGATCCAATCACGCTAAGTAATCGAATTGTTACTGATCGTTAAAAGGGCCGAGCGCTCGCACCGCTAGGAGCGGTTCTGAATCGGCAGCCCCGCCTCGTCGATCGAACGGTAGGCCGGGTAGTCGGTCAGGTCCCGCCAGATCGGCACGATGCCGATCAGCGTGACCGCGGTCAATGCGCCGGACACGGGCATCGTGAGCAAGGAGAGCAGCAGGCTGGTGCCGAGATCGTTGGACGTGGTGCCTGCCGTTCCGACCACGATGAGGCTGAGCGGAATGGTGATCACAGTGACGATGACGTTCACGATGACGCCTGCAGCCAAGGACCACAGCAGGTACCGCCCGAGTACGGGCCAGAACTTGCCGCGAGTGTGTGTCCAGGACCAGCGCAGTGCCCGCGGGCCAATGACAGCTTGGCAGGTGACGACAACGAGCCGGATCCCGATCCAGATCGACAGGATCACGAGTGCGAGTACGGCGAAGAAGCCCAGGAACACCGCTCCGCCGGGTGACACCGTCCACAGAGCGACTGTCGCTCCGATCACCACTGACCAGGCCACCATGGTGACGACACTGATCAGCAGGAAGTACCCGAATAGCCGCATCCCGGCGCTCAAGCCGGACTTCCAGCCCGCGCCCCAGGACACGGGTTGCTGCGCGGCGGCATCCATGCCGAGCCGGCTGACCGCCGCCATCTGAACGGCCGTTGCCACCAGGAACAGCAATGTCAGCAGACCTCCGACGACCACCCAGCCAGCCGGCGACAGGGCCTCGAACGCGTCGCGGAAGGCCGCGGAGATCTCACTGTCGATGACTGGGGCGCCGGTCTCCGGACTGGTGGAACTTGACGTGAGGTTCAACGCCCGCTCGAGCGCGCCCCAGTTCACGAAGGCCCGCGAAATGCCTAGGACCACGGCCGAAACCAGTGCCCAGATGACCAGTGAGATCCCGAGAATCGGTAACCACGCCCGACGGGCGATGCGGCCGATGTCGCCGAACATGCCGTTGAGCTTGCGCATCCCGCTC
Source organism: Candidatus Nanopelagicales bacterium (assembly GCA_037045455.1). Classification (GTDB taxonomy): domain Bacteria; phylum Actinomycetota; class Actinomycetes; order S36-B12; family UBA10799; genus JADKAV01. Next base: position 257,916 of record JBAOIN010000009.1, on the reverse strand, counting down.
GGGGCTAGTGGCTGCTCGGCGGGCGGGTAGTACGGGGCATAACCGCCGAGAGGGGCAGTCGGCGCTGCCGGTTGACCCCAGGCCGCCGTTGGGGCGGCTGGGCTTTCACCCCACCCCGGCCCCAGCACCTGGGTCTGCTCGGGTTCCTGCGCGGGCGGCTGCGGCGCGACACCCTCGCGCGTGTACTCGGTCCAGCCGACTCCGCTCCACCAGCGCAGGCCGCCGGTGCCGTCAGGATTCGGGTACCACCCCGCCTGGGGAAGTTCGGTGCTCATGGGTCCAGGCTAGGTGGTCGCGTGCGGCGAGGTTTGTCGCGTTGTCGTCACGACACGCCGAGATTACCGACGACAACGCAACAAAACGGGCTGCGCGCTCAGCCCCGCGCCTTGCGACGGGCCGTCGTCCGGGCGCGCAGCGCCGCGTTCAACTCCACCTTGCGCAGCCGGACCGTGTGCGGGGTGACCTCCACGCACTCGTCCTCGCGGCAGAACTCCAGCGCCTGCTCCAAGGACAGCACCCGCGGCGGGATCAGCCGCTCCAGCTCCTCGCCGGTCGACGAGCGGATGTTGGTGAGCTTCTTCTCCTTCGTGGGGTTTACGTCCATGTCGTCGGCCCGCGCGTTCTCGCCCACGATCATGCCCTCGTAGGTCTCGGCCCCGGGCTCGACGAACAGCGTCCCGCGCTCCTGCAGGTTGAAGCAGGCATAACTCGTGACGGAGCCGCGCCGGTCGGCCACCAGCGAGCCGGTCGGGCGTGTGCGCAGGTCGCCCTGCCATGGCTCGTACCCGCCGAACACGTGGTGCATCAGGCCCGTGCCACGGGTTTCGGTGAGGAACTCGGTGCGGAAGCCGATCAGCGCCCGGGCCGGGACCCGGTACTCCATGCGCACCCAGCCGGTCCCGTGGTTGGTCATGTCCTCCATACGGCCCCTGCGCAGACCCATCAACTGCGAGATGACGCCGACGTAGTCCTCCGGGATGTCGATCGTCAGGTTCTCCATCGGCTCGTGCAGCGTGCCGTCGATCTCCTTGGTGACGACCAACGGCTTGCCGACGGTCAACTCGAAGCCCTCCCGGCGCATCATCTCTACGAGCACGGCGAGCTGCAGTTCACCGCGGCCCTGTACCTCCCAGGCATCCGGACGGTCGGTGTCGGCTACGCGCAGCGAGACGTTGCCGATGAGCTCGGAGTCCAAGCCGGTTCTTGATCAGCCGTGCGGTCATCTTGGAACCGTCCTGTCCGGCCAGCGGCGACGTGTTCGTGCCGATGGTCACCGAGATGCTCGGCTCGTCCACGGTGATGACCGGCAGCGGCCGAGGATCCGCGGGATCGGTCAGCGTTTCGCCAATGGTGATGTCCGGGATCCCGGCAACCGCGATGATGTCGCCCGGTCCGGCCTCGTCCACGGGCACCCGCTCCAGAGCGTCGGTCATCAATAGGTCGCTCACCTTGGCCGCCGTCTGCGAGCCATCAGCGCGGCACCACATCACTTGCTGGCCCTTGCGGATCGTGCCCGCGTGGATCCGGCACACCGCCAGCCGACCGAGGTACGCCGAAGCGTCGAGGTTCGTGACGTGGGCCTGCAGTGGCGCGTCGGGGTCGTACTCCGGCGCCGGCACCGTGTCCACCAGCGTCTGGAACAGCGGCTCCAGGTCGGGGCTGTCCGGCATGCCGGCATCCGCGGGCCGCTCCAGGCTGGCCCGGCCCGCCTTGGCGCTCGCGTAGACCACCGGGAAGTCGATCTGCTGCTCGGTCGCGTCAAGGTCGAAGAACAGCTCGTAGACCTCGTCCACCACTTCGGCGATCCGGGCGTCGGACCGGTCCACCTTGTTGACGACCAGCACCACCGGCAACTGCTTGGCCAGCGCCTTGCGCAGCACGAACCGGGTCTGCGGCAGCGGGCCTTCGGAGGCGTCCACCAGAAGCAGCACGCCGTCGACCATCTCCAGCCCGCGCTCCACCTCGCCGCCGAAGTCCGCGTGGCCGGGGGTGTCGATGATGTTGATGGTCGTGCCGCCATGCCGAACGGCTGTCTGCTTGGCGAGGATCGTGATCCCCTTCTCCCGCTCTAGGTCCATCGAGTCCATGACCCGGTCGGCGACGTCGGCGTTCTCCCGGAACGCACCGGACTGCCACAGCATGGCGTCGACCAGGGTCGTCTTGCCGTGGTCGACATGGGCGATGATCGCGACGTTCCGCAGGTCGCTGCGCAGGGCCATAGGGGGCGTCCTTCCGGGGGAGATCTCCAGTGTCGCAGGCCCGTCGTACGGTGGAGGCGTGGGAGGGAGGCCCCTATGAAGCGAATGGTCATCAGCCTGGCAGTGGCGGCGACGGCGGTGATGCCGGTGGCCGCGCCGGCGCAGGCGGCGACGACCCGTGACCTGTACATGGTCAAGGACGTCCAGCAACTCGACGGCGGCATCTACGTGGGCGATTTCGTGTCGCTGCGCAAGACCGGAAAGCGCGTGGTCGGCACAGTCGGGGCGTTCAGCAGCGAGTACGTGTGTGTCCGCGGCAAGGTCACGGACGGCAAGCTGCGGGGCACGTACTACGACCGGGGCATGGTGTCCGGGCACTTCACCCGGACCTGGGTTGGTCACGGTAAGCGGCAGCACATCAAGGGCATGACGCCGGTCTCCTGGGCCCAGGCGCGGACCTACCTCGGATCGAACCCGACCCGCTTCATCGACGACTGCGTCGGGGAGACGTCCTAGGCTGGTCGAACAGGCCTCGGTAGCTGCCTTTTCCGAGTCCGCGAAACTCCTGTCGGTTTTCGCTTGCTGCGCGGACGGGGAAACGGGCAAATGCGGCGGCAATCCCGGAACGCGCTGCAACGGCGGACATCCCGCTAGCAGCCGTCTTGAGAAGCGGTCACCGTTACGATCCACGCCATGAGGCAGCGGTGGTCGACGGTGACGCTCGTGCTCGCTGCCCTGCTCTTCTTCCTGGGCAGCCTGGCCGGGTTTCTGAACGCCAACGTCGTGAACGGCCCGCACTTCGCCGCGCACATCGACCAGATGCGACAGAACCCCGCAGTGGCCGACGCGGTGGGCGCCCAGGTGGCCCAGGTCGCCGTCGCGGCCAAGCCCGACCTCGTCGCCATCGAACCGGCCGTGCAGGCGGCTGCTGCCACTGTGGTGTCGAGCACGGCGTTCTCCGGCATCTTCACCGCGGCCGTCGCCTCGTTTCATAGCGCCCTGACCGAACCCGGTTCGAGTTCCGCGGTTCTCACGATCGCGGACATCGGGTCCTCGGCGGTCACGTTGCTGGAGGCGGTCGCGCCGGACGTCGCACAGAGCATCCCCTCCGGCCTGGACGTCACGCTGGCCAAGATCGGTGGTCAGGAGGGCCTGGCGGCGACGATCATCCCGCTCTTCCAGAGCATCAGCGCACTCGCGCTCGCCCTGCCCCTGCTGGCCATCGCGCTGTGGGGTCTGGGGATCTGGCTGGCCGGGGATCGGCGCTTGGCGTTCCTGCGAGCGGGCTGGGGACTGGTCTGCGTGGGCATCGGCCTGGCCGTGCTGGCGGTCATCGGCTGGGTGGCGTCGCGCTTGTGGCAGGCACCCGCGCTGGAATCCGCCGTGCTGGAATCGGCCGCCGACGTCTTCGGCCGGGCGTTGGCAGTCCGGGCTCTGGTGACGGGTCTGGTGGGCGGGCTGATCGTGGTCGCGGCCAGCGCTTTGCTGCCGCAGGTGCACGTTCACGAGCGGGTCGATGCGGTCGTGCGCGCTGTCGTGCGGCGTCCGGTCTCACCGGTGTGGGCGACCCTGCGCGCACTGGCGCTGTTGGCCGTGGGCGCCGGGTTCATCTTCTTCCCCAGCATCGCCCTCGCGATCGTGTCCGTGATCGTCGGCGCCGCTGTGTTCCTGATCGGTGTCGGCGAACTGGATCGCGTGGCCGAACGGGCGCGGACCCAGGACGCGGCGGCATCTGCTGGGGCATGGCGATGGGCGTGGGTGTTCCCGGTCGGTGCAGGCATTGCCGCCATCGGCCTGCTCGCCGTGGTCCTGTTGCCTGCCGCGTTGCCCCAAACCACGCCGGTCGCCGCCGCGCTCGAGACCGCTGCGTGTAACGGACACGTCGAACTGTGCGACCGGCGGTTCGACGACGTCGCCTTCCCGGCCACCCACAACGCCATGTCCGCGGCCGATCAGCCGGGCTGGTTCCTGGCCGAACAGCCGACCACCATGGTGAGCAGTCTCGACGACGGGATCCGGGTGTTCCTGATCGACACCTGGTACGGCCAGCGCACCGAGTCCGGCGGGGTGGTCACGGCGCAGAAGTCGCTGGCCCGGGCGCAGGCCGAACTCACCCAGGGCAAGGCGCAGGAGATCACGCCGGCGATGCAGCGCACCATCGACCGGCTGCGCGGCCAGCCCACCACAGGACCGGTCGAGGTCTACATGTGCCACACGTTGTGCGAGCTCGGCGCTACCCAACTCGAGTCGCAACTCCTCGGCCTGCGGGAGTGGATGCAGGCCCATCCGCGCGAGGTCGTGACGGTCTTCATCCAGGACGCCACCACACCAGCCGACACCGCGGCGGTTTTCGAACGCGCCGGGCTCACTGATCTGGCCTATGTGCACGAACCGGGAAGTAAGTGGCCCACCCTCGGCGACATGATCGACAGCGGCAAACGCCTGTTGCGTGCTGATGGAGAACGAGGGCGGCGGCACCCAGTATCCGTATCTGCACCAGGGCTTCGACCTCGTGCAGGACACCGGCTACACCTACGCCAGCGTCGACGACTTCGACTGCGCGCCCAACCGTGGCTCCAAAGACGCAGACCTGTTCCTGGTCAACCACTGGCTGGCCAGTTTCACCGCGCTGGTTTCCAATGCCCAGAAGGCCAACACGCAGGCCGTGCTGGGCGACCGGGTGCGCACGTGTCAGGACGAGCGTGGGCAGATCCCCAACTTCGTCGCCGTGAACTGGTACGACCAGGGAGACCTGCTGCAGGTTGTCAACGAGCTCAACGGCTTCGGCTGAGTTCGTCGGCGGCTACCTCCCGACATCCGTTAGATGTTCGAACATCCGTTAGACGGATATGTCGGTTTTGCCCTCTAACGGATGAGCGAACCTCTAACGGATGCGGAGGCGCTGCAGCCCAATCGCGGCGGAACCGCATGCGGCCCACCTTGCAGGTAGCGTGTTCGCGTGGCGCCCTGGTGGATCGATGCCGTCGTGTACCAGATCTACCCGCGTTCGTTCGCGGACTCCGACGGCGACGGGACCGGGGACCTGCGCGGCATCCTGTCGAAGCTGGACTACCTGCAGGACCTCGGCGTCGACGTTCTGTGGCTCAGTCCCATCTACCCATCACCGCAGGCGGACAACGGTTACGACATCAGCGACTACCGGGGCATCGACCCGATGTTCGGCACACTCGAGGACTTCGACGCATTGCTCACCGACGTCCACCGGCGCGGCATGCGACTGATCATGGATCTCGTGGTGAACCACACGTCCGACGAGCACCCGTGGTTCGTGGACTCCCGCAGCAGCCGCGACAGCCCGAAGCGGGACTGGTACTGGTGGCGGCCTGCCTCAGCCGACGGTCCCCCGAACAACTGGGGCTCGATCTTCTCGGGCAGTGCGTGGACGCTGGACGAGCCGACCGGGGAGTACTTCCTGCACCTGTTCGCCCGCAAGCAGCCGGATCTCAACTGGGAGAACCCGCAGGTGCGCGAGGCGGTCTATGCCCTGATGAACTGGTGGCTCGACCGCGGGGTCGACGGGTTCCGGATGGACGTCATCAACCTGGTCTCCAAGGACCCGCACCTGCCGGACGGCCAGAAGCTGCCCGGCGACCTCTACGGCGATGGCAGCCCCTACTTCCGCAACGGCCCGCGGCTCCACGAGTTCCTGCACGAGATGTGGGAGAACACGTTCGCCGCCCGCGACGAGAAGCTGGCGGTGGGTGAGTGCCACGGGACGACGGTGGAAATGGCGCGGCTGCTCACCGACCAGGACCGCGGCGAGCTGGACATGTTGTTCCATTTCGAGCACGTGGAGATCGACCAGGGCCCGGATCAAATGGCTGCCCCGGGAGTACACGCTGCCCGAACTCAAGGAGATCTTCGGGCGCTGGCAGCAAGGGTTGGCCGACGTCGGCTGGAACACGCTGTACTGGGACAACCACGACCAGCCGCGCGTGGTCTCCCGGTTCGGCGACGACGGTGAGTACTGGTACGAGTCCGCAACCCTGCTCGCGACCGTGCTGCACCTGCACCGTGGGACGCCGTTCATCTTCCAGGGCGAGGAGATCGGCATGACGAACTTCCCGTTCACCTCGATCGACCAGTTCCACGACGTCGAGTCGCTGAACTACTACACACAGTCGGTCGAGATCCGGGGTCGGGACCCGCAGGTGGCGCTGTCGATGATCACGCCGATGAGCCGCGACAATGCACGAACTCCGATGCAGTGGGACGACGGACCGAACGCGGGGTTCACGAAGGGGACGCCGTGGCTGGCGGTCAATCCGAACGCCGACAGGATCAATGCCGCCGCCCAGGTGGACGATCCGCGGTCCGTGCTGGCCCACTACAAGCGGCTGATCGCGTTGCGGCACGAAGACCCCGTCGTGCAACTGGGCCGGTTCGACCTGCTGCTACCGGACCACCAGCGGCTGTGGGCATTCACCCGTAGCGGTGAGCATTCCCGGCTGCTGGTCGTGGCCAACGTTGGCGGCGAGGCTATCGACTGCGACGTGGACATGACCGGCGAGTTGGTTCTCACGAACTACCCGGACCAGGCCGCGCAGCTGCGGGCCTGGGAGGTCCGGGTGTACCGGCAGGAGCTGCCGTGAGCGAGCCGGATTACCGCTACTCGCTGGCCAACGAGCGCACGTATCTGGCGTGGGTGCGCACGGGGCTAGCTCTGATCGCCGCCGGTATCGCGATCCGGATCTTCTCCGCGGATGTGGGCGGATCGACGCTGATCCTGATCGTTGCCGTCGGATTCACGCTCCTGGGTGGCGTCTTGACGGTCTCGTCCTATAGGCACTGGTTGCGCGTGCAGGTGGCGATGCAGCGGGGCGAAGGACTGCCCAGCCAGCGGGGCCCCCTCATCCTGACCGTCGGGATGGTGCTGCTGGCGGTCATCGTCACGCTCGGGATCCTCGTGTGAACTCCCAGACCGAGCGCACGCGTTTGGCCTGGCGTCGTACGTTCCTGGCGCTGCTGGTCGTGGGTGGTATCGGGGCCGTGCACCTGGCGACGGCTGGTCTTACACACCTGGCGCTGACCTCGGCTGTGATCACTGCAGTGGGTTGCGTGACAGCCGCACGCCGACTGTCGGTGTTGCGTCGTAGTGAGCCGGTATGGGTGCCCACGTGGGAACCGCTGGTGCTGACGCTTGCGGGCTGCCTGCTGGCGTTGACGGTGCTGGTGGGGGAATGAGGTAGGGCGCACCGCGTGGCGGCGCCCAGCTTTCGGGCTCGTCCGAGGCCCGCTCGCCGCGCGGCCACAGCACGTATGTCACCAGCGCACCGCACAGGAACATCAGAAAGATCGGGGTCTTGGTGATCAGGACACCCCAGCCAGCGTGCGGGACGTGAAGCTCCACGGTGCCGCGGATGTTGGCAGGCGTCACCGGCCATGGGTCGGGGTAGGGGTTGTTGTCGCCCTGCGTGGTGAACTCGCCGTCCTGCTCGCCGATGATGCGGTGCACGACGGTGCCGTTCACCTCGCCGTACTGGATGGAGTAGACGATCACCTCACCCGGCACGTAGTCCTTGTGACTGGCGGTGAACAGCAGGTCGCCTGTGGCGTAGGTGCCGTCCATGGAGTGCCCGACCACGACGGTGGTGCCGAACCGGCCGCCCAGCTGATGCGGCCAGGCGACGACCAGCAGAACGAAGACGCCCAGGAACAGCAGGCAGGACGTGGTGGTCCTGGCCACCCGCCGCCAGAGTCGGGGTCCCGTCGGCACCGGGTCGGGCGCGGGTGTCCAGTTGTCCCAAAAGCTGCTCGGCGGGGTGCTCATCACGTGTCCACCTGGAACTGCGCGAACCGCGTGCCATCGCTGTTGGCGAGAGCGAACAGCCCCGCGCGGGTGTTTGACCGGTAGCCGCTAGGCACCGTCATCGTCGCGGTGAGCGCGCCAAAGGTCATCACCATGGCATAGGTGGTCGCGTTGTAGGTCAACCGCAGGTCAGTAGTGGCCGTGACGGACGTGCCGACCTTGACCGTGCAGGTCGCACCGGATGTGCAGGTGGGGGACGTGGCAGCGGTGAAGGTGCCGGAACTGAGCGTGCCGAGGTCCAGGTAGTAGGTCGTCGAGACCCGCCGCAGCCTCGCACCGATGCAGCTCGTGGCCGCATCGCACAGCATGCCCAGGCCGGCGTTCGAGGCGGTGGCCGCTGTCCCGAACCGCACCTGGACATATGAAGAGCGGGACAGCCACGGGATCGACGCCACGCTCGGTGCACCGCTGGCGCCGTGCAATGCCCGAGAACTCGCGGTCGTCCAGGTGGTGTCGGAGGCGGTCCAGGACGGGCGGTTGGTTGTCAGAGTGCCGAACGTGGTGCCGCCGGTGGGGTCGATCGTCGGCACGACCCGGGCATTGAGCGAGCCGTTGGTGCCAAACGTGTCCTGCAGGGCCACGCCCGGCGTCGTGGTGACGGTGGACACGTACAGGCGCTGCGCGGAGATCGAGGTGCCTGCCGCCCAGCCGGTCGTCGTCCAGTGGGTGATCACCACGAGTAGAAACGCAAGGAACAGCGCCCCGGCGGCGAGGCTGCCCGGCCGGCTAGCCCGAGACATACAGCACCACCTTCAGCGTTGAACTGACGGAGTTGAGGTTGGGGTTCGTCCCGGCTGGAACGGCGGCCGTTCCGGATGCCGCCGCCGGCAGCGTTCCTGTCACCATGCCCAGCGAGGCGTTCGTGGTGCTGTCCGCGAACTGCGCGATGAAGGACTTCCCCTGGCAGCCGGCCGGGATCCCGCTGAAGGTCAGTTGGTAGATCTCATAGCGGCTTGAGCTGTAGCCCACCTGCGTGGTGACTGCGATCGAGCCTGCCGAACACAGCACAGGATTGCTGACCGTCCCGGCTGCCAGGGAACGCCCGGAGACGGTTCCTAACGTGGCGGCCTGGGACACGCCAATCACCGCCACCGCGATGGCGAGCGTGGTGGCGGCGGCGCCCTTCAGTCGGGCGGTCATGGCGGCGGCGGAGCTGCTGGCTCAGCCGTAGACCACGAGCGTCACCTGGGTGATGGCCGCAGCGTCCACGGCCGCACTCAGGGTGAATGGGGTGGTCTGCGGCGGGGTGCCGGTGGTCGGGAACGTGCCCGTGGCATTGGCCAGCGACGCGCCGGCTCCGGTCGATACGTCGACCCGGAACTGCTTGGCCGGCGTGGTGATGCAACCGGCGGCGATGCCTGTGACAGTGCCCGAGTTCACGGTGTACGTGGGCGTGGTGGTGTACGTCGGCGTGCCCCAGGACACCCCCAAGCCACTGCTCTGGCAGGCTGCCACCACGGCGGTCGTGGCACCGAGAGTCTGCGGCGTGAGAGTCCCGAGGGTCGCTGCCGAGGCTCCCACCACAAGGATGGAAGCTGCTCCTCCGAGCAGGGCGACGCCCTTCCGGTTGATCTTCATGTGTAGTGCTCCGTTCGGCGGTACGGATCTTTCTTGAGCACTCTCTGTATCGACGCGTCAGGCGAAACCATTAGATCGAGTTTTCGCCGGTTTCCCGAACGGGCTTATGTCGGACTGCTAACGAAGTGCCTGCGTCGCGCGTGGCTGGGCGACGACACCTGCGATCAGCAGCACCACCGCGGGCGCGAGTAGATACGGCCCGACGGTGGACCACGTCACCGCGCTGATGATCGCGAGGGCTGCCGCTGCCGTTAGGAAGGCCCAGCGGGTGCGGACCAGCAGCGGCGCGGCCGCCACAGCCACGATCACCGCCAAGGCGGCGATGATCGGCCAGCCCGCGGCTTCCAACAGCGAGGCCGTACTGGTCTGCACGGTGCCGGTCGTGCCGGAAACCGTCACCACTCGTTTGGGGATCAAAGGGGCGAGCGCCACATACGTCGTCATCACCACAGCGATGACCAAGGCGACTGCTCCGACAATGGTGGCGGCCACTGCACGCGTCATGGTGGGCATGCTAATTGGCTTCGAGCGGCCCCTGCCTGCTCGGCGAGGTCAGGACGAATCCCAAAATGACCATCGCCAGGTTGATCAGGGCAGTGGATGGCAACCCCGCGGCGCCGGTGCCCCACCATGTCGCGAACCCTGTGGCAGCCGTGTTCAGAACGAAGAAGCCGCCGAGCAGGCATCCAAGGGCAGGCGCACTGCGCCAGGTGCGGAACCGGCGCAGCCATGCCTCCGGAACCGCGGCCACCCCGGCGAGCAGCCAGGCTCCGGGGAGGACCAGCGCCACCACGAGTAGATGCACGCCCCACCAGGCGGCACTCAGCGGTGCGGCCTGGAAACCCAGGGCCATGGCGCTGGCGGCGGCGATGCCGACCAACGGGATGTGCCACAGGTACATGCCCATGCCGCGCGCTCCCATCAGCGCTACCGGAACCCACAGCCGGTCCCGCGCGAACAGCCGCTGCAAGGCTGGCCAGAGTCCCGCCAGTAGCAGGATCTGTCCGGCTCCGAACGCCGCGAGAACGACGCTGGGCGGGGCCAGGTTCGACAGCCCAGGGATCCCGTTCACGGAGATCAGGCTGACCGAGTACGGGCCGGCGAACGCGACGGCGATGCTGGTGGCGATGAGCGCGAGGCCGGCCGACGATCGCCCGCCGGTCGCCGCGCAGTCGTGGCAGGTAGTAGCCGCACTGATGCAACCAGCCCCACACCAGCAGCATGTTCAGCCAGCCCAGTCCTGCCAGGGGCGTGAGGCGCAACGCATCCACGCCGACGATGAGCACCAACCACGGCGCCAGGACCCAGGCCGGCCACCTGCTGGTCACCACTGCGGCAGCGGCGACCAGCAAGTAGACGCCCGCGAACCACAGCAGTTGTGCCAGGAAGCGGCCTATCGGCTGCGCGCTGAACGGCAACAGCAGGGCGGTCCAGAACGTGGCGTAGACGACCACCGGTGCCAGCAGTCGCACCCCCCGCGCCTGCAGATAGTCGTGCGGACCGTGCCGCTGCAGAGACGCCATGTTGCTCACCGCACCGGCGGCGAAGAACAGGGGCAGTACCTGGAACAGCCAGGTGAGCACGATCAGGTAGTGGGCGTCCTCCAAGACGTTGACCGCTGTCCCGTCTGGCCGGACGTGCCACGCGAGGCTGTGCCCGGCGATGACCAGGAGCAGGGCGATCGCCTTGACGGCATCGAGCACCCGGTCGCGGCTCTTGGTTGCATCAAGCACCCGGGTGGTCAGGCTCACGGGTCGACGCTAGTGCGCGGGTGTCCCCGGTTGCTTCGATTCGTCAGCGCTGGCCAGGGCGAAGTCGCAATCGGTGAGCATGCAGGGCATCGGTGAGCCTTCCGGACGCCAAGACCCCGTAACGGATGCCCGGAATTTTCACGGATCGGTCGTGCAACGAAGCGGGCGCCTGGAGGACGCGGGCGAGATCCTACGACCCGTCCGAACCAGCCCAGCTGGACGGCGGGTCGCTGGTCGGGAACGACTCCTTGCCGGCTTCGTCGACCTCGTCGTCGTCGGGATCGGGGTGCGGACCCTCGCCGCTGGATTGCGGATCGGTCTCGTCGTCGACGATGTCCAGGTTCTCGTCGACCGGTGGGTCGGGATGCGGGCCGTGGCCTTCGCGGTTCTCTTGGGTCATGGTTACTGATGCCCCGCTGGAACCCACTCATCCACAGGTTCGGCCCCACGGACTGGCAGCCTGTCGCAACTGCGGGGCAGGGTGGGCCCATGACTATAGGGATACCGGCGGAAGCCTTCGATTTCTACGACCTGCTGGCCGTCGAGAACAGCCGCGAGTTCTGGAATGCGCACAAGAGCGAGTACGAGCAGAACGTGCGTGAACCCCTGCGGGAACTGGCCGCGGCCCTCGAGCCCGACTTCGGCCCGGCACATCTGTACCGCCCCTACCGGGATATGCGCTTCAGCCGCGACAAGACCCCGATCAAAGATCACCAGGGTTGCCTGCTGGAGGGGCCGAACGGCCTGGGCTGGTACCTGCAGATCTCAGCCGAAGGTCTTATGGCGGCAGGCGGCTGGTACCAGTCAACCGGCGAGCAGGTGAAGCGTTTCCGAGGGGCTTTGGCCGAGCAGGGCGGCGAGGAATTGCGCCGGGCGATGAAGGCGGCGACCAAGGGCGGGTTCACGATCGGCGGCGACCAGTTGAAGACTCGGCCCCGCGGCGTGGCGGAAGACGACCCCGACCTCGACCTGTACCGGTATCGCACGATGCACGCCACGCGACATTGGGAGCCTGAGGCCTGGATGGGGACCAAGCGGGTCGAGCGAACCCTGCGCACGGCACTGGAGAAGTTGCGGCCCATGATCGAGGTGCTCGGCGACATGGTGGGTCCAGCCGAGTAGTCAGAAGGGCACATGCCTTTCCGCGCGGCCCCGATAATGACGAGGTGACCCGACCCGACCCGCTGATCCCGCATCCCAGTCGGCTGCCAGTGGATCACCCGCGCCGCGAGGAGATCCTCAACCGGCACCGGGCAGCCATCGCGGCCGGCGAGTCGATGTACAGCGACCCCGACACCGGCCTGTTCGTGCTCACCGCGCAGTTCCATCTGCAGCGCGGCCAGTGCTGCGGCAGCGGGTGCCGGCACTGCCCGTACGTCGAGGAGGATTGATGGCCACGTCGCAAGGTCTTCTCCGGACCCTCGGTGCCTGGTCGGCGGCGTCGGTGCTGGGAGGCGCCGCACTGTGGGTGACCGGGCGCACTGACACGATCCGGCAGTTCGGTCGACAGACGGTCGCCTGGGGTGTGGTGGACGCGGCCATCGCCGGGTTCGGGGCCAGTCGGCCAGCGCCGGAGCCGCGACGGCTGCGGAAGGTACTGCTCGTGAACTGCGCCGCCGACGTCGGTTACCTGGCACTTGGCGCCGCTGCCGTAAGTCGCGGATGGCGCGGAGACGGCGCGGCGATCATGGTGCAAGGCGCGTTCATGCTCGCTCTGGATAGCCACTACGCCTATCACCTGAGTCCCTGAATCCGGACCCATCTTGGGCCCCCCGCGAACAGTCTTGACAGCCGCCCATAGCAGGAGTGCCCTAGAGATATGGGGGCACACGAAACGACCTACTGGCATGTGCTCGACGACGGCCGGGTGCAGTGCGATGTCTGCCCGCGGGCCTGTCGCTTGCACGAGGGTCAGCGCGGGTTGTGCTTCGTGCGAGCCCGCGAGAACGACGCGATCGTCAGCACGACCTATGGCCGCTCCAGCGGGTACTGCATCGACCCGATCGAGAAGAAGCCCCTCAACCACTTCCTGCCCGGAACGCCGGTGCTGTCCTTCGGCACTGCGGGCTGCAACCTGACCTGCAAGTTCTGCCAGAACTGGGACATCTCGAAGTCCCGGGACGTGGACACCCTGGCCGACGCCGCCAGCCCGCAGGCGATCGCCGAAGCTGCGGTGCGCTTGGGATGCACGAGCGTGGCGTTCACGTACAACGACCCCGTCGTGTTCCTCGAATACGCCGTGGACACGGCGCTGGCCTGCCGGGCGCAGGGGATCCGCACGGTGGGTGTCACTGCCGGCTACATCGAACCCGGGCCACGTGCCGAGTTGTTCGGTGCGATGGATGCGATCAACATCGACCTGAAGGGTTTCACGGAGGAGTACTACCACAAGGTCTGCGGCGGGCACCTCGACCGCGTGCTCGAGACCATCGAGTGGGCCGTGCACGAGAGCCCGGCCTGGATCGAGTTGACGACGCTGGTCGTGCCGGGGCACAACGACTCCGATGCGGAACTGACCCGGATGGCGCGCTGGGTGATCGATCACGTGGGCCCGGACGTGCCGATGCATTTCAGCGCCTTCCATCCGGACTGGAAGATGCTGGATGTGCCGGCCACCCCGCCGCAGACGCTCGCGCGGGCGCGGCGGATCGCGATGGACGCCGGCGTGCACTTCGCCTACACGGGAAACGTCCACGACCCGGACGGGGACACCACGTTCTGCCCGTCGTGCCAGACGCCGGTCATCGAGCGGGACTGGTACGAGATCCTGCGGTACGACCTCGACCCGCAAGGTGCCTGCCCCACCTGCGGAACCGTGATCCCGGGGGTGTTCGAGGTGGCCGCGGGGACTTGGGGCAGACGCCGGTTGCCGGTGACTTTGCGCGGATAGCCTGAAGCCATGTTCGTCCTGACGGCGCGGGAGTACCGGCGTCGCAGTGCGCAGGCGGCAGCCGGCTTGCATGCCGCCGGACTCAGGCAAGGCGACCGGTTCGCCATCGTCACCCCTGAACACCGCTATCCGCCGGCTGAGGCCGCGGCCTTGCAGGCGCGCGTGGTTTCGCTGGTTGCCGGGGGCTTGCGATCCGGCGTGGTTCCGGTCCCCATCAATCCGATGCTGACCGAGTCCGAGCGGGCCCACATCGTCACCGACAGCCAGGCCACTCTCGTTGTGGAGTCGGCCGGCGACCTGCTCGCCCTGACCGAACACACCGGGCCGGTTCCCGAGCTCGACGAGTGGCCGCGGGGACGGCCCATGCACTACACCTCGGGTACCACGGGCCGGCCCAAAGGGGTGGATACGCAGCGCACGCACAGCGAACCGCTGTGGCGCGACGAGATCGACCAGTGGGAGTTCACCGCCGATGACGTGACGCTGGTGCACGGGCCCTTGTGTCATGCCGCGCCGCTGCGCTACGCGATGGCGGTCCTGCAGGTCGGGGGTTCCGCGATCCTGCCCGGCGGGTTCGACGCGGCGGCCACGGCGACAGCCCTTGCCGAACACCGGCCCACGCACGCGTTCCTCGTCCCGAGCCACCTGCAGCGGCTGTTCGCGCTCGACCTGCCGCCCAGCCCGTACCGGCTGATCACGCACGCGGGCGCCGCCTGCCCGCCGAGCATCAAACGCCGCCTGCACGAGTGGGCTGGCGTCGAACACGTGTGGGAGTTCTACGGCTCCACTGAAGGGCAGTTCACCGTCTGTGCGGGGGCGGAATGGGAGCAGCGCCCCGGGACTGTGGGCCGGGCGCGGACCGGCCGCCGCGTGGAGATCCGCGACGGTGTCATCTGGTGTCACACGCCGGACTTTGCCCGCTTCAGCTACTGGCGGGACCCGGCCAAGACGGCGCAGACCTGGGACGGTGACGCGTTCACCGTCGGCGATCTGGGGCGGCTTGAGGATGGCTACCTGTTCCTGGAGGGACGCCGGGAGGACCTCATCATCACCGGCGGCGTCAACGTGTATCCGGCCGAGGTTGAGGCAGTTCTGCTGGAGTGCCCAGGCGTCGAGGAGGTCGCGGTGTTCGGCCGCGACGACGACCAGTGGGGCCAGCGAGTCTGCGCCGCTTACGCCGGCGTTGCCGAACCGGCGGCCGTACACGCATGGGCTGCCGAGCGGCTGGCTGCCTACAAGCGGCCCAAGCAAGTGGAGCAGCACCCGGAGTTGCCGCACAACGCCGCGGGAAAGATCCAACGATTGGTTCTGGCAGGGGGACAGCATGCGAGTCCGTGAACCGGCGGTCGCCGGGACGTTCTACACCGCAGATCCGTACGACCTGCAGCGCGAGGTCGAGGGTTATCTGGCGCAGGCGCCCGGCGGTCCGCAGCCACCAGCGGTGATCGTGCCGCATGCGGGCCACATCTACTCGGGCCCGGTTGCTGCCCATGCCTACGCGCGATTGCACCGGGCCGAACGCGTCGTCCTCGCCGGGCCGGCACACTTCGTCCCGGTACGGGGCATGGCCGCGCCGGCGGCTGACGTCTGGCGCACACCGCTGGGGGACGTGCTCATCGATCACGAAGCTGACCTTCCCCGCGACGATGCGCCCCACGCGCCGGAACACAGCCTCGAGGTGCAACTTCCCTTCCTGCAGGAATGCCTGGAACCGGGCTGGCGCCTACTGCCGATCCTGGTCGGGTGGGCCGATCCCGCGGATGTGGCTGACGTTCTGGAGCCGTACCTGTCCGACCCGGACACGATCGTGGTGCTGTCCACCGACCTGTCGCACTACCACCCTTACGCGCAGGCGCAGGCACAGGACCGGCGGACTGCTGACCACGTGGTCACACGGCGGTGGGATCTGATCGCCGACGACGATGCGTGTGGGGCCTATCCACTGCGGGGGTTGCTGCTGGCAGCCGGCCGGCTCGGCCTCGAGCTCCAGCAGTTGGATCTGCGCAACTCTGGGGATACCGCAGGGCCGCACGACCGGGTGGTCGGCTACGGGGCATTCGCAGTCGGGGGCCGCTGATGTTCACCGCTGCCGAACAGGCCCGGATGCTCGACATCGCGACCGACGCCATCGACATGGCGTTGCGCACCGGACGCCGGACGGTGCCGCGGGACAACCCGCCGTTCCTGCAGCAGGACGGCGCATCGTTCGTAACACTGCGGCGCGACGGGGAACTGCTCGGCTGTATCGGCACGCTGCAGCCCTACCAGCCACTGGGCCGCGACATTGCCGAACATGCCTTGGCAGCAGCCTTCGAAGACCCGCGGTTCCCGCCGCTGGACACCCTGCAGGGTGTGCACGTGGAGATCAGCGTGCTGGGTCCGTTGCGCCCGTTTCCGGCGCAGTCGTACAACGACGTCGTGGCGCGGTTGCCCAGGGTGGGGGCGGTTGTCGAGGCGAATGGCAGCCGCGGGACGTTCCTGCCGGCCGTCTGGGACCAACTGCCCACCGCTGACGTCTTCGTGGCGGGTCTGTGGCGCAAGGCCGGGCTGCGGCCCGGCACCTGGCCGGCGCAGGTGTCGATCTACGAGGTCGAGGAGTTCGGCCGGGATGTTGCGAACGTGTACTGAACGTCGGTCAGTTCCTCCGACAGGTCCCACAGCGCGGCGGCGGTGGCTTCGTCCTTGGCGGCACTCGTCCGCCCCACCCGCTTAGGTGCCCCTCGGGATTCGAACAACCCGTCCGGGCCGTAGTACTGCCCGCCCTGCACGTCGGGCATCGTCGCGGCGTACAACTGCGGCCGGGCGCCGGAATCCGCCGACTGCGCGACCACGGCATTCATCACCTTTGTGATGAGCCTGCCGATCGGGTTGTGGGCCATTGCCGGCCCTGCGAACTGCAGGTTCGTGGCGGCCCAGCCGGGGTGGGCGGCGACACTGCGCAGCCGCCAGCCCGCTTGCTGGGCGCGGCGGTCGAGTTCAGCGGCGAAGAGCAGGTTGGCCAGCTTGCTCTGGCCGTAGGCGGGCCACGACGAGTAGCGCCGGTGGTCGAAGTTGAGGTCGTTCACGTCCACCGAGCCCATCCGGTGGGCACTGCTGGAGACCGTTACCACGCGAGCGTGCCGTGAACTCGTCGGCATCTTCGGCAGCAACAGGCCGGTGAGCGCGAAGTGCCCCAGGTGGTTGGTGCCGATCTGCGTCTCGAAACCATCTGCCGTGCGTCCGAACGGGGGAGCCATCACACCGGCGTTGTTGATCAAGACATCGAGGTGGTCCACCGACTCAGCGGCCTTCCGGACGCTGTCGAGGTCCGCGAGGTCGAGCAGCAGTAGCCGCGTGGGTTGCGGGATCTGGGCCTGGGCCCCCTGCAGGCGTTCGGCAGACCGGCCCGCGAGGATCACGTCGGCGCCGGCCGCAGCCAGTGCCTTCGCCGACTCCAGGCCGAGGCCACTCGTCGCGCCGGTGACCAGGATCGTCAGTCCGCTTTGGTCGGGGATGTCTGTGATGTTCCAGCCCATGGCACCACGGTAGGTGGCTGGGGTTGAGCCGCAATCGGGCGCCCACGGGATGGCGAGGATTGCCGCTAGGCCAGTCTGCGTTGCACCAACGTGGCAGCGCGCCGGCCGCTCACAAGCGCTCCCTGAATGGACGGGGTGTCCCGGTGGTCGCCGGCCACGATCACGCCGTCGAACTCCTGCTGACCGCGGACGTCGAACGGTGGCAGGGCCGAGGGCAGAGCCTCGCGGATCGGGTAGTGCCCGACTAACTCCCAGTGACCGGTCGGCACGCCGTACATCTGCGCGAGTTGCTGGCGGACCACTGACACATCCACGTCCGGCTCCCCGACCGCTGTCGCTTGCAGCAGGTGCTTGCCCGCCGGGGCATACGCCGGTGCTGCGTAACTGAGCACCAGCGCGTTCGTCAGGGGACCGCGGCCCGCTGACTCCAGCACCAGCACCGGCCGGCCACCGCACAGGTCTTGCTCGTCGATGGCGAAGTACCAGGTGGTCAGCGCCCGCATCGGTGCTACCGGGATCGCCGGCACCAACTCTGCCGCGGTCGAAGGATCCGTGGCCACCACCACCGCCTCGCAGTCGATCGCCCCGGCGTCGGTCTCCACCCGCTTGGCCGAGACGGACTGCGCGCGCACCCCGCGGAAGATGTGCCCACGTAACGGCCGGGCGAGCTGTTCGGGGATCGCCCGCATGCCCTGCGCCGGAAGCGCCGGTGTGCCACGGGCCAGTGACCGCAGCACGAGGTCGGCGAACCGGCGGCTTGTCGCCAGTTCCGGGTCGGCGAGTACCCCGGACAGGAACGGCCGCAGCAGTAGGTCGATGGGTTTGCCCGTGATGTGGGCCTGCTCGAACGCCTGCACCGTGCTCAGGTCCGGGCGCGTCTGAAGTTCCTTGGCGTCGGTCACCGCACAGCGGCTGATGTAGTTCAGCGTCTCGGCTGTGCCGCGCAGCCCCAGCGGCAACCGGACGTTGCGCAGGCCCACCCGCGGGGCCCGCAGTGGATCGACCATCCAGCGGGGGCCGTCCGCCGTGCTCAGTACGGCTCCGGGGAAGCAGGGTTTGAGATCCAGCGAGGTGTGGTCCAGCACTCGAGCGCCCTCGGGATAGGCCGGGTTATAGAGCTGGAACCCGTGGTCCATCAGGAAACCGTCGACCTCGTCGGTCTGCACGCGGCCGCCGACCCGGTCGCTGGCTTCCACGACGACGACATCGAGCCCGGCCCCTACCAGGTGCCGCGTGGCGTTCAGCCCCGCTAATCCGGCACCTACTACGACAACGTCGGTGCTGCTGTGCAGGGATCCCCGTGGCCATTGCGTCACGAGGTCCATCCTGCCCTGACACGGGCAAGGCTTGAGCCCGTGCCCTCCGTAAGTAGGTACATCTGATTCAGTCATCGGAATCCGGGCTCTGTCTCGGTTCACGAGGGGAAATCATGAGGACACTGTCCAAACCAGGCGTTGCCGCCACATTCGCCTGCCTGACTTTGGGAGCCTTCGGCATGAGCTCCGGGACTGCAAACGCCGCCAGTTGCAGTTCCATCACCCCCGAGATCCCTTACAAGGAGTCTGGGGCGGTGGTTGCGCATGCCATGTTGAACTGCAGCGGTAGCTTGCCGGGCGGTTGGGTCAAGAGCAGTCTCATTCGCGTCCGGACCGCTTTGCCGGACACGAAACTCGCCAGCAACACGGACTACTCGCAGAACGCCAATGGCAACTTCAATGCCTATGCTCGCGGCTGCGACAGCGGCAACTACGGCTACAAGACGGTGGCGGATTCGTATCTGGGCTGGACCTCCAGCAGCGTCAAGGTTTCTGTGGCGTGCTGAACGAAGCGGACCCCGTCGCCTTGCGCTTCGATGCGGTGACTGTTCGCTTTCGCGCGGGAATTGGGTTGGTCGATCCGGTCTCGATGGAGGTGCCGACGGGGAAGACGATGGCCCTCACGGGTCCGAATGGATCGGGGAAATCCACCCTGGTCAGACTCGCCGCCGGACTCCTTACCCCGACCGATGGGAGGGTCGAGTGGCTGGCTTCTGATCGATCCCTTCCGCTCTCGGCCGTGCGAACGCGGCTTGGGTACGTTCCACAATCGGGAGGGCTTGTTCCCTCGATGCGAGTCAACGACTACCTGGCCTACATGTGCTGGATGAAGAGAATCTCCAGGGAGAACCGCACGGCACAGATCGACCGAGTGTTGCGGATTGTGGACCTGACGTCTGCGGCCTCTCGAAAGGTGCGCACCCTTTCTGGTGGAATGCAGCGCCGAGTTCTGGTGGCACAGGCGCTGCTGGGGGAGCCCAGGTTGCTGCTTCTGGACGAACCGACTGCTGGGCTCGATGCGGAACAGTGCTCGATGCTTAGAGCTGCGTTGCGTTCCATTGCCGGTACCACCACCATCCTTCTGGCTACACACGTTGTCGAGGACTTGGAACTTGCCGACCACACCCTGGCGCTCAATCCTGCAATGGAAACCGCGTCGTGACGACGCTGCTGGATCCGGCTGTCATCGACTCGTCATCCTCTCCCGTTCGCAATTCACTTTGGTGGGCTCGGACGGCCACCGGTCTTTGGGCCTCTCCCTTGTTCGCAGCGGGAGTCATATTCTGCTACTGGTCGGCTGCGACCAAGGACGTGGCACTATGGGGCGACGTGAATTGGGCAGTCGGGTACTCACCCGTGCTCCTCGCGCCACTTGGGGCTGCTGTCGGGGCATGGGCCGGAACTCGTGCGCGTTGGGACCGCACGGTAGATTTGTTCGACGCCACGGGAAGGCACAGATGCTGGCGTGCCGTGCGCACCGTCACGACGGACTGGATGTTCGCGTGCCTGGGCATGCTCGCGGGTTCTCTGGCGTGCGCGATCGGCCCTCTGGCAGCGCGAAGCTGGGGCTCTGTGGATCTCCTGTTAGTGCTGACAGCGGTGGCTGGGGTTTGGGCCGGCATGTCGCTGGGCTACCTGTTGGGCTGGCTTCTCCCCCATTGGCTGACGATGGGGGCTGCCGCGATTGTGGTCTACGTGGCACAAGGATTGCTGCTGGGGACGCACTGGCAGTGGCTATTTCCCATGACTGAGACCGCTCGCATATTTGCGTCATGGCCCGCGCATCTCAGTTTGACGCGAGTGACCTTCTTCGTCCTCATGGGCGCAACTGCGATTCTCCTGAGCAGTGTGGGCCGCCCCCGCGACGTCTTGTGGGTGACCGGCGTGGCCGGTGCCACATTGATTGCAGGTAGCCAGCTGCATGGCTGGCAGGTCCAGCCGGGGGATGAGATCAGGGCTGATGTTTGTGCTGGCGATCAGCCGCGAGTGTGCGTTCACCAGGCGTATGCGTCCTTGGCCGCCCAAATTGCCCATGAGACAGCAGCGGTATTGAGCCCGCTGGCCGGAACCGCCCACGCCCCGAAACTCGTGGTGCAGAGCGTGGGTCAACCAGGTTTCGACCAATCTTCTGGGGTCCTGACCTTCAACCTCATGTCTGTGGACGGGCACGTGCTGAACAGTGCCGGATTGGCGACGATAGGGCTTGGCATGCTCGATTCGCCCGGGTCCACGGCCTGTGCTGACCTGCCGCCCGACCAAGCGGCTGCGGGTTCACGTGCCCGCAACCGCATCGCCGCGTTGATGATGCGCCAGGCGCAAGATCCCACCGAACGCGGCCGTGCACACTTGGTCTCGGCATTCAGCGAACGGTGGGATGCGCTGCGTGCCTGCACAGCATCCGTTGCTGATCTCCGCGCTCATTCATGATCCATCATCTCCGAGCGCTCAATGTGCCGGTTGCGGGATCGCTTCTCGCCCTGTTGGTGGGTGGACTTGCCGCACTTGTGGGGCACGGCCAAGAGGTCGCGCTTACGTCGCCAGCAGTAGTAACAGCCGCGGCACCCGCTCTTGTCGCGGTGGTGTCAGCTGTGGTCTTAAGAGGTCCACTCGGACCTCTCGCGCAAACAACTGTCCGGTCGGGGCTCTCTGCCGCCTGGCTGTCGGGCCTGCTCTTGTGGGCAGTGGGCACACTGGCGGTGGTTGGCGCAGCCATGAGTGTCGACAGCCGGCTCGTCGAACCCAGTCTGCGTTCGAGCGTCGGTTGTGCTGCACTGGCCGTGTTGGGAGCCATTGCGGCTGGGCCAAACCTCGCTACTGCCCTGGTTCTGGGATGGTTGATGTTGACTGCCCTCCTCTCGGCCCAAGCGAACGCTGCCTGGTGGATGTGGAACTTGCCCGTGACCGGCGGCGCAACTACCGCATGCGCCGTGTGCGTGGTCGCCGTCGCTGGCCTTGCTGTTGGCTGGTGGTGGATCCGCAACCCCGTTCCGGCTCTGCATGGCCGTCGCTGACCCACGTTTTTGAGACGGAATCACATGTCGTGCCATGGCAGAGGCCGTGGGCTGGAACTTGGCCGACGGCCCGGGATCGCGTGTGGTGGGCGGCGGTCCGCGGCTGGCCCCCGAAGTATCCAATCCAGTCGTCGCGCAGTTGTACCATTTAGCCGGGCGGTGGCACGGCTGGTGCAGGATACGACTGAACTAGATGGGTACCTGGCCAGCGAGGTGCAGGTCGTGGACCGGCATCGTCAGTTTCTGGAGTCTCTTGCTGCCTTCATTGCGCGGCATGGACGACACGTTTCGACTGCCGGGCAAACAATGCCGCCGCCAGGACTCCGCTGATGCCTCCCATCAGGTGCGCCTGCCACGACACACCAGGTCCGACGCCGAACGGCAGGGCACCCACCAGCAGGCCGCCGTAGAGGAACAGCACCCCGAGCCCGATCAGCACGTCCACCCAGTTCCGGGTCAGCACCCCCGCGGCGAGCAGAAACGTGAGGTAACCGAACACCACGCCGCTGGCGCCGACGGTGATCGTGTTCGCCGGGCCGACCAGCCATACCCCGATGCCACTGCCGACCGCGATGGTGGCCGTGATGGCCCAGAACCGGCCGAAGCGCAACGCCACCAGGCAGCCCAGGATCAGGAATGGCACCGTGTTGGCCATCAGGTGCGCGAAGTCGGCATGCAGGAACGGAGCCGCCACCACACCGGTGAGCCCGTCGGCCTCGCGGCTTTCGATACCGTACTGATCGAGGTCGGCCGGCAGGATCGCGTCGATGATCTCGAGCAGCCACATGAGTCCCGCCAGGATGAACACGGGCAGGACGCGCATGGATCGAGTATCGCCTCCCGGTGCCGGGGCGCATCCTCGCCACTTCTATGTGGCGCTAATTCGTCGAGCTGGCGAAGATCGGCATCCGGCCAGGTTTCGGACGCCAGCTGCGCGTGCGTTCGGCCCGTGGCGGACGTCGCCCCGCCCCGGAGCTCGCCCGGGTTACTGTGTCAGCCATGGCAGACGCCGTGGACTGGAACCTCGCTACCGCTCTCGGATCGCGGGTGGTCGGCGGAGGTCCGCGGCTGACCCCGGAAGAGGCCAACCAGATCGTGGCCGAGTTGTACTACCTGGCCGGCGAGGCGACCCCGTTGGTGCAGGAGACCACGGGCCTCGACGCGTACCTGGCCAGCGAGGTGCAGGTGGTCGACCGCCCGGAGTGGATCCGTTCCAACGTCGACTCCTTCAAGCGGATCAGCACCCCGCTGACGGACAAGTTGGACGCCGGCTCGGCCTGGATGCGCGAATTTGGGTCCCGGGCCACGGGCGTGCAGCTGGGACTGGTCCTGGGTTTCGTCGGCTCCCGCGTGCTGGGTCAGTTCGAGATCTTCACCCCGGAGCAACCCCGCTTGTTGCTGGTCGCACCCAACATCGTGAATGTGGAGCGGCACTTGGAGGCGGTGCCGAGGGACTTCCGGCTGTGGGTGTGTGTGCACGAGCAGACCCACCGCATCCAGTTCGCCGCTGCCCCGTGGCTCACCGACTACCTGCTGACGAATATCCACGAGTACATGCGGATGGCGGACATGACCACCGGTGAGCTCCTGGGCCGGCTGACCTCCGCTGTCCGTTCGATCCGCTCCGAGGAGAACCCCGACGGCATCATCGGCGCATTGCAGACGCCGGAACAGAAGGCGGTCTTCGACAGACTCACCGCGATCATGAGCCTGCTGGAGGGGCACGCCGACGTCGTGATGGACGAGGTCGGGCCGCAGGCGATCCCGACTGTGCGTAGCATCCGGGCGGCTTTCCAGCAGCGTCGCGCCGACGGCACCACTGGGTGGGAGGGCCTGTTGCGACGGCTGCTCGGCATGGACCTCAAGGCCCGGCAGTACGCGCAGGGCGCGACGTTCGTCCGAGCTGTGCTGGGCGACGGCGGGATGAAGCGCCTGAACCAGGTCTGGGAAGGGCCGGACAACCTTCCCAGCCGCGCCGAGATCGAGGACCCGGGGTTGTGGCTGCGGCGTCTGTGAGCC
Organism: Candidatus Nanopelagicales bacterium; assembly: GCA_037045455.1. Taxonomy (GTDB): domain Bacteria; phylum Actinomycetota; class Actinomycetes; order S36-B12; family UBA10799; genus JADKAV01. Next base: position 233,808 of record JBAOIN010000009.1, on the reverse strand, counting down.
GCGAGCTGCTCGCAGTCCGCAAGGCCGTGGTCGATCTGCTGGGTGAACAGCCCGCTCTGGTCGCGTGTTCGGGGGGCGCGGACTCCCTGGCCCTGGCAGCTGGGGCCGCATTGCTGCCGCAGTCGATCGAGGCCGCCGTCATCGACCACGGGCTGCAGGCCGGACTCGGCGCAGGTCGCTGAGCAGGCCGCGACCAGTTGCCGCGAGTTCGGCCTGCCCGTTCAGGTGCGCCGCGTCGAAGTGACCGGCGCGGGTGGTCCCGAGGCAGCCGCCCGGAATGCGCGGTACGCGGCACTGCGGGAGATCGCGGACGGCCGCCCGATCCTGCTGGCCCACACGCTCGATGATCAAGCCGAAACGGTGCTGCTGCGGCTGGCCCGGGGTTCCGGGGCTCGCAGCCTGTCTGCGATGGCACCGGTGGACGGCGATCTCTACCGGCCTTTGCTGCATTTGCGCCGCAGCCTTGTCCGGGCGGCATGTCCGGCGCCTGCGCCATGAGGACCCGCACAACTCCGACGACCGTTTCGCGCGGGCCCGCTTGCGCGGTCACGGCTTACCCGCGCTGGTCGAGGATCTCGGAGACGGGGTCGTTTTCGGGCTTGCCCGGTCGGCGGCCTTGCTGCGGGAGGACAGTGCGGCGCTGGACCTGTGGGCGGAGCAGGCGCTGACCAGCGATGTGGCCGAGCTCGCCGCCCTGCCCCGGGCGGTGCGGTTGCGGGTGCTGCGCCAGCTGGCGCTGGGGGCGGGCTGCCGGGCGCTGAGCCGGGAGCATGTGCTGGCAATGGCGGGGTTGATCGAGGACTGGCGCGGACAGGGTCCCATCGATCTGCCGGGCGGGGTTCGCGCAGCGCGTAAGTCTGGCAGGCTAGTCCTGCACTGATCACCCGGAGGCAGCGTGCGCATCGAGGATCTTGATGGGGACATGGAAGGCGTTCTCATCACCGCGGAGGAACTGCAGACCCGCCTGCGGCAGCTGGCAACGCAAGTGGACTCCGATTACGCGGGCCACAACCTGCTGATCGTGGGCGTGCTGAAGGGCGCCGTCATGGTGGTCGCCGACTTCGTCCGGGCGCTGTCCATCCCGGTCGAGATGGACTGGATGGCGGTCAGTTCCTACGGGTCGAGCACGAAGAGTTCCGGTGTCGTGCGAATCCTCAAGGATCTCGATGCCGACCTGGCCGGGCGCGACGTGCTGATCGTGGAGGACATCCTGGACTCCGGGCTCACCCTGTCCTGGCTGTTGCGCAACCTGCGCTCGCGCGGCGCCGCCAGCGTCGAGGTGCTGACGCTGCTGCGCAAACCCGACGCCATGCGCACCGAAGTGGACGTGCGGTACCTCGGCTTCGACATCCCCAACGACTTCGTGGTGGGGTACGGCCTGGACTACGCCGAGAAGTACCGCAACCTCGACTGCGTGGCCAAGCTGTCGCCGCACGTCTACGAGGGCTGAGCCGGACGGATTTGTTGCGACGTTGGTCTCGCTGTCGCGCTGTTGGGGTTTCTGATCGCGATTTTCGCCAACAACGCAACAATCAGCCCAACAACCCGACAAGAACTGAGTAAGGCGACGGTACGGGAATGCGCGCGAGCCGCACGCACGTTCTATCCTCAAGATGATGAATATGAAGCGGCTCGCACGTGGGCCATTGCTCTGGATCCTGCTGGCAGTGCTGTTGGTACTGCTCGGCAGTTCCTTGGTGTCCAGTGTCGGGGGGACGAAGGACATCGACACGTGGCAGGCCGTCGACTACATCGAGCAGAACCAGGCCAAGTCGGCGACTCTGATCGACCGCGAGCAGCGGATCGAGATCATGCTGCAGGACGGCAGCAAGGTCCGCTCGGAGTACATCACTGGTCAGGGGCTCGAGCTGCAGAACCAGCTGCAGGCCAAGAAGGACGCCGGGCAACTTCCCGACGGCTACACCGTCGAGGTGCCCCGCGACAACATCTTCATCACCCTGATCGTCTCGCTGCTGCCCGTCGTGCTGATCGTGCTGTTGTTGTTCTTCTTCATGAGCCAGATGCAGGGCGGCGGCTCCCGGATCATGAACTTCGGCAAGTCCAAGGCCAAGGTCATCACCAAGGACATGCCGCAGACCACGTTCGCCGACGTCGCCGGGGCCGATGAAGCCGTCGAGGAACTGCAGGAGATCAAGGAGTTCCTGTCCCAGCCGGCAAAGTTCCAGGCCGTGGGGGCCAAGATCCCCAAGGGCGTGCTGCTCTACGGCCCGCCTGGCACGGGTAAGACGCTGCTGGCCCGGGCCGTCGCCGGCGAGGCCGGCGTGCCGTTCTATTCCATTTCCGGTTCCGACTTCGTCGAGATGTTCGTCGGTGTCGGTGCCTCCCGTGTCCGCGACTTGTTCGAGCAGGCCAAGGCCAACGCGCCTGCCATCATCTTCGTCGACGAGATCGACGCTGTGGGCCGCCACCGTGGCGCGGGCTTGGGCGGCGGGCACGACGAGCGCGAGCAGACGCTGAACCAGCTGCTGGTCGAGATGGATGGGTTCGACGTCTCCGGCGGGGTCATCCTGATTGCCGCGACGAACCGCCCGGACATCCTGGATCCGGCCTTGCTGCGGCCCGGCCGCTTCGACCGGCAGATCGCCGTGGAACGCCCCGACCTCAAGGGCCGCGAGGAGATCCTCAAGGTCCACATCAAGGGCAAGCCGATCGCGCCTGGCATCGACTTGATGAACATCGCCCGCCGGACGCCAGGCTTCACCGGTGCGGATCTGGCCAACGTGCTCAACGAGGCCGCGCTGCTCACCGCCCGCACGAACCAGACGCTGATCACCAACGAGACCCTCGACGAGGCGATCGACCGGGTCGTGGCCGGGCCGCAGAAGCGCACCCGCTTGATGAACGAGCACGAGAAGATGATCACCGCGTACCACGAGGGCGGCCACGCGCTGGTAGCTGCGGCGCTGCCGAACAGCGACCCGGTGCACAAGATCACGATCCTGCCCCGCGGCCGGGCCCTGGGTTACACCATGGTGCTGCCCGACGAGGAGAAGTACTCCACGACCCGCAACGAGATGCTCGACCAGCTCGCCTACATGCTCGGCGGCCGGGCTGCCGAAGAGATGGTCTTCCACGACCCGACCACGGGCGCGAGCAACGACATCGAGAAGGCCACGACCGTGGCGCGTGCGATGGTCACCCAGTACGGCATGACCGAACGCCTCGGCGCGATCCGCTACGGCCAGGAGAACAACGAGGTCTTCCTGGGCCGGGACATGGGCCACGTCCGCGACTACTCCGAGGAGATCGCCGCAGCCATCGACGAGGAGGTGCGCGCGCTGATCGAGCAGGCGCACCAGGAGGCCTACGAGATCCTCTTCGCCAACCGCGACATCCTCGACCGGCTCGTCGTGGAGCTGCTGGAGAAGGAGACGCTGGACAAGGAGCAGGTGGCCCAGATCTTCTCCGACATGCGCCGCCGCGACGCCCGCCCCGCCTGGACCGGTTCGGCGCGCCGCCGCCCGCATGAGCGCGGTCCGGTGGACTTCCCGGCTGGCTCCAACGGCAACGGGAGCGGTTCGGGCGTGCAACTGCCCGACCAGCCGGTCTGACGCGGGCATTGTCGCGAAGTTGCCCCCGCTGTCGCGTTGTGTGGTCGCGACACGCCGAGATTAGTGGTGACAACACGACAAAACGCCCGGGCGAGCGCCTCGCGGCCGTCTGCTTCACACTTGTCTGGTGACCGACCCGATCAGCCTGCCTGAGCGCACGATCCCGAACTTCGACCAGCAGCGCGCAGAAGCCGCCATCCGCGAACTCCTGCTTGCTGTAGGCGAGGACCCCAACCGCGACGGGCTCAAGGACACCCCAGCCCGGGTTGCGCGCATGTACGCCGAGGTCTTCGCCGGGATGCGCATGGATCCCGAGGATGTGCTGACCACCACGTTCGATCTGGCCCACGACGAGCTGGTCCTGGTCCGCGACATCGAGCTGTGGAGCCACTGCGAGCACCATCTGGTGCCGTTCTTCGGCAAGGCCCATGTCGGCTACATTCCCGCGCAGGACGGCCGCATCACGGGCTTGAGCAAGTTGGCCCGGCTGGTCGACGTGTACGCGAAGCGCCCGCAGGTGCAGGAGCGGCTCACCACGCAGATCGCCGATGCGCTGCAGGCCATCCTGCAGCCGCGCGGGGTCATCGTCGTCATCGAGGCCGAGCACCTTTGCATGGCCATGCGGGGCATTCACAAGCCCGGCGCGACGACCACCACCAGCGCCGTGCGCGGACAATTGCGCGACTCGGCCACGCGTTCGGAAGCGATGTCTCTGATACTGGGTCGGTGACCATCGTCATGGGCGTGCTCAACGTCACGCCCGACTCGTTCAGCGATGGCGGCCGCTATAGCGACGTCTCGGACGCGGTGGCCGCCGGCGCTGCCATGGCGGTCGACGGTGCGGCTTGGATCGATGTGGGTGGCGAATCCACCCGGCCGGGCGCTGAACGAGTGCCATTGGAAGTGGAACTCGAGCGCGTCGTCCCGGTTGTCGAGGGGCTGTCGGCGCAAGGCATCGCGGTCAGCATCGACACCACCCGCGCAGCCGTCGCCCGGACGTGCGTGGCGGCCGGTGCTCAGATGGTCAACGACGTCAGCGGCGGTCTGGCCGACGAGGAGATGCTCGGCGCTATCGCCGAGCTGGGTGTGGACTATATCGCCATGCACTGGCGCGCCCACTCCGTGGACATGCAGGCGTTCGCCCAATACACCGATGTGGTGGCAGAGGTCGCCGCGGCGCTGCAGGAACGGCTGGCCGCCTGCATTCTGGCCGGCATCGATCCGGCCCGCGTGATCCTGGATCCCGGGCTCGGGTTCGCCAAGGAGGCCCAGCACAACTGGGCGTTGCTCGCAGCATTGCCGCAGATCCAGGCGATCGGGCCGCGGGTACTGCTCGGTGCGTCGCGCAAGCGGTTCCTCGGTGTGCTGCTGGACGGACGCCCCGTCGCGCAGCGGGATGCGGCGACCGCGGCGATCACGGCTTTGGCCGCGTGGCAGGGAGTGTGGGGAGTGCGGGTGCACGACGTGGCGTCCTCGGTGGACGCGGTGACAGTGGTGAGGGCTTGGCAGGAGGCGCGATGACCGACCGGATCAGCCTGCGCGGGATCCGAGCCCGCGGCTTCCATGGCGTGCTCGACTTCGAGCGGGAGCTGGGCCAGACGTTCGTCGTGGACGTCGACATGGCGGTCGACGTCGGGCCTGCCGCGGAGGCCGACGACCTCACCCTGACGGTCGACTACGGCGCTGTGGCCACCGAAGTCGCAGCGATCGTGACCGGACCGCCGTTCCAGCTCATCGAGACGCTGGCCGTGCGGATCGCCGAGCGGGTCAAGCAGTTCGAAGGTGTGCAGGAGGTGACGGTGGCCGTGCACAAGCCCTACGCGCCGGTCACCGAGGTGTTCGACGACGTGGTGGTGCAGGTGACCCGATGAGGGTCGCGCTATCGATCGGGGCCAACCTGGGCAACCGGCTGGAGGCGCTGCAGTACGCGGTTGACACGCTCGCCGAGGTGGGAACCGTGGTTGCGATCTCCGACGTGTACGAGACGGATCCGGTCGGCGGCCCCGAGCAGCCCGAGTACTACAACGCCGTCGTCGTGCTCGAAACCGACGCGCAGCCGCTCGAGGTGCTGGCTGCCGCACATCGGGCCGAGCAGGGCCGGGGGCGGACACGGGAGATCCGATGGGGGGCCCGCACGCTCGACGTCGACGTGCTCGCTTACGGACAGCAGGTCAGTGACGACCCGGTGCTGACGCTGCCCCACCCGCGCGCACTCGAGCGGGCGTTCGTCCTCGTGCCGTGGGCGCAGGTGGACCCGGGCTTCCCGCTTCCGGACGGTCGCACCGTGGCACAGGTGTGCGCGACCGTACCGGCGGACGGCATTCGTCGGTTGGGCGGATTCCTGCGTAAGGTTGAGCCGTGACCCCGACCAGCCTTCGCCTGCTGGTGAGCCTGGCAGTGGTGAGTGCTGTTGGGGGCTGGGTCCTCGCCGATCTCGTCGACGAACTGGCCGGCCGCGGCATGCCAGTGCCGTGGACCGCACCAGCGACCTTGGGAATCCTGGCGCTGGCGTTGTTCTTCTGGGCCATCGGAATGCGTAAACGGATCCGGGATGGCCGGGTGGACCCCTTCGTGGCTGCCCGCACAGCCGCTTTGGCGATGGCCGCGTCGCGTACCGGTGCGATCGCCACTGGTGTCTACGCGGGGTTCCTGGTGTGGTTCGTCGGGCAGTGGTTCGTCGAAGCAGCCCGCATGCGCGGCATCGCCTCGGCCGCGGCGGTTGTCTGCGGCCTGCTCATGGTCGTCGCCGCGTTGTGGCTGGAGCGGGTCTGCCGGATCACCGGCGACGGTGACGATGACGACGACGGGCACACAGACACCGACAGTTCCGCCGATTGGGTGCACCCGCGAGTCCTGCGCTAGCGGTGGATAAGGTCGGATCATGGCTGAACTCGAGGATCTGCCGTACGAGGAATTGCGCCACCGGGCGTTCAAACTCGCGGAGAAGCGGCGCGACGTGGGCTTCTTCTTGGACCTGTTCAACCACACGCCCGCCATGTACGACGTGTCCGAAGAGGGCGGGTCGCTGGGTGACATCTCGGGCTCGCTGATCGGTGTCATCGACGCCGCCAAGGAAGCCTTCGGGCACGACAAGGTCGGCGATTTGGAGCCGTTGTTCGTCGCCCGGTACGCGACCTACATCCGCGAGCACGAAGGCTGAACCGGAATCCGTTAGACCTTCGAACATCGGTTAGAGGGCAAAACGGACATTTGGTCTAACGGATGGTCCAAGGTCTAACGGATGCTGACTTAGGCCTGTGCGGCCCGCAGTAGTGCATCGATGTCGCCGAGCCGGACCGCCTGCCCGCCCGGCGTGACCCGCGCCGTGCTGACCGGTGACTGCAGGACCGCGGCGAGCAGGTCGTAGAGCGTGGCGTCGGCAGCCACTTCCAGCACACCCTCCCCGCCCGGCACGGTCTCGGCCAGCGCCGAAACGTCGATCGGACTCACCCGCAGCCGCTTGACAGCCCGGTCCGAACCCACAAAGTCCGCGACGAAGTCGCTGGTCGGAAAGCCCAGCACCGCCGCGGGTCGGTCGAACTGCTCGAGATAGCCCCCCTGCCTCATCACCGCGATCCGATCACCGAGTTTGACGGCCTCGTCGATGTCGTGGGTCACCAGCACCACGGTCTTGCGGACCCGCGCGTGCAAGGCGAGGAACTCGTCCTGCAGTCGTTCCCGCGCGATCGGGTCGACCGCGCCGAACGGCTCGTCCATCAGCAAGACCGGGGGATCAGCCGCCAAAGCGCGAGCCACCCCGACTCGCTGCTGCTGGCCACCGGAGAGTTGATGCGGGTACCGGTCACCGAACTTGCCCGGATCCAAGTCGACCAGTTCCAGCATCTCGTCCACCCGGCTGGCGACCTTGGCCTTGTCCCAGCCAAGCAATCGGCAGACCGTAGCCACGTTGCGCCGCACCGTGTAGTGCGGGAACAACCCGGCGGCCTGGATCACGTATCCGATGCGCCGACGCAGCTGCTGGACGTCCAGTCCTTTGATGTCCTCGCCGTCGACCTTGATCGTGCCGCTGGTCGGCTCGATCAGCCGGTTGATCATGCGCATGGTGGTCGTCTTGCCGCAGCCCGATGGCCCCACAAGAGCGCAGATCACACCCTCGTCGATCTCGAGCGTCAGGTCGTGCACCGCGACGGTCCCGTCGGGGTACTGCTTGGTCACGTCCTGCAACGAGATCATGCGGCACCTTACCAAAGGAAACAAAAAACCTACCGATCCGGTAGACAAATCCTGGTCGCGGTCGATCAGGTGCGCTACGGTGACGCTCATGGCTGCCGCGACGCTCGCCGACGCGAGCAATCCGTGGCTCTCCTGGACGTATGTGCAGGACTACTGGCCGGAACTCGTGGCAGCCGGCAAGGAGCACGTCTACCTGACCGTTGCATCCGTCGTGCTTGCCATCATCGTGGCAATCCCCCTGGCCATGCTGATCCGCAGAATGCCGGTGCTCAACGGCCCGATCCTGGGGCTGTCCGGAGTGCTCTACACGATCCCGTCGCTGGCGCTGATCTCGCTGTTGTGGCCGGTGTTCGGCCTGAGCCCCTGGACGGTCATCGTCGCGCTGGCTGTCTACGGGCTACTTGTGGTTCTGCGCAACATCGTCGTCGGCCTGCAAGAAGTGCCCGGTGACGTTCTCGACGCTGCTGACGGCATGGGTTTGACGAACCGCCAGATCCTCACGCGCGTTTCGCTGCCGCTTGCTCTGCCCACGATCCTGGCCGGCATCCGGATTGCGACAGTCAGCACGGTCGGCATGGTGACGATCGGCGCTTTGGTCGGCTATGGCGGTTTCGGCACGTTGATCCTCTCCGGCTTCCAGAACAACTTCTGGCACGCGCAGATCTTGACCGCCACGCTTGGCTGTGTGCTGCTTGCCTCGTTCTTCGAACTGGTGCTGCTGGTTCTGGAGAAGGTGCTCGCGCCATGGACCCGGCGGAGGCCGGCATGAGTCTGTGGCAGTGGTTCACCGACCCCGCGAACTGGACCGGCGAGAACGGCATCCCGGTACGGACGTGGGAGCAGATCCAGATCAGCCTGCTGGCCATGGCTATAGCGCTGGCCATCTCGCTGCCGGTGGCGTTGATCCTCGGCCACTTGCGCAAGGGCATGTTCCTGGCCACGAACATCGGCAACGTCGGCCGGGCGGTGCCGACCTTGGGTGTGCTGACGATCCTCGCGTCGATCCCGTCGATCGGGATCGGCAACACTGCGGCCGTGCTGGCGCTGGCTCTATTCGCGATCCCGCCGGTTCTGCACCAACACCTACACGGGCGTTGCCGGCGTCGATGACGAGGTGCGGGATGCCGCTAGGGGCATGGGGATGAGCGGGCTGGGGATTCTGTCCCGGGTGGAGATGCCGCTCGCCGTCCCGCTGATCGCAGCCGGTATCCGTACCGCCACCGTCCAGGTCGTGGCCACTGCCTCACTGGCCGCGCTGGTCGGAAGCGGTGGCTTGGGCCGCTACGTCGTCGACGGATTCGCCCTGCAGGACAACACGCTGATTCTGGCCGGAGCCATCCTCACCGCCGCCCTCGCGGTCCTTGCCGAACTCCTGCTGTCAACCGGGCAGCGGTGGGTGACGCCGAGGGGTTTGCGCCACGCCGGGCGGGCAGAAGTCGAAATTCAAGAGATCCCTACTGCGAAAGGTGTGGTTTGATGAGCCGCATGACTCGAAGCCTGACCCGGATTGCCGCTGTTCTCGCCGGAGCCGTGATGCTTGCAGCCTGTTCCTCTGGAGGCGGTGACACCGGTTCCAGTGCTTCGCCGGGCGGTGGCGGCGGGCCGATCACGATCGCCACGACGAACTTTTCCGAGACCAAGATTCTCGCCTCGATGTACCAGCAGGTGCTGCAGGCCAACGGCGTGGACGCTTCGATCAAAGAACTGACCACGCGCGAGGTGATCGTGCCGGCGCTGGAGAAGGGTGAGATCCAGCTGACCCCCGAGTATCTGGGCAGCTTCACCGAGTTCATCAACAAGCAGGTGAACGGGGCCGATGCCGAGCAGTTGGCGACCGGTGACGAGCAGGCGACTTACGACGCCGTGCAGCCCCTAGCCGAGCAGAAGCAGCTCACGCTGCTCACGCCCTCGGCCGCCCAGGACCAGAACGCATTCGCCGTGACCAGTGACTTCGCGACCCAGAACAACCTGCAGACGCTGACCCAGCTCGGCGAGTACTCGCAAGCCAACCCGATCACCCTGGGCGGCCCGCCAGAGTGCCCGAAGCGACCCTTCTGCCAGCCGGGTCTGGAGAAGACCTACAACGTGAAGGTCGGTTCCTTCGTGCCGTTGGATGCCGGTGGCCCGCTGACCATTCAGGCACTCAAGCAGGGCAAGGTCAACGTGGGTCTGGTGTTCTCGTCGTCGGGTTCGGTGCAGGCCAACGACCTGGTGGTTCTGCAGGACGACAAGGGGCTGCAGACCGCGGAGAACATTCTGCCCGCGCTGTACACCCCGGCTGTGACGGACACGATCACGCAGTTGCTGGACAAGGTCTCGGCGGCTTTGACGACCGAGGAATTGCAGCAGCTCAACGCCCAGGTCGAGATCGACCGGCGCTCGCCGGAGAAGGTGGCCACGGAGTGGCTGCAGTCGAAGGGCCTGATCTAGCCGGTTTGTTGCGAAGTTGCCCTCGCTGTCGCGTTGTGGTCGCGACACGCCGAAGTTATCGATGACAACGCGACATTACTTGTCCATGTCGCCGGTGACCAGCATGAAGCTCGTCACGGCCAGGGGCAGCTCCTCGACGCGCGTGCCGGGCAGTGCGGCTTCCAGGGCGCGGGCGTTGTTGAAACTCGCCGTGCGCATCTTCATCCGCCACGGCACCACGTCGCCCTTGGACACGATCCAGTACCCGTTGATACCCGTGCCGGTCTCGCTGGCGCCGTAGTACTCGCCTTCTGGCAGCCGGATGGTGCGGGGCAGTTTGGTGCTGACTGGGCCGTCAGGCAGGTGGACGGATCGCAGGTAAGCAATCGACGCCCGGATCTCGTCGAGCAAGCACTGGAAGCGGGCTTGTGCGTCGCCCGCGGATCGCACAACGGGCTCGACGTAGGTGCGCAGATCCCGCGACCAGCCCGAGGCCCGGGCGACGACGCCGGAGGTTGCGTAACCGATCGCCTGCTCGCGGCTCAGCACTGCAACGCCCGCGCCGGGCGGTTCGACGTCCAGGTCGGGCAGCGGCAGCGTGTCGATCCACTCCTGACTGATATCGACGCTCAACCCCCCGATCCGCGTGATCATCAGGTGCATCCGGGACCCGGTCGCGCGGTCCAGGGCATCGGTGAGTACGGCCCGTTCGTGCGTGGCGCCCAGCCAATACAGGTGGTGGTTGATGCGGCACACCTCACTGATCGCCAGCCGCAGGGCCTGCGCTCGCTCTGGGACCACGATGCCCAGCGCATCCTCGATCACCCGGGCCGCGGACACTTCCCCGTCGAAGCTGCTGAGCCAGTCGTGCCGGTTGGCCAGCGACAGGATCTGCCGGTAGTCCCGGGATTCGAACAGCTTCTCGACGCCGCGGTGCATGAGGCCGGTGACCACCTCGGCCTCTTGCACGACGCCGTCCTCGACGTGCCCGCGCAATCGCAGGATTCCCGGGCCGGCCGGCAGCGGGATGTCGAGGAGTTCCACGCAAGGCATGCTGTCAGACGCGCGGGCTTGCGCCCTGTCCGGGCTTTCCGCCACTCGGCGGGCTAGCAACGCAGGGAGGTTGACCAGCCACAGAAGTGACCAATTGCTCAGTCTGTGTCCGTTTCAAGTTGTCACAGACTGAGCAAACGGTCGCGTCTGCGGCGGAGGGGCGGTTGGCGACCCGCCGTAGACTCGACACATGGCCAAAACCGACGTGGCGTTCGATCTGCAGGGCGACACCTGGCACAGCCTGTCGCCGAAACTCATCGCGGCGCGGCGGTTGATCTTGGGGATCGTCGCGGGGTTTGTGCTCGTGATGGCCGTGGTGCTTGCCTTCACGCCCGCGCCAATCTGGATCGCCGGCGTGGCGGCAGTCGCCGCACTGCTGATCCTGGTGATCGGGTGGCCATGGATCGGCCGCCGCGTACGCTCCTGGGGTTATGCCGAACGCGCCGACGATCTGGTCGTCGGAAGTGGCATCTGGTTCCGCCGGATCGTCATCGTGCCCTACGGCCGGCTGCAGTTCGTCGACGTGAAAGCCGGTCCGATCGACCGCGCCTTCGGGCTGGTGAGTGTGCAGCTGCACACCGCCGCAGCCACCACCGATGCCGCGATTCCGGGTCTGCACCCGGACGCCGCAGCGCAATTGCGCGACCGGCTGGCGGCGAAGGGCGAGCAGCGGTCGGCGGGCCTGTGACCGACAAGCGCAAAGTCCATCCGATCACCCCGGTGGTGCGGGTTGCGACGTACCTGCCTGCCATCGTGGTCTTCTTTCTCCTTTCTGCGGGCAGCAGTCTGCTTAAGGAGCCGGGCGGTCCGATCGTGCTCGTGGTCGGGCTGGTGCTGTTGGTGGGGGTGACGCTGGGCTACGAGTACCTCGCGTACCGGCGGCTGGCGTTCTGGTTCGACGACGACGGTGATCTGCGGGTGCAGAAGGGCGTGGTCTTCCAGCAGGAGCGCCGGCTGCAGTTGTCCCGCCTGCAGACCGTCGACATCAACCGGCCGCTGGTCGCGCGGGTGTTCGGTTACGCCGCGCTGCGGATCGAGGTTGCAGGTGCCGGCGATTCCCGCGCCGATCTGCAGTACCTGACCGACCACGACGCCGAAGCCCTGCGCAGTGAGATCCTCGCGCGCTCGGCCGGGCTCAGTCACGACGTTGGCGAGGCACCGGAACAGTCACTGCTGGTCGTGCCGGCCAAGGACCTGTTCCTGTCGCTGCTGCTGCGCGCGGCGACGGTCTTCCTTGTGCTGGCGACGGCGCTGATCGTCGTGAGCACCGTGTGGGCCAGCGGTTGGACCGGGCTGTTCACGGTCTTTCTCGGTGGTGTCCCGCTGTTCATGATCTTCATCGAGTTCACCCAGCTCTACAACTTCACCGTCGCCCAGTCCCCGGACGGATTGCGACTGCGGCACGGGTTGCTGCAGACCCAGGCCCGCACGATCCCGCCGGGCCGCGTGTGCGCTGTCGAGTTCGTGGAGCCGCTTCTGTGGCGGCGCAGGGGCTGGGTGCGCTTGTACGTCACGGTGGCGGGTCTGACCAAGAGCGACGACGAGGCGGGGACGGAGTCCGTTCTGCTGCCCGTTGCACCGCGGGAGGTGGCGGACATGCTCTTCCAGCAGGTGATGCCGGGCGCCGCGCCGAACGCCGTGGAAATGGCCGCGCCTGTCGGCCGCGTCCAACGCCGTTCGCCCGTGCAGTGGCGTCAACTGCGAGCTGGTGCCGATGCCCGGATCGCCGTATTGACGCGTGGCCGGGTGACGCGCCGCCGGCAGGTCGTGGACCACGCGCGCGTGCAGTCGGTGCGGGTCACGCAGGGACCGTGGGAGCGGCCGCTGGGCCTGGCCAGCGTGCACCTGGACCTGCCACCCGGCCGGATCACTGCGACGTGGCTGCACTTCGGTGTGGATCAGGCGCACGCTCTGGCTGCCGCTGAACTCGCGCATATGCGCGCGGCCCGGGCCGCCGACCGCAGTACGAGGTGGATGCGGGAGGAGTAAGACCCCTCCATCTGTTCGTGTCCCCTTGTTCGGGGACGAGCGGGGTTGGCGACGTGCGTCGCAAGTCGGGTTGCATTGACGCGGGCACCAGCTCTGGGGCGAAGGGGGAATATGCCGACGCAATGCGCCAGTTGCGGCGAGACAGTCAACGGGGGTCAACTCTGTCCCGCCTGCGGTTCTCCGCAGACCCCGGATACAACCTCCTCGTCGTCGCGCAAGAGTCTTTTGCGCTCCCCCTGGCCGCTCGTCGCGCTGGGGCTTGTGACACTCGTGTTGGCGAGCATGGCGCTCTACAAGACCCTTCGCCCGTCAGAGATCTCCCTGGCACAGATGGCAGCACACGCCGGTGACGTCGAATGCACGGATTCCCAGGGTCGGGTGCTCTCGATCAGCAGTGACGGTACGTGGTCGGGTTTGGAGATGCAGGGCACCTGGACGGCGAGCGGAGACACGCTCGAGATCTCCGGCGAGGATGCCACTCGCACCCTTGCGCTGAAGATCTCCGGAATATCGGGTGTGAGTCTGGAACTCGACCGCCTGCCGATTACATGGACCTTCGATGGCCAGACCGGGGAGTTCGGGCTTGACGCGCTCGGCGATCAGGATCAGCCAGTGGGGTGCCGACGTGTCTGAGCAGGTCTTCTGCCCGCAGTGCGGCGCCCAGAATCCCATCGATTACAGGTTCTGCGTGCAGTGCCGCGCGCCGCGCCCAGAGGCTATGCGGCCAGTTGCCAACCCGCCGCCTGAAGGCAGCAGAGCCCGGCGCGGACTGGTGACGAAGGTGGCGGCCGGCATCATGGGGCTGATTTGCCTGGCTAGTCTGTGGACACTGCTGCGGCCCGGATCTGACTACAGCGCGGCGGCGTACGTCGAGCCTGCGTCCTATCACTGCACTTTCGGCGGCGTGCACTACATTGACAACGACGGCATCGAGCGCGAGTGGACGGGTCAACGGACGCTCGATGTCGGTGGCGGCAACTGGACGATTACCGGCGATGACGGTGTCTGGGGAACTACCGAGCCCAGGAGTGGAACCGTCGTTTACGACCAGAATGCCGACACGCTTGCAATTCGACAAGCTGAATCGGTGCTCATCAGTGGGATCTCCGCTCTGCACTTCGGGGAAGGCACAGTGCTCTCGGTGGAGTATGTCTCGACGCCAAGGGACGGCAATCCCCCGAAGACCTTGGGAATGCAGATGAAGTTCGAGAAGGAGATGACGCGGGCCTCTTTATCTGTGGACGGTTTCAATTGGCAGGTGCCGGACGGTGAAGCCTTCACGAAGATGGAGTGCAACTCGCGGCGCTAGTCCTTACCAGCGCCGGGGATCCGGACGCAAGACGCATAGCGGAGCCGCTGCCACGAGTCCCCAGCCACTCGCTGGATAGGCTCGCCCACGTGGGAGTTCGCTTGCGCGCCGGCGTGATCGGCGTTGGCCGAGCCGGCAGTGCGCTCGGGGCCGCGCTGGCCCGGGCCGGGCATCCCGTTATCGCCGCCCACGCCGTCAGCGAGCGCTCGCGGGACCGGGCAGCGGCGGTCCTGCCCGACGCCGAGCTCGTGGCCGTCGAGGAGGTCGTGGCCCGGACCGAACTTGTGCTGCTTGCCGTCCCGGACGACGCCCTCCCGGCGCTGGCGCAGCAGCTGCCCTTCACCCCCGGGCAGTTCGTAGTGCACTGCTCTGGTCGCTACGGGGTCGCAGTGCTGGACCCGGCGGCCCAACGCGGCGCACTGCCGCTGGCCCTGCACCCGGCCATGACCCTGACCGGCACCAGCCTGGATGTCGAGCGGCTGTCGGGCACCCCGTTCGGTGTGACGTCGGCTGAACCGCTGCGGATGGCCGCCGAGGCGCTGGTGGTGGAAATGGGCGGGGAGCCGATCTGGATCCCGGAGGCCGCCCGCACGCTGTATCACGCGGCCCTGGCGCACAGCGCCAACCACTTGATCACGCTGGTTGCCAGCGCGATCGAGATGCTCGAAGGAGCCGGCGTGGAGAACGGTGCCCGGCTGCTCTCGCCCCTGCTGCAGGCCAGCCTCGACAACGCGCTGCGCATGGGTTACCCGGCACTTACTGGGCCGGTCGTGCGCGGCGATGCCAGTACGGTCGCCGCCCACATCGAGGTGCTCGCGCAGGACCCTCAGGTGCAGGCCGCCTACATCGCGCTCGCCCGGCTCACGGCCGATCGGGCGCTGGCCGAAGGCTTGCTGAAACCACAAGCCGCCGAGGGTCTGCTGCACGTTCTCGGGAGGCCGGCGTGAGAGTCGTGGAAGCCCGCGCCGATCTGCGCACCGATGCCGGAGACAGCCGCCGGGGTGTCGTGATGACGATGGGTGCCCTGCACGAAGGTCACGCCGCCCTGATCCGGGCCGCCCGCGAACTTGATGAGCACGTGACCGTCACCATCTTCGTGAACCCCATGCAGTTCGGGCCGACCGAGGATCTGGCTCGTTACCCGCGAACGCTGCAAGCCGACCTTGAACTGTGCGAGCGGCTCGGGGTGAACACCGTCTACATCCCGCCGGTCACTGACGTGTACCCGCGCGAACCCGTCGTGACCGTCGATCCCGGACTGCTTGGCTCCGAGTTTGAAGGCGCCGCGCGACCGACCCACTTTCGCGGTGTACTGACAGTCGTGTGCAAACTCCTGCAGCTGACTCGGCCCGACGATGCGTTCTTCGGTGAGAAGGACTACCAGCAACTCACGCTGGTGCGGGCGATGGTCGCTGACCTGGATCTCGGTGTGAACGTCGTCGGGGTGCCGACCGTGCGGGAGGCCGACGGCCTGGCGCGCTCAAGCCGCAACGTCTACCTGACACCCGAGCAGCGCGCGCAGGCGGTGGCCATTCCGCGGGCGCTGGCAGCCGGTGCCGCGCAGCACGATCCGATCGACATCGAAGCTGCGGCCGAGGCGGAACTGCGCGGACTCGACGTCGACTACGCCGCAGTGTGCAACGCCGAACTCGGCCCGCCGGAGAAGGGCACCGGCCGGCTGCTGATCGCCGTGCGTATGGGCACCACCCGATTGCTCGACAACTGCGCCGTGGAGGTGCACTGATGCTGCCCGATTCCCTGCGTGCCGCTCCTCCCGGGTGGTTCATCGAGGCCGATGTCGTGGTGGTCGGTTCCGGCATCGCGGGCCTGACCACCGCCTTGCGTGCGCGCCGGGCCGGTCGCCGAGTGGTGGTCGTGACGAAGGCGCACGTCGACGAAGGGTCCACCCGGTGGGCGCAGGGCGGGATCGCTGCGGCCCTCGGTACGGAGGACACCCCCGAGGCGCACATGCAGGACACACTCGTGGCTGGCGCGGGCTTGTGCGACCCGGCCGCCGTGCGTGTGCTCGTGGAGCAGGGTCCGGAAGCTGTGAGGCGACTGATCGGCTGGGGTGCCGAATTCGATCGCACCCCCAGCGGTGACATCGCGCTGACCCGGGAGGGTGGGCACCACACCGACCGCATCGCGCATGCCGGTGGCGACGCGACCGGGTGGGAGATCCTGCGCGCGCTGGTCGAGGAAGTCGGCGAGAAGATCCAGGTCATCGAGCATGCGCTGGTCCTGGACATCCTGCAGGACGCCACAGGTGCAACCCAGGGCGTCACGCTGCACGTCATCGGTGAGGGCCAGATCGACGGAGTCGGGGCGATCCTGGCGCCAGCCGTCGTGCTCGCAACAGGCGGCATCGGCCAGGTGTTCCTGGCTTCGACGAACCCGCCGGTCGCGACCGGTGACGGCGTGGGTGCGGGCCTGCGGGCCGGCGCAGCGGTGGCCGACATGGAGTTCGTGCAGTTCCATCCGACCGTCATGTACCTGGGCGCGCAGGCCAGCGGACAGCAGCCGCTGGTGTCCGAGGCCGTGCGCGGGGAAGGTGCGACGCTGCTCGACGACCACGGCCAGCGGTTCATGGCCGGCGTCCACCCGTTGGAGGAACTTGCCCCGCGCGATGTGGTCGCCAAGGCGATCATGCGGCGCATGCGCGAGACCGGCGCCGAGCATGTCTGGCTCGACGGCCGCCGCATCGATTGGGCGAACCGCTTCCCGACCATTCTGGCTACGTGCCGGGAGCACGGCATCGACCCGTCGCTGGATCTGATTCCCGTGGCCCCCGCACAGCACTACCACTCCGGCGGGCTGCGCACCGACCTCTGGGGGCGCACCACTGTGCCGGGCTTGTACGCCTGCGGCGAGTGTTCGTGCACCGGCGTGCACGGCGCGAATCGGCTGGCGAGCAATTCGCTGCTGGAGGGACTGGTGTTCGCGGACCGGATCGCCGACGTGCTCACGGAGGGGGACTACACGCGCCGCGACCCGGTCGGCAAGCAGCGCCCGTGGGTGGCCGATGCCCGCGATCGCCGGCGCTTCCAGCAGGTCATGACCGACGGAGTCGGCGTCTTGCGCAGCGCCGATTCCATGGTCACAGCGCTGGCGGCGCTTGACACGTTCGGCCCCGGTGAGCCGTCTACGAGCGCCTGGGAGATGACCAATCTGCTGTTCGTCGGAAGGGCGCTGACGATGGCTGCCTTGGCCCGGGAGGAGACCCGTGGCTCACACTGGCGGGAGGACTTCCCGGACGCCAGCGACCGGTGGCTTGTGCGGTTGCAGACGACCGTCGAGGACGGCGAAATGACGATGAAGGAGGTCGCGCTGTGAATGTCGACGAGGTGATCCGCGCTGCGCTTGCCGAGGATCTGGCCGATGGCCCCGACGTCACCTCCGAGGCCACGATCCCGGCCGGCCACCGGTCGCAGCTCGATCTCGTCGCTCGGCAGGACGGAGTGGTTGCGGGGCTCGACGTGGCGGCTCGGGTTTTCGAAATCGTCGGGCAGATCGACGTGCAGATTCTGGCCTCCGACGGTGATCGGGTCACTACCGGTCAGGTGCTGCTGTCGGCGGTCGGCCCCACGCGCGACCTGCTCACTGCCGAACGCACGGCGCTCAACCTGCTGACGCATCTGTCCGGGATCGCCACCGCCACTGCAGCGTGGGTGGACGCTGCTCGGCCCGGACGGGCCCAAGGTGCGCGACACCCGCAAGACCCTGCCTGGTCTGCGGGGGCTGCAGAAGTACGCGGTGCGCTGCGGCGGTGGCGTGAACCACCGCATGTCGCTGTCCGACGCGGCTCTGATCAAGGACAACCACGTGGTCGGCCGCTGGTGGAGTCACGCAGGCCTTCAACGCCGTGCGTGAGCGGTTCCCTGGCATACCGCTGGAGATCGAGGTGGATTCGCTCGAGCAGTTGTCCGACGTGCTGGATGCGGGGGCCGATCTGGTGCTGCTGGACAACTTCACGCCCGACCAGATGCGGGAGGCTGTGGCGCTCACCCGCGGTCGGGCGAAGTTGGAGGCTTCCGGTGGGCTGACACTCGAGAACGCTGCGGACGTCGCGACCACCGGCGTGGACTACGTGGCCGTCGGCGCGCTCACGCACTCGGTGAAGGTGATGGACATTGGGGCGGACTTACAGGAGATCGACGATGCTGCTGACGATTGACATCGGCAACACGAACACGGTGCTCGGCCTGTTCGACGGCGCCTGACCTGCACCGCTCGTTCCGGGTGAAGACCGACCCGCGGGCCACGGCCGACGAGATGTTCGTGATGTACCGGGCGTTGCTGCGCGGGCAGCCGGAGGTCGATGGGATCGCCTTGTGCTCCACTGTGCCGGCAGTGCTGCGCGAGATCCGGCGCATGATCGACGAGTACTACCCGGACACTGCGTGCGTGATCGTCGAGCCGGGCACGAAGACCGGCGTGCCGATCCTGACCGACAATCCGAAGGAGGTCGGCGCGGACCGGATCGTCAACACGCTGGCCGCGCACACGCTCTACGGCGGCCCGTGCGTGGTCGTGGACTTCGGGACGTCCACGAACCTGGACGTGGTCAGCGCCAAAGGCGAGTTCCTGGGCGGTGCCTTGGCGCCGGGGATCGAGATCTCGCTGGACGCGCTCGCGGCCCGGGCTGCGGCCCTGCGCAAGGTCGAACTGGTCGCGCCGCGATCGGTGATCGGAAAGAACACGGTCGAGGCCCTGCAGTCCGGCGCGCTCTACGGTTTCGCCGGCCAGGTCGACGGGCTCGTGGACCGCATCGACGAGGAGTTGCCGCTGGAGGCGGTCATCGCAACCGGGGGTCTGGCAGAGGTCGTGCTCCCGGAATCGCGCACCGTCACCGCGCACGAGCCGCATCTGACTCTCATCGGGCTGCGATTGGTGTTCGAGAAGAACGTGTGATGTCCGGATTTGCAACACGTTCCGGCCAGAAGGCCCTGAAAATGGGCAAAATTTGGGTTTGACCCGGGAACGTGTTGCAAATACGGACACGCCAGACTTGAGTACATGCCCGTACGCCCCGCCCGGACCCAGGATGTGCGCACCATCCGCGCGCTGATCGACGAATATGCTCCGGACCGGCGTCTGCTGTCGAAGGCGACGGTCACGCTCTACGAGGACGTGACCGACTTCTTCGTCGCTGAGCAGAATCGGGAAGTGGTGGGCTGCGGTGCCCTGCACGTCATGTGGGAGGACCTCGCCGAGGTGCGCACCGTGGCGGTGATGCCGCAAATGACCGGCAACGGAATTGGTTCGCAGATCCTCGAAGCCCTCATCGGGCGCGCTCGGGATCTCGGCGTGACCCGGGTCTTCTGCCTGACGTTCGAGACGGAGTTCTTCGCCAAGCACGGGTTCCAGCAGTTCGACGAGCGTGGCGTCGAGGCCCGGGTCTACGAGGAGTTGCTGCGCTCTCCGGACGAGGGTGTTGCGGAGTTCCTTGACCTCGAGCGGGTGCGGCCGAACACCCTGGGCAATACACGGATGGTGCTGTTCCTTTAGGCCAGCAGCCGCCGTTCCCACTCCTGCGGCCGGTCGACGGCGAAGTAATGCACCCCGTCGCGGGTGGCAACCGCCAGAACCGGCTTGACCGAGTCGTGATCGGGCAGGGCGGTGGTGCAGGTAACCCCCGTGATGTCCAGCCGCTCAAGCGTCAGCACCCGCCCCGAGTTGCCGAGGAACACCAGCTGGCTCGGAGTCAAGCGCAGGGTGCCAAAGCCACGATCCGGGCCGGTGGCGATTGCGGCGGGCTCTTGCATTTCACCGGACCCCACGGCCGGCGTCTGGCGCACGCCATTGACCAACCGCATCGCCACGTAGACGGCCCCGGCCAGCACCGCGAGCATGACCAGCATGCGCATGCGCCCACCGTAACGCTCAGCGCGGTAGCACGGTCTCCACGGCCGGGTGCTCTTCCTCGAGCAGCGCCAGGAACGTGCGGGCGATCTCGTCGGCCGAGACGTCCTTGTCGATGACCCCGGTCACGGTGACCATGGCCACCCGCAGGTCGGTCAACTCCTTCGCCGCGGCCTGCACGAAGTTGCGCAGCGCCGCCTTCGCCGAGGCCAGGCTCGCCGCCCCCGGCCACGGGTCCAGCGCCAGGCCGCCGCCGGTGACGAAGAACGCCGAGCCGGATTCCATCAGGGGGACTGCTGCCTGCAGCGCTGCCCAAGCGCCCAGGCAACCGACCCGCCAGGCCTGCTCCACGTCGGCCAGCGAGACCTGGCTGGGGGTTCCGGGGACCAACACGGATGCGTTGTAGTGCACGACGTCCGGCGGGCCGAGTCGGTCAACGGCGCGCGTCAGCACGGTTCCGACGGCGGCAGGATCGCCGAGGTCGGCTTGGAAGGAAGTGGCTCCCGCAGTCTCGAACCCGGAGCGGGAGACAGCCGCAACGGGCCTGCCAGTGCTGGCGTAGGCCTCGACGAGTGCCGAACCCAGTCCCGGTCCGACACCGAGGACGATCGCGCTCAACCCAGCGTCTCCGTCACCAGATCGCGCGCCGCCTGCTGCACCTGCGCCAGGTGATCCTCGCCGACCCAGCTCTCCGCGTAGATCTTGTACACGTCCTCGGTGCCCGACGGCCTGGCCGCGAACCAGGCCTGCTCAGTCTCGACCTTCAGGCCGCCGATCGCCGCCGCGTTGCCCGGTGCTTCCGTGAGCACTCGGCTGATCGGCGCGCCGGCCAGCTCGGTCGCGGTCACTTGATCCGCGCTCAAGGCCGCCAGCTTCGCCTTCTGCTCGCGGGTCGCGGGCGCGTCGATCCGGGCGTACCAGGAACGCCCGAACTGCTCGGTGAGCCCGGCGTACAGCTGGCTGGGGGTCTGCTGCGTGACGGCCAGGATCTCGCTTGCCAGCAACGCCAGCAGGATGCCGTCCTTGTCGGTCGTCCACGTCGTGCCGTCCTTGCGCAGGAAGGATGCGCCGGCGGACTCCTCGCCGCCGAAGACGACCTCCCCCGAACGCAGCCCGGGCACGAACCACTTGAAGCCGACGGGCACTTCGAGCACCTGCCGGTCGTGGGAGGCGACCACCTTGTCGATCATCGAGGAGCTCACGAGGGTCTTGCCCACCTTGCTCGCCGGGTCCCAATCCCGATGGGTGACCAGGTAGTCGATGGCCACCGACAGGTAGTGGTTGGGGTTCATCAGACCTGCGTCCGGAGTGACGATGCCGTGGCGGTCGGAGTCCGCGTCGTTGCCGGTGGCGATGTCGTACTGGTCCTTCGCGGCGACCAGCGAGGCCATGGCCGACGGCGACGAGCAGTCCATGCGGATCTTGCCGTCCCAGTCCAGCGTCATGAACCCGAACTGGGCGTCGGTGCGCGGGTTCACGACGGTCAGGTCCAGCCCGAGGCGCTCGGCGATCGCGCCCCAGTAGGCAACGCTGGCCCCGCCCAGCGGGTCGGCGCCGATCCGCACTCCGGCCGCGCGTACGGCGTCGATGTCCAGGATGGACGGCAGGTCGTCAACGTAGTCGGCGATGAAGTCGAACGTCTGCACCTTGTCCTTTGCCCACGCCAGCGGAATCCTGCGCACGCCGTCCAGACCCTGCCGGAGCAACTCGTTGGCCCGGTCCTGGATCCACTTCGTGATGGCGGTGTCCGCCGGGCCGCCGTCGGGCGGGTTGTACTTGAAACCCCCGTCGGTGGGCGGGTTGTGCGAGGGGGTGACCACGATGCCGTCGGCGTTGCGGCCCTGGGCGTTGAGCGTCAGAATCGCGTGGCTGATGGCCGGCGTCGGGACGAAGCCGTCGGCGTTGTCTACCAGCACAGTCACGTCGTTGGCGACCAGCACTTCCAACGCGGTCGCGTAAGCGGGTTCGCTCAAGCCGTGGGTGTCCCGGCCGATCAGCATCGGCCCGTCGATTCCCTGGCCTGCCGCGGTACTCCACGATCGCCTGTGTGGTGGCGGCGATGTGGGCGTCGTTGAACGACGTCTTGAAGCTGCTGCCGCGATGCCCGGAGGTGCCGAAACTGACCTGCTGTGCGGGGTCGTCGGGGTCGGGCACGTCGGTGTAGTACGCGGTGATCAGCCTCGCGACATCGACGAGATCCTCGGGCTGTGCGGGAGTTCCTGCGCGGGGGTCCATGAGTTCAGGCTAGTCCGGTTCAATGGGATCGTGGATGCCAGCGGATGGGACCAGCGGTACAGCGACGAAGAACGGGTGTGGAGCGCCGAGCCCAATGTGTTCGTCGCGCAATACCTCGCTGGACGCACGCCCGGGGTAGCGATCGACCTCGGGGCCGGGGAGGGCCGGAACGCAGTCTGGCTGGCTCAGCAAGGCTGGGAGGTCACCGCGGTCGATTTCTCCGCTGTAGGGCTGGCGAAGGCGCGGGCCATGGCGCGGGAAGCCGAGGTGGAACTGGCAACTGTTGTCGACGACGTCGACTCGTTCGAGCCCACCGGCCCGGTCGACCTAGTGCTGCTGTCCTACCTGCAGATCCCCGATGACCAGCAGCGCCGTCTGCTGCGCCGGGTCGCCCGGTGGTTGAACGTCGGCGGGGCCGTCTTCGTGGTGGCCCACGACAAGACCAACGTCGAACTGGGCCAAGGCGGGCCGCAGGACCCGGCGGTCTGTTACACCGTCGAGCAGACGGTCTCGGCGCTAGACGGGCTGGAGGTGCATTTCGCCGAGGTGCTGGACCGGGACGGGGCGCTGGACACGGTCGTCCTGGCACAACGGCCGGTCAGCCCCGGGTAGCCGCGCTCTCCACCACCGCGTGCCGCGGGAAGAACGCCGTCATGATGCTCTGGATCACCGCCGCGGCCGGCAGCGCCAGGAATGCACCGAGCGCTCCGAACATCGCCCCGCCGGCGAGCAGCGCGATCAAGGCGCTGGCCGGCGTGAGGGCCATCGTCTTGGCGGACACCCGCGGGCTGATGACGTAGTCCTGGAACGGAATCCACGCGGCCAGAACCAGCACGAAGACCAGGGCGTCCATCGGGTTGCGGGTCACCAGGATGATCAGCGGTAGAGCGGCAGCCACATACGTCCCGATCATCGGCAAGAACTGTGAGACCAGCCCGTACCAGATCGCCAGCGCGAGGGCGTACGGACAGTCGAGGAACCACAACGCCACCCCGACCACCGTCCCAGCCAGGATCGACGTGAGGATCCGGGAGTACAGGTAACCGCCGGTCTTGTACACCGCGATGTCCCACGCCTGACCGACGACCGTCTGGGTGCTCGGGGTCAGGAAGGACAGCACGAAGCGGCGGAACCTGTCCTGGTTGGCCAGCAGGAAGAACGTGAACAAGAGCACCACGAAGAACTCGAAGAAGCCGCCGACCAGTGCGCTGGTCACGCTCACTGCTCCGCCGGCGAGGTCCGGTAGATGTCCCTGTAGGGCGGACAGGGCCTGCTGCACCTGTTGGCTGTTGGAGGCCGTGTCGATGTTGATGCCGAACCGATCGGCGAAGTCCTTGAGGTTGCTCAACAGAACCGGCGCATCGCGGATCGCGGTCTCGATCTCGCCGACGATCAGGGGCGTCATCGCCACCAGCAGAACGCCGATGCTGATCAGCAGCGCGAGCATGACCAGCGCTGTCGCGATGCCGCGCTTGAGTCCCTTGCGGACCAGCCAGTCCACAGCCGGTGCCATCGCGAAGTACAGGAACGCCGCGATGATGAACCACCACAGCAGATACCAGACCTTGCCGAGCATGTGAGTCGCGAGCCAGGCGACCAGCACGAGCACGATGGCGACGGTAAAGGCGTGGGCGCTCCACGGCGAGAGGGGTCGCCGGAACCAGGCCCCCAGTGGGCCGCTGAGCGCTCCCGGTTCGAGGCTCTGGGGCTGAGTCTTCTCCGGCGCGGCCATGCCCCGGACGCTAGCGGCCGCGAGCTCGTTCATCGGGGAGGCGCGGCCTAAGCCCAGACCAACTCCGCCTCGCGTCCCAGGTAGCGCCCGTAAGCCGCTGCCGGAGCCTCGAACGCCTTGCGCGCCTTGGCACTCACCGTGCCGAACGGTGTGATCGTGATGACGACCTTCTTCGCCAGCACCTTGCGCAGCCAGGTGCCGATCACCCGCCCGTTCTGGACCGCCGTGGCCTTGAACATCCCATTTCCACCGGGGACGACGGCGTCGAAATGCGCGGGCTCCAGGAATGCCGAACGGTCCTTGTAACCGAGCAGGTACTCGTCGAAGCCGGGCAACAGCAGGGCCGGCGGCAGCTCGGCGATCTCGGACGGGACGTAGTAAAGCTCCCCCTCGTTGGTGAGGTCCGCCGCGGCGACCCCCTTGCGGGCGTCGGTCATCGTCAATCCGGTCCAGCCCTGGAAGTCCTTGATGGTCGTAGGGCCGTGGCTTTGGAAGTACATCCGGGCCAGCGTTGCCAGCGGGTCGTCGGGCCGGCGTTGCTCCGGCGCCCAGTGGTCCAGCAGAACGAACTTCTGGTCTGGCCCGATGCAGGTGATCCCCAACTGCGCCGTGTGCCACAGCAGGTGGTAGGTCCAGCGGTTGTCCGCCGCCGGGATGCCGGCTGCGTGCAGCGCTTCGACGCACTCGCTGCGGGTGAGTGGCCCATCCTGCAGGGCAGCTTCGAGGACATCCGCGGCCTTGTGAACGGTTTCCCGGTCGAGGCCTAGGAACTCCCACCGCTTCTCCACGCCCATGAACGTCCGCACGCCGGTGAGGTCGAGCAGCCAGCGGGCATTGGCCGGGTGGATCGTGTGGATCGTGCCGCGCATCGGCCAGGTACGCAGGACTTCGCCATCGGCGAACGCCTGGTCCACCTGAGCTTCCGTGAGCCCCAGCCGCACACCGAGACTCCACTTGCCGCTGCCGACGTCCTGGGACTGCATCGCCCCGAACCAGTCCGCGACCTGGGCGGGCGACTCTCCCGGGCGCGACAGCAGCAGGTTGCTCATCCGCATCGCCAGCACGTCCATTGGCACACCGTACGCTGACGCAGTGACAGATCTGTTCGCCGCGCTGTCCGGTCCGGCCGAGGAAGCTGCTCCGCTGCTGCTGAACGCTGTCATCACCGACGGCGAGGTGGCCATCCGCATCGTGGAGGTTGAGGCGTACGCCGGGGAGCGCGACCCGGCCAGTCACGCCTATCGCGGGCCTGGGGTGAAGAACGCGGTGATGTTCGGACCGCCAGGACACGCCTATGTGTATCTGAGCTACGGGATGCACTACTGCGTGAACGTCGTCTGCCATCCCGAGGGCGTGGGCGGCGGGATCCTACTGCGTGCCGGGGAAGTGGTGTCCGGCATCGAAGTGGCACGACAGCGGCGGGGAGGTCAGCGGGAACTGGCCCGCGGGCCGGGTCGCTTGGGCCAGGCGCTGGGGATCACCCTGGCCGATGGTGGCGCGGACTTGCGCACTAGTCGACTGCGGCTGCACGCTGGGGACCGCGCCGCCGAGGTCGCGCGCGGTCCCCGAGTCGGGGTGAGCAAGGCGTGGGAGGTGGACTGGCGGTTCTGGATCCCCGGCGACCCTTTTGTCAGCACCTACAAGCGCAGTCCTCGAGTGGGACGGTTCCGGCGCCGAAGACGCCCCCGGGAGTCCTCGCGGCTGCTGAACCTAGCTCGGACTCGTGATCCGATCAGTCCGCGTTGATCGCGTCCTGTAGTTCCTGGTCGCACTTGGTCAGGGCGTCCGCGGCGTACAAGTTGTCGCGGACGCCGACGCCGAGATCCTGCGCCGTTTCCTGCAGTTCCTCAAGCCGCTCGGCCGCGTCCTCCGGATCCTGACTGCCGCCGCGGGTGAGCGCGTCCTGCACGTCCTGGCAGAAGTTGTCGACCTGCTCCTGCACCACTGTGCTCGCGCTCACCAGCGGCTCGGGCTGGTCGGTGCTGCTGCACGCGGCCAGCGCCGCCACGACCGCGACGGCCATCAGAAAACGCATGTCCGCAGCGTAGTCAGATGAACAACAACTGCGCGCCCTCGGTCATCTCGATGAAGTCGCTGGCACTGATGATGCCGTCGACGTCATCGCGCAGGTCGGACTCGGTCAGGTTGTTCATGTCCGCGGACAACCGGCAGGCCCACAGGTGACCACCGGCAGCCACGATCTGGTCGAGGAAGTCCGGTACCTCGGGAATGTCGAGGTCTGCGATCTGCTTCTTCAGCATCTTCGTAGCCATCCCCGTCATTCCCGGCAGCGGTGCCAGGGCTTGCGGCAGGTGCGTGTCACGGCCGGGCAGGTGCATGGCCGTGTTGCCGGCCGGCGAGAACTGCAGGTCGTGCATGCGGGACTTCGTGATCATGTCGAAGCCCCAGAACGTGAAGAACAGGTCCAACTGCACGCCTTCACCGAGGGCTGCGTTGCCCAGGATCAGGGCCGGGTAGGCCATGTCCAGGTTGCCCTTGGAGCAGATGATCGCGAGCTTGCGGTCGCTTTCCTCTTCGTCGCCGAAGTCGGGAATGATCGGGGTACCAGTGTCGGCCATGTCACACGCACCCGTGCGGCTTGGGCAGACCGGCGATGTAGGCCATCTTCTTCTGCGGCTTCTTGGGGAACAGCTGGAACTGCTCCTTGGTCGGGAAGCCACCGGCGGTCTGCACGCGGCGGGTAGTGGCGGTCTCGCCCTTCTCCTTGAAGTCCTCGCGCAGCCAGCGGATCAACTCCCAGTGGCGGTCGGTCATGTCGACGCCGATGTTGCCGGCGAGCTCCTTGCCGATCTCCTCGTTCCATTCGTCGTACTCGGTCAGGAAGCCCTCGTCGTTGATCTGGACTTCCTGCCCGGCGATGGTGGCGGTGGGCATTTTCGTGTTTCCTTTCTCAGGCGGTCTTCTTGCCGGCCATGCTCATGTGCGCTCCTACCGGCATGGGCCGGCCGGGCAGCAGGATGTTCCAGTAGATGAAGCGGAACGCGAGCTTGCCGAGGTGGTTGGCGCGGGTCTCCTTCAGCAGGGAGAACGGGCCGACGCCGGGCACCGGGTATTTGCCGGTCAGCGGTTCGGTGTCGTAGTTGAAGTCGATCAACATGCCCTTGCCGTTGCCCGACTCGATGAAGCAGTTGGCGTGGCCGTCGAAGGACTCGGTCATAGGCTGGCCCTTGACGTATGCCAGGAAGTTCTTCTCGAAGAGGTCGATCGCGAAGTGCGCCACCGAGCCGGCCTTCGACGCCGGGATATCGGAGGCGTCGCCAAGGGCGAACACGTTGTCGTACTTCTTGCTCAGCAGCGTGTGCGGGTCGACCGGCACGTAGTTCAGGTCGTCGCCCATGCCGGACTTGGCGATGAAGTCGGCGCCCATGTTCACCGGGATCGTGACGAGCAGGTCGAACGGGATCTCGCGCTCGTCGAAACTGAGGATCTTGCCGTCCTCAACCGACTCGATCATGAAGTCCGGCTCGAGGTGGATGTGCCGCTCGTCGAGCATGCCGCCGAGGTGCTTGGACGCGACCGGCTTGGTGAACGCACCCTCAAGCGGCGTGACGTAGGTGATGTCGACCTTGTCGCGCATGCCCTTCTCCTTGAAGAAGGCGTCGGCCAGGAACGTGAACTCCAGCGGCGCGACCGGGCACTTGATGGGCATCTCACAGATCTGCACGACGAGCCTTCCGCCCTGCCAGGTCTTGAGCTTCTCGCCCAGCGCGACCGTGCCTTCGTAGGTGTAGAACTCGTGCACGGAGTCGCGCAGGTGCTCCTCCATGCCGGGGGTCTGGTCGGGCCGCGGGGTGGTGCCGGTGGCGATGATCAGGTAGTCGTAGGGCAGCTCCCGGCCGTCGCCGAGCACGACCTTGTTCTCCTCGGGGAACACCTGCTCGATCTCAGCGGTGATCAGCTCGACGCCGTCGGGAATGAACTTCTTCGTGGGCTTCGTGATCTCTTGGGGGGTGTAACCGCCGAACGGGATGAACAGGTAGCCCGGCTGGTAGTAGTGCGTGGTGTGCTGGTCGACCATCGTGATCTGCCAGTCCGGCAGGTGCTTGGCCAACTTGTTCGCCGCCATCGTGCCGGCGGTTCCGGCGCCGAGGATCAGCAGCCTGTTCATGGTGTCTCCTTCGTGGTCTTGGACAAGGCTGTGGCGACGCGGGGCAGTGCAGCGAGCACCCGCTCGCGGCCTTTCGCGTCGAGATCGTAGAAGCCGGGCTCGTGCTCCGGCGTCACCCCGCCGGCCAGCACCATGCCGACCAGCTCCCGGCCCTTGCGCACGAACGCGCGGGCACACTGGAAGCCGAACTCGCCGGTCTGGAAGCGGGGCTCGAAGTCGTGGTCCTCGGCCAGGTCCTGCCATTCGGCGATGCAGGTGGTCAATACCTGCGGGTCGTCGCTGTGCTGCTGCATCCAGCCGCAGGGATTGGCGATCGGGGTGATCGGGTGGCCGTCCATGTCGGTGACGATCACCATCACGCCGAGCAGGTCGCCGGCGAGGTCGGCGATGGCCGCTGCGACCTTCGGGTCGAGGGGAGAGGTGTTCAGCACCGGGGGCGCGGTGTCGACCACGCGATAGATCTCGTCGGCCGGGAAGCGCCATTGCTTGCCGACCCGAATCGCGGGCAGCCGGCCATCCTCGGCCATGCGGTAGACGGTGGAGCGATCGATATGCAGAACCTCTTGCACTTGTCGCGCACTGAGCAAGGTCTGCATTCTCGGCTCCCTGTATGCCTCTAATGCATTGTATGCATACGGTGCGACGCATGGTGCAGCAGGGGGAACCAGTCGTCGAGTGCTTGTTGCCCCCGGCCAGCCCGATTCGTTGCGAGCGCAACGTGGGTGCTTAGCGCCCAGAATCATAGACATGTATGCAGGGGTCGACGGGTGTCCCAAGGGCTGGGTGGCTTTAGTGTTACCCGACGAACGGATCGTGGAGGGTTTCCAGCAACTGGCGGGGCTACTCGAGGCGCTAAACGGTTGCGAGGTCATCGCCGTCGACATGCCGCTGAATGCCCCGGAGACGGGTCAACGCCCATGCGACCTGTCTGTCCGGGCAGAACTCGGCCCATTCGCCAGCAGCCTGTTCATGACTCCAACGGCGCAGGCCCTTGCGGCCGCTACGCAGGAGGAGGCCAGTCGCATCAACATCGAACGCGGGGGCTACGGGGTGACGTCGCAGGCTTTCTCGCTAAGGAACAAGATCGCCGAGGTTGCGGAACTGCAGCGTCCGGATCTTGTCGAGGTCCACCCAGAACTCGTCTTCCGACTCTTGGGGCCGGTGATTCATCGCAAGCGCTCCTGGGCGGGCCTGCGGGAACGCGTTGAGGTACTTCAGACCCATGGCCTTCATCCCCAGAGCTGGGATTGCGGTAACTGGGCGGAAGCCGACGACACCATGGATGCCGCGGCCGCGGCCCTAACCGCCCGGCGCTATGCCCGTGGTGAGGCCCTCAGGTTCCCGCCGGAAGGACAGGACCCCGCGATCTTCGCGTAACTAGACTGAAGGCATGGAACTCGGTCCCGATCAGGGAACAGTGAAGGTCCGCACCGGCGTCGCAGGGTCCGCGTCGAGGATGGGTCACCGGCTCGTGCTCAACGTCGAGGAGTGGTCGGCGCAGGTCGAAGTGACCGACGGGGTTGTGGTGTCGGTGCAGTTCCGGGCCGACCTCGAGACGTTGCATGTGGAATCGGGCAGAGGTGGTGTGACGCCGCTGACCGTGGTCGACAAGCAGGTGATCCGGCGCAATGCCGCCAAGGTGCTCGACGTCGGGACCTACCCGGAGGTGACGTTCTCCTCGACTGAGATCGAGGTGACGGAGGACACCGTGACGGTGACCGGTGACCTGACCATCCACGACGTGACGTTACCGTTGACCGCGGAACTGACCCGCGACGGCGACCACGTGACCGGGTCGATTCCTGTGGTGCAAAGTGACTTCGGAATCCGCCCCTATTCGGCAATGCTCGGACAACTCAAGGTCCTCGACGAGGTCACGGTCGATCTCGACATCACGGTGCTCCCCGCAGCACAGTGATCCCATTGAGCGTCCCAACGAACAGGTCGCCGTCGTACAGGAACGCCCCTGCGTAGTGGTTGTTGAACGGGCTGCCGATGCCGGCCAGCCGGGTCCAGTTCACGGCACCGGTCCGGGCGTCGACGCTGGTGAAGTACCAGGCGTCCACGCCTGAGGAATCCGGTGGTTTGGTGTAGGTGAGCACCTGCCCGCCGCGGGTCGTGGCCTTGGACACCAGCGACGGCACATGCACCGCCTCGGTGCTCCAGCGCATCGCGCAATCGCCGTCCACGGCCGAGACCGCAGCCATACCCGGCGTTGTGCTACGCCCGGCCATCGTCGAGGAAACGGCGGGCGCGTACCCGTAGTTGTTCTCCGCGAGGAGGGTGTCGTCCACGGCGATCAGGGAGTTCTCAGTGGCGCTCGCGCCGGCGCCGAAGACCGGCACTTCACACACCAGACGGCCGGTCCGGCGGTCAGCCACCACGACGTGCATCTGTGGGTCCGCGTTGTCGGTGATCGCCACACCCCAGTCACTGAACAGGGTCGGCGTGGTTCCGGAGGCGGCGCTCGTCTGCCCGGGTTTCTGGGCGGTGCCCGCGTCGTACTCGGTGCGCCAGACTTGTCGCGGCGGACCGTCGGTACCGGCCGACAGTCGGTAGAGCGCGGCGCCGGTGACGACGTACACACCGTCGGCATCCACGGCGAACGAGTTCTCGATGTCCTCACCGCCGAGGTTCAGGGCCGTCGCCTGTCCTTGGCGCACAACGCCCACCGTGCCCTTTGCCCCGACGTACCAGTAGCGGCCCTGCCAGTCCGGCAGCACGGAGGTCACCTGCTCGCCCGCAACCAGCGTGCTCGCCACGTTCACACTGGCCACCTCTGGCAGACCCGCGCCGGTGGACAGCACCCGCAGCACGCCGCCCCGTTCGGGGAACACGATGCGGTCCTGGTCGTCGAGCACGAAGTAGCCGCCCCCGGTGAAGTCCGTCAGGCTCGCGGAGCGGGTCCCGACGATGCGGCTGTCGAGGACGTCGAGGGTGCGTGGGTCAACCACGTACGCGACCACGCGAGTCAGTGTGGAGCACAAGGTGACCAGGCGGCCGCGGGAGTCGAACGTCATCGTCGCGCAGTCCCCGCCGGTGAACAACGAATCCACGGTGCCGTCCGGGCCGGGCGCGGGCAGGTTGTAGGTGTCCGTGGCCCAGGCGTCGTTGTGGATGCCGTTGAACGGATTACGGGCCAGGGAGGGGTTCTGTGGCGGTCGCGCGCGAGGCAGATTCTCGGCGACGGATGCGCTGCCTGTGCCGCTGTCAACAAAGCGTTCCAACGGGCTGGTGGGCAGCGTGCGCGACGTCGCACTCGTCGTCGCAAGAGCCCCGACCAACACCGCATAGGCCGCGAGCACCCACCATCGGCGATGGTGCGCTGGCGTTTGACCGGAGCCGATGACCACCAGTAGCAGACCGACGGTGGCGACCACGAGCAGAAGCAGCACCGTCGGTTCGACGAGCAGCATGGGACGCAGGAAGGGGATCACCGCGCCAGCCAGTACGAGCGGCTGCAGCACCAGTGCGCCGATGCCACGGGTTGTGTGTGCGACGCCCCAGGCGGCGAGCAGCAGCAACACGGCGACCGTCGGCGTGACGAGGTAGGCCACTCCCTGCCCGATGACGTCGGGCACCTGTACGAATGCCAGCGATTTCCCAAGCACGCCGGCGCCGACGAACAGGTTGTTCAGGACCAGGACCGGGTGGGCCAGTAGCCCGGCTTCTCCCACGAGCAGCGCCGCTGCCAGGACTCGCAGAATGCGCACTGCGGCAGGCTACCGGACGGCCACGTTGCGATTCGGTAACCGCCTGTCGCTCTGAGGATGAGCGTTGTGGTTTCAGAGCGCAACCGGACACTCACGCGGAGTAATTTGCAGGCATGAAGCGTTGGTTGATTTCCCTGTTGGTCCTTCCCGTTCTCGTGGCTGGTGCGGCGCCGGGCAATGCCGCGACGCCGGGTATCCGCAGCACCAAGGAGTACCAGCAGCTCAAGGTGTACGTGCAGCAACTCGAAGCGAAGAAGAGCCAGCCGCAGACGCCCGCCGAGATCGCGAAGTACCGCAGTGAGCTGTCCCAGAAGCGCGCCAAGACGTCCGCGAAGGTGCGCGCGCTCTACCAGGACCAGCTGAACAAGGCCAAGCAGCGCCGCGACAACCGCAAGGCCAAGGTGGTGCGGTTGAAGCAGCGCAAGCAGGCCGCGCTGGCGAACCTGCGGCAGGCCGAACAGGCTCGGCTCAATGCCATCGGCGCCGACCGCCGGGCAGCGCTGGCCCGGATCAACACCCGGTACTCATCGAAGATGGACAACCTGACCAAGCAGCGGGCGCAACTGCAGAAGAAGATCGCGAAGGCCAAGAACCCCATCAAACGGCAGAACCTGCGCGAGGAGCAGCAGGCCGTTCAGGATCAGATCAACGCTCTGGTGAAGTCCAAGCAGGACGACATCCGGATCGCGAACAACAAATACGACGACCAGGTCGAGACCACCAAGGAGAACTACAGCCAGCGCATCGACAACACCACGCAGCAGTTCAACCAGAACATCACCGAACTGCAGCAGAACCTGCGCGAGCTGTACCAGACGGCCAAGCAGAACGCCCAGCAGCGGCGGGCGACTCAGTTCGCCGACGTGAAGGCGCTCTACTCCCGCGGGGTGGCTGCAATCGACGCCATGCAGCAGTCGTAGCAGTCGGTGAGCGCGCCGGGCGTCCTTTCGGTCGTGGGCACGTGCCTGCCTGGCAGGTGAAGTGGCAATCGGTTAGCACTCTGGGCATCCGTTAGCACGACGGTCGCCAAAACCCCGTCCGTAGTGCTAACCGCTGCCCGGAATGCTCACGGATCGGTCGTGAGGGGCCGAGCACGTGGAAGATCGCGCGCCCACCAACCTCAGATCATGCCGCGGACTGGAACACCCGCAACATCTCGTCGCTGAACAGTACGAACGTGACCTGCTCGTCGAGCGCCGTGGCTCGCACCGTGTCCACCGCGATTCGGGCGGCTTGCGCAGGGGGATATTCGAAGATCCCGCAACTGATGGCCGGGAACGCGATCGTCTTGCACCCGACCGCGCGGGCCACCAGCAGCGACATCTGATAGGCCGAGGCGAGCAAACCGGCTTCACCGTGCTCGCCGCCGCGCCACACCGGCCCGACCGCATGGATGACGTACTCGGCTGGGAGATCGAAGCCCGGCGTGATGACCGCTTCGCCGGTGGCGCAACCGCCCATGTGCCTGAGTACGGCGGCCAATTGCGGCCCGGCCGCCCGATGGATCGCACCGTTGACGCCGGCACCGTCGGTCAGCTGCTCGTTGGCAGCGTTGACGATCGCATCCACTGCCATGGTGGTGATGTCACCCCGGATGAAGTCCATGCGCCTAACCTCGCATGCCTCGCGCAGCGTCGCCTACCTTCGGATCATGAATGTCATCGACCGCAGCACCAGCATCGCCGTCATCGGTGCTGGACCGCACGGGTTGTCGGCGCTCAAGGCCCTGCTGCAGGTGGGCCTGCCTGCCGACGGTTTCGAGCGGGCTTCGGATCTCGGCGGGAACTGGAACTTCGGCGGCCCCACATCGCGGGTCTACGAGTCCACGCACCTGATCTCGAGCAAGCCCTTCACCCAGTTTCCCGACTTCCCGATGCCCGACGATTACCCCGACTACCCGAGCCATTACCAAGTCAAGGAGTACTTCGACCGTTACGCCGACCACTTCGGCTTGCGCGAGCGGATCACGTTCAACACCACGGTCACCGGGGTCACTGCCGAGGCTGACACATGGCTGCTCACAGTCGAGCGCGGCGGCCGGGAGTGGACGTTGCGCTACGCGGCGGTGGTCGTGGCCAACGGTCACAACTGTACCCGAAGATGCCGCAGTACCCCGGCCAGGAGGAATTCGTCGGCGAGATCCTGCACTCCGCGGACTACAAGGGTGCCGATCAGCTGCGCGACCGCCGAGTGCTGGTGGTGGGTGCCGGGAACACCGGTTGCGACATCGCGGTGGAGGCCGCCCAGCAGGCGGAGGTGGCGTTCCATTCGACCCGCCGGGGCTACTACTACAACCCCAAGTTCGTGTTCGGAACCCCGTCCGACCAGATCGCCGACAAGCTGCTGGCGCTGCGGGTGCCGCTGGCCGTGCGGCGGGCGGCGTTCGGGATGACCCTGCGGACCACGATGGGCAAGTTCGAGGACTTTGGGCTGCAGAAGCCTGATCACGCATTCTTCGAGACCCACCCGATCGTGAACCAGCAGTTGGTCTACTACGTGGGTCACGGCGAGATCGCGCCGAAGCCGGACATCGACCACTTCGACGCCGATGGGGCCGTGTTCAGTGACGGCACCCGGGCCGATGTGGATCTGGTGGTCTTCGCGACCGGCTACTTGGCGGTGTTCCCGTTCCTGGCCGAACCAGCAGATCTCGATGCGCAGGCGAATAGGCCACGGCTGGCCTTGCAGATGGCATCGCCGACGCACCCGACGTTGTGGCTGTCGGGGTTGATCCAGCCGGACTCCGGGCAGTGGACGATCGCGCACTGGCAGGGCATGGCCATCGCGGAGTTCCTGCGCCTGTACCGGGACGACCCGGTCCGGGCCCGGGCGCTGCATGCCGAACTCGGCCATCACCGTGAGCAGCGCTTCTCCGGCGGCGCCCATTACAAGGACTCGACCCGGCACTACTACGAGATCGCCCATCAGGACTACCTGGCGGCGCTGCAGGGGTTCCTCAAGGAGGTACGGCCATGAGCCGGCGGGTCTTGCGTCGCACGGAGTGGGCCTGGCCGAGCGAGCCGGTGCACCTCGAGGTCCTGTCTGCTGGCGAGGGTCCGCCGCTGCTGTTCGTACACGGTCTGGGTCATGGGGCGTGGTGCTGGGAGCAGTGGCTGCCCGCGGTGGCTGACCGCGGTTTCAGCGCCTATGCGCTGTCGTTGCGCGGGCACGGCGGCTCCGGCGGGCACAACGACCTGGGCCGGGCGAGGATCCGTGACTACGAGCACGATGTGCTGCAGGTGGTCCAGCAGTTGCCGGAGCCGCCAGTGCTGATCGGGCATTCGTTGGGATCGCTGGTGGTGCAGCGAGTCTTGCAGCGCCACCCGGCTCGGGCCGGTGTGCTGCTGACGCCGATCGCGGCGGTGGGGGCGCCTGCCACGATCGCGGGAATGATCCGGCGTAAGCCGGCCGAGATGCTGCGGGCGACCGCGGGCGGCTCCATCCGGCTCACGGCCGAAGACCTGTTCGCCGCAGCTACCCGCGGAGCAGGCCAGAGCGTATGCAGGCCGGGTGGGACGGGAGTCTCGCTGGGCGCAGTACGCCATGATGCGCCCGGAGCGGGTCGGCCCCATCGACTGCCCGGTTCTGGTGGTCGGCGCCGAGCAGGACCGGTTGGTGGCCGCGGCCGACGTGCAACGGTGTGCCCGGTCGCTGGGTGCCGATCTGCGCTGGGTCCCGGGTGGCCACGACGTGATGCTGGACGGCTCCCGGTTGCAGGTGCTGGACCAGGTGTTGGAGTGGGTCGACGGCGTTCCCCGCGGGCTGCCCGGTACCCGGCTCACCGAGCCGCTGCATCTGGGCTGAATACGACGAAACCCCCCGCCGGATCGACGAGGGGTTTCGTGGGTCTTGGGCTATTTACGCGGAGCCTTCGAGTCCGGAACGAGCGCGGACTTCGTCTTTACCGCAGCCTCCATGTGGGCCTTGTAGACGCTGTTATTGATGCCGAGCTGGTTGCTGGTCTTTTCGCCTTTGTGTCCGTACATGCTCTTTCACCTCCTCGAAGTCGTGCTTTCACTATACGTGTATGCGTATAGCCAAGTGAAGGGGGGTGGCTGTGATGCGCATCACGTTGTGGGGTCCTGGACGACCTTGAGCCATCCGTTAGACCTTGGAACATCCGTTAGAGGGATTTGTCCGTTTTGCCACTAACCGATGGTCGAAGGTCTAACGGATACCCCGGGCCGTGTTGGCCCGGTCGCCCGGCGCGCGGTGGAGGGGGGTACGCGCGGGCGCCGGACCAGGTCTCAGGCGGACTGCGTGACGCGCACCGCGGACTGCAGCTGGTCGGTGTCGAACGGGCCGATCACCGCGCCGTTCTCGACGTAGTGCAGCAGGGCCACCGAGAAGATGGCCTTCATGGCGCTGATCAGCACCGACGCGACAATCACAACCACGACGCCGATCGTGGCCAACGGGATTCCCAAGGCGGCGGTTCCGGCGGCGGCCACAATCCCGCCGGCGATGGTGACGAGCACGCCCGGCAGCACGGCGATCAGGCCGATGATGCCGCCGATCCGCACGCCGCCGGCGACCTGCATGCCCCATGTGTTGCGAATCAACGAGACGGACTCCTTGATGGCTTCCACGGGCCCCTTGCCCCGCAGCATGATCAACGGCAGCACGAAGAACGAGATGATCGACCAAGCCACGGCCATGAGTCCGGCCAGGATCGCCCGCAGAATGGCCACGATCGCATTTTCCGACGTGCCGTCGCCCTGCACCGCGCGGATCAACCACCCGACGATGGTCTCGATGAGCGCCCAGCCGGCCAGCGCGGGCAGCCGCGAGAAGGCGGCGGACAGACCGGCGCCGAAGCTGCTGTCCCGGCCCTGCAATTCCTCGTCCGCGCACTTCACGAGCCCACCCATGAAGATCTGCGTGATCAGCGTGGCGAGGTAGGAGGCGATGAACAGGAACACCGCGCCGACGATCAGCGAGGTGGTCGAGAAGTCGTCATTCGCGGCCTGGTCGGCGACGTTGTTCACCCCGAGCGCAGCCAGACCTATGCCACCGACGATCAGGAACACGAGCACTGCGAGAACGGCGCTGACTGCGGGAAAGCCGAGCATGTACTTGTTGTCCTTGATGACACCCCACGCCTGAGACGTCACGTGCTTCGACTTCTGCCAAGACCTCGCCATACGGACCTCCTGTGTGCGACTTCGGTTGATTGTGCCGAAAGGTTGAGCCGTGCGCGCGTAGCGTGACCGGCGTGGTGTGGGTGGTCATCGCCGTCGCGTGCGCGGTCCGGGTCGCGGTGATCTGGCGGGCATTCTTCTGGCAAGACGACTACATCCACATCTGGACCGCCTGGAACCAGCCGGCGCAGACGCTGATCTGGCAGAACTGGAACGGTCACCGCGAGCCGGCGAGTTTCGCGATCCAGTGGCTGCTGGCCCGGGCGGCGCCGCAAGTCTGGTGGCCAGCTGCGCTCGTACTCAGCGCTATAGCGGTTGCCACGACCGTCATGTTCTGGCTGATGCTGCGCCGCTGGGGAGGCAACCCGGTGGCGGGCATGCTGTTCGCCGCGTGGCCGGCCACGCTGGTCGCACAACAGTGGCTCTCGGCGGGGCTGGAAACGGTGCCGCTGTTGCTGATGTTCGTGGCCGGGTTTCTGCTGGCTCAGCCTCGGCGCTGGACGCCCGTGTGGGTCGGTTTGCTGGCGCTCGTGGCGTGGGCATTTCACGAGCGCGCGGTCTACTTCCTGCCGGTGTTGCTTGCTGTCGCGCTGTTCTACTCGGGACGCCGGGCATGGCGGGACAACCGGAGGAGTTGGCTGGTGCTGATCGCCGTGACTGCGGCTGGAGTGGTTGTGCGGCTCTTCGACTCTCGGCCCGGACAGACCGGTGGCGCCAGCATTCCCGGGTCGCTGTGGACCGCAGGTCCCGGCTCGCTGCTCAGGTCGGTCGGGGGGTGGTTGCCGTTCGATGGTCATACGGTCGTTCCGAACAGCGCCGGGCTCTGGGCGATCGGCGTGCTCGTGGTCTGGATGGTCTTGTTCCTGATCGGGCTCAGCCTGCGCCCAGCGCAGACGCTGCTCGTGTCCGGGGTCGTGCTGGCGTTCCTGGTCGTCGAGGTGCTGTCGTTCGTGGTGCTGCGCGGTGGGTTCGCAGGGGCAGCACTGGCCGCCGATCCCAGATTCACGCTGGTTACCGGGACCGTGCTGATCGCGGGACTCGGGTCGTTCGGGCTACCGCTGTGGACCGGCCTGGTCGCAGCGGTCGGGGGATTGAGCATGCTCGCCTATCCCGCCACCCCCGGCCGCAACTGGTTCCAGCCGTTGCCCGACGGGGTGCAGCTGGCCGCAACTCCGAGCCCGCCGGAGATGCTCGCGCACTTCTTCTTCACGCCAACCGGAGTCGAGTTGGGCACAACCCGCACGCTGCTGCAGGTCGGCCCCGATCCTCCGGCATTTCCCGAGGTCAGTCAGGATCCACAGCAGGTGCAGCCTTTGCAGCCGCTGACATTCACGCCGTTGCTGCGGGACCCGGCCCGGCAGTGCGGCCCTTTGCAGGTGCCCGCATTGGCCGCGGGGGTGCGCGTTGTCCGGTTGCACGTGCTCGCGGCTGGCGACGTGAACGGTGTGCCGGTGCAGCCGGGTCCGGTGTACGTCTTCCCGCCGCCCGGCCCGGTCCAGATCACGAGCCCCTGTACCGACGGCGTGGAGGTGGGCATTCCGGGCCGTTGAGGTTTTGTTGCGAAGTTGCCCTCGCTGTCGCGAAGTGGTCACGACACGCCGAAGTTACCGACGACAACGCGACAAACCGAGCCGATTGCCGCGATGAGAGGCTAACAACGTGAAGCGCTGGATCGCGGCCGGTGCCGCCGCTGCTGCCACTGCGGTGGCCGCGCACCGGGCCTTGTCGAAATTGCCCGAACCGTTCCCGAATCCGCAGCCTGGGCCCGCGTTCGAGCCGCAGCCGATGCCCGACCTGCCTGAACCCGTTGCGGCGTACCTGCACACCGTTGCCCCTGACCTGCCGGTGATGCGCAGCGCCGTGACGATCGGGCGATTCACAATGCGGCTTGGGCGCCTGCAGGTGCCCGGCAGGTGGCGCTTCACCCACGAGGTCGGTCGCGGCTACCGCCACGAGATGGATATCACCGCGCTTGGCCGGCGGGTGGCCCGGGGCGACGAGCGGTACCTCGACGGTCACGCGGAACTGGACTTGCCGGGCCGGGTGACTAGCGGCCCAAAGATCGACGCTGCCGCGCACTTGAGCATGTGGGGCGAGTATGTATGGCTACCGTCGGTGCTGGCGACGGCGCAATGGGAGGAGATCGATGCTGTCAGTGCGCGGATGCGAGTGCCGGGCAGCGATCAGCCACTGCTCGCGTGGTTCGATCCGCAGACGCATCTGCTGACTCGCTTCGAGACGCTGCGGTGGCGGGGCGCTGACGATCCGGAACCGCTGCCGTGGGCGACTACGAATCTCGCGTGGACTCGGATCAGTGGAATCGGCGTCCCGGCGGTCGCGACCGTGCAATGGGGTGACCAGAAGCAGCCGTGGTTGCGGATGAGTCTGGACGACGCGGTCTGGAACGTGCCGGTGGATCTGCGCTAGGGGCTGCCCTCAGTACTTCCCTAGCGCCCGTGGCCGTGCATCACCGACGTCATCCGGCGGACCACTTCGGTGGTCTTGGGATGCCGAGCGAACGACGTAAGCTGCAGCGGGATTCCGAACCGCTCGCGCACCGTGCTCTTGGCGCGGGTGAACTCCTTGAGCCCGTCCGGGCCGTGAATGCGGCCGAAACCCGACTGGCCCACGCCGCCCCACGGCAAGGCCGAAACCCCTGCGTACATCACCCAGGAGTTGATGCTGACCATGCCGACGCGCAATTGGGAGGCGATCAACTCCGAGGTCGTGCGGCTGCGGGTGAAGACCGAGGCCGCCAGCCCGAAGTCGGCGGCGTTCGCGCGGTCCACCGCTTCGGCCATGTCCCGCACGGGATTCACGACCAGCGTGGGGCCGAACGTCTCCTCCATGATCGCCAGCGAGTCCTCGGGCACGCCGGTCAGCACGATGGGCTCCACCACGCCTTCGCCGATCGACTCAGGTCCACCCACGACCGCCCGGCCGCCGCGCGCGAGAGCGTCGGTGACGTGTGAGCGGACCACGTCGATCTGCTTGGGCATCGTCATGGGTCCGTACGACGAATCCGGGCCGTGGCCAGGCGTGAGCGCTCTGGCCTTTTCGGCCACCAAGCCGAGGAATTCGTCATACACGTCCTGGTGGACGTACACCCGCTCGACACCGACACAGGTCTGGCCGGCATTGCTAAACGCGCCGAAGGCCGCGGCATCCGCCGCCTTCTCGAGGTCGGCGTCCTTGTCGACGAGCACCGCATCCTTGCCGCCGCACTCCAGCAGCACGGGGGTGAGGTTGGCCGCACACGCAGCCATCACCCGCTTGCCGGTGGGCGTCGATCCGGTGAACGAGATCTTGTCGACGCCTGACTCGCACAACGCCTGCCCGGTCGCGCCGAAGCCGGTGATCAGCTGGGCGACAGGCTGTTCGGGAACGACCTCGGCGATGGCGTCGACCAGCCACTGCCCGACGGCCGGGGTGTATTCCGAGGGTTTGAACACGACCGCGTTGCCAGCGGCCAGTGCGTAGACGATCGAGCCGATCGGGGTGAAGACCGGGTAGTTCCAGGGGCCGATGATGCCGATGACGCCCAGCGGCTGGTACTGCACGTGGGCGGCGTGGTTGAGGGTGAGCAGACCCGGTCGCACCGCGCGGCGCTTGAGCACGCGCTCGGCATGCAGTGCCGCCCAGTTCGTGTGCTCGACCGACAGGATGATCTCGAGCAGTGCGTCGTCAGTGGGCTTGCCGTTCTCGGCATGCACAAGTTCAGCGAGTTCGCGGGAGCGTTTGGCGAGCAGCCCCTTGAACCGGGACAAGCGGCGACGGCGTTCGTCGAAGCCGATAGCTGCCCACCAGGTCGCTGCGATGCGGGCCCGGTCGACCACTTCCCTGACCTCGTCGGCGGCCATCACGGGGAAGGTGGCGATGACCCGGCCGTCGGCGGGGGAGTGGCTCTCGAACGTCTCTGTCATGGTTGCCATGGAGCAACGGTACGCGCAGTGATCAGTTACTGAGTGGCGCTTGGTGGAGGTCCCGGAACCATCTCGACCCGGATGCCTTCGGCCGCGGAGCGTTGGGCCGCTAGCGAGAAGGCCAACAGATCCCGGCCCTGCTCGCCGGTGATGACCGGATCCGTGCCGTCCATCAGCGCGTGCACGAAGTGGCGCCCGGACGCAACGAACGAGACCCCCCAGTCCGCGTCCATGTCATCCATGTGCGTGGTCCGCTGGTCCTTGTAGAGCACAACCGGGGCGACGTCGCTCATCCGGCCGTGTCCTCGGGTGACCCAGATGACCCCTTTCGTCCCGGTGATCTCGATGCGGTCATCCTGGCCGTAGTACTTGCCGTGCAGGCGCAGTTCCGGGGAGAACGTGGCCTCGAACGAACCGACCGCGCCGTCCGCGTACTGCCAGGTGACCACGGACGGGGAATCCAGCACCCCGTTGAAGCTGCTGCCGATGTAGGCGTGCACCGACTGCGGGAAACCGTGCAGGTACCACGCGGACGAGAACTTGTGATGCCCGTCGTCGAAAACCTGCGGACCGCCGCCCGCCCGGGCAGCGTCGAACCGCCAGGCCATCGCCTCGGCCGGCACCTGCCAGCCTTCCGTCGAGTAGCCCGCGGCCGACTTCAGCCGGATGCTCAGCACGTCGCCGATCTCACCGGCGTCGATCAGATCCCGGGCACGCTGGATCGGTGGGTAGAAGACGAAGTTCTCGAAGACCTTGAGCGTCACCCCGGCGCTGGTCGCCGCGTCGATGATGCGCTGGCACTGCGCGACGTCCATCGCCATGGGTTTCTGCAGGGCAATGTGCTTGCCCGCGGCCGCAGCTTGCTCCGTGATCTGCTCGTGCAGGTCGTGCGGTACCAGCACCTCGACCATGTCCACGTCGTCGCGTGCCAGCAGGTCTGCGGCATCGGCGAACCGCGCCGACTCCGGCACGTTCCAGGCCTCGCCGCGGGTCGTGCGATTGTCCTCGTTCGGGTCGGCGATCGCAGTAATCGTGGCGTGCTTGAAGTGGTGGTACGCCGCTGCGTGCAGATCGGAGATCCGGCCGCAGCCGATGATTCCCACGCGGATCATGGCGCCTCCTTGATCAATCTGTGGGCGACGTTACTCCGGTCGGCGCTAGGGTCGCGGCATGCCAGCATCGAGCACGGTCGCGGCTCTCAAGGAACCCACCGCGAAGGTCAACTGGGTCTTCCTCGTCAGCATCACACTGGCCAACATCGGCATCCTGATGGTGCTGATCACCCCGTTGAACAACCTCCTGCCGCGTTACACCGATGCCATCACCGGCGGCCCGGGCAAGGAAGCCGCTTTGGCCTGGGTGAGTGGGCTGGGGGCAGTGGCCGCCATGGTTTTCAACCCGCTGGCCGGAGCGTTCTCGGACCGGACCGTGTCGCGATTCGGTCGCCGCCGGCCGTGGATCGTTGCGGGTGCTCTAGGAGCCGCCACGTTGATGGTGGTGATGTCCTACCAAGAGAGCATCCTCGGCCTGGCCATCCTCTGGTTCCTCGTGCTCGCCGCCGCCAACGTGGCGTTCTCCGCGATGACCGCCTACATCCCTGACCAGGTCCCGGTGGACCAGCGCGGATTGGTCTCGGGATTCGTCGGTCTGGCACAGGTGCTCGGGGTCGTGATCGGCGTCGCGCTGGTTTCCTACGTCGTGCCGGATCTGCAGCAGGGCACATGGCTGGTCGCCGGGGTAATGCTCGTGATGCTGATCCCGATGGTGGTGTTCATCCCCGACGCCCGGCTTCCGAGACAGGTGATCCCGCCGTTCCATTG
The DNA here is from genome assembly GCA_037045455.1 of Candidatus Nanopelagicales bacterium. Lineage (GTDB taxonomy): Bacteria > Actinomycetota > Actinomycetes > S36-B12 > UBA10799 > JADKAV01. Next base: position 190,727 of record JBAOIN010000009.1, on the reverse strand, counting down.
GGGTCGGTTCTGGTCCGGGTTCTGGGTGAGCCCACGGCTGTACCCGGACTTCGCGTGGGCATGGATCACCCGGTTCCTGGTATGGCTGGGAACGTCCCTGGCGACGATCTACTTGCTCTTCTATCTGAAGGACTTCCTGAATTACCCGCAGCCCGAGCAGGGCCAGACGACGCTGATCGGTCTGTACGGCCTGGGCACGATCGTGACCGCAGTGATCGGTGGCCGGCTGTCGGACAAGTCCGGCAAGCGCAAGATCTACGTGATCGTGGCATCCATCGTCATGGGGCTGTCGGTGCTGATTCTGGCCCTGGTGCCGAACTTCGGCGCCGCGTGCCTGGGCGCCTTCCTGCTGGGAACCGGTTACGGGGTCTATCTCGCGGTTGACCAGGCCCTCATCACGCAGGTGCTGCCGGCGGCCGAGGACCGTGCACGGGACCTCGGCGTCATCAACATCGCGAACACCATGCCGCAGATCCTCGCCCCGGTGCTGGCGGCGCCGCTGGTGACGCTGCTGGGCTATCCGGCGTTGTTCGGCGCGACCGCTGTTGTCATGGTCGCGGCCGGCATCTTGGTCCGCTTCATCCGAAGCGTGCCCTGACATGCTGTTCGTCTCCAATCCCGACGATGACTTCGTCGCCAAGCTCATAGAGTCGCTGTCCGAGAAGGGCGTCCATCTGACCGCGCAACCGGATGCCGCCAGCCATGCATTGCTCACGATGCCGGAAGCCGAGCACGCCGCTGAGCGGGCTATTGCGCTTGCCGAATCGCTGGACTGCCACCTGGTGTTCATTGCGAACGAGCTCGACCCCCAGCACCAAGAGGTCATGGCTCACATCCGCGCTTCCGATTTGCCGTGGACCTTCGTGCAACCGGTGGCCATGATGGACTTCGCCTTCGCCGCCCTGCCGCCGCAGGTGCACATGGCCGGCGTTGTCTTCGGGATCTCCGGGCAGCAGCCCGTGGGCTTCGTCGCGGCCTCCGACATCGTGCGGGTGCTGGCGGCGATTGTCGAGGGTTCGGGACACGAGGGCCGGGAGTACGTGTGCAGCGGGGCCGAGGCGCTGACCATGCCCGAGGTCGTGGCTGTACTCGGGGAAGTGCTGGGCCGCGACTTGGACTACATCGACCTCGGTGACGATGAACTCGCCCAGTTGATGGTCCAGCACGGTGGGCAGGACCCGGATCGCGTCGAGCGCTTGGTGATGCGGGAACTGCGGGCGTGGCGCGACGGCCGGGCGGACATTGTGACGGACACGGTTGCGCGACTCACCGGTCAGCCGCCGATGTCCGTCGCGCAATGGTTCGAGAAGCACGCCGATGACTATGCGAAGCCCGGTTTGGCGCAGAAGGCGGCTGCGAAGCTCGTCAGGGCGCGCTATCGCGGGCGCATCCTGCGTTGAGGGCGGAATGTTCGCTTCTGGCCGTTTCCCTAGCGGCCAGAAGTGAACTAACCGTCCAGAACAGGCTCAGACCGGATGCGCTCCTCGCCCGCCAGCCGAGCCGGAGATGCAACCAAAGCGAAACGCAGAATCCGCAGACTAGCGTCGGCCAATGCACGATCCACCGCGGTCGTTCGCGGGCTCGAGCCCAGCATCGCCAGGGCCCACGGCGGCAGTGAGTCCCACGCGGCGCGGGCCAGGATCGCGTATCCGGGTTTGAGGCCGAGTGGCAAAGGGGCATTGCGGATGAAGCCGTGCGTGCGCCGGACCACGTCGTCCACCACGAGCTCCGGACGGAAGGCATCGAGCTGGGCCGCGAGTTCCGCCCTGCTGCGTGGCGGCTCTTCCACACCCATCGCCTCAGCGACGACCGCCATGTTCGCCACATAGCCGTCGGCATCGACCGGGCCATCGTGGCCGAAGTCGAGATAGGCACGCAGCATCGAGTCGGTCAGTGCGAGGTGCACCCAAAGCAGCAACTCCGGGTCTTGCGCGGAGTAGTAGCGGCCGTCCTGCGCCACTCCCTGGACGTGCTGGTGCATCGAGCGCACGGCGCGGATGGTCTGTTCGGCGAGCTGCTCGGAACCGAACGTGGTGGCCGCGATGAACGCTCCGGTCCGCTGCAGCCGGCCGAACGGGTCCTCCCGGTAGGTCGAGTGCTGGTCGACGCCCGCCAGGGCCAGCGGATGCAACGCCTGCAAGAACAGCGAGCGGATACCGCCGACGAACGTCGCCACCGAACCGTGCACGGTCCAGATGGGATCGGCGGGGGTGAACCAGCCCGGCGCACCCTGCGGGTTCGCGATCGCCCGCGCCACGTCGCTGGCACCGTCAGTGCGCCCGCTCAGCACGTGCCTCACCTGGCCGGCCAAGGGGGACAAGGCGGTTTGCAGCACGTCTTCACCGTCTCAAGGCTTGATCGAGGTCGCAATCGCGCGGCACAGGCGAACGTGAACTCCCAAGGTGACCTGAGCTCGCGTTTGTACGGCGCGGGGTGGGTGGCGGTCGCGATCATGCAACCTTCCAGTGCACGTCCCTCTCCGTGATGCTGCCAGTGGGTGATGTTGGTTGACTATGTCGAATTCGACCAGGATTCCGGCGAGACTGCTGCTATGGACATCCTGCGCACGCCCGACGACCGCTTCGATGACCTGCCCGGCTTCCCCTGGCAGCCGAAGTACCTGGACCAGGACAGCCTGCGGATGGCCTACCTCGACGAGGGCGAGGGCGAGGTCGTGTTGTGCCTGCACGGCGAGCCGACGTGGAGCTATCTGTACCGCAAGATGATTCCGGTTTTCCTCGAGGCTGGCATGCGGGTTCTCGCGCCCGACTGGTTCGGCTTCGGCCGCAGCGACAAGCCCGCCGCCGACTCCGACTACACCTGGGACTTCCACTACGCCTCGATGCTGCGGTTCGTGGACGCACTGGAACTCGAGCGGGTGACGCTGGTGGTGCAGGACTGGGGAGGGCTGCTCGGCTTGACGCTGCCGGTGACTCATCCGGATCTGGTCCAGCGGTTGCTCATCATGAACACTGGGCTAGGCGTCGGCACCAAGCCCACCGACGGTTTCATCGCGTGGCGCGACTACGTGGCGCACAACCCGGAGTTCAACGTCGGCGAGCTGATGCGGCGCTCGGAGCCCGGGCTCACCGAGGCCGAGATTGCGGCCTACCAGGCGCCCTTCCCGGATCCGCGCTACATGGCTGGGGCGCGCCGCTTCCCGGCGTTGGTGCCGACGAGCGAGGACGCGCCTGGCGTGGAGGTCTCCCGGGCGGCAGCCGCCTGGTGGGCGACCGAGTTCGACGGCCAGGCTTTCATGGCGATCGGCACGAACGACCCGGTGCTGGGCGTGCCCGTCATGGAGCGGATGCGGCAACTCATCAGGGGCTGCTCGGAGCCCATGCTGACCGACGCCGGCCACTTCGTGCAGGAGCAAGGTGAGCCGATCGCGCGGGCGGCGTTGGCGGCCTGGGGAATTCAGATGGGCGGCTAAGCGACGAACATCTCCCGCGTTTCCCGTCCCGGTTGCCACAGCCGGACGCGCAACCGCGGCGGGTGCTCGTTGGTGGTGTCGGTGAACACCACCGACTGCAGATCGATACGGAAGCGCCGGCCACCCGGTGGGTAGTGCTCAGGCGTCGGTGCCTCCACCGCGACGCCCGTGAACTTCGCCTCGCCGACCCACTCGTCGTCGGCATCCGGATCCCGGCCCTGACTGTGGATGGCCACCCGCGGGTCACGCAGCAGGTCCGCGGTCTTGCGCGCGTGCTCGCCACTGCCGATGTAGATGCAGCCGTCGTCGAACTCGACCTCCGTGCCGCTGATGCGTGGTCCGCCGTCGGCTCGCACTGTGGCCATCGTGCAGTGCTTCCCGAGGGCGAACGCCGCGCGGACTTCCGCGGCCAGGGCGGGATCTGCTGTCGCGAAATCACTCCACGTCGGCATAGCCCACCTCTGCCTCCAACTCCTCGATCGATTCCATGAAGAAGTCCAGGATCCGTTCCGGGTCGGCGGTGATGCCGGTGTCGGAGTGCACGGAGAAGTTGAGTTCGCCGTTGAGGGTGTAGATCCCGAACGACAGGTTCATGTCACCGCTCAACCCGCCCATACCCCAGGAGCCGAGCACCTTGCCGCCGGCCATCCAGATCTCATGACGGGGCCCGGGGACGTTGGTCGTCACTCCGATCGAATGGTCCTGGGTCACGTTCTGGATGAGCTTCTCGACGTCGGCGGTGGTCAGCGACAAGGCGGAGATGAGCCCGAACGAGACGATCGGCATCTGCGAGTGCTTGATGTCGTCGATGCGCCGCTTGATCTCCTGCACCTGTTCGATCGGGTCCTCGATCCCGACCGGCAGCAACACCGGAACGATCCCGAAGCGGTTGCCCAACGTCCGCGGCAGGTCCGCATCAGGCCGGCGCAGGCTCACCGGCATCGACGTGAACAGGTCGTCGACGGTGAGCGCATCCTTCTCCTCGAGGTACTTGCGCAGGGTGTTCGTCAGTACCGCCAGCAGCACGTCGTTGATGGTGGCGTCGAGAGCATCGCCAATGTCCTTGATGGGCTGCAAGGGAATCGGTTCGATCCAGTCGACCTTCTTCTCGCCGGACACCTTGCCGTGCAGGATCGTCTTGCCCGGCCGCGGAGCCAGCACCAGCTCGACGGCGTTCTTGGTGGCTTCGAATCCGGTGCCGACCGCGTCGGCGCTGAACTCGATGAAGCGCTTGGGATACAGCGTCACCGCCAGCGTCTCCTGCACGATCTCCACCGGGTTGCGCACGATGTCGACCACCGGAGCGACCAGGTCGCGCTTACGTCGCCGCGGCTTGTCGACTGTCTTCGGCCGGTGGACGGTCTCCGTCTGGTCGCACAACGACAGCGTCAGGCGAACCAAGGCCCAACCGTCGGCGATGCTGTGCTGGATGCGGCTGTGGATCGCCGTGGTATTTCCCCGATAGCCCTGAATCACGAACATCTTCCACAGCGGCCGCTCGCGGTCCAGCAACTTGCCGCGTTGCTCGGAGACCAGCGCCCGCAACTCTTCCTTGTCGCCATCGAGTTGGATGACCTCGATGTGGTTGGCGATGTCGAATTCCGGGTCATCCTCCCAGTGCGGCAGGTAGAGCGGGTTGCGGGACGGCCGCACGCGCTGGTGGAACGTCGGGTACTTGTCGACGATTCGCTCTTGCACGATCTCGGTGAACAAATCCGGGTCGATCTCCCGGTCAAGCCACATCAGCGACGAAACGGTCTGGTTGTTCTTCTCCCACTCGCTATAGAGCCAGGCTGCATCGGCGGGGGAGAGTCTGCGTTCGGCCACGGCGCGAGTCTAGGCGTCAGGCAGCCTGTGCCGCTTCCTGCAGTTGCGCGAGGCCCTTCTCCAGGTCGCTGGCCGAGCACCTTGTCCAGGTTCACGAACACCCCGAAGACGCGGGTCATCAGCGTGCGCTGGAGCTGCGCATCGACCCAGGCCACGGTCGTGCCGGCGTCAGCTGCGGCGTCAGGTCGAAGCGCACCTTGCTCTGCGACTTGAAAGGGCGCGTGAACGCGAGGTCGATGTCCACCGAGCGTGTCGCTCGACGTCGGTGATCTGCATGGTTCCCGCGCCGGCCTTGCGGTTGCCCGACCACTCGTATCGGGCGCCGGGACCGGTCTCTGGCGCCTGTGTAAGTGCGCCGCAATTCCGGGTCCAGACCTTCCCACGGCGACCACTGTTGCCATGCCCGGAGGTCGGTCAGCAGCGGCAGGATGCGGGAGGGTTCGGCATCGATGACGGCCGAACGCTCGATGACGTCGTAGTCGCTCATGGGTGCAGTCTGGTGGTCTGCTCGTCGCGAAGGGGAACACCAAATGAGGACCTTGGCGCTGATCGTGGCCCACCCCGACGATGATGCCTACGGCGTCGCCGGCACGGTGGCGTTGCACGCGGCCGACCCTGGGGTGCGTTTCGTTCTGATCCACGCCACCGATGGTGCCGCCGGAGACATCGCCCCCGGATTCCCCGCAACCCGGGAGACGCTGGGAGCAATCAGGCGGCTGGAGGATGAGAACGCCTGGCGGGCTCTCGGTCGGGTGCCGGACCGGCACGAATGGCTGGGGTACGAGGACGGCGCGGTTGAGCAGGCTCCGGAGTTGTGCGACCGGCTGGTCGAGATCCTCGGTGAGGAGCGGCCCGACGTGGTCGCGACGTTCGGCCCGGACGGCATCACCGGCCACCCCGATCACATCGCGGTAGGCGCGGCAACCGATGCCGCGTTTCATCGGCTGCGCGGCGAGGGCCCGGGCTTTCACCGGCTGCTGCACGGCGCCATGCCGCAGTCAGTCTTCGATCGCTGGAACGCCTCCCGGGCGCGGCGCGGCGAGCCGGCCTGGGATCCTTCGGCGATCTACCACCTACGCGGCGTGCCGGACGAGAGCATCGGCATGAGCGTGGACGTCTCGAACGTTGCCGACCGGGTGGTCGCCGGTCTGCGCGAGCACCGCAGCCAGCAGCACGTGATGGGCGCGGGCCCCGGCCTCGACTGGGAGCGGGCTGTCGGGATGGAGCACTACGTCGTCGCGTGGCCCCCGGGGCTGCAAGGACTGACCGACGTCTTCGAGGGGCTGCCGTAGTCTCGAACCGTGGAATTCAGCGGCACTCAAGGCTATTTGACCAATCCCGCGCTGGAAGCAGCCGTGCGCTGTGCGCTGGTGCTCGAGAAGCCGCTGGTCGTGCGCGGTGAACCCGGCACCGGCAAGACGCTGCTGGCCGAAGCCGTAGCCGAAGCGCTGAAAATGGACCTCATCACCTGGAACGTCAAGAGCACGACGCGCGCCCAGGAAGGCCTGTACCACTACGACACCGTGCAGCGCTTGTACGACTCCCGGTTCGGTGACCACGACGTGCGCGACATCCGTGAGTACATCAAGCTCGGGCCCGTCGGACAGGCCTTCAAATCCCCCGAGCGTGTCGTGCTGCTGATCGACGAGATCGACAAGGCCGACATTGAGTTCCCCAACGACCTGCTCAACGAACTCGACCGGATGTACTTCGACATCCCCGAGACGGGCGAGCGGGTTGCCGCAGTGCAGCGACCCGTTGTCATCATCACGAGTAACGCGGAGAAGGAACTGCCGGATGCGTTCCTACGGCGCTGCATCTTCCACTTCATCGACTTCCCGGATCGCGAGTTGATGCAGCGGATCGTGGACGTGCACCACCCCGGTCTGGATCAAGGACTCATGGACTCGTCGCTGTCCGCGTTCTTTGCCATCCGTGGCATGGACCGGGTGCGCAAGCCACCGAGCACCAGCGAGCTCGTGGACTGGATCGCGATGCTGCAGACCGCCGGCGTCACCAGCGTTCAGTTGGAGGCCACGACACCCTTCCTCGGCACGCTGCTCAAGAAGGAGCAGGACATGCTCGCGTATTTGAACCAGGTCAGCCGGCGCAGGGTCTGATGTTCGCGCTCGGGTTGCTCTACCGGCTGCGGGACCAGGACGTCCCGGTCGGTCCGACCGAGGCGCTTGCACTCGCCGCGGCGCTCAAGGCCGGCGTCCACGAGCACACCGTGCAGGGTTTCTACTACACGGCCCGGGCCACTTTGATCCACCACGAGGGGCACCTCGACGCGTTCGATCGCGCGTTCCTCGCCGAGTACGGGGACCTTGACTGGGACACCGAACTCACCGAGCAACTGCGGGAGTGGCTGGACGAACAGTCGGCGCGGCTGTCCGAGAGTTCCGATGCTGAACCGGATTTCGCCGAGCTGCTGGAGATGTTTGAGCAGCGCAAGCGGGAGCAGACCGAGCGTCACGACGGCGGCCCGTACTGGATCGGGACGCAGGGCAAGTCGCCGTTGGGGCAGGGCGGCACAGCGGACGCCGGAGTGAGTACCGGATCTTCGGGCGGCGGCCGGGCGGCGATCCGCATCGCCGACATGCGCTCGTACCGGCCCTACCGCTCCGACGTCACGCTGGACATTAGGCAGCTGGAGATCGCGCTGCGGCGGCTGCGGGCGTTCGTGCGGGAAGGCGCCGACGACGAGCTCGACATCGAAGCGACCATCGACGAGACCGCGCGCAACGCCGGCGAGATCGAAGTCGTGACCCGGCCGCGCAGCCGGCCCAACACCCACGTGATCCTGATGTCCGACGTGGGCGGTTCGATGTTCCCCTACACGACGTTGATGGAGCAGTTGTTCAGCGCGACCAAGAAAGCGACCCACTTCAAGGAACTGCGGACGTACTACTTCCACAATCTCCCGTACGGCAAGGTCTACGGCACCGAGCGCTTCACGGAGCCGGTGTGGATCCACGACCTGCTGCGGGAATGCGGCCCGCACTACAAGCTCATCATGATCGGTGACGCATTCATGGCCCCGTACGAATTGGGCATGGCCGGGGCCTGGTCGGCCACCGACGCCAGCCGGGTTTCCGGCATCGACTGGCTGCGCCTCCTGGCCGACCATTTCCGGGATTCCTGCTGGCTCAATCCGGAGCCCCTGAGTCGCTGGGACGGTACGACCATCGAGGCGGTGGGCGAGGTGCTTCGACATGTTCCCGCTGACCACCGATGGGCTGACCGAGGCGATGGCGCATCTCAACCGGGGTGCGCCGACCGGCGCTGAGCACAACGCCCGGATCGGGGCCATATGTCACCCGAATCCATTCGTTTGTTCCGGGCGCTTCGACAAACCTACGGATCGGGGTCGCATATGGCCCGAATCCGCAACTCCGTCGCGATCGGCGTTCGGCGGTACCTTGGCGAGCATGCCCGGCACCCTGACTCCCCGCTCGACCACTGAGTCCCACCGGGCCTCGTCGCCGCTGGAGCTGTTCCTCGACCTGTGTTTCGTGGTGGCCGTGGCGCAGGCGGCCGCCGCACTGCACCACGCAATCGCAGAGGACCACCTGCGTACGGCGCTGATCGGCTATCCCGATCGTGTTCTTCGGGATCTGGTGGGCCTGGATGGGGTACACCTGGTTCGCCAGCGCATACGACAACGACGGGGTCGGAATCCGGCTGGCGGTCTTCGTGCAGATCGTGGGTGTCCTGATAATCGCGGCCGGGATCCCACGTGCGTTCAACGACCATGACTTCACAGCCATGGTCCTCGGCTACGTCGTGATGCGGCTGGCGATGGTTCCGCTCTGGCTGTGGGCTGCGCGCTCCGACCCGCCGCGACGGGTCACCGCGTTGCGCTATGCGTTCGGAATCACTGCCCTGCAAGTCCTGTGGGTGGGGTTCCTGTTCGTGCCGGCGGGCTGGCAGGTTCCCGCATTTCTGGTGCTGGCGATTGGTGAACTGTGCGTGCCTGCGTGGGGCGAGAACGCCGAGCCGACGACCTGGCATCCGCACCACATCGCTGACCGCTATGCCGCGTTCACGATCATCGTGCTGGGCGAATCGATCCTGTCGACGATGCTCGCGGTAGCGGCCAGTGTCGACGGCGGCACCTCCGGCTGGGACGGTGGCCCCCACGGTGCTCGGCGGCGTCGCGCATCGTGTGCGCGATGTGGTGGTTGTACTTCTCGGAGCCGTCCGGCCAGTTCGTCAGTCGTGCCCGCGGCAACTTCGAGGCGGGGTCCAGTCGCGCGGCGTACTTCTGGGGCTACGGGCACTACGTGATCTACATGGCCGCCGCGGCCGCCGGCGCCGGGATCGCCGCTGTGGTGGACGCGGTTTCCGACGATTCGCAGATCAGCTTGCGGACGTCGACCCTGGCCCTGGCTGTGCCTGTGGCCGTGTACGTGATCTGCATGATGGCGCTGCACCGGCACGCCAGCGACACGGCGCGGCAGTGGATCGCATATCTCGTATGTGCTGTGGCCGTCGTTGCCTATGGCGCGCTCGGCCTGCCCATCCTCGGGATCGGGGTGCTGCTCGCGCTGCTTGTGGCCTTCGTGGCAAGTGGCTTGGGTCAGGGCAGCGATAGCGATTAGGTTCAGCGGTCGGGCCCACAGGCGAAAGCGCCCAATCCGGACCAGATGAGGCCCGCTTTGCGCTGTCTGCACAGGGACCTTGATCATCTGCGCCGAACGTGACGAATCCGCAACTCCGAGGCGCCAGCGCAAGTACGCGTGAGCCCATGAAGACCGCCTGTGTGATCGGGGCCGGGGCGGCGGGACTCGCCGCCGGGCAAGGCCCTCGCCGACCGCAACATCGACTTCGACTGGTTCGAGAAGGGCTCCTACGTCGGGAGGCCTGTGGCAGATCGACAACGACAACGGGGGAGCCGCGGCCTACAAGACTCGCTGCACCTGAACTCCTCGCCGCCCGCGCACCGCAGTACCCGAGCTACCCGATGCCCGAGGACTGGGCCGACTACCCGCCCTACTACCAAGTCGCGCAGTACTTCGAGGACTTCGCCGATCACTTCGGGTTGCGCGCAGCGCATCACGTTCAACACCGCGGTCGAGAAGGTCGAGCCGGTCGACGGCCACTGGCGAGGTGACCACCAGCGACGGCCAGAGCAACGACTACGAGCACGTGCTGGTCGCCAACGGCCACCACTCCAGCCCCAAGATTCCGCACTTCGACGGCGAGTACACCGGCGAGTCGTTCCACGCCCACGACTACCGCGATCCTGTCGGTCTTCACGGGCAAGCGGGTCTTGGTGATCGGCGTCGGCAACTCCGGTATGGACATCGCCTGCGACGCCTGCCGCACCGCCGAGTCGCGTGTTCCTGTCCACCCGGCACGGCGTGCACGTGATCCCCAAGTACGCGCTCGGCAAGCCCGTCGACCAGCTCAGCTCGTCGATGCATGGCCTACGTCCCGTTCCCCGTCGAGCGGCTGGCCTACGAGGCCATCGTGCGGATGGCGACCGGCCGGCCGCAGGACCGCGGGCCTGCCCAAGCCCGACCACCGGCTGCTCGGTGCCCATCCCGACCGTGTCGCGCGGAGCTCTACGACCGGGTCGGCCACGGCGACATCGTCATGAAGCCCGACATCGACGCGGTTCGACGGCGACAAGGTGCAGTTCGTCGACGGCACGCACCGAGGACGTCGACCTCGTCGTCTACGCCACCGGCTACGACATCACGCTGCCCTTCCTGGACGGCGTCTACGACCCCCGAGCACAACAGGATGCCGCTATACCTGCGGGTCGTGCCGCCGGACCTGCCCGGTCTGTGCTTCATGGGCTTCATCCAGACCGTCGGCTCCGGCATCCCGCTCTACGAGTACCAGGCCGAGTGGGTCGGGGACATCATCGACCGGCGCCGTGCCGATGCCGGACCGCGACGACGATGCAGCGCATGGATCGACCACGATCAGAAGGAGATGGCGCAAGCGCTACTTGCGCTCCGAGCGGCACACGATGCAGGTCGACTACTGGCGCTACATCCGCACGATGAAGGAAGCCCGCGGCAAGCGCAGCCTGCTGAGCCGGATCGGCCTGTGATGCGGGCCGTCCTTGCGGATCTGTCCACTCCGCGCTACCTGTGGACTGCGGCTGCCGGGAAGGTGAAGCACGACGCCGGTTGGGGGCCTGGCGGGTCTGATGCGCCTTACAGACGTGCCCGAACCGCAGCTGCCCAAAGCCGACGGCTGGGTGCGGATCAAGCCTGAATTGGCCGGAATCTGCGGCAGCGACGTGGGACTCGCGCACGCGAAGTCCTCCTTCGTGATGAGCGCGTTCTACGCCGAACCCAAGGCAATCCCCGGTCACGAGCTCGTCGGGGTCGTGACCGAGGGATCGCTGGAAGGGCAGCGGGTCGTGCTGGACCCGATCCTGTCCTGCGTGCACCGTGGCTTCAGCCCCTGCCGAACCTGCCGGGAAGGCCGGCCGTACGCCTGCGAACGATTCGACGAGGCCGGGGTCACCGGCTGCCACGCGCCAGGCCAAGGCTTCTCCGACGCGGTGGGCGGGGGCTGGGGCGAGTCGCTGGTCGCCCACGAGTCACAGTGCATCCCGATCGGTGACGTCGCCTCGACGAGAGCAGTGCTCGCAGAGCCTGCGTCCATCGGCCTGCACGCCGCGTTGCAATGGAAACGCACGGGCGATCGGGTGGTGGTGATCGGACCGGGCACGATCGGGCTGCTCGTGACCGCAGCGCTACGCATGTTGCACCCGGACCTCGATATCGCCGTGGTGAGCCCGGGGGAGTTCGGCGCCGAGCATGCCCGCAAAGCGGGAGCCACCCGGATCCTTCCCGCGGGTGGGGCGGCCGTGGAAGCGCTGGCCGATTCCGACGGTGGCCGAGTGGTGCGCCCGCGGATGACCAAGGTGCCGATCCTCGAGCAGGGCGTGGACGCCGTCTTCGACTGCGTGGGCTACCCCGACACCATCGACCTGGGCCTGCACATCCTGCGGCCCGGCGGCATGCTCGTGCTGGTTGGCGCGGCCGGCAAGCAGAGCGTGGACTGGAGTCTGGTCTGGAGCCGGGAACTCACCGTGCAAGGAACGATCAACTCCGGTCCGGAACCTGCGCTGGGCGGCCGCCGCACGATGGAGCAGGTCGCCGAGTGGCTGGCTGATCCCGCATACCGCGTGGATGCGCTGGTCACTCATCAGTACGGGCTGGACGAGTGGCAGCAGGGTTTGACCACGGCCTCTGCTGGACCCAAGGAGCAGGCCGTCAAAGTGACGCTGCGACCGAACCCGGACCTGCCGCTGGTTTAGATCCGCGAATGCCGGGCACTCCACCCCGCATTGCGCTTGCGGTGCGAGTGAGGAGAGGGCACACAAATGCGTCTGGCATATCGAATCGTGGCGTGGGCAATCGGCGTCTTAGTGATCCTGCAAGCCGCCTTCATCGTCTTCGCGGTGGCTGGGATGATCGGGTTCATCGACGATGGTGGCGTCGTGGACAAGGGACTGATGGAGTCCGACGAGAGTCCATTCCCAGAAGTCGTCGGGTTCATGATCCACGCCTTGAGCGGCACGTTCCTCATTCCGCTGCTCGCGCTGATCCTGGTCGGCGTGTCCTTCGGCGTGCATTTCGCCGGGGCCAAGAAGTGGGCGCTGATCACGCTCGGGCTGGTCGTTCTGCAGGTTGTGCTCGGCTACGGGCTGTTCGGGATGGCGACGCTGGGCTTCCTGCACGGCCTCAACGCCCTACTGCTGTTCGGCAGTGCCGTGTACGCGGGCAGGCTGGCCGGGGCCGAGGCTGTCATCGACATGCGTGACGAGCAGACGGTGGTCGCTGAGACCGGATGAGGTGGCGCCGGTACGCCGCAGCGGCCGTGGGCGCGGTGGTCGTTGCGACCCTGGTCGGCGTGTGGTGGTCGAGCCGGCTGCCGGGCACGTACAGCGTCATGTCCATGGGCGTTGTGGACACCGGCGGTTTCGTCGCGCACGAGCACTCCCCGGACACCGTCAGTGTCGCGGACCTCGTCGCCGACCCAGACCGTCCCGCCGATGTGCGGGTCGAGTTGGTCGCGCGCAAGGGGCCGGTGACATTGGCTGACGGCCGGGTCATCGACGGCTACTCCCTGAATGGGGTGAGCCCTGGGCCGACCATCGAAGCGATGCAGGGGCAGCTGATCGAGGTGCGGGTGCACAACGACAACATCGCAGACGGCGTGGCTCTGCACTGGCACGGCGTGGATGTGCCCAACGCGATGGATGGCGTCGCGGGTGTTACCCAGGACGCGATCGGCGCCGGCGAGGACTTCCTCTACCGGTTCGTGGCCGATCAGGTGGGGACGTACTGGTACCACTCGCACCAACTGGGGCACGAGCAGATCGTGCGCGGCCTGTTCGGTGCATTGGTCGTGCGTGACGACGACATCGAGCCCGTGCTCGCGCAGTTGCACACCTACGCCGGGGTGCGGACCATCAACGGCGCGAGTGAGTCCCGGATCACGGCTGCCCCCGGCGACGTCGTGAGAGTGCGTGTCATCAACACCGACAACGGGCCGATCCCGGTATGGGTCGCGGGCAGCGCGTTCCGGGTACGAGCGGTGGACGGGTATGACGTCAACGAGCCACAGCTGGTGTCCGACAAGGCCGTGGAGGTAACGGCTGGTGGCCGGGCGGATCTCGAAGTCACCGCGCCCGCGCGGGTGCAGTGCGGCGGCGCTTCGCTTGTGATCGGCCCGGACCCAGTGCCCACCGAACCCGCGCCTGCCGAGCAGGTGGACATGCTCACCTACGGTGAACCCGCGGACATCGGCTTCGACGCCGCACATCCCGACCGGACCTACCGCTACGACATCGACCGCCGCCCCGGGTTGCTGGACGGCCGGCCCGGGATGTGGTGGACCATCAACGGCCACATGTACCCCGACGTGCCGATGTTCGTGATTCACGAGGGCGAGGTGGGCATGTTCCGGATCACCAACTCCAGCGGCGACGTCCATCCCATGCACCTTCATGGCCATCACATGGTGGTGCTGTCACGCGATGGGGTGCCCGCAACCGGCAGTCCGTGGTGGGTCGACTCGCTCAACGTCGAGGACGGCCAGAGTTACGAGCTCGCCTTCCTGGCGGACAACCCCGGCATCTGGGTCGACCACTGCCACAACCTGCCGCATGTGAACCAGGGATTGGTGGCCCACCTGATGTACGAAGGGGTGACCACGCCGTTTCTGATCGGTGGGGATCACCACAACCGGCTGGAGTGATGGGTTGGCGGGCAGCGGCCCCGATCCGTTAGCACTCTGGGCATCGGTTAGCGTTCTGGGCGCAAAAAGCCCGCCCGTGGTGCTCACGGATGCCCGGAATGCTCACCGATCGGCCGTTCCGCGGTCGCGGCTAGCCGGCCTGCGACTCCTCCCAGGCCTTCAGCACCTTCTTGCGCTTACGCGCCGACAGTCGGTCGATGTACAGCATGCCCTCCAGGTGGTCGTACTCGTGCTGCAAGCAGCGCGCCATCAGCCCGTCGCCGCTGACCTCGACGGGCTGTCCGGCGTGGTCCACTCCACGCACGGTGGCGAAGTCGGGCCGGGCCAGCGGGGTGAACTGGCCCTTGACGCTCAAGCACCCCTCGTCGTCCTCGTCGAGGTGACGCTCCTCGGGCAGCACCAACTCGGGGTTCACGACGACCCCCCGGTACCAGCGGTCGTCGGCGTCGTGGCAGTCGTAGACGAAGACCCGCAGGCCCACCCCGATCTGGTTGGCCGCTAGGCCCACTCCGTCGGCGGCGTACATACTGGCGAACATGTCGGCGATCAACTGTGTCAAGTCGTCGTCGAAGGCCGTGACCTCCGCACACCGCGTCGCCAACACCGGGTCCCCGACCTGCACGATCGGGCGGACCTTTCCCTCCAGCCCGAGGTAGCCGCTTTCCCTCTCCATCAGCCCACCGGCACCCAGACCAGCCGCAGGTCGGTGATCCGGACCTGGGTGCGCTTGAGTTCCACGGCCAGCGGCTCGATCGAAGCCGCCTTGGTTTCCCACTCGGCCTTGAGGTCGGCGAGTTCGTTGGTCAGTTCGGCTTCCACGTTGCTGAGTTGCGCCTGTAGTTCGTCGACCTTGCCCTGGGCGGTGGCTGCGCGGTTCTGGGCGGTCTGCACCTTGCGGGCGGCAGCGCTGATGCTCGAGACAGACTTGCGGCCGCTCAGGAAGCCGCCGAGCACGCTGGCAGCCGAGTCCATGAAGCCCGTCTGCTTGGCCTGGGCCGCTTGCGCGCTGGCCGTGCCGAGCCGGGTCTGCAGCGTGCGCACCTTGGTCTCGTATTTGCGCTGCAAGGGCGCCGCTTTCTTGTCGGCCTCGGCCATCGCCGCCACCTGGCACCGGGCCGCGAAGTCCTCCGGCGTCTCGCCAGCCCTCGAATACAGCTTGAGATCCGGGTTGTGCAGGACCTCCTTGGACTGGGTGGCCACGAGGTGATCGGTGAGGTCCTTCTGCAACGTGGACCAGTACGTCTTCTGGCCGATCTTGGCCTCCGGCAGCACGTAGCGAGCGTTGGCAGGAGCCGCCGCCAACAGGTCGCGGTCGTCGTAATCCACTGCCAGCGGGTCCAGTTGCACGGTCTGTGCGGGCAAAGGCATCAGCACCGCCTCGTACTCGACATCCTCGGCGAGGTCGGCCTTGGCGAGTTGGTATCGCAGCACAACCCGGGCCACCGCTGCCGCTTCCAGGCGCGGTCCGGTACTGGCCGCCGGCACTGCCCCGACCTGTCCGGCCCAAGGGACTGCGGAGTCGAGGTAGGCGACCGAAACCCCTTCGGCGACCGTCGGCATCACGGGTGTCTCGTCCGGGGCAGCATCGGGTTCGGGCACCTGCTCGGGAACCGCTGCGGCGGGGGCGACCGCTGCTGCCGGCGCGGGGGCAGCCGCGCGACCGGCCATGACGTGAGCGATCTGGTCGCGGGTCATCGGCCCGCGCAGGTAGCTGCGCACCCACTTCGTGCCGAACTGCTCGGTGTCGTTCTTCCCGGCTTTGCGGATCAGGAACTGCCGCTTGCCCAGCCCGGAAATCGCGTCGGACAGGGCGCCGGTATCGACGCCGCCGGCCGCAGTGCTCATGCCCTCCAGCAGCCGGGCCTTGTCGCGCTCGGTGGTCAGCCGGCCGATCATCCAGGTGCCCGCGTTGGAGATCGCCTTGTAGTCCACGTCGACCGGGTTCTGCGTGCTCAGGACCACCCCGACGCCGAACGCGCGGGCCTGCTTCATCAGCAGCATGATCGGCTTCTTCGTCGGCGGGTTCGCTGTCGGCGGCAGGTACCCGGCGACCTCGTCCATGTAGAGCAGCATCCGCAGGTCGGTGGTTCCGCTCTGCCGGCGCATCCAGGTGACGAGTTTGCTCAGTACCAGCGACGTCGCGCTCTGCCGGTCCTCATCCGACAGGTGCGCAGTGGTCACGACCGCGCAGCGCGGGCGGCCATCCGCGGCCCACAGCATGGACTGGATGTCGATCGGCTGCCCGGTGATCCAGTTCGCGAAGCCCGGAGCCGCCAGGACCGCGTTCAGCTTCATCGCGAACGCCTGCCGTTCCTTGGGCGGGAAGAACTCGTCGAGTTCGAAGACCCCAAGTTTGCGCATCGGGGGCTGATTCACGCGGGCCAGCAGCGTGGGCAGGTCGATGTTCTCCCCGGCCGCCCACGCACTGGCGATGATGTTGGACAGCAGGATGTGCTCGCGGCTGCTCAACGGGTCCGCGTTGATCCCGACCACGCTCAGCAGGCTCGTGACGTAGCCCTCGATCTCGTCGGCCACCACCTCCTGGTCGTCGGTCTGCGGCGCCTGCAGGCTGCCCAGGACGTTCAGCGGAATTCCGGCAGTCGAGCCGGGGGTGTAGATCGCGAGGTCGAACTTCGCCTTGAACTCGGCCATCTGCGGCTCGGCGATGCCCCACGGCGCCAGGCCGTCCTTCCAGGTCTGTGCCTGCTGGGCCGCGAAATCGGCCTCACTGACACCTGCCGACTTGGCCTGCGCCGGGTCGATCCAGGGCTGGAACTCAGTCGCGCTCAGACCGGGAAAGACCAGCGCCAGGTTCGTCAGATCGCCCTTGGGGTCGATCAGCAGAGTCGGCACGCCGGCGTTCAGGCACTCCTCGATCAGTCCCACTCCCAGACCGGTCTTGCCGGAGCCGGTCATGCCGACGATCACGCCATGGGTCACAAGATCATCGGTCGCGACGTTGACGTCGGCGCTGTCAGCCGTGCGCCCGAGCAGTAGGTCAGCCACACCCCGAATCTATAAACTCGCTGCCCCGGCTTGCCCACCGATCGGTTTGTCGCGTTGTCGTCGCTCATGTCGGCGTGTCGCGACAAAAGCCCGAGGGAACATCCCGGTGATGGCAGGCGTTGCTTGACGCGTGCAGACGTTCCTTCCCTACCCGGATTTCGAGCGCTCGGCGCGGGCACTGGACACCAAACGCCTCGGCAAGCAGCGGGTGGAGTGCATCCAGGTGATCCGCGGCCTGACCTGGCCGGGCTACGGCTGGCGGCATCACCCGGCCGTGAAGATGTGGAGCGGATACGAGGAGGCGCTCGGCCGGTACTCACTGACCATGTGTGACGTGTGGACCGAACTCGGTTTCGCGGACACGTGCGCCGCGACGATCCGGCACGACCTGGCGCAAGCCGGTGTGCCCAGCATCCGCACGCAGCCACAACTCGAACGCGCCGGGGACCTCCCCGGTTGGCTGGGCGACCCGGCGTTTCATCGCAGCCACCAGTCGTCGCTACTGCGCAAGAACCCGGCGCACTACACGTTCGACGTCCCGGACGACCTGCCCTACGTCTGGCCGTGAGCACCCCCCTTGTCCGGCAGGGCAAAAACGCGGGGGCGCTCTACTCAGCGAGCTTCTTGATCTCCGCTTCATCCACGTCGTGGCCCACCCAACCGGAGACCCGCTTCTCGAGCTTCTCCTCGGCCTCGGCGCGCTTGTCCGCGGGCTGGGCTTGCACCGCGCCGTAGTCGCGCTGGATCTCGAAGTGCAGGTCCCGGGTGCGCAGCGCCTGCTGGATGCCGGCCATCTGCGTGTCGGTGACCGAGAACCCCCACACCTGCCGGATCGCGTCCGGGATCTCGCGGTGGTAGTCGTGGCCGCCTTCGTCGAAGACGCCGGGCGTCGGTGTCAGCGCGTTCTGCATGTCCAGGAACGTCGCGAAGAACGTGACCACCGGCTGCCAGTCAGTGCCGCGCGGGGCACCCGGCGGCCGGGTCGCGTCGGGCCCGAGCCAGTCGGGCTGGCGCCACAGCAGGGAGGGGCCGAACTTGGGGATCGGGTCGTCACCGTTCTGCAGCAACAGGTACTTCACCTGCTGCCTCTGGTCCGGGCTCAGTGCCCGCCAGTCCCGCACGGCCCGCGGGAAGGAAGGCGGTCTCCGGGACCGACCGAGGGGACCTGGGTGACGGAGCGGTCGCCCCAGAGCTCCTTGCGCCACTCCGTCGCGTTGGGGGTTCCGATCCACACCGCGGCGTCCAAGCCGATGCCGCGCGGACCCGTCATGCCCTCGCCGCGGAACATCTCCTGGCTCACCTGCGAGCCCAGGCTCTCACCGAAGAGGTAGAACTTCGGGCGCTGCTCGGCCGGGCGGGCCAAGAGCCGCTCGATGATCCCGTTGACCACCATCTTGGTCTGCCGGGTACCCATGCCCACGCGGTTGAGCGACAGGGCCGAGGGCAGTACGGAGTACTGGATGCCGGCCGACGCACAATCGCCGCGGGCAAGGTACTCGAACGCGTCGGTGGCCACGTAGTTGCAGTAGCCGGAACCGGTCGGGCTGAAGATCGCGAAGTAGGGCCGGTCCAGCGCGCCCGTGCGATCGATCTCGTCGAGCAGACGTTCGGCACGCTCCTGCTCCGTGGCGCTGTCATCGAGGGGCGAGTAGACCCGGATCGGCTGCTGGGCAGGCTCGCCCACTACGGCAGTGATCTCGGCGGACGTGAGGGTGCTCTTCAGCCACCGGGCCGGCTCCCGGGTCTGCTTGTTCCAGGGAATCGTCGACCCGGGCCCGCCGGTCACCTCGGGCAGCGTGGGCGGGTCGAGGTTGGACGCGTCCTCCGTGCTACCGCCGACCGCAAGTTTGCGGTTGACCAGCGTCAAGGCGCCCCAGCCGGCGGCCGCCAGTGTGCCGAACGACGCGATGCGACCTGCGGTGCGGTGGTCAGCCGGATCGCCGCCGAGGACCGCGGCAGCCACGCGAGCCATGGCCGCACTGAACCGGGCTTCCCCGTGGCCCGCCGCGATCAGCAAACCGGTCGTCACCCCGCCCGCGGCGATCGCCTTCGGCGTGGACACACTGCGCGTGACGTCTTCGTGGGCGCGGCCGTCGGCGCCGTCCATCGAACCCACGACCGAGCGCCGGATCGTCGCGTACCCGCCGGCAGCAACGGCGGCTGCTGTCAGGCTGGCCACGACCGATTTGTGCCCGGGCAGGAACCGGGCGCCGGTGGCCACCAGGCCCGCGATGGCCGCACCACCGTAGCCGGTGGCCGCCAGCCGGACGAACGCGCGCTGCCCGGATTCGTGCTCGTGGGCGGGCAGAGCCTTGATCGTGGTCACGGCGACCCCGGCTGTGACCGCGTCCACCCCGACGCTGGCCAGCACGCCGGCGGTGCCGAACCGGCGGGCCACCGCGCGCAGCACGGAGTGCGCCGACGTGCCCCAGCCGTAACCGCTGGCGGCGGCGATCCCGGACA
Organism: Candidatus Nanopelagicales bacterium; assembly: GCA_037045455.1. Taxonomy (GTDB): domain Bacteria; phylum Actinomycetota; class Actinomycetes; order S36-B12; family UBA10799; genus JADKAV01. Next base: position 170,764 of record JBAOIN010000009.1, on the reverse strand, counting down.
GAATCGCTTGGTCACGGGTGCCTCGGGACAACAGGTTGGGCTGGAAGCTACGTCCGGTCATGAAGGCACCGAGCAGAATCCCGGCTTGAGCGGATAGATCGAGGTCGTCAGCCAATTCGGTCACGATGGTCAGTGTGCCAGCGGCGCGCTGGTGATCGCGCTGCTTCAGGTCCGCGGCTGAGCCCACCCCTCCTCAGGCTCAGCCATCGGACCGCGTTACGGCTGCATCTTCAGTGTGCTCCTAGTTACCCGCCGGTAACAAGAGTTGGACGGGTCAAGATCGCAATTACCTCGTCGGGGTGAAGCTGCAAGGGCCGGGCACCCACGAACGGATGCCCGGCCCTTTGCGCGTTTCGTCAGTCCATCCCGACTTCGACGAGTTCGGCTTCAGCGGCGTTGCGGCGCACGGAGTCGATGCCGTTGAGGGCGTTCTCCTTGCTCGCATATCCCTGGGACGCGGCGATCGTCTGGCCATTGACGGCCTTGAGCCGGAAGCGCCACTCGCCGGATTTGTCGGTGTACAGTTCGAATTTGCCTGATGTGGTCATAGGTACTCCTTCGTTCGGGTGCTCTTGCTATCGGCACGTCAGGCGCAGGGGTCAAGTGTTCGCCCATCGGACGGGTGTGGGCGATACGGGGGAAAGCCATACGGCAGGGGAGGATTTGTGCCGACGTTATGGCTGTGAGGTTTTTGCTTCCGGCTGCGCTGGTACTGACGTCGCTGCTGAGCGCGCCGCCCGCCGCCGCCGACGACCCGCCGCTGGCCCCGGGGGAGACGATCCGGGACCGGGGATACGCCGCGATGGTGGTCGACGGCGACACGATCCGGTTCTCACACAACCGCAACCGGCTGACCGACACCTACCAGGTCATCCGGCTGCTCGGGGTGCAGGCGCCGGAGAAACTGCCGGGTGCCTCAGGCTGCGAAGGACCGCAGGCCCACGAGGTGTTGCGCTCGGCGATCGAGGGTCACCAGGTCGTCCTCGCATCGGCCGGCGACTCCCGTTCGAGCATCCGCAACCGGCGGTTACGGACCGTCTACGTGAAGGCCGACGGCGGGTGGGTGGACGCCTCGGCGATGATGCTGTCCAGCGGATTCGGGCAGTGGATGCCCAAGAAGTACGAGCCAGTGCACAACCTGCAGTACCGCAAGTTGTTCGACGCGGCGCGTGCCCGGGGGGTCAACATGTGGGATCCGCAGTACTGCGGCACCGGTCCCGATGCCACGTTGCGTCTGGTCATCCAGCCGGATCCGATCGGCGACGACGCTGCCAACATCAACAGCGAGTACGTCGCGATCGTCAACGACGGCGCGAACCGGGTGGACCTGTCGCGGTGGGTGATCCGCGACGGCAGTCTGGACTGGCTGCGGCTGCCGGAGGGGACGGCGCTGGACCCCGGGTCCGTGCTGACCGTGCGCTCGGGCAGCGGGCCGAACAGCGGTGCCACGGTGCACTGGGGCCGGCGCTCCCCGGTATGGGCGAACTTCACGACCGCCCGCGGTACCCGGACCAAGTTCGGCTTCATCGGCGACGGCGCCTACCTGCTGGACCCCCGTGGCAACGTGCGCGCGTCCAAGGTCTATCCGTGCTTGGGCGGCAACTGCACCACGCCTGCCTCAGGAGCGCTGCAGATCGCCAAGGTCCGCTGGGACCCGCCCGGCGATGAGCGCGGGAAGCCTAACAGCGAGACGATCCGGGTCAGCAACACCGGTGTGACACCGCTGAGCTTGTTCGGGTACGAACTGCGGGCGGGTGGTTTTGGCTACGAGTTCGGCGTCTACGACACGTTGGCCGCCGGCGCCAGCCTCACGCTGCGGCTCGGAGGCGGCCGCTCGACCGCCGACGTGCGCCACCTGGGCCTGCGGCGGGCAGCATTGGCCAATGGCGGCGACCGGATCCTGCTGCGGTCCTTCGACGGCGCCCACTTGGACTGCAAGGCCTGGGGCCGCGTGCGTTGCCCAGCGGGGTACTGAGTCTCCGGGACCGAGGCCACCAGTTTTGTCGCGACGTTGACCGCGCTGTCGCGAAGTAGGCGCGACACGCCGCGATTACCGACGACAACGCGACAAAACGGTTCGGCGAGCGCAGGGGCGCCGCGGCTCAGCTCTCGACGCGCAGCCCCTTGCCGATCACCACCACACCGCCGTCGCTGACCGTGAAGCGCTCTCGGTCGCGTTCGACGTCCACCCCGATCTGGGCGCCGTCGGGAATGTCCACGTACTTGTCGATCACTGCCCGCCGGATGACCGCGTTGCGGCCCACGCGGACCCCCGGCATCAGCACCGAGCCTTCGACGAAAGCGCCCTCGGCAACCCGCACGTCGAAGCTGAGCACCGACTGTCGCACGTGGCCGCCGGAGATGATCGACCCGGCGCCGACCATCGACTCATGGGCATTACCACCGAGTGCGAACTTCGCAGGCGGCAGCGGCGGCAGGCTGGTCAGGATCGGCCAGCGCCGGTTGTAGAGGTTGAACACCGGGTGCACGCTGACCAGGTCCATGTGGGCGTCGTGGTAGGCGTCCAGGCTCCCGACGTCGCGCCAGTAGCCGCGGTCCCGGTCGGTCGTTCCGGGCACCTCGTTCTCGGAGAAGTCGTACACGTGCGCCAGACCCTGTGCGGTGAGCATCGGAATGATGTTGCCGCCCATGTCGTGCACGCTGCCCTCGTCGCCGGCGTCGATCTTCAGGGCCTCGACGAGAACGTCGGTGGTGAACATGTAGTTGCCCATGCTCACGTAGGACTCCTCGGGAGAGTCCGGAATCGCCGGCGGGTCGGCTGGCTTCTCGTGAAAAGCGCTGATCCGCTGACCACTGGCGTCGGTCTCGATCACCCCGAACGGGGAGGACTCCGCGCGCGGCATGCGGATGCCGGCCACGGTCACTCCCGCTCCGGACTCCATGTGCTGGTCGAGCATCTGCCAAGGGTCCATGCGGTAGATGTGGTCGGCGCCGAACACGGCGACGTAATCCGGCCGCTCGTCGAAGACCAGGTTCAGGCTCTGGTAGATGGCATCAGCCGACCCCATGTACCAGCGCGGACCGAGCCGTTGCTGGGCGGGCACCGGCGTGACGTAGTCGCCCATCAGGTTGGACATCCGCCAGGTCGTGGTGATGTGGCGGTCCAGGGAGTGGGATTTGTACTGGGTCAACACGCAGATCTTGGAGATTCCGCCATTGACCAGGTTGGACAGCACGAAGTCGACGAGCCGATAAGCGCCGCCGAAAGGCACGGCTGGCTTTGCGCGGTCGGCAGTGAGAGGCATGAGGCGCTTGCCCTCACCTCCGGCCAGGACGATTCCCAGAACGCTCGGACCTTCTCTCACATGCCTCACGTTACGCAATCGGCATAGGCTTTCACCGTGCGAACAGCGATTCTGACGCGTGAGTGGCCCCCGGACATCTACGGCGGCGCGGGTGTGCACGTGGAGCACCTGGTGCCTGAGCTGCGCAAGTTGATCGAGGTGGACGTGCACTGCTTCGGCGGCCCGCGCTCCGATGCCACCGGCCACGCCGTGCCGGGCTATCTGGAACAGGCCAACGCCGCACTGCAGACGCTGGGCGTGGACCTCGGAATGGCCGACGCGGTGGCCGGCTGCGACGTCGCCCACTCCCACACCTGGTACGCCAACCTCGGTGGCCACTTGTCCGGTCTGCTGCACGACATCCCGCACGTGATCACAGCCCATTCGCTGGAACCCCGGCGTCCCTGGAAGCGCGAGCAACTCGGGGGCGGGTATGCCATCTCGTCGTGGGTGGAGGACACCGCCTACCACAATGCCGACGCGATCATCGCCGTGAGCGCAGGCATGCGTGCCGACGTCCTGGACTGCTACCCGTTCGTCGATCCGGCCAAGGTGCACGTGGTGCACAACGGCATCGACACGGACGTGTACCGCAAGGTGCCGGAGACCGACGCCCTCGAGCGCTACGGCATCGACCCGGACCGCCCGTTCGTGCTGTTCGTGGGGCGGATCACCCGGCAGAAGGGCATCAACCACCTGCTGCGGGCGGCTCTGGAGTTCGACGAGTCCGCCCCGATTGTGCTCTGTGCGGCGTCCCCGGACACGCCCGGAGTTGGGCCAGGAGGTGTCCGACGCGATCGACGCGCTACGGCAGAAGCGTTCCGACGTCTTCTGGCTGGACGGGCACCTCGAGCGCAGCGACGTGCGGCAGTTGCTGAGCAACGCGCTGGTGTTCGCCTGCCCGAGCGTCTACGAGCCGCTGGGGATCGTGAACCTGGAGGCGATGGGGTGCGAGGCCCCGGTCGTAGCCAGTGACGTGGGCGGCATCCCGGAGGTGGTCGTCGACGGTGAGACCGGTCTGCTCGTGCACTACGACGCCGAGGACACCGCGGCCTTCGAAGCCGACTTCGCCCGGGCCATCAACCAGGTCATCGCCGACCCGCAGCGCGCTCGGCAGATGGGCCAGGCGGGCCGGGCGCGGGCCATCGCGGAGTTCGGCTGGGACCGGATCGCGGCGCGCACGGTCGAGGTGTACGAGGCCGCTATCGCGGCTCGGGGGTAGTTCTAGCCGCGTTGTTCACTTCGCCCACGAAGCGTCCGCAGGCGAAGTGAACTATCAGGCCAAAACGCAGCGGCTACCGCTGTTGGCCGCCGCCGAGCAGCCCGCCCAGCATGCCGGAGAGCGAATCGCCGCCGGGGATCTGGTTGAGCATCGAGCTGAGGTCCTGCGGGTTGGTCGGCAGGGAGCCCGAGGGGCTGAGCTGGTTGACCAGTCCGGGCAGGATCTCCGAAAGCCCGTTCTGCACCTCGGCCGGTGTCATCCCGGATTGCTGGGCCAGCTCGTCGACCTGCCCGGCGCCGAGCACCTCCCCGAGTTGCTGCGGGTTCACGGCCTCGTTCGCGCCCTGACCGAGCCAGGAGTCGACTTGCCCGCCCATGCCGGCTTGCTGCAGTTTGCCCAGCAGGTCCTGCAGGCCACCGCCGGCCTGCAACTGCTGCAGCAGTGGGCCGACCAGTGCGGCCAACTTGGAGATATCCAGGCCCCCCGCGGATGTGCTGCCGCCGAGAATCTGCTGAAGGAGTTCATCGAGTCCGGCCACATGGCCCCCTTTCATCGGTGCAGCCCAGACTAGGCACAGGGGGCGGTCGATGCGTGCTCAACGCAGGGCGGGCAGGCTGAATCCGGATTGCACCAGCGCGCACACCGCTGTGCCTGGGGAAAGTTGCTCGCAGGGCCGGATGGTCGCGTCGACGTCAACGTCGATCTCGTCCTCCTGCGAGACGAACACATAGCGGCGCGCCTGGACTCCCGCGTCAGCCCACGAGCGGGGAACCTTGCCGAAATCGGGCTGGACCGGCACCGTGAGCGCGTCCAAGGCCTTGCCGAGTTCACCGTGCAGAGCGGCCTGCTGTTCGGACATCGCCTGCTCTCCAGCCTGCGCGGCAACCTCGGCCGCTCGTTGCGTGAGCAGCTCCCGCACTCGATCGCCGGCGGCCTCCCGCGCTGTCTGCTGCAGGGCGGCGGCACTCGCGGCCCGGGCCTTCGCCCCCCGCCAGCGGCCGAATCCTGAGCGCTGAACCTCCCGCAAGTGGTCGGCCACGGCGGCGTCGAACGCGGGTCCGGGCTGGCCGCCGGTAGCTTCCAACGCAGCCCGGAAGCGCTGCACCGAAGTCAGCACCGCGTCGCCGGTCTCCCCGCCCAACCGCTCCACCGCAGAGCCGAGTTCCTGCACTTCCGGCTGTGCGTCGACCCAGGCCGCGACCTCGTTGTCATCCACGGCGGCCGGCTCGGTGGGTGATCCGGTGATGGTGGTGGCGGCCACGACCGACCAGCGCAGGGCGCGATCGTTGCTGTCGGTCAGGTCGCTCAAAGGGGTAGCCGGGCTCTGCAACCGCAGCAACAGCCACGCGAGTGCCGCCGAGTTCGGATCATCCTGATCGGGAACCAGCCACAACGCGCCGGCCACGGTCTGGGCAGGCACGCCCGCATCCCACTGGTCGACCTCGTCGGTCAGCGGACCGGTCACGATCACGTGACTGGCCGCTTCCAAAGGGGGGCCGGTGGCGATGACGATGTCCGCGGAGGTTGCCGCAGGTGTCAGGCCGAGCCGGTCGACCAGCGCGTCACGAAGATCCTCAGACGCAGCATCCGCGCTGATCGTCAGTGGCCGCATAGCCCCTCAGGGTAGCGAGGGAAGGCCGGCGAACCCGGTCGGGGCTCAGCGCACTCGCCGCCGGGACTCCCCGCCCAACTCGGACAGCTCCCGCAGCAGTGCTGAGGGATCGTCGAACAGATCGGGTTCGGCTGACGTGGGTGCCGCGGGCGCCGGGGTTGCGAGCACCGGTGGTACGGGCTGGGCAGGTTTGGGCACCGTCACCAGTCCTGCGGCTACCAGGCTCTCAACGATGGACGCGGCCTCCAGCGTGGTGAACCCTGCCTGATCGGCGATGGACATCAGGCTGCGGCGGCCGTCCACCCGGCACAACACGGCCCACTCCTCGGGCCGCAGCGTCACGTCCGGGGTTGGGAACGTGGCGTCGGAAAGGGAGGCGACGGTGTCCGGACCCCCGATCGAGCGCACGATCTGCTGCCAGCGGGACAGCCGAGTGGTGGCTGCAGCCAGGACGTCGGCGACGGCCGGTCCGGCCGCTGGGGCGGCCGACGCGGTGACGGGGGTGAACGTGACGACCGGATCCGTCATGCGCAGGATGCCCGCCACGTTGTCACACAGTTGCTCCCAGGCCACGGCCTCCACGTCCTGCCGCGTGACCAGACCCATGCGGACGAGGACGTCGCCCAAGCGCATCTGCGGATACTGCTGCTGGGTCGCCAGCGCGGACCCGAGGTTCGTCAGGCTCAATTTGCCGCCGTTGACCAGCCGCATCCCCAGTGCTGAGGTCGGCGACGACAGGGTTGCCGAGGCAATCCGCCCCTCTCGCACCCAGACCGTTCCCCTGACGTCACCGTCGACCGCCTCCAGCGACCCGCTGGCGCCCCGACCCGCCAGGTCGCGCAGTTCGGCAGCGATCTCCATACCGGATTGATCGGTTGCTCAGGTGGCCGTCTGAGCGGGGTAACCCGTTTGCCGGGTCGGCGCGACAGGGCGCAAAAGCGCTTGCGCCGTCTACAGTGGGGGCGTGCCGATCACACAACCGGGCGGCAAGCGGGCCGTGGACCGGGTCCTGGACGCCTCTTACGTGGCCGATCTGACGGAACTGCCCGTGGCCGAACTTCGGCGCCGGCGGGAGGAGGCCGACCGGGAAGAGGCCTGGCTGTCCTACGTGCGCCGCATGCTGCACGGCCGCATCGACATTCTCGAAGGTGAAGGTGTGATCACCGCCGACGGCGAGCTGGATCTGCAGGCATTGATCCAGTCGTTGGCCGGCCAGATGGGTCCCGGGCAGTACCACGCCGCGGTGGATGTGATCGAGTCACCCGGGGGCGGCCGCCGGGCCGTGGAACGCCTGATCGACCGTGCGGGCCTCGATGACCAGGCTGCGCTCACCGATGAGCAGCGCACCCAGCGGCTCGAGCAGTTGCGCGCTATGGAGAAGGAAGTATCCGAGACCCGCTCGCGCGTCCACGACGTGCAGGACTTGTTGGCTGAGGAACTGGCCGCCCGCTTGAAGGCTGACGGGGTCGACACCGAGACGTTGCAGCAGTGACCGCACCGCCCGTCCTCGTCGAGGTCGAGCGTTCCGGGTTGGTGGAGTCGGTGCACCGCGGCCACGCCGTCGTGGTGGACGCCTCGGGTGCCGTGATCCGCGCCTGGGGCGAGCCCGGCACCGTCATCTATCCCCGTTCGGCGGTGAAACCGTTGCAAGCGGTAGGCATGGTCGAGGCCGGGCTGGCGCTGACCGGTTCGGACCTGGCCCTGGCCTGTGCCTCGCATTCGGGTGAACCCTTCCACCTGGAGGGGGTACGGGCGGTCTTGGCTGCCGGCGGGCTCGCCGAGACCGATTTGCAGTGCCCTCCTGACCTGCCTTACGGGGCCGAAGCCCACGCGCAGTACCTGGCGGCGGGTTCGGTGCCCGCGCGGGTCGCCATGAACTGTTCGGGCAAGCACGCGGCGATGCTGCGCACTTGCGTGCAGCGCGACTGGTCCGTGCGGGACTACCTGGACCCCCAGCACCCGCTGCAGCGCCGGATCCGTGCGGTGATCGAGGATCTGGCCGGAACTGCTGTCGCGCACTCCAGCACCGACGGCTGCGGGGCGCCGCTGTGGGCGCTGCCGCTGGTGGCGCTGGCCCGCGCGTTTGTCGCACTGCCACAGCGTTGCCCACTGGTCGGGTACGCAATGAGCAGCTATCCGGACCACATCGGTGGCACCACGCGGGACGTGTCGCACCTGATGCGCGGAGTACCCGGTCTGCTCGCCAAAGACGGCGCTGAAGCTGTGCAGGCGATGGTGCTCGAGGTGGAGGGCAGCAGGTTCGGCATCGCGTTGAAGATCGCCGACGGCGCCGACCGGGCCAGGCCCGTGGCGGCCGCTTCGATTCTGCGGGAACTGGGTGTGAGCGCGGCGATCGTGGATGAGCACCTGCACAACCCTGTTCTGGGTGGGGGCAGACCCGTGGGCTGCCTGCGGTCCGTTATGTGATCTACACCGCAAAGTGCGAATCGCGCTTGCTGAGTGCTTGCAATTGCAAGCGCTTGGGGTGACCATAGACACGTGGCTCGGATCGACATGGCGAGTGTGGGTGAATACATCCGCGAGCAGCGCGCCGCTGCGCAACTGTCGTTGCGCCAGCTGGCCAAAGCCGCAGACGTGTCCAACCCGTACTTGAGCCAGGTCGAACGGGGCCTTCGCAAGCCCAGCGCCGAGATCCTGGCGCAGATTGCGAAGGCACTGGAGATCTCCGCCGAGTCGCTGTACATCAGGGCGGGAATCCTCGAGCCGCGGCTCGGGGACGCCGGGGTGACAGAGGCTCTGGCCAACGACCAGACGCTGACCGACCGTCAGCGTAAATCGCTGTTGGAGATCTATGCGGCGTTCCAAACCGAGAATGCCGCGCGCCGTGGTGGGCCCTCGACCGACGAACCCGCCGCATCCTGAGGAAAGGACAGATCATGGCTACTACTGCAAGCACGCCGGCCAAGAAGGCCCCGGCGAAGAAGGCTCCGGTCAAGAAGACCGCCGCCAAGAAGGCCCCGGCGGAAGAAGGCCCCGGCCAAGGCCGCTGCGACCGTCAAGAAGACGACGACTGCTGCCACCGCCGCGGTGAAGCCGGTTGTGAAGCACGAGCCGAAGCACCCGGTCATCGACCGGGCCACCGAGGCTGTCATGCCGCTGGTGCACCAGGTCAACGAGGCCATCGAGCCGGCGATGACCGCGGCTGCCGAGCGCGTGGAGCCGGTCGTCGACCGCGCTGTCGAGGCTCGCAAGCAGTTCCTCGAGCTGCTGCCGTTCGAGCTGCCGAAGTTCGAGCTTCCGTTCGACCTGCCCAAGGTCGAGCTGCCGAAGTTCGACGAGGTGACTGACCGGTTCGAGACCCTGGTCGCCGACCTGCGCGAGCGGGCCACCGACCGTCGTGCGGACCTGCGCAAGCGCGCTGAGGACGCCGTCGACCGGGTGCGCGCCACCATCGGTCGGTAATTGCCGAACACACACGAAGCCCCTGGGGATCACCTCGGGGGCTTCGTGCTGTCGCTAACCTTCTCCCACGGCACCGTGAATTCACCGAGCCGCCAGCGGCCCGGCCCGTCCCGGACCTCCCAGCGTTGGGCGAGCGCCCCGGCCATCGCGATCCAGCGCTGCCGAGCACCGAACCGTGGCGCGCGTTCCCATTCCCGGTCCATGTCCGCAAGTAGCGCGTGAATGGCGGTGCCGGGGATGTTGTCATGAATCAAGGCCTTCGGAAGTCGCGCCGCAATTTGCGACGGGTAGTCAAGACCAGCAAGGCGGCAGGAGACCGTGAACCACTGCGGACCGTGCGGGTTCAGGCTCACCATGGAGGTCAACCGCCCCTGCTCGTCGCAGGTGCCTTCGATCAGCCAGCCCTCCGGCGCCAGCCGGCTGCGCATCAACGCCCACGCTGCCGTGACCTCCGAGTGGTCGTATTGCCGCAGCACGTTGGCCGCGCGGATGACAAGTGGCCGTTGCTCTGTGGGAATCTCGAAGCCACCACGCACCGCCTCAATGACACCCCTGGCGCGGGCCACCCGCTCCTGGTCGATCTCGACACCGACCACACGGATGCCGGGATTGAGGGAATGCAGGGCTCGCTGCCATTCCAGCGTCGTGGTCGGATCAGCACCGAATCCCAGATCCACGACCAGCGGGCTGCCGTGGCGCAACTGGCGGCCGGCCAGATGCGCGATCCAGCGGTCGAAGCGGCGCAGCCGGTTGCTGCCGGTGGTGCCGCGGGTCGGGGTGCCGACCGGGCGGGTCACCTGCCCGTGATCTCGCGGACCTTCGGCCGGACGTCGACGAAGTAGAACATCGTGACGATGACGCCGATGATGCCCAGGAAGTTGACGGCGCCGAACAGCAGGATGATGGCCCCCGAGATGCCGGTGAACAGTGCCCACGCGACCTTGGTCTGCCGCTCGACGGCCGGGAAGGCGGCGGCGGGGCGACGCAAGACGTCGATGAGGGCGAAGGCGGCCACGGCCAGGAAGGTGATGTTCAGGGCCCAGGTCACGAGTTGAATCACGCTTCTAAGGATAGTTCGAAACCCACCTTGCCAGCGGTTTCGGTGTCTAACTTGCGCTTAGATGGCACGTCAGACACCGAAATGCCGGGGGCCGCCGGCCGGGCATGCGAAAGGGGCCGGACTTTGACGTCCGGCCAGCACCGGGCAGCCCCGCGGGCGCATGCGAAAGGGGCCGGACTTTCGTCCGGCCCCTTTGCCAAGCGTGAAGTCCTCAGGTCAGCGGCACGACGGTGTCCGCCTGCGCACCCTTCGGTCCCTGCACGATGTTGAACTCGACTCGCTGGCCTTCCTGGAGCGACTTGTAACCGTCGGTCTGGATGGCGCTCCAGTGGACGAAGACGTCACCCTCCTGGTCGTCCAGGGAGAGGAAGCCGTAGCCCTTCTCGGCGTTGAACCACTTCACGGTTCCGCTGACACTGCTCATGTAAGTGCTGTCCTTGCTATGTAACGACCGCGTTGCCGGTGGCAGCGCGGGACCACGATGTGGCCATGTCCAGTTAAGCACGCCTAGCCCGCGACAACCGCCGCGACCCACCGAAGAGATCAGCAGACGTGTGCCCGTACCGCATCGACATCGGGTGAAATGGTGGCTGACGGACGGGCGAAGTCCATGACCGCGTCGAGGGTTTTGAGGCCCTCGCCGGTGTTGAGGATGACGGTCTCGGCCTCCGGATCGAGCAGGCCCTCCTTGAGCAGATGCCGCAAAGTCGCCACGACAACGCCGCCGGCGGTCTCCGCGAAGATCCCTTCGGTGCGGGCCAGCAGGCGAATCCCGTCCACCACGTCCTCATCGGAGACCGCTGCGATGCTGCCGCCGGTGCGCCGCACAACGTCCAGCGCGTATGGGCCGTCGGCCGGGTTGCCGATGGCCAGCGACTTGGCGATCGTGCTCGGCTTGACGGGTTTCACAACGTCCCAGCCGGCATCGAAGGCCTGCGCCACCGGCGAACACCCCTGCGCCTGCGCGCCGAAGACCCGGTACGGCGCCTCGTCGATCAGGCCCAGTGCCGCGAGTTCCCGCCAGGCCTTGTCTACCTTCGTGAGCAACGAGCCCGATGCGATCGGGGCCACCACCTGGCCGGGCGTGCGCCAGCCCAACTGCTCGGCGATCTCGAAGCCCATCGACTTCGAGCCTTCGGCGTAGTAGGGGCGGATGTTGACGTTGACGAAACCCCAGTCCTGGGCGAAGTCCTCGCCGATGATCTCCGAACACAGGCGGTTGACGTCGTCGTAGTTGCCTTCGACCGCGAGCAGGATGCCGCCGTAGGTCGCCGTCGTGATGGTCTTCCCCGCCTCCAGGTCGTGCGGGATCACTACCACCGAACCCTGTCCGCCACGGGCGGCGGCCGCAGCCACAGCATGGGCCAGGTTGCCAGTAGAAGCGCACGCCAAGGTAGTCAGGCCCAGGGCACGCGCAGCGGATTGCGCCACAGCAACCACGCGGTCCTTGAACGAGTGCGTCGGATTGCCGGAGTCGTCCTTGACCCACAACGTACGCATGCCCAGCTCGGCGGCGAGGTTGTCGGCGCGGTGCAGCCGGGTCCAGCCCGGCGCCAGGTTCGGTTCACTGGCGGCAGTGGGCCGTACGGGCAACAACGCCGAGTACCGCCACAAGGATGTGGGGCCGGCTTCGATGTCAGCCCTAGTGAGCGCCGGGAACTCGTAGGCAACTTCCAGCGGTCCGAAGCACTCCATGCAGGCGTACGCCGCACCGAGGTCGTAACTGGCGCCGCACTCGCGACAAGTGAGGCCTTTGGCGCTTCCGAGGTCGATCATGGGCTTTCCCATCTTCCCGTTTGTTCACGGCCGGAGTTGGCACCCATAGCGCGTGTGCTGGGTTGCCGGGGCTTCGCAGGGCCGGTCCCTCTGCCCCTCTGGATGAGGTCATGGGAATTGTGACACGCTGGTCGGGCACAACCGACTCCTGGGGTGGTGGGTGACCGAACACGTCGAGGCCTGGCTGGCCCAGCGCACGTCGACGGCCGGCGACTGGCCGCACGCGGCGGTGATGGCGGCGAAGAACGCCGACGTGGCCGTGATCCTGCCGGCCCTCAACGAGGCTCAGACCGTCGGGCAGATCGTGAACACGCTGCGGACCGAACTGCTCGGCTCGTTGGTCGACGACCTGGTCGTGCTGGACTCCGGTTCCACCGACGCCACCGCTGCGGTCGCCAAGGAGCACGGTGCCCGGGTCGTGGCACTGGACGAGGTCTTCCCCGCGCTACCGCCGCTGCGCGGAAAGGGCGAGGCCATGTGGCGGGCACTGGCCGCGACCAGCGCCGAGGTGGTCGTGTTCATCGACGCCGATCTGCGTTCGTTCAGCGCCGACTATGTCAGGGGGTTGTTGGGACCCCTGTTCGCAGACCCGCAGGTCGCCCTGGTCAAGGCGGTGTACGAGCGGCCCTTGGTGCAGGGGGAGTCGGTGGTTCCAGCTGGCGGCGGCCGGGTGACCGAACTCGTCGCGCGACCGCTGCTCAATCTCTACTGGCCGCAACTTGCTGGCGTCATCCAGCCGCTGGCCGGGGAGTACGCTGCCCGCCGCAGCCTATTGGAGCGGCTGCCGTTCCCGGTCGGCTACGGCGTGGAGTTCGCCATGCTGGTGGACACCGCGGAGTTGCTGGGGGTGGATGCCATCGCCCAGGTGGACCTAGGGGTGCGCCTGCACCGGCACCAGGACGAGCGCCGGCTGGGACTGATGGCCGCGCAGATCATTCAGGCCGCCCTGCGCCGGCTCGATCCGCAACTGCACGCCTCTCGCGGCGTCGGGCAGGCGATGGCACAATTCGGCCGCGTGGGCACGGACTTCGTGGGTACTTGGCATTCAATCGTGGACGTCGAGCGGCCGCCGCTGGCAACAGCACCTGCGGGCCAGTGGGCGTGAACGCCGTCACGATCGCCAACTGGGTCAACCTCACGACGCCAGTCGGAATGCTCGTGGCTCGGCTCGCGGACTGCCGCCCGGCGCACCGCGGCCCCTACTGGCAGGCGACCGGCTACTCGCGGCGGTTCCCGATGGCCAGTGCCTTCACGATTGGCAGCGTGGTGATCAGCCGCAGCGAACTCGACCCCGGGGTCTGGCAACACGAAACGAGCCACATGCGGCAGTACGCCTGGTGCGGCGCAATGTTCGTGCCTCTGTACGGGCTGGCTTCGGCGTGGTCCTGGGCGCGTACCGGGGACTGGTGGTCGCGCAACGTCTTCGAGCGGCGGGCGGGGCTAACGGCCGGCGGGTACGTCGAGCGCCCGGTCAGGACGCGCGGGACGCGTTTCGGCGGGACTGTCGCTGTCGCTGCAGACGCCTGACCACCACCGGTTCGGCCGACAGCGCGGCTGGGTCGTCCAGCAACGCGTTGAGGACTTGGTAGTAGCGGGTTGGGGACAGCCCGAAGCGCTCCCTGATGGCCTTCTGCTTGGCGCCCTCGTAGCGGTACCACGACTTCTCGAACGACAGGATCTCCGCGTCGCGCTCGGTCAGCGGCTGCACCTCACACCTCCGGTTCTGGCAGGGGATCGGGCATCTTGGGTGCCTGGATCCCGAATGTGCTGGAAACGAACTTCTGGGCCACTGTCGCAGTGAGGACTGACAAGATCAGGAATCCGTTCACCATCAGGGCCACCGCGATCATCCGGCCGGCCGGCGTGACGGGGTACATGTCCCCGTAACCGACGGTGGAGACCGTCTCCGCCGACCACCACAGTGCATCGCCGAAGTTCTTGATGGTCGCACCGGGCGCGTTGCGTTCGGCCGCCATCACCGCCATGGACGACACCGCGATGATCAGCGTCGACAGGTACAGCAGGTACAAGCGGGCCTGGGAGCCGAACGCGCCCCGGGTCTGGCGGGCCACCTCGTACGTCACGTGGAAGATCAGCAGCACCCGCAGCGGCGGGAACACTACCCCGATGGCCTGCGGGATGTGGGTGCGAATGTAACGGCCTCGTTCGGGTGCCAATGCCAGCGAAAGCAGGTAGTCCACCAGGAACACGAACCACGCGATCAGCGTCAGGGAACGGCCGGTCACGTGATGTTGCTCGAGGGTTTCCAGGTGCGGATCGAGGGCGAGCGAGAAGCCCACCACGAACATCACGCCGGCCAGAAACAGCGGGTATCGGGCCACCCGCCGGTAGCGCTGGTAGGTCTGCTCGCTGGCCACGTGTCCAGCATGCTGCGACGTGCTGCGGCCACCAGGCAGTGACACGGCCATACTGGCGCGCATGCCCCAAGCCCGCCTTTCGTCCTGGCTGCCCTACTGGTGGGCACTGGCCGTCATCTGGGGTTCGAGCTTCTTCCTGATCAAGGTCGCGCTGCCCGCATTCACCCCGCTGCAGATCACCTTGGGGCGGACGTTGTTCGGTGCGCTCGCCGTCCTGGGCGCGCTGGCCTGGCAGCGGCGGCGGCTGCCCGCGTGGGGCCCGGTCTGGGGTCATGCCGCTTTCGTCGGACTGATGAGCAACGTCCTGCCATTCACGCTGTTCGGGTGGGCGGAGACGCAGGTGTCCAGCGTGCTGGCGGGGTTGTTCAACGCCGCCACGCCGCTGTTCACGGCGCTCTTCGCGTTGGTCATCGCGCCCTCCGACCGGCTTACTCGGCAGCGGGTCGCCGGATTGCTCATCGGCTTCCTCGGGGTCATGGTCGTGATGGGTGTCTGGCAGGGGCTGTCGGGGGATCTCGCCGGCTCGCTGGCCTGTCTGGGGGCCACGGTCTGCTACGGCATCGGGGTGCCCTGGACCCGTCGCCATCTCGCGGTGCGCCCGGAGGGTGCGGCCTCGATCATGGGTGCCCAGCTTCTCTGCGCCACCGCGATGATGGCGGTGCTGTGTGGCGCCTTCTCACGGTCGCCGGCCGGCCCCATCTCTGCCAGCGCTCTTGCCGCGGTGGTGGTGCTCGGGGCACTGGCCACCGGCATGGCTTTCGTCTGGCTGTTCCGGGTCATTGCGCTGGCCGGTGCCGTGGTCAGCGCCTCGGTCACCTACGCCACTCCGTTGGTCTCCACACTGCTTGGAATCGTGGTGCTGGATGAGGCCGTGACGTGGAACCAGCCGGTCGGGGCGGTCATCGTGCTGGTCGGGGCCGCGCTGGTGCAGGGTTTGCTACCGCGATCCGGATTCAGGAGTACTCAACGCGATGGCTAGTGCACCCCGCCCATCATCCGTTTCAGTCGCGGAACGAACAGCAGCGCGATGACGCCGGCGGCCAGCGCCATGATCCCGAACGTCGTGAAGACCCGTACGTAGTTGTCCCCGATCCGGGACAGAATCTGGGCGCCGATCGTGTCGCCGACCGAGACCGCCAGGAACCACAGCGCGAGCATCTGCCCCTCCATCCCGGGCGGCGCCAAGCGGGTCGAGGCACTAAGCCCGATGGGCGACAGCAGCAACTCGGCCCAAGTCTGGATCAGGTACACGCCCACCAGCCACCACACGGCGACCTGCGCTCCGCTCTCTGCGTCCAGAGCGGGGATGATCATGATCAGGAAAGACAGCGCGATCCCCTGCAGGGCCCATGCGAACTTCAGTGGGGTCGAGGGCGCCCGGTCACCGAGTTTGCTCCAGATGCCGGCGAAGATCGGCGCGAAGATGATGATGAAGATCGGGTTGATCGACTGCAGCCACGGCACCGGGATCGTGAAAGAACCCACGGTCAGGTCGGTCTTCTCCTCGGCGAAGACGCTGAGTGTGGAACCCGCCTGGTCGTAGATCATCCAGAAGATCGCAGCGCCCAGGAACAGCCCGAGGAACGCGTGCAGCCGGCCCTTCTGCTCTCCGGACAGTCCCTGTGTGCGGAACATTTTGACGAAGTACACCACGGGCACGATGAGGATGAAGACGGCCAGAATGTCGACGAGATCGGTGATGTCGAAGCCCCAGATCGCGGCCCGGATCAGGCTGACGGCCACGATCGCACCGACCGACCCGAACACGATCAGGAAGAACGCTCGCTTCTCCTGCGCGCTGGCCGGGTTAGGGACGTTGAGCCCGATGCCGTGCAAGGTCTTGCGGCCGCCGAGCACGTACTGGATGACGCCGAACGTCATGCCCAGCGCAGCGGCGCCGAAAGCCCAGTGCCAGCCGTGAGCATCCATCAGATACCCCGTCACCAGCGGCGCGACGAACGCGCCGAGGTTGATCCCCATGTAGAAGACGGAGAAGCCGGCGTCGCGTTTGGCGTCGTCGTCGTGGTACAACTCGCCGACCATCGCTGAGATGTTCGGTTTGAGCAGGCCCGTGCCCAGCGCGATGAGCAGTAGGCCGATCCAGAAGGTGATCTCGGTGGGCATCGCCATGCAATAGTGGCCGCCGGCGATGACGATGCCGCCGACCAGGACAGCGCGCCGGAAGCCCCAGAGCCGGTCCGCTATCCAGCCGCCCAGCAGTGGGAACAGGTACACCAGCGCGACGTAGGTGCCGTAGATGGCAGAGGCCGTGGACGTGTCCAGGCCCAAGCCAGGACCGACCGGGGTGGCACCGTCGGGGGGGTGCGACCAGATACAGCACCAGCAGGGCCCGCATGCCGTAGTAGGAGAAGCGCTCCCAGAACTCGGTGAAGAACAGCGTTGACAGCCCGGCGGGATGGCCGAAGAAGGTCCGCTCGCTGCGATTAGTGACCGCCGGGATGGTGCTCATGCGTATGGACGCTAGTGCGTTGGCGAGCCTATTGCCGGACCAGTCGCGTCCAGACCGCACCGTCGGGGCGGAACCCCATCCGCTGCAGGTAGTGGGGGTCGCCGGAGGTCTGGATCCGGCGCACTCCCATCCGGTCGAACAGCCCCGAGTTCTCGTATACGAACTTGCCGGGGGAGAAGTCCCGGAAGCGGGGCGTGACGTAGTCGAGGCTGATACGCGCGGTGTCCTCGGTCGTCTCGGCCACGACCACCACCCCCACCGCCTCGTCCCCGCGCATCACCAGCACGCTGGTCTCGCTGGGCTGCTCGGGATCGAAGTCCGGGTAGTGCGCGCGGGCATCCTCGCCGTGGATCTTCAGGAAGTGGCTGAGGAAAGCGTCGTCGTGGTTCACCTCGACCAGTTCGTAGGCGGCGCTGGGCAGTTGGCTCTCGCGCCGCAACCTCACCATCCAGTAGGCGTCGATCACCGCGATGATGCCGTTCATCGCTGCGAACGGCCAGATCCCCAGGACGGCGTTGTAGAACGTGGCGAGGACGGCGCCTGCGAAGTTCATGACGCGGAAACGCCAGACTCTGGCTTGCGCGAGCGACAACACCACCAAGGCGCTGCCGATCCAGCCGATGATCTCCAGGATTGCGCGCGTGGACATGGGGGTGAGGGTACTCGTTTCCGAAGATTCCCCGCTCACATCGAAGGCCCCACGACTGGTACCTCGTCCCAATGCGTTGACCGGGCAGGCGGATTCGCTCAACTGCGCAGGCGCGGCTGAGTGATTCGGGTCCTGCTTCCGGCTAGTCCACGGGGTCGTCGTAGTTGTAGGGCCAGGTGGTGTGTTCCGTGCCCAGAGGACTGGTCCAGATGAGTGCCCCGTCCGGCCCGCTGCGCACCTTCCATCCGGAGTGGGTCTTGACCCGGTGATGCCCGCGGGAGGCGGCCGCGAGGTTCGCAGCGGTGGTCTCACCGCGCGGGTGGGGAATGACGTGGTCGGTGTCGGTGCGACGGGCCGGGGTGGCACACCCCGGGAATCGGCAGTGACGGTCACGTGCCCGCACGAACTCTTTCATCGCATCGGGAATCCGGTAGGCCTTGGTGCTGCGGTCGATCACCGTCCCGTGCAGCGGTTCCGTGATCAATCGCTGCCAGCGAGCATCGTCCTGCAGTGCCAGCCAGCGGGCGTGCTCGGCATCGACCGGTCCGAACCCGTCCACGCTGGCACCGCCGTCCCGCAACTTGGCGAGGGTGTCGGCCGGGATCACCACGTCCACATGGACATCCACGTGCACCTTCTCTGCCAGGATCTGTTCCAGCGCGTCGACCCGCTTCTGCTCCAGCGTGCGGTCATCGTCGTACGTCCGGGCGATCTCATCGAGTGCCTGCAGCAGCAGGTTCGCCGTACCGGCCGGCACATAGCCGAACAGGTCCGCCATGCCATAGGCCCGGCCGAACGCTCCAATGTGACGTCTATCCCAGGCCTTTGCCCGGCGCTTCTCCTGTTCCCGCTCAGCCCGCTTGGGGTCGTGATCGACCAGCAGCCGCGTGACGTAGCGGCGGGTCTGAAACGTCGTGTGCGAGTCCGCGTACTCGAGCGCTTTGGCTTCCAGCCGGTCCCGGTCCGCACCCTCGATCTCGTCCAGGCCGCCGGCGATGACGTCCGCCCGGCCGGCATCGATCCGGCCTTCGGCCAGCGCCTGCCACACCACCGGCCGTTCGCACACCGTCATGCTGGCGTCCATCAGACGGGAGGCCGTGCGGTTGGACGTCACCGTGATCGCGGCCACGGTCTCGGTGGCCCCGGACAGCCGATAGCCCTTGGCCTCGATCCGTTCTTGCACCGCGGTGACCGTGGCGGCCCGCTGGGCCTGAGCCGCCCGCAGTTCCCGCTCCGCCCGCTCCAGTTCGTCAGCTAGTTCGTCATCGTCCAACAACCCCAGACGTTTCATTTCGTCCGCCAACTTTCGGCCCGGCGGTGCGGCCACCTCAACCCTCATAGCTTCATTGTCGAACAGGGGTACGACACGTTTTCGGGTATGGATTCGGGGCGCGCTTAATGGTGGTTTCGTGAAGCGATCCGAGCCCCGTGTCCGGATTGAACGGACGACCTTTCGCTTACAAGGCGAGTGCTCTACCACTGAGCTAACGGGGCAGGCCTCAAGGATATGACCAGGGCCACGCCTCACCGTCGCAGCGCTCCCGTTCGGGGACCGGGCACGTTCGGCCGCACGTCCTCTCATCGCATCTAGTCGGCATCGACCCGGAAAGTGCCGGGCACAATGCCCCTATGAGTGCACTGGCGATCACCCCCGCCGACGCCGAGAAACTGCGCGGGCTGCGGCGCATGAAGGTCGTCGCCCTTGCGGCCCTGCTGATCGCGGCGCTGGTTTACGTCGTGGCCTTCATCGCCGAACGCGACGGGGTCACCTGGGCCGGCTACTTCCGGGCCATGGGTGAGGCGGCGATGGTGGGTGCGCTGGCCGACTGGTTCGCGGTCACGGCTCTGTTCAAGCGGCCGCTCGGACTGCCCATTCCGCACACGGCGATCATCCCCACCCGCAAGAACGCGATCGGTCGCAACCTCGGCGACTTTGTGGGTACGAACTTCTTGGCCGAGGACGTGGTGCGACAGCGACTTAGCGCCTTGGACATCAGCACTCGGCTCGGGGCCTGGCTTTCCGACTACTCCAACGCCCGCCGGATTTCCGGCGAACTTGCGGTCGGCATTCGCAGCGCTATAGGGCTACTGGATGACGAACAGGTGCGGACCGCGGTGTACGACTTCCTGCGCAAGCGCGCTGAGGAGTTCCCGATCGCCGAGCCGGCCGGGAATCTGCTGGGTGAGGTGGTGACCGACCGCGCACACGTGCCCCTGATCGACATGATCACGGGCTCCATGTACGACTGGCTGGCGGACAATCGGGAACGGGTCGTCGATGTAGTGGAACGACAGGCTCCTACCTGGTCGCCGAAGTGGGCCGACGACATGGTCGCTGGCAAGGTGTATCGGGAGGCGGTGAAGTTCGCGATGGACGTGCGGGACGACCCGCATCACCCGTTGCGCAAAAGCATCGACGAGGCGTTGCTCAAACTCTCTGCGGACCTCCGGTTGGATCCCGACATGCAGTACAAGGCCGAACAGGCGAAGTTGCGCGTGCTCGACCACCCGGAAGTCAACCGCACATTGCAGACCACCGGCACGGTGGCCAAGGACATGTTGCTGCGCGCGGTAGACGATCCCACGTCGGATCTGCGCGTGCGTCTTGTCGACTCGCTGGTCTCGATCGGGCGCAACCTGGTTGACAAACCAGACATGCGCGATCGGGTCAACGGCTGGATCGAGGATGCCGCAGTACACGTGGTGCGTAACAACCGCGAGGAGATCACGGCGCTGATCACCGAGACCGTCGACAAGTGGGACGCCGAGGAGACCTCCCGCAAGATCGAGATCCAGGTCGGCCGAGACTTGCAGTTCATCCGCCTGAACGGCACGTTGGTCGGTGCGCTGGCCGGACTGGCGATCTACACCATCAGTCACGTAGTACTGGTGTGATGGACCTCCCACTCGGCACAAAGGTCGTCGCCGGCGCATTCGCCACCAGCGGCGTGATCCACATGGTGCGCCCGCAGGTGTTCGAACCGATGATTCCGCGCGCGTTGGGCAGTCGTCGCGCTTGGGTGTACGGCAGTGGTGTGGCTGAACTCGCCTGCGCCGGTGGACTGCTGACCGGCCAGCGCTGGGCGCCGGTGGTCACGACTGCGACGCTGGCCGTGGTCTGGGTGGGCAACGCGAAGATGGCAGTGGACGTCCAGCGCAGTTCGCGACCGACCTGGTTCAAGGCTGCGGTATGGGCGCGGATGCCGGTGCAGATCCCGCTGATGCGCTGGGCGTGGAACAGCCCGGTGCGCTAGGCGCTGAGGACCTCGGCAGCCTCTGCGGACGAGTCCCGCAGGAAGTCCCGGGTGCGTGCCGCCTCGTCGGCCTCTCCGATCGCGTCGGCAGCCACGGACAACTCGTGCAGGCACAGCAGGAACCCGCGGTTCGGCTCGTGCGACCAGGGGATCGGGCCGTGGCCCTTCCAGCCGTTGCGCCGCAGCAGGTCCAGCCCGCGGTGGTATCCCACCCGCGCGTAGGCGTAGCTCGGAACCACCTGGCCGGCTTCCCGCGCCTCAGCGGACAAGCGCGCCCAGGCCAGGCTCGACGCGGGGAAGGCCCGCACCACCTCCTCGGGCGTGCCGGGGGCGGACGCGGCGGGGTCCTCGGGCAGCAAGGTGGGATCTGGTCCGGCGAGCAAGTCCATGGCCACATTCAAACACCGCACCGCAGGCCCCGGCGTGGGGGTGGCTGAGGGACGTTCCTGGGAGGGGGAAACGCGCCGGAGCCCGCGGTGCGATGGGTTCAACTGGCCAGGCTCAACGCCACTCTGCCGTGATCGCGCAGCGTGCCGTCGGGGGCGATGCACACGTACCCGCCGGACTGCAGGACCCTCTCGATCAGGTCGTCCACCGCGTCGTCGATGACGTCGGGATCTTCGCTCTCGTCGCTGGGCTCGACGTAGCGGCCGTCGGCAACCGCACGGGCAGCCATGGCGAAGGAACGCTCGACGACGAGCAGTTCCGGCGTCCGGGTCGCCGCCGCGTGCCAGCAGCCGAGCAAACCCGTCACCGCTTGCTGGGAACGCAGGCGCGCGAACAGCGTGTCCTGCGCTGCGGCAGTGAGGTCGGCGACGTGATCCGACACCACAGCCCGGCCGATGCGCTCAAGGTCCAGCAGGGAGGGCCGAGAGTGGATGCCGCGCGCCATGCCCGTCACAGTGCTTCCGTTGCGCGTCACCCGCAGGAATTCCGCGAGCGTCCGCTCACCGCCGACCAGCACCACCGGCAGACCCTCGTGCTGTAGGTGCCGTCCGAGGCCGGCGTCGACCTGGCGCAGGAAGGCGCGCTGGCGTTCCAGATCCCTACCGGCCCGCACCCGTCCCTCACGCAATGCCGGGAAGTCGGGGGAGAGCACGGGCTCCAGGTACTTCTGGTTGTAGCGGAACAGATTCGCTGACCTGCTGTCCATGTGCAGCAATAGGAACCGCGGGTTGGTCTGCACCGCCACCACGACATCACGTGTGGCGAACGTCGGGTCGACGACCACTCGGTCTTCCACCGGCACCGGCAGGTGGAAGACCCGCACTGTGCTCTCGCTGCAGAACAACGCCAGAGCCCGGTCGGTGGGCGCGTGCATCGCGATGTCCAGTCCGGCCCGGACTCTGGCTGCCAGCACCGCCGCCAGGCCCTGGTCGGGCTCGAGTTCCAGGCGCCGGTACACATCCCGGGCGTGCGCCTGCAACCGAGCCCGATCGTCGTCACAGATGCGCTGCGCGGGAGTGGTATTGAGCAGGATCGACACGCACAGACCCTGCTCGCGCATCAGCGATTGCAGGTCGGTAGTCGAGGGGCGGGTGAGCAGCGGCTGCGCGAGGACAGCGTTCATGGTGGACTCCTGTGTCGCCACGAGGTCTCTCCCGGCCGAACTGGCCCCCGGTGACCGGGCGGCCTACGCAGCCGCCGTACTGACGATCACCGGGTGAGTGGGGTACTCCCCTCGCGACGAGTATGGACACAACTCCTGGAAAGACGCAAGCGACTTCGTGTAATGAAATGCTTACAAAGACGCGAGTAGTCTGCGGGGCATGACGTCATCCATCCTCCGGCGGGGCAGCGACGGCATCAACGGACTGTGGGAGGCGTCGGGTCTGGCCTGCGGATTGTGGGAACACCCCGTCGGTGAGTCGACCGATGTCGAGGTGCACGAGGTGTTCGTCGTGCTGACCGGCCGGGCTCGAATCGAGGTCGAGGGCGGCGAGGTGCTGGAGATCGAACCCGGCGACGTCGTGGAACTCGAGGCGGGCGCGCGGACCCGGTGGATCGTGACCGAGCACCTGCGGAAGTTCTGGGTCACGCTGTAGGCGTCATGCCGCCACCCGCTCCCGGTGTTGCTCGGCTTCGAAACTGGCTGCGACCAACCAGAGTTGACCGACGCCGATCCACACCCGTTGCGCCAGCCCGGCGGGGAAGATCAGCAGCCCGCTGAAACTCAACGCAAACACCGCGCACGCGATCAGCCCGGGGATTCCCACCAGACTGTGCCGGCCCTGGGTGATCGCCACGACCCCGAGGATCACCATGGCGGCCATCGTGAGCACGGCGTATACGACCACGCCGGCGTTGTGCACCGACTCCGACGCCGTGTGTTCGACGGTGAAGGTGCAGTGCTTGGCTTTCTCCGGGCACGGCACCCGGAACCCCGCGACCACGCACAGCGCCACCCCGGCCATCACCAGCAGGAGGGCGACCGGGCGGTTGACGATCCAGAACAACCGCGCGGCCACCCACTGCGCCACGGCGGTGAGCAGGATCGCCAGCGTCGTCACCCAGATCAACCGGTTGCCGTCGGCGGCCAGCAGGCTCACGTGCTCGCGGTAGTGGACATAACCGGGGTTGGCCAGGCCGGCCACGAAGATCAGCGCCCAGAAGCCGGCGAACAGCCCGAGCACGATCCGCATGCGCCCAGTGTCGTGCCAATTGCCCCGGCTGGAGAAGCGGTTGCGTTGTCCTCCACGCCGAACGCGTTCGACACGCGTTACCTTGTCGCCATGTCCCTGCGCACGCTCGAGGACCTGGCATTGGCGCTGCCCGAGGCGCAGCGGGTCGACATCGATGCGTGGGATGGGCAACCCACGTTCCGCGTGCGCGGCAAGAACTTCGCGTTCACTGACAAGGACGGGACCCGGGTCACGGTCAAGCTGCCGTCGGAAGAGGCGGCGTGGGTGGCCGACAACGTGCCCGGAGCTTTCCCCTCGCGATACGGCCTGGGTAAGCACGGATGGGTCGTGATTCCCTTGGCCGGTCTGGATCGCGGCCAGTTGCGGGAATGGCTGGTGGAGTCCTACCGGCTGGTGGCTCCCAAGACGCTGGCCCGGCACGTGGACTGATTCTCACCCTGCTCTTACCCGCATCACGGTGGGCATTTAGATCACTGCCCGATGGTTGCATCATGAACGAAACCCCTGGCAGCGGTTCCCGCTGGGAGCCAGATCCCGACGAGCAGATCACGCAGCGCTTCGCCACGCCCGAACCCGTGGTCCCCGGCTTGCAAGCGGAGTCGGATCCGCCCGCCACGACCCCGCGCCGCTTCGGCAGGGGAATGGCCGCCGCGGCAATCGTGGCGGCCGCCACCGTGGCTGGGGGTGCGGTCGGGATGGCAGTCGCCGGCAATCGCACGTCGCAGGTCAGCGACGTCAGTGATACCTCGACAGCGGATGGATCCGGGCAGGTTCCCGATTCGGGTCAGCTGCCCGATTCGGGTCAACTCCCGGACTCTGGCCAACTTCCCGATTCTGGCCAATACGGGCCGCCCGGTTTCGACGGCGACCATGACGGGTTCGGCGGCCACGGCCCTGACGGTGACGTTCCACCCGGATTTGCGCCTGATGGCGAAGGTTCCGGCGGTGAGTACTGATGACCGCTGTGATCGAACCCCGAGTGTCGGTGGCCACCGCTGCCTACCCGCACGCCCGGGTCGACGCCATCATCCGGACTATCGGCACCGTGTTCCTGTGGGCCAGCCTGGTGCTGGTCGGCTACTGGTGGGCGGCTGGCGGCGGCATCGCCGACCTCACTTCCTGGGAGGGCGCACTCAACTCGATCGGCCGGCTGACCGGCCTGGTCGCATCAGACCTGTTGCTGATCCAGGTCCTGCTCATCGCGCGCATCCCCCCTCTTGAACGTGCCTTCGGGCAGGACCGGGTCGTGCGGATGCACCGGCTGATCGGCCTGACATCGATCAACCTCTTGGTCGCGCACATCGTGTTGAACACGTGGGGTTACGCCGGCGGCAGACTGCTGGCCTGGCCGGCGACACTGTGGGACCTGACGTGGAACTACCCCGGCATGCTGCTCGCAGTCGCGGGTGCCGCTTGCCTCGGAATGGTTGTGGTCACCAGTCTGCGGGCAGCCCGCCGGCGGATGCGGTACGAGTCGTGGCACCTGCTGCACCTGTACGCGTATCTCGGTGTCGGCCTGGCGCTGCCGCACCAGTTGTGGACCGGCCAGGAGTTCCTGAACTCCGCTGCCGCCACGGTGTACTGGTGGACGTTCTGGGCGGTCGCGGCGGGCAGCGTGCTGGTGTTCCGCGTCGGGCTGCCCTTGTGGCGGACCTGGCGCCACCGGCTGCGGGTGACGTCGGTCGTGCCCGAGGGAGACGGAGTCACGTCGGTCTACCTGACGGGCCATCGGATGTCCGCGATGAACGTGGAGTCGGGCCAGTTCTTTGTCTGGCGCTTCATGGATCGCGACGGTTGGACGCGGGGTAATCCGTACTCCCTGTCGGCCGCCCCGGACGGGCGCTCGCTGCGGATCTCCGTGAAGGCGCTGGGCGACAACAGTGCCCGCACCTCGTCGATCAAGCCCGGCACCACGGTGCTCGTGGAAGGTCCGTACGGGAGACTTTCGCCGCGGGCCCGAACCCGCGACAAGGTTGCCTTCATTGGCGCCGGCGTCGGCATCGCGCCGCTGCGGGCGCTGGCCGAGGGCATGGAGTACCAGCCGGGCGAGGCGGTGCTCGTCTATCGCTATAGCGACGAGCCGATCTTCGAGCGGGAGTTCGGCGTGCTGGTGCAGGAGCGGGGCTTGCGCTGCGTGTTCCTGCCGGGCAAACGGCGCGGCTCGGAGTCCTGGGCGACTGCGGAAGCCGGGGCTATGAGTGACTCCGAGGCGCTGCGCCGGGTTATCCCGGATGTGGCAGACCGCGACGTGTACATCTGTGGCCCGGAGGGCTGGACGGACGCCGCGCGCCGGGCGGCCCTCGACAGTGGCGTGGCCGACGAGCAGATCCACATCGAGACATTCGGATGGTGAGGAAATGAAACGAATTCTCTACACGTTCCTTACGACGCTCACGATCGTCGTGCTGCTCTTCGGATATCGGACCTCGACGATGGGCGCGATGCGCGCCAGCGACACCGTAGTGACCGCGGGCACGAATTCGGCCGCCGAGAGCAAGACCGTCACGGGCTCGGTCGCCCAGACCGAGTGGGGTCCCGTCCAGGTCCAGATCACCGTGTCCGGTTCGGAGATCACCGACGTGCAGGTTCTGCAGTACCCGAACGAGAACGGCAAGGACCAGCAGATCAATGCCTACGCGCTGCCGGTCCTGACCGACGAGACGCTGCAGGCACAGAGCGCGAACATCGACATGGTCAGCGGTGCCACTGTCACGAGCAACGGCTACATCAGTTCGCTGCAGGCCGCGCTGGACGAGGCCGGCCTGTGAAGCGCTACGTCGAGCACGTGATGGGGATGCCCGTCAGCCTTGCTTCCCGGCGCCCCGCCGACGCGGCCTGGGGGGCAGTGATGGACGAACTGCGCTGGGTGGACGAGGTGTTCAGCACCTACAAGTCGCAGTCCTTCGTCTCGCGCTTGGCGCGCGGCGAGATCTCCGTCGAGGACTGTCCCGCCGGAGGTCGCGGAAGTGCTGGAGCTGGGCGTTGTGGCCGAGCAGGTTTCGGACGGCGCGTTCTCGATCCGGCGGCCCGGCCTCGACCCCTCCGGTGTGGTCAAGGGCTGGGCCGTCGAACGCGCCGCCCGGCACCTGGCTGGCTACGAGTTCTGCCTATCCGCCGGCGGTGACATGGTGTGCCAATCCGAGGACGAGCCGTGGCGCATCGGCATCGAGAACCCGCACGACCCGAGTCGCCTGGTGGCCACCGTGCCGGTGCGTTCGGGAGCTGTCGCCACCAGTGGCTTCGCGCACCGCGGCGCACATGTGGTCGATGCCCGAAGCGGCCGGGCACCCAGCGGTGTCGCCAGTGTCACCGTGGTCGGGCCCTCTTTGACCTGGGCCGATATCGATGCCACGGCCGCGTTGGCTCTGGATCAGCGGGCGGCGCAGTGGTTGCGGGACCGTGGTCGCGTTGGGGTGGTGGTCTGGGCCGATGGTGCCGCGGAGGTTGTGGAGCCGGCGCCTCGGTCGCTGGTCTCATCCGTCTAGGGCCGCCTGCTGCCTTGGACAAACGTGCGGATCGGGGTCGTATTTGGCCCCTTCTCGCAGGTTTGGGAATCGCGTGCGACCGCGCCAACCTGACGACTCCTAGACTGGTCGCGTCGCCCCCGTAGCTCAGGGGATAGAGCATCGGTTTCCTAAACCGTGTGTCGCGCGTTCGAATCGCGCCGGGGGCACCGCTTGAGGTCGAACGCGCCGGGAACGGAGCAGCTATGGACGAGCACGACGCGGCGGCAGCACGAGCCCAGGCCATCGCGGCACTGGCCGAGATCGCCTTCCTGCTCGAACGGTCCCATGCCGAAACCCAGCGCACGCAGGCCTTCCGGCGGGCTCAGGGTGTCATCGCGGCGCTCACACCTGCCGAATTCGGGAAGCGGCTGAACGCGGGCACGCTGCAAGAACTACCGGGCATCGGCAAGACCACGAACGAGGTGATCCGGGCGGCTGCCAACGGCGAGGCACCCGAGTACCTGCGACGCGCCCTGGGCGGCCGCCCCACCAGATCCGGGCGAAGGGGAAGCCATCGTGCGGGAGCTGCGCGGCGACCTGCATGCCCACTCGGACTGGAGCGACGGCGGGTCGCCGATTCTGGAGATGGCGGAAACCGCCCGCGCCTTGGGCCACCAGTACCTGGCGCTCACAGACCACTCGCCGCGGCTGACCGTTGCCAACGGGCTGACCCGGAAGCGCCTCGAACAGCAGCTGGAGATAGTCGCGGAACTGAACACCCATTGGGACGACTTCCGGATTCTGACCGGCATCGAGGTGGACATCCTCGACGACGGTGCGCTGGATCAGGACCAGGACCTATTGGAATCGCTGGACATCGTGGTGGCTTCCGTGCACTCGAAGCTCCGGATGCCGTCGGCCGAGATGACCCCGCGCATGCTGGCGGCCGTCGCGAACCCCGCCACCACAGTGTTGGGTCATTGCACCGGACGCATGACCACGCGCAACCGCGTCCGGCCGCCATCGGAGTTCGACGCAGAACTGGTCTTCGCTGCCTGCCGGGAGTACGGCGTCGCGGTCGAAATCAACTGCAGGCCGGAGCGGCAGGACCCGCCCGAGGAACTGATGGCACTCGCGCTGGAAATGGGCTGCACCTTCAGCATCGACACCGACGCCCACGCCCCCGGACAGCTGGCGTGGCTGCCGTTCGGTGCTCAGCGGGCAGCAGCCGTCGGCGTGGCAATCGACCAGATCATCAACACTCGGGAGGCGCTTGGCGAACCTTCTTGAGGGTGCCTACCATCGCAGCAGCGTGAGCCGCGAAGGAAGAAGGAGGCGCGCATGTTCGCCGTAACGGGTACCTGGAGAATGGATACCGCTCGAGCGCAGGAGCGGGCCGCAGCTCTTCCACAGTTAGTGGCGGGGGTCGCTCAGAACGAAGGCTTCGTGCGCGGGTACTGGTCCCAAGATGTCGACGCGCCGCAGGACAATGTCACGTTCATCGTGTTCGAAACCCTGGAGCAGGCACACGCCTTCCGCGCCGCCGTGTTGGCAAACGCTCCGGCGCAAGCCTCAGTGGGTGTGCAGGGAGCAGGCTTACGGATCGTCGAAGTCATGGCGCAGGCGTGAGACCGCCAGCGGATCAGCCGAGTTCACTGTCCACCTGGGGCGGCCGTTGCCTGGCCCAGAACTTGCGCGGCCGCGGCCCTTCGGCCAGAGCCCGCGCCCACTTGCGGCCCTCGTACTTGGCCGGCTTGGTGTCCAGGATGAAGTCGATGACCGCACTCGCGAAATGCTCGGGGTCGTCCTCCTGCGGGAAGTGCCCGGCGTGCGGGATGACCTCTAGTTGCGAACCAGGCAGGACGGCGTGGGCCGCATAGGCGTGTTTGACCGGGATCACCGAATCCTGCTCGCCCCAGATCACCATGCAGGGCATGGATTCGGCGAGATATGCGCGGTCCAGCATGGTGATCACCTGTCCGCGCCAGTCGACGGCCGCCTGCAGCACATGGTGGAAGGCGCGCCGGCGCGGCGTGTTCCCGAGGGCGTCGTACACCTCGGCCAGACCTTTGAAGTCCGTGGTTCCGCGGATGCCGGCGTCGTGCAGGCGGCGCATCAGCGCGGCGGCGGGGATGCGCACTGGTGGCAGCGTCACGGTCTTGAGGGCGATATTCCCGCCCGGCATCGTGAGCGCGCGCAACAAGGGGCTCACGCTGCGGCCTAGACCGCCGGATCCCACGAGCACCAGGCGTTCGGTCCACTGTGGGAACTGGTAGGCGAACTGCATCGCGATGCCGCCACCGAGGCTGTTGCCGATCACCGTGGCCGACTGGATGCCGTTGATGGCAAGCAGATCCCGCACGCCGTTGGCGTAGCCGCCGATGCTGTAGTCGGCGCGGGGGGCGTCGGACGAACCGTGGCCCAGCAGGTCCGGCGCGATCACCGTGAAGTGGCGGCTCAAGGGCCGCAAGACCGGCAGCCACGTGCGGTGATCATGGCCGACCCCGTGCAGCAGCACGACGGCCGGACCTCTGCCGACCCGGACGAAAGCGCGGCGGTGACCGTGAATCGTCACGGTCTGCACCTCGGGGACGGCGGACAGGGGCATGCCGCCACTATGCCCGCGGCGCGCGGGGTTTCGCACCCGAAACGTAGCGAAATCATCCGTATCGGTCGCAGAAATGTGCGACATGTGACCAACAACACGATTGGTCGCACTGCTGGTCTGGGATGATGCTCTAGAGGCCGCATACCCCGGGCGGCCTGCTGAGATGGTCTTGGAGGTCCTATGGCCCACTACAAACTCCCCATGCTCGAGGAGACCGGCTACGCGGTTCTCGACGCGTACGGCAAGCCGGTCGACCCGCAAGAGTGGCTGTCCCTGGAGTACGTCGACTGGAAGTCCAGCGGCGACACCCGCTTCGCCCCGCTGGCCAGCGCCTACGGGCGAGATCGAGTGCAACGGCTTCTGGCACTTCGACCCGCCGAAGCCCGACAAGGACGGCGTGTGGATCGACAGCCAGGTCGAGAAGTCCCCGACGCTGGTCGCCGCGCGCCAAGGAGAACGGCGCCAACATCGGCCGCTGCCGCATCATCGAGCTGCAGCCGAACTCGTACGCCGACGCGCTCTACAACTCCCACCAGGACGACAACAACCGCCTCAACCCCGACGGCGAGGGCTACGTCGTGCGCTGCTTCATGCAGCTGACCGACGACAAGGACACCTACATGGTGCTCCGCGAGGACATCAACGACCCGAGCCACCGAGGTGCGGATCCGCGCTGCCGCGCCGGCGCCCAGGTGGTTGTCGACTCCGAGCGCCTGTGGCACTCGGTGTGGCACCACGGCGACGAGCCCCGCTACTGCCTGATCACCTCGTATGAGTCCGGCCCGGAGCTGGAGAAGTGGATGTGGGAGAACAACCCCCGCTTCGAGGTCAACGACATCGAGCTCGACGACGAGTTCGCCAAGGAGGCCGAGCTCGAGGCCCACGAGCGCCGCGACGCCCGGACCGCCTACTACGGCTACGACCCGACGGCGGTCAAGTCCGAGGCCTGATCGCTCGAAAGCCCCCGGTGCAGGTTGCCGGGGGCTTTCGCATGTCTTCGGCGCTAGAGGCGACCATTTGGTGCAATTGCGACAACTCCGAACTGGCGCAATTGGCCCAAACCGGCGCCTATTCAGGGACTGGGGCTGGGGGAGGCTTCGGTCGGCGTCGGAGTCGGAGGTCACCGTCGGGGTGGGCGTCGGGGTCGGGCTTGGCTGCAGAGCGGTCGGCCGTGGCCTTCAGGTCGGGAACCAGGCGGACCATCGCTCGGGCCATCGACTTCTGCCGGGCCGACGAGATCCGCGGTGGCAACTCGACGGTCAGGGCCCAGCCCGGGAACGAGTTGTTGAACCAGCCGGTCATGGTTCCTGCGCACGGCGTCACGCAGGAGATCCGGCGGACGGGTAGGTGCAGATCCCGGCTCAACCGGTACACCCACTTGCGCGTCTTCTTCGCGCGCCCGCGGTCGATGAGGTTGGCGCGCTGGTGGTAGGAGACGATCGCGTCCGGCGCGATCTTCTGGATCCCAGCCATGAAGGCGCGGGTCTCAGGTTCGCTGGCCGCGTTCGGGCCGGAGTAGTACAGCGAACCCTGCCGGCCGGGCAGCCACCCGTCCGGGAAGTTGCGGTTGAGGTCCACACCACGTGCGTTGCGGCGCTGGTGGAATGCGGCACCGTCGGGGTTGAGGGTGCGGACCGTCCAGATGGCGGTGTTCTTGCGCGGTGTGAGCTTGCGCAACTTGTCGACCACGTAGCGGCCGTAGGGCTCGTCGCCGTGCATCTGGCCCAGGACCAGCAGGACCCGTTCGGCGTCGGCGGGTCCCTGCCGCTTCGCCACGATCGGCACCCCCTTGCGGGAATGCCCCATCACCAGCCGTGCAGGAAGCGGGTCGTCGTCGGCAGCCCACGCCGGGACCACCGGCATGAGAAGCGCAGCGATCAGAGCGCCGACGAGGGGTTTGCGCACCCTTCGAGGGTAAACAGTCAGCCGTTACGCTGGAGGGGTGCCCCGCAAGCTGGACCTCGACGTCGACCTCGACCCGCAGATCACCGGCGACGAAGCCGGTGGTCACGGCAGCCGCGACGCGGAGTTGCTGGCGGAGCGTCCACCGCACCACGACCGGGACTAGCCACTGGCAGCGACCTGACTCCGGACGGGACGTGTGGGCGAACTTGTGCTCACGGATCGGCCGTTCCGGATCGGGGTCGAGCTAAACGCCCAACTGCGCCGCGCCCCCGGCGGCATGCGGGGCTGTGGGGTCGGGACCCTCGGCGGCACCTTCCCGGGCCAGGTAGTCCTCGAGCAGCATGAGGTTGTCGCCCACGCGCTGAGCGACTTGCAGAAGCGTCGACATCGAGGAGACCTCCTCGACCTGTTCCTTGAGGAACCAGTGGGTGAACTGTTCTGCCAGATAGTCGCCGTCGGCCCGGGCGGCGGCCACGATCCGCTCGAACTGGGCGGTGACCTCCTGCTCCTGGGCCACGGCCCGCTTGAGGATCTCGGTGACGCCTGTGGGCACGTCGGACAGGGCCGGGATGGCCGGAATGGTGACGTCCGTGCCGCGGTCCATGAGGTACTGCACGATCATCATCGCGTGGTTGCGCTCCTCGAGGGACTGCTGGTAGAAGCGTCCGGCCATCTGCGGGAGCGCCTGCTGGTCGAACCAGACCGCGAAGGCGGCGTACTGCTGTGAGGCAGTGAACTCGTGGCCGATCTGCTCGCGTAACAGTGCGTTCGTCGAGGACATGCGGTTCAGACTACGGCGATCTCAGTCGCTGCGAAGCACTGCGGCCACGGAGCCCGTCCCGGCCGCCTGGGCCACCAGCGCGGCGCTATCGGACGGGACCGCGATCAGCAGACCGGATTCCTCCGTCACAGTCAGGACGGGCGCTGCCGAAACGAGCGTGCGGGCGGTGTTACCGTCGAGGCCCACGACGTCGACGTGGTCGCCAGAGCGCAGCATCCCGGCCTTCGCCAAGGGATCCTGGGGCAGCAGGATCGCGACTTGCCCATCACCGGTGCCGGCCAGGGCGGATGGGCCGACGACCCGCAGTTGGCTGATCGGCTCACCCGCTGCCACCGCGGCAATCGTGCGGCGGCCGACGACCGCATCGGGGGCGGCCAGCGCCGAGGCGGGCCGCACGGAAGCAGGCCAGTCCGTCACGGTGACATCTTCGGCGCCCAGGACTTGGCCGGCGGGAACGTCGTGGGCTGCCACAAGGGTGGGCTCGGTGGGGGTGGTCGAGTGGCTGCGTCCCCACAACATCAGGGCGGCGCTGGTCAGCAAGATCAGCGCCACGGGCCGCTGCAGCCGCTGCCACTTGCGTTGCAGGGACCAGGTCGAGATCACCATGGTCCGACCGTAGGCGGGTGTGAGATTCGGGCAGCGATTCGTCCACAGGTCATGTGGGCTTGGTGTCCTTCTTGGCCGGGGCGGGCTCGGTCTTCTTGGCGGGTGTTTCGGACTTGGTTTCGGTCTTCGGTGTGGACGACTTCTTCTTCGTATCCCGGGAGTCAGTGCGATAGAAACCCGAGCCTTTGAACGTCACTCCGACGTTGCCGATCACCCGGCGGACCTGACCGCCGCAATCCGGGCAGGTGTCGTGCGGATCGTCGTGGAACCCCTGCACGTCCTCGAACCGATGGCCGCAGTCGGCGCACTTGTACATGTAGGTGGGCACCGCTCCATTTTCGCAGGCGGCTACACCGGCACGCAGCGACCCTGGGTTACGGTCGGTTCGTGATTGTGACCGCTTCCAATCTGCACAAGGCCTACGGCAAAACCGTGGCCGTGGACGACCTGTCATTCCAGGTCAAACCGGGGCAGGTGACCGGATTTCTGGGGCCCAACGGCTCCGGCAAATCGACCACCATGCGCCTGATGCTCGGGCCTGGACCGCGGCCGCGGGGTGACGCTGTGGGACGGCAAGCCCCTGGATCTCTATCCGCATGCGCCCAATGTGGTCGGCGCCCACCTGGACGCGAAGTTCTTCCACCCCAACCGCAGCGCCCGCAACCATTTGCGGATGCTTGCTGCTGCCAGCCGCACCAACAAGAAGCGGGTGGACGAGGTGATCTCGTTGATGGGGCTGGACTCGGTGGCCAAGAAGCGGCCGAAGGGGTTCAGCCTGGGCATGGGTCAGCGGCTCGGACTGGCGACCGCGATCCTGGCCGAACCGGCCGTGCTGCTGCTCGACGAGCCGGCGAACGGGCTGGACCCGCAGTCGATCCACTGGCTGCGCGACTACCTCAAGCACTATGCGGCGCAGGGGCGGTCCGTGTTCGTCTCCAGCCACCTGCTCAGCGAGATGGAGATCATGGCCGACCACGTCGTCGTGATCACCCGCGGGCAGTTGATCGCCGACGAGTCGATGGACGAGTTCCGCACCCGGGCCACGAGCAACGACGTCTTCGTTCGGTCGACGGATTCGCCCGCCTTGCACGCGGCGCTGGTGTCCGAGGTCGGCGAGCAGTCGGTGGCCGTGGACGCAGCGGGCTTGTCCGTCAAGGGGGTGACCACCGATCAGGTCGGCGACATCGCGTTCCGGCACGGAATCGGCATTCAGGAGTTGACATTGCGGACGGCGAGCCTGGAACAGGCGTTCCTGGAACTGACCCGGGAGGGCCAGGACTTCGCGGTGGGAGGTGCCCGATGAGTGAGTTGCTGGCCTTCGAGTGGCGTCGGGCGAAGTCGATCCGCACAACCTGGATCACCTCGATCTTCACGATTCTGGGCGTGGGGTTCTTCGCCTTCATCGCCACCGTGGCCGTCTCGGCCGAAACCGGCGACCCGCTGGACCTGCCCCTGAGCAACACACTGGAGACCGCGGTCATCAACAACCCGATCGTGCTCGTCCTGCTGTCGTCGCTGGCGGCGATGGCCTTTGGGCACGAATATCGCTATGGCACGATCCGGCTGACGCTGACCGCCTTCCCACGCCGGGCTGGGGTGTTCTTCGTCAAACTCTTCGTGACTTTGCTGCTGGTCTTTCTGGTGACCGCCCTGGGCGCCGGGCTGGCTTACGCGATCATGGCCGGGTCGGGCAAGACGTCACCTGGAGACCTCGCCTGGAGTTCCCTTGCCTGGCATCTGGTGGTGTTCGCGACCACATTCGCCGTGCTGGCTTTCAGTTTCACCGTGATCGCCCGCAGCCACCCATTGGGGATCGTGGGTCCGCTGCTGCTGTTCATGCTGGAGCTGATCCTGCTGCCGCTGATCGCCAGCCGCTACGAGTGGGTTCCGAAACTCTTCCCGATCACGGCCATGACCAACTGGTTCAGCGCCGGTTCCGACGCGCTGCTGGGTGCCGGCGTCTGGGCGGCGTGGATGGTCGGGTTGTTGCTACTGAGTTTCGCGCTGCTGATGCGCCGCGACGCCTGATCCGCCGCTGCGGGTTTTGTCGCGTTGTTGGGATTCCGCCCGGCGTGTCGCACCAACAACGCGACATTCAGGCCGACTTCGCAACAAAACCGCATGGCGCGAACGGCACCGCGCGCCCAATACAGTCGGGGTATGTCACGAGCACGCCTGACCAAGGCGGTGATCCCGGCGGCCGGCCTCGGCACCCGGTTCCTGCCGGCTACCAAAGCCACGCCTAAGGAGATGCTGCCGGTCGTGGACCGGCCGGCGATCCAGTACGTGGTCGAGGAGGCGGTGACGGCCGGGCTGGATGACGTCCTGATCATCACCGGGCGCAACAAGACCTCGCTGGAGGACCACTTCGACCGGGCACCGATGCTGGAAAGCACGCTGTCGAAGAAGAACGACACCGAACGATTAGCTGCGGTGCGGGAAGCCTCCGACCTCGCGAAGGTCCACTACGTGCGGCAGGGAGAGGCGCGCGGCTTGGGCCACGCCGTGCTGTGCGCGGACATGCACGTGGGGAACGAGCCGTTCGCGGTCCTGCTGGGCGACGACATCATCGACGAGCGCAATCCGGTTCTGGAGCGCATGGCGCAGATCCGGGCCGAGTTCGGCGGCAGCGTCCTGTGTCTGATGGAAGTGCCGCACAGCCAGATCCATCTGTACGGCTGCGCGGCTGTGGAACCGATCGAGGGCAGCGACGCAGTGCGCGTGACCGATCTGGTTGAGAAGCCGGACGCGGATGCTGCACCCTCGAATCTCGCGGTTATCGGGCGGTACGTGCTGGACCCGGCGGTGTTCGAGGTGCTGCGCAGCACCGCACCCGGTCGCGGCGACGAGATCCAGCTCACCGATGCTTTGCAGGCGCTGGCGGGCATGCCCGCCGACCAGGGCGGCCAGGTGTTCGGCTTGGTGTTCCGGGGCCGGCGCTACGACACCGGCGACAAGCAGTCCTACCTGCAGGCCACCGTGCGGCTGGCCAGTGGCCGGGAGGATCTCGGCCCGGACTTCCGGGCCTGGCTGCGCGAGTTCGTGGCCTCCGAGGAGTTTCCGGACGACTGATGCGCAGCCTCGCCGAACACCTGCAACTGGTGATGAGCAGGGTCAGACCCTTGGAGCCGCTGGCCCTGCCCCTGCTGGACGCCAACGGCTGCGTGCTGGCCGTGGACGTGACCGCGCCAGCGGACGTCCCGGCGTTCCACACCAGTGCGGTCTCGGGGTATGCGGCACGGGCAGGCGACATCGCGATGGCTTCTCCCGCGCTCAGTCCTGGCGATGCGGGAACTGCCGCCAGGATCCGCGCTTGGCCCCAGGATGCGTGGTTGCCGTAGTCGCCGGGATGCCTGTTCCGTACGGCGCCGACTGCGTGCTGCCGGCGGAATACACCGACCGCGGGGCGCCGGTGTTGCGGGTCGGCCGGGCGGTCGGACGCGGTGAGAACGTCCTTTTGGCAGGCAGCCAGGTCAAGGCCGGCACGACCCTGCTCACGGTGGGGCAGGTGCTCGGCTCCCGGGAAATCGCGCTGCTGGCTGCAATCGGGGTCGGCAAGGTGCCTGCGTACCCGCGGCCGCGGGTGGCCATCATCACCACTGGCACCGAGTTGTACGACACCTCTCGGATGCGCACTACGGGCGCGGGAGCCAGCAAGCCCGACGTCAACGGGGTTTCGATGGCCTGTGCCGTTGTCGAGTCGGGTGCATTGAGCTACCGGGTCGGTCCGGTCGACGACGACCCCGTGTTGTTGCGCAAGATCCTCGACGATCAACTCGGCCGGGCGGACATGGTCGTCACCACGGGCGGCATTGGCAGCGATCCAGATGACGTGCTGCGGCCCGTACTGGCCACCATGGGGACCGTGGATTTTGCGTGGGTTGCGCTGGATCCGGGCCGCGTGCAGGGCATGGGGTCGCTGGGTGCCAGCAACGTGCCGCTGCTGGCGCTACCGGGCGAACCCATGGCCGCCTTCGTTGGTTTCGAGTTGTTCGTGCGGCCAGTGGTGCGCCGGCTGATGGGTCACGCGGACGTGTTCGGCTCCCGTCGGCAAGTGACGTTGTCCGCGCCGGTGACCGGCAGCGTGGGCGTGACCCGGATGGTGGCAGCGGCCGTGGAGGCAGACACCGCCGAACCGCTGGACGGTGGCGTGGAGTCGTTGGTGCGGGCCAACGCGCTTGTCCTGGTCCCGCCCGACTCCCGTGAGCTCAAGGCCGGGTCGACCGTGACCGTCGTTCACCTGGAGACGTCATGACGCCGCTGTGGCCG
The DNA here is from genome assembly GCA_037045455.1 of Candidatus Nanopelagicales bacterium. GTDB lineage: Bacteria > Actinomycetota > Actinomycetes > S36-B12 > UBA10799 > JADKAV01. The sequence continues at coordinate 133,358 of JBAOIN010000009.1, read as the reverse complement.
GCCGACCTGCGGCGCGGCCCGGTCCGGCTGCGACCGTTGAGCCTGCGTGACAAGCGGGCGTGGGAGTCGGTGCGCACCCGCAACGCGCAGTGGTTGCGCCCCTGGGACGCCACGCTTCCGCCCGGTGCCACGGATGCGCCCACCACGTTCCGTGGCATGGTGCGCAGTCTGCGCGCGGCCGCCCGGGCTGGAACGACGCTGCCATTCGCACTGGAGGTGGAGGGCATCTTCCGCGGACAGGTGACCGTCGGTGGTGTTCATCTCGGGTCGCTGCGGGGTGCGCACATCGGCTATTGGATCGACCGGGAGGTGGCCGGCAACGGGTACATGCCACTGGCCGTGGCCATGGCTACCGACCACTGCTTCGGGGCCGGCTTGCACCGGATCGAGATCAACATCCGGCCGGAGAACGCCCCGAGCATCCGGGTGGTGGAAAAGCTCGAATTCCGCTACGAGGGTCTGCGGGAGCGCTACCTACATATCGACGGGCAGTGGCGCGACCACGTCAGCTACGCCCTCACGATCGACGAGGTGCCTGGCTCGCTGGCTGAGCGCTTTCTCGCCACACGGGCGAACACGCCCCGACAAATCCCCGACACTCCCGGTAACCGCCCATAGGCTTAGGCCCGTGCTCACCGGCCTCCTGTACGCAGCAGTCGTCGCGATGTGGGCGGTGGTCCTGATCCCGCGGTGGCTGGGGACCTCCGACCGGTACCGCGACACCCGAACGTCCAAGCGCTTCCGCCGTTCGCTGCAGGCGGTCACCCGCCGCACGCACCGGTCGCATGACGTCGCCGCGATGCCCGGCCGCAAGCCGGCCCGCGTGGACACCGCGCCGGCCGACAGTGCGATCGACCGTCACCTGGATTTGGGGATCGACCCCTTCGTGGGTACCGCCGAAGACGGCCACCGGCGCCGGGCCCGTCACCACCAGGTCCGCCGGCAGGCTGCAGCCGCTGCCGCAGTGCGCCGTCGCCGGATCGTTGCGGGCCTTGGCGGTCTGACTGTTCTGGCTGTTCTTGGTGCGGTGATCGGGGTTGTGCCGTTGATGTGGCCGGTGTTGCTCGGCGTCGCCTTCGGTGGCTACGTCTTCCTGCTGCGCAATCCGGCCCGGCTGGCGGGTGCCGCCCGTTCGAGTGCTCCGGCCGCCTCGGCTCCGGCCCGGACGCAGACGGCCGACGCCACCTGGGAGCCGCGGGAAGCTCCCGAGCCCTCGTACATGCGGGCTGCGCGGGCGACGGTCATTCCGCGGGAACTGGACTCCGAGGATCCCTGGACTGCCGAGCGCATGCTCGAGCAGGCAGCCGCCCTGCGCACCGGTGAGGACGCCGAGGCGGAGCTCGGCTTGGACGAGATTGCCTACCCGGAGTACGAACCCGCGCGTGCCGTGGGCGAGTGAGGCATTGCTACCCTGGTTGAGTCCTTTGGGGCTGTAGCGCAGTCCGGTAGCGCACCTCGTTCGCATCGAGGGGGTCAGGGGTTCGAATCCCCTCAGCTCCACCACGAATCTGGGTCTCCCGCTTTGCGGGGGGCCCAGATTTCGTAATGGTACGGGATTCGAGGAGGAGCCGCGGCAGCGGCGACGGGGTCCCCTCAGCTCCACCGGAGGAGCCGCGTGCGGCGACGGTTCCCCGGTCCTCCTTGTGGGGGCCGGGGATTTCGCTTGCGGTACGGGAACCGGAGCCCTGTGTCTCCAGGCGCGACGGGGTCCCCTCAGCTCCACCGGAGGAGCCGCGTGCGGCGACGGTTCCCCGGTCCTCCTTGTGGGGGCCGGGGATTTCGCTTGCGGTACGGGAACCGGAGCCCTGTGTCTCCAGGCGCGACGGGGTCCCCTCAGCTCCACCGGAGGAGCCGTGTGCGGCGACGGTTCCCCGCGTGCGGCTGAAATAGCCATCGGTGAGCATACCGGGCATCGGTGAGCGTTCCGGGCGCGAAAACCCCGCCCGTGCGGCTAACGGATGCCCGGTATGCTCACGAATAGCCGGGTTGGGCCAGCGATAGACGGCCGGTTGCGGCTAAACCCACGTCGGCAGCCACATCCGCATCTGCCATTCGTGATAGGTGAGCACGTCTGCGGTCCAGACCGGGTAGAACCACCACGACACCCCGACCGCGACGATCAGGAAGGCCAGCACCGCGACCGCGCCGTTGCCCCGCCGGTCACGGGAGTCAGCGGTCGTCCCCAAAATCGTTCCCAAGGACAGTGTCAAGGCCATGATCATGAACGGCAGGAACACGATCGAGTAGAAGCTGAACACAGTGCGTTCCTGGTACATCAGCCACGGTGCCCACCCCGCCAGGAACCCGCACAAGACGGCACCTGCCCGCCAGTCCCGAACCGCGGCCCATCGCCAGACCTGGTGCAGAACAGCCAGCACAGCAGCCCACCAGATCACGGGGTTGCCCAAAGCGATGACTTCCTGCGAGCAGGTGTCTGCGCCGCAGTTGAGTCCCTCTGATTCGTAGAAGAAACTTGTCGGCCGCGCCATCACCGGCCACCCCCACGCGTTGGCTTGATAGGAGTGCGCGGTAGTCAGTCCCGTGTGGAAGGCGTAGGCCTGCTGGTGGTAGTGGGCCAGGGACCGCAGCGCCCCCTGGATGCCGGTGTACCCGCCGTTGTCCAATGCCCAGGTCCGTAGGTAACCGCCGCTGCTGAACCAGCCGTACCACGTGGCCAGATACGTGAGAAGGATCAGCGGCAGCCAGATGAGCGCGGTCGGCAGGGCATCGCGCACAAGCGCTCGGCCGAAGGCATTGGGCTCACCGTGTTCACGGCGCCGGCCCCAGTCCCAGAACGCGGTGAGCAGCCCGAACGCGATCACGAACCACAATCCGCTCCACTTCACGCCGCACGCCAGACCCAGCGCTATAGCCGCAGCCCACCGCCATGGTCGCAGGGTGTGCTGCAATCGTCGGGTCCGGTCGCGGTCGAGGACCAGGCAGCCGAAGGCCACCAGCACGAGGAAGGACAGCACGCCGTCCAGCAGCGCCGTACGGCTCAGCGCGATCGCGACGCCGTCGATGGCCAGCAGCAAACCTGCGATCGTGCCGAGCAGGTCGGAGCCGGTCATCCGGCGGACGACGCGAGCCAGGATCAGGACGGACAGGATGCCCAGCACGGCCACCGAGATCCGCCACCCGAAGGGGGAGGCTCCGAAGGCCCACTCACCTGCCGCGATCACCCATTTGCCGAACGGCGGGTGGACGACATACGAGGGCGAGTTCTTGAAGATCTCGCTCGCGCAGGTGAGGTCGCCGTTGCAGGCCAGCAGCATCTCGTTGGCCTTCTCCTTGGCCTCCTGCTCATGGCCGTACAAGAGCAGCGAGAGTGCGTCCTTCGCGTAGTACGTCTCGTCGAACACCAGCGCCTGCGGCCGGCCGAGGTTGGGAAGGCGTAGTGCAGCAGCCAGAACGGTGACGGCGATGGGTCCTGCCCAGCCACGCCAGCCGCCACCCGGGACGCGGGCGGGAGCGACTGTCTCGGGGGTGGTCGCCGTCAAGGTGCTCACGTTTCGACAGCATAGGGAGGGTGATGGGTGTCTTGATCCTGGCCGCCACTCCCTTGGGCAATCCGGCCGACGCGTCGACCCGACTGCGAGAGGCGCTGGCCACCGCTGACGTCGTGGCGGCGGAGGACACCCGGCGCGTCCGCAGGCTGGCCGCCGACCTCGGTGTCCGGATCGGGGGCAAAGTCGTCTCCCACTACGACGCCGTAGAGGATCAGCGGTCCGCAGCGCTCGCGGGCTACGTGGCGGAAGGGCTGACAGTGCTGGTGGTCAGCGACGCCGGGATGCCGCTGGTCAGCGATCCGGGCCTGGCCGCTGTTCGGCGCTGCATCGAGGCCGGGCTGCCTGTGACCTGTTTCCCGGGGCCGAGCGCCCTCACCACCGCCTTGGCCCTCAGTGGCTTGCCGGTGGACCGTTTCTGTTTCGAAGGTTTCCTGCCGCGCAAGCCTGGGCCGCGCCGTTCCAGGCTGCAGAGTCTGGCCGCCGAGGAACGGACCATGGTCTTCTTCGAAAGCCCGCGCCGGCTGGCCGACACGCTGGCCGACATGGCGCAGGCCTGGGGTCCCGAGCGCCGGGTGGCGGTGTGCCGGGAACTGACCAAGCCCTACGAGGAGGTGCTGCGCGGAACGGTGGGGGAGCTATCGCAGCAGGTCGCCGACATTCTCGGCGAGATCACACTGGTGGTCGCCGGGGCGGACCGTTCAGCGCCGGATCTGGAGGAACTCGTCGAGCAGGTCGCAGATCTGGTGGAACGGGGCATGCGCCGAAGCGAAGCGGTGGCTCAGGTGGCCGCCGAATCGGGTGTCTCCCGGCGCGAGTTGTACGCGCTCGCGGTGGATCGCTGATCAGCTGGGCACTGCCTCCTGCGCGGCCCGCCATGCCATCTCGACGACGCGAGCTAGGTCAGTGTCGCCGCCTTCCTGGCCTGAAGCCAGGTTCCGCAGAATGTCCAGGGCAGGGGTTCGCGACATCCGCGCCAGGACCGCCTCCCGATCGTCGGCACGGGCCAGCGCCTGCGCCCACACCGTCACAACGGTGAGATCGGCGCTGGACATGGGCGGTGCGGTGGGCGCTGGGCCGGCGGCCGGGGAACTGCTGGAGGTCGCCCGGATCTGGTGGACCCCGGCCAGGCGCAGGTCGGTGGCATCGTCGGCGGGACGGCGACCGTCGGCCGCATAGCGCGTCGAGCGATCGAGGACCGCGGTGAGCAGGACCGCCTGCGCGCCCGCCTCCAACGGGATCTCACGCAGCCCCCGAGCAGGGTCCTTCCACATGGCGACGACGTTGCTCGGTGGGATGCCGTTGGGGCGCGAGCGCGCGACCATCCCGTACGGCGTCAATGTCAGGACCGCGGAACCGGGGTCGTCGGCCAGCACCCCGGCATAGCGCGCCGTCCATCGCGAGCCCAGTTGCGGCCCGTCGAGCAGCAAAGTGACCACCAATGTAGGCGCGACCGAACGCAGCAGCGCAGCGACCCCGTCGAGCCGGGCCAGGTCCTCGCAGATGACCGCGGCGACCGTGATCCCGCCGCCGACATCCAAAATGTGAACCTGCCGCTGCGGGATCTCCATGGCCTCCCACCAGCGAACCGCCGGATGCAAGGCGCCGGCGATCGAGTAGGTCTCGATCTGGCCGGCGTCGAGAAACCAGCGGTGATGCTTGTCCTGCCGGTACGGCCACCAGCGACCACCGAGGAACACCGAGGTGTGCACCGCGTTGCGTGCGAACGTGCCGTCCGCGGTCGGGCGCATGCCGGTCACCAGCATCGGTACGCCGCGGCGGGCGAGCAGATCCTCGAGGGCGGTGATCTGCGCAGGGTCGAGGCGACCCTCCGGCAGTACCACCACATCGACGGCGTCGGCTTCCTCCGCGGCTGCGTCCAGCAGTGCGTCGACCAGTCCCAGGTCCAGCGGTTCGGACGGTTCATAGGTGAAGAAGCCGAACGGCTCGCGCTCCGGGCGTTGCACCGAGCCGGGCACGGGGACGAAGTCTGCCTGACTGATCCGCAGCGGCCAGGGCAGCAGCAGGATGTTGGCATGGCGGCGGATCGGCCCGCGGTCCGGTCTGCGCAGCGGAGCCCGGTCCCAGACGACGCCGATGTCATCCGTGGTTGTGCAGGTATAGCGCGACAGGGAACGGTGGGTGATGCCGACGGACGTGGTCCGGGACTTCGGCAGATGTGCGACCCGATCGCGGGGGAAGGTGGCCAGCGAGCCGGTGCCCGCGAGACGTTCCAGAGCCTGCGCGCGGAAGACCGTGCCGGGATCGGCCCACACCTCGTCGGCGATTGCATGCAGTATCAGTGCCGCCTCGCAGGCCTGCCAGTCGCGGCCGGAGCCGATGTCCGCGATCGGGGTATCGAGACGGGCGAACAGTGTGTCCCAGTTCTGCTGCACAAGCGCCGGAATCTCCGCGTCACCTTCGGTTGCTTGCCGCCATTGCGCGGCGGCCTGCGATACCCGGGAGCTGAAGTCCGCGGGCGGCCACGTGCCACCGGCGGGCGGGGAGACCACGAACCGGAAGGCGTGGGTCCGTTCGAGCAGCACCGCCGTCAACGCGCCGACATCCGGCGGCCATTCGAGCAAGCCGTCATCGACGCGGTCGTCGGAAAGCCACCCCCACAACTGGGCCAGGGTCAGAGCCACGGATCAGTGGCGGGCTTTGAGGAACGTCTCGACATCGCCGGGCAGGCTGCCCTTGGAATGCTTGCGCTCGTCGAGCACGCCAGCGTCTCGCAGGGAACCCTCCAGTTTGGGGCTCAGACGGCGGGTCTTGCGAGCCTCCTGGGCCTCGGCGCGGTCCTCGTCGCTCAAGCCGTCCCACCATTGCTGCAATGCGTCCATGGCTCCTCCTCGCGGAGGAAATTACCCGCTGAGCGGGAACTTATGCAGGCTCAGCCAGGGTGGGCACCGGCCACTGGCATGTTTCCGAGCGCCTCGGACGCCGCGTCCTCCAGCGTCAGTAAGGCGCCACGATCGGCGGCCCGCTGCCACATCGGTGAGGGCAGGGAAGCGCGGGCCGGCTCCACGAACCGGTCCAGCAGCGTCTGATTCGGCCTCGCCCGCGGAATGCCGACGGCCTCGCGCTGCGCCTGCGCACTGCCAAGTAGCGTGGCCGCGCGCTGTGGCTCGCCCAGCCCGGCCCACACGGCCGCCGAGGTCTCGATCACGTCGATCGCCAACTCGACGTCCTCCAGCGCGACCGCGTCCGACAGCACTCCCCGTAATGCCTCGAAGGCCGGCCGCGGCCCCTGGGCGTGCAGCAACGCGACGACGAGGTTGCTCTGATTGATCGCCACCCCCCAGGGATCGCCGAGCGCGGAGTCGGCGGCCACCGCCCGGCGCGCCGCTTCCACCGCGGCATCGTAGTCTCCGAGATCCATGTGAATGTGCACGACGTTGGTGAGCGCTGTGGCCTCCCGATGCGGGTCCTGGATCTGGCGGGCCAGTTCCAGGCTGCGCTCGATGAGCTCTCGCGCCGAGGTCACGTCACCCCCCTCCCGGCGCGCGATGCCCAGGCTGTTGAGCTCACGCGCCTCCCGAGAGAGGTCGCCAAGACGATGTGCCATCGCCAGCGCTCGTTCCAGCGCCTCCTCACCCGTGCTCAAGTCCTGCTGCTGCAGGGCTAGCACGCCGTGGCCGTGCAGGGCGTCGACCACCTCGGGGAGGTCGGGCACCTCTCCCGCCGCGAGCAAAGCCAAAGCCCGGTCGTGCCAGCCGCGGCCCTCGGCGACGTACCCGAAGCGATACCAGTAAGCGTCCATGGGCTCCAGAAGTGCGAACCCGCACTCGGCGCGCTCCCCGATCGGGCCGGTGCTGGGTGCCAGACACCAGTCCAGCGCTGAGCGGATGTCCTCCTCCACTGCTTTCATCCGGTCCAACGCACTCATCTGCCGGGGACCGTGCAGAAGGGCGCAAATCTCGGCAGCCGTACGGTGACACCAGCGGGCGTGCGCCAGCCGGATCTGGTCGTACTCCGGGGATTCGTGCAGCAACTCCCGAGCGTACTGCCGCATCGTCTCCAGCAGGAAGATCATGGGTTCGCCGTCCGGGCCGTCGACGATCTCGACGAGACTGACGTCGACCAGGTGGGCCACGATGTCCAGCGGATCGCGGTCGGCGTCGCCGAGCACTTCACCCACCGCGTCGAGGTCGAACCGGCTGGAGAAGACGCCCAGTTGCCGGAACACCCTCCGGTCGTGTTCGTCGAGCAAGTCATAACTCCACGAGATCGCGGCGCGCAGTGTGCGCTGGCGGCCGGCCTTGCGAGTCAGCGGCGCGGCATCGCCAAGCCAGTCATCGATCCGTTCCAGCAGCGCCTTGGGGCTCAGTAGCCGGGAGCGGGCGGCCGCCAGTTCGATCGCCAGCGGCAGTCCGTCCAGCCTGCGGCAGAGGGCCAGGACATGCGGGGCGTTTGTGGCGGTGAGTTGGAACGTGGGCTTGACCATCCGGGCTCGTTGCACGAACAGTTCCACGGCGCCGGTCGCCACCGGCTCGTCCGGCACGGGCAACGGCGATACCGGGTACTGGTACTCGTCGACCAGGTGCAGCGGTCGCCGGGACGTTGCCACGATGCGGCCGCGTGGAACCTCGTCCAGCAGCCGGCTGACGACCATGTCGGCCCCCACGATCTGCTCGAGGTTGTCCAGGACGAGCACGACGTCCCGCTCGGCCAGGAAGGACAGCGTGCGTTCCTCCGGCGTCTGCTCGGAATCCCCAGTGGCCCCCACCGCCTCGGCGATGCCCGACCACATCAAGGCCGCGCGGTCGGCGGTGTGCAGATCGGCGAAGTGGATGTCGCCGCCCAGTCGGCCCTGCAACTCGCTGGCGACGGCCACTGCCAGCCGGGTCTTGCCGGTGCCGGCGGTGCCGGTCAGCGTGACCAGGCGCACGCGCTGCACGACGTCGCACAACTCCGCGACCTCTCGGCTACGGCTGACCAGTGCGGTGGAGTAGGTGGGAAGGCTGGCGCGGGTGCCCAGACTGCGCAGCGCCGGATGCTCGTCGGCCAAGCCGGAGCCGGTGACGTCGAACAGGTGCTCTGGTTCGGGCAGGTCCTTGAGGCGATGCCATCCGAGGTCGCGCAGTTGGCATTCTGTGCTGCCCACCAGCGCCTGTGTCGAGGAGGACAGCACGATCTGGCCGCCATGCGCGGTGGCGGCGATCCGGGCGGCCCGATGGACGTCCATCCCGATATAGCCGTCCTCGTGGCGCTGCGGTTCACCGGTGTGCAGACCCATCCGCACGCGCAGGGGAGTACCGCCCGGCCAGGCATGTTGTTGCAACTCCCGCTGCGCCTCGACGGCGGCGGCCAGCGCCTCCTGAGCCGACGTGAACACCACGAAGAAGCTGTCGCCTTCGGTGCCCATCTCGTGCCCGTCGTGCCGCTCGAACGCCGAGCGCAGGATCCGCCGCTGGGTGGACAGCGCCTCGCCCCACAAGGGTCCGAGCCCGCGCAGCATCGACGTGGATCCCTCTATGTCGCTGAACAGCAGCGTGAGCGTCCCGGTGGGCAGCGGGGCCATGCCATTCCATACCCCGGTGTGACCCGACTTATTCCCCGCTCGTTGCCGATCATCCCTGGCAATTCGGAGGTATGGCTCACACTCACGCGGGTACAGGCCCGTCTGCCGACGAAGGAGTGCGCCTGACATGATTCGTCCGATCGCTGCGTCCGTTGCCGCTGCCGCCCTGGCCGTTCCCCTGCTCACTGGACCCGCAACGGCCCATAGCAAGACCCCGGCCACGGACGGGTCCTTGCAAGGTTTGACGCTGGTGGGTGGGTGCCCAGGCGAGCCCAGCCAGTTGAAGAACGTGACCACGACGCCACGCACGCCGTTCCTGTTCTTCCCCATGAGTTTGTGGGACTCCAGCACGCGGCGGTTCACGGGCAAATGGCTGTTCCCCTACACGATCACGATCGCCGGCGAGGGCCTGAAGGCCCGACACCTCGGCCCCGGTGAGGTCTACACCCGGCCCGGCCCGGCACCTGCCAAGGTCTCGACCTGCGAGTTCGAGGGGAAGACCGCCGACGGGCCGTTCCACGTCACCATCACCGGGCCCATCCGCGGATGGTGACGTCGCCCCCGATCGTCGTTCACCACCGCAAGGAACTGTCCTACCTGCTGTGCCAGGCCGCCGAGATCGAGCACTTGGCAATGGCCCAGTACCTCTACGCGGCATTCAGTTTGCGCACAACTCCCGGTCCGGGGTTGACCACCGAGCAGTTGGAAGCGGTCGGCAGGTGGCAGCGCACGCTGCTGGAGATCGCCGCTGAGGAGATGATGCACTGGGCGATGGTCAACAACCTGTTGACCGCGATCGGTTCGGCGCCCTTCGTCGCGCGGCCCAACTTCCCACACCGTGCCAAGGGCTACCCGCCGTCGGTGCAATTCGCGCTGCTGCCCTTCGGCGAGGAGGCGTTGGCGCATTTCGTGTACTTCGAGCGGGCGATGGGCGTGGATGTTCCGGACGGCGTCACGTTCGTCCATGACGGCGAGCAGCCGCCGCCGATGGCCGCCAGTGAGTTGCAGCCGCGTCCGCAGGCATTCCTGACCCAGGGGCAGTTGTACGGCGCGTTGGGTGACGCCTTGCGCGATCTTGCCGAGCAACTGGGGGAGGACGGGTTGTTCATCGGGCCGCCCTGGGCGCAAGCGGCGGCTGATGCGTTCGGCTGGCCGCACCTGCAGCCTGTGCACGACTTGGAGTCGGCACTGGCCGTCCTGCAGGTGATCGTGGAGCAGGGGGAGGGGGCCACGGCCGACGTTGCGGGCTCCCACTTCGGGCGGTTCCAGGAGGTGCTCGACGAGTACCGGGCGTTGTCCGCGGCTGATCCGGACTTCCGGCCCGCGCATCCCGTGTCCGCCGCCGTTGTGCGCACGGTGGAGGGCGAGCCGCTGTCCGGCCCACTGATCACCGACCCCACCACGGCCGCCGTCTCCGACCTGTTCAACGTGGTCAACGACCTGATCCTGCAGATGGTGTGCCGGTACTTCGCGTTCGGGCACGAAAGCTCCGAGCAGCTGCGGGTCATGGCTGACGCTGCTGTGGGCCTGATGTTCGGGGCGATAAAGCCGCTGGGCGGGCTGCTCGCGACGTTGCCGGTCGGCCCCGATGCCCCTGGGTTGACGGCTGGTGCCAACTTCCAGCTCGCCTACCGGGCGAACTTCCTGCTGCCGCACCGGAGAGTCGCCTGGATGCGGTTCGCGGAACGGCTGGACGAGGCCGCGACGTTCGCCGGCAGTGTCGAGGGGCCACCGGAGGTGCGCCAGACACTGCAGCGGGTGGCGGCCGCGCTGGAGAAGACGCTGGAGAAGCTGGTTCCCCACATCGAGGACGTCTAGGGCGTGCACGCTCGGGTCAGGCGTGCAGTCTCGTGCAGGATGAGAAGCCGCAGGTTGCGGTTCTGGACGCCCGAACCTGCACGGGTCGCATGAACCTGCACCGATGACGGGAAGGTGCACGGGAGGAAGTTTGTTGTCGTGTTTGTGGCCGCGGTGACCCAGTGTCTGGTTCTGGATGGCGCAGCGGACCCGGTCCAGGCACTGGTTGGCGTGTTTGACCAGGTGGAACGGGTCGACCACCAGCGTGGCCTGGGGCAGGATTTGGCGGTAGATGCTGCGATACGAGCAGGCCATGTCCAGGGTGCCGACCGTGATCGCCTCGAGCCAGGACTGGGGGCGTTGTTCCAGCCAGCCGATCACCGATTCGGTGTCCCTGCCTTCGGTGATATCGAGCAGCCGGTGCCCGGACACGTCAGCGAAGGTGGTTGCCCACCGCTGTTTGCGGTAGGTCCCGTGACGGTGGAACAGCGTTTCGTCCATCCCGATCGCGTGCACCTGCCCGATCCGGTCGGGGTCATCAACCAGCTGCTGGCCGTAGCCGATCACGGTGTCGTTGACGGTATGCCAGTCACAGCCCAACTCCTGGGCCACGGCACTGACCGCCCGCCGGTAGCGGCCCACCTGCTCGGTCAGCCAGCCTGCCCAGACGCCTGTCGCGCATACCTAACAGCGCGAGGTATGCTTACCTTGCAGTTCTAGGTAAGGAGGCGCCCCGTGCGCATCGACAAGGACCTCGTGGCCGCATCCGCCACACCGCTGGTACTCGGAATCCTCAATGACGGATCGTCCTATGGGTACGCGATCCTCAAGCAGATCCGGGAGCTGTCCGCCGGCGAGCTGGACTGGACCGACGGAATGCTCTACCCGCTGCTGCACCGGCTCGAACGGCTGGGACACGTGCAAGCCGCCTGGGACCGCGCCGACAACGGCCGCCGCCGGCGGGTGTACGCGATCACCGCCACCGGCCGGGAGGCTCTTCGCGAACGGCAGCGGCAATGGGACGTGGTGGACAAGGCACTCAGGGGGCTGCAACTGCCGAGGGCGGTGCTGGCATGAACGCCCAGATCGAGCAGTGGCGGGACTACCTGCAGCGCCACCCGGCCATCCGGCCCGACGACGTCGACGAACTCGAGGCGCATCTGCGTGACCAGATCGACGACCTGCGTGCGGCCGGACTGACCGAGGACGAGGCGTTCCTGATCGCGGTCGGCCGGATCGGGCAGGTCGATGACGTGTCCCAGGAGTTTGCGCGCGAGCATTCCGAACGGTTGTGGAAGCAACTCGTCCTCGGCCCGACCGCGACCACGCCCCGCACGCTTCCCGTGGCCATCGGTCTGGCCGTGGCCGCTGCGGTGGCCGTCAAGATTCCGTCGCTGTTCGGGGCGACGGCGCAGTTCTACGTGCTCAACGCCGCGCTGCTGGTGCTGCCCTTCCTCGCCGCCTACTTCCTGTGGCAACGCCGGGCGAGTGGCCGCACGACGGCTGCGGTGATTGGGGCTTTCGCGGCGGCAGCGGTTCTGGTCAACAGCTACCCGCTGGTCGCCGAGGGGGACATGCAGATCCTCGTGGCCATACACGTGCCGGTGTTTTTGTGGTTCATCGTCGGTCTGGCCTATGTCGGTGGCCAGTGGCGTGACCATCCCCGTCGCATGGATCTCATCCGGTTCACCGGTGAGTGGGTGGTCTACTACACCCTGCTCGCATTGGGCGGCGGCGTGTTGATGATGCTGGCCGCTGCCGGGTTCCAGGCGATTGGCATCGACGTGCAAACGTGGCTGAGCGCTTGGGTGCTGCCGTGCGGGGCTGCCGGCGCGGTCGTCATCGCGGCCTGGCTGGTCGAATCGAAACAGAATGTGGTCGAGAACATCGCCCCCGTCCTGACGGCTGTGTTCACGCCGCTCACCACGCTGCTGCTTGCGGCTTATTGCGTCGCGTTGATCGCCTCCGGGGATCTTGTGCGAGCCGATCGGAGTCTGCTGATCCTGGCCGACCTCATCCTCGTGCTCGTGCTGGGCCTTGTGCTTTACGCGCTGTCCGCCCGCGAGCCCCTGCGGCCGCCGGGCTGGTTCGATCGGATGCAGTTCGCGCTCATCGCGCTCGCGCTGGTCGTCGATGCGCTGATGCTGTTCGCCATGTCGAGCCGAATCGCGGAGTTCGGGGCGACCCCCAACAAGGTCGCGGCGCTGGGCTTGAACCTGTTGCTGCTGATCAACCTGGGCTGGGCAGCGTGGCTCAGCATCGGCTTCCTGCGCGGCCGCCGGTCCTTCGCGGACTGCGAGCGCTGGCAGACGACCTACCTGCCGGTCTTCGGGGTCTGGGCAGCCGTCGTCGTGGCGGCCTTCCCGCTGGTGTTCGGCTGGGCCTAGCGCCCAGCGTTTGAGCCCGAATGCTCACTTCGCCTGCTGAGGCTCCGGGGGCAAAGCGAACAAACGGGCCCAAACGTACCGCCGGGCCCCCTGCGTAAACTGGACGCCAGTCCACCCAGGAGTCCCACATGCCCAAGGCGTTCTACGTCACGACGCCCATCTACTACGTCAACGACGCCCCGCACATCGGTCACGCCTACACGACGGTGGCCGGGGACGTGCTGACCCGCTGGCACCGGCAGCGACAGGAGAACGTCTTCTACCTGACCGGCACCGACGAGCACGGGACCAAGGTCGAGCGCACCGCCCGCGAGAACGGCGTGGAACCGATCGAGTGGTCCAACCGCCTGGTCGAGGAGCACTGGAAGCCGGTGCTGCAGACGATCAACGCCCGCACCGACGACTTCATCCGGACGACCAGTGACCGCCACCGGATCGGGGTGCAGCGGTTCTGGGAGACCCTGCGCGACAACGGCTACGTCTACGAGGCGAACTTCGAGGGCCCGTACTGCGTGGGGTGTGAGGAGTTCAAGCGGCCCGGGGATCTCATCGACGGCAAGTGCCCGATCCACGATCGGCCGGTCGAGATGCTGCACGAGTCCAACTACTTCTTCAAGCTCGCGGCCTTTCAAGAGGCACTGCTCGAGCACTATGAGCGGCACCCGGAAGCCGTGGAACCGCGCAGTGCCTACAACGAGGTGGTCTCCTTCATCAAGCAGGGGCTGGAGGACATCTCGATGTCGCGTTCCAGCGTCGGCTGGGGCATCCCGCTGCCGTGGGATGAGAAGCAGGTTGTCTACGTCTGGTTCGACGCGCTGCTGAACTACATCACGGCGATCGGCTACGGCCAGGACGAGGCCAAGTTCGACGGCATCTGGCCGGCGAACGTGCACTTGGTGGGCAAGGACATCCTCCGCTTCCACGCGGTGTACTGGCCGGCGATGCTGATGGCCGCCGGTCTGCCCCTGCCCGAGAAGGTGTTCGCGCACGGCTGGCTGCTGGTGGGCGGGGAGAAGATGAGCAAGAGCAAGCTCACCGGGATCTCTCCGCAACAGATCACCGACGACTTCGGCACCGACGCCTTCCGCTACTACTTCCTGCGCGCGATCCAGTTCGGCCAGGACGGCTCGTTCTCCTGGGAGGACATGGCCGCCCGCTACACCGCGGAGTTGGCCAACGGCCTGGGCAACCTTGCCAGCCGCGCGACGGCAATGGTGGGCAAGTACCGCGAAGGCGTGCTGCCCGAGCCGGGGGAGTACACCAACGCCGACCTCGCGCTGCAGGAACTGCTGGTCGCTTGTGCCGAAGAGGCCGACGCCGCGATGCTGCGGCTGGACTTCAGCGGCGGCATCCTGCGGGTCAAGGAGTTCGTCGACGCGGTCAACGTGTACGTGACAGAGCAGCAGCCGTGGGTGCTTGCCAAGGAGCCGGGCGACGCGAAGCGGCTGGACACCGTGCTCTACACGATCTGCGAGTCGCTGCGGGCCATTGCAGTGCTGTATCACGCGGTCATGCCGGCGACCTGCGAGGCGCTATGGCAGCAACTCGGGGCACCGGAACCGCTGGACGGTCAGAACGTGACCACGGTTGCGACGTGGGGTCAGCTGGCGCCGGGCTCGACGGTCACCAAAGGCGCGGCGCTGTTTCCCGCGGCTGGAGACTGCGTGAGGCTGCCGGAGGGCTACCCGGCGCTGCCGGAGCCTTTGCCCTATCCGGTAATCGACAGTCACTGTCACCTGGACATCGGGGCGCAAGGACGGACCGGCGAGCCCGGAGTCGAGGTGGAGCTTGCGTTGAGCGCGGCCGAGGCGGTGGGCATCGACGGGGTCATCCAGGTCGGCGTCGACCTGCCGAGTTCACGGGAGTCCGTGCGGCTGGCCGGCGAGTGGTTCCAGATTCGCGCGGCTGTCGCCCTGCATCCCAACGAGGCGCCGCGGGTCCCGGATCTGGCTGCTGCGATGCAGGTCATCGCCGACCTGGCCGCCGACGATCGGGTGGTCGCGGTGGGCGAGACCGGCATGGACTTCTTCCGGACCGAACCCGAGGGACGCGCGGCGCAGGAGCAGTCGTTCCGCGCGCACATCGCGCTGGCCAAGGCGCTGGACAAGACGCTGGTGATCCACGACCGGGACGCGCACGCCGACATCTTGCGCGTGATGGACGACGAAGGCGCGCCACAGCGGGTGGTGATGCACTGCTTCAGCGGCGACGCCGACTTCGCCCGGGCCGTGACCGAGCGCGGCTGGTACTGCTCGTTCGCCGGTGTTGTGACGTTCAAGAACGCCGCTGATCTGCGGGAGGCATTGGCCGTCGTGCCGCGGGAGCGGATCCTGGTGGAGACCGATGCGCCGTTCCTGGCGCCAGTTCCACACCGCGGAAAGCCGAACGGCTCCTACCTGATCCCGCACACGATGCGCTTCATGGCCGAAACGCTCAGCGCCGACCTGGGCAAGTTGTGCCAGGACGTGCGGGCCAACACGGTCGCGGCGTTCGCCCTCTGATGGCCACGCTCGGGCCGGCCCAGGTGCGGGCGCTGGCCGCCGAACTGGGTCTCACGCCGACCAAGCGGCTCGGGCAGAACTTCGTCATCGATCCCAACACTGTCCGCAAGATTGCCGCGGGGGTGACTGCCGACGATCTCGTGCTGGAGGTGGGTCCAGGTCTGGGTTCCCTGACGCTGGCGCTTCTGGAGACCGGTGCCCGCGTGCAGGCTGTCGAGATCGATCGCCGGTTGGCTGACCAGCTTCCCCGAACAGTCGCCGACTTCGATGCAGAAGCTGCCACCCGCTTGCAGGTCCGATGCGAGGACGCGGTCGCGATGCAACCTGCGGATCATCCGACCCGCTTCGTCGCGAACCTGCCCTACAACACGGCGGTGCCGATTCTGCTGAATGTGCTGGAGCGGTGGCTGACCATCGAATCCGGTCTCGTCATGGTGCAGCAGGAGGTCGCCGAGCGTCTGACTGCCCGGCCGGGTTCGCGCGTCTACGGGGTGCCCACTGCAAAAGTGAACTGGTGGGCGACGACCCGCAACGCCGGCAAGGTGGGCGCCGACGTCTTCTGGCCGGCGCCGAATGTGCAGTCCGGGCTCGTGGCTTTCCAGCGGCACGAGGTGGCGCGGCCGGAGTTGCAAGAGGCGACGTTCGCAGCGGTTGACGCGGCATTCGCACAGCGGCGCAAGATGCTGCGCAGCGCCTTGCGTGCGTGGGCGGCACCGCTGGATGCCGTGCTCGTGCTCGAACGGGCCGGGCTGTCGCCGACCGCGCGCGGCGAATCGTTGACGGTCGAGCAGTTCGAGGCGCTCGCCAGCGCGAAGTCGGCCATGCTCCGCCCATAGCCTGAGATGGTGCCCCCCGCAGGAACGGCGATGGTCGTCTCGCCGGCGAAGATCAACCTGCATTTGTCCGTGGGCCCGGTCCGGCCGGACGGCTACCACGAACTCGTGACCGTGTTCCAGGCGCTGGATCTGCAGGACGAGATGTTCGTCCAGCGCGCCGACGACCTGTCGCTGGAGACCGACGCCCGGTACATCCCCACCGGTCCGGAGAACCTCGCGCTGCGAGCGGCCGCGTTGCTGCAGGAGCGCTTCGACGTGCAGTGGGGTGCGCAGATCAGCCTGAGCAAGAACATTCCGGTCGCAGGTGGCATGGCTGGCGGCTCCACGGATGCCGCTGGGGCTTTGCTGGCCTGCAACTCGATCTGGGGCAGCCCCGCCAGCCACGGCGAGTTGTTGGAGCTCGCCGCCGAGCTCGGTTCGGACGTGCCGTTCTGCCTGCAGGGCGGCACCGCACTGGGATCGTCTCGCGGCGAGGTGCTCACACCTGTACTCACCAGCGGATCGCTTACCTGGGTGGTGGCGGCTTCCTTCGGGGAACTGAGCACGCCGAAGGTCTACAAGCGGTTCGACAAGATGGCCGGTGACGATGTCCCCGCTCCGGTCATGCCCAAGGACTTGCTGCTGGCGTTGCGCTCGGGTGACGTGGAGTCCATCGGCGCCTGCTTGCACAACGATCTGCAGCGCCCGGCGATCTCGCTGATGCCCGAGCTCGACATGCTGCTCGAGGCTGGCCGGGACTTTGGAGCGCTGGGGGCAATGGTTTCCGGCAGCGGGCCGACGACGGTCTTCCTGGCGCACAATCACGAACACGGCCTGGAACTCGCGGTGATGCTGACGACCACGGGTTTGTGCCGGGAGACCAAGGTGGCCAGCGGTCCCGCGCACGGCGCGCGGATCGTGACCGAATAGCCCCGCGATACCCTGACACCTGGCGATCCCCGTTGGTGTAATCGGCAACACAACTGGTTTTGGTCCAGTCGTTCCAGGTTCGAGTCCTGGGCGGGGAGCTTCGGGGGTTTCGGTGTCTCACGTGCCATCTAACGTCGAGTTAGGCACCGAAATCATCTAGAAGGCCAGCGCTTGCCGCAGGACCGAAGCGAACGCCGCTCCCTCGTGGCGCAAATGCCAGGTCGTCACCCGCAGCGACATGCCAGCCCGAACCACGGCCAAGTCGTTGTGCCGAGTGATGTCGGCGAAGTACTGCGCCGGGTCCAGGTGATGCAGCCCCTCAATCTCCAATCGCAGCGACTCCCCGGATGCGGTTCTGAACTCGACATCCAGAGCGCGCAGCCGGCCGGCAGCATCGCGCACCCGAGTCTGCCGGATCGGAACGGGCAGGTCGAAGCGCTGGCACCATCTCCCGAAGTCCAGTTCGTTGAGGCTCTGTACGCCGTCGGCATACTCCTTCGCCGCCTCCACGATCAGCGCCCGTCTTCGCAGCTTCGGCATCGCGTCAACGCTGCTGAGCAAGTGTCGGACTGAGGTGAGCCGCTGCTGCAGCGAAGAGATGACGACGAACAGCGCGGCGCGGTCGGTATCCGCCCAGGCAGCTGCATGGACGGTGGCGACGTGCGGTGAGGTTCGGGCTGGGGTTGCTGCAGGGCCGCTGATCTCGCGGACTGTGCGATGCAGTCGCAGCCACTCGGGCGGGCGCTTCGGTTGCACGGCGTGTGGGATGAGCACGTCGTAAGGGGATTTCAGTTCCTGGTTCCACCCATGCAGAACGAGGGCATTGCGGCCGCACAGCCTTGCGCCCGGTCCGCCGTGGAGGACGGCCGCCCAGAGCAGTTGCTGGCGTGAAGCAGCATTCGGTGAGGCGAGGTACACCTGCCAGGACAGGGCCCGCCATTCACCAATCTCGGCTGCTCGCCGCACGCTGCGCCGTTGTGCGCCAGGGAGCTGCCTCAGGGCGATGACGTTGTCCTGCGCGACCAGCAGTTGGCGCATCAGCGGGGTGAGGCGGGAAGGCACCGCATCATCGTCGGTGGCTCACGTGTCAGCCGGGGTTCGGTGGAAGACATCTGTGGATGGTTTCGGTGTCTCACGTGCCATCTAACGTCGAGTTAGGCACCGAAACCAGCGAAGCTCGGGGCACCCGGCGGGCGTACTCTTGAGCGGTGCTTCCACTGATCTCCCGGTTCCTGCGGCCGTACCGGTCCGCGCTGGTGATCGTGGCCGTTCTCACGACGTTGCAAGTGATCGCGAACCTCTACCTGCCCTTCCTGAACGCCGACATCATCAACAACGGGGTGGTGACCGGCGACATCGGCTACATCGTGCGCACGGGCGCCATCATGCTCGGGCTGTCAGCCGGACTGGCACTGATCTCGATCGTCGCGGTGTACTTCGCTGCCCGCACGTCGATGGCGTTCGGCCGCGATGTCCGGGGCGGGCTGTTCCGCAGCGTCGAGCGGTTCAGCCTGCGCGAGGTCAACGAGTTCGGCGCACCGTCGCTGATCACCCGTACCACCAATGACGTGCAGCAGGTGCAGATGCTCGTGCTGATGGGTCTGACCATGATGATCGCCGCGCCGCTCACAGCAATCGGCGGCGTGATTATGGCGCTGCGCACGGACATGAAACTCTCCATGCTGCTGCTGGTTGTGATCCCGGTCATGGCGTCTGGTGGTCGGCGTCTTGCTGTGGCAGGCCGTACCCCTGTTCCGGGTCATGCAGGTGAAGATCGACAAGATCAACGCGGTGCTGCGCGAGAACCTCACCGGCATCCGCGTGATCCGTGCGTTCGTGCGCACCGAGCACGAGCAGGACCGGTTCGCCGACGCCAACGCCGATCTGACGGACACGGCCCTGCGCGTGACGCGGTTGTTCGCGATCACGATGCCCGCGCTGATGCTGATCATGAACCTGTCGAGCGTGGCGATCATCTGGTTCGGCGGCCACTTCGTGGACGACGGTTCGATGCAGATCGGCGACCTCACGGCATTCCTGAGCTACATCATGCAGATCCTGTTCAGCGTGATGATGGCCGTCATGCTCATGGTGATGGTGCCGCGGGCGGCGGCATCGGCCGAGCGCATCGCCGCGGTGCTGGATACCGAACCGAAGGTCATCGACCCGGTCGCCGCCCGATCTGCCGCCGCAACGCCGCGGCGTCGTGGAGTTCCGGGACGTGGAGTTCCGCTACCCGGGTGCCGAGGATCCAGTGCTCGTCCGACGTCAATCTCACCATGCGACCCGGGGAGGTCACCGCGATCGTCGGCTCGACCGGTGCCGGCAAGACGACGTTGATCAACCTCATCCCGCGGTTGTACGACGTGACCTCCGGGTCTGTACGCGTGGACGGCGTCGACGTGCGCGACTACGCACAGGAAGACCTGTGGACCTACCTCGGGCTGGTGCCGCAGAAGGCGTTCCTGTTCAGCGGCACGGTCGGGTCGAATGTGCGATTCGGCAACCCCGATGCCAGCGACGACCAGGTGTGGGACGCACTCGGCATCGCGCAGGCCGGTTTCGTGCAGGAGATGCCCGAGCAACTCGAAGCCCCCATCGACCAGGGCGGGACCAACGTCTCGGGCGGTCAGCGGCAGCGGCTGAGCATCGCCCGGGCACTGATTCGAGGCTGCCCCATCTACATCTTCGACGACTCGTTCTCGGCGCTGGACTACACGACCGACGCCAGGCTGCGCGCGGCCCTGGCCCGGCGCACCCACGACGCCACCGTGATCATCGTCGCGCAGCGGGTGAGCACGATCCGCAACGCCGACCAGATCGTGGTGCTCGATGGCGGACGGGTGGTCGGGGTCGGCACGCACGAGCGAGCTGATGGACACCTGCGAGACCTACCAGGAGATCGTGTACTCCCAGCTGACGGCAGCGGAAGCGGCGGGGTGATCTCGTGGCGATGAACCGACCCGGCCCCCGGCCCGGCGGGCCCATGGGCGGGGGCCCTGGCGGGCTCGGCATGCAACTGCCGGCCGAGAAGGCCAAGAACTTCAAGGCCACGTTCAACCGGTTGCTGCACCGCCTGCGCCCAGAGCGCATAGTCATCGCGGTCGTCCTGGGCCTGGCAGTAGTGAGCGTGTTCTTCGCCGTCCTCGGACCGTGGCTGCTCGGACAGGCGACCAACGTCATCTTCGCCGGCGTAGTCGGCAAGCAACTCCCGGCCGGTATCAGCCAGCAGCAGGCGATCGAGGGCCTGCGCGCCCGCGGTGAGAACCAGCTCGCGGACATGTTGTCCGCCATGACCCTGACCGACGGGGTGGACTTCACGAAACTCGGCCGGATCATCGCGTTGGTGATCGTCGTGTACTTCGTGAGTTCGGTGTTCTCCTGGGGTCAGAACTACCTGATGGCCGGCGTCACCCAGCGCACGATGTACCGGTTGCGCGAGGACGTCGACGTCAAGCTGGGCCGGTTGCCGCTGAAGTACTTCGACTCCCACCCGCGCGGCGATCTGCTCAGCCGGGTGACCAACGACATCGACAACATCGCAACGACGATGCAGCAGACCATGACCCAGGCGATCACCAGCATCATGACGGTGATCGGCGTGCTGGGCATGATGATCTGGATCTCGCCGCTGCTGGCGCTGGTGTCCCTGCTGACCGTCCCGCTGTCGTTCTTTGTCACGCTGTTCATCGCCAAGCGCTCGCAGGGCCAGTTCGTCGGGCAGTGGAAGTGGACCGGGAAGGTCAACGGGCACATCGAGGAGATGTTCACCGGCCACGAACTGGTCAAGGTCTTCGGCCATCGGGGCCGCGCGATCGAGGAGTTCGACGACGCCAACGAGCGGATGTACGCGGCCAGTTTCCGCGCGCAGTTCATCTCCGGCATCATCCAGCCCGCGATGATGTTCATCGCGAACCTCAACTACGTCGCGATCGCCGTGATCGGTGGCATCCGGGTGGCCAGCGGCACGATGAGCCTGGGCGACGTGCAAGCGTTCATCCAATACTCCCGGCAGTTCACGATGCCGATCACGCAACTGGCGTCGATCACCAACCTGCTGCAGTCCGGGATCGCCTCGGCCGAGCGGGTCTTCGAGTTGCTGGACGCGCAGGAGCAGACGGTGGACGAGGGCACCTCCGGGACGAAGCGGCCGCAGGGCCACGTCGAGTTCCGCAACGTCAGCTTCCGCTATAGCGAGGACAAGCCGCTGATCGAGGGCCTGGACCTGGAGGTCGACCCGGGTGAAGCCGTGGCCATCGTGGGCCCGACCGGCGCCGGCAAGACGACGCTGGTCAACCTGCTGATGCGGTTCTACGACGTCGATTCCGGGGCGATTCTGCTGGACGGGGTGTCCACCATGGATATGCAGCGCGACGATGTCCGTCGCTGCTTCGGAATGGTGCTGCAGGACACCTGGCTGTTCGCGGGCACGATCCGCGACAACATTGGCTACGGCCTGCCCGGCGCCACGGAGGAGCAGATCCTCGACGCCGCCCGGGCCGCCCGAGTCGACCACTTCGTACGGACGATGCCGGACGGCTACGACACGCTGCTGGACGACGAGGCGTCTAACCTGTCCGCGGGTGAGAAGCAGTTGTTGACGATCGCCCGCGCGTTCCTGGCCAACCGGCCGATCCTGATCCTCGACGAGGCCACGAGTTCGGTCGACACCCGCACGGAAGTCCTGATCCAGCAGGCCATGGCGCAACTGCGGCAGGGCCGGACGTCGTTCGTGATCGCCCACCGGCTCAGCACGATCCGCGACGCGGACATGATCCTGGTCATGGATGAGGGAAGCATCGTGGAGAAGGGCACGCACGAGGAGTTGATGGCGGCGCAGGGCTTCTACTACGACCTCTACCAGTCGCAGTTCCTGGCCAGCGCCGACGAGAACGCCGATGTGCCGGTGAGTTAGGGCGACGCGCGCTGCGGCTGGAATCGCGATAGTTCACGCATCGGAGGCGACCGACGCCAGGGCGGCGTGGACCAGTTCGAGTTGGTCCTGCAACTCGGTGGTCGCATCGCGGATCTGCGGCAGGACTGCGCCATCCAGTGCAATGGCGCCGAGGCGTCGCTGGGCGGCCTCGATCTTGGGTAGGGCGGCGCGCGCATCGGGAGCCGCGACCTCGATCGGATCCGCTTGCAGGCCGCCCGGTGCCACCAGCGCGCTGGCCAACAGGAGGTCCATGTCGTCCACCAGCGGCTCCAGACCGGTCATGGCGTCGGCGAAGGCGCCCGTGAGTTCTCGGGCGGCTTCAGGCGAATCACCTACCACCGGGATCGCGATGAGCAGCGACCACAGCGGCCCGTCCAAGCGCTCGGGGGCGGCTTGGGCGGAGGCGGTGGCGTTCGCCACCGACAGTTGCGCATGTCCCGGCGAGACGGTCGCGATATCCCGCGCGCTCATCAACTCCGAGCGGGCGGACTGCAGATCGCGATAGGCGAGGTACCCGGTGAGTGCGTAGTAGGCGCCGAGGAAGATCACCGTGAGGACGATCAGCCAGGCGAGCATGCGGGGCCATACTCGCCGTCGGTCCTCCTGCATGCCCCAGCCTGACACGTTGTTCGTTGTCAGAGGTCCGTCGTAGCGTGTGCCCATGACTGCAAACATGAGCCCGTACCTGTCCTTCCGAGGCGATGCCGCCGCCGCCTTCGCGTTCTACCAGTCGGTCTTCGGCGGCGAGTTGAACGCGAACACGTTCGGCGAATTTGGCGCGCCGGACGCGCCCGCCGACCAGATCATGCACGCGGCGTTGGAGATCGAGGGCTTCACGCTGATGGGCTCCGATGTCCCACCCGGGATGGACTACGACGACGGGGCCCGCATCCGGGTGATCCTGCACGGTAACGACGAGGACACCCTGCGGCGCTGGTGGAACGGACTGGCCGACGGTGCCGACGTCGAGGTCGAGCTGGCCACGCAGATGTGGGGCGACACCTACGGTGCACTCACCGACCGGTTCGGCATCGGCTGGCAGGTCAACATCACGACTGGAGACGCACCGACGGACTAGTCTGCGGGCATGACCGAACCCGCCGCCGTCGAGGAGCCTGTTGTAGGAGCACTCGAAGAGCCCACCCGACCAGTGCACGCCGCGTATTTCACGGGCTTGGCACTGGCCAACCTGGGCATCATGCTCGCCTTCTTCGCGCCGCTGCAGAGCCTGCTGCCACGCATGTCCGAAGAGATCGCCGGGCCGAGCGGCAAGGAGGCGGCGCTGGCGGTGATCACCGGGATCGGGGTGATCGGTTCGGTGATTGGCAACCCGCTGGCTGGCGCGCTGTCCGACCGGACGACCTCAAAATGGGGGCGCCGCCGGCCCTGGATGCTGGGGGGGTCGCTTTTGGGGTTCGCTGGACTTGTGCTCATGCCGCACGCCCCGAGCATCTGGTCCTTGACGATCGTGTGGCTCGCCGTGCAGTTCGCGGTCAACGCGGCCTACGCGGGCCTGACCGCGACCATCCCCGACCAGGTGCCGGTGCGCCAACGCGGGGTGGCCTCGGGGCTGGTCGGCTTGGCGCAGGCACTGGGTCCGGTGGTCGGCGTGGGTCTGGTCTCGTTCGTCGTGGTCTCGCTGGTTGGCGGGTCTTACCTCACCGCGATCCTGTTCGTCCTGCTGGTGATCCCGATCCTGTTCGTGCTGAAGGATCCGCAATTGCCCGAGCACAACAAGCCGCCGTTCGAGCTGGGGGCCTTCGTCAGGAGTTTCTGGGTTTCGCCTAAGCGGTACCCGGATTTCGGCTGGGCATGGCTGGCGCGGTTCCTGGTCTCGCTGAGCATCGCGATGGCCACGATCTACCTGCTCGTTCTTCCTGACCGATCACCTGCTCTTCGACGACAAGACGGCCGGCGCAGCGGCAGACCGTCCTGCTCGCGCTCTATGCCGGCGGCACGATGATCACCTCGGTCATCGGCGGCTACATCTCCGACCGGATGGGCAAGCGCAAGATCTTCGTCATCGTCTCCACCTTGGTGATCTGCAGTGGCCGGGGTGATCCTGGCCTTCGTGCCCGAAGGCAACAACGGGTGGACGATCACGATGATCGCGGCGCTGATATCTCGGGCATCGGGTACGGGTGGTATCTCGCCGTCGACCAGGCCCTGATCACGCAGGTGCTGCCGACCGCCGGTGACCGCGCCAAGGACCTCGGTGTCATCAACATCGCCAACTCCATGCCGCAGGTCCTGGCGCCCGGTGCTGGCCGCGCCGTCTGCGTGACGGGGACTCGGCGGCTTCAGCGGGTATCCGGCCCTGTTCCTCGCGACGGCTGTCATCACGCTGCTCGGCGCGATCGCGATCCTGCCGGTCAAGTCCGTGCCCTGACGCAGCCTTTCATGATCATCTCGGCGTTGATCGGGCACGGCGGGACCGCAGGACCCCGACAACGGCGGGATGATCTTGCCCACCGGTGCTTCACACGCTCAACAGCACCTTGCCCACATGCGCTGAATCCGCCAGTGCCTGGTGGGCATGCGGCCGCCTGCTGCCAAGCGGCAGAACCCGGTCGATCACCGGCCGGATCGCGCCGCTCGCGTACAGCGGCCAGACATTCGCCACGACTTCCGCGCAGATCGCCGCCTTCTCAGGCGCCGGTCGTGACCGCAGCGCGGTAGCCGTCACACTGGCGCTCTTGCCGAGCAGCAGGCCCAGGTTGAGATCGGCCGTGACCCCGCCCTGCAGGCCGATCACCACCAGCCGGCCGCGCCGGGCCAAGCGCCCGGACGTTCGCGTCGAGGTACTTCGCCCCCATCACGTCGAGAATGACGTCCACCGGTTGCGGGAGCGCCTCGACGAAATCCTGCTCCCGGTAGTTGATGAGCACTTCGGCGCCCAGTTCGGCACATCGGGCGAGCTTCTCCGAGCTGCCCGCGGTGACCGCCACGTGGGCCCCGATCGCGCGCGCCCACTGGATGGCGAACGTGCCGATGCCCGATCCGCCGCCGTGGATCAGTAACCACTCGCTGGGGCGCAGACCCGCCACCATGGCGAGGTTGGAGTAGACGGTGCAGGCGACCTCCGGGATGCCCGCTGCATTCACCAGTTCGACGCCCGGCGGCGCTGGCATCACCTGCCCGCGTGGGACGGCCACCTGCTCGGCGTAACCCCCGCCACTGAGCAAGGCACATACCGGCTGGCCGTCCGCGTGGCCGGAGACCTCCAACCCGAGGATCTCGCTGGCCCCCGGTGGGGGCGGGTAGAACCCCTGCCTCTGCAGCAGATCGGCCCGGTTCACCCCGGCCGCAGCGACCTGCACCAGGACCTCGTCGTCGGCAGGCAGCGGCGCCGGCACCTCTGCGACAGTCATGACGTCCGGTCCGCCCGGCTGTGACACCACGATTGCTTTCACATTGGCGACTGTATGTGCCGATGTACTTCTGCACCCCCTGCCTGCGGGTTCGAGTGTCGTGCCCGGGTGCGGAGGTCAGGCAGCAGTAGCGTTGGCGCACGGGTGAAGGGAGAGATCATGTCCGAGGAGAACGGCGGTACATTCGGTCCGCCAGGAGGGATGCCTCCGCAAGGGCCGCCTTTTCCTTCGCAGCCCGTGCAGCCACAGCCACCACAGTCCCAACCTCAGCCACCCCAGCCCCGACCCGGTCCCTCCGGTGGACTGCCACCGGGGGGCTTCGCGCCGCCGCAAGGTCCTCCGCCTGGCCAGCGACCGCCGGGAATGCCGCCGCAGGGACCCTACGCGCAGCAAGGCCCGCCGCCAGGCATGCCCCAGCAGCCGGTAACCGAGGAGGAGCCGGCGGCCAAGGGGAAGTCGGCGATGCCCTGGATGCTCGCGACCGTGGTTGCCGCGGCGCTGGCCATCGGGGCCGCGGCATGGGGCTTCACGCAGAAGAGCGACGCCCAGAACGCCGCTCAAACCAGTCAAGCGGACATCGCCTCACTGCAAGCCCAGATCGACGAGGGCAAGAAGCAGGACGAGGCCCTGCAGCAGCAATTGGACGCCGCCAAGGCCCAGTACCAGAAGGTCGAGGAGCGCTACCAGACCAAGAAGAAGGACCTGCAGAACCAGACCGCACAACTCGACGATCTGGAGAAGCAGTACAACCAGGCTCGTCAGGACGCACAGGCCAAGGCAGCCACCGCCAAGGACCAGCTGCAGGCCGCCCAGTCCAAGGCCGAACTCGCCACAAAGTGCGCGCAAGTGATCGCCAGCGGCATGCGCGTGATCTACGACGCCGACGATCCCTCGCAAGTCATGGATGACGTCGTCAAGGAGATGGAGAAGGCATCCGCCAGTTGTGACGGAGTCGTCAGCACCGGCTGATTGTGCGGGCAGCCAGGTCCTCGCGGACAATGGGGACATGACTGTCTACGACTTCAAGGTGTCCGCACGCGACGGTTCGCTCGTTGACCTCGCGGATTACCGCGGCCAGGTGCTGATCATCGTGAACACCGCCAGCAAGTGCGGATTGACCCCGCAGTTCGACGATCTCGAGCGCCTGTACCAGGACTACAAGGACCAGGGCGTGATCGATCCTCGGCTTTCCCTTGCGGCCAGTTCGCCAACCAGGAACCCGGCACTGCTGACGAGGCCGAGGAGTTCTGCCGGCTGAACTACGGCGTGACCTTCCCGATCATGGACAAGATCGACGTCAACGGCTCGGACGCCGACCCGCTGTTCGTGTGGCTGACCGAGCAAGCGCCCGGCTTCATGGGCTCCAAGGCCATCAAGTGGAACTTCACGAAGTTCCTGATCGGCCGCGACGGTGAGATCATCAAGCGGTTCAGCCCCAAGGACAGTCCGACCAAAATGGTCGCCGACATCGAGGCGGCGCTGGGGGCATAACCGGCAGGGGTTAGCGTCTGCGCCGGACTCTCACAACTGCGGGCACTAGCCTCAGCCACATGCGCGTGGTGGTGTGTCCGGACAAGTTCGCCGGCACGCTCACCGCGCTAGAAGCCGCTGCGGCGATCCGGGCGGGCTGGCTGCGGGCCCGCCCGCATGACGAGGTCCGCTGCCTGCCGCTGGCTGACGGCGGCCCGGGTTTCGTGGAGGTGCTTGCACGCCAACCTCGGCGGCGTTCTGCACGAGGTCCGCGTGCAGGATCCGCTCGGCCGGCCGAAAGCCGCGGATTGGCTGGAGGTTGCGGGCACTGCCTACGTGGAAGCCGCCCAGGCCAACGGGCTGGCGGTGTTGGAGCCGCAGGAGCGGGATCCGTGGGTGACCAGTTCCTACGGTGTCGGCGAGCTCATCGCCGATGCCATGCGCTTCCCGGTCGTCGTCGGGCTCGGAGGATCGGCGACCAATGACGGCGGCCGGGGTGCGGTCGAAGCGCTCGCCCGCCAAGTGCCCGGACTGCTCATCGCCACGGATGTCGACTGCCCGTTGCTCGGTCCCACCGGTGCGACCTACGGCTTCGCCCGGCAGAAGGGCGCTCGGGAGCAGGATCTGCCGGCTCTGGAGCAGCGGATGGCGGACTGGGCGGCTCAGGATCCGGTCCTGGCAGCGGCTCCGGGCGCAGGCGCGGCCGGGGGTCTGGGCTTCGGCCTCATGCTGCTCGGCGGCCGTCGTGTGAGCGGGATTGACCTGGTCGCAGAGGCGGTGGGCCTGCGCGAAGCCTGCGCCGCTGCGGACCTGGTCATCACCGGCGAGGGCAAGGTGGATTGGCAGTCGCTGCACGGCAAGGTGCTCAGCGGGGTGCGCGAGGTTTCGCGGGAACTCGTCGTCCTGGCAGGTCAGGTGGCGACCGACGAAGTGCCCGCCTACTCCCTGCTGGACTTCGCCGGGGACCGGGCATTCAGTGACCCGACAGGATCCCTGGCTGACCTGGCGAGGGAGGTGGGTAGCGCATGGCGTTGACCTGGATCGCTGCTGCGCTGTTGGTGCTCCTGGTGCTGGACCGGCTGTTGCTGGCGGCCGAACGGGCCGGCTGGTTGTACTACCGCAAGCGCAAGCCGACCAGCGGTAGCGCGAGCGCGGCTGCGTTCGGAGCAGTCACCGAGTTCCTGGAACCGGGCCGCACAGTGGTGGTGGAGGAGATCAACCGGCAGCGGGTGACCCGCCGGACCGCCGAATCGTCAGATCCCGCGGAGTCCGCGCCAGAGCAGGACGACGCCGACGCCGAGCGCGACCGCGCCCATGACCTGCATCTGATGTCCCATGAAGACGTCGTAGATGCGCCGCAACCGTCCGACGGCCGAGGTCCCGCCCAGCACTACGGCCGCCGGCGGCACAAGGACGGGCAGCAAGATGCAGACGAATAGGAACACGACCACCGCCGCCTTGCCCAGGACCGCCACCGCGGAGTTCGTCACCTCGTGCAGAGCGGGCACGACGACCAGCAACGAGGAGAAGTCGGTCACGCTCATGTAGGCAGAGATCCCGAGGAACACCCAGGGATTGGCGTGCTCTGCGTAACCGGTCACCTTGCGTTCCATGGCGGCGTCGGCGTGTGGATGCGGACGCAGCATCCAGATCCCGATGGGCACGAGAACCGCACCGCTGGCCACAGCCACGAGGTAGTGCCAGCGGTCATGCTGCCCGCTGCCCGCGTCGGGTAGCTGACTGAATCCCGCCAACACCAGTGCGAAGTAGGCGAGGAACACGCCCGCCGCCCCGACCGCGACGGCAGTGGCCCGAGGCCGCCAGCGCGGCCCTGACACCACGAGGACCTGCAGCGCGAAGAGCGTGGGGGTAATGGCCGACGCGAGCGCCAACGGCATGACCGCTACCAGAAGTCCTCCCACGAGGGCTGACAGTATCCTGGCGCGACCAGGCAGGGTTGGAATTGCGCTCAGGCGGGAATCGGTTGCAGTCTGTCTCCATGCGTCCGCCACGCCAGCCGGTCGGCCCTGGGCAGGAGTCCGTCTGGGACTACCCGCGGCCGCCGGCGATCGAGCCCAGTGACGAGCTCGTGCGCGTGGTGCATGCCGGGCAGGTGATCGCCGAGAGCAAGCGGGCGTTTCGGGTCCTGGAGACCGCCCACGCTCCCGCGTACTACATCCCGGCACCGGACGTGGACTGGAGCCATCTGCTCGAAGTGCCCTACCGGACGGTCTGCGAGTACAAGGGTGCTGCCAGCTACGCAGATCTGCTCCTGCCCACTGCCGCACCGGTACGGCAGGCCTGCTGGTGGTACGCGCGTCCCACACCCGACTACGACCTGCTCACCAACGCGGTCTGCTTCTACCCGCAGCGTCTGGATCTCTGCGAGGTGGCGGGGGAGGCCGTCACCCCACTGGCCAGCCCGTTCTATGGCGACTGGCCGACATCACGCATCGTCGGGCCGTACAAGGGGGCGCCCGGTACCGAGTGGTGGTGAATTGAGCCATCAGCCACGCGCCTGCTCGATTGCACCGTTTGAACAATTCTGCACCCATCCGAACGGTGCACGATTGTTCAAACGGTGAACTCCGCGGGCATTGGACTCGAACCGCGCCGCGCTGCTTCACGCGCCGGCTGCCTGACATGGTGATCACGTGGAACCGAAGCGGGCACCCGTCGTGCTGGCCACCCTCATCCTGGTCGCGGCCGTTGCGAACCTGAACCTCGCCGTCGCGAACGTGGCCCTACCCTCGATCGGCGATGCGTTCGACGCCAGCCAGACGTCACTGAACATGATCGCCGTGGGCTTCTCCCTGGGGCTGGCCGCATCCGTGCTCTACCTGGGGGCCGTGGGCGACCGCTACGGCCGCAAACTCTTGTTGCTCGTCGGGACGGGGCTATCGATCCCGGCCGCGTTACTCGCGGCCTTCGCGTGGACCGAGAGTGTGCTGATCCTGGCGCGGGTCTTCGGCGGGATCTGCGCGGGGATGGCGTACCCGACGACGCTGGCACTGATCACCGCCCTGTGGCCGGATGGGCCCAAACGCACGGCGGCTATCGCCAAATGGTCCGCGCTGGGCAGTGGCGCCATGGTGCTCGCGCCCCTGGTCGCGGGCTGGCTGCTGGAGAACTTCTGGTGGGGGTCGGTCTTCCTGATCACAGTGCCGCTGGCGGCGATCGCCTGGCTGCTGGCGTGGCGACTGATCCCGGCGCATGTCAACGAGACCACCGAATCGGTCGACAACCTCGGCGGCGTGCTGTCCGTGGTCCTGATCGCGGGGCTGGTGCTCGCGATCAACTTCGCGCCTACGACCGGTGGCCTTCCGCTAGCCGCAGCCTTCGGTGCCCTGACCCTGGTGACTGCACTGCTCTTCGTGCGCCGGCAGCAGCGGGCGAGCAACCCGCTGTACGACCTCACCATCGCCTCCCGGCGGCTGTTCTGGGTCGCGGCCGTAGCCGGCATCATTGTGTTCGGGACGCTGATGGGCACCATGTACATCGGCCAGCAGTTCCTGCAGAACGTGCTGCACTACACCACGCTGGCCGCAGGTGCCGCTGTGCTCCCCAGCAGCGTCGCAATGGTGCTCGTGGCAGGGCTTTCGGCGCGGTTGGTGGTGCGGTCGGGATCGCGGAACACGTTACTCATCGGCTTCGCCTGCATCGCCGCAGGTTTTGTCACCATGCTTCTGCTGTGGGGTGAACAGACCGCGTACTGGGCGATCGCGCTGGCCTACGTGCTGATCGGTCTGGGCGTGGGCTTCGCCGGGACGCCGGCCTCCCACTCGCTGACCGCGTCGGTTCCCGTGCACCGGGCCGGTATGGCCAGTGGAACCGCGGATCTGCAGCGCGACCTCGGCGGCGCGGTCATGCAGTCCGTGCTGGGTGTGCTGCTCACAGTGGGATACGCCTCTGCCATGGGCGCGGCCATCGCCGGCGCGCCCAATGCCAACCAAATCAACGACACCGTGCAGACGCAGTTGGAGAAGTCGTTCGCAGGTGCCGAGTCCGTGGCCAGGCAGTACCCGCAATACAGCGATGCGATCCAGTCCGCGGCGCGTGCGGCCTTCCTGCACGGTGCCAACTGGGCCTACGCGGCGGGGATCCTGGCGATGGTCGTTGGCGCGCTCGTGACGTGGTTCTGGTATCCGGGCAAGGCGGGCGAGGCGGCCGATCTGGCTGAGTATGCGAGGGCTGATGAGCAAACCCCGGCGGCAGCCAGTCGGTGAGTTGTCGGTTCGTTCAGTCGTCGCCATCCGTGAGCACTGCAGGGCATCGGTGAGCATGCGAGGCGCCAAAACGCCGCCCGCGGTGCTAACGGATGCCCGAAATGCTCACGGATCGGCCGTCCCGGGGCCCAAAGACTGACCGATCCGGGCTGGCGCAAATTGCTCAAGATTCGGCAAGAAACCTCAAGATCATCGCTGAATCGGCCGTAATTGACCTTGTGGAATGGACCATCACCGCGGGCTCCGTCGCACTGCTCGTCGCGGCGGCGAGCATGCTGGCCACGCTCGCGATGGTGTGGCCGCGGCGTGCGGCCGTGGGTGGCGGGCCACTCACCGGTCTGTTGCTCGCGATGCTCGTGTGGACGGTGCTCACCGGCTTGGAACAGGCAGCCGTTGACGTCGACACCAAGGTCACTTTGAGCGCTTTCAGCTACTTCGGTTCCGTTGCCGTCCCGGTCTTCTTCTTCTTGTTCTGCGTGGAGTACACACAAAGCGACTCGTGGTTGCCGCGGCCGCGCTGGCTGTTGTGGATCATCCCGGCGCTCAGTGTGCTGGCAGCGTTCACCAACGGGTGGCACCACCAGCTGTGGACCGGCTTCGAACCTGAGCCCGACAATGCGCTGCTGTACCTGCACGGTCCTGCGTTCTGGGTGATGATCGCCTACGCCTATGTGCTGATCGTGGCGGCTGTCGTCGTCGTGATTCTGGCTATCGGTCGTCACGACCGCGGCTATCGCGGCCAGTTCTGGACGGTCCTGTGGTCGGCCAGCCTTCCGGTGCTCGGATCGCTGGCTTATGTGCTCGGGCTCAGTCCCATCCCGGGGATGGATCCGACCCCGATCCTGTTCGCCATCGCATCGATCGGGTTGGCATGGAGCCTGTTGCAACAGGGTCTGCTAGTGGTCGTCCCGATCGCGCAGGCCACGGTCCTGCAGAACCTGCAGGACGCCGTGCTGGTGCTCGACGCGGAAGGCCGGATCGCCTTGGTGAACGAGACGTTCACACAGTGGTTCGTGTTGCCCGGGCCGGTAGTGGGACAGCCTGCCGCGGAAATGCTGGCGGACTGGCCGGATCTCATGGACGCGATCGAGGGCGACGACGCCGAGCCGCAGGTGAAGATCCTGCGCCCGCATCGACGCTTCCTGGACATCAGCCGCGGGCAGGTCCGCGACGAACGAGGGCGGTTGCGCGGCCAGGTACTGGTCCTGCGCGACGTCACTGCACTGCGCATGTCGGAGCGGCAGTTGCGCGAGGCGAACATCAGGCTGACCACCCAACTGCAGACGATCCAGACGCTGCAGGAAGGGCTGCGTGAGCAGGCGCTGCGCGACGCGCTCACGGGCCTGTTCAACCGCCGCTACATGGAGGAGACGCTGGGTCGTGAGCTGGAGCGGGCGCGCCGGGACGGAGAGCCGTTGAGCCTGGTGATGATCGACCTGGACCACTTCAAGGCACTCAACGACGAGCACGGACATGCCGCGGGCGACCGGGTGCTGCGCTGGTTCGGGGACCTCATCCGCACCAAGGTACGCCCGGGCGACGTTGCCTGCCGTTACGGCGGTGAGGAGTTCCTCCTCATCATGCCGGCGGCGTCGCAGGAGGTCGCCCGCAAGCGCGCCGAGGAGATCCGGGTCGCCTTCGCGCGGCTGATTCCCATCGCCTCGGACCACCAGTACGTCAACGTCACGCTGTCAGCCGGCGTAGCCAGTTATCCGCAAGACGCCGACACCCCGAGCGAGCTGCGGCGTAAGGCCGACGTCGCGCTTTATCAAGCCAAAGCCGCCGGGCGAGACCAAGTCGTGGCCTACGCCAGTGTCACCAAGTCGAGTTAGGGTCCGGCGGGCCCCAGAAGAACATGTCGAAGCGGTCGGCGCCGGCCGCGACGGCTTCCGCATACAGGAAACTGCCGTCGTACAGCGGCGTGTTCAGAATGATGCCGTCCAAGCCGTCCGGGACCAACTCGTGCAACTCGTGCAGGTCGTCCAGGCGGACGACGCCGCCGTCTGCCATCACGGCGCTGTCGGTCTGCTCGCAGAACTCGCGTAGCAGGTGCCGGTCGCCGTGCCGCCAGTGCTGGTGAGTCACCTGATCGCGCACCACGTACCGCGTACAGCCGGCCTCGTCCAGGGTCGGGCGCACGTCGAACACGTCGGCGGCCCGGATGTCGAGTGCTGCCGCCAGCAAGTCGCCGTGCGTGCCCAGCGCATTCTGCACCCAAGTGAGATCGCTGGGGTCGACCACGATCCGGCTGGGTTTGGCAGTCAGCGCGGCCTGCAGGGATGCCGCACTCGCGGTCCCTGCGTCCAGTTGCACGTGAGCGCCTGTGGCCCGGGCCAGGGCCGGGAAGTTGCTGGTGTCGCCGCCTCTGGCATCACTGTCCAGGACGTGCACCCACGCCGCTCCCTGCTCCACGAACGCCGCGATCACCTCGTCGGGTGCGCCGTACTCCGGCTGCGACCCGGGACTCAACGGAAATTGTGCGCGACCCTGTGCGATCGTCACCTGCGGGAGCAGCGCCAGTGGATACAGACCCATGGGCCCAGCCTAGGGTCAGTCCGCAGCGGGTCGCCGCCGGGACGCCTTCAGCGATGACCGCTTGCGCTTGGCGTCCAACCGGCGGGTGACCGAAGCGCCGGTCGGCTTGGTCCGGCGCCGGCGCTTGGGCGGGCCGGCCAGAGCGGAAGCCACTTTGCGGGCCAGCCGGTGCCGGGCGGCCTGCCGGTTCTGCAACTGCGAGCGGTGCTCGGCGGCGACCACCACGAACTCCTGCCGCAGCCGTGCCTTCGCCACGCCCGTGACGACCGACGACGTGCGGGGATCCCAGCGCAACTCGACCCGGGAGTCGCTGGTGTTCACCGACTGCCCGCCCGGCCCACCGGAGCGGCTGAAGTGCCAATGCAACTCCCGCGCCGGGATCGTGAACGTGTCCGTGACCTCAAGGTCGGACGTGGGGTCAGCCATCGGCCAGCACCCACTCGTCGACGGTGATGTCATGTGGTTCCGCGGCCACGTCGGGCAGCACCTCACCCGACCACAACAGCGCGATGGTGCGGGCGTGCGGGTGCTGCGGGACGAAGCGGTCGTAGTAGCCGCCGCCCTGCCCGAGCCGCCGTCCCGCCGGGTCGACCGCCAGCGCCGGGACCACGATGACGTCTGGGTCGGGCTGCACCCGCGGCGCTTCGCAGGGACCAACCCCCGGCAGACCCCATGCCCGCCACGGCGCGCTGTCCGCCGCCAGGACCCATTCCAGCGCGGCGCCGGCGACGGGCAGGTAGACCTCGTCGCCGCGTTCGAGCAATGCCTCGATGAGCGCAGTCGTCGGCGGCTCTGCGGGCAGCGCCACGTAGCAGCAGACCCGACTGCCTGCCGGAATCCGGGCGAGCACCCGCTGGGCGAAGTCGGGGGTTGCCACGCGCCCGGAACGGGCCGCCCGGATCGTGCGCCGCAGGTCGGCCTTCATCCGAACAGACCGTCCAGATGCGCGTCCACGCCGGCCGTGGTGTCGACTGTGGCGATGTCTGCGGCATCGCCGGTCTCGGGCCGGACGACCGTGAGTTCGTCCATCGTCGCCCGCACTGTGGGGGTGAGGAAGCGGGAAGGCTGTGCCCACGAGTGCCGGTCCCCGGACGGCCGGTGGTGGTAGCGCACCGGGACGTAGACGTCGGCCTGCTGGCGCGCGCGGGTCATCGCAACGTAGAACAGTCGCCGTTCCTCTTCAAGGCCGTTGCGGTCGGACAGCGCCATGTCCGAGGGGATGTTCCCATCGGCGGCATGCAGGACGTGCACGACGTCCCATTCCAGACCCTTGGCCGAATGCATGGTGCTGATGACTAGCCAGTCCTCGTCGATCGCAGGGACACCTGCCAGATCGCCGGTCGACCGCGGGGGTTCCAAGGCATGCTCCGCGGCGACGTCGGACAGCCGGGGCAGGCTCGCTGCAGCGGCGACGAGCACGTCGAGGTCGGCGAGCCGCTGGTCGCTGTCGTCGTAGGTAGCTGCGATCAGTGGAGCCATGGCCGCACGCAGCGGTTCGGCCTCCCGGGTGCCGAGCGCCCGGGCCAGGGCCTCCGCACGGTCATGCGCGATTGTGGGGAGTACGTCGAGTGCCAGCGGCCAGCGCAGCATGACCTCCGCGTCCTCGCCTTCGTCGAGCAGACCCAGTGCGGTCACCGCCCGTTTCGCCTTGGCCGGACCCACCCCGGGCAGCAGTTGCAGCACGCGGAACCAGGCGACCTCGTCCCGCGGATTGTCGGCGATCCGGAACGCGGCCAGCAGGTCCTTCACGTGGGCTGCCTCCAGGTACCGCAGTCCGCCGTACTTGTGGAATGGGATGCCGCGCCGGCCAAGTTCGATCTCGAGGTGGTCGCTGTGGTGGGCTGCCCGCACGAGCACGGCTTGTTCCTGCAAGGCGATGCCCTCTTCGCGCAGGGCCAGCACCTGATCGCAGACCAGCGTGCTCTGATGCTCCTCGTCGGCGCAGCGGATCAACCGCGGGGAGGTTGCCGGCTGCGGATCGGCAGCCCGCAGCCGCGTGGAGAAGCCCGCGGGCGCGTCATCGGCCAAGGCGTTGGCCGTGTCCAGCAGCGCCTGCGTCGAGCGGTAGTTCGTACTCAGGTGCAGAGTCGTGGCACCCGGGAAGTCTTGGTCGAAGTCAAGGATGTGCCGAGGGTCGGAGGCGCGGAAGGAGTAGATGGCCTGTGCGTCATCGCCGACCACCGTGAGCCGGGGATCGGTACGGCGCAGTGACTGCAGGATCTCCACCTGCAGGACATTGACGTCCTGGTACTCGTCCACCAGCACGTGGTCGTACATCCTGGCCAGCGAGGCACCGACCAGATCGTCGCGTAAGGCCTGGCGCCAGTGAAGCAGCAGATCGTCGAAGTCGAGCAAGCCCAGCCGTCGCTTGCGCGCGATGTAGGCCTTGCAGACCGCCCCGATCGGCTCGGCCTGATCGCTGGCCCATGGAGCCATGGCCACGACCACTTCCGCGATCGGAGTGCCAGTGTCCACTGCGCGGGAGTACAGGTCGAGCAGCGTGGACTTGCGTGGGAAACGGCGGCTTTTGGGCAGGTCCTTGACCGTTTCGTCACGCACGACATCCATGACGTCGGCGGCGTCGGCCGGGTCCAGCACGCTGAACCCTTCGGGCAGACCTAGCCGCGCGGCGTGCTGGCGCAGGGTGCGATGGGCCGTCGAGTGGAACGTTCCGCCTGATACCCGGCCGCTGCGGATGCCCGCCCTGCTCAGCCGCGCCTGACTGCGGTCGAGCATCTGCCGGGCGGCCCGCCGGGTGAACGTCAGCAGCAGGACCCGCTCGGCAGGGGTTCCGTCGGCCACCAGTCGGGCCACGCGGGCCGACAGTGCGGTGGTCTTACCCGTACCCGCTCCGGCCAGCACCCGCAGTGCCGCGCCATCGAAGCTCGCGACTGCCCGCTGCTCGTCGTTCAGCCCTGCCAGCAGTTCATACACGCGTTCGATACTAGCGGTGCCGGACGGCCGCGCTGTCGTGTTGTTGCCACTCCGCTCGGCGTGTCGCGACGCCTTCGCGACAGCGCGGCAACTTCGCGACACAACGCGGGCATTCGGCAAGCGAAAGCGGTCCGGTCGCAATAGGTTCGCAACACAACCGTTAAGGAGTGGGCATGTCGAAGAAGATCTCGCGCGTGGACGATTACGACGCCAGTGCGGACGCCATTTGGGAAATGCTGAGCAGCCGCGAGTACGTCGATGGGAAGTACCAGGCGCTCGGCGACATCTCCACCGAGGTCAAGACCTTCGAGGCCACCGGGGACTCCATCACGCTGCAGGTGAACCGCATCGTCCCGGCGGACTTGCCCGACTTCGCCAAGAAGGTGCTGGGCGACACCAACCGGATCGTGCAGAACGAGAAGTGGACGCCCTCCGGTGACGGCTATGTCTGTGACCTCAAGATTGAGTTCCCCGGAAAGCCGATGCACATCACCGGCCGCCTCGAGGTGAAACCCGCCGGAGAGGCGAATGCCGGCTGGCACGTGGACATGGACGTGAAGGCCAGCGTGCCGCTCGTCGGAGGGAAGCTCGAGAGCGTCGTCGTCAAGGAAACGCTGGCCAGTCTGGACAAGGAATACGCGTTCAACCAGGAGTGGCTGGTCGCGCACTGACCCGGGGTTCCTACCCTGGAACGCGTGCGCGCTTTACTGCTGGAGAACATCCACCCCGATGGGGCTGCGGCCCTGACCAAAGCCGGCTATCAGGTCGAGGCGCTGGACCGGGCCCTGTCCGGTGCCGAACTGCAGGAAGCGCTATCGGGGGTGCATCTGCTCGGAGTTCGCTCCAAGACGCACGTCAGCGCTGAACACCTCGAGCAGGCCGACACGCTGCTCGCCGTCGGCGCCTTCTGCATAGGCACCGATCAGGTCGCGCTGCAGGCCGCCGCCGAGCGCGGGATCGCGGTGTTCAATGCGCCCTACTCCAACACCCGCAGCGTCGTGGAACTCGCGCTCGGCGAGATCATCGCCCTCACCCGTGGCCTGACCGAGAAGAACCGGCTGATGCACGACGGAGTGTGGGACAAGTCGGCGGCCGGGGCGCATGAACTGCGGGGCCGCAATCTGGGAATCGTCGGCTACGGCAACATCGGGGCGCAGCTCTCGGTGCTCGCCGAAGCCCTTGGCATGACCGTTTACTTCTACGACACCGTCGACAAGCTGGCCCTGGGTAACGCCCGCCGGTGCGCCACGCTGGACGAGCTGCTCGCTGTGGCTGACATCGTGACGCTGCACGTGGACGGCCGGCCGGGCAATGCCGGATTGTTCGGTGCCAAACAGTTCGCGGCCATGAAGTCCGGGGCGGTTTTCCTGAACCTCTCGCGTGGTTTCGTCATCGACACGGCGGCGCTGCGGGACCGGCTGCTGAGCGGGCATCTGGCCGGAGCCGCGGTCGACGTCTTCCCGGTCGAGCCCAGTGGCCGCGGGGAGGAGTTCCGCAACGAGTTGCGGGATGTTCCCAATGTCATCCTCACCCCGCACATCGGCGGTTCCACGCAGGAGGCCCAGCAGGACATCGGGCGGTTTGTCGCCGGAAAACTCGTGGACTTCGTCGCCGATGGCAACACCGTACTGAGCGTCAACCTGCCGTCGCTGAGCCTGCCGGAGCACCCCGGCACCCACCGGTTGGCCCATCTGCACCACAACGTGCCCGGTGTGCTGGCCGCCATCAACAGTGTGCTGGCCGAGCACGGGGTCAACGTTGAAGGCCAGTTGCTGGGCACCCGCGGTGAGGTCGGTTATGCGCTCACCGACATCGGCGTGGATTACGCCGACGACGTGGTGGACGAGCTGCGGGCGCTGCCGCAGACAGTGCGCCTGCGAGTGCTTTACTAATTGCGTCTCGGCGAGCGGCCGAGCGCGGTCTCTTCCACGCAAGTCGGCCGACGACTACCCCAGCGACGGTCCACCGTTGAGCGCGCTAATCCCGCTGGCGACCAGCAACGCCCCGACTCCGATCGCGGCGATCACCGCCGTGCGGGCGCCGTTGCGATCCAGCCATCCGGTCACCGCGTCGGCGAGCAGCTGCCGGCGTTCCGGCGCGACCATTGCGTAAGCGGCGACGACAGCGATTTGCAGGACCAATGCGGCCGCGGCGTAGACCAGCACTGCGATGACAACCTCCACGGCCGGCAGGTTCTTGGCCCCGATGTTCACCATGGCGACGATGAACACCACGTCCAGCAGGCTCTGCACGACCACCAGTGCCGCTCCGAAGCCGAACAGAGTCACGCCGGGCAGGTCCAGTCGCCTGCGCAATCGGCCCGACACCTCGACCTCCCCGCCCCGGCGCCACAGGTACAGGCCGAATGCTGCGAACAGCACGCCGCACACGATTTCGATGCCGGGTTCTAGCCACGGGTAGTCGTCGGTGAGATGCAGCATCACCCGACCAGCTCCTACCGCGAACAGCACGCCGAGTGCAGTGATGCCGAGCGCCGACCCGAGCAGGAACCACACCGAGCGCCGGATGCCGTTGCGCTGGGTCAGCAGCATCGGCATTACGGCGATCCCCACCGGGTCCACGGCGGCTAAGCCGAGCAGTGCCAAGGAGACCACGAGACTGAGCACGCGTCCCAGTCTGGCAAAGTGAAGGCCATGCAATCGGCAGTCGCAGCGGGTTCACGCGGCACTGTCGACGTCGCGCTACAGATCCTCACGCAGGGCGGCAATGCGGTCGATGCCGCAGTAGCGGCCGGTTTGGCTATGCCAGTCACCGAACCGGGACTCGGCAGCCTCGGTGGTGGCGGTTTCATGATGGTGCGCCAACCCGATGGTGAAACGAGACTCCTGGACTTCTTCGCTGCCGTCCCTTCCCGGCGCGGCGAGCAGATGACCGTGGTCACCGTCGAGTTCCCCGGCGCCCGCCAGGACTTCGAGGTCGGCGCCGGCAGTGTGGCCGTGCCCGGTGTGCTGGCCGGTCTGGTCCACGCGCACACCACCTTCGGCCGGCTGCCCTGGTCCCGGATCGTGGACGCGGCCCTGGCAGGCATTCGGGATGGCTGCGTGCTGACCGCCAAACAGGAGGAGTTGCTGGGCCTGGTCGACGCGGTGCTGCGGCTGACGCCGGAGTCCGCTGCGGTATTTGCGCCGGGCGGGCGGCAGTTGCGCGAGGGTGACCTGTTGGTCAACGAGGACTACGTGGCGTTTCTGGAAGGTATGCGGGATGCGCCGGGACAGCTGCCGGCGGTCGGTCCCCTGGTAGCCGAGGACCTGGCGGCCTATCGGGTCTTCGAGCGCGAGCCGCTGCGGGTGGCGCTGCCTGGCGCGACGGTGGTGACGAACCCGCCACCATCGCTGGGCGGCTCGATCATCGCGTATGCGCTCGCGGAGCTGGCGCACGTCGACCACCCCACCGCTGCTGATCTGCTCGCTGCATTGCGCGATGCCACCGAACACAACAAGGCCACCCCGCCGGTGTCCGTGCGCGGTACCACCCACATCAGCGTCACCGACGGCCGGCAAGTGGTGGCGATGACCGTGTCGAACGGGTCCAACTCCGGGGTGATGCTGCCCGGCACGGGCGTGCAATTGAACAACATGATGGGCGAAAGCGATCTGCATCCCGACGGCCACACGGTCGTGCCGGGCGAGCGCATCCGCTCGATGATGGCGCCGAGTCTGGTGGAGCGCGGCGGGGTCGTGACGGCACTGGGCAGCGGTGGTAGTGAGCGCATCCGCAGCGCGCTCGTGCGGGTGATTTCCGCGCTCATTCGGGACACCGGCCTGCAGCAGGCGATCGACTCACCTCGGGTGCACCTGGACAACGAGGGTGTGGTGCAGGTCGAACCCGGGTTCCCGCGCGAGCAGGTGGAGCAACTCCCGTTGCCGTTGTCCCAATGGCACGCACGGGACTTCTACTTCGGCGGAGTGCACGCGGTCACCACCGCGGGCGAGGCTGCCGCTGATGCCCGGCGTGGGGGGCACACGGGCCGGGCGTGACATGCGGCCCTGCGCCGTAGGGACGGTGTCTATCAACCGGCTCGACCGGCCTTCCGGCACAGCGGTTAGACCTTCACCCATCCGTTAGAGGGCAAAACGGACATTTCGACTAACGGATGTTCCAAGGTCTAACCGATGGCGGCCCGAGCGGCTATCGCACATCGGAGGCCGAAACCCCCAGTGACGCCCGCGCCGCCTCAAGACGCGCAACCGGCACCCGGAACGGCGAGCAGGACACGTAGTCCAGGCCGACCTCTTCGAAGAAGTGCACCGACTGCGGGTCCCCGCCATGCTCGCCGCAGACGCCGAGGTGAAGATTCGGCCGCACCTTGCGCCCCTCCTCGCTGGCGATGCGGACCAGCCGGCCCACTCCGTCGACGTCCAGGCTCTCGAACGGCGAGACGCCGAACACGCCCTTCTCCAGATACAGCGAGAAGAAACCGCCCTCCACGTCGTCGCGGCTGAAGCCCCAGGTCGTCTGGGTCAGGTCGTTGGTGCCGAAGGAGAAGAACTGGGCCGACTGCGCGATCTCGCCGGCGGTCAGGGCCGCGCGAGGCAACTCGATCATCGTGCCGATCGGGAACTTCAGGGTGCAGCCGTGCTTACTCGGCCACATCCTCGAGCACCGCCTGCGCCTCGTCGATGATGAGCTCGAGTTCCTGCGACCGAGCCCACGAGCGGAATCATGATCTCTGCGTACGGGTCGCCGCCCATCCGCTGCCGGAAGCACGCGGCTTCGGCGATCGCCCGCACCTGCAGTGCGAAGAGGCCTTCGGCACCACCAGGCCGAGCCGGACGCCGCGCAGACCCAGCATCGGGTTCGCCTCGTGCAACCGGTCGCACGGCCCGCAGCAGCCGCAGATCGGACGTCGTTGGGCTTGCCCTGCTCCTCGGCCACGGCCACCCGCACGCGACAGCTCGGTGAGGTCGGGCAGGAACTCGTGCAGCGGCGGGTCGAGCAGCCGGATCGTCACCGGCAACCCGTCCATCGCCTCCAGGATGCGGATGAAGTCCTTGCGCTGCAGCGGCAGCAATGCGGCGAGCGCGTCGTCGCGCTCCTCGTCACTCTCGGCGAGGATCATCTTCTCGTACGTACTGCTTGCGCTCGCCCAGGAACATGTGCTCCGTGCGGCACAAGCCGATGCCCTCGGCTGCCCATGCGGCGGCCGCGCGCGGCGTCCTCAGGCGTGTCGGCGTTGGCTCGCACGAGCAACCGGCGGGTGTCGTCCGCGTGGCGCATGATCCGGTCCACCGGCGTGCACGAGTTCGGCGGAATGGCCGTCGGCGTTGTCCAGAGCGGCGTCGATGCCGGCGTCGAAGTACTCGCACGACCGGCGACGGCCGCACATCGACCGCACCGTTGAACACCTCACCAGTGGAGCCGTCGATGGAGATGACGTCACCCTCGTGCAGGATCGTGCCGTCCGGCAGCCGCAGCGTGCGGGCCTGGCCGTCGATCTCCAATGTGCTCCGCTCCGCAGACGGCGGTCTTGCCCATGCCGCGTGCCACAACTGCGGCGTGCGAGGTCTTGCCGCCGCGGCTGGTCAGGATGCCGGTGGCCGCGACCATGCCCGCGCAGGTCGTCGGGGTTGGTCTCGTTGCGGACCAGGATCACCTCCTCGCCGGCGTCGGCCGCGCGCGACCGCGCTGGTCGAGTCGAACACCACCTGTGCCGACGGCAGCACCCGGGGAGGCAGCCAGTGCCCTTGGTCGCCGCCGGGGGAGCCGACGCGCGGTCGAACTGCGGGAACATCAGCTGGCCCAGCTGCGGCGCCGGACACCCGGCGCACGGCCTCGTCCATGTCGATGAGGCCCTCGTCGACCAACTGCACCGCGATCCGGAACGCGGCAGCAGCAGTGCGCTTGCCGACGCGGGTCTGCAGCATCCACAGCTTCCCGCGCTCGATGGTGAACTCGATGTCGCACAGGTCCTTGTAGTGCTTCTCGAGGGTGTCCATGATGCCGATCAGCTCGGCGTGCGGGCCTGGCTCGAGTCTGCTCGAGGTCGGCTAGCGAGAGCGTGTTGCGGATGCCTGACACGACGTCCTCGCCCTGCGCGCTCTGCCAGGTAGTCGCCGTAGTCGCCGCGGGTCGCCGGTGGCCGGGTCGCGGGTGAACGCGACACCGGTGCCGGAGTGCTCCCCGGAGTTGCCGAAGACCATCGCCTGCACGTTGACGGCCGTGCCGAGGTCGCTGGGGATGCGCTCCTGGCGGCGGTACAACTGCGGCACGCGGTCGGTGTTCCAGGAGTCGGAACACGGCTTCGCACCGCACCCATCAGCTGCGTCTTGGGTGCCTGCGGGAACTCGTAGCCGGTGCTGCGTCGCGTACGATCTCCTTGTAGCTGCTCGACGAGCGCTCTGAAGGTCGCTCAGCGTCGAGATCTCGACGTCGGACTGTCACGCCGCTGCGTCACCTTGGCATCGTCCAGCGCGTCTGCGAACAGGCTCGCCGTCGATGTCCAGCACGGTCTTGCCGAACATCTGGATCAGCCGGCGGTAGGAGTCCCACGCGAACCGCGTCGTTGCCGGACGACCTCGGCCAGGCCGTTGACCGACTCGTCGTTGAGGCCGATGTTGAGGACCGTCTCCATCATTCCGGGCATGGAGAACTTGGCGCCGCGTGCGCACCGAAAGCAGCAGCGGGTCGGACGCGTCACCCAGCGAGCGGCCCATCTGCTCCTCGAGCTCGTCGCACCGCGGAGCTGATCTGGCTCAGCAGGTCCGGCGGGTTCCGTGCCGGTGCGCAGGTACTCACGGCACGCTTCGGTCGTGATCGTGAAGCCGGGCGGGACGGGCAGGCCCAGCTTTGTCATCTCCGCGAGGTTCGCCCCCTTGCCACCCAGCAGGTCCTTCTGGTCCTTGTTGCCTTCGGAGAACGCGTACACGAGTTTGGGGGTCGTCATGGCACCTATTCTGCCGCGCTGCCGTGCGGCTGCGCGCCCCGCATCGTCGCCGGCTTTTGCGAATTGTCGTCACCGGAGAACGCAGAGGCGGCGAGGATCAGTCGGTGACGACGTAGCGCGGATAGGTGCGCTTCGCCGCGCGGGCCTGCGCCAGGTCGATATCCACGATCGCGACCGGCTGCTCGTCAGTCGTTACCGCCAGTGGCGTTCCGTCAG
The DNA here is from genome assembly GCA_037045455.1 of Candidatus Nanopelagicales bacterium. Lineage (GTDB taxonomy): Bacteria > Actinomycetota > Actinomycetes > S36-B12 > UBA10799 > JADKAV01. Next base: position 89,306 of record JBAOIN010000009.1, on the reverse strand, counting down.
GATCGATCACCCAACCGGTGCCGCCCATGTAGTTCTCGGCCCGGTTGCTGGAGATGCAGAACGCCCCCGCGCACACGGCCATCACGGCGCCGCCGGCCAGCCACTTGGCGCTCGTCTCGGCGGGCGTGGCGCGGGGAACCACGACCACATCCACATCGGGGTACGTGTGCTGGGTGAACCACATCTCGGTGCAGATGCTGATGCCCAGCCGGCCGCCTGGGGGTCTCGACCGGCTGGAAGCCGACCGGTCCGCGCTGGTACCAACTGGCCTCCCAGAAGCCGGGCTCATCGGGGAGAAACGTCTTGCGGTGCACAGCCTGGAGTGTGCCGCCGCTATAGGCGAACGCGACATTGTGCCGATCCGTCGCCATGGTGCCCACCACGAGGTCTGCCCGCAGGTCTGGGAGGCGGCCGAGATCCTGCTCTGCGACCGCATCGGCCCAGGCGTCGGCGTCGACCGTGGGTTGCGCGCACAGCCAGGGCATGAAACACAGTTCCGGCAAGACCAGCAGGTCGACCGGTGGCAGGTCGAGCAGGGTCCGCCACGTGGTCCCCGGGTCCGGGCAGGGGACTCCTAGGGCGGCGACTCTCACTGGCCGCTACCCAGCGCGGACCGTGCCAGTGCATCTCCGATCGCCACGCCGGCCGGGGCGCTGCTCAGGTAGTGCATCTCGGCGTGGTTGCCCAGCCCGAGGCTGGCGTAAGCATCGATCGCCTGGGAGTACCACAGATGGATCCCGTCGCCGGCCGTCACCCAATCGCCCTTGTTCACGAGGTTCACCCAGGTTCCGACGTCGGCAGTGGGGAACTTTCCGCCGTACTCGGCCAACGCGTCCCGCCATTGGCGGCGTGCCATCGGGCTGCCAATCGTGAACAGCAGATTCACGTGCGTCTCCGGGGGCAGGTAATGGACGAGGTCGAAGGCGACCACTGCGCCCAGACTGTGCCCGATGATGAGCAATTCGCCGTCTGGCAGCTGTTGCAGACAACTGTCCCGCACGGCTGCGCGCACAGTCGGGAAGGCCTGATACCGCTGGATCTCCGGCATCCGGGAGATGATCCGGCGGGTCACCCATTCCTTCGGCGTGAAGTCATAGACGCTGCGGGGGCGGACGGTGAACGGGTGCATGGACAGGCGAACCATGTCCTGCCGGTCCGAGAAGCCGTCGCTGCGTTCACCGATCGGCAGTTCCCGCTCCGGCATGCTGGCCAGCACGTCGTGCAACACGTCGGCGTAATCGACCTCGACCAGGTCGAGGTCCTGCGGAAGTGGGTCTCGGCCGGCTGCCTGCAAGCCCGCCTGCACCGCCGCGACCCAGTCGACGGGCCGCGAGTGGCGGCCGTGGATGAAGACCAACGAGCGGCGCACACCGTGATCGTACCGCCGCTGTCGGAGCGACTTCGGCGGCAGTTGTAGCCCGGTTGCTCAGTTCTGGCCCGCAGGGTTGGGGCTAGAAGTGAAGTTCGCGGCTAGAACGCTCAGGCGAGCAGACGGTAGTCCCCGGCCTCGGCCAGGGCCTCACTGATGGCGTCTGCGGGAACCTCGTCTGCACCCTTCACGACGACGGTCGAAACCCCACCTGCCACCAGGTCGACCGTGACCTCGTCGACGCCGGGCAATGCCGACAACTCCTCGGTGACCGCGTGGGCGCAATGTCCGCACGTCATCCCGTCAACTTTCAGCGTCTGCTCGCTCATGACCTCACCAATCTCGCTATGGCTGCGGAGATCTCGTCCGCCTTCGCCTTGGGGTCGCCGCCACTCTGACTGGCCTCCCGCATGCACGACTGCAGGTGTTGGCTCACCAGCTCGATCGCGAACGACTCCAGAGCCTTCGTGGTCGCCGAGACCTGTGTCAGCACGTCCACGCAGTCGTTGTCGGACTCGATCAGGCGCTGCAGCCCGCGGACCTGGCCCTCGACCCGCCGCAGGCGGTTGAGTTGTGCCCTCTTGGATTCCTCATCCAGCTGCATCATGACCTCCGTTGCTTGGTCAACAGCATACGTCGAGGGGGTATTCCCCATCGGCGCAGGAAGGAGCCACATCGGCCCGGTTCTCCACGTCTGTGAAGCACCCGTTGGCAAACGCACGGCCCCGTTCGGACGGTCTGTACCGAGCCGGGACAATCGGCTCTATGGACCTCGAGGCAGCATTGGCATTGCAGAAGGTCGGCGACGGCTGGGCGGCCACCGTGCCGCAAGGCTGGGGTCAGGGCCGCACCACGTTCGGCGGTCTGGTGGCCGCCTACGTTGTGCGGGCGGTCGAAGCGGAGCAGGTGCGGCCGGTGCGCGGCGTCGACGTCACATTTCTGGAGCCGGTGCAAGCTGGACCCGTCCTCCTGCGCGTCGGTCAGGTGCGCGAGGGCAAGTACGTGACCCACGCGCAGGCAGAACTCATCGCCGGCGACAAGGTCGCTGCCGTCGGCAGGTTCCTGCTTGCGGACGACGTCCCGGGGAGCTCGACGCAGTGCCCGAGGCGCCGCAGCCCGCCACGCCGTTCGACGACACGCTTTTGATGCCCGACATCGAGGGCATGACCCCGGAGTTCGCACGCAACCTGCAGATCCGTTACGGCGAGGGCCCGGTTCCCTTCAGCGGTGGATCGGCTGCGACGACGGGCGGGTGGGTGCGCGCCGTGCACCCTGTCAGCGGAGCCGCGGCCATGCTGATCCATATCGACGCCTGGCCGCCCCCGGTCCTCGGTATGGCCACCCGGCCGATGGCCGCAAGTACCGTTCGGTGGCATGTGCTGTTTCACGCGGATGTGAGCGGTGCCGACGGTGAACAGTGGTCGTGGTTCCGGTCCGAAGCCGCATGGCGCAGCGGACGACTGGCGACCGCGGTGGGGTCGCTAGTGCGTGACGGCCGCAGCGTGGCTTACGCCGAGCAGACCGTGGCGATGTACTTCTGAGCCTGTCCACGACCCGCCTTCGCCGCGGCCCCCGATCCCGAGCGGAACTCCTCGACCTACTTCCCCTGGTTAGGTGCAGAGTTGATCGTGATTCGCGGGGAATCTGTGGGCGTTCAGCCCGTGCGTTTGCCGGGTGGTCCGCGGCCTTGGATGAGGATCGGGATGCCGTCGTCGCCGATGATCACGTTGAAGTAGCCGAGGTGGAGGTCGTGGTGGCAGCGTGCGCACAGCAGGACCAGGTTGCGTAGGTCGGTCAAACCACCGTCTTTCCAGTGGATGATGTGGTGGGCTTCGGTGTAGCGGGGTGGTTTCCCGCAGCGCACACATCCTTTGTCGCGGGCTTTCAGCGCCGTCCACTGGTCTTTGCTGGCCCGCCGGGCGGTGCGGGCCAGTTGCAGCGGTTCGAAACCCTTCGGCCGGTTGACCCCGAAGATCACCGACATGGCCACGCTGCAGGACAGCAGGTCGAAGGTGTCCGGGCCCAGCAGGGTGCCGTCTTCCAGGGCGGCCTGGAACCCGGCGGGCAGCTGCTCGATGTCGACCAGTACGGTCAGCCCGGACACCCCCAGCGGTGACCGGTTGGCACGGGCCAGGGATATGACGTCGTCGAGGGCGTCGGCGCGGCGCTGTTTGGGGCTGCGGGGGTCGTCGGCGCTGTCTTTGGCCATCAAGGGTTGCAGCAGGTCGTTGAGCTTGGTGCCGGTGATCGCGTCGAGCAGCCCGTCGAGTTTCCACATGCCGTCCTGGCGTTCGTTCAGCGACAGGCCGCGCTTCTCACGCTGGGCGAGGTGGTCGAGGTCTGCGCCTTCCGGGATGGACTGGGTGATCAGCACATCCAGCAGCCGCCGTAGTTCGTGGGAGTCAACCTGGGAGGCGACCTCGGTCAGCCACTCCTGGGCCTGTGTGAAGTCTTCGATGCGGGGGGCGGCGTGCTGTAAGGCCAGCACCTGCCGGGTCCCGATTGCGCCGGCCTTGTATGCCTGCGCCACGGCGGGCATCTCCCGCAGCGCCCGGCCTGTGGCAACCATCCCGGAGCCGACCGCCGGGGTGGTGTTCAACGCCGCCGCGACCATTGTCCCGGTGGTCCCGGCGCACAACACCTGGGAGGCCTTGCGGGTATCGGCCTCCGCTGCCACGGCGGTCAGCCAGGCTTCCAGTTGGTTGACCAGGCGCCCGGCGACCCCGAGTGACCCGGCGAGCTCCTCCAGGCTCAACTCGGCCGGGTCGGGCAGCTTCGCCGTGAGCTCGCCTATCTGGTCCAGCAACTCGGGATGCTCGGTGGGCAGCGAATCCCGGATCCGGGCACGGCGCATCGCCAACGGACTGATCTCCAACGACACGACACACCACCCCCAAACCCAGAAGAAGAAAAAGAAGAAGGGCAGGCCCCGACTGCCACTCTCAGAATGGCAAAGGGGTACGACAAGAACCCGGCCGCGCAATCCGCACCGCGGTAGTGAGGTTCTTAGTGCTGGCACCTGTAACCAAGTGCTCGGGCCAGATCGCCGGTGCGACCCACGACGTGGCGCTTGGATCTCACACCCTCAGCCATGTTCGGCTCGGAACAGCATCAATCGGGTCGTTCCTCAATCGGCCAGGTGCAACCGGCCGTCGATGTCGACCGCGAGATGCCGGATGTGACCCAGTCCCGGCAGCGGCAACTGCACATCCGAGAACTGCGACGAACCAGCGATCTCCAAAGCGGTGTCACCGACCGCCGACAGACTCAGCGGAACCACGATGTCACCGGCCTGCGCGTGGCCGGTGTACACCGGGCCGTCCCGGCGGCCGGTGAAGGTGAGCTCACCGCTGGTCAGCTGATGGATGAGCGCGTGCAGTTCGGGATCAAGCAGGGGATTGCCAGTGTCGACCTGGTCGATCCGGACGGTGAAATGCAGGTCGCTGTCCGAGACCTCACCATCGACAACCGGCGCGCTGGCATGGATCGTGAGCAGGCCGATCCGGTTCGTGCGGACATGCATGGTGCTCTGCTCACCGAGGATGCGCCTCACCCGGAGCAGCCTAGAGGACGCCAGCGAACTCCTGCGGATTCGTCGGCTTGCCGAAGAAGAAGCCCTGGCCGCGCCGGAAGCCAAGCGCCTCGGCCGCGGCGGCTTGCACCTGACTCTCGATGCCCTCGGCCGTGCATGTGATCCCCAGGTGATCGGCCAGCCGCACGATGCCCCGGACCAGCCGCCCATGCCGCTCGGACGAGGCTGCGGCGGCAGTGAGACTGCGGTCGACCTTAATGCCACTGGCTGCCATAGCCGGCAACATGCCGAACTCCACCGGTTGCCGGCCGAAGGCATCCAGCGTGATCCCCACCCCCGCCTCCCGCAGAGTGCGTAGATGGGCCAGCGCGCTGACCTGCGCGGCGGCCGGCATGAGGATCTCCAGTTCCAGGCGCCCGGGTTCCACGCCAGCCGCGACCAGTGCCCCCAGCACCTGGTCCGGGTAGTCGCCGCGCAGCAACTCCGGCCAGGACACGTTGATGGCGATGTGTCGCTGCGTGGGCTGACCGGCGATGAATCCCAGAGCTTGGCGCAGCACCGACTGCCCGATCTCCACGATGACCCCAGTCTCCTCCGCACGCTGCAGGAAGTCGGCCGGCGAAAGCACTCCCAACCCCGGCAGATCGATGCGGGCGAACGCCTCGAAGCACGCAATTCCCCCGCTACCCAGGGTGACGATGGGTTGGACCAGAAGGGTGACCCCCTGCGCTACTGCGCTGAGCGCCTCGGTCACATCTTGCGGGGTGCGGCCGGCGGGGTGGCGCCCGGGATCGAATACGCAGATGCTGCCCCGGCCCGACCGTTTCGCGGCATACATCGCGGCGTCCGCGTCGGCCAGCAGGACGCCCGCCGCGCCCGGGTCGGCCTCGGCGACCCCGGTGTGAATGCTGATGCCGATACTCACCCCAAAGTGCAGCGGTCGGCCCTCCACGACGATTGGCGCGGTCGCCGCGGCCTGGAGGTGCTGGGCGTACTGCAGCGCGGTGTCCTCGTCATCGACGTCCTCGAGCAGCACGACGAACTCGTCACCCCCGAACCGCGCGACAACGTCGGACTGCCGCAGCGCTTCCTGCAAACGGCGACCAATCGCCGTCAGCACCTGATCGCCGACAGCGTGGCCCTGGGAGTCGTTGATCTGCTTGAAATGGTCGACATCGCAGAACAGCAGGGCGACCCCACGCTCGGTGCGCTCGGCTCGGGACAGCGCCTGGCCGAGGCGTTCGGTCATCACCATGCGGTTGGGCAATCCGGTCAGGGGATCGTGGGTGGCCCGATGCGCCAGCTGTCGCTGCAAGTGCTTGCGGAACGAGATGTCCACGTGGCGGACCACCGCACCCCCATCCGGCAGCGGGTCGACCTGCACGCTGTACGCGCGGGCACCTTCGCCCTCGGTGTCGTAGTCGGCCTGGAACGCCGGCAGCGAGCCACGCAGCACCGCCTCGATGCCTTCCGCAGTGATCCGGGCGGGCCGGGAGACCTGGCTGCGCAGCGCGTCCGGGTAGACAGTGCCCACGGGGCTGCGTTCCACCACTTCTCGATGAGCGGCCGGGGCCTGCGTCCATGCCGCGTTCGTCCGCAGAACCACGCCCTGGGCATCGATGACCGCGGCCTGGTCGGAGATGGCCTCCAGGACTCCGTCCACCAGTGCTGCCCGTGCGCGGAAGCGTTGGAGCTCACCGGGCAGCGTGAGCGCCTCTTGGGCGCTGTTCAGCACCTCTTGAACGTCTGCTCGGGGCAGGTCGGTCCGTACAGCGAGCACTGCGGCGCAAGGCCCGTCCGGGGGAGTCTGCACCACGATTGGGGATCCCAGGATGTCGGCAATCGCGGGACTGCGCGGGTCGAGGGCCTCAAGACGCTCGCCATCGGCCACTCCGGTCGCCTCGACCAACTGCAACTGGCCATCAGCCGCGGTAACCCACAGGGCCGCCGACGTCGCGTGAGACTGTGCGAACACGCAGCCCGCGACGAAACGCAGCCCGTTCCCAGCGCCCGCTGCCATGCCTACACCATCGACCCCGCGGAGGGTGGGGCTTGAGGACTACTCCCCGGCGGGCTCCATGAGAGCCGGGCCGGTGGCCACGCCGTGGCCCTCTTCCTTGAACCGTTCCTGGGATGCCACGACCTCGCGCTCGGCCGCCTCCCGGCCCTCCCAGGTCGCACCCTCGACCGACTTGCCGGGTTCCAGGTCCTTGTAGACCTCGAAGAAGTGCTGCACCTCGAGCCGGTCGAACTCGGGCATGTGGTAGATGTCGCGCAGGTGCTCCAGGCGGGGGTCGGCCACGGGCACGCAGATCAGTTTGTCGTCGCCACCAGCCTCGTCGGTCATCCGGAACATGCCGATCGTCCGGCAGCGGATGAGGCATCCGGGGAACGTCGGTTCCTCCACCAGCACCAGTGCGTCCAGCGGGTCACCGTCCTCGCCCAGAGTGTCGTCGACGAAGCCGTAGTCGTGCGGGTACCGGGTCGAGGTGAACAGCATGCGGTCGAGCTTGAGACGCCCGGTCACGTGGTCCACCTCGTACTTGTTCCGGCTGCCGCCGGGGATCTCGATCGTGACGTCGAATTCCACTGTCTCTCCAGTCTCTGCGCCTGCCTTAGTGTTGCTCAGGTGAGGGTGTGGAAGCCTGCCGGAGCGGCACTGCTGGGCTCGTTGGCGGCGACAGCCCTCACGTCCCCGGCGATCGCGGCTATCGAGGTCGCACCGGATTACCAGGTCCTGGCTCCCATCCAATCCATCACGGCCGTGGACCGCAACCTTCTGGCCAAGCGCATCGAGCGCGCTTGGTCGCAACCGGGGCTGGGTGTTGACAAAGGACTGGCGGTGGACGCGTTCGCCAGCAGCGCCGAGCCGGAGGTGGATCTGGGCGCCGACGCTGCCTTGATGCCGGCCTCGACCACCAAGCTGCTGACCGCTGCTGCGGTGCTGAAAGCGCTCGGCCCAGAGGCCCGCTTCACCACGTCGGTGACCAAGCAGGGCCGCCAAGTGTTCCTCGTGGGAGGCGGGGATCCGCAACTGACCGCCCAGCCGCAGGGCCGGGGTGTCAACGAGGACGCCTCGCTAGCTCGCCTGGCCCGGCAGACCGCTGATGCACTTATGGCCGAGGGGGTCTCTGCGGTCCGGTTGCGCTATGACGACTCGCTGTTCGCGCCTCCCACCGAACAGTCCTACTGGCGCAAGGACTTCCTGGTCCTCGGCGTGGTGGCGCCGGTGACCGCGCTCATGGCGGATGGCGGCCGCCTGAATCCGCCCGCATCGCCGCGCTCACCCCTGCCCTCCCTGACCGCGGCCACTGCGTTCGCCAGGTTGCTGGAGGAACGCGGCATCCAGGTGACGGGCACCCCGATACCGGCGGCGGCCGAAGGGTCCCAGATCGCATCCGTGCAGTCCGCGCCGCTGGCCGATCTCGTGGAGCACATGCTGCTGGTGTCCGACAACACCGAGGCGGAGGTGCTGGCTCACCACACTGGCCTGGAAGTGCTCGGGGACGCCACGTTCACGGGCGGTGCCAAAGCGACGCTGCAGATCCTCCAGGACCTGGGTGTCGACACCGCAGGGCTTGTGCTCAATGACGGCAGCGGGCTGTCGCGCGGCAACCGGATCAGCCCGGCGCAACTGCTGGCGGTGTTACGGGCTGCCATGCAGACCGACCCGGATGCGCTGTGGCCGATTTACACCGGGATCCCGGTAGCCGGTTTCGACGGTTCTCTGGCCGCGCGCTTCACCTCGGCAGCCGCGGCGCCGGCCCGGGGAGCGGCCAGCGGCAAGACGGGCACACTGACCGGGACGTCAACGCTGGCCGGACTGGTGGTCGACCGGGACGGGCAATTGCTCACCTACGCCATGATGACCAACGACGTGAGCGTCTGGTCGGCGTCGCCGGCGATGGACGCGGTGCTCGGCCGGATCGCGGGGTGTCGCTGCGCGGGAGCCGACGGGCCCCCAAACGGCTAGCTCACCTCGACAACGCGATCGGTGAGCATACAGGGCATCGGTGAGCATAACGGGCGGGTTCTTGGCGCCCAGAAACCTAACGGATGCCCGCAATGCTCACCGATTCGCGAACCCGCTGGCTCAGCCGCCGGCCTTGCGGCGGAACTGCTTGTCGCTGTTCTTCGGCCCCTGCGAGTGACCGCCCTTGCCTTCGTGATGATCGGCGTGCTCGACACCCTTGTCGTGGGACTGCTTGCGGTCGAGCGCTTCGCGCATCTTGGCTTTGAGGTCTTCGTTGTCCGCCATGGCCATAAGCCTAGGCCAGCAGCCGGGCGGTGACGAACGACATATCCGGCGGGCCACCCGGGTTGACGATGTGGCTGATGACCAGGCGCACGACGGCGTCCAAGGCTTCCCGGCGGTTGGCCGCCCCGTACTGGGCAGCCAGAGCCGCATCTGCCCGCTGCACAACTGCGTCGATGAGCGATGCCGAGGTGATCAGTGGCAGCAGTGGGGAGGGGTTTCCGCCGGCCGCGGTGATTGCAGCGTTCACCACCGGATTCTCAGCGGCCATCGCGAAAACCGTCCGGCACGCGCGGTCGACAGAATCCGACGGTGAGGTTCCCGCTGCGATCTGAGTGTCGATCTCTATCAGGAAGGCATCGAGTTCACGCGCGACCACCGCCTCGGCCACGCCGTGCTTGCTCCCGAACTCGTTATAGACGCTCTGTCGGCTGACTCCGGCCTGCTGGGCCAGTTGGCCCATAGTCGTTTCGCCCCAATCCGTGGCATGTGCGCGCGCCGCGACCAGGATCAGCTCCCTAGCGCTCATGCTTCAACGAAGTCGATCTTCTCGCGAACCCCGCAATCGGGGCAGGCCCAGTCGTCGGGCACCGCGTCCCACTTCGTGCCGGGCGGAAAACCTTCGCGCGGGTCGCCCTGCGCTTCGTCATAGATGTAGTCGCAGTTCTCGCAGCGGTACTTCATGCGGTGGCCTTCGCCAGGACGGCGTCCCGCTTGCCCGGCGCGATGTTCGCCCGGCTCATGTCCCCGCCGAAGTGTGCCGAAACCCGCGGGTCCATCACCCGGAACCACAGTGGCGGAATGAGTGCCAGCAGGATCATGCCCGAGTAGCCCGTGGGCAAGACTGGCGCTTCCTCGAAGTCCCGCAGGGCCTGGTAACGACGCGTCGGGTTGGCGTGGTGGTCGCTGTGCCGCTGCAAGTGGTAGAGCAGGACGTTGGTCGGGAGGTTGTTGCTGTTCCAGCTGTGGCTCGGGCGGACCCGTTCGTAGCGGCCCGTGACCTCCTTCTGCCGCAGCATCCCGTAGTGCTCCAGGTAGTTCACGATCTCCAGCAGCACGATGCCCAGCGCAGCTTGGATCAGCAGGTACGGCAGGATCCCCAGTCCGAAGACCAGCGAGCAGTGCGGCCCATAGGACGACCGACATCAACCACGCGTTGAGCACGTCGTTGCGGATCGCTCCAGTGGCTCTGCTTGCGGCGGCGTGAACCGCGGCTGCTCCAGGCGCCAGGCACTGCGCAGGCTGCCCGTGACCGTTCGTGGCAGGAAGGCGTAGACGTTCTCCCCGACCCGGCTACTTGCCGGATCCTCCGGGGTGGCCACCCGCACATGGTGGCCGCGGTTGTGCTCGATGTAGAAGTGCCCGTAGAAGGGCTGGGCGAGGGCGATCTTTGCCAGCCACCGTTCGACCTTCTCCTTCTTGTGGCCGAGTTCGTGGGCGGTGTTGATGCCGATGCCCGCAACGATCCCGATGGTCAGGGCCAGCCCGATCTTGTCGGACACGCTCAGGCTGTCACCGCTCCACAGCCAGCAGGCCCACACCAGCGCGGCGTACTGCAGCGGCAGGAACAGGTAGGTGATCCAGCGGTAGTACTTGTCCGCCTCCAGGGCGGCGATGACGTCATCGGGCGGGTTTGAGCGGTCGAGGCCGGCCAGCAGGTCCAGCAGCGGGACGAGGCCCAGGATCAGGATCGGCCCGATGTACCAGAAGACACCGATACCCGTGAGCGTTGCCAGCGCCCCGCCGAGAAAAGGGAACAACGGCACGATCAAGCCGAACAGCCATAAGTACCGCTTACGGTCCACCCACTGCATAACGCCTCCTGAGGTTTACAAGGAGTTACAACTTGTAAAGCAAGTTGTCCAGTGTCAAAGGGCGTCGTTGAAGAAGCCGACGACTCTGTCGCGCCACTGAGCAGGTTCACTTCTCAGGCCTGCGGTATGTCCAGCGCCCGGCACGGTCCACTCGCGGGCGTTTGCGTGCGCCACGGTGATGCGCTGTGCGACCTCCACCTCGTCGGGCCGGTCACCTGCTGCGATGAGCAGCACCGGACGCGGAGCAGTGGCAGCCACACCTTCGTCGAGAGTGACCGGAGACGGCAGCGTCGTGAGCGCGTCCGTCACTGCGAATACGACGGCGTCCAGCCCCTCCTGGACGCTGCCGCGCCACCCGTACTCCTCGGACAGCCACCCGTGATCGGCCGCGGTTCGTCCCGTGGCGCCCTCGGCGACGACCGCTTGGATGCGCGGGTCTGCGGCGGCGGCCCCGAGCGCCTGCTCACCGCCCATTGACAGGCCGAGCACGCCCACTCGGGTGGCTCCTGCTGCGAGCACGTGAGTGACTGCCGCAGCGATGTCCTGATCGCCCGCCCAGCCGAAATCCATTGCTGTCCCGCCGCTGTTCCCGTGGCCGCGCGGGTCGTAGACGAGCACCCCGAAACCCGCTTGTGCGAGGACCTGGGCTTGCGCCAGCGCACCTGAGCGGTCCGAGCCGGCTCCGGGCACCACCACAATCGCTGCGTCGCGTTGTCCGGGCCGGTACCAGCCCTGCAGCGTGACACCATCGGCTGTCCCGAACGACACGGTCTGCCATCCGGTAGGTGCCGGCGCGCTAAGGGCTCCGGTTGCCGGTGCGACCGCTGCCAGGGGCAGGGCGGTGACGTAAACGCCCAGCAGGGTCGCGACGAGCAGCCCGATTCCCGCCGGAAGCCACCACCTGCGGCGCAACGGATCGAGGAGTCCCCGCCAGCTGTGCCCGAGCAGGTAGACCGCGGGGAGCAGGCACAGCAGACCCGCGATCGTCCATGGTCGCCAATCCCCGGCGGCGGCCCGTCGCACCCCGATCGCGACGGCCGCTGAGAGCGCGACCACGCCCCAGGCCAGGCAAATGACGAGCGTCCATCGGGCGTTGGTGCGCCACGTCGCTAGGGCGGAGGCCAGGACAAGCGCGGCGAGGACGATACGGGTGACTACGGGAACGCCCGGCAGGATGAGGATCAGCGTTCCCGTGTACCCGATGGCAACCGGGATGAGCAGTGTGTGAGCCGGCGCGGCCCTCATGACAGGAGTCTAGATCGCGTGTCGTGAGTAACCTGGCGGTCATGCAGATCGAGATCAAGCATTCGCCCGCCTTCGCCGCCGCGACCGTGACACTTGCTCCCAACGAGCAGGTCAAGGCCGAGTCCGGCGCCATGATCTACAAGACGCCGAGCGTGGAGATCGAAACCAGCACGCAGGGCGGCTTCATGAAGGGCCTGAAACGGTCCTTCGGCGGCGAAAGCTTCTTTATGAATACGTTCACAGCCGGGCCGCAGGGCGGTGAGGTAGGTTTCGCACCGGACCTCGCCGGTGACATCGTCACCTGGACGCTGGCCGGCCAGACCGTCTTCCTGCAATCAGGCGCATACCTGGCCTCGGCCATGGGCGTCGAGGTGGATTCCAAGTGGGGCGGGGCCAAGACCTTCTTCAGCGGAGAGGGCCTGATCATCCTGCGGGTCAGTGGTCACGGCGAGGTGCTGGTATCCAGCTACGGCGCGATCGAGGCCCGGGAACTGGCGGCCGGGCAGCAGCTGACGGTCGACACCGGCCACGTGGTTGCGTGGTCGGAGGGGGTCAGCTACCAGGTGCGCAAGGTCGGCGGCTGGAAGTCGACGATTCTCTCCGGCGAGGGTCTGGTCGTGGATCTGACCGGTCCGGGCGTTGTGTATCTGCAGAGCCGCAGCCCGGAGGCGTTCCTGAGCTGGCTGATCCCCAAGCTGCCGACGCAGAGCAGCGGCTGAGGCTGAGCCGCGCAGGGTTGAATTCAGGCTCGGTGCACCCGCGGATGCATGATCCCCGGGTGATCGTCCGGCAGCGACCGCCGGATCGCCCACCAGCTGGCCGCGATCACGCCTAGCACCATGGGCCACCCGAGCAGCACGCGACTGATGCACCAAGGCCCACCAGGTTGTCGGTCAGGTACAGCGGGGTGTTGACAGCCGCCCGCAGCAGGAACGACCCCGCCCAGATCCACGAGGCGTTGCTATAGGCGCGCATGAGGTCCGCGTCCTGCCGCCAGCCGGTCTTCTGACCGATCGCGAAGCCCACGATCACACCCAAGAGCGGGCACCGGGCCAGAATCGAGACTGCCCAGATCAGGGCCGACGCGACGTTGGCCAGCAAGCTGGGTAGGAAGTAATCGGCCGCGTTGCCGGTGCGGGCCGCGACGACCGCCGCGATACCGACCGCAGCCAGCCCGCCGAGCACGCGCACCGGCTTCTCCCGGCGAGCCAGCCGCAGGGCCGCGAGAACAGCAGCTACTCCCAACGCGGCGGCTAGCGCCCAGCCCAGGGAACTTGTGACCAGGTAGACGATGACGAACACCACACTCGGCAGCGCGGACTCCAACGCCCCCCGCCGCCCGCCCATGAGCTCGTGCAAAGGGTTGGCCGTGGCGTTCACGCCCACCATCGTCGCAGCCCGTTCCCGCGCCGATACAGTGACGCCATGAACGTTCTGCTCGGTAGCGCGCTGCTGTTGCTGGTCATTGTCGGATTCATCCTGGCCGACGCCAAGGAACTCGGCGAGATCGTCAAGGGCGGGATCACGCTGATCGTGCTGTGCGCCATCTCCGGGTTTGTGGTGGCGCTGGCTTCCGGCTCGATGTAGGGCGCGGGCAGTCTTCGTTCCGGCTCCATGTAGGGCGCCGGTTTTGTCGCGTTGTCGTCGTTAACCTCGGCGTGTCGTGACGCCTTCGCGACAAAACGCGGCCTCGCAGCAGCACGTGGTGTTTCCGGAACCAGCCGCGGGGTAGGGCGCCCCATGGATCCCAGCAAGCCAGTCAAAGCAGTCAAAAACGCAGTCGAGGGCGCGGTCGAGAACGTCGCGGAGAAGGCGGCGGAACTGCTGCCTCCCGAGGTGCCGGGCAGCCCGGGCAGCGCAGCGCCCAGCGTTGAGCGACCCACCACCCCAGTCGAGCCGCTGCCACCCAAGACGTCGCAAGGCGCCCCCGACACCCGCTCTGCCACAGGTGCGCAACTCGGCTGCCCGGCGCACCTGCTCGGCCAGCAGGGAGAGTACCTCACCACCGCGCAGGGGCTGCGGTTGCGCGACACCGACCATTCGCTCAAGGCCGGCGACCGGGGTCCGGTGCTACTGCAGGACCACCACCTGCGCGAGAAGATCACGCACTTCGACCATGAACGCATCCCCGAGCGCGTTGTCCACGCCCGCGGCGCCGGCGCACACGGCGTGTTCGAGGGCTACGGCACAGCCGGCGAATTGACGATGGCCGGGTTCCTCGCCGAGGGCAAGCAGACCCCAGTCTTCGTCCGGTTCTCGACGGTTCTGGGCAGCCGGGGTTCGGCCGACACGGTGCGCGACACCCGCGGTTTCGCGACGAAGTTCTACACCGACGAGGGCACGTTCGACCTGGTCGGAAACAACATGCCGGTGTTCTTCATCCAGGACGGGATCAAGTTCCCCGACATCATCCACGCGGGCAAACCGCATCCCGACACAGAGATCCCCCAAGCACAGAGTGCCCACGACACATTCTGGGATTTCGTCTCACTGCACACCGAAGCTCAGCACCACACGATGTGGAACATGTCCGACCGCGGCATCCCGCGCTCCTACCGGATGATGGAGGGGTTCGGGGTCCATACGTTCCGCTTCGTAAACGCCGCAGGCGAGACGGTCGCTCGTGAAGTTTCACTGGAAGCCCGTGCTCGGCGTGCACTCCCTGGTCTGGGAAGAGGCGCAGATGATCAGCGGCATGGATCCCGACTTCCACCGTCGCGACCTCTACAACGCGATCGAGTCCGGCGCCCACCCGCAGTGGGAACTCGGCGTGCAGGTCTTTCCCGACACCCCGGACCAGATGTTCGAGGGCATCGACCTGCTGGACCCCACGAAGATCGTGCCCGAGGAGGCCGCTCCGGTGCAGGCGATCGGCCGCATGACGCTGACCCACAACCCGCGCAACTTCTTCGCCGAGACCGAGCAGGTGGCCTTCCATCTCGGGAACCTGGTGCCCGGCATCGACGTGACGAATGACCCCCTGCTGCAGGTGCGGCTGTTCTCCTACGTGGACACCCAGCTCACCCGGCTCGGCGGTCCGAACTTCTCCCAGATCCCCATCAATCGCCCGCACGCACCGGTCAACGACATGCTGCGCGACGGCTTCCACCAGGACGCTGTACATGCTGGTGTGGCGCCCTATCAGCCGAATTCCCTGGACGGCGGCAACCCCTTCCCGACCGAAGACGGGTCATTTGTCGACACCCCAGTTGTCGTCAGTGAGGCCCGCAAGGTGCGCGCAAATCCCGTGTCGTTCGAGGACCATTTCAGTCAGGTGACGCTGTTCTGGCAGAGCATGTCTGCGGTCGAGAAGGAACACATCATCCGGGCCTACACGTTCGAGCTCGGCAAGTGCTTCCACGAGGCGATCAAGCAGCGGCAGTTGCAGTGCCTGGCCAACATCGATCCGGTGCTGTGCCAGGAGGTGGCCACCGGTCTTGGAATGCCGGCGCCGGCACCCACGCTGGAGACGGTCGCGGTGGAGCCCAGTCCAGCGCTGTCGCAGGTGGGTCAGGTGTGGCCCGGCGACGGCCGGATGGTCGGGATCGTGATGGACGACAACGACGACGTCGCTGCGGTGCGGGACGCGATCTTCGCCGCCGGGATGGTGCCGAACATCATTGCCGCACACGGTGGGAAGGTCGCCGGACTGCCCGTGCAGCGCACGTTTGCGACGGCTCGCTCAGTGGAGTTCGACGCCCTGTTGCTGGCCGGTTGCCCGGCACCAGCACCTGACGCCCTGCCCAACCGAGACGCCAAAGCCGGAGCGGATGCTGCGCCGGGGCTGGACCCGCGGGTGCAGCTGTTGGTCGAGGAATGCTGGCGGCACGCGAAGGTGATCGGCGCCTGGGGCGCCGGGCAGCAGGTGTTGGACCTCGCCGGCATCACAGGCGCGCCCGGAGTGGTCGGGGGTGACGACGCCACTGCTGTGCTCGCACAGGTGCAGGAACTGATGGGCAACCACCGGGTATGGGAGCGGTTCCCGGTGTCCGTCACCTGATGTGGGGGGTGTTGTCTGAGCCGCGAATTCAGTCGTTTGAGAGACAACGACGTACTCGTGAGACACGCCCTCAACTACGTCGGACGCTGACAAACGGGGCGTGAGGGGGCGGCGACTGAACCACGTCAGCGCACTTTCAGCAGTGCCTTGCCCTGCACCCGCCGCTCGTCCAGCGCGGTCAGGGCCTGCGCCGCGTCGGCCAAGTCGTACACCGCGCCGATCGGCGGGTCGAGGCGGTCGCAGGATCTCGCCGTAGGTGAGCCCACTGGTCCTGCAAGTACTGCGGTTGCGGCATCCAGAAGGCGCCCCACCCCACGCCCATCACGGTGATGTTGTTCAAGAGCAGCCGGTTGACCTTGACCGTGGGGATATCCCCGGCGGTGAAGCCGATCACGAGCAGCCGGCCCTCCGGTCGCAGGGAGCGCAAGGAATCGGTGAAGCGCTGCCCTCCGACCGGGTCGACCACGAGATCGACGCGCTGCCCCACTGTTTCCCGGAATCCTTCCGACAGCGCCACCTCGTCGGCCCCGGCCGCAGTGGCCGTAGCGATCTTGGACTCGGTCGAAACCACGCCGATCACGTGCGCGCCCATCGCCTTGGCCATCTGGATGGCCGCGGTACCGACGCCGCCGGCGGCGCCCTGCACCAGCACGGTCTCGCCGGGCGCAAGGCGCCCGCGACGGCGCAGCGCGAAGTCAACGGTCAGGTAGTTCATGGGCAGAGCCGCCGCCTTGTCGAGCGGGTAGTCCTGCGGCAGCGCGAAGACCATTCGCGGATCACACGCCACCGTCTGCGCGAACCCGCCCAGCCCTGGAAAGGCCGCCACTGCATCTCCGGGCTGCACCCCGCTGTCCGCAGGAGCTTCGCGCACAATGCCCGACACCTCGCTGCCGGGGACGAACGGCAGGTCCGGACGGATCTGATACTGGCCGCGAGTGAGCAGCAAATCGGGGAACGTGACCCCGGCGTAGTGGACGTCGATGATGACCTGCCCGGATGGTTCCGCAACCTCGGCAAGGGCTACTGCTGCTGGCCCGTCGAGGGCGTTGACCTGGATCGCTTTCACGACTGCAGCCTAGGCGCCCGTTCCTCGATGCTGAACCGCCGACGGGTGTCGAACTCCGAGGGCGGCATGGGCGGTGCGAAGTAGAAGCCCTGCACCTGGTCGCAGCCCAGCGTCAGCAGCCTGGCTGCCTGTTCGCGCGTCTCGACGCCCTCGGCGATCACTGTCCGATGCGTTGCATGGGCCATTGCCAGGACGGCCCGCACGATTGCCTCGTCACCCTCCGCGTCGGGCAGTCCGGAGACGAACGAACGATCGATCTTCACGATGTCGGCGGGCAGGTCGCGCAGGGAAGTGAGGCTGGAGTAGCCGGTGCCGAAGTCGTCGATCGCGACGTGCACCCCCAGGCTGCGGATCTTGCCCAGGACGTCCAATGTCGGCCCGACGGCATCCACGACGGTGCTCTCCGTGACTTCCAGGGCCAGTTGGTCCGCCGGTACACCGTGCGCCTGCAGCAGCGTCGTGACAGTGGCTGCGAAGTCCCTATCGGCCAGTTGTCGAGGTGAGACGTTCACGGCGATCTGCAGCGGCATCTCAGCGTCGGACCAGCGGGCGCGCAGCGCGAGCGCAACGTCGAGCACCCGCAGCCCCAGCGGCACGATGAGCCCGGTCTCCTCGGCGACCGGGATGAATGCCGCCGGTGGTAGCAACGACCCGTCCAGATCGCGCAATCGGACCAGTGCCTCGGCCCCCGCGATGCGTCCGGATGCCAGATCGATCACAGGCTGGGCATGCACCTCGATCCGGTTCTCCGACAGCGCGGTGCGAAGCGTGTCCCGCATTGCGACGCGCAACTGCACGCGACGATCGAGTTCCGGCCGGTAGACCTCGATCCGGTCGCGACCGAGGTCCTTCGCCCTCGTGAGAGCGACATCCGCTTGCCGCAGCAGATCCTCCGGACCAGCCTCGCCGGCGCTGATCACGACTCCGATGCTGGTGCGGATGGTGTGGGTACGCCCGTCCATCTCCAGTGGTACGGCCACGGCCTCCCGGACCCGCTGTGCCAAGGCCCTGGCATCGGCGATGCCCATGGGCCGGCCGGAGACCACGACGAACTCGTCGGCGCCGAGCCGGCCGACCGTGTCCTCCTGGTGCACTGCCTCCCGCACCCGAGAGGCCATGGCCAGCAGCACCCGGTCACCAGAATCGTGACCGAGGCTGTCGTTGATCTGCTTGAACCCGTCCAGATCGCAGCACAGGATGGCGATGCCCGATCGCACGACGCCGTTGGTGCAGCGCAGTGCGAGCCGTTCCACGAGCGCCTGCCGGTTCAACAGGTCGGTGAGCAGGTCGTGAGTCGCCCGGTGCACCAGTCCCGCTTCTGCCGCGCGGGCGGCGGTGACGTCTTCGAGAATCAAGAGGATGAAGTGGGCGTCCACTTCGGTCTCGGTCACCTTCGTCGCGGTACTCACCACCGTCAAAACGGTGCCGTCCGTGCGCTGCAGTTGCACCTCTCGGCGCACCGTGCCCGATTGTGGCAGCACGGGGGCCGTGACGAACTCCTCCAGATGGCGCCCGTCGAGATCTGCGGAGTCGAGGCCGACCAGTCGCGTGAACGCATCGTTGACCTCCAGCAGCAGACCGACGGAATCCGGGTCGCTGCTGACCCGGGCCGTGGCGATCGGGGACTGCGTGAACACCGACTGCAGCAACTGTTCGCGGCGGTGTTCGTCGGTGCGGTCCATGCTGATACCGCCCACCCCGATCGGATTCTGCTGGTCGTCGTGGATCGGGAACATCATCGTGGTGTGGTGACTGACCCGGCCGTTCAGCCTGGTCGTCAACGAGAACTGCTGGCGCACTCCGGATCCCAGAATCTGGTCATCGTGCTCACGGAATGTCCGCGCCACCGCTGGCGGGTAGAGATCGTCAGCTGACCGGCCCAGCAGGTCCTCGGTGGGTCTATCCAAGGTGCCGGCAAGTGCGTCGTTGACCTCGACGTAAATGAACCGATCGGAGTGCGGGTCGTACTTCTTCACGAAGAACTCGGCCGAGGCGCTTTCCAAGGCATTCGTGAGCATCTGGGCCGATTGCACTGCAGCGGCATCCTGATCGCGTGTGTAAACCGCATACACGGAGAGCATGATGACGCTGGCCGCCAGAACGGTCAGGTAGAGCTGGGCGGCGAGCACGGCGTTCATGATGGAGCTCGTTCCGGCGATGAAGATGCCGGTCTTGCTCGTCACGCCCAGTGCTATCCAGCAGGTCACCGTCGTCAGAGCGCACGCCGCCAGAAACGGTCCGAACCGCATGCCGAGCCACCCGAGCACCACGACCAGCAGGAAGAGCGGGGCCGCCCCGGCCAGCGTGCGCGCGTCCATGAGCGTCACGCCGAGCAACAGGAAAATGGTGACGGCGGTCAGCGTGAAGAGCTCGAACTGTTTCAGTGCGGAGAGGTGCAGACCGCCTCGTTTGTAGCCGAGCAAGAGTGGGCCCATTGTGAGCACGCCGATGACGCACGTGAGTGCGCTTTGCGGGGTCACTTGGGCAGTGGCGGCGCCCATGTTGACCAGGTGAGCGTTGATCATCGTCAGTGCGGGCACCAGGACACCGGAGATGCCGGCGAGGGCGAACAGTCGCAGCGCGTCGACCGGGCTACGCATCTGCTGCAGACCCATGGCGTGGCCGAGCAAAGACAGGACCACCAGTGTGATCACGAGGGTGGCGGCGCTTGCCACAGCGACAACGGGGGTTCGGCCACCGAGCATCGACAGCGCCGCGACGAGGATGGCGTAACCCGCCGCGAGCCACGGCAGCGCTCGCCGGGGCACCCGCAGCGACCAGGCCAGAACCCATCCAAGACCCAGACTGATCACGGAGATGTAGCGCGGCGGACCCGGCGTGGCAGCGATCGACACCGCCATGAAGAAGACCAGCGCGAAGGGTGCGCCTGGCAACTCCTTGATCCAGTGCCGCGTCATCGTCCGCTCCACCTCGCTGGTAGCCATCAGCCTAACGAGAAGGGGGTATCTGACGCAGAGCGAAAGTGGATCAACTCGCGGATGTGTGCCAGTCGCTGATGACGTCAGCAGTCTGTGCCGTATGACACGTCCGGCCGGGCAATCGGTAGTTGCCGAAATTGTCGTTCTGCTCGGCGATCACCTGCGCGGCGTTCTCATCGCTGGTCGTATGCGCATCTGCGACCAAGGTGACATCGAAACCGCGTTCCAGCGCCGAGTGGATCGTGTGCCGCACGCAGTAGTTCGTCTCCGCACCACAGACGATCAGTTCCCGCGTGGCTAGGTCCTCCAGGATCCCGGGCAGGGAGGTGTCCTCGAACGAACTGCGGTATTGCTTGTCCACACGCGGCTCGTCGGCCGGGTCGAGTTCGTCCACCAGGTGCCAGTCGTCGCTACCGATCGTCATGGCGGGTTCGTTGTGCTGCACCCAGACCACGGGGACCTGCGCATCCCGCGCCGCGGTCACGAGTTCGCCGATGTTCCCGACCACCTGATCCCTGCCGTGGGCGCCGTCGATCACGCCGTGCTGGACATCGATCACGAGCAGCGTTTGTGTCATAGAACGAGCCTGACATGACCAGGTGATCGAGAACTAGACCCAGAACGATCGGCAATGATCGCGATCCGTGAGCATTCCGGGCATCGGTGAGCAGACAGGGCGCTGAAATCCCGTCCGCGCTGCTCACGGATGCCCAGAATGCTCACGGACCCTTGTCTACCGACCCTGTGGGAATACCAGCGATGCACCCGTGTTACCTTCGTGCGCATGACGTTGCTGACCTCCCGGCGGGAGATCGATCACATGCGCGTCAACTCCACCTCGTGTTGCTGACGAACCGTCTCTTTCGTTCAGCTCCCACACCTCACCTGACTTCCTGGAGGAATCCATGACCATCCGCTTGGGCGACATCGCCCCCGACTTCACCGCCGAGACCACCGACGGACCGATCTCCTTCCACGACTGGAAGGACGGCTCCTGGGCGGTCTTCTTCAGCCACCCGGCCGACTTCACGCCGGTCTGCACCACTGAGCTTGGCCGCACCGCCGCGCTGCAGACGGAGTTCGACAAGCGCGGCGTGAAGGCCATCGCGATCTCCGTCGACCCGGTCGAGGACCACAAGGCGTGGGCTGGCGACATCGGTGACGTGGGCGGCACCGACCTGAACTTCCCGATCATCGCCGACCCGGACAAGGCGATCTCCGAGACCTACGACATGATCCACCCGGGTGAGGGCGACACGTCGACAGTGCGCTCGGTGTTCATCATCGACCCGAGCAACAAGGTGCGCCTGACGCTGACCTACCCGAAGTCCGTGGGCCGCAACTTCGACGAGATCCTGCGGGTGATCGACGCGCTGCAGCTCACCGACCTGGCACCGGTGTCGACCCCCGTCGACTGGCAGCCCGGTCAGCGCGTGATCGTGTCGCCGGCTATCTCGACCGCAGGACGCCAAGGAGAAGTTCGGCGAGGTCGAAGAGGTCAAGCCGTACCTGCGCTGGACCCCGCAGCCTTCGGTCTGAATCCGCGACGGCGCCCGCTCCCGAGATGGGGCGGGCGCTGTTTCGTTTCTGCTAGTTGCGGAAAGGGGCCATACGCGTCGCATGAGCGAGCGGCTGCGCGTCGTACTGGAAGATGCGGAGTACAGCGAGATTCGAGCCGCCGCCCGCCCACAAATGATTGAATGTGTCGCAGTGGGTCCGCGAGAGGCTGCACCGGGCAGTGGTCGAACGCTTCGAACCCGAGTTGACGCGCCAACTTGGGCTGTCACGGGCTACCCGGACAAGGCACGGACCGACAGGGGACATCGAGCAGCTGCTTGAAGAGACTCGACGCGGCTACCTGTACGGGATCCCCGAATTGACCGTCTTCCTTGACGCCAATATCCCGTGTACGGGTCGGAGATGAGCACCGCAAGAAGCGTGCGGATGAAGTACTCGCCGAACTGCTGCTGGACGGGCTTCGCTGCCCGTCGCCGCGACGTGCCGGTTCTACTGAGCGTCGGCTACGCCGCGTGCCACTGGTGCCACGAGCGTCGTTGACGAGATTTCACGAACGACAGGTCAGACGGGGTTTGTGAATCGTGTTGGTTCACGCCGTGTCGCCATTGGACGCCGTTTCCAGGGCTTCGTGTATCACTCTCGCGTATCACTCGAGGCGCCTCCCGGGTCCTGGCGCTGTGGACGTGCTCCTCGTTCCCACCAGTCCGTCGGCGGATCGTCGGCAATGATGCGGGCTGCGATCTCGACGCTGCCCATGTTGCAGAACTTCCACAGCTCCTTGGCTGCGCGGGAGTACTGGAATACCACCTCGTCGACGTCGAAAGCGTCGAGCTCTGCGGCTCGGTGTCGATCGATCGCGTCGGCCAGACGTCCAACGAGCCGGCCGAGCTGTTCTCCGTGGTAGGCGGCGACCTTCGCTCGGGCCGCCCGGCGCTCCGCCTTTGTGGACACCGTTTGAGGTTAGCGAGACCCCGTCTGTCCGACGATCTGGAGGGCGCTCGAAGGCGGAGCGCCAGTTGCCGAAATCGCCGAGTCCGCGCGAAACGGAACGTGCCACTTTCCGAGTGCCGGTGCGCCCTTGTTGCCACTCCCAGTGTTGCATATCTGCAACATCAACCTAAACTGATGTACATGGACCTGGCTGAGCGGATCTCGACGCTGCGCCGAGTGAACGGGCTGAGCGCCCGACAGCTCGCGGCGCTCGTCGACGTTGCCCCGACCACGGTCACCCGGATCGAGTCCGGTGCGGTGAGCCCGTCGTTCGATCTGGCGCAGGAGATCCTGACGGTCCTGGGGGAGCCGATCGGCTTCACCGGCCTTGCGGATGTGGATGCGATCGCCACCGCACGTCTCGCGCTCAACCCGAAGCTCGACGTGTCGTCGACTCCGGGCGTCGAACTGTGGCGCCAGCGGTGGTCGCGGATCGGGCTACTGGACGGCAATGGTCGGGTCGCCGCGGGGAAGGAAGCGGACCTGCTGTTTCGTGCCGGTCGTGCTGCCCGACTGACACGCCGGCCCGGAGCCGTCGACTTCACTGCTGGTCCGTCCGCGGATGAGATCGTACATTCGCTTCGAAGGGCAGGGATCGACTACGCGCTGACCGGCGATGCCGGAGCCAACCGATACCAGTCCACCGCGGGGGAGGCATGGCCGGTGCTCTACGTCGAGGACGTCTCCAGCGCTGCTGGTGTCGCTGGGCTTGTGCGCAAGCAGCCCGGCGCGTTCGGGATGCGGATCACTCTCATTCCGTTCGACGGTGTCAGCGAGATCGGCCGGGTCGACATTGGTGGCATTGACGTCGTGGCTCGGGACCAGGTCGTCATCGACGCCTACGGTGGCATCGACCGCATGGCCGAGCAGGCGGACATCCTCATGGGGAGGCGAGTAGCGTGACGGCCTACAAGAAGCCTCGAACCGAGATCGAATGGAGCCGCCGGGCGATCATCAACGTCGTTAAGGTCCTTGAGGTCCACGCTGAGTCGCTGACGTTGGTTGGCGCCCACGCCGTCCTACTCCGCACGATGGACCTCGATGTCCCTCGGATGCCGACCGGCGACGGTGACCTCGGAGTGACGCCGGGTCTGGTCGGCCACCTGCCGAGCATCGAGGCGCTGCTCGCCAACGCCGGCTACGAGCACCGCACAACCGCGCGGCCGGGGCTGTGGGGTCGGACGCCGTACGAGGATGTCGCTGGGACGCGATCGTTCCGCGAGAAGATCGATCTGCTCGCGCCACACGGGTTGTCCGGCACTGCCAGCCGCAACAAGCGCGGCGTCCCTGCCTTGCAGCCCGCGCACGGCAAGCTCACGGTCGGCAACGCACTCGGCCTCGAACTCGCTGCGTTCAACCGATCGCTCGTGAAGATCACCGACTTCGCCGACCCGCGTTTGACGGCTGAGCTCCACGTCGCGGAGATCCCGGCGCTTATCCTCGCCAAGGGCTCGAAGATCGGCGAACGGCTGCGGGAGCGGCGCAAGGGACCGGTGCGCGACAAGGACCTCGGCGACCTGTGGCGTCTGATGGCGGTTGACGACCCTGCCGGGACTCTGCCAGTGATCGCGGAGTTCGCAGATCACCCCGAAATCGGCGTCGATGTTCGCCAGAGCATCGAGTGGACAGTGGCCGTGTTGCGCGACCCGATAAGCGTCGAACGGGCAAAGCTGGCGTTCGACACCTTCGTCGACCCCGCCGAGATCGACCGCGTCTTCGCTGCTTGGCGGAACGCGCTCGCAGTATGAGCTGATTGAACGTTCCGACGGTGTCGGACCCGTGCGCGACGATATGGCTCGGGTTGGCGCGGTAGGGCAGCACGTGAGCAGCGAGGAGGACGATGTCGCGCGACGAGTCCGCTTCTTCGGCGTCCACGACCTTCCCGCGCTCGGAACCTCTCATACTTCCTACCGCCGTCATCGGGGCGTAGAGCCGCACCCGCCACGGCCGTGCACTACCACCCAACGTGCGTGGTTCGCCCTGCGCGAGTTTGGTGAAGAACGTGTGGCCACCGAGACCTCCCTACGCTGGAAGAACCATCGTTCGCTGTTTCGTGCATCACTCGACGGTGAAGTGATGCACGATGCCACTGGTCAGGAGTCACAGGAATGGTCAACCGCCTCGCCAACGCGACGAGCCCGTATCTGCTCCAACACGCGGAGAATCCGGTGGATTGGTGGGAGTGGGGGCCTGAAGCATTCGCCGAGGCGAAGCGCCGCGACGTGCCGGTTCTGCTCAGTGTCGGCTACGCCGCCTGCCACTGGTGCCACGTCATGGCGCACGAGTCGTTCGAGGATCCCGACATCGCCGCTCTGATGAATGCCGGCTTCGTCAACATCAAAGTCGATCGCGAGGAACGCCCGGATATCGACGCCACGTACATGGCGGCGACCACGGCGCTCACAGGTCGGGGCGGCTGGCCGATGACCGTGTTCCTCGACCATGAGCGACGGGCGTTCTACGCGGGGACCTACTTCCCGCCCGCCTCGAGGCCGGGGATGCCGGGCCTGCCCGATGTGCTGCAGGCCGTGGCAGGCGCCTGGCGGGATAAGCGCGAACAGGTGGCAAGCCAGGCCGCGGCTATAGCGGAACATCTGGCCCAGACAATGCCCGATGAACGACCCGTGTCCGAAGCGACCTCCGAAGCCGCCATGCGCCGGCTCGCGGAGCTGTTCGACCCGCAGTGGGGTGGATTCGGCCGGGCACCGAAGTTTCCGCAACCGATGGTCCACGAGTTCCTGTTGCGCCACCACGCGCGTACCGGGGATGGGTCAGCTTTGGCAATGGTGGAGAACACTCTGACGGCGATGGCCGCGGGCGGCATGTACGACCAGGTCGGCGGTGGCTTCTGTCGCTATAGCGTCGACTCGCGCTGGCTGATCCCGCACTTCGAGAAGATGCTCTACGACAACGCGTTGTTGCTGCGGGTGTATCTGCACTGGTGGCGGGAGAGCGGCTCGCCTCTGGCCCGCTCGGTTGTGGAACAGACCGCGGAGTTCCTGCTCAGGGAGTTGCGGACGCCGGAGGGTGCCTTCGCCGCCTCCCTGGACGCCGACTCGGAAGGTAGCGAGGGCGCGTACTACGTCTGGACGCCGGAGCAGATCCGGGCGGCGGGCGGCGATCCGGCGATGCTGGGTGTGACGGATGCCGGCACGTTCGAGCACGGGATGTCGGTCATCGTGCGTCCACAGGGGGAGTGGCCCCGGGATCAGCTGCGGGAGTTGAGGGCACAACGCCCGCGGCCCGCCCGTGACGACAAGGTGGTGCTGGCGTGGAACGCCTGGGCTGTGCAGTCGCTTGCCGAAGCCGGCGCACTGCTGGACCGCCCGGAGTGGATCGACGCCGCGGTCACCTGTCGTGATCTGCTGTGGCGGATCCATGTCGACGATCAGGTCTACCGGGTGTCGCGTGACGGCGTGCGCGGTGGCGCGCTCGGGGTGCTGGAGGACTACGCGGCACTGGCGCTTGCGGAGTTCACGCTGGCCGGGGTGGTCGGTGGTGATGGCGCGCGCGGCTGTGAACTGGTGGACGAACTGGTGCGACGGTTCGTTGAACCCCAACGGGACACGGTCGCCGAAGACCTTCCTGGCGGCACCGTGGACATGTCGGACAACGCGACCCCGTCCGGCTGGAGTCTGGCGGCGGAGGCGGTGCTGACCGCCGCTGCGTGGCGCGGCGAGCCGAATGACGCTGCACTGCAGATGCTAAGCCGGGCCGCGGAACTCGCTGACCACCCGCACTTCTGGGGCCACGGGTTGAGCGTGCTGGAAGCCGCGCTGGACGGGCCGGTCGAGGTGGCCGTGGCTGAGCCGGCATTGCACCGCTTGGCGCTCGCCTCAACCCGACCCGGGGCTGTGGTTGCGTTGGCTGGCCCACTGCTGGAAGGCCGGCCGCCCGGTGTCGTCTACGTGTGTCGCGGTTTTGTGTGTGACGCCCCCACCTCTGATCCCGAGGTTCTGGCCGGGCAGTTGCGGGTGCGTGAATCCTCGCCACTTCCGTGAATCCTCGCCGGCGAAGTGGCGAGCCTGCGAATGAACGCAGCCGGCAGTGACCAGTCGGTTCCAAACAGGCGTCCGTGCAGCCTTGAGGAAGGCGTGCAGGTTCGGGCCGGACGTGAAGCTCCACGTTGCGGTTTTCGCGACCTGAACCTGCACGGATCCGGGGGGATCCTCTTCCGCAGCTCAGGCCGGTCCCAGCCAGTTGAGCATCGCAGCCGTAACCTGTTCCGGCGCCTCGTTCTGCACGAAGTGCCCAGCCTCTTCCACCAGCACGACGGTCGGCTCGTTGCCGAAGGCCAGTGCCCGGCGCAGGGATTGTGGCGAGATCATCCCGAGGCTCAGGAACTGGTCCTGCACGCCCCAGATGATCAAGATGGGAAGGCTGATTTTGGGGGCGTTGCGCGCGGGGTGGCGCAACGCGCCGCGGTACCAGTTCACCGCTCCCTTGGCGTCTGCCGGCGTGGCGAAGGCCGCCTCATAGGGGGCCAGGGATTCGGCCGTCCAGGCCTTCCGGTTGTACGACCCGCCCACCAGCGGTCCGGGCATGTGCGTGCTCAGGAACCGTTCGGGCAGCACGGGCAGCTGGAAGAAGAACATGTACCAGGACTTCAGCAACTGGGCGGGGTTGGTGGCGATCTCGTGGGCCAGCACGACCGGTGGCGGGCAGTTGAGCGCGATCAGCCGGTCCACCCGCTCGGGGAAGAAGTGCGCCACCGTCCACGCCACGCCGCCGCCCCAGTCGTGGCCCACGATCACCGCGCGCTGCGCGTCGAGTGCGTCCACCATGGCGACGACATCCTTTGCCAGGTCCTTGGTCGCGTACGACCCGTCCCGCACGGAACCCGAGTAGCCGCGCTGGTTGGGCGCCAGGACGCGATAGCCGGCGTCGACCAACGCAGGGATCTGGTGCCGCCACGAGACGTTGAGCTCAGGGAACCCGTGCAGTAGCACCACCAGAGGTGCACCCTCCGGACCCTCGATGATGCTCTCGAAATCGCCACGGCTGGTGTGCAGGAGGGTCATGAGTCCATGGTCGCAGGCGGTCGTGCGCGGATCTCAGCCGAGCAAGCCGTCGCGCACCTCCGGCAGGACCGAACCGATGGGCTCGCGCACAACGGCATCCGCCTGCGCGTCGTACGGCGTGGGGTCGGCGTTGACGATCGCGAGGTGAGCTGCCATGTCAGCAAGTGCCGCGGCGGGCATGACTTGCAGAGTTGTACCCACCGCGACCAGCAGGTCGGCTGTCCGGGCGGCGGTGATGGCCTGATCAAGGACCTCGGCATCGAGTCGCTGCCCGAACGAGATCGTTGCCGTCTTGAGAATGCCGCCGCAGTGCAGGCAGCGTGGGTCGTCCTCGGACCGCTCCAACGTGTCCAGCGTCGGGCTGATCGCGCCACAAGCCATGCACACCGTGTCCCAGATGGTGCCGTGCAACTCCAGTACCGGGTCCGCCCCCGCCAGTTGGTGCAGGCCGTCGATGTTCTGCGTGATGATCGGTCCGAGTCTGCCGCCTCTCTGCAGATCAGTTAGGGCCCCGTGTGCGGCGTTAGGCTCCGCGGCCCAGGCGGGATGCTCGCGCCGGCCCACCCACGCGCGGCGCCGGACATCCGGATCGTGCATGTACGCATCGATGTCGAACATTGCCTGCGCACTCGGGTCCTTGGTCCACAGTCCGCTCGGCCCCCGGAAGTCTGGAATCCCGGAATCGGTGCTCATGCCAGCACCGCTCAGAACGACGACACGTTCGCTGCGGGCCCACAACTCCGTCAGGTCGTCGATGTCAGCCACGCAACCAGGCTATGTCTGTGACAGTGGACGGCAAGGGCCTGCGCTGGCGGCGAACTTGCTCGACGGAGACACGCGGTGGCAGAGCACGCCCGCGGGCGACGTCGCAATCGGTTAGCACTCCGGGCATCGGTTAGTGTTCCGGGCGCCAAAAACCTGTCCGTAGGGCTAAGGAACCACTGATTAACCATGCCCCGGCTGCAACGTGCCTGAGCGCGCAATCTGCTTCACCCCGCATCTAGCGCCATAGCGCTGCTATGACCCACGATGTGGGGCTTGCATCTCGCACCCTCAGCCGCGTTTCGCTCGGAACAGCGTTAATCAGTACTTCCATAACCGATGCCCGGAATGCTCAAGGATCGGCCGTTCCGGGTCGGGCACGTGTCTGGGCAGCAACATCCAGCGAACCGCACACCTATTGCCAGCGCCGCACCACCCGCGAGGTCACCAGGATCAGCGCAGCGCCGATGGCACCCACGGCCAGCGTTACCAAGCCCTCCGGGTCCGGACTGATGCTCAGCGCGAATAGATCCGACAACGGAGGCACGAAGAGCACGAGCAGGAACGCGCCGATCATGGTCAGGACGATGCCGGCCCGGATCGGGTTCATCGGCCGGGCGGACACCGCGAGCACCGTGATGGTCACCATGAACAGCGCGATGGTCGCGTCCGTGCGGGCCTCGTCGATCCCGCCGAGGGCGAGTTCGGAGTAGTAGGCGAGGTAGGCGGTTGCGGCGGCGATGGCGCCGCACGGCACCGCGAAGACCATGACCCGCCGGAAGAAGCCAGGCCGGAACCGCTCGCCGTTGGGCATCAACGCCAAGAAGAAGCCAGGAATGCCGATCGTCAACGCGCTGATCAGTGTGAGGTGCCGGGGCAGGAACGGGAACGGAACCGCGGTGAACCCCACGATCACGGCCAGCAGCAATGCATACATGCTCTTCGTCAGGAACACGGCGGAGACTCGTTCGATGTTGCCGAGGATTCGCCGGCCCTCAGCGACCACCGCCGGCAGGCTCGACCATTTGCTGTCCATGAGCACGATCTGCGCGACCGCACGCGTGGCAGCCGAGCCCGAGCCCATGGCGATACCCAGATCGGCACGCTTGAGCGCCAGCACGTCGTTGACACCGTCCCCGGTCATGGCCACGGTGTGGCCGTCCCGGCGCAGAGCATCGACCATGTCCTGCTTCTGGTCGGGGTTGACGCGTCCGAACACCGACGCCGCTTCGATCGTCGCAACCGGGTCCTGCTGCCGGGCATCGACGGGATGGTCTGCGCGGGGAATACCGGCTTGCTCGGCGATCGCCCCCACGGTTCCGGCATCGTCACCGGAGATGACTTTCAATGTGACGTCCTGCTCAAGGAAGTACGAGACAGTCTGGGCGGCGTCGTCGCGCAACTGCTGGTTGATGACCACGAGCCCGGCGGGTGTCAGTGACGGCAGATCGTCCACGGAAACCCGCCCATCAGCACCGGCCAGCAACAACACACGTGCGCCCGTATTCGCCCACCGGCTCACGTCTACGCTGGCGTCAAGGACGTCGGGAGCGCCGATCACCCACCACCGTCCGTCGAGTTCCGCGGCCGACCACTTGCGCGCGGATGAGAAGGGGACGGTGTCAGTGGCAGCAGGCCCCGAGCCGCAATGCTCAGCCAACGCCTGCATCGTCGGGTTCGGATTCTCCTCGGCCGCGGCCAGCGCGGCCAGCGGCGTCGAGATGTCGCCCTGAAGCGCAACGACCTCTTGGACCCGCATTCCCGGCGCGGTCAGCGTTCCGGTCTTGTCGACGCACACCACATCGACGCGGGCCAGGGTTTCGACAGCCGGCATGTCCTGCACCAACGCCTGCCGACGAGCGAGCCGCATGACGCCCACCGCCATCGCGATGCTGGTCAGCAGCACCAGCCCCTCCGGCACCATCGTGACGACGCCGGCGATCGCACCCCGGACGGCCTCCTTGAGGGTCTGGTCGGCCTGCAGCTGGCTCCACGTGAGCAGCGCCCCGACAGGGATCAGCGCCATGCTGACGTAGCGGATGAACCGGTTGATCGAGTCGCGCAGTTCCGACGTGGTCGTCTGAAACTTGCGCGCCTGCAAGGTGAGTCGTCCCGCGAACGATTCGGACCCGACCCGGGTTACCCGCATGCGTCCCGACCCGGCCACGACGAACGAGCCGGACAGCAACTCGTCGCCGGAATCCTTGTCGACCGGATCGGCCTCGCCCGTCAGCAAGCTCTCGTCGACCTCCAGGCCGGATTCCTCGAGCACGGTCGCGTCCACCGCGATCTGGTCGCCCGCGCGCACGAGCACGAGGTCGTCGACGACGAGTTCCCGCACGGAGATGCTGCGTTCCTGTCCGTCGCGCACCACCACCGGCTGCGCTTCGTTGAGTACGGACAACTTGGCCAGCGTGCGGGCGCTGCGATACTCCTGCACGGTTCCGATCAACGTGTTGAAGACGATGACGAAGCCGAACAGCGAGTCCTGCCACGGCGCCACCAGGATCATGGCCATCCACAGGGTCCCGATCAGGGCGTTGAACCACGTCAGTGTGTTGCTGCGCAGGATGCTTGCGAGGCTGCGGCTGCCGGTGTCACGGATGTTGTTGACCTGGCCCGCGGCGATGCGCTCGCGGACTTCAGTTGTGGTCAGTCCGGGGAGGGTTTCGATGCGTCCAACGCTATCGAGGCCACCGCTGGGGGTTTGTGACTGACAGACCAGAGACTGGTCGCTGTGTCACAAAGCGGTGCGCGGCTCAGGCGCCCTGCAGCCAGGACTGGGGGTTTGTGACTGACAGACCAGAGACTGGTCGCTGTGTCACAAAGCGGTGCGCGGCTCAGGCGCCCTGCAGCCAGGACTGGGGGTTTGTGACTGACAGACCAGAGACTGGTCGCTGTGCCACAAAGCGGACCGCGGTTCAAGCACCCTGCAGCCACCGCTGCAGCACCTCCCGGCACTGAAACACGTCGGCCACGGCCACTTCCTCGTCCTCGCTGTGGGCCAAGGCCGCATCGCCCGGGCCGTACTGCACGCAGGCGATTCCGGCGCGGATCAGTTGCCGCAGGTCCGAACCGTACGTGCCCCCGATGACCGCCGGGGGGTTGCCGGCCACCTCCGCGTGCGCAGTCTGCAACTGCGCGATCAGCGGATCATCGCTCGGTAGCGCGGCACTGGCGAACCGGCCTCCGAACCACTCCACCTGCGCGCCGGTGCCGGCCAGCGCCTTCTCGAACGCTGTCATCGCGTCAGCGTTGGTCTCACCCAGCGCCACGCCGTAGCGGCCCTCGAGACTCACCTGCGCCATCACGGTGGAGGGCCAGTCGCCACCGTGGATGCGACCGACGCTGATGGGGTAGGCGATCGGCCAGGAACTCAACACCTCGGGAACATCGGTATTGCGCTGGGTCTCCAGGTCGCGCAGACGCTGTAGAACCTCGGGAACCGCCTCGAGTGCGTTGTGCCCGTCCCACCGTCGCGCCCCATGCGCCGAGACTCCGGGCAGCGTCACGCGGAACGTCAGACTGCCCGCATTGGCGGGCATGATCGTGAGGCCGGTGGGTTCCGGGATCACGCACTGCGCAGCGGTCAGTCCGTGCTGCAGCGCAAGGAAGGCCCCGATGCCCCCGTCCTCCTCGCCGCTCACCGCGCAGACCGCGACGTCGCCGCCGGCTTCCCGCGCAGCGAACATACCCGCGACCATGCCGCTCTTCATGTCCACGCTGCCGCGCCCGATCACGCGCTCGCCCTCCCAGCGCGGCGCCGGGCCGCCTGGGACCACGTCAGTGTGGCCGAGGATCAGGCGCCGCCCGGTACTGCCACGCGGCCGGCCGATCACACCGGTCACTTGCGCGCGGGGCACCTCCATGCCTGGAAAGTCGGGATGGTCGGCAAAGGCCATGGGGTCGTCCTGCCAGACCTCGACGTCCCAGTTCCACGAACGCATCGTGTCGGCTACCCACGTCTGGGCGTCGGTCTCTGCCGTCGTGCCACCGACTGACGGGATGGCGAGGAACTCCAGCAACGCGTCCAGCATCTCCACGGCCCCAAGCGTGCCATTCGCCGCCCCCAGCACTTGACAGATGTAATTGAATTCAGGAAACTCGGACTACGAAGGGGAGTATCCACACGTGGTGGTCGACAGTTCGGCCCACAAGCCCGGCGCCACGGACCTGCGGTCGGAAAGACCTTCGCGACGACAAGGAGTGGATACGTGAACGTTCCCCTGTGGGCCTGGTTCGCCGTGCTGGGCGTCATCCTGCTCATGTTGGCAGTGGACTTGTTCGCTCATCGCGACGCCCACGTCATCAAGGTCAAGGAAGCAGCCCTTTGGTCCAGCCTTTGGGTGGTTCTCGGGATCGGCTTCGGCGTGGTGATCTGGCAGTGGGCAGGCAGTGAGTTCGCCGCCCAGTACTTCGCCGGCTACTTGATCGAGAAGTCCCTGGCCATCGACAACGTGTTCGTCTGGGCGATCATCTTCAGCTACTTCGCCGTGCCGCGGCAGTACCAGCACCGCGTGCTCTTCTACGGCGTGGTCGGCGCTCTGGTGTTCCGCGGCGTCTTCATCGCAGCTGGGTCCGCGTTGATCGCGTCGTTCGCCTGGATCCTGTACGTCTTCGGGGCGTTCCTGCTGATCACCGGGTACACCATGATCAAGCGGCGGGCCGAGCACATCGACCCGTCGAAGTCGCGGGTCGTAGGCCTGTTCAAGCGGTTCGTTCCGACGACCGACGAGTATCACGGCCAGAGGTTCTGGATCAAGCAGGGCGGCAGGTGGGTTGCCACTCCGCTGCTGATGGTGCTGGTCCTCGTGGAGACCACTGACATCTTCTTCGCCGTCGACTCCATCCCGGCGATCTTCGCGGTCACCCAGGAGCCGTTCCTGGTCTTCACGGCGAATGCGTTCGCCATCCTGGGTCTGCGGGCGATGTACTTTCTGCTCGCTGATCTGATGCACCGTTTCGCATACCTGAAACTGGGTTTGGGTCTGGTGCTCATCTGGGTGGGTATCAAACTCGTGCTTCAGGTGGACGTGTACAAGATGCCGACCTGGCTCAGTCTGGGCGTGGTGGCCGCCATAATTACGGCCAGCATCGCGGTCAGTCTCTACACCACCCGACGTGGAGATGAACCGGTACAAATCGGTAGGGTGGCTGACGGCGAATGGGAGGCCGGGCGATGACCGAGCAGCGGCGGAAGTGGACGTTTCTGACGAACCACGGTCACGTATTGGTATTCGTGCATCGGAATCCGGATGCTCGCGTTCGTGACATCGCCAGCGCGGTTGGGATCACGGAGCGCGCTGCGCAGACCATTTTGAGCGACCTCGAGGACGACGGTTATCTGCGTAAGACCAAGATCGGTCGCCGCAACACCTACGCCGTCAACCCGCGCGGCACGTTCCGGCATCCGGAGGAGGCGGGTCAGCGCATCGGCGACCTGCTCAACCTGTTCGAGAAGTAGATGCCGGTCGTCGAGCGCAACCCGCTTCCGCGGATCCGGTTGACGACCCGTTCTGAACTGCACGACTGGCTGCTGGCCAACCACGACTCGCACGCCGGCTTCTGGCTGCTGAGCGGCCGGCCTGGTCCGGACATCCCTTACGAGGATCTGGTCGAGGAGTGCTTGATCTTCGGTTGGATCGACTCGACGGTGCAGACGTTCGATGAGCAGACCCACGGCATCCGGCTCACCCCACGCAAGGCGGGCAGCGTGTGGTCGGCCACGAACAAGGCGCGACTGGCCCGCCTTGAATCGGCCGGGTTGATGCACCCGGCCGGGCGGCGTGCCGTCGAGATCGCGAAGTCCAACGGCATGTACGAGTTCCTCGACGACGTGGACGCGATGGTCGTCCCGGCGGACCTCGCCAAAGCGCTGGGTGAGCACCGGGCCACGTTCGAGGGCTTCTCGCCGAGCCGGATCAAGCAGACCCTGTACTGGGTCAAGTCGGCCAAGCGTGAGCAGACCCGCGCCGACCGGATAGCCAAAGTGGCCGCTGCGGCAGCTGAGGGGAAGTCGTTGTTCTGAACGGGCATTGTCGCGAAGTTGCCCGCGCTGTTGCGTTGTTGTCGCGACACGCCGAGGTTAGGGACAACACCGCAACACAGGGCCTGGCCTCACCCCGCCCGGTCCAGCATCTGCGCGGACCGGTCGAACAGGGCACTCCAGTCCGTCAGCCAGGTCACCACAGCCGGCCGGGGATCGGGTCCAATGCCGTCCCAATCGCTGGGCCCTGCGAGGTACTCGTCGATCGCGCGCCGCATGTCCACGATGGCTGCGGAGGGGCGCGGATCCGGCAGGGAGAGGTCGAAGCCGGCCTCATCGTCCGAAGGGTGCGCCGCTTGCCACTGATCGGCGGCGGCCGTCAGGCGTGTGCGCACGTCACTGGCCCCATTGAGCAACGGGCCCACCAGTTCGGTTGGGATAGCTGACTGGCCGCCCCGGCCGGACACAACCTGCGCCGCTTGCGGCGCCAACCGGGCCGCGAAGTCCACGTGCCGGGTCGTGTTGGCCATCGCGGTCCAATGCGCCAAAGCGACTTCCTCCGGCGGGTGCTGGGCGATGGACAGGTCGACCGCCTCCCGGGCCCGGTCGAGGCGGAAGGCCGACTCCTGCCGGAACCGCGCCAGTAGCCGGTCGTCGATCGCGCCGCCGGCCATCCAGTCACCACTGGCCACGTAGAAGTCGGCAGCGGCCGACATGGCTTCGGCAAGGCGCCGGTACAGCGTCTCCACCACCCCGCGCGGCCACATGAGGACGCTGACGACCAGGCTGACCAGCAGCCCGAGCATCATGTCCAGCCAGCGGGCCGCGGGCAGGGCCATCCCCGTCGGGGTCATGATCGAGAACAGGGCGATGACCACGATCGTGAAGCTCGCCTGCCCGACCGCGAAGGAGACGGTGTTGGGCGTGTACCCGGCCGCGAACAGCGCGACGGGCAGAACCAACCACCAGGCGTTGCTCTGGGCGCCGAGGACGTACACCAGACCGGCGGATACCAACACGCCCGCGGTCGTGCCCAGGATGGCCTGCCACGCGGTGCGGCCAGTGCCGAGCGCGTCGAAGCGCAGTGCGCTCAACGTTCCCAGCACGATCCAGAACGGGTGCTCCAGGGTCACGCTCTTGGCCAGCGCCACGCTGATCGCCAGCGCGACGGCCGTACGCAGCGCGTTGCGCATCCACGGGGACTCCCACGACACGTGTGCGCGCAACTGCTGCCAGCGACCCAGGCCCGCGTCCGGCTGCTCCGCCAGTTCGTCCGCACTGCGCGGTGCAACCGTGATCGTGAGGTCGGTGATCCGAGCGATCACGAGCGTCGAGATCCGGATCGGGAAGGCGTCGTCGAGCTGCTCGCGCAACTGCTTCACGTTCTCGTGTTCCCGGTGGTCGGCCAGCCATTGCGACATCTGGTCGAGACTGCGCGACCGCAGGTCGATCAGAGGCTGTGAGGACAGCGCATCGCCGGCGCCGCGAAGCCGCTGCGCGCAGTGGCGCATGCTGGCGCTGACCACTTCGGCGTCCTGCGCGAGCAGGCGTTGCAGGTGATCGTCTCGTTGCGTGCTGATGTCCTCCCAATTCTGCAAGTAGCGCAGCCGGCCGACTTCGTCCACCAACTCGGCCAGGGCCCGGTCGGACGACGTGACCCCCGCCGGGCGCAACAGGTTGCCGTCGTACTTGGCATGCAGCGCAGCCAGGGTGTCCGAGGCGTGCTGGCGAGCTTTGGCGAGCGCCGCATCGTCCAGCGACACCCAGCGGGCATCACACGCATCGGCCAGGGCGTCTAGCACGTCGGCCAGGCTGCGTTGGATGGGACGCGAAGTCGGCATGGGCCACAGCGTGATCGCCGACAGTCCCGCGACCAGACCGCCGAAGATCCAGGCCGCAGAGTTCGGGCCGGCTTTCGCCGGCGAGGACGCGGTGACGGCCAGAACGGTCGCGAGCAGCAGGACGGTCTGGGCCGCGCCGATCAGCCCCCGCAGGACGCCCAGCAGGCCAATGATGAGTGCCACCACCGCGATCGTGATGACGGCAGCGATCCGGCTCTGACTCGCGTAGGAGCCGACGATCAGCAGCGGAACTGCGGTCAGGGTCGTGGCGATATACGCAGTGAACCGCTGGGGCAGGGGGCCGCCGAAGTCCGCGAACGTCAGCAGGGAGAGGCACGCGAAGGACGTCAGCAGGGCCCCGTTCTTGATGTAGGGGAGTTGGAGCGCCACGAGCAGTGCCAGGGGCAGCACGATCGCCAGCCGGGTCGCTTTGCGCAGTGCCCTGCGCCCCGGGTCTCGCGTCCGCAGGTGCTTGCGTGTCGCGTTCAGCACCTTCGACAGGGTAGTCAGAGGGTGAGCACGAACGCGCCTCGCACGTCACCGGCTTCCAGCCGGCGCAGTGCTTCTGGCGCTTGCTCCAGTGGCAGGGTCTCGTATTGGGTCCGGATCCCGGCCGCGGGCACCAGCGCGAGGAAGTCGCGCACGTCCTGCCGGGTCACGTTCGCCACCGAGCGCAGGCTTCGCTCCCACCACAGGTCGTCGTAGTCGAACTGCGGGATCCGGTCGAGGTGGATGGCATTGATCGCCACCGTCCCGCCCTTGTCGAGGGCCTGCAACGCGGCGACCACGACATCCCCGCTCGGGGCAAACGTGATGGCGGCGTCCAACCGGACCGGTAGCGGTTTGTCGTAGGTCCCCGCCCAGGTCGCCCCGAGTTCCAGCGCTCGCTGCACCTCGGGCTCGGAACGGGTGACAACGTACGTCTCGCAGCCCCAGAACCGGGCGACTTGTAGCGCGATCGTCGCCGAAGCTCCGAAGCCGTAGAACCCGACGCGCTGGCCCGCCGAATCCGGGCCGACCCCCGCGACGCGTAGAGCGCGAAATCCGATCACACCACCGCACAGCAACGGCGCCAACGCGTGCGGATCGCCCTCCGGCAGTGGATGCACGAAATCCCGGTGCGCGGTCACCAGTTCCGCGTAACCACCGTCTCGATCCCATCCGGTGAAACGGGCCTGGTCGCATAGGTTCTCTCGACCGCTCAGGCAGAACCGGCAGTGGCCACAGGTCTGCGCCAGCCAGACCAGTCCTACCCGCCGACCGCTGTCGACCTCCGTGCCCACGACCTGGTGTCCCGGGATGATCGGAAGCTTGTGGGCAGCCAGATCCCCGCGCAGGATCTGCAGGTCGGTGCGGCAGACTGCGCTGGCGTCCACGCGGATCAGAACCTCGTCGGGACCGGGTTCGGGGTCCGGCCGCTCACCCGCTGCGATCTCGTTGACGGCCGTCATCGTCACTGCCCGCATGGGTCCGAGTGTTTCACCGCACGGCGGCACGGCTCAATCGGTCACGAATCGCCCTGCTCAGGGCGTCGACCGGTTCGGGCAGCACCGCCCAGATGTCCGACAGCCCCGCTGCATCGGCGTCTCGCAATGCCCGGTACAGCACTGCGGCGTACTCTCGCGGGTTGTTCGGGGAGGCCAGGCGGTGCACTCGGTCCGGCGTCGGAACATCCGAAAGCGCCAGCAATCCCGCACCCGCAACCGGCGTGCCGCGCAGGTGTACGGCGGCGCGAGGGGCGTAGTGCGAGGCCAGACCTCCGGGCGCCCGGACAGCCGATGGCCCGGTGTCGATAGCCATTCCCAGGTCGGACAGTTCCACCGCCCCCCAGCGCAGGACCCGCGGCGCTTCACCAGTGCAGTCCAGGATCGTGCTCTCCACCCCGACCGGGCAGTCGCCACCGTCCAGCACAACGTCCTGCGGGCCGAGCAGGTCGCCGATGTCGGCCAGCACGTCAGAGGCGCGGGTGGGGGACACCTGGCCGAACTGGTTCGCACTCGGCGCCGCAACCGGTCCCACTGCGTCGATCAACGCCAAGGCGACCGGATGCGCCGGACAGCGCAGCCCAACTGTGTCCTGGCCACCGGTCAGGAACCGGGGCACGTCGTCTGCGGCTGGCACGACCAGCGTCAGCGGACCTGGCCACAAAGCCTGCGCAAGGGAGGTGGCGTAGGCCGGTACCTGCATGCCCCATTCCTGCAGAGCCGAAGCATCCGCGACGTGCACGATCACTGGATGGTCCGCGGGGCGGCCTTTGATCGCGAACACCCGAGCGACCTCGGCCTGTTGCCGGGCACGGGCGGCCAGGCCGTACACAGTCTCCGTGGGCATCCCGACTACTCCACCGTCGCGCATCCGTTCGGCAGCCAGAAACACCGCGGCGGCGTCCACCGCGCCGTCATGCCACGCAAGAGTCACAGCGTCACCGGGCACAACCATCGATCGACCACATTGCTCCGTATCCGACTGCAGTTGTCGTAATCGATGGTGCCGATCGTGGGATCCACTTGTGACGGCGGCCTACCCGTGACGACCCAGACCTGTCGGGCGCCAGCCAGATCCCGCAGCAGCCAGTCCCGCATCGGTGTCGGCGTGAAATCCTTCTGCACCACGTGCACCGCCACATCGGGCGGCAGGTTCCCGGGCAGCAGGAACGTGCTCGGATACTGCCCGTCGACCAGCACCGCGTCGCCCGATTGCACGCGTGCGAATGCGCCGGGTTCCACCACGTACCACGACGTCCCGAACTCCACCCGGCGACTTGCGGCTGAGGTCGTGAGCACACCGGTGACCACCGCCAGTGCCAGGGTGAGTGCGGTGGTCACGCGATCGCTGCACCACAGACGCAGCGCCATCACGATGACCACAGCCGCGGCCATCTCGCCCGGGATCGCGTAGCGGATCACCCCGAACACGGCCAGCCACAGCACCAGACCCGACATCGTGAAGACAAGCACAGCCCACCCGGACCGGGTCATCCGGCGGGCGCCGGCGGCAATCAGCACGAGGGCCGCCAGCAGGATCAGCCAGCGCGGATCGCGGACCGGCAGGTCCAGGACTCGGGCCGTTCCGCGGGCCATGTCCCAGGGCCAGTGCAGCCAGCCTTGCAGGCCGGCGACGCCGTAGCGCTCGTCAGTGAGATTGGACGCGGGGAACCAGGGACTGCCGAAGACCGTGTTCCAGAACGGGAAGACGGGAGAGTCGTACGTCCGCCACAGTTGCCAGGCCCACGCGCCGCCCGTGACGACCCAGCCCACTGCCGCGCCGATCACCCACCAGAGCAGGCCGCGCCAACGCACGACCAGCAGCGCCAGCAGCAAGGCGAGCGCGAACGGCGCGCTGGTGTACTTCAGGCCTACTGCGGCACCTGCCAGTAGGCCCGCCAGCAGCGGTTGCTCCCGCAGCACGAGTAACAACCCGCCGAGCAGCATCGCAGCCAGCAGCACGTCGCTGTAGCTGGTGCCGAGCTCGCTGCGGAACCCTGCTCCCACCACAGCGAGCAGCGCCGCGGCTGTGCTGGTGGCCAGCCCACCATCGAGCACACGCACAGCGATCCGGCGAGTCACTACGGCTGCCACCCCTGCCAGCGCCCCCAACGCCGCCTGCGCCGCGACCGGGTGCAGCGAGGTCAGTAGGTAGAAGGGCACCTGCGGCAGCGGGTTCTGGAAGCGCCCGCCGTACAGGTCCGGGTCAGTGAAGCCGCCGTGGAACAACTGCCAGGGGTACCAGTAGTGGTACTGCAATTGATCCCAGTTGGCGTCCTGCTTCAACAGCGCGGCCACCGCTGCGCATCCGGCGATCAGCAGGGCATCGACCACCCACGACCACCGGCGCACCCGGCTATTGTGCCGTGGCTGTTCTCGGAATCCGTGAGCACGCCGGGCATCGCGGTGAGCGTTCCGAACGCCGAAAGCCCGCCCGCGGTGCTCACGGATGCCCCGTATGCTCACCGATTCGAACAGCAGCTACGAGCGGTAGACGTAGACCTCGGTGCCGACCTTCGAGGTGTTGTAGATCTTCTTCGCGTCCTTGAACACGCGCACGTTCACGCAGCCCAGCGAGGCGCCGTTGTAGCCGTCGCGGTGGAAGCCCGGAGAGTAGTGCACCGCCTGGCCGCCGCTGAAAAACAGTGAGTAAGGCATCGGGGTTCCGGCCAGAGCACTGATCAGGTAGCGCACCTTGGAGTAGACGCGGAACTTGCCGTTCCGGGTGGGTGTCTGCTCGGCGCCGAAGCGCACGTCGGTCACCAGTTGCTGCTTGCCGTTCTGCATCATCCGCAGAACCAGCTGCGTCTTGTCGATGCACAGCACGTGGCCGGTCTTGCACGCCTTGGGTAGCTTGCCGTTGCCATAGAGCTTGCGCAGTTTCAGCGCCTGGTGTTGCGTGACGATGCCGGTGGGCCAGTAGCCGAACTTGTCCTGGTAGGACTTGTACGCCTTGCGCGTCTGCTGGTCGAAGACGCCGGTGATCTCGGTCGGCTTGCCAATCCCGTTGAGTTGCTCCTGGATGCGCTGGACCGACTTGCCTGCCATGTCCGGCTTGATCTTGGCGTCGCCGGCGTAGACCTCGGCCAGCGTAGGAGCTTTGGTGGGCTCGGTGGGTGTCGCGTCCTCGGTGGGCAGCGCGAGGGCAGCGGCGGCAAACAGGTCGATCACCTGTCCATGGTCACCCGAGGCCGGTCTGCAGATCAACACCGGGCTGGTCGGCGTGTCCGAGGTGTGACCTTGGGCTCGCGCAATCCGTGAAGGCTGCCGCACGGCGTTTCATGTTCACCGATTGCCGATACGTTCACGGATCTGCCAGCCGCCGCCCGCTACCTTGACGCTCGTGGCGCAACTTCCGCTCGACCCGGATACAGGTGACGCGATCGGCCGCGGGCGCGAGTGGGACATCGCCCTCGTGGTGGCTGCCGGTGGCGCGATCGGTGGCGCCTCCCGCTACCTGCTCAATCAGGCCATGGGTGGTGGTCCGTGGGCGACGTTTACCGAGAACGTCCTCGGCAGTTTCCTGCTCGGCGCACTGATGGTCGTCTTGCTCGCCCGGCCCAGCCGCTACATCCGGCCCTTCCTCGGAGTCGGCGTGCTCGGCGGTTTCACGACGTTCTCGGCGTACATCATCGATACCCACGAACTCATCTCGGACGGCCGGACGCCACTGGCACTGCTCTATCTGTTCGGCAGCGTGGTCGCTGGGTTGCTGGCCTGTGCGGCAGGCATGATCCTCGTCCGGCGGCTGCTGTGATCTGGGTCGTGATGGTCGGTGCCGGTTTCGGTGCCGCCGCTCGCTACGCGCTGGACCGGCGGATGAGCCGGCACCCGAGCCTGTTCCCGCGCGGCACGTTCACGATCAACTTGCTGGGATCGTTCCTACTGGGATTCATTGTTGGAATCGCTCCAACGGCGGGTTTGATCGCGTTGCTCGGCACTGGCTTCTGCGGTGGCTTCACCACGTTCAGCACGTTCAGCTACGAACTGGTCAGGCTGGTCGAGGAGAACAAATTGCGGTCGGCTCTCAGCTACCTCGCTGCCAGCCTGGCCGTCGGTTTCTTGGCTGGTGGCGCCGGGATCTTCCTCGCCGGTCTGCCTTGACGAACTGAGCCTGCACGTCTGACACGAGCCTGCACCCCGGCCGCGGCTCAGCCCACCCGCCCGATGATCAGGTCGGCCACCAACCCGGTCCAGCCGGTCTGGTGGCTTGCCCCGAGCCCGGCGCCGTTGTCGCCGTGGAAGTACTCGTAGAACAGGGGCGCGAAACTCCAGCGCGGGTCGGTCTGGAACTTTTCGGTATCGCCGAAGACCGGCCGCCTGCCCTCGGCGTCCGGCAGGAAGACGGAGATCAGCCGGTGCCGCAGTTCTTCTGCCACTTCCTGCATGTTCGCCATCTCGCCGCTACCCGTCGGGCATTCAACTTGGAACGAGTCGCCGAGGTACATGTAGTACCGCTCCAGCGCCTCGATGATCAGGTGGTTGATCGGGAACCACACCGGACCGCGCCAGTTGGAATTGCCCCCGTACATCGCAGTAGCAGACTCGGCCGGCTCATAGTCGACCTGGAACGTCTGGCCGTCGATCGCCACCGAGAACGGCGCATCCTTGTGGCGGCGCGAAAGGCTGCGCAAACCGTGCGGGGACAGGAACGAGTCCTCGCTCAGAACCTCGAGCATGACCCGCCGCAACCGTTCTGGATCAAGCACCGTCAGTAGGAGTTTGTGCTGCTCGGGGGAGCGATAGACGAAGCCGGCCCGTCCCGAGTCGATCGTGTCCAGCCCGCGCCGGCGCAGGAAGTCCGCGAACCGTTCGTACAGCCGGGCGTTGCGCTCCAGTGCCCTGTCGGTCTCGATCCAGGCGGCGGCCAGGATTGGGATCAGACCGACGATCGAGCGCACGCGCAGCGGTTCCTGCGTACCGTCCGGACGCAGCAGCTGGTCGTAGAAGAACCCCTCCTGCCAATCCCACATCCCGCTTGCCGCCATGCCGTCCGTGATCGCGGCGAAGTGTTCGGCGAACTTCAATGCCATCGCGTCGTAGACCTCGTTGTGCTCGGCCAGGCGCAACGCGATCCGCAGCATGGTCAGGCAGTAGAAGGCCATCCAGGCCGTGCCGTCGGCCTGGGCCAAGCGGCACCCCTCGGGCAACTGCGAGCGGTTGATCGGCCCGATGTTGTCCAGGCCCAGGAACCCGCCCTGGAACACGTTGTTGCCCTCGGCGTCCACCCGGTTGACCCACCAGGTGAAGTTCATCAGCAACTTCTGGAAGACCTCCTCCAAGAACGGGTGGTCCTGACTGCCGTCGATCTCGAACACGCGCAATGCGGCCCAAGCGTGCACGGGCGGGTTGATGTCGTTGAAGTTCCATTCGTAAGCCGGCAGTGCGCCGTTGGGGTGCATGTACCACTCCCGGCACATCAGCAGCAGCTGGTACTTGGCGTACGACGGATCGATGTGGGTGAAGACCACCGTGTGGAAGGCGAGGTCCCACGCCGCGAACCACGGATACTCCCAGGCATCCGGCATCGACACGACGTCGTAAGCGTCGACGTGCTGCCACGTGTGGTTGCGGCGGGTTTCCGGTGGGGGCGGTGGCGGCTCGCCCGGGTCACCGGCCAGCCAGCGCTGGATGTCGTAGCGGTAGAACTGCTTGCTCCAGATCATCCCGGCGAAGGCCATTCGCATGGCCTTGAACTCCTCGGCCGGGCAGTTGTCCGGAGCCAGATCGCTGTAGTACTCGTCGGCCTCTGCCAGTCTGGTGGTGAACAACTCCTCGAAGTCCTTGCCGAAGGCCTCCGGGTTGCGCTTGTTCTCGGGGGACTTCCACAAGCGCAGCCGGATCTCCCGGGTCTCACCCGCCGGAACCGTCAGCCGGTACCACCACGCGCTCTTGGTCCCCCGGTTCTCTGGGTTCACGCTGTCCTCGCCCAAGCGCACGTGCCGGTCGATGCCGTCCTTCGGGAAGCGCGTGAGACTCTCCTGACCGAAGAGCAGTTCCTGGTTCGTCTCGTTGTTGCACAACAACGGTTTCGGCAGCGAGCCGTCGGGTAGCGGGCCTGGGTCCAGGTGGTAGGTGCCCGAGCGCCAGTGCGTGGCGATGAGGGCGCCGGAGTCCAGCCGGATCTCGGGAACGGGGTGGCCACGGCCCCAGCCCCATGTGTTGCGGAACCACAACGAGGGCAGCACGTCGAGGGTCGCTTCGTCTGGCCCGGCGTTGGTGATCGTGATCCGGATGCTGATGTCGGTCGGCGTGGCTTTGGCGTAATCGACGTCAACGACCCAGTACCGATCGTCGTCGAAGACGCCGGTGTCGATCAGCTCGAATTCCCGCTCGGTCCGGTCTCGTTGTGCGTTGGTCTGGATCAGGTCGTCGTACGGGAACTCCGCCTGCGGGTAGTGGTAGCGCCAACGCAGCCAGGCCTGGGAGGGGGTGGCGTCGCGGTACCAGTAGTACTCCTTGACGTCCTCGCCGTGATTGCCCTGACCGCTGGCCAGACCGAAGAGGCGCTCCTTGAGAATCCGGTCCTTGCCGTTCCACAAGGCCACGGCGAAGCAGGTGTCCTGCAGCAGGTCGGACAGTCCCGCCAGGCCGTCCTCGCTCCAGCGGAAAACGCGGGCATGGGCGTGGTCGAACGGGAAATAGTTCCACGCATCGCCGTCGGCCGAGTAGTCCTCACGCACGGTTCCCCACGCCCGCTCCGACAGGTAGGGCCCCCACTGATACCAGGGCCCGGCCTCCTCCGGGCCGTGCGCGATTCCGCCGGCCGCGCGCATGCG
The DNA here is from genome assembly GCA_037045455.1 of Candidatus Nanopelagicales bacterium. Classification (GTDB taxonomy): domain Bacteria; phylum Actinomycetota; class Actinomycetes; order S36-B12; family UBA10799; genus JADKAV01. Next base: position 44,705 of record JBAOIN010000009.1, on the reverse strand, counting down.
CTCGTACTCGCTCACGTGCGCGAGGCTAACCCGCGGGCGCGTTTGATTGCGCCGCGAGCGATGTGCCCACCGGGTCACCTTGTTGTCTGCGTGGCACATGGGATAACGGGCGCGTCAGAACGATGTGCCCATCGGGCGAGATTTCTGCCCCTGTGGCACATCGCTCGACAGTGTTACCGTGCCGCCATGCCGAAGAAGAGCGGAACGTTCAGCGACGACGAGAAGGCCGCGATGCAGGAGGCGGTCAAGGAGCGCAAGGCCGGCAAGTCCAACGGACTGCAGGACGTGCTCGACAAGATCGCCGAGATGGAGGGGCTGGATCAGCAGATCGCGCAGCGCCTGCACGAGATCGTCGGCGACGTCGCGCCGGAGCTGGCTCCCCGCACTTGGTACGGAATGCCGGCCTACACCAAGAACGGCAAGGTGACCGTGTTCTTCAAGCCGGCCGGCAAGTTCAAGAGCCGCTACGCCACGCTCGGTTTCGAAGAAGCCGCGGCGCTGGACGAGGGGGACATGTGGTCGACCTCATACGCGGTTGTGGCCATGAACGATGAGGTCGCTGCCCGTATTGCGGAGCTGGTGCGCCGGGCTGCAGCCTGAGGCCTGCACGCGTGCCCGATTGCTCAGTCTGTGACCGTTCGAAACAGGCGCAAACTGAACAAATGGGCACCTCTGTTTCCTAATGAGCAAACACGTTTCGGAGTCGCCGCGTTCACCCAGGGCGAAGGCGGGAAGGCCCGAACAGCGGTCGTGGTTGTCGTAGCCGAAGACTAAAGTGAAGGTCTTGCCGACGTAGGGAGTCAGCGGATGTTCGAGAGGTTTACCGACCGGGCCCGTCGGGTTGTGGTGCTCGCGCAGGAAGAGGCGCGCATGCTCAACCACAACTACATCGGGACCGAGCACATCCTGCTCGGCCTGATCCACGAGGGTGAAGGCGTCGCAGCGAAAGCGCTCGAGAGCCTGAACATCTCGCTGGATGCCGTGCGCCAGCAGGTCGAGGAGATGATCGGCCAGGGCCAGCAGGCGCCCAGCGGTCACATCCCGTTCACGCCGCGCGCCAAGAAGGTGCTTGAGTTGAGCCTGCGCGAGGCGCTGCAGCTGGGCCACAACTACATCGGCACCGAGCACATCCTGCTCGGCCTGATCCGCGAGGGCGAGGGCGTCGCCGCGCAGGTGCTGGTCAAGCTGGGCGCCGACCTGAACAAGGTCCGTCAGCAGGTCATCCAGCTGCTGTCCGGCTACCAGGGCAAGGAGCCCGCGACCGCCGGCGGTCCCCAAGAGGGAACCCCCTCATCCTCGCTGGTGCTCGACCAGTTCGGCCGCAACCTCACGCAAGCCGCTAGAGAGGGCAAGCTCGACCCGGTTATCGGGCGCGAGAAGGAGATCGAGCGGGTTATGCAGGTGCTGTCCCGCCGCACCAAGAACAACCCCGTCCTGATCGGCGAGCCCGGCGTCGGCAAGACCGCTGTGGTCGAGGGCCTTGCGCAGATGATCGTGCGCAACGAGGTCCCCGAGACGCTGAAGGACAAGCAGCTGTACACCCTCGACCTCGGCGCCCTGGTCGCCGGCAGCCGCTACCGCGGTGACTTCGAGGAGCGGCTGAAGAAGGTGCTCAAGGAGATCCGCACCCGCGGCGACATCATCCTGTTCATCGACGAGATGCACACGCTGGTCGGGGCCGGTGCCGCCGAAGGCGCGATCGACGCCGCCAGCATCCTCAAGCCGATGCTGGCCCGTGGCGAGCTGCAAACCATTGGCGCCACGACCCTGGACGAGTACCGCAAGTACGTCGAGAAGGACGCCGCGCTGGAGCGCCGGTTCCAGCCGATCCAGGTCGCCGAGCCGACTCTGGCGCACACGATCGAGATCCTCAAGGGCCTGCGCGACCGCTACGAGAACCACCACCGCGTGACCATTACCGACTCTGCGCTGGTGGCCTCCGCGACGCTGGCCGACCGCTACATCAACGACCGGTTCCTGCCGGACAAGGCGATCGACCTGATCGACGAGGCCGGCTCGCGGCTGCGCATCCGCCGGATGACGGCACCGCCGGACTTGCGCGAGCTCGATGAGCGGATCGCCGGCGTGCGCCGCGAGAAGGAGTCCGCGATCGACGAGCAGGACTTCGAGAAGGCCGCATCACTGCGCGACAAGGAGAAGAACCTGATGGCCGAGCGCGCCGAGCGCGAGCGGCAGTGGAAGGCCGGCGACATGGACGTCGTGGCCCAGGTCGACGACGAGCTGATCGCCGAGGTGCTGGCCACCGCGACCGGCATCCCGATCTTCAAGCTCACCGAGGAGGAGTCGCAGCGGCTGCTCAAAATGGAGGACGAGCTGCACAAGCGCGTCATCGGCCAGGAGCAGGCCATACACGCGCTGAGCCAGGCGATCCGCCGCACCCGGGCCGGGTTGAAGGACCCGAAGCGTCCCGGCGGTTCGTTCATCTTCGCCGGCCCGTCCGGTGTCGGTAAGACCGAGTTGAGCAAGACGCTGGCGGAGTTCCTGTTCGGCGACGAGGACAGCCTCATCAGCCTGGACATGAGCGAGTTCTCCGAGAAGCACACCGTGTCCCGGCTGTTCGGTTCGCCCCCCGGCTACGTCGGTTACGACGAGGGTGGCCAGCTGACCGAGAAGGTCCGGCGCAAGCCGTTCAGCGTGGTGCTGTTCGACGAGGTCGAGAAGGCCCACCCGGACATCTTCAACTCGCTGCTGCAGATCCTGGAGGACGGCCGGCTGACCGACTCACAGGGCCGGGTGGTCGACTTCAAGAACACTGTGATCATCATGACCACGAACCTCGGCACCCGGGACATCGCGCGCGGCGTGAACCTAGGGCTTCGCCAACGAGGACGACACGAAGACGACCTACGAGCGGATGAAGGCCAAGGTCAACGAGGAGCTGAAGAACCACTTCCGCCCCGAGTTCCTCAACCGCATCGACGACATCATCGTGTTCCACCAGTTGACCCGCGAGGAGATCGTTCAGATCGTCGACCTGATGGTCGCGAAGCTCGACGAGCGGCTGCGGGACAAGGACATGGGCATCGAGCTCACCCAGGCCGCCAAGGACGCGCTGGCGATCCGCGGCTACGACCCGGTGCTGGGCGCCCGGCCATTGCGCCGCACGATCCAGCGCGACATCGAGGACGCGTTGAGCGAGAAGATCCTGTTCGGCGAGATCGGCCCGGGTCAGATCGTGGTGGTCGATGCCGAAGGTGAGGGCGCCGAGGCGACGTTCACGTTCACCGGTACGGCTGCTGCCACGGCTCCGGACGTGCCGCCGGTGGAGGCTGCGGAAGGCTGAGTTCTGCGGAGGAGGGTGGGCCTGCGGGTCCACCCTCCTGCCATGTCACGCGGGCAGCGACCAGGCGTCCCCCCGCACGATCAGCCCGTCGGCCAGCAAGCCGTCGAGTGCTCGCTGGAGTTGCGCTTCGTCGTGCCAAGTGAACGTGGTTGCCGGCCCGGCGCGCAGCACCTCCAGCACCGCACCGCGCGCCTGCCGGTCCGTGCCTTCATAGCCCTGCGGCCGCGTGGTGCGCTGCCCGGACGGCAGCCAATTGCAGGCCACCGGGCAGTCCTGGCACTTGGGAGCCTGGGCCGTGCAGACCAACGCTCCGAACTCCATGCTCGCCGCGGCCCACAGAGCCGGCGGCACTTCCAGCTCTATGCTCCCGATCAAGGCCCGCTCGGCCGCCGAGTAGTTGGGCGCTGGATCTTGTCCGGTGAGGGCGCGGACCAGGAATCGCCGCACGTTTATGTCCACCACGGTGGTCTCGCGGCCATATGCGAAGGCGGCCACTGCGGCGGCGGTGTATTCACCCACCCCGGGCAGTTCCCGCAAAGCGGCTTCGGTGTCCGGCACCCGTCCTGAGAACCGGTCCCGCATGATGACCGCGGCCTCGTGCATGCGCTTAGCCCGCCGCGGATACCCCAGCCTGCCCCACATGCGGATCGCCTCGCCCACCGAATCGTCGGCCAAGGCGATGGGCGAGGGCCACCGTTCCAACCACGCCTGCCACGCCGGCAGCACCCGGCTCACCGGCGTCTGTTGCAGCATGATCTCGCTGACGTACACGCCCCACGGGTCGCTGCGTCGCCACGGCAGATCCCTGCGATTCACCTCGAACCACTCCACGACGGTTCGGTCCAGATAGCCCACGATGGCCATTCTCACGTCGACCCGCCGACCCGGCACGCGGGAGCCTCTGCTTACGGTTTGACCATGAGCTCCTTGCTGAACCCCGTCGGCCCCGAGCCCGCCAGCGTCTACTGGCGGCGCCGGATCGTCGTGATCATCGGGGTGCTCGTGGTGTTGCTGCTGCTGTGGTGGCTCATCTCGCCGGGCGGCAGCACACCGACCGCAAGCACGAGCCCGACGCCACTGCCAACCCTGGCCACGTCCTCGCCGACTGCTTCGGCCAGCCCCTCGCCGAGCACCTCTGCCGTTTCCGGCGCCCCCTGCCAGGACTCCGATATCGCGGTCACGGTCTCGAGTGAGCAGACCAGCTTCACGCTCGGCAGCCCGGTGTCGTTCATCCTCAAGATCACCAACAACGGCACCGTCCCCTGTAGCCGCGACGTGGGGCCCGGAGCCAACACATTCGTGATCACGTCCGGCGGTTTCGACGTGTGGAGCTCCGACGCGTGCTCACCCAGCAGCGAGAGCCAGGTCGAGGAGATCCCGGCCGGTGAGGCCTATGCCGTCAAGGGCACGTGGGATGGCACGGTCACGGCCAACGGCTGCGGGGCCAGCGCAACTGCAGCACAGGCCGGTGCTTATCAGGTCGAGGCCACCAACGGTGAAATCACCAGCGAGCCCCTGAGCTTCACGCTTGGATGACGTCACAGCGCTGACCATGCACGCGGTCCGGCTGCAGGGATTCTCGACCCCACAACGCATCGCCGCTCGGTTCGCCTTGGACTCACAAGCCGTGCAGGAGGCGCTGCTGGATGCCGAAGCGCTCGGATGGGTGACTCGAAGCTCCTTCGCCGATCTGGACGGCTGGTCACTCACCGAGGCGGGAAGGGTGCGCAACGAGCAGACGATCGCGGTCAAAGGCAGTGCCCGCGACCAGTTGATTGCCTGCTTCGAGCAGTTCCTTCCGCTCAACGCCCGCTTCCAGTCGGCAGTCAGCGACTGGCAGATCAGACCACTACCGGGCGATCCGATGGCGGCCAACGACCACACCGACTTCAGGTGGGACGACCGGGTGATCTCGGAGCTCGCCTCCTTGGCGATTCGCCTGCGAGCGCTGTGCGCCGTGGCGACCGCGATCGTGCCCCGGTTCGCCGGCTACGACAGGAGATTCGACGACGCCCTGGCCAGGGTGCAGGCTGGCGGCCTGAAGTGGATCGATGGTATGGAGGTCGACTCGCTGCACCGGGTGTGGTTCGAGTTGCACGAGGACTTCCTCGCCACCCTGGGCATGCGTCGCGAGGACTACTGATACCGGTCCAGAATCGACGACTCTGCCAGGCGTGACAGCGCATCGCGGACGTTGCGGGCCCGCGCCTCTCCGACGCCCTCCACTGACTGCAGATCGTCGATCGAGGCGGCCAACAGTTTCTGCAGACTGCCAAAGTGCTCGATGAGCCGTTCCACGACGGTTTCCGGTAGGCGCGGCACGCGGCCCAGCAGCCGGTAACCACGCGGGCTCAAGGGGATGTCCAGATCCGCGTCGCCGGGCATGCCCATCGAGGCCGCCAGCGCCGGCAGGTCCACGAGAGCGGCGTCGTCGCTGGCGTCGAGTGCCTCGATAGTGTGCTCGTAGTCCTGCGGGTCGGGCAGGTAGTCCTGCAACAGGAGCACCTGGTCGCCCCACACGCCGCTGACCACCTCCTGCAACTGCAGCTCCAACAGCCGGCCCTCAATGCCGAGTTCAGCCACGTACTCGTCGATCTCAGCGGACATCCGCCGCACCATCTCCAAGCGTTGTGTCACCAGCAGCACATCGCGCACGGTGACCAGATCCTCGACCTCCAGGGCGGACAGCGTGCCGCTCACCTCATCGAGTCGCTGCCGGTAGCGCTCCAGCGTGGCCAGCGCCTGATTGGCCTTGCCCAGGATCACGGTCGGATCTTCGAGCACCTTGCGCTGGCCCTCGAAGTAGAGCGCGATCGTGTGCATCGACTTGCTCACGCTGATCACGGGGAACCCCGTCTGGACCGAGGCCCGCTCAGCCGTGCGGTGCCGAGTGCCGGTCTCCTGCGTCGGAATCGCGGGATCTGGCATCAGCTGTACGGCGGCCCGCACGATCCGGGTCGCGTTGCGGTCGAGGATCACCGCGCCGTCCATCTTGGCCAGTTCCCGCAGGCCGGTGGACGTGAATTCCACGTCCATCTTGAAGCCGCCACCGGAGATCGACTCCACGACGTCGTCACTGCCCAGGACGATCAAGCCCCCTGTGCGCCCGCGCAGAATGCGCTCCAGGCCCTCCCGCAGAGCGGTGCCGGGCGCCACCTGGGCCAAGGCGGCCTTCATGCGCGCGGCGCGGTCCATGGGCGTCCTTTCGACGGGAAGTCAATTATGACCCCCAGCCGCTTCAGAACGGCGCGTCGACTGGGCGGATCTGGCGGACTGCCACCGGGTTGCGGCGGAACGCCCCCATAGCGTCGGACAGCCGGTGGATCGGTTGTACCGACAGCCCTTGGGCTGCCCGGATTACCTCCGGACTGTCGCCGGCGTCTGCGGGGATGATCACCCGCTTGAAACCCAGCCGACCGGCTTCGGCGATCCGTTTGGCGAGCCCCGGGACCACACGCAGATCACCCGAGAGCGTCACCTCACCGATCGCCACCGTGTCCTCCCAGAGCGCGAAGTCCAGCCGGGCCGACGCGACGGCCAGGCACAGCGCGAGGTCCGCCCCGGGGTCGCTGACCTTCGCGCCGCCGACCGTGGCGCAGTAGACGTCCTTGTTGCCCAGGGACAACCCGCCGGCTTTCTCGGTGACGGTGACCAGCATGGTCGTGCGGTTGAGTTCCAGACCGGTAGCCGAACGGCGTGGTGCCGGCGCGGCGGTGGTCGCAACTAATGCCTGGATCTCGGCGATCAGGGGTCGCCGGCCTTCCATCGTGACCGTGAGACAGGAGCCGGCGACTGGCTGTTCGCGAACTTTGCGGAACAGATGGCTCGGGTCGGCGACCTCGCGCAGGCCGTCCTCGTCGTGCTCGAAACATGCGACCTCGTCGGTCGGTCCGAACCTGTTCTTCACTGAGCGCAGCATCCGCAGGCTGGAGGAGCGGTCGCCCTCGAACGTTACGACCGTGTCGACCAGATGTTCCAGCGCGCGGGGCCCGGCTACCGAGTTCTCCCGCGTGGACTGCCCGACCAGCAGCGTCGGCAGGTTGCGGCTCTTGGCCCACTGCGTGATCACCTGGGTCACCTCGTGGACCTGGGCGACCCCACCGGCGCGGGAGTCGATAGCGGCCGTCGCCAGCGTCTGCACTGAGTCGATCACGAGCAATTTGGGTTGCACGTGCTGCATGTGCGCAAGCACCTGCTCAAGCTCGGTCTCGTCGGCGATCAGCAAGCGCTCATGCATCGCCCCGATCCGGCGTGCCCGCAGCCCGATTTGCTCGGCGGACTCCTCACCCGACACGTAGAGCACAGTGCCGGTCGAGGCCGCGAACCGGTGCCCGGCGTCCAGCAGCAGCGTCGACTTCCCGACCCCGGGTTCGCCGGCCACCAGCACCACCTGACCAGGGACCAGCCCGCCACCCAGCACCCGGTCGAACTCACCGATCCCAGTCGTCTGCCGGCTGTGCTCACCGCTGCGCAGATCCACGACCCGCCGCGCCGCCCGGGTCGGCGCACTGGCCGGACCCCGGGTCTTGGACCCCGCCTTGGGCCGGTCGGCGGGAGCCACCTCGGTCAACGTGCCGAACTGCTCACACGCCGGACACTTCCCCAGCCACTTAGCCGTGCGATTGCCGCACTCGCCGCACAAGAACTCCGATTTCGCCACGTTCGCAACCCTAGGTTCGGGGTCCGACAAACCCGGATTGCCACGCGCCGGGCTGTGGAGGGCGAGGATGTGAGCGAAGGGTCCAGATGCGAGCAATGCACCTCAGATGTGAGCAAAGAGCACGGGGTCTATCGCTCGCAACTGGGGTCTATTGCTCACATCTACGCGGGATCGGCCGGGTGCGGGCTTCCGCCCCGGCCGCGCCTCGCGCAGGCCGCGACCAACACGTCGTATGCCGGGGCACCCATCAGCTCCACCAGCGCATCCCGCTCGGTGACATACACCGGCTCTGTGGCCACGTGCGCCTCGGTGTTTCCCGAGCAGTACCAGTTCAGGTCGTGACCGCCCGGCCCCCAGCCGCGCCGGTCGTACTCGCCGATCCCGACCACCAGCACCTCGGTCCCGTCAGGCCGCTCGACGTGCTCGAAGGTGCGCCGGATCGGCAGCTGCCAGCAGACGTCCGGTTTCGTCTCGACCGGTGAAACCCCTTCCCGTACGGCCAGGTTGTGCAGCGCGCATCCGAGCGGGCCGTCGAACCCCGGCCGGTTGAGGAAGATGCACGCCCCATCGACGACCCGGGTCTGCTTGCTGCCTTCCGGGTCGCGCATCACGATCCCCTTGCGGGCCCCTGCCGAGGCGTACTGCCAGTCCGCGGCCGTGAGCTTCGATGCCCAGTTCTCGACGCGCTTGCGGTCGTCCTTGTCGCTGAAGTGCGCACCCAAGGTGCAGCACCCGCCGTCTGGCATGTGGGCACTGATCCCACCGCAGCCGCGACCGAAGATGCAGGTCCAGCGCGATGCCAGCCAGGTGAGGTCGCAGCGGAAGACGCGTTCCGGGTCGGCGGGGTCGGGAAACTCCAGCCAGTCACGGGGAAAGTCGAGTGGAACCTCGGGCACGCAGTCCAGCGTAGGCGCCGCCCGGCGACCTCTAGGCTGGCCCCATGCGCTTGGGCGTCCTGGACATCGGCTCGAACACCGTGCACCTGCTCATCGTCGATGCCTACCACGGGGCGGCACCCGTGCCGGCGCTGTCCCACAAGCTCGAGCTCAAGCTTTCCGAGCACATGCGACCCGACGGCCGGATCGACGACTCTGCCACGCGGGCGCTGGTCTCCTTCGTCGAGGAGTCCCTGCAGATCGCCGAGGACGCCGGAGTAACGCAGGTGCGCGCGTTCGCCACCAGTGCCATCCGCGAGGCCCCGAACGGCGACGAGGTACTCGCGGAAGTCCACAAACGCACCGGTGTAGCCGTCGATCTGATGAGCGGTGAACGCGAGTCCCGACTGACGTTCTTGGCAGTGCGGCGCTGGTTCGGATGGTCCAGCGGCCGGCTTCTGGTCGTAGATATCGGCGGCGGCTCGTTGGAACTGGCGGTAGGTGCCGACGAGGAATCGGATGCCGCGCTGTCGCTACCCCTGGGTGCCGGGCGGCTGACGCGCGACCGCCTCGAGGACGACCCGCCCAAGCCCAAGGACGTCAAGGCCCTGCGCAAGCACGTACGCGCGGAGGTCGCCAGCGTCGCGGCACGACTGAACCGGTACGGTCAGTCCGAGCTCGCGGTGGCCACCAGTAAGACGCTCAAGCAACTCGCGCGCATCGCCGGCGCGCCGTCGCGTGAGGAAGGCCTGTACGTGCGACGGGTGCTGCGGCGCGGGGACCTTGCGACCTGGGCGCCGAAACTCGCGGAGCTGCCGGCGGCCAAGCGCGCCGAACTGCCAGGTGTCAGCGAGGGCCGGGCTCGTCAGCTCGTGGCGGGCGCCGTCGTAGCCGAGGCGGTCATGGACATCTTCGAACTCGGTGAACTGGTGATCTGCCCGTGGGCGCTGCGGGAGGGCGTGATCCTGGAGTTGCTCGACACGTTGCCGGAGTAGGCAGGCCACCACCACATACGCTGGTGGCGTGAAGGACGCTGGTCGCCCGCGGATCAAAGTCGCGTTGTCCAGCGTCTCGGCCTACCCGGAATCGACGGCTGCGGCCTTCGAGATGGCCTCCCGCCTGGGCTACGACGGTGTCGAGGTCATGGTCATGGGGGATGCGGTCTCGCAGGACCCGGATGCGCTGCGCCGGCTCAGTCGAGCACTACGCGATCCCGATCCTTGCGATTCACGCGCCGTGTCTGCTGATCACCCAGCGGGTCTGGGGTACGGATCCGTGGGCCAAACTCGTGCGAGCCCGCGACGCGGCCACGACGCTGGGTGCGGGCACGGTCGTGGTGCACCCGCCGTTCCGCTGGCAACGGGACTACGCCCGGGACTTCCTGCGTGGGCTGCGCCGTATGCAGGACGAGACCGACATCCGGTTCGCGGTGGAGAACATGTACCCGTGGCGCGCCGGCGGCCGGGAACTCGCCGCTTATGCGCCCGGTTGGGACATTCGCGACGAGGACTACCCGCACACGACCCTCGATCTGTCGCACACCGCCGTGGCCGGGGTGGACGGGGTGGAAATGGTGCGTGACCTCGGTTCCTCGCTGGCGCACATCCACCTCGCCGACGGTTCCGGCAGCAACCGCGACGAGCACCTCATTCCGGGCCGGGGCACGCAGCCCTGCGGTGACGTGCTCGAGGGCTTGGGAAGCTCCGGTTTCGACGGTGTCGTCGTCGTCGAGGTGAGCACGCGCAAGGCGGCGAACCGGACCGAGCGGGAGCGCGATCTGGTGGAGGCGTTGGCGTTCGCGCGCTTGCACCTGGACACCCCGGCTGCCCAGGCGATCAGCTAGCTCAGGTCCTTCATGTGCTCATGACCGATCCGTGAGCATTCCGGGCATCCGTTAGCCCCGCGGGCGGGGTTCTGGCGACCGGCATGCTCACCGATGCCCAGAAGGCTCACCGATTGCCACTTCGCCCACAGACAGGCACTCGCCCCACGTGAAGGATTCGGGCTAGACCCTCATCGATTGGTCCAACACCGTTCAAAGGTGAGCCGGCGTTTGTCCACAGGTTCTCTCGGCGCCTGATCCGTCGGCTTGGGCGCGCCTAGCGTGAGCCGGGCCGACAGGAGGAACCCCATGAAGATCGCCATTGCCCTGCTCGTTGTCCTCGCCGGATGCGCCGGACCGCCTTCACCGCCCGCTGGAAAGCCGCCCGTGTCCGCACAACCCGTGGTCGCCTCGGACTTCTGCGGTGCGGTGACGATCTGGCTGCAGCATCCGGCACTTCTGTCGTTCAAAGGTCAGCGCCGCACTGAGGCCCGCTTGAAGCGAGCCGCCGCCGGCTGGTTGCCTGCCACCAAGGACGTGGTGACAGCACTTCCCGAGGACGCCCCCGAACGGGTGCGGGCAACGATGACGAACGTGACGCTCTTGCTGCATGCCGCCAAGCGCGGCGACCTCGCCGAGGGCCGGGCCGTCAACCCGCTGGCCGCGGCCGACCTGCGCAATCTGCTGGGCTACGTGAAGCAGGAGTGCCTCAGCGGCTGACCGCAGACATCACGACTGGGGACCACCCGTTTGTGGCACGGACACCACAGACGTGTGCATCGAGGTCACATATGGCTCAATCCACACGTCTGCGGTTGCTGCCCATTGCGCCGGGTAGGCCGTCGACGTGCTGATTCCTGCGCCCGGCCTGCCAGCCAATAGGCTGGCAATCATGGGAACCGACGATGTGCGTGACGCGGTGCTCGATGCCGCGCGCGCCGCATTCCATGCCCGCGGCTACGTGCGGACGTCCGTGAAGGGGGTGGCGGCTGCGGCCGGAGTGGCGCCGGAGGTCGTCAACCGGTACTGGAACTCCAAGGAGTCGCTGTTCGCGGCCGCTATGCGCCTGCCGTTCGATCCGGCCAGTGCGGTGCCCGAACTCATGGCCCCCGGCTTGGACGGTATGGGTGAGCGGCTTACCCGCGCCGTTCTGGATCTGCTGGCCGACGAGCAGACCCGCAACGACATGATCGCGCTGTTCCAGGCCGGCGCCTCGACCGCCAAAGCTGCCAAGGGCATGCAGGTCTTCCTCGAGCAGTCGATCATCGACCGGCTGGTCCGCTACCTCGGGGTGCCCGACGCGCGGCTGCGCGTGAACCTGATCATGTCCTACTTGCTCGGCGTGGGCACCTCCCGTTACGTGCTGCGCCTGGAACCGCTGGCCTCGATGTCGGAGGAAGAAGTGGTCAAACTAGTCGCCCCCACTGTGCAGACGTGGCTGGACCCGGGGAAGCCGCTCAAGGCCGGGCCGAACAGCCGCACCGCTGCTGCATCCCGGTCGAACGGCGACTAGCCTCAGGGCTGACGCAACAAGAGGAGGCCCGAGGTGATCCGACGAACGCTGTTAGGCCTGTCCCGGCAGAAGAAGATCGCTGAGATCTCCGCAAACGCGCCCGTCACGCGCAACGTCGTGAAGCGCTTTGTGGCAGGGGAGACGGAGCCGGATGCGGTTCGGGCCGCCGGTGAGCTGGCCGGCGAGGGGTTGCTGAGCACGATCGACCACCTCGGTGAGGACACCCTGGATCTGGCCCAAGCCACAGCGACTCGCGATGCCTACCTGCGGTTGCTCAAGGGCCTGGACGAAGCGGGGCTGGCTGCCGCGGCGGAGGTCTCGGTGAAGCTATCCGCTGTGGGCCAGATGTTGCCCGGTGATGGCGAGAAGATCGCCGCCGACAACGCCCGCCAGATCGCCGAGGCCGCCTACCGGATCGGCACGACCGTGACCCTGGACATGGAGGACCACACCACCACCGATTCGACGCTGGGCGTCCTGCGCGAGTTGCGCCAGGACTACCCCGGTACCGGAGCGGTGCTGCAGGCCTACCTCTATCGCACCGAGCAGGACTGCCGTGACCTCGCCCACGAAGGATCACGCATCCGCTTGTGCAAGGGCGCCTACAAGGAGCCAGAGTCGGTGGCATTCCAGAGCAAGGAGGATGTCGACAAGTCCTACGTGCGCTGCATGCGGATCCTGTTCGACTCCCCGTGCTACCCGATGATCGCCTCCCACGACCCGCGGCTGATCGAGATCGCCGGTGCCCTGGCGACCCGGGCCGACCGTGCGAAGGGGACCTACGAGCACCAGATGCTGTACGGCGTGCGGCCCGAGGAGCAGCGGCGGCTGGCCAAGGCGGGGGAACGGATGCGCGTCTACATCCCCTATGGCGAGGACTGGTACGGCTACATGGTGCGCCGGATGGCCGAGAAGCCCGCGAACCTTGCGCTGTTCGTAAAGTCGATGACGTCCAAGGGCTGAGGTCCGACCGGGGTTCTGTCGCGTTGTCGGGGCTAATCTTGGCGTGTCGCGACCACAACGCGACAGCGGGGGCAACTTCGCGACAAAACGCCGATCAAAGGCGGCGGGTGCGTCAACTCCCCGCGAGTTCCACCGACCGGTCCCGAGCGGCTTCCAACGCGGACAAAAACGCCGCGCGCACCTTGTGGTCCTCCAGCACCCGTAGGGCGGCGGCCGTTGTTCCGGCCGGCGAGGTGACGTTCTCCCGCAACACGACCGGGTGCTCCCCGGTCTCCTTGAGCATCGTTGCCGCGCCGAACACTGTCTGCAGTGTCAGCTCGGTCGCCAGCCGGCGGGGTAGGCCCAAACCGACACCGGCCTCGATCATGGCCTCGACCGTGAAGAAGATGTAGGCCGGTCCGGACCCAGAGATCGCGGTGACCGCGTCCTGCTGTTTCTCCGGAACTTCGACCACTTTGCCCACACACGCCATCAATCGCACTGCCATCGCCACGTGCTCACCACGGCAGTGTGCGCCGGGCGAGACCGCGGACATGCCCTGGTCCACCAAGGCCGGCGTGTTCGGCATGACCCGCACGACCGGCGTGCGTTCCGGAAGCCGGGCCTCCAGCGCAGCGGTCGTGATGCCCGCCGCCAGCGACACCACCAACGCGCCGGGCTTGAGCACGCCGGAGATCTCGTCGGTGACGGCCATGATGTCCTGCGGTTTGACGACCAGGACGATCACGTCGGCCTCGGCTGCCGCCTCGGAGTTGGAGGCGATGTCCACGCCGTAGCGCTCCTGCAATTCCACACAGCGGTCGTGCCGCTTGTCGGCCACGACGAATGTGTCGCCCATGCGATCGCCGCGCAGCAACCCGGACAGAAGAGCCTCACCCATGACGCCGGCCCCGACGACCGCTACCACTCCCATGGCGATCACCGTAACAGCGACCAAGACCCGCGGCGGTGAGTAGCGTTGGGGACATGAGCCATCGGGTGGCGTTCGTCTGGGACGACGATCTGCGGCGCTACGACTTCGGTCCCGGGCACCCGTTCGCCCCGGTGCGGGTGCAGTTGGCCTATCGGCTGTCCCGCGATCTGGGACTGTTCGACGACCCGAACCTGCACATGGTCAAACCGGCCGCCTTGCCGCCGGGGCTGATGGAAAGCCTGCACACCCCGGAGTTCACGGCGGCTGTGCGCGCACAGGAGGCTGGCAGCCACGGTCTGGGCACCGACGACGTCCCGATCTTCGAGGACATGCACGTGCACAGTGAATTCATCTGCGCAGCGACGCTGGCCGTGACGCAGGCGGTCTACAGGGGCGAGGCCGACCACGGCGTCAATTTCGCCGGCGGCCTGCACCACGCCATGCCCGACCGGGCCTCGGGGTTCTGCGTCTACAACGACCTGGCCACCGGCATCAAGTGGCTGCTGGACCAGGGTGTGGAACGGGTGGCCTACGTCGACGTCGACGTCCATCACGGCGACGGGGTGCAACAGCACTTCTGGGACGACCCGCGGGTGCTGACGATTTCCTTGCACGAAAGCCCGCGCACCCTGTTTCCCGGCACTGGCTGGCCGACCGAGATCGGAGGGCCGGGCGCCGAAGGCTCAGCGATCAACGTCGCGCTGCCGCCGGGGACGGCCGACAACGCCTGGCTGCGTGCGTTCGAAGCGATCGTGCCGCAGGCCCTGCACGCGTTCGCCCCGCAGTTCCTGGTCACACAGCAGGGCTGCGACAGTCATTACCAGGATCCGCTGGCGCACATGTCGTTGAGCCTGGAAGGGCAGCGGTTGTCCTACCAGATGCTGCACCGGCTGGCCCACGTGCATTGCGAAGGCCGCTGGATCGCCACCGGCGGTGGCGGCTACGAGTGGGTCGAGGTGGTGCCGGTCGCCTGGAGTCACCTGCTGGCCGAGGCGCTGGACCGACCGGTGGATCCGGCCAGCCCGACCCCGGAGGCGTTCCGAGGCTTGGTCGAGAACGTGTTGAAGGTGCCCGCCCCGCAAACTATGGGCAACGGCCGTGACCCCTGGGTGCGCAGTTGGGAGACGGGATACAACCCCGACGACCCTGTGGACGCCGCTGTGCTGGCCACCCGGCGCGCCGCGTTCCCGCATCTGGGAATCGACCCGGACCCCGATCCGATGTTCTAGCCCGACTACCCTTGAGGTCAGACGCACACCTGTGAGGAGACTGTCTTGGGTTCGGTGGTCAAGAAGCGACGCAAGCGCATGGCGAAGAAGAAGCACCGCAAGCTGCTGCGCAAGACCCGCGTCCAGCGCCGTAACAAGAAGTAGCGCGCCATGGGACAGGTGGTCCTGGTCACCGGAGTGTCCCGCTACCTCGGGGGGCGGATGGCGCAGATCCTCACCCACGATCCGGCGGTAGACCGGGTCATCGGAGTGGACGTCGTCGCGCCGCGTCAGGACATCGGCGGCGCCGAGTTCGTCCGGGCCGACATCCGCAACCCCATCATCGCGAAAGTGATCGACGCTGCCGGCGTGGACACGGTCGTGCACATGGGCGTCATCGCGACGCCCATGCAGGCCGGCGGCCGGATGTCGATGAAGGAGATCAACGTCATCGGCACGATGCAGCTTCTGGCTGCCTGCCAGAAGTCGCCGACCGTGCGCAAACTGGTCGTCAAGTCGACGTCGTCGGTCTACGGCGCCGGTCCCAAGGACCCGGCCATGTTCACCGAGGAGATGGAACCCAAGCACGCTCCGGGTTCCGGGTGGGCCAAGGACAGCGTCGAGGTCGAGGCGTACGTGCGCGGTTTCGCCCGTCGCCGCCCCGACGTGAAGGTCACGACCCTGCGGTTCGCGAATGTGCTGGGTCCGCGCGTGCAGACACCTATGGCCACCTACTTCTCGCTGCCCGTGATCCCAGTCGTGCTCGGCTTTGACGCCCGCTTGCAGTTCGTCCACGAGGACGACGCTCTCGACGCGCTGCGCAGGGCCACCGTGGAGGATCATCCGGGCACGTTCAACGTGGCCGGTGACGGGGTGATCCTCGTGTCCCAGGCGGCACGCCGGGTCGGTCGGCCCGTGGTTCCGATCGCCAACCGGTTCGCGTTCATGGTGGGCGCATTCTTCCGGCGCATGGGCCTGGCCGACTTCTCCCCGGAGCAGGTGCGCTGGCTGACGTACGGCCGGGGTATCGACACGACCCGGATGCGCGAGGAGTTCGGCTTCATACCGCAGCACACGACCAGCGAGACGTTCGAGGCGTTCGTAGATGCGCACAACCTCAACCGCCTGCTACCCGCCGCGCGGGTGGAGGCACTCGAAGACCAACTCCGCTCCCTGCTCACTGGTAAGGAGGCAGCTGATGCCTGATGCGCGCGTGATCCCGCTGGCGGGCAAAACCCGCAAACCGGCTGCCAAGAAGAAGACGCCGGCCAAGAAGAAGGCCCCCACCGGTGCCCGGGCGAGCCGGGCCAGCACCGCGGCAATGCCCGAAGAGACCCCGGACCTCGAGCCGTTGCCGGGTACGGAGGAGCACGTGGACTGGGACACCCGGGTGGCGTCCGCGCTGGCGTTCCTGCGTCGCCGCATCACGGGGGAGTACCAGGTCGATGACTACGGATTCGACCCCGAACTGACCGACCGCATCCTGCTCGCGCCGTTGCGGCCGTTCTACAAGAAGTGGTTCCGCATCGAGACCCGCGGCCTGGAGAACATCCCGGACGAAGGCGGCGCACTGCTGGTCGCCAACCACTCCGGCACCGTGGCGATCGACTCGATGATGACCCAGCTGGCGATCTGGGATCACCACCCGTCACACCGGCATTTGCGGATGCTCGGCGCGGACTTCGTGTTCCAGTTGCCCGTCGTCTCCGATTTCGCCCGCAAGTCCGGATCCACGCTGGCCTGCGCCCCTGACGCCGAACGGCTGCTGTCCTCCGGTGAGTTGGTGGGCGTGTGGCCGGAGGGATTCAAGGGCATCGGCAAGCCGTTCAGCGAGCGGTACAAGCTGCAGCGGTTCGGACGCGGCGGTTTCGTCGCTGCGGCCTTGCGCACCAAGACCCCGATCATTCCCTGCTCGATCGTCGGCGCCGAGGAGATCTACCCGATCATCGGCAACGCGAAACTGCTCGCGCGCCTGCTGGGCTCGCCGTACTTCCCGATCACCCCGACGTTCCCCTGGCTAGGGCCGCTGGGCCTGGTTCCGCTGCCGAGCAAGTGGATCATCGAGTTCGGCGAACCGATCCGCACGGACGACTTCCCCGAAGGCGCCGCGGACGACCCGATGCTGGTCTTCGACCTCACCGACCAGGTGCGCGAGACGATCCAGCAGACGCTGTACCGCTTGCTGGTGGCGCGGCGGTCGGTGTTCTTCTAGGCCTGATCGTGGTCGAGCCACTCAAAAGTGGCTGAGCAACTGGTCACTTCTGGGATCAGTCCCGCAGCGCCCGGCGCGCCGCGACCGTCCCCACGGCGATGCCCGTGACCAACCCCGCAGCCCCGACCGCGGGTGCAGTGATCTTCACGACCCGGCGGGTGGTGCGGTAGTCGCGGATGGTCCACGCGTTGCGCCGGGCGTGCTGGCGCAGGGTCCGGTCCGGGTTGATGGCCACGGGCGTGCCCACCAGCGACAGCATGGGGATGTCGTTGGCCGAGTCCGAGTACGCCGCGCAGCGGCTCAGGTCCAGACTCTCCCGTGCGGCGAGTTCGGTGATCGCCTCGGCTTTGGCCTCACCATGCAGCGGGCGGCCGATCAAGCGCCCCGTGTATACCCCGTTCACCTGTTCGCTGACCGTGCCCAAGGCGCCCGACAAGCCCAAATGCTCGGCGATTAGCTCAGCAAGTTCGACCGGGGCGGCACTGACGAGCCACACCCGCTGGCCGGCGTCGATGTGACCTTGCGCGAGAGCGACCGTGCCGGGCCAGAACCGGTCGATCATGTACTCGTCGAAGATCTCCCGGGTCAGGGTCACCAGTTCCGCCTGATTGCGCCCCTTGACCAGGCTCAGAGCCTCCTCGGTGATGTCGTGCATGTCCTCGTGGGACTCCTTGCCAACCACGATGAAGCGGGTCTGCTTCCACACGAAATCCAGAATCTGACCCTTGCTCAGGTACTTGTGTTTGGCCAGACCGCGGGCCCAGTGGAACATCGAGGCGCCGTGGATAAGGGTGTTGTCGATGTCGAAGAACGCCGCCGCCCGGAGGTCGGGATCGGCCGGCTGCTTGTCCGGATTGTCCGAGGTTTCCCAGTCGTCGCCGAGGGTCACCTCTGCAGGCTAGCGTGCCGCGCGGTGTGTCAGACTGCACAGCGTGGTGGCCAATCTTGCTGACCTCGTGAGTGCTGCGGCGGCTGCGCGCCCCCGGCACCCGGCAGTGGTCACCGAATCCAGGGTCACCACCTGGAGCGAAGTGGAGTGGCAGGTCCGCGCCGTGGCCAGCGGCCTGGTCGCCCGGGGCTTGCCGCCCGGATCGCGGGTAGGGGTGCTGCAACGCAACACTCTCGAGTTCGTCACCAGTTACTTCGGCATCCTGCGGGCCGGGATGGTGGCGGTGCCGCTGAATACCGGGTACACGGCCACCGAACTCAGCTTGATGATGGCCGACGTCGACGCCGCCCTGATCCTGGCCGACCCGCAAGTGCGCGATGCCGTGCAAGGTCTCGAGGTCGACACGGTCTACACCGGCACCGAGGACTGGCGGCGGTTCACGGTGGGCAGCTCCCCCTTGCCGACCGAGCCCACCGATCCGGAATCGCTGGCGGTTCTCATGTTCACTTCGGGCACGTCCGGCCGGCCCAAGGCGGCGATGCTGACCCACCGGGCGTTGAACGCCAACCTCGAGCAGCTCGGCGCTTTGTCCGACCCGCCCGGCATGACCGCCGACGACGTGGTTCTGTGCGTGCTGCCGCTGTTCCACATCTATGCGCTGAACGCCACGCTGGGCCTGGTCGCCCGCGAACAGGCCACCATCGTGCTGCTCGACCGCTTCGACCCAGCCGACGCGCTGGCGGCGATCCGCAAGCACCGGGTGACCAACGTCGCCGGGGCGCCCCCAATGTACATCGCCTGGTCGGCGGCGGAGGGTTTGGCGCAGGCGCTGGCGAACGTGCGGCTGCTGGTGTCCGGTGCCGCCGCCCTTCCGCGCAACGTCATGGAGCAGTTCGAGACGCTGGTCGGCGTGCCGATCTGGGAGGGCTACGGGATGACCGAGTGTTCGCCGGTCATCACGGCTTCGCTGGTGTCCGGCGCTCCCAAACCCGGTTTCGTCGGGCGGGTCGCTGCCGGGCATCGAACTGGAACTTCGCGACCAGGACGGCGACGTCGTCAAGGAAGGTGATCCGGGCGAGATCTACGTGCGCGGTGACAACGTGTTCACCGGTTACTGGCCGGAGGGTTCGGGTGGGCCGGACGACGACGGCTGGTTCGCGACCGGTGACGTGGCAATTGCCGATCCTGACGGGGACCTACGACTGGTCGACCGCCGCCGCGACCTGATCATCGTCAGTGGGTTCAACGTCTACCCACGCGAGGTGGAGGACGCCTTGATGCACCTCGATGGTGTGGTCGAGGCCGCCGTCATGGGGGTCACGCACCCGTACACCGGAGAGGCGGTCAAGGCGTTCGTCGTGGCCGAGCCGGGAATCACCAGTCGACGACGTCCTCGAGTTCGCCCGCAGCCGCCTTGCCCGCTTCAAGTGCCCGACGATCGTGGAGATCGTCGAGGATCTTCCGCACTCGGTGACCGGCAAAGTGAGCAAGGGGCGGCTACGCGAGACTCAAGGGGTGGTCTCGCTCTGACCGCACCCGTCATCCTCGTGGGCAAGCCCGGCTGTCACCTGTGCGACGTGGCGCGGGAAGTCGTCGAACTTGTCTGCGCGCAGGCCGACACCGATTGGATCGAGTTGTCCATTCACGACGACCCGCGATTGGCCGCGATGTACGCCGACCAGATCCCGGTCGTGCTGGTGGACGGGCAGGTGCACGACATCTACCGGGTGAATCCGGACCGGCTGCGGGCGGCGCTGGCGAGTTAGGGATCTATCGCGAATCCGTGAGCATGCTGGGCATCGGTTAGTCTCCGGGGCGCGATTTTGGCGTCCGGCGTGCTCACCGATGCCCGGAATGCTCACCGATCGAGGGCCCGAGGTCCAAAGGAACTGTTGTCCGGCTATCGAACTCGGACCTCCGCTCACGGGTTGGAGGGACGCTTGTGATCTCGGTAGCATGGAACGACAGCCCTCCACATCAGACAAGGCCGCACGTGTCGCTTCGTCCACGCCTTCGCCGCCGCGAACTTCCCGGTGCCACCATCGCGCGCCTGCCCAAATATCTGCGTGCGCTGTCGGAGTTGGAGCGCACTGGAACGCAGACCGTGCACAGCGCCGACCTCGCGGGTCACGTCGGAGTGAGCAGCGCGGTCGTGCGACGCGATCTGAGTTACGTAGGCAGCTACGGCACCCGCGGTGTCGGCTATCCGGTGGGCGCTTTGCGGCAGCAGGTGACCGACGCGCTGGGCCTGTCCCGCGAGCACCGGTTGGTCGTCGTCGGAGTCGGTCACATGGGCCGCGCCCTGGCGGGGTACGCGGGGTTCGCCGAGCGGGAGTTGCGCGTCGTGGGCCTGTTCGACGTCGATCCGGACCTGGTGGGCACAAAGGCCGGTAACGAGGTCACCGGGATGCTGGAGATCCAGCCGCTGGAGGACCTCACCGATTTCGTCCGCGGAACCCGCACCGCCATCGCGGTGATCGCGACCCCGGCGGCAGCAGCCCAGAACGTGGCGGACATGCTTGTCGAGGCCGGTGTCACCAGCATCCTCAACCTGTCCGCAGCCCACGTGATCGTGCCCGAGCATGTCATCGTGCGCCCGGTCGACCTCGCCACGGAGATCCAGATCCTTGCGGTGCACGCCGCGCAGGAGCGCCCATGAGCCTTCTCGTCATCGGACTGAGCCACCACACCGCACCGATCGAGGTGCTTGAGCGGGTCGCGGCCTTGGACGTGGACCGGACGCTGACCGAACTCGGTGCTGCCGATGCGGTGGCCGAAGTCCTGCTGCTGTCGACCTGCAACCGGATCGAGGTGTACTCCGAGGTCAGCCGCTTCCACGCGGCCGTCGAGGGTCTCACAGCAGCGGTGGCCAAGGGCGCGGGTCTAACAGGTGAAGAACTGTCCAAGTACCTGTACGTGCACTACGAGCACGCCGCGGTGCGTCACGCGTTCCGGGTGACCAGCGGCTTGGACTCGATGGTCGTCGGCGACGAGCAGATTCGCGGGCAGTTCCGGGAGGCGTTCCGTAACAGCGTCGAACACGGCTTCGCCGGGCGCAGCCTGCACGACCTTGCGCAGACGGCGCTGCGGGTGGGCAAGCGGGTGCACAGCGACACCGGCATTGGCCGTCACGGGGCGTCGATTGTGGAGGTCGCCCTGGCGCAGGCGGGCAGACACTTCGGGTCCCTGGCTGGGCGCCAGATCGTCATCGTGGGGTCTGGTTCAATGTCTTCGCTAGCGGCCTCCGTCGCGACAGCGGCCCACGCCCAGGTCGTCGTGGCTGGCCGCACGCCGGCCTCCGTGCAGCGGCTGGCGGAAGCGGTCGGCGGGCGGGGGGTCGACCTGACCGACCTCACCGCCGAGATCGAGCGGGCCGACGTGCTGGTCAGCGCGACCGGCGCGACGGGTCTGCTGATCCGTGCTGGCGATCTTGCGGGACGTGACCGCGACCTGTTCGTCTGTGACCTCGCGCTGCCGCATGACACCGACCCGGCAATCGCCGAGGTTTCCGGTGTGACCCGGCTGGATCTGGCTGGCATCGCCGGGCTGCCCGAAGCGTCCGTCGCCCACGAAGCGGTGACTGCGGCCGAGCAGATCGTCCTGGAATCCACGAGCGAGTTCCTGCAGCGCCAGACCAGCGCGAAAGTCGAGCCCGTCGTAGTGGCGCTAAGGTCCCGCGCCGACGACGTCGTCGGGGAGGAACTGGGTCGCCTGCGCCTGCGCACTCCGGGTCTGAGCGACGAGCAGTTCGCCGACATCGCCCGCTCGATGCGCCGGGTGGTGGCCACGCTGCTGCACACCCCGACTGTGCGCATGAAGGAATTCGCGGTTGATCCGGGCGGGGACCGCTATGCCGCGGCGCTGCATGCTTTGTTCGACCTCGACCCGTCCGCGGTCGCTGCTCTCACATCGCTGAACTTGGCTGACGAGGACGGGGCCCCGAGTGCCTGAAATTCGTGTGGCCACTCGGGCCAGTGCATTGGCGCGCGCACAGACCCGCTGGGTGCGCACGCGCATCGAAGACGCGACGGGTATGGACGCGCCGGAGGTTCTCGTGACCAGCGAGGGCGACGTGTCGCAGGCCGCGCTCACGAGCTTCGGCGGTCAGGGCGTGTTCGTGACGGCGGTACGCGAGGCGGTTGTCGCCGGTCGCGCCGACGTCGCTGTTCACTCCATGAAAGACATGCCGACCACCGAGGACGAGCGCACTGTGATCGCGGCCATCCCGGTACGCGAGGACCCGCGGGACTTCGTGGTGAGCGCCGCCGCGAGCCTGGACGAGTTGCCCGAAGGCGCCGCGGTGGCGACCGGTTCCCCGCGCCGGGTCGCGTTCCTGCGCCGACGACGCCCGGACCTGCGCATCGTGGGGATCAGGGGCAACGTCGACAGCCGGGTGGCCAAGGTAGCGAAGGGTGAGGTGGACGCCGTCGTCGTCGCGATGGCGGGTCTGCACAGGCTCGGCCTGCAACCGCCGGGCTTCGCGCTGGTCGAGGACGTCATGCTGCCCGCCGTCGGGCAGGGGGCGTTGAGCCTGGAGATGCGTCGCGGCGACAACTTGGCCGAATCGGTGGCCGCCCTTGATGATCCCGCGACCCGCGCCGAGGTGACAGCCGAGCGCGCTCTTCTCGCCGGCTTGCGCGCTGGTTGTGCCGCGCCAGTGGGAGCGCATGCCGTGACTGCAGCGGATACGGTCCGGCTCGCGGCCGCCGTCCTGAGCCACGACGGAACCCAGATGTACGAGTGTGTCGTGTCGGGTGGCGTGGCCAACGCCGCCGACATCGGCGCAGAAGCAGCACGAGATCTGATCGGTCAGGGGGCCGGTCGCCTATTGGGAGAGAACACATGAAGAACCGCAAACCGTTGCCGGCCATCGCTCTGATTGCCGGCGGCTCAGGCGACCGGGAGCTGCTCAGTGTGCGCGCTGCAGCGATGCTGGACCAGGCCGAGGTGGTGGTGTGCGATCCAGAGGTTGCCGCGTTGCTCAGCGGCAGTGACGCCGAGGTGCTGGACCTCCCCACCGCCCCGACCGATGCCGCGGCCGTGGCCAAGGCCCTCGTCGAGCAGGCGAGGGCGGGCCGCCATGCCGTGCGATTGTTCGCCGGTGACCCGATCGCCGACGGCCGGGTGATCGCCGAGGCCAAGGCATTGCACCGGTCTAAGGTGCCGTTCGAAATCCTGCCGTCAGCAGCCGACGTGTCGGGCATCGCCGCCTACGCCGGCATCGGGCTCGTCGGACCGAAGTCCAAGCAGGTGCGCGTCGTGAACCTGCTGACCAGCCAGCTCGAGGAGGATGCGCTGGCCGACGCCACGGCAACGCTGGTCGTGCGCCATGCGGCCGATGCGGCAGCGGGGATCGCCAAGGCAGCACTGGCCGCCGGTCGCACCCCGACCACGCCATTGGTCGTGGTGCGGGGTGGGACGACGGTTGAGCAGCAGACCGTCGTCACGACGTTGGGCGATGCCGCCGCGGACCTGAAAGCGGCGAAGGTGACCGGCGATGGGGATGTGTTCCTCGGTGAGGCCGTGGGCAGCGCCGGCGCGCTGGGCTGGTTCGAGTCGCGGCCGCTGTTCGGCTGGCGCGTACTGGTGCCACGCACCAAAGACCAGGCCGGCGACTTGTCCGCGCAGTTGCGTCTCTACGGTGCGGTCCCGGTGGAGGTGCCGACCATCAGCGTGGAGCCGCCCAGGACTCCGCAGCAGATGGAGCGGGCGATCGAAGGCATCGAGGCTGGCCGCTACCAGTGGATCGCGTTCACCAGCGTCAATGCCGTGAAGGCCATTCGCGAGCGCTTCGAGCAGCGCGGCTTGGACGCCCGGCACCTGGCGGGGCTGAAGATCGCGGCCATCGGGGAGAGCACTGCTGAGGCTCTGCGCGAGTTCGGCGTGCGTGCCGACCTGGTTCCTCCGGTCGAGCTGCAGTCGTCGGTCGGACTGCTGGACGTGTGGCCGGATCGCGATCCGGAACTCGACCCCATCGGCCGGGTGTTCCTGCCCCGCGCCGACATCGCCACGGAGAAGCTGGTCGCCGGTCTCAACGACCTCGGCTGGGAGGTCGACGACATCACGGCCTACCGGACCGTGCGCGCCGCACCGCCGGCCGCCGAGATCCGGGAAGCGATCAAGACCGGCGGTTTCGACGCTGTGGTCTTCACCTCGTCCAGCACGGTCCGCAACCTGGTGGGCATCGCGGGTAAGCCGCATGCCAGCACTGTCATCGCGGCCATCGGCCCGGAGACTGCGGCCACCGCCACCGAACACGGGCTGAAGGTTGCGGTCCAGCCCGCGCAGGCCAAGATCGAGCCGCTTGCCGCCGCACTTGCCGAGCACGGCGAGCAGTTGCGGCAGGCAGCGCGGGAGAACGGCGAGCGCACCTGGCGTCCCAGTAAGCGCCGCGGTGCCGGCCGGCGGCGGGCGGCGGCGAAGAAGTGATCCGGCCGCGGCGGCTGCGCGCCACCCCTGCCATGCGCCGCCTCGTGCGGGAGACCCGGCTGCACCCTGCGCAATTGGTGCTGCCGGTGTTCGTGGCCGAAGGCCTGCAGGAGCCACGCCCGATCTCGAGCATGCCGGGTGTCGTGCAGCACCCGTTGTCCGAACTCGCCGCAGTGGTCGAGCAAGCGTGCACCGCGGGGATCGGCGGGATCATGCTTGTTCGGGATCCCGTTGGCCAAGGACGACGTCGGATCCGGCGCCACGGACCCTGAGGGGATTCTGAACCGGGCAGTCTCGCTGGCCGCGGAAGCCGCCGCCGGGCGGTTGGTCGTGCAGGCCGACCTGTGTCTGGACGAGTTCACCGACCATGGCCATTGCGGCGTGCTTTCGGCAGACGGCTGGGTCGACAACGACGCAACGCTGGTGCGCTACCAGGAGATGGCCCTGGCACTGGCCAGTGCCGGTGCCGACATGGTCGGGACCAGCGGCATGATGGACGGTCAGGTCGCTGCCGTGCGGGAGGCGCTGGACCGCGGTGGCTTCACTGACACCGCGATCCTGGGCTACTCGGCGAAGTACGCCACGGCGCTTTATGGCCCGTTCCGGGAGGCCGTCAACTCCTCGCTGAAGGGTGACCGCAAGACCTACCAACAGGATCCGGGCAACGGCCGGGAGGCTCTGCGCGAGCTCGGCCTGGACCTTGCTGAGGGTGCCGACGTCGTTATGGTCAAGCCGGCCTATCTGGATGTGGTGCGGGCGGTGGCCGAGGTGTCGGACGTCCCGGTCGCGGTGTACCAGGTGTCGGGGGAGTACTCGATGATCGAGGCGGCTGCCGCGAACGGGTGGATCGACCGCAAGGCCTACGCGCTGGAGTCGTTGACCGGCTGCGTGCGTGCTGGTGCCGACATCGTTTTGACGTATTACGCGATACAGGCCGCTGCATGGTTGGCCGAGGGTCGGCTACCCTCTCAGGATGCGTAAGTCCCTTGCCGTCGCCGCGGTCCTTCCCGTCATCGCCCTCGCCAGTGCGGCCACTCCGGCCCAGGCCGCCGGCATCGTTGACAAGCAGAAGCTGGAGTCAGCGATCGAAAAGGGCTTCAAGAAGCAGGGCTACGACGTCAATGCCAAATGCCCGAAGCAGGTCAGTTGGGTCAAGGGCAAGGTCTTCCACTGCAAGTTCTATGACGGCGGCAGCATGGGCCGCGTCAAGGTCACGTTGCTCAGCGGTGTGGGCGTTGGTCGCCTCCGCTGGGATCTGGTCTGATGGGTCGCTACCCTGTGAGAACACTTCGAAAGGCGGTCCGTCATGCATAAGCCCCTCGCATTCGCGCTGATCCTTCCCCTGCTGGCCGCCCCTGCCCTCGCGGCGCCGGCCCAGGCTCAGGACGTCGTCAACAAGCAGAAGCTCGAAAGGAACATCGAGCAGGGCTTCAAGCAGCAGCGCCACATCACCGTGACGGCCAAGTGCCCGCAGCACACCAACTGGGTCAAGGGCAAGGTCTTCACGTGCAAGGTAAATGCCGCCGACGGCACCAGGGGCACGATCAAGGTCACCCTCTTGAGCAACGCCGCCAGGGGCCGGCTGAAGTGGCAGCTGCAGTAGCAGGGTTTGGACGCGGCAAGGTTGCCGACAACCCGGCCCTTCCCTGGCCGGATCCGTTAGACCTTCGCACATCGGTTAGAGGGCAAAACGGACATTTCGGCTAACGGATGTTCGAAGGTCTAACGGATGGCGCAGGGGTCTGGTAGGCGCTTGGCGTGCTCGATGGTAATCCGAGCAAACCAACGCCCCTCGTGACTACCGCCGAATCCGGAACCGGTACTTCGCGGGGCTCGCATCCTTGACCTGCCCTAGCACCGCGCGCACGGCGAACCGGTACTTGCCAGGCTTGAGCCGGTAGGCCTTCGGTGAGCTGCACGTCTTCCAGGCCCGCTTGTTCAACCGGCACTGGAACGTCGCGTCGGCGGTCCCCGTGAAGCGGAAGCGGACCTTCGCGCGTTTGGTGTCGATGGTGCGCTTCTTCTTGGGCTTCTTGGTCAGGGTTGTCGTCGGAGTGGTAGTCGTACCGCCGCCGGGCGCAGCAGTGACCCCGGAGATGCGAGCGACCTTGTTGACGTTGTCGAGGGTGACCCACAGCGTGTTGTTCGGTCCGGCGCTGATCTGGCGGGGACCGGAGCCGGCGGACAGCGGCAGCGTGGAGTACTGACCGTCCGCGGTCAAACGGCCGAGGTTGTTCGCGGCGAACTGCGCGAACCAGTAAGCCCCGTCGCTGCCGAAAGCCACACCGAACGGGTCCGCCATCGGGGTCGCAATCGTGGCCACGGCAGTGGTTATCCGGCCGACGGTCTGCGGATTGGTACCCGGATCACTGAACGCCACCTGCCCGCTCTGACCAGCCGCCACCCCTTGCGGTCCGCCGCCGGTGACGAAGGGGGTTCCTGCCCCGGCGGTGGTCACACGCACGATCTGTTGGCCACCGAAGTCGGCGACCCACAGATTCCCGTCCGTTCCGGAGGTGATCCACCTGGCGCCCACCACGCCCGTGGCAGCGAACGAAGTGAACGTCGCGGGGGCAGCGGGCGGGATCTTGATCACCTTGTTCCCGGATGCGGTCCACAGGTTGCCGTCCGGCCCTACGGTGATCCCGCGGGGGTCGGCGATGTCGGCGATCGCTGTGGCTGTTGCGGTGGTCGGGGTTGCGGGGCTGAATCTGGCGACGCCGCCGTTCTGGGTGACCCACAAGTTGCCGTCGGGTCCGGCGGTGATGCCGATCGGGCTGGTGATGGTGGCCGCGTCGTACTCGGTCACCGTGCCGTCCGGGGCGATCCGGGCCACGTCGTTCGCGCCTTGCAGCGTTACCCACATGTTGCCGTCGGGTCCGGGCGCGATCTGGTTGTTGGTACCAACGTCGCTGACCGCGAACTCACCGTCGGGGGCCGGATCCGCGTATGCGGGCAGACCAACCAGCGGCAACGCGATCGCCGTGGCCAGCACGGCGCCGAGGGTGCGCATGTCCGGTAGTCAACCGCGATGACGGGTCGTGGCGCATCGTCCGTTCGTCCCGTGGCACCTCCGGCCGCGCACCGTGTTCTCACCGTTTGTGCATGAGAGCACCGTTCGGATCAATGCGGTCTTGTCCAAACGGTGAGCTCTGCGAGGGCCGCTCGCCCGCTGAAGCCAGCGCCGACGCCACGCCCGGAATCAACCCGGACTTGTCCGACCTGCGACGTACGATGAAGCCCACGCAAGTACGGAAGAGGTCCTGTGGTGTCGGTCGCGGTGATGCCGGAGCACACGTCGGATCGCCGCCGCCCCGCCCCTGTCATGGGCTACATCCCGGGGCTTGACGGCATCCGAGCGATCGCCGTGCTCGCCGTCCTGTTCTACCACTCCGGCATGCTCTTCGTTCCCGGCGGCTTCCTCGGGGTCGATGTCTTCTTCGTCCTGTCCGGGTTCCTCATCAGCAGTCTGCTGCTACAGGAGATCGAACGAAGCGGGGCGGTGTCGTTCGGCCAGTTCTACCTGCGCCGCGCACGACGACTGCTGCCAGCACTGTTCGCGACGCTGGCCCTGTCCGCGGTTCTCGTTCTGCTGTTTGCACATGACGCTGCGGCACAGTTCCGGCATGACGCCGTCGCGTCGATGTTCTACGTGACGAACTGGTGGTACATCTTCCAGGACCTCTCCTACTTCGAGGCCATGGGTCGCCCGCCGATGTTGCAGCATCTGTGGTCGCTGGCGGTCGAGGAACAGTTCTACCTGCTGTGGCCGCTGGCGCTGGTCGTTCCTGTACCGCTGGCGTGGGCCGGCCGGGAGTCGGCCGGATCGCCCTGATGGTGTCTTTGGGCTCGACCTTGCTGATGGCGATCGGCAGTTTCGTCTGGAACCTGCCGGCTGACGGTGACGCCAGTCGCCTGTACTTCGGCACCGACACCCACTGCATGGGTCTGCTGCTCGGCGCGGCGCTGGCCACGGTGTGGCGACCAGGCGCGCTCCCCAAGCGGATCGCCGTGCCTGCCCGGGGGGTGCTGTTGACGGTCGCGGTGGCAGCGCTTGCCTGGCTCTTCTGGATCATGCACACCGTCGGGCAGGACTCCGCCTGGTTGTACCGCGGTGGGTTCTTCGTGGTCTCTGCGCTGACCGCGGTCATCATCGCCTTGGCCTGCCACCCCGCCATCGGCTTCGGCCGGCTGCTGGCGGTCCAGCCCATGCGCTACATCGGGGAACGGTCCTACGGGCTGTACCTGTATCACTGGCCGATCTTCGTGATCACGCGACCGGGCATCGACCTGCCGTTCGAGGGTGCGCCTGCCTGGATCCTGCGGATGGGTCTGACGTTCGCAGTCGCGGAGTTGTCCTACCGCTACCTGGAACTGCCGATCCGGCACGGGGCGCTCTCCCGGACCTGGCGCAGTTGGCGTGAGCAGGGAGTCGGCCTGGCCGGCGCCCGGGTCGCGGGCATCGTGGCGGCCATCGGTCTCTTCGCGTTCGGCGCCGGCACGGCACTGGCGTCGATCCCGGCGCCCAACGCCAGCGACTACCTGGGCGGATTGACCTCGACGGGTCAGGACCTCAGCACTGAACCGAAGGCGGACTCCGCGCGGCCCTTGCCGCCCTCACAGGTGCCCAAGGGTGCCGACCTGACTGGTGAGCCGCTCACGGCCGTCGGGGATTCGGTGATGCTTGGCGCCAGCGGTGCGCTGGAGAAGGCCTTTGACGTGCAGGTGGACGCCGCCGTCAGCCGGCAGTCCGACGAGATAGAGCAACGTATCGAGGCGCGTAAGGCCGGTGGTCAGCTCGCCAACGTCGTAGTGATCCACGCCGGCACCAACGGAACGGCCTACTGGGACGACTTGAAGAGCACTCTGGACGACTTGCGTGACCGGCAGGTCGTGCTGGTGACCGTGCACACGCCCAACTCGTGGGAGGACGACTCCAACCGCAACATTCGCGGCATGGTCAACCAGTACGACAATGTGCGCCTCGCGGACTGGGAGTTGGCATCGCGTGGCCACCGCGAGTATTTCGTGGTCGACGGCACGCACCTGACCACCGAAGGCATCAAGGTCTACGTGGACACCATCCGGCAGGCCCTTCGCGGAGACGGGACACCGCCTCCGACTGGCTGATGTCGGCTGCCTCACCTCGGCATGGCCGATTGCGGCCCACTCGGCTGTGCGGTCGTCCACAGCCGACTCCGGCCGGCGTCACACCGGGCACGTAGGGTCGTAATCGTGCTGAAGATTGCTCTGCGCAGCCTGGGTGCGCACAAGGTGCGCCTGCTGCTGACTGCCGCCGCGGTGTTCCTCGGGGTCGCCTTCGTCACCGGGATGCTCATGTTGACCCACGCCCTGGACCGGACGTTCGTGGACATCTTCGAAGGCGGCGCGCAGGACGTGCTGGTCACCCGCACGTCGGCCGTCACGCAGGACATCACCCAGGACTCCGGCGACGACCAAGGGCAGCTGATCGACCAGTCGACCGTCGACCAGGTGGCCTCGGTGCAGGGAGTGGCTGCCGCCGATGGCGCGATCTTCCAGAACGGCGCCTACCTGCTTGACGCCGACGGCGAGGTGGTCGGAGCCAACGGTCCACCCGCGGCGGGCGTGAACTGGCAGTCGAACCCAGCGCTGGCAGTCGCGACGATCACCCAGGGGCAGGGCCCCACAGACCGATCGCGAGATCGTCGTGGACGACGTGACGTTCCCCAAGCTCGACATTCCCGTCGGCGACGAGGTCACGATGGTGGTGCCCGAGGGCCGGATCAAGGTCCAACTGGTCGGCACGTTCAAGTACGGCGAGACCGGCGGCCTGGCGGGCGCGACGATCACCGCCTTCACTCCCCAGCGGGCACAGGAACTGTTCACGGCCCAGCGGGCAAATGGCAGTCGGTCGAGGTGGCCGCTGCGGACGGCTATAGCGACCAGCAGGTGGCCGATGCCATCGCCACTCAGCTGGGTGACGGATGGACTGTGAAGACCCGCGATCAGCAGGTCGAGGAGTCGGCCAGCGCGCTGCGGCAGGGACTGGGGTTCATTACCTACATCCTCATGGGCTTCGCGGGTATCGCGCTGTTTGTGGCGGCGTTCCTGATCTACAACACGTTCTCGATGCTGGTCGCGCAGCGCGGCCGGGAGATGGCGTTGCTGCGGGCCGTCGGTACCTCGCGACGACAGGTGCTGACCTCCGTTCTGGTCGAGGCACTCGTCCTGGCTCTGGTGTCAGCGGCCATCGGGATCGGGCTCGGTTACTTGATCGCCCGCCTCCTGGTGGCGTTGCTCGAGACGTTCGGTCTGTCGCTGACTGCTGGCGTGGCGTTGACGCTGCAGGCGGTTGTCTGGGCCGTGGTACTGGCCGTCATTGTGACTGTTTTGTCGGCGCTGCTGCCGGCGATCAAAGCTGCGCGGACCCCGCCGCTGGCCGCTTTGCGTGAGGCGGAGACCCCGGTCGAGCGCCCGGGCCGCTGGCGGACGGTGAGCGGAGTGGTGCTGTTCCTCGTCTCTGCCATAGCGCTCGCGACCGGTTTCAGCAGCGATCCGCCGCTGCGCACGGTCGCCCTGGGCGCGCTCGGGCTGCTCGTCGCGGTGGTGCTGCTCGCGCCGGTGCTGGCGATCGGCGCCGCCAAGCTGGCCGGCGGCCTCATGCGGGTAGGTGGCGTGTCGGGGCAACTCGCGGCGCGCAACGCCGAACGCGGCCCGCGCCGGGTGGCGTCGACGGCCTCGGCCTTGCTGATCGGGCTGGCGCTGGTCACCACGGTGGCCGTCGTCGTGGCGTCGGCCAGGGAGTCCATCAACCAGTTGATCGACCGGGCATTCGGTGCCGATTACGTCGTCGCGACGCAGACCGGTAACCCCTTCAGCGCCGGCATCGCCACGAAGCTTCGCGATGTTCCCGATGTCGAATATGTGCTCAGCCAGTCGCAGGGACCGGCCCGCGTCGACAAGACCGACCAGCTCATCACCGCCATGGGTGGCGGGCCCTTGACAGCGGTGTTCGACCTGAAAGCCACGGCCGGCGACGTGGAGGACCTCACCCAGGGCAACGCGGTGGCCGACGCCGACTGGGCGCGTGACGCGGGCGTTGTGGTTGGTGACCGAGTGACGGTGCTGTTCCCCTCCGGGCAGACCCGGGCCTTCACGGTGCAAGGGATCTTCGAACCGTTGGAGGCTGGCCTGCTGAGCGGGCTGGTGATCCCCAAGGATGACTATCGATCCGTCGGCGGGGCGGCACAGGACACGCTGCTCTACGTCGCACTCAAGCCCGGCGTGGATCCGGCCACGGCACTCACGGAAGTGAAGACCGTCACGGACGAGAACCCGCTCTTGCGGGTCCTCGACCAAGCCTCCATCAAGCAGGAGAACTCCAAGACAATCAACCAGATGCTGTACCTGATCTACGGCATGCTCGGCCTGTCGATCATCATCGCCGCTCTTGGGGTGGTGAACACGATGGCGCTGTCGGTGCTCGAACGCACCCGGGAAATCGGGTTGCTGCGTGCGGTCGGTGCCTCCCGCCGGCAGGTTCGACGGATGATCCGGTGGGAAGCGATTCTGGTCGCCGTGATGGGTGCCCTGATCGGCGTGCTGGTGGGCCTGGCAGCGGGCATCTGTTTGCGGCAGGCCCTGTCCGGTGACGGCATCGAGGTGCTGGTCATTCCGTTCGGCACCGTTGCGACCATCCTGCTGCTCGCTGTTCTGCTCGGCATCGCAGCAGCAGCCGTTCCCGCGCGGCGGGCGGCACGCCTGGACATTCTGGGAGCTATTGCGACGGAGTAGGGCGCCGCGTGCCCTCCACGAACAACAGGCACACGGTCACCGAGACGGCCACGATGTTGGTCAGCATGATCGGGACATCCGGTCGGAAGATCCCGTAGGACAGCCACAAGCACTGCCCGGCCAATAGCAGCCCCAAGGTCGCCAACGAGACCTCGGAAGGCAATCCTGCCTGCTTGCGCCGGACCGACTCGAGCAGTTGCGGGACCGTGGTCAGCAGACCGCACGCGACCCCGATCCCGCCGGAAAGGCCGGCCGGCAGCTGCAGCAGGATCAGCACGATCGCTGTTGCCGCCGCCACGGCAGTCAGTACGGCGGCGGGCGTGGACCAACCACGCTGGCGGATCAGCAACAGCATGACGACCGGAAGAGTCGTGGCCAGAAACGGCACATTGCCCACGATGATGCCGGGCGCCTGGAGCAGTAGGCCGTAGGCGAACCAGGCCGCGCCGGAGAGCACGAAGATCATCCAGGTCGGAAGGCTTACGCCCTCGGCGCTGCGGTCGCGCAGGATCCTCATAATTTGCGGCAGCGACATCGAGGTCATGAGTACCGCACCGGCATAGGCCAGCCACTCGACGTTCACCACGCCACGGTATCTGGGGCCGATTCCGCAAACGCATGAGAAGGGGCCGTATCCGCCCCCGATCCACGCGTCTTCGCGCAGCGGCTGGACAGACGTGTAGATCGGGGTCACATATGGCCCGCATCCGTACTCCTGTCTACTCTGGATGCATATGGGGAGCTCGGGGCAGCCGGGCTGAGAGGGCCACCACCGCGCGTGGCCGACCCACCGAACCTGATCTGGGTAATGCCAGCGGAGGGAATAGTGAGAAAACTCCTCATAGCTGTGGTCCTGATCCTCGCGGCCTGTTCGAGTTCGCCCGAGGCGGGCCCGAGTCCGGCCAGTAGCGAGGTCGTGCTGCTCACCCACGACTCGTTCGCGATGTCGAAGAAGGTCCTGCGGGAGTTCGAGGACAGCACCGGACTGACGGTGAAGATCGTGCAGAACGGCGACGCCGGCCAGTTGGTGAACTCGGCGATCCTGTCGGCGGGGGCGCCGCAGGGAGATGTGATGTTCGGCGTCGACAACACGTTCCTCAGTCGTGCGCAGGCCGCGGGAATCTTCAGCGACTACACCGCCCCCCGGCGCTCCGGCTGAACTCGCGCAACCCGGGGTTACGCCCGTCGACACCGGCTACGTGTGCCTGAACTACGACACGGAGTACTTCGCTGACCGAACCCCGCCGGCCGCTCCGGCAGATCTGACGAAGCCGGAGTACAAGGACCTCACCGTGGTGGAAAACCCGGCGACGTCCTCGCCCGGTCTGGCCTTCCTACTGTCCACCGTTGCTACTGGCGATTGGGAGCAGTACTGGACCGATCTGAAAGCCAATGGAGTCAAGGTCGTCGACAGCTGGGACAACGCGTACTACCAGCAGTTCTCCGGTGGCTCAGGGGAGGGAACGCGGCCGATCGTGGTGTCCTACTCGACGAGCCCCGCGGCCGAGGTCATGTTCAGCGAAGACGGCAAGGCAACGACGGCGAACGTCGACTCCCAGTGTTTCCAGCAAGTGGAGTACGCCGCCGTCATGGCCGGCGCGAAGAACCCGACGGGCGCGCAGAAGTTCGTGGACTTCATGCTGAGCCGGTCGTTCCAGGATCAGGTGGGTGAGCAGATGTTCGTCTACCCCGTCCTACCGGATGCGACGGTGCCCAAAGCCTTTGCAGAACCGCCTGCGGACCCGGTTGTGATGCCGCCGCAGGAGATCGCCAACGGACGTGACGAGTGGATCGAGCAGTGGTCTCAGATCATGGGTCAGTAGCCCGCGCGACGCTGCTGGCCGTGCCGGCGGCCTTCGTGGCGGTCCTGTTCGCGGTACCGGTCGCGGCCGTGCTGCGTGACTGGCATGCGCGGGGACATGCTCGCGACGTTCACCGCTGGCCGCACCTGGCAGATTGTGGGCTTCACGATCCTGCAGGCGGCGCTGAGCACACTGGCAACCGTCGTGGTCGCGTTGCCGGCCGCCGTGGTCATCGCCCGCTTCCGCTTCCCCGGCCGTGCGGCTTTGCGCGCTCTTGTGCTGGTGCCGTTCGTGATGCCCACCGTCGTGGTGGCTGCCGCGTTCCTGGCGCTTA
Organism: Candidatus Nanopelagicales bacterium; assembly: GCA_037045455.1. Lineage (GTDB taxonomy): Bacteria > Actinomycetota > Actinomycetes > S36-B12 > UBA10799 > JADKAV01. The sequence goes on along the minus strand of JBAOIN010000009.1, from coordinate 10,005 downwards.
TCGGCCCGAACGGTTTGCTCGGTGTGGATCTGTCCGGCAGCCTCACCGGCTTGGTGGCTGCTCACATGTTCCTCAACCTCGCCGTCGTCGTACGCGTCGTCGGCGCTGCGCTGGCCGGGTTGGATCCGCGGTTGGAGGACGCCGCGCGGGTCCTTGGCTGCTCGCCGTGGCAGGTGTTCCGCCGGGTCACCTGGCCGCTGATCCTGCCGTCGCTCAAAGCCGCTGCAACCATCGTGTTTCTGTTCTGCTTCACGTCGTTCGGCGTCGTGCAAGTGCTGGGCGCTGGGCAGTTGCGCACGGTCGAGGTGGAGATCTACCGGCGCACCACGTATCTGCTCGATCTGCCCGCCGCGGCCGCGCTGTCGCTGCTGCAGCTGCTGGCGGTTGTGGCGATGCTGGTCGTGGTCGGGAACACCCGGGCCGAGCGGACACCGCCTGCGGTGGATCCGGCGCGCCGGCCCGCAGCGTGGCGAACGGGTGGCGGTGGCAGTCGTTGCCCTGCTGACGGCTGTGCTCGTACTGGCGCCGCTGCTCGTCGTGCTGTTCCGTTCGGTCTGGATCGACGGCTGGACGCTGGCCGGGTGGCAGACGCTGTTCTCTCCTGGTGACAGCACCAATGCGGTCGAACCGTGGCGAGCGCTGTTGGCGAGTCTGCGCACGGCCGCCGCGGCCACTCTCATCGCCGTGGTGCTGGGCGTGATGGCCAGTCTGGGCTTGACGATGAGCCGTCGTACGGGGTGGTTGCGATCGCTGGATGCCATGCTGTTGCTGCCGCTGGGGACGTCGGCCGTCACGGTGGGCTTGGGGATGTTGCTCGCGTTCGGGCGGCCGCCACTGGACCTGCGCAACACCGGACTGCTGATCGTGTTGGCGCAGGCACTGGTGGCGCTGCCGTTCGTGGTGCGGGTCCTGACGCCGGCGTTCAGCGGCTTCGACCGGCGCTACCTGGACGTGGCGGCGACTCTGCGCAAGACGCCTCTGCAGGCTCTCTTCTCGGTGGCGCTGCCGTTGCTGCTGCCGGCGGTGGCGGTGACAGTGGGCTTCGCGTTCGCGGTGACGGTCGGCGAGTTCGGGGCCACAGTGTTCCTGGCCAGCCCCGCTGATCCCACGCTGCCCGTCGCCATCGCGCGGTTGCTCGCACGACCGGGCGCGACCACCGTGGCCGCGGCCTACGCCGCCGGGGCAGTACTCATGGGGATCACAGTGGTGACGGTGTTGCTGATCGATCGCGTGCGCGTGGGCCGGGGGGTGGCGTTCTGATGCTGACGATTGCGGACCTGCAGGTCGCATACGACGAGCCGGTCCTGCACGGCATCGACCTCGAGGTCGCTGAGGGTGAGACCGTCTGCATCCTGGGGCCGAGCGGCGGCGGCAAGTCGACGTTGCTGCGGGCAGTTGCCGGCTTGGTGCCGTATACGGGCAGTGTGGTGATCGACGAGAAGTCGGTGGACGGCATCCCCGCGCACCGGCGTGGCGTCGGGCTGATGTTCCAAGACGATCTACTCTTCCCGCATCTGCATGTGGCGGGCAACGTAGGGTTCGGTTCCGCTGGCCAACGCGTACCGGAGATGCTCGATCTAGTCGGCCTGCCCGGCTTCGAGAGGCGCCGGATCGAGACACTGAGCGGTGGCCAGGCGCAGCGGGTGGCGCTGGCCCGGGCGCTGGCACCGAATCCGCGGGTGTTGTTGCTCGACGAACCGTTCGGCGCCCTGGACGTCGTCCTCAAAGCGCAGTTGACGCTGGACGTGCAACGCGTGCTGCGCGCGGCCGGGGTGACGGTGTTGGCGGTGACGCATGACCGTAACGAGGCCTTCACGCTCGCCGACCGGGTGGCCATTCTGCGCGACGGCAGGTTGGTTCAGGTCGCGACGCCTGACACACTCTGGCGCGAACCGGCCGACGAGTACGTGGCTGGCCTCGTGGGTCTGAGCGTCATCGACGGTCGGGCTTATGCGCCCGAGAACCTGATCGTCGGTGACGGTCCCTGGGAGGTGACAGTCACCGGGCGTACCTACCAGGCGGGGCGGTACCTAGTAACCGGCACTCTGGCCGATCGGGTCGTACGGTTCGTGTCGGCAACCGCGCTGGAACCGGGCGAGGTGGTCAGGCTTCGGCCCGGCGACTGAGCAACTCCCGCACGCCGCGCCAGCCGAGCATCGTCACAGCTAAGAACGTGGCGGCGACCATGATGAACGTGGCTGCGGTGCCGTCGCCCATCACCCGCCGCAGCAGCATCCCTCCGACGAGGGTCACCAGCCAGATCACGACGCCGGCCCTGAGCGATTCCGGCGCCCGCAGCGGTGCGGCTACCACCCAGGCCACGGCCAGCGCGGCCACGAACGGCGCGGCCACCTGTAGGAATGCGTCTGTCTCGTTATGGCTGCGGATACCGAGCGCAACGAAGGCCGCCACGCACACGAGGTCGAGCACTGCGGCGATCCACGGTTTCACGATTGCCACTGTATGTGGCCGGGCAGGTAACCTCGCGTCTCGTGGATCCCATACGCCGCGCCGAGACCTGGTTCTCGCGCAACGGCCTGCCGCACTTCGTCGCGGGCTACAACTCGCGCGAGCACATCTGGACCAGGGCGCTGCCGGCGATGGTCGCGGTGATGGCCTTTCAGTTGCTGGGGGCCGTGACATCCGCGGTCAGCAACAGCAGCCGCCAGCTTCCCGTCGTGGCGCTGGTCGTGGTGGGCCTGGTTCTGCTGGGCATGGGCCTGTGGTCCAAGCGGCGGCGCGGGTACTGGTTCGCTCCGGCTGATCGGGTCGGTTGGCCGGTGTTCGTGGGGTTCATGCTGTGCGGGGTGCTCTCCGAGCTCGTGCAGTTCGGGAAGAATCTCAATGGCACACAAATCTCATGGGCCACGGTCGCGGGCTCCTTGTTCGGGCAAGTCGTGCTGCTGGGGATCATCTACGTGTTCACCCGCTACGCGGTACTGGCCATGATCGGTTGGGGCATCCGGCAGACAGTGCGTAGCGCGGGGGACCTATATGCGGTGGCGACCAAGGCCCTCCCGCTGCTGCTCATCGTGATGATCGTGCTGTTCATCAACACTGAGATGTGGCAGGTTGCCGGCAGCCTCGACGGTCCGGTGCTGTGGGCCAGCGCCGGGTTGCTGCTGGTGCTCGGGGTGCTGGTGACAATCGAGCGGACGAACGACCAGATCGGCACGCTTGCCCAAGATGCTCCGATCGAGCACGTGCGGCAGTCCTGTGGTGGCACGCCGCTGGCAACCGTCGCGGAGCACTTGTCGACTGCTCCCGGTCCGGACTTGGGTCGCGCGCAGCGCCGGAACATGCTGGTCGCCGCCCTGTTCACGAAGTTCATCCAGTCCGCGCTCATCGGCTTCCTGATCTGGCTGTTCTTCATCGTGTTCGGGGTAATCGCGATCACCGAACCAGTGCAGAACGCCTGGATGGGCAGCCTGGGGTCCACCGATGTGTTCTGGACCGTGGGAGATGTCCACGTACTGTCCCGGGCGCTGATCCGGGTCGCGACGTTCCTCGGCGCCTTCGCGGCGTTCTACACGACGATCTACGCGGCCAGTGACCCGGTGTACAGCGCGTCGTTCAGCGACGATATCGGTGCCTCCTTGCAGCAAGCCGTGGACGTGCGGCGGGTGTATTTGGCGGCCAAGGATGCGTGACCGGGACGCCGAGGGCCGAGCGCGCAACGCCCGTCCGCGGGATGCGCTCGGCAGGCCGTTGGCCCATGGTGAAATCGGGGTTTCGCCGTTGCCGGAGGACATCGATCCGTCGCCCGCGGCCGTGGTGGCATTGACGCAGCAGTTGTTGGATGAGGATCGCCCGTTCCAGGCGCACGAGGCGCTGGAGGCGGCGTGGAAGGCCGCGCCGCCGGAGCAACGCGCGGCGTGGAAGGGCATGGCGCAGTTGGCGGTGTCGGTCACGCACGCCCGGCGCGGTAACGCCGCTGGGTGCGGCGCGGCTGGCGGCTCGCGGCCGGGCGAACCTGGCCGACGGTGAGCTGCCAGAGGTGGCGTGGGCCTTGCGCGACCGACTGCTGGCCCTGACGCGCGATCCGTGAACAGATCCCAACCCCTGATGTGTGCGACCGTGACAAGTGCATGTCCTGAAGTCGCAATCCGTTAGCACTCTGGGCATCGGTGAGCACTACTGGGCGCCGAAAGCCTGCCCGCGACGCTAACGGATGCCCGGAATGCTCACCGATCGGCGATCCCGGTTCAGCCGTTCATGCGGTGATAGAACCCCTTCAGCGACCCGTACAACTTCCGGTACTCGCGGAAGTGGTCGTCGTACACCTGCCGCTCGCTGGGATCCGGCTCGAACGTGCGCGCGACCGGGACCAAGGCAGCAGCCTGCTCCAGGGTCAACTCGCCGCGGCACACCCGGGTCCACAACGCCACTCCGCGCAACTGGGCGTTCAGCGGATCGTCGACCTGCTCGATGCGGCGGTTGAGCGTGGAGGCGATGATCGCGCACCACAAGTCCGACTGCGCGCCGCCGCCCATGATCCGCAAGCTGGGCACGGTGCGCTTGAGGAACTTCTCGTAGTACATGAACAGCCAGCGGATGTTCAGCGCCACACCCTCCAGCACGGCGCGCACCATCATGGCGCGGTCACTGCGGAAGCTCAGGTTCAGAAACGCCGCCCGTAGGTGTTTGTCCTCAATGGGGGAGCGTTCGCCCGCGAGCCACGGCGTGAAGATCAGACCCTCACAGCCGGCCGGGGCGCCGGCCGCCAACTCGGTCAAAGCCGGGTAGGTGGGCTGTTCGAAGACCGGCGCAGCGCCGTCCGCCCCGATGCCGCTGCCGCCGCCGGCTAGACCATCAGCCGGTGCGATGATCTGCTCGCGCAACCATGACAGAGCCGCGCCGCCAGTCTCGATGTTGTTGCCCACGATGTTCATCTGCGGATCGAGTCCCGGCAAGGTGGCTACCGAGTGCAGGATGTCGGTGCGCTTGAACGGGACCCGGGCGCTCAGCCACGCGGTCGTGCTCACGGCCAGGTGCGTCTCGTAAGCGCCGACCGCGCCACTGCCGATGATCGCCGCGTGGATGTCGGGTATCCCGCACGCCACGGGAACGCCGGGTTTCAACCCCAGCCGCTCGGCAGGTTCCGGCAGCAGCGGGCCCTGGATCGAGCCGGTGGGAAGCAGCTCGGGCAGCAGTTCGCGCTTGCGGTTGGATCGCTTGATCAGTTGATCCACATAGCCGAGGGGCGCCCCGATGTGATTGTCGGTCAGCCAGCTCGCCGTCATCGAGGCTGGCGTGCCGGCAGCGCGGCCAGTCAGCAGGAAGGCCAGGTAGTCAACAGGTTCCAGCAGCACGTCGCAGCGCTCGCCCACATCGGACAGCTCGTTCTGCAGCAGCAACGCATGCCCCGTGGGGTCGGCCCCGGCCGGGTTGGGCGCTCCTCCCGTGATCCGCAACCATGGCAGCACCTTCTGCGGTGCGTAACCAGCCACCGACACCGGCCCGCCGATGATGCGGGACACGTTGTTGCGGGAACGGGTGTCACTCCACAGCAGCACCGGTCCGACCGGGTCGCCGTCAGCGCCGACCGGAACGGTGGAACCCCATTGGCCGGTGATGCCGATCGCCGCGAGTTCGTCAGGGTCCACATCGCCAGTGACCTGGGCGATCGCGGCCCGCAGGGCGGCTTCCCACTCCAGCGCGTCCTGGGTCGCACTGCCGTCGCGGCCGATGTTCACCGAGACCGGGTGGAAAGCGGTCGCCAGGATGTCTCCTTGCGGGGACACAGCTGCGACCTTAGGCCCCCCGTTGCCCAGGTCGATCGCAAGGATCCAGGTCATGAAGGGGCGACCTCGTGCATGGCGTCCAGGACGCCGGACATCAACGTGTTCAGCGTCTGGTTGCCCTGCGGGGTGTGCCCGAAGCCGTACATCGCGCCGCTGGCGGCCGGGGTTCCGACGTTGGCCTTCGCGTAGTCCACGGACTCGCGCAAGTCGGACAGGAACGCCTCGACGAGACCGGGCTTGGTGTTGGGTCGGGTCACGCAGAAATGCAGCGCCGCGGGCAGTTGCAGCGCGTTCATCCGCCAGCCGCGCTCCTTGAGCGCGTCGTTGACCAGGTAGATGTCGAGGTCGTCGCGATCGGACATGAACGCGATCAGGAACTTGGGATCACCGATCACCTGCAGGCCGTCGATCGCCTCCACGCCAGCGCGCATGGTGGCTGCGGTCTCCAGGATTCCCTTGGCCGCGGCAAGGTAACCGCTGCGTCCGGTGGTGACCATGGCGGCCCAGGTCGCCGCGATCAGCCCGCCGGAGCGGGAGCCGGCCAGCCCAGGGGACAGGTACAAACCGCCCGGCCAGTCCGGATAGGTGAAGTACTGGTGGCGACGCAGGTCTTTGTCCCTATAGAGCAGAGTCGACGTGCCCTTGAGCGCGTAACCGTACTTGTGGGTGTCGGCCGAGATGGTGGTGACGCCCGGCACCCGGAAGTCCCACGGCGGGATGTCGTACCCGAGTTGCTCGGCCCAGGGCCAGAGCAATCCGCCCAGGCAGCCGTCGACATGCATACCAACGCCGCGTTCCTGCGCGAGTGCGGCGATGTCGGCGATCGGGTCGATCAGGCCGTGCCCGTAGTCTCCGGCCGAACCGACCAGTGCGATGGTCTGGTCGTCGATCAAGTCGGCCATCGCTGCGACGTCGGCGGTGTAGGCGTCGGTCAGCGGCGCGTGCCGGACTTCGATGTCCATCCAGTAGGCGCCCTTGTCCAGCGCCACGTGGGCGGTGATCGGCATGACCACGTTGGGCTTGGTCACGCCACGCTCGCGCGCTGCCTCCCGATAGGAGTAGAGCGCCGTGATCAGGCTCTCCGACCCGCCGCTGGTCAGCACCCCGCAGGCATTGCCGTCGCCGTGCAGCAGGTCGAGAACCATCGCGATGATCTCGCCCTCGAACTTGGTCGCCGACGGGTACATGTCGCGCTGCAGCACGTTGGCGTGCGAGAACTGGCTGAACACGTCGCCGAGGTACGCGTAATGGTCGTGGTCGCCGGAGTACAAGCTGCCCGACACCTTGCCTTCATCGCCGGTGGCATCCTCGCGATGGGCCATGGCGGTGATCTCGGCGAGCACCTCCGCCCGGTCCCGCGGCTCGTCGGGGATGCTGCGGTAACTGGTGGTCTCTTTGCGGTACGGGTACAGCCCGTCGAGGAAGTCGTCGAAGTCGCTCACGTCGCCGAGATTACGCCGCCGTGGTTCTCGCCCGCCGCGCAAACGGATCAGGGCTGCGGTCGGCCCTGCGGGATCCCGCAGGGCGTCTGGTGGTCCGTGAAAGCGCAATCGGTGAGCAATCCGGGCATCCGTGAGCATTCAGGGTGGCAAAAGCCCGTCCATAGGGCTAACGCATACCCGGAATGCTCACGGATCGGCCATCCGCGCCCGGGCGCGGTCATTGATGTTCAACCAGTCCATTGGACGCACGAAGTGGCAGTGTGGAGCAATGCGCAAGATCCTTCCCCTCCTGTTGCTGGTGCTCGGCCTCGTCACTCTGGGGGTGGCGGTGGCACAAGGGGTGGGCGGCTTCGTTGGTTCTCTGCAGTCGGTCGGGCAGCCGTGGGTCGCGCCCCAGGCCAGCACGCAGGACCTCACGGCCGGTGCCTACGTGGTGTACGAGCAGAGCGCCACTCGCACGCTTGGCGCCGAGGATGTGACGGTCACCGGACCAAGCGGCGCGGTGGCTGTCAACTCGACCATCTCCAGCACGCTCACACTGGGGGACGTCACGTACGTGGGGATCGCCGGGTTCACGGCGCCCCAGGACGGTACCTACACGATCGACGTGGCCGGCGACGGGCAGCAACTGGTGCTCGGGCCTGCCCTGGGCGAAACCATCGGCAGTGCGTTCCTGTGGATCGGGGTCGCCTCGCTCGGCGGTCTGCTCGCCTTGGCCGGGGCGGTGTGGCTGGTAGTCGCCTTGGTCGTGGGATCTCGACAACCTGCGGCCGGCCCCGGGGTGGTGCCGCTCAACGCCCAGTACCCGCAGGCCCAGCAGTACCCGCAGGCCCAGCCGGGTTCCTGGTACCCCGACCCCGAGGATCCCTCGCAGTGGCGCTGGTGGGATGGCCGGCAGTGGACTGACGAGCGGGCGCCCCGCACCTGAGTCGAGCAGCATTTCGGCGGGTAACTGGGGCGCAGCGCCCAAGGTATTCACCGAAACCGGCTGCCGACGTTGCAAGAACGGTGGTGTGCCGACCCCCACTCTCGGTAGAGTCCCCGCACACCCCTCCGGAGGATCTTGTGAACAAGCTCATCGGTATTGCCCTCGCCGCACCTCTCGCCCTTGGCCTCGCGGCATGCGGCGGCGGCGATTCCACCACTAGCAGCACACCGGCCGCCAGCCCCGTCCAAACCGCAGCCGCCAGCCCCGCGGCTGGCAGCGCCGTCGAGAAGTACTGCCAGCAGGTCGACGAGTACGCCCAGAAGATCAAGGAATTGCAGGCCACGCCGAACGCCGACACCGCTACGGAGTTGCAGCAGAAGGCGCAGGAACTGCAGGACACGGCTGCTCAGCTCACGCAGGAACTGCTGGACGATCCTTCACAAGCCACGCGTGTGCAGGAGTGCACCAGCACGCTGCAGGAGACGCTCGGTCAGTAATGCCGGCCTAAGTGACCAGTTGTTCAGTACGTGACGATTCCGATCGGCCGCTAACTGAACAACTGGGCGCTTTTGCGGCCGCGACCCCGACTTGACGCGGTTGTCAGGTCCGCCTTCAGGGCTGTCGTGACCCCGGCTTAGGCTGAGGTCACGTACCGCACTCAAGGAGGGCCGATGGCCAACGAGGCATACATCTACGAGGCGATCCGCACGCCGCGCGGCCGGGGGAAGGCCAACGGGTCGCTGCATGCGGTCAAGCCGGTCACGCTGGTGACCGGGCTGATCGACGAACTGCGCACCCGCCACCCCAACCTGGACATGAATGCTGTGGACGATCTCGTCCTCGGCTGCGTGACGCCGGTGGGCGATCAGGGTGCCGATATCGCCAAGACCGCCGCGATCTTCGCCGGCCTGCCCGACACGGTCGGCGGCATCCAGGTCAACCGCTTCTGCGCCTCGGCTCTGGAGGCCGTGAACATCGCCGCCCAGAAAGTGCGTTCCGGCTGGGACAACCTGGTGATCGCAGGTGGCGTGGAGTGCATGAGCCGCGTGCCGATGGGCTCCGACGGCGGTGCCTGGGCGATGGACCCCGAGACTGCCTACGAGACCTACTTCGTGCCGCAGGGCATCAGCGCCGACCTCATCGCGACCACCGAGGGGTTCACCCGGGACGACGTGGATGCCTACGCGGTGCAATCCCAGCAGCGCTCGGCCGCGGCCTGGAGTGCCGGCAACTTCGCCAAGTCGGTTGTGCCGGTCAAGGACCGCAACGGCGTGATCCTGCTTGACCACGACGAGCACATGCGTCCCGACACCACCGTCGAGTCGCTGGGTTCGCTCAAGCCGTCGTTCGCCGGGATCGGTGAGATGGGCGGCTTCGACGCGGTCGCGCTGCAGAAGTACCACTGGGTCGAGAAGATCGACCACGTCCACACCCCGGGCAACTCCTCGGGCATCGTCGATGGCGCCGCGCTGGTGGTCGTTGGCAACGAGCAGATCGGCAAGGAGTTCGGACTGGCTCCGCGGGCGCGCATCGTGGCGACCGCGGTTTCTGGCGCCGATCCGACGATCATGCTGACCGGCCCGACACCGGCCACGCTGAAGGCGCTGAAGACTGCCGGTTTGACCCCGGATGACATCGACGTCTGGGAGCTCAACGAGGCTTTCGCCGCCGTCGTGCTCAAGTGGGTCAAGGACCTGGATCTGGACATGGCGAAGGTCAACGTGAACGGTGGAGCGATCGCGATGGGGCACCCGCTGGGGGCTACGGGCGCGATCATCCTGGGCACGGTCGTCGACGAGCTCGAACGCTCCGGCGGCCGGTACGGCCTGGTGACGTTGTGCATTGGTGGCGGCATGGGCCTGGCCACGATCGTGGAGAGGATCTGAGATGA
>JBAOIN010000008.1:0-47611 GCA_037045455.1 Candidatus Nanopelagicales bacterium | reverse complement strand
GGCCGCTGGTCCACTCGATCTTGTACGGGGGGGCTGCGCGAGGTAGATGAAGCCGTCCTCGACCAGGGGCCTCATGTAGCGATAGAGGAACGTGAGGAGCAGTGTGCGGATGTGCTGGCCGTCGACGTCGGCATCGGCCATCAGCACCAGTTTGTGGTAGCGCAACTTGTCGCGGTCGAACTCTTCGCCGACCCCGGTGCCCAGCGCGGAGATGATCGCTTGGACCTCGTTGTTGCCTAGCGCCCGGTCGGGCGTGGACTTCTCGACGTTGAGGATCTTCCCGCGGATGGGGAGGATGGCCTGGGTCTTGGGGTCGCGGCCGCTGCGTGCGCTACCACCGGCCGAGTCGCCCTCGACGATGAAGCAGCTCGTTGCGTTCGGGATCGCGCCCGGAGCAGTCGATGAGCTTGCCCGGCAGCCCCGCCCCACCGAGGAGTCCCTTGCGGTTGCGCGCCAGATCACGCGCCTTGCGGGCCGCGAGCCGCACCGCAGCGGCGTCGACGGACTTTCGGGCGATCGACTTGCCCTCGGTCGGGTTGGCTTCGAGCCAGGCGCCGAGGTGGTCGTTGACGACTCTCTGCACGAAGGTCTTGGCCTCGGTGTTGCCGAGCTTGCCCTTGGTCTGGCCTTCGAACTGCGGTTCGGCGAGCTTGACCGACACGATGGCGGTGAGGCCCTCGCGGATGTCGTCGCCGGACAGGTTCGCTTGTTTGTCCTTGAGGATCCCCCACTCACGCGCGAACTTGTTCATCAGCGTGGTGAGTGCGGAGCGGAAACCCTCTTCGTGCGTGCCACCGCCAACCGTGTTGATGGTGTTGGCGAAGGTGTAGACCGACTCGCTGAAGCCCTGGTTCCACTGCAACGCGATCTCGACGGCCATGTGCTGGTCGTCGGTTTCGGCCTCGAAGTGGATGACGGTCGGGTTGGCCGCGCCCTTGGTGGCGTTCAGATGCACCACGAAGTCGGCGATGCCGCCGGCGTAGTGGTAGACGACGTCGTGGAGAGCCTCGACTTCGTCCTCGTCGTCGAGTTCGGGGTCAGGGGCCGCATGCTCACGCTCGTCGTGCAGGGCGATGGTGAGGCCCTTGTTGAGGAAGGCCATCTCCTGGAAGCGACGAGACAGGGTTTCGAAGTCGTAGCGGGTGGTCTCGAAGACGTCGGGGTCGGCCCAGAATGTGATGCTTGTCCCGGTCTCCGCGGTCGGCTCGCCCTTGACAAGATCCGCCGCGGGAACTCCCACGTCGAAACTCTGCTGCCAATGGGAGCCGTCGCGGCGAACCTCGACATCGAGTCTGGTCGACAAGGCGTTGACCACCGAGACACCGACTCCGTGCAGGCCGCCGGAGACCGAGTAGCCCCCGCCTCCGAACTTGCCGCCCGCGTGGAGGACGGTCAGGACCACCTCGACCGCGGGGCGGCCTTCGCTCTCCTGGATGTCCACCGGGATGCCCCGGCCGTTGTCGACCACGCGGACCCCGCCATCGGCGAGAAGGGTGACGTCGATGCGGTCGCAGTAGCCGGCCATGGCCTCGTCGACGGCGTTGTCGACGACTTCGTAGACCAGGTGGTGCAGCCCCCGCTCACCGGTGGAGCCGATGTACATGCCGGGCCGTTTGCGGACGGCTTCCAGACCTTCGAGGACAGTGATCGCACTGGCGTCGTAGGACACAGGCTGATCTCCTTCGGGTGGGAACACCCCAGATCGGAGTGCGGCAGACCCACAGTTTACCGTGTTTGCTGACCGACCCCTGCACGCGACGGGCCGAGAAGGGCGATTTCCGGGATCGACCCCGTCCTTGATCCCCCCCACACAGGAAGGGCCCGCCATCGTAAGAGGCGCGATCTTCCGATCAGTCGGTCGATCCGATCTTTGGACCGGTCAGTCGATCTTTGGATCAGGCCGAGGATCTTTGGATCAATCAGACGAATCGCGGGATCAGGTGGACGATCGTGAGATCAGGTGGACGAATCGCGGGATCAGTCGGAATTGAGGCGCGGGCTGCGTCGACCGGTGCGCACCCGCCACCCCCCCGTGGTGGTCCCGTCCGGGTCCTCGCACGATCACGTTCGTCACGACACCGGGCGCCCAGCTCCTCATCGATGCGTTGTTGGATCTTGGGCACGAGGTACTTCAGCTGCACCGCCCACTCGGCCGCGTCGGCCACGATGATCAGCTCGCCACCGCGGGGCCCCGGGGTTAAAACCTTGCACGGACACGTGGTCGGCCACCTGGGGACCCACGATCGCCTGCCATCGATCGGCCAGGCCCGCGACGGCGATCTCGTGACCGTAGCCGTTACCGCGGACCCACGTGTCGACGCAGCGACCCAGCAGTTGCGGGTCCCGATCGTCGGGGACCGCGGAACTCAACGTCGGACTGACAACCGGCCGGTACCGCTCCTTGGCTCGGTTCGATGTCGCCATCCGGACCCGAGCCAGAGCGGCCAGCGCGGGGTCGGTACTCATGGCCGCCAGAATACGCGTCCGGTCCGACTGCTCGTCAGCTGCGACCATGTCGCGTCTCGCTCTCGTCGCACCCTCGTCTGGCTGCCCGTCGCGCTCCCGTCGCGCTCTCGGCGTCTACTCGCGGCCTCGTCGCGCTTCCCGTCGCCGCGCTCGCATCGCGCCGCCCGTCGCGCTGCTCGTACCTTGCCGCGTACGGCGTGATTGAGGCACCCGGTGGCGGGATTCGGGCCGGACGTGCCGAGCTCGACCCTGACCTCATGCCTCCTCGGCGGTGCAGCGCGACCAGGGGCCCGGGCTACCCATCGAGTCCACCAAGCGCACCGATTTCCCCGAGTTCCCTGAGCGCACCGAGTTCGCCGCTGGAATGACGTGAACCCGCCAACCGAGGACGAAATCCAGCCGTATTTGGCGCGGAGAGAGGGCTGTGGTGGGACAGCGGGATGGCGGGAAGCGGGATCGCGGGATGACGGGAAGCGGGATGAGGCGGGGTCCGGTGTACTACGGCATTAAGAAGAGTTGGGACAGTCCGCTGTCCTTGCTGACAGTGATGATCTGGGCGTTCAACCGGGCCGGGACATCGGCCGGCACGGCCGCGGTGACGAGGACCTGTTCGGCATCAGCAACTGCGTCGAGCAGGCGGTCACGGCGCTTCTCGTCGAGTTCGGCGAAGACATCGTCGAGGACCAGCACGGGAGGGTCGTCCGCAATGCGGTGCAGCACGTGAAACGACGCCAGTTGCAGCGCCAGCGCCAGCGACCACGCCTCACCGTGACTGGCGTAGCCCCGGTCCGCGTGGCCGTTCAGGGACAGCGCCATGTCGTCACGGTGGGGGCCGACCAGCGTGACTCCCCGGCGCACCTCGTCGCGGTGTCGCACCGCAAGTTCCTGTTGCAGGTCGGCGGCCAACACGTCCTTGGAGTCCCACCGGCGGGATTCGGCCACCGACGACTCGTACTCGACCTCGACCTGGTCGGCAGCCGGACTGATCCGGCGATACGAATCCGCCACGACGTCAGCGAGTTGCCGCACCGCGTTGATGCGGCCCCACGTCAGTTCGGCCGCGATCGGCACGTAACGGTCGTCCCAAGCCGTCAGTACCGCCTCCGCCTCGGAGCCGGGCGCGGAGGCGAGGCTGCGCAGGGCGGCGTTGCGCTGCTTGAGCACCCGCTCGAAGTCGGCGCGTACGGCGATGTAGCGGGGAGCGACCTGGACCATGACGGAGTCGAGGAAGCGGCGGCGATCGGCAGGATCGCCTTTGACCAGGCGCAGATGCTCAGGGGCGAACAGTGAACAGCGAACCGTCCCTACGACATCGCGGTTGCGGGTGACGGGTTGGCCGTTGATCTGGACCCGATTCGACTTTCCCGGATTCAGTTGCAGTTCGACCGTGGTCTCCCGGTCCCCCACGACGACGGTCATCCGGATGACGGCCCGCTCAGCGCCGGAGCGCACCAAAGCCGCATCGCCGTGAACCCGGTGACTGTCCAGCGCAGCGCAGTAGGCGATCGCCTCGACGATGTTGGTCTTCCCTTGACCGTTGGGGCCCAACAGGACGACCGCACCGGGATCGAGGGCCAGGTCGATCTCGTCATATGAGCGGAAATCAACCAGGTGCAGGCGCTTGACCCACATCGGGTCAGCTACTCAGGCGCACCGGCATCAGCAGGTACTTGTAATCAGCGGCGTCGCCCCCGGGGCTCAGTACGGCGGGCTTGGCGGCCGTGGTGAACGACAGCGTCGTCTCCGCGTCGCCGATGGCCCCCAGGCCATCCAGCAGGTAGTCGGGGTTGAAGGCGATCTCGAGGCTGTCTCCGTCCATGGAACACTCCAAGGACTCCATGGCCTGGGCGTCATCGAACGCGCCTGCGCTCAACATGACCTCACCGTCGCTGAAGTTCAGTTTGATGGGAGTGGTCCGCTCCGCAGCGACGAGTTTGACCCGCTTGACGGCCTCGGCCAACGCGGCAGTGTCGACGCGTGCGAGGGTGTGCGACTCGGTGGGGAGCAACTGCTCATAGCGGGGGAAGTCCCCGCCGAGCAGTCTTGTGACAAGTTCGCGCCCGTCGACCCCGAAGCTGATTCGGCCGTCGTCACCTTCGCCAAGAGCGATCTGTACCGAATCGGAGTGTCCGAGGGAACGAGCGAGGTCGGCCAGTTGCCGGCCCTTCACCAGTGCGAAATGGTCGGATCCGCCGCCGCTGGGCTGCCAGGGGATGTCGCGGACAGCCAGTCGGTAGCGATCGGTGGCGGCGAGCCGCATGGTGTCGGAGGACAACTCGACCCGGATCCCGGTGAGGACTGGAAGGGTGTCGTCGCGACTGGAGGCGATGGCCACCTGTCCCACAGCTTCCGCGAAGTCAGCTGCGGCGACTTGTCCCGCGTGGGGAGGGAGTTCAGGAAGTTGCGGATAGTCCTCGACTGGCAAGGTGGGGAGTCCGAATGACGAGCGACCACAGCGAACCGTGACGCGGCTGCCCTCCAGACCAAGTTCCACGGGTTGGGCCGGTAGTGCCTTCGCGATCTCGGAGAGCAGCCGGCCGTTGACGATGGCGACACCTGGTTCGTCGATGACAGCGGCAACATCGGCTTTGGCGGAAACTTCCAGATCGAACGCCGACAGCTGGACCCGGTCACCTTCGCCGCTGAGGCGGACCCCGGTCAACACCGGGCTGGTAGGACGAGTCGGCAGCGTGCGAGCCGCCCATGCGACTGCTTCTGCGAGATCCTCCTGCTCGACGCGGATCTTCATTGGCCCTCCCGGACATCAGTGGCTAATCCTGACATACGCATCGGTGCGCAGGGACCATCTGCGCTGGTCGGTGGATGGCCCGTTGCAGCCCCTTTCCACCAAGTCGCTTGAACAGAAGACCGGAGCTTGTCCACACACACCAAGATGGTTCTTCACTGGATGAATGGAGAGGAGTAGTCGTCATCGTAGGTACTGGGGACAGTGTGGATATCCCGGTGTTGCAGCGGGGGCCCGGCGCGCCGTGATCCGCAGGGGGTGTGGGTGAGTCGGGTGTATCTGTTGATGACCGGGGACGAACGGTCAGACGACTTGTGGTTGTCCCGCACGATCCGGAATGACAATCATGTCGATCCCCCGGCGGTGCACATCCGTTGCACAGTTCCTTGAACGATCAAATGATGGGCCCCCGAACGTTCAAATGATGGGCCCTCGAACGATCAAATGATGGGCCCCCGAACGTTCAAATGACGGGCCCCCGAACGATGGAACGAAGGGCGACAGCAGTAAGGATTTCTTGGAGCCGTGAGCATTGGGAATCACCGGTAGAGGTCTTCGATCCGGCGGTCCCACGAGCGGACGATCGCGGTTTCAGCCGCCGCTGCCAAGGCCCCGGCCGCTGCGGCGGCGATGATGGCGGCGGACACGGCGGGGACGTTCATGGCCCCTGTCTAACCGATGGGCGTAACAGCCAAACATCCGGCGTGTAAACACTCTGCAAGGGCCAAGCGACACCTTGACAGCCCACCGAGAGGGACAGCAGAACCTCGCCGAGACACACAGAAGAGCGGTCGAGACAGGAGAAGAGCGGTCGAGACAGGAGAAGAGCGGTCGAGACAGGAGAAGAGCTCAGTGAGCGAGGACGCCGTCGAGAAGAGCGGCCCGCCAGCAGCGCCGGACCGGCTCGCGGGACGGTCAGAAGCTGCGGTTGGCCCGGGCCTCGGACTTGATGCGCTGGGTCAGGTCGGCGACCTGGTTGTACAGACTGCGCCGCTGGGCGATCTCCTTGCGGATCTTGCGTTCGGCGTGCATGACCGTGGTGTGGTCCCGACCCCCGAACTCCTGGCCGACCTTGGGGAATGACAGATCGGTCAACTCCCGACACAGGTACATGGCCACCTGCCGGGCGACCACAAGATTCCGGCTGCGCGAGGGCCCACACAGGTCCTCGATGGTGAATCCGTAGTACTGGGCGGCCTCGGACATGATCAGCCCGGCGGAGATCTCAGGGCGGGACTGATCGGTGATCAAGTCCTTCAGCACGTCCTGGGCAAGATCGAGGTCGACCGGGGAGTTGTTGAGACTGGCGAACGCCGTGACCCGGATCAGGGAGCCCTCGAGTTCGCGGATGTTGCTGGAGATCCGGTCGGCGATGTACTCGAGCACGTTGTCGGCGACGTTCATGCCCTCCTGGTTGGTCTTCTTGCGCAGGATCGCGATCCGGGTTTCGAGGTCCGGGGGCTGAACGTCGGTGATCAAGCCCCACTCGAATCGCGACCGCATCCGGTCTTCGAAGTCGGGCAGCTGCCGCGGGTGGATGTCGCACGTGACCACGATCTGCTTGCTGTTGTTGTGCAGCGTGTTGAACGTGTGGAAGAACTCCTCCTGCGTCTGGACCTTGCCCGACAGGAACTGGATGTCATCGACGAGGAGGAGGTCGACGTCGCGGTACCGGCGCTGGAACACGGCGGCCTTGTCGTCGCGGATCGAGTTGATGAACTCGTTGGTGAACTCTTCGCTGGACACGTAACGCACGCGGGTCCCGGAGTACATCTCACGCGTGTAGTGGCCGATCGCATGCAGCAGGTGGGTCTTACCCAGCCCACTCTCCCCGTAGATCACCAGTGGGTTGTAGGCGCGGGCGGGCTGTTCGGCGGCTGCCACGGCAGCGGCGTGGGCGAATCGGTTGCTCGAACCGATGACGAAAGTGTCGAACGTGTAACGCGGGTTCAGCCGGCTTTCTTCGAGGCGAGGGGTTCCGGGGCCGCCGCTGCCGGGGCGAACCGGCTCGATGACGGTGCGCTCGGCGGGTTGGTTGATGGGGCCGCCGGTCAGTGAGACCCGGGGGGTCTCGGGGATCGTGGTGACACCGGTGCGTGCCGGAGCGGTCTCGGTGGCTGCGGCGTAAGTGGCATCAGCGACGACGTCGGTAGTGGCTTCGTCGGGTCCGGGCGCTAGATCCGGATCGACCGTCAGCGCCAGTTGGACTCGTTGGCCCATGTGGCGCCCGAGACTGTCGGACAACGGCCCACGGTGCCGGGTCTCGACCGCGTCACGGGTGAAGTCGTTCGGAACCGCCACGACGACGGTGTGGCCGACGACCCCTACCGGGCAGGTGAGCGCCAGGATCGCTCGTTGATGTGGAGTGACATCCGGACCTGTGATCTCGGTCAGTACCTCCGGCCAGATCGCGTTCAGATCCGTCATGCCCATTCATAGCCCCTCGCGATATCCGGCCGGCGAATAACGATTCACAACAGTATTCACAGGCTGTGGATAGAGTCGCCGCAGCACCCGCCCCCAACGGCGTGACGCTGCGAAGATTTCCCCTCCAGTGCGGTGTGACCTTAGTCGCAGCAGCCCCGGTCGCGTCAAGGCAGATCCCCATTTTTTCCTGGAACTGGGGGACCGCTTCGGCGTGTCCCGTTCACCAGTGACCGGAATCGCCCTATCTTTCCCGGACACCATTGCCCGAGGGGCCCAGGTGTCGGGAGTTCGGCCCACATTCCGTGGGTGCATCGCTGCTGAAACGGGGCTTCGATGCCGTTCAGGAGCGGCCTCGGGTTCGGTGTCGCGACGAGCTCGGGCCGAGCCCGGATGCACGGATCCGAGCACGTCGTGGGGTGACGGATACGCCCGCAGTTTGACCGGAATCGGGTCGGGTCCGTACCGTTGGGGCGTCGCCGGGCGCAGGCTCGCGACCCCACCGCGTCTTTCCGGGAGTCCCACCATGTCGAAGCGCACCTTCCAGCCGAACAATCGGCGTCGTGCGAAGAAGCACGGATTCCGTTTGAGAATGCGCACCCGCGCGGGGCGCTCCATCGTCAACTCCCGTCGCTCGCGTGGCCGCGCCAAGCTGACGGCCTGACCCACACCATCATGCTGCCGCGGCGGCACCGCCTGGTCAGCAGTCGAGAGTTCGCCGCCACCATCCGGACCGGTCGACGGATCCGGTCCGGGCCACTGCTCGGGCACTATGCACCCAGAGCCGACACCGCACCCAGAGCCGACACCGCAATCGAACCGCACCCAGGCCGACACCGCAATCGGAACCGGCGGCAGGACCCGAACAGACGCGGAGCCAGCACTGGTCGGACTCGTCGTCTCGAAGCGGATCGGCAACTCCGTAACCCGACATCGGGTGAGCAGGATCTTGCGCCACGCTGCGCGGGACTCGGTGTCGACCCTGCCCCCTGGCTCTGTTCTCGTGCTGCGGGCCCTGCCGGGCGCCGCTGAGCGTGACTCCGCACTGCGCGACGATGTCCACAACATCATCCGCCGAGCGGCCGGCGGACCACACTCATGACCGCACCCGATCGGCTCCCGCAGGCAGACAGTCATGACCGGAGGGCGAAGTCAGCGCCCGTAGTCTCGCTGTCGAGGGGCTCGGGCGCGTCTTCGTCGGTGGAGTCGACATCGGTCGGGTTGCGGTTGCGGCAGGGGGTCAACAGAGCGCTGTGGGTGATCGGATGGCCGGTGCGCATGATGCTGCTCGGGGTGATCCGCATCTACCAGCGGCTTATCTCGCCGCTGCTGGCCCCCTCGTGCCGGCTGTATCCCTGCTGTTCGGAGTACGGGGTCCGCGCCATTCACCGTCACGGGGCTGCGAAGGGTTCCCTACTCACCGCGGGCCGCCTGGTGCGCTGCAATCCCTGGAACAAGGGCGGGATCGACCAAGTGCCCCGCCGGGGCCAATGGCGTTCACCGGTGAACCCCGACGGAACCGCACGCGAGGTGGAGGCCGATCCAGAAGGCGAAGCAGCCACCCGTCCGCGGTAGCGGCTGAGCGGAGTTTCCGATCCCGTTCACCGCGCTAACCACTCGGTGAGCCGCAACAATGCCGGGCATGCAGCCGCATCACAAGGTGCTCACTGTTCTCGTCGTCGCGGTGGTGACGGTACTGGCAGCCGTCCTGCTCAACCTCACCGCCGGGACACCGGACCAAACCCTGGCGGGCGGGAACACCACAGCAGCCACCCAAACCCCGTTCAGCGCCGCCAAAGGTGTGGAGCCGACGTCCTTCTATCGACCCGCCGGACACTTTGCCGGACGAGCCGCCAGGGACAGTGCTGCGCTCCGAGCCGATCAAAGACGCTCCTGAGGGAGTGTCCGCATGGCGGTTGCTGTACTTGTCGCGCAACAACGCGGGCGACCCGATCACCATCTCGGGGCTCTATCTGGAGCCCACCACACCACCGCCGACCGGGAGCCGGTATCCCCTGGTCGCCTTCGCGCACGGCACCACAGGCGTGGGCCGGTCCTGCGGCATGTCGCAGGCCCCGTTCACCAATGAGACCGCCGGCAACGAGTACTGGCGGACGTTGATGAGCTCCCATGGTCGGCGCCGGTTACGCCGTTGTGGCCACGGACTACGAGGGAATGGGCGCACCCGGCACCTACACGTACCTGCTGCGTAAGCAGTCCTACGACGTGCTCGACAGTCTGCGCGCTGCGCTCGAATTCCGACCCCAGATGCTCGACAGCGGCAGCCTCGGGGTCCTCGGGCACAGCGAAGGGGGATTCGTCGCGCTGACGACCGCCGACATGGCACCGGACTACGCTCCCGAGTTGGCGATCCGCGGGTCGATTGCGCAGGCTCCCGGTGGGGTGCCCCCGTTCCCGGCGGCGATTCAGAGTCTGCTCGGCTCCACAGGTGACGACGGCCCCACCCCGCGCAGTGGGTACCTCACGGACCTGACGGCGTCGTGGAACGCGACCTTCCCCGAGTTGTCGAAACCGGAGTACTGGTACACCCCGCAGGGAATGACGGACATCCCTGCGGCGTACGACCTGTGCCAAGGCGCCCAGTTGAAGGCTCTCGACCAGACCTTCCACACCTACTTCAATCGTTCGGTGCCACTGAGCGTGGCCAAGATCCCAGCGATGGAGCAACCGTTGCTGGGGACGACGTCGATCCCGATCTTGGTCCAGCAGGGAGCCGCCGACACCAGCGTCGTACCGCAGTTGAGCCGCGCGATGGCCATCCAGGGTTGCGCTCTCGGAAACTCGATACAACTGCAGGAGTTCCCCAACGACGTGCACCGGTCGGTGCAGTACACCGCTCGCAGTCAGTATCTCGATTGGTTCGCGGAGCGATTCGCGGGAGAACCGGTGACCGGCGATTGTGTGGGGTGGTGACGGCATGATCAGCGCGTTGATCGCAGTGGCCATGGGAGTGGTGGCCCTCGTCGGACTCACGGGCAAGCAGACCGTACCGCGCACTTGGATGCGCACGTTCATGGCCGGTTTGCCGGTGGTCGCGGTATCCGGAACGTTCTTCGCGGCCGGTGGGTGGACCCTGACCACGGCCCTCGCCATGACCGTATCGGTGGTTCTCGGCATGCTCGCGTCCCTGATCGGACCAGCGAGCCTGACGTTGCCGCGGGATCACTGGGTCGCGGCGGGGTGGCAGATGCTTTGTGCCGCCGCGGTCGCGGTGGTCCTGGGATCAGGGGTGGTGCGCTGGGGCGCCAGCGCCGTGGCTCCTCTCGAACTGCTCAGTCCTGAGGCGGTGGCGGTCGTCATCGCAGTCGCCGCGGTCGCCGCGGCGATCGGAGGGGCGGCGCAGCGGGGCATCGTCTCCACCGGAACGGTCATTGCGCTGGTCTTGTTCCTCGTGCTGGTCGCAATCGGGGGAATAGCGGGTGCACCCGCAACTCTGGCTGATCCACTCGTGCCGGCCGCCCAGTCCACTGGAGCGTGGCTGTCCTGTTTGGTTACCTTCGTGCTGGCCGCCTCGAACCCGGCACTGCGGGAGATCCGCAGCGAGGGTGGGTCCATCGTGGCGGGAACCATCGTGACGGGTGTGCTCATGCTGGTGGGCCTCGTGGCATTGCTGTCGTTCAATGGCGGGTCTATGTCGCTGCCGTCGTTCTCGCTGGCGATCGTCGCAGGCTACGTCGGGTTCGGGTCGCTGCTGCCAGGTGCTGTGTTGTGTGTGGTGCTCTCGCTGGTTGTTGTGGCGTCCGCTGTGGTGCAGTACCGCAGCGTGTACAGCGCCTTGCAGGCGTACGCGGATACTCCTGCCGGTCCCCCCGGATTCTGGCGGCACCCCGTTTTCAGCGCGCTCTTGATCGGCGTGATCGCGGTGGTCTTGTCGGTGCTGGTGGTGCCCCTCCAGGCGATGCTGGTGGCGGCTGCCGTGCTGGCGGTGACCGGGTGGATCGTCGCCTGGTGGACGTCGCGGACGAAAGACTCGCAGGTTCACGGCGAGGCTGCTGTGGCGGGAGTTGACCCGGCCCCGGTGGGTCAGGGAACATCGTCGTGACCCTGACGTCCGGTCGCTGAGCGGCGAGGGGTGACCCCGGGTCACCGTCTCCTTCATTCGGCAGTCACACTGGACGGCACACCCTGCTCGCCTGGAGTTCGCCCGTGTTCATACTGGACTGGCTGCGCACTGCCGTCTCGTGGATCCTCGTCCAGTTCCACAGCCTGTTCGGCGCCATCTTCGGAGAGGCGAGCGGATGGGCCTGGGCGCTGTCGATCGTCGGTCTCGTCGTCGTCATCCGGATTCTGCTGATCCCGCTGTTCGTCAAGCAGATCAAGGCTCAGCGCAACATGCAGCTGATCCAGCCGCAGATCAAGGAAATCCAGAAGAAGTACGCCGGCGACCGAGAGCGCCAGTCGCAGGAGATGATGAAGCTGTACCGGGAAACCGGTACCAACCCCTTGTCGTCCTGCCTGCCGATCCTGCTGCAGATGCCGATCTTCTTCGCGCTGTTCAGTGTGCTGCAGGGTATCGCCACGAACACTCCCGAGGGGGTGTTCAAGTGGGAGCAGTACGCGGACCTGTTTCAGCAAGCGCGTGAGGCGACCATCTTCGGGGTCCCGTTGTACGGGACGTTCCTCGGCGCGGCTGAGACCCCGAACCCCATTAACACCCGCATTCTGACCGTCGATCCTGATCATCGCCATGACGGCGACGACGTTCCTCACCCAACGCCAGTTGATCGTGAAGAACATGTCCGACGACAACCCGATCGTGCGCCAGCAGAAGATCCTGCTCTACGTCTTCCCGTTCATGTTCGCCATCGGGGGCATCAACTTCCCCGTGGGTGTCCTCATCTACTGGTTCACCACGAACCTGTGGTCGATGGGGCAGCAGTTCTACGTGATCCGCAACAACCCCCAACCGAACACCCCCGCCTACGAGGCATGGGAAGCCCGCAAGGCTGAGAAAGAGGCACGCAAAGCCGTGAAGCGCGGCGAGATCGCCACCGTGGAGGAGGCCTTGGCCCCCCCGCCCGCGGCACCTGTGAAACGAGCGCAGCCCAAGCGGCAGTCGCGCAGTCAACGCAAACGGGGCCCCGGCGCCTCGCCCGACCAGACCTCCAGCAGCAACTAGGAGACACCATGACCCAGGCAAGCCCACGACCGAGAAGCCGTACCCCCAGTATCACCAAAGGGATATTCCCGGGATAACTCTGACAATTCAGACAGTCCAGACGGTCCAAACGGTCCGGACAGCGCGAGTACTCCGGACACTCCCAGCGGCGGAACCGTGCCCGTTGTGGATCACGAACCTTCGGAGTCCGCCGGTCCCGGGCACGCTGAGTCGGGCAGTGAGGCGATCGGGGACGACGCGGTTGCGCAGTCCGGCGGCGCGGATTCGGAGGGCGAGCCTGAGGCTGCAGCGGGACCGCACCCGACCACAGCCGGACCAGCGCGGCCAGCTGTCGGACCAGGAGTCGCCGAGTCGGACGACAGTACCGAGTTGGTGGATGAGGGCGAGGTGGCCGCCGATTACCTCGAGGGCCTGCTGGATATCGCCGACCTGGACGGCGATATCGACATCAGCGTCGAGAACGACCGGCCGGCTGTTGCGGTGATCGAGGTGAACGAGGGCGACTTGGCCCATCTGGTCGGCGATCGCGGGAAGGTCCTGACGGCGCTGCAGGACCTGACCCGACTCGCAGTCGCCCGAGAAACCGGTCACCGGTCGCGGCTGATGCTCGACATCGCCGGACATCGCGCCACCCGACGCGCCGAGCTGACGAGACAGGCCCAGGATGCGATCACGGAAGCTCGTGACAGTGCGCAGCCGGTGCGGATGCCCGCTATGAGCGCGTTCGAGCGGAAGGTGGTGCACGACGCTGTCGCTGCGGCGGGCCTGGCCAGCGAGAGCGAAGGCACCGACCCGAATCGCTATGTGGTGATCACGCCGGCGTGAGCGCTGTTTCACGTGAAACAGAAGGGCTGCGCGAGCTCGAGCAGTTCCTCGCCGGTCCCGGCATAGAACGGGGACTGATCGGTCCCCGTGAAGCAGACCGCCTGTGGGATCGGCACATCCTCAACTGCGCGGTCGTGGCGTGGGAGAACACCTTGGTCCCGGCATCCGCGCGTGTGGTGGATGTGGGATCCGGAGCCGGGTTGCCCGGGGTGGTCTGGGCGGTCGCCCGTCCCGATCTGAGGGTCACGTGCGTGGAGTCCCTCCAACGCCGGGCCACCTTCTTGTCCGAACTCGTTGCGCACCTGGGGTTGGGGGCCCGCGTCTCGGTGGTGCGTTCCCGCGCCGAAGATCTGCCGACCGGTGAGTTCGACGTAGCAACAGCCCGTGCCGTGGCGCCACTGCCCCGACTTCTGCCCTGGTTGGCGCCACTGACCCGGGGGACGGTCGTGGCTTTCAAGGGTCGGATGGCTGCCCAAGAGGTGGCAGCGGCCGCGGAGGTGGCCGACCGGTTGGGCCTGACCGATCCTGAGGTCCTCCAGGTGGGTGGCGAGATTGTCAACCCGCCGACGACAGTCGTTCGGTATCACGTCCGCAGCACCTAACCTGAACTCTCGACGCCGGGAATCTCGACCGGGAGGGTGCTGTGGCTGGAACGTGGGAAGTGGTTCCCCCGCTGGGAACATGCGTGGCTCCAGTGCCCGTGTCTGACGAAACTCCGGCTGTTTCACGTGAAACACCGCCACCGCAGCCCGACCCGGAGGTGATCGCCCGGCAACGCATGATCAGGGCCCTCGGTCTGACTGAATCCGAACCTCTGCCTCGGCCGGCAGGTACTCGCCTCGTCGCGGTCGCCAATCAGAAGGGCGGTGTCGGCAAGACAACGACTGCCGTCAATCTGGCAGCGGCCCTGACGTTGCTGGGACAACGCGTTCTGGTGATCGACATGGATCCGCAGGGCAACGCCTCCACCGCCTTGGATCTGCCCCATGAGTCCGGTGTCACCGGTACGTATGAGGTGCTCGTGGGGGGCAAGTCACTACTGGACGCTGTTCAGGTAGTTCCGGGTCTGCCGGAACTCTGGGGAGTGCCCGCGTCGGTCGACCTGGCCGGCGCCGAGATCGAGTTGGTGAGCCAGGTCGCGCGCGAGAACCGGCTGCACAAAGCGGTGCAGACCTACCTCTCCGAGCACGAGACCGCACACGATCGCCTTGACTACGTCATCATCGACTGTCCACCCAGCCTGGGGCTGCTGACCCTCAACGCCTTGGTCGCCGCGCAAGAGGTCCTGATTCCCCTGCAGAGCGAGTACTACGCACTCGAGGGGTTGTCGCACCTGTTGGGCACCATCGGTCTGATCCAGGAGCACTTGAACCCCGGCCTGACGATTACCGGGATCCTATTGACGATGTACGACGGCCGTACAAAGCTGGCGCCTCAGGTCGCCGACGAGGTCCGCACACACTTCCCTGATCGAGTCCTCGACACGACCATCCCGCGCACGGTACGGGTCAGCGAGGCTCCGTCCTACGGTCAGACGGTGCTCCAGTACGACCCTCAGTCCCCGGGTGCGCGCGCGTACCTGGCCGCAGCCCGAGAGTTCGCGACCGGACAATCGCCGGTGACGGTCGAGAGTGCGGCCCGGTCCGCGTCCGCCGACGAGTCCATAGCGTCCGATACCGCAGAACCGGTCGCTGAGGCGGACGTCCCTGACACCCACGTAACAGACATTACGAACATTCGTGACATACCAGATCAAACGGACGCTCCTCGCTCATGATGCGGGCATCCGGACAGAGCACGAACGGCCACACGACTCGCGACGACACAACAGAACGCCCCGGGACGAAGGGAAGAACATGACACAACGACGCGGACTCGGAAAGGGCCTCGGGGCGCTGATCCCGAGCGGAGGAGTCTCGGTGCCAGTCGTGGTCGCCGAGGGATCGACACCAGCGACCGAGAAGGTCATCGACCTACGTCCAACGCCCCCGGCAGTGCGTGAGGAGCCGATGACCGAGTCGGCGGCGGGACTGCAGTACCGAGAGATCCCCCTCGATCAGGTCGTCCCCAACCCGCGGCAACCACGGCAGGTCTTCGACGACGACGCGATCAGCGAACTCGTGCAGAGCATCACCACGGTCGGACTGCTCCAACCGATCGTGGTGCGCCCAGCCGAGCAAGGCTTCGAACTCGTCGCGGGCGAGCGTCGCTTGCGCGCCGGGCGATTGGCCGGCCTCACCCGGATCCCGGCCCTGATCCGTCAGACCGATGACGACGTCATGCTGCGCGATGCGCTGCTGGAGAACCTCCACCGGGTCCAGTTGAATCCTCTCGAGGAGGCGGCTGCCTACTCCCAGCTCATGTCCGACTTCGACTGTACCCAGGAGGAGTTGGCGCAGCGGGTGGGGCGCTCGCGTCCGCAGGTGGCCAACACTTTGCGCTTGCTCAAGTTGCCTCCGACAGTTCAGCGTCGGGTCGCGGCCGGGGTGCTGAGTGCCGGACACGCACGGGCGATCCTGGCAGCCGGTGATGCCGATCGGATGGAACAACTGGCCATGCGCGTCGTCGCTGAGGGGCTGAGCGTGCGCGCCGTCGAGGAGCTCGTGCTTGTCGATGACGCTGCCCCCGACGCCAAGAAGCGTCGCTCCCGCAAGACCCGAACCCCCGTGGAGTACCGCGAGGCGGCGGACCGCTTGGCGGACCGGCTCGAGACGCGGGTCCGAATCGAAGGCGGGTCGGGCAAGGGCCGCATCGTCGTGGAGTTCGGTGGCGTCGATGACCTGGCGCGCATCGTCGACCAGATCCTCACCGAGCCCCGGGACTGAACCCGCAGAGATCCCCCACTGGCGCGGTCCGCAGGCAGTTATCGGGAACCGCGGGCAATCGCGGTGCGGACCAAGGCGGCGAAGACTGTTCCCAGGTCCCGCGAGGCTGCGTCGAGCGCCTGCGGGAACAACGATGTCTCCGTCATTCCGGGAGCCATGTTGACCTCCAGGAAGGTTGGTCGATCGGATGCATCGATCATCAGGTCGACCCGCGAGTAGTCCCTCAGGCCGATCCGGCGGTGGACCTCGAGTGCCAGATCGCAGGCCGCGCGGGACACGGGTTCGCTGATCCGCGCGGGGCAGAAGAACTCGGTCAGCCCGGCCGTGTACCGGGCGTTGTAGTCGTAGAACCCACCATCGGGAACGATCTCGACTGGGGGCAGCGCGATCGGACCGGACTCGGTGTCGATGATGGACACGGCCACCTCGGTGCCGACGACACACTGCTCGATCAGCGCCACGTCGCCGTAGGCGAACGCTCCCACCATCGCGGCCGGGAGTTCGGATGGGTCGTGCACGACAGCCGCCCCGAGCGATGAGCCCCCCCGCGTGGGCTTGACCACCAAGGGCAGCCCCAGACGCTCGACGACCCGCTCGAGAAGCTGGTTCGCACCCAGTTCGCGGAACATCGTGTGGGGCAGCGCCACGGACCCCGGGGTCGCCAACTCCCACCGTCGGAGCGCGGCCTTGGCCACACTCTTGTCGAAGGCGATACGGGTGGCGTCGGGCGGGGAGCCGACGTAGGGCAGACCGAAAGTGGTGAGGACATCGGCCAAGGCGCCGTCCTCCCCCGCAGCGCCATGCAACAACGGGAGCACACAGTCGGGGGGCCCGTCGTTCAGCTTGCCCAACAGTTGGGCGTCGACATCTGAGACGGTGACCGCCATCCCTTGACCACGCAGGGCCTCGGCCACGCGGCGGCCAGACCGGATGGACACGTCACGTTCGGGGGACAGGCCCCCGCACAGGACCAGAACGGTCGGCGAGGAGTCGGGCATGACGCCGATTGTGTCACTGACGCCCCGGCGATCCGGCCCCCGGATCGGATCAGGGATTCACCCGGGCCACGATTCGGGATGGCAACTGATCAGTGCGGAGACCGGCCCGTGATCGCCAGGTATCAGGCCAGATCGGGGCCCGGCGTGTTGCTGCCGCTGGGGTGGTGCAGCGTCGAAGCAGTCCCGAACGTCTGTCCGATCTCCAACTCGGCCTCCATGACCGTGGCCAGCCGCCGCACGCCCTCGCGGATCCGGTCCGGCTCGGGATAGCAGTACGACAGCCTCAGGTTGCGTCGACCCTGTCCGTCCGTGAAGAACCCGGTCCCAGGGACGTAGGCGACCAGCGCACTCACCGCGCGCGGCAACATGGCCGTCGCATCGAGACCCTCGGGCAAAGTCAGCCACGAATAGAAGCCGCCCGCCGGCTCGGTCCAGGTGGTGCCGGGAGGCATCTGCGCGGTCAGCGTCTCCAGCAGGGCATCACGGCGCTCCCGATACACACCCCGGAACACGTCGACCTGCCGGCGCCACGGTTGGGTGGCGAGGAACTCCGACACAATTCCCTGGGCGAAGTTGGAGGGACACAACACCGCTGCCTCAGCGGCCAGCACCAGCTTCTCGCGCACCCCATGGGGCGCGACTGCCCACCCGACCCGCAAACCGGACGCGAGGGTCTTCGAAAGCGGAACCCAGGTAGACGACCTGTTCGGAGTCATCCGCGCGCATCGCCCGGGGAACAGTTCCATCGAATCCGAGTAGGGCGTACGGATCGTCTTCGAGCACCAGGAGGTTCTCCCGAATCGCGACGTCGAGGACCTCCTTGCGGCGTTGCGCGGGCTGGGTGATGCCGGCCGGATTGTGGAACGACGGGATCGTATAGATCATCTTGGGCGTGCGGCCGGAGGCCCGCACCGCGGTGATCGCCTCGGCCAACGCCTCCGGCACCAGGCCCTGGTCGTCCATCGGAACGTGGACGACGTCGACTTCGTAGGACCGGAAGATGCCGAGCGCCCCCACATAGCTCGGAGCCTCGACCAACACGACGTCACCGGGGTTGCAGAACACGCGCACCACAAGGTCGAGCGCCATCTGCGAGCCGGTGGTCACGATGACATCGTCGGGGTGTGCGATCACGCCGACATCCGACATGACGTCGAGGATCTGTTCGCGCAGGATCACGTCTCCTTGTCCTGAGCCGTACTGCAGCGCGGTGGCTCCGCGCTCTCGGATCAGGCGCGCGACGGTGTCGGCCAGATCGTCGAGTGGCAATGCCTCCACGTAAGGCATCCCACCGGCCAGCGACACGACCTCAGGCCGCGAGGCCACCGAGAACAGGGCCCGAATCTCGGAGGCGGTCATACCGGCCGCACGCTCGGCGTACGCGCCGATCCAAGGATCCAGACGCGAACCGGGGCGATCCAGGGACACGGGACTCCTCACGGCCGGGCGAACATGCAGCGGGCGACGTTCTACGATGCCTGAATGTCCCCTGGAAACCAAAGTCGAACCACCAGGTGGGTCGTGATCGCGTTCCTGGCGGGTGGCCTGGTGGGCTTCCTCGCGTCATTACTGCGGGCGCACCCGGTATCGCCGTATCGCGACGACCTGGAGCATCAGCGCCTCGGGCGGTGAGACTTTCGACGAAGACTCCAGCCGGGCTGAGCTACAGGACGTGTTCCGGTGAGAAGAACCGCTCGACCGAATCCGCGATGGCGCGCGCGAGGGAGTCGACGAAGACCGGGTCGGACAGACGGCTGGCGTCGCGGTCGGCCGCGAGGTTGCCGCACTCGATGCGCACGGCCGGCATCCGGGTCAACCGCAGCAGATCCCATGTGCGGGCATGTCGGGACCTGTTGTCCAGATCGGTGTGGTCGACGATCCCGTCCAGCAGCAAGGTGGCAGCCAGTTGGCCGGGTACGGAGAAGGACGTGTCGTCGCGGCCGTAGAAGTAGGTCGCGGTGCCCGCTCCCGCGTCGGGGTCGTTCACCACAGTCAGGTTGAGTACCAGGTCGGCTCCGACATCGTTCGCGAAATTCGCGGTGGAGTCGTCGGTATGGTCTGGACCCGGGACCGCCAGGGATCGAGTGATCAGTACCTGGGTGCCGAGCGCGGTCAGGCGACCTTCGATCCGCGCCGCAAGGTCACCGCAGATGTCGGCCTGGGTGGGTGCGTCGGTTCCGGTCGCCGGGTCGATGATCACGACCTTGCCGCGCACGCCCGTCCGGATGTCGTGCAATGAGTACCGTTCCCGGACGGCGTGACCGGAGTGCCGCCCTACCGTGCGACGCAGTCGGCCGAGCGCCCGGAACGTCGCGGGACCGCACACGCCGTCCGATCGGATGCCGGTGTTGCGCTGGAACTCACGGATCCCCGCGTCAGTGTTGGGCCCCAGATGCCCGTCCTCGCGACCGCACGAGAATCCCATGGCGTTCAGCCGCTTCTGAAGGTCCAGGACGTCCTCGCCGACGGTCGGATGCGCGGCGGCGTAGGAGAGTATGCGGTCGCCGAGCTGCCAGCGGGCCTCTTCGAGGCGGCGGAAGGTCTCGGGCCCCACGACCCCATCGACGGTGATCCCGCGCTGCTCCTGGAACGTCCGGACGGCGCTCTCGACGGTTTCGTCGAATTCCGCGCTCGCGAGCGCGGTGGTCTGCCACTGCCAGGGTTCCCCGGGTTGGGTGCTCATCCCTGAACGCAGCGGGTCCTCACCGGCGCGCTGTTCGGCGTACTGAGATCCGGGGAGCAGCCCCAGTCGGGCCAGGCGAGCACGAACTTCGGCGACCGCGGGCCCCCGGTCGCCCAACTTGAAGCCGGTCACCTCAGCAAGCCCCGAGATAGCTGAGCGTCACAGGAACTCGGCTAGGTCCTTCAGCAGTGCCTGCTTGGGTTTCGCCCCGACGATCTGCTTGACGACCTGGCCACCGGAGTACACGTTCAGGGTCGGGATACTGACGACCCCGTAGCTGGCCGCGGTCTGTGGGTTCTCGTCGACGTTCAGTTTGACGATGCTCAGCTTGTCGCCGTGTTCCGCTGCGATCTCGTCGAGGATCGGCGCGACCATGCGGCAGGGGCCGCACCATTCGGCCCAGAAATCCACCAGGACGGTCTTGTCCGCCTGCAGGACATCCTCGACGAACGAGGCGTCGGTTACTGCCTTCGTGTGTGCTCCCACGATTTCTCCAGTTTCTCCTGTGGTGTAGCCCTCACCCTACGGTGCGAGATTCGGTGCGGGTGGCGGCGTGGCCGTCACATTCCCAGGTCGGCCAGGAATCGCTCGGCGTCGAGTGCGGCGGAGCACCCGGTACCCGCGGCGGTGATGGCCTGGCGATACGTGTGATCGACCACATCCCCGCACGCGAAGACGCCGGCGACGTTGGTGCGGGTCGAGGGGTGGTCCACGATCACGTAGCCCTCCCCGTCGAGTTCGATCTGGCCCTTGACCAACTCCGAGCGAGGATCGTGACCAATCGCGATGAACAGACCACTCACCGTCAGTTCTCGCCGCTGTCCGGTGACGGTGTCCTCCAGCGTCACGCCGGTCAACTTGTCGTCGCCGTGCAGCGCCGTCACCGTGCTGTTCCACGCGAACTCGATCTTGGGATCAGCCAGCGCCCGCTCGGCCATGATCTTGCTGGCGCGCAGTTCAGTCGCGCCGATGGATCACTGTGACCTTGTCGGCGAACCGGGTGAGGAAGGTGGCTTCCTCCATGGCCGAGTCGCCGCCGCCCACCACGGCTATGTGCTGGTTGCGGAAGAAGAATCCGTCGCACGTGGCGCACCAGGACACCCCGTGCCCGCTCAGGCGCTTCTCGTCCGGCAGGCCGATCTCGCGATATCCCGATCCCATGGCCAGGATCAGTGCCCGGGCGCGATGTTCCTGACCGGCACCGTCGACGACGGTCTTGATGTCACCGTCCACCCGGATGTCGGTGACGTCATCGGTGATGAGATCGGCGCCGAATCGCTCGGCCTGCAGCTTCATTTGGGACATGAGTTCCGGACCCATGATGCCCTCGGCGAAACCGGGGAAGTTCTCGACCTCGGTGGTGTTCATCAACGCTCCACCGGCGGTCACGGCCCCCTCGAAGACCAGTGGCGGCAACTGCGCCCGGGCGGCGTAGACCGCCGCCGTGTATCCGGCCGGTCCAGAGCCGACGATGATGACGTTGCGGATATCGGTCACGATGGTCCTTCCCGGGCGTACCGACAGAGGGTACCCATGGCGTGCAACGAAGCGGCTCCGGGGATCATTCCGCCCCGCGGATCGTCCCGGGGGAATCAGGTTCAGAGAGGAGATCCGAGGAGGACCCACCGAGGATCCCAGGCGAACCAGGAAAAGCCCAAACTCAAGGAAGCCGACGAGAGCCGAAGGACCCGAGAAAGTCGAAGGACCCGAGAAAGCCCAAGGACCCGAGGAAGGAGGAATGGACTTTGCGAAAGGGACTGACGGACGTCAGTCCAGACCCACCTCGGCAACGACCCGTTCGGGCTGGTCCTGGCAATCGATGACGAGCGCCCGACTGGGTGGTCCGACGACAGCGATCGTCGCCGGGTCCGTGCCGTAGTACCCGCGATCGACGACCATGACATCTGCTGTGGGTGCTGCCTCGATCACGCACCGCATGGACCTCAGGGCCAGACCGGGGCTCATCGCCGGAACCGGGTCACGAGTGGGTTCGGTGGGTCGCACCTGGTTCTGAGTGGATACTGGCGAGCGGGCCTCCGCCGAACAGTAGGCCGCCAGACTCCTGGGCCTGGTCAGTGAACGATGCCGGGACATACCGGGTTCCCGACTCGTACGTCAGGGGCTGACCTCCGCACGACACATCAGTGGCCACCTTGTGATCGTCGCCCACGGAGGGCGCCGGCTCGCGCCGCGATGGCTGGTGGCCGGGGGTTCGGAGGACCGCGGCAGGAACACGACGCCGCACGAGGAGCACGAAGGCTGCCGCCACCGCCGCAAATGTCCACCACGCCTTGCTGCCACCGGTGGCGCTGCTGTTGCCAGGGGTTGCCGTGAAGTCGGGCTGGGGTTCGGCCGCCAATGCAGCGAGGATGCGTTCGCGAACGGCGGTCGGCATCTGCGGGGCGGGGTTGGGCCGCGCAGCAGTTCCCGGATCCGCGCCTCACTGGTGAATGGTGATTCGGGGATCGCGCCTGCGGAGGACTCCGCGCCTGGGTGGGACTCCTCGCCCGTGGGGGCCTCGGGGGACTCTGCCTCCGGGTCGTCGTCTCGGGGGACTCTTCGTCCTCGGGGGACTCTTCGTCCTCGGGGGAGAAGCGCGTCGTCGACAGACCTCACTCCTGGTCACCTCCCGATGGTGGGACGCCCGGTGCATCGGGCTGGTTCCGCAGCAACTGGGCCAATCGGGCGCGACCGCGGTGGCAGCGGCTCTTCACGGTGCCCGGGGGACACTGCAGGACGTCGGAAGCGTCGTCCACGGACCATCCCTCGAGATCCACCAAAGTGATGGCCACCCGCTGGTCCGCCGGCAACTGCGCGAGGGCTCCCAGGACCGTCAGCCGGGTGGTGTGTTCGTCAATCGGATCGCGGTGATCCGGGACACCGGCGTCCGGAGCTTCCTCGGGAAGCGCGACTGTTGGGCGCACCTTCTTCGCTCGCAGTCGGTCGAGGCATGCGTTGACGACGATCCGGTGCAGCCAGGTGCTGACCTTGGCCGTCCCCCGGAACGTGTCGGCGCGGCGGAACGCGGAGACGAACGCATCCCGGGACCGCGTCGGAGGCTTCCTCGGGATCCCGACACGTGCGCAGGGAACCTCACCGACCGCGTGGTGGATGTGCAGCCCCGTTGAATGCAGGGCTTGCTGGCGAGTGGCAGCCTGGAGGATTCTCACTCTGTAGTCAGATTGTGTGTGCCATGGCGTTCTGATGGTATCTGGGTCAAACCACTTTGTAATCACATGGTGAGATATTCAAAATGGGAGGATGAGATGAGGAGGACTAAACTGCATGGGGTTGGGGTCTAAGTCTGCATGGACGCTTACTAGGCAACCTCTTCACCACTGCATCTGTCAACCCCCAACCCCAACCCCAACCCCAACCCCAACCCCAACCCCAACCCCAACCCCAACCCCAACCCCATAAAAAGCCATAGTTCTACCATACTCAATACACACTAATATCCTTATTTTTGATGAAGACAATAAATAAAAGAAATTCGGAAGGGCAGGCCCAAACAAAAATTAGTCGAACAAAAGAATCCCATGACTCAAAATATCTCATTGTGAACGCAACATTAACTTTTTAATAGCAATAGCAATAAAATTATAAACTACTCATCCATCACCTTCAAATTTAAGACCAGCATTCTTCCTTTTCTTTTGATTAGAGTTCAAAAGACTTCGGTTCTTAGGCTTTTTAGGTTTCAACTCGTTTGTATCCTTCTTCAACCCTTTCAGCACCTCATTCACAATCCAGGATTCCTCTTATCCTTCTGGATAGCAGCATTCTATTAAAATTTTTACCATTTTTTACGCTATTCCTCAATTTGGCTCTCCTTAGCCTCGTATAACTGCCTGAGAAACATCTTCAAAACCACTCTAAAATCTTGAGAAGATTAATCAGAAGTCACATTGCCCTCAACCGTAAAATTACAACTCATCAGCAACCCGCCCCCTATTCTCATATCCACAAACAATTTCGCAGAATCGATCTCAATGATAAGCCTACTATTCTCTTTCAAATGATTAGCAAAGTGCTGAGAAAAAACACTTTAAGGTCATTATCAATACTCAACGACACTCATAAAGCCTCCAAAAAAGAACGATCGATTTTCTTAATCCATATGCGGTCAACTATATTATTCATAGCATATAATCTTTGCTACATTGATACGATTTATATATTATTTTATTAATGGAGGTCATCATCTTAGGATCTCAATCGATCGTGCAGGACGAAATTTTTCTAAAAGGAGCAGGAAGAAAAATATAAGAAACATCAGGACACTGTTAAATTGATCACTCAGGAGAAGGAAAGCCTTCTTCAAGTAGTGGGAAAAGTAAGTATAGAATGCGAGCATCCACTCTCCAAAAGTTCGAGTCTGGCAGCTGAACTCTTCAAAAACAAGGAGGAAAAGGATCATCTAAAAGGATAAAATATGAGTTTACTAAAAATAATTTAGTGTATGCATCCCACAGTCAAAACATTTCATTCCGATCAATACTAAAATTCTTCAGGAAGCAACTGAATCCTTCACAAGAAGAAGTTGGAGCAGATCAAAGTAGAAAACAAGCTGATCGGGTAAAAGTTTTTGTATCATAAGGATGATGCCGATGACGGCAAGAAAAAATCGAGCTCTCAAATCAAACAATAACCACCTCATAAGAGTACAATGAACGAAAAAACCCCTATTTAGCCAAAGAGACGAAGGAAAAAGATAAATATTCATCTTTTATCACCATTAGAAAAAGCAGCGACATTTTTCTTAATTAATTATCATAGAGAAATATTAAGCACAATGGTTGAATATATCTGTTTATCTAAAAGTGACGTGACTCATCAATTTTCTTTTCTTGGACTCTTCTTCCTGACATCAACAAAATCTAACCATTACCAAATACAATGTATCAACTCTAAGGATTCTGGCACAGTATGTAGCGTCTTTTGTGAAACTTTTAAGAACTCTGGCTTCTATTGGGGGGTTGGTTAAGAACTTCTATAGTCAATGTTCGAATGGCGCCATTGTTCAGAAATATTATTTTCGCGGAGACAGCGGTCATTTATATGCTAGGAGTAGGATATTCATTGGTACCTATACGGTACCTATACAGCAATTGAAGGATGCTAGTTTTGTTGGCTAGTTTTGTGGGATGTGGACGATGCAATGTTTACTTCAAAAATTCAATCCAGGAGGAAGAAGACGGTTGTCTAAGCAAAGAATAGGTACATTTTTCATGTTTTTAGGTCAAAGCGAAGTAGTGGTCAATCAATTGTCGTATATGTCAAGAAGTACTGTAGAAATACTAAATTTGTAGACACTTCAAATGTAATATTAACTTATGGAAGCGTCAGGCTCAAGCCGGAAGCGCCAAAGCATGGTCCTCGTAGCATACAAGAAAAAGCCAAGTGTTCATCCACCTGAAAAGCGTCAACCTCGTGAAAATTTCCAGCAGCATCAACACCATGATCACCCTGTCGAATAGCCTCGACCTCTCTAACGTCAACAGCCTCAGGAGCTTCCTAACCGCTAGCGTCCTGCTATATAGCCTCAACCTCTCTAACGTTAACCGCCTCAGTTTCCTAGACGACCTCTTCAGCCTGCTAACATGTCTATTTTCAATGTGTCCCCACAAAACCAACTTCAATAACGTCGATAACGTCGAGAGAGTCATATGCGACAAAACACTCCTGAGAGAAGTAAAAAAATATTAATTTAGGAAGATAAGTTCCTATGGAAGACAAAATCGAACAATTGAAAACACAGATAGCGGAATTACAGCGCAACAACGAGAAATTGGTCGGTCTTTTCAAAAAATTAAGTGGGACTATTACTTAATGGGTGGGGATGGAGGAAAGAGCTCGTTCTATGCAAGAATAACTAAGTTATGCTAAAAACGATCTGGATATCATCAGTGGAGAAAAAACTATTTCATAAGATGAACTCTAAAAGCTTGAACACACTACTAACAAGCTCAAAGAAAAAATTGAGTAACTCGGAGAATAATTACCTGTGAAAATGAATGAGGCTGAATAAGAATAGCCAAAAAAAACATTGACAAGGTACAATAATATTTATCGGATCCACTTCAGCGTATAATTCTCCTAAATTTGCTCAAACTTTCTCAAAAAAGATACAACGAAAAGATAACTTTAGTGCATCAGATCTCAAAATAAAGGTAAAGAAAGATGGAGAATACTTGAAGAGCTCAATGTTGCTCTGTACTTTTACTTGTATGGCAATGAATTCAGTCGATTGGAGTTCAGTGATAAAAATCAGCTGGCGAAATAGCTTTTCGGCAGAACCTTTTCTGCCGTTAAAAGCCATCTAAATGAAATCTTGATCAAGAGGACATTGAAGGAATGGAAGTACTGCTTAAGAAGGCAAGAAAAGACGCAATCCAACATGGATCAGGCATGATAGATCAATCAATCAATCGTTTCGATCTATTCTTTATTACTGTTACAGTGTCTTATATTGAACTGTACAACAAGCAGATAGTAGATTTGCTGACTGAATCCCAATATAAAAACAGGTAGTTTGTTTGTGATGCAGAGGAGAGGGCATCGCTATCAAGTAGGATCGGGAGACAGGCTTGGTTAATGTGTAGGGAGTGATAAAGGAGATGGCGAATACTCCTGAAGAGATGTTGCGTTCGACAAAGCATACAAACATGAACGATGCGAGTTCACGTTCTCACACTATATTTACTATTCACATCGACAGTGAACCTTTGGGTGCTGATAAGGATAAGAAGTAGTAAGTGCTATCTGGTATAACTCATTCTCGCTTTTTCTTTGCCGATTTGACTGGTTCGTAGCGTGCGAAGAAGACAGGTGCGGCTGGCGATACACTGAAGTAGGGTATAAATATAAACTTGGGTTTTCTGTAGTTGGGTAACGTGATATCTGCTTTGTCGACTATTGAGAAGAATAAGGATCAGTTTATCACCTTCAGGAATTCTAAGCTGACCAGGATTTTACAGGACTGCTTGGGAGGGAATTCCAATACCTATATGATTGCCTGCGTCAGTCCTGTGATTCTAATTATGAAGAGAGTTTGAATACGCTTAAGTATGCGAGTAAGGCGATGAATATTAAAAACACGCCGGTTATTAATAGGAATAAAAACGATATGCTCAAATAAGAGAATCTGGAACTCAAGGCGGAAAACAGAAGGTTGAGACAGTTGTTGGAGGAAAAAGGAGTGAGGTTCGAAAATGAATAGTAAAAGCCTGATTTAGTGGCCATGGAGTCGAAGTTGCTGAGAGATTAGAATAGAATGTTGACTCGTAGGTACAACTAATGCCTGGTCTAGTTGCAAAAAACTAAGCATGGGCTAAATGAGTTGTAGATCAAGATGTATGATATCAGGCGAGAGAAGGATATTATGCAGTTGTAATTTGAAGAACTTTTGAAGTAACATCCGCAACTGGCTCAAGGATAGTTAGCGGATTCGCTTCGTGACCGTTTTTAGTAGAATCAAAGGGAGAAGATAGAAAGAAGTAGTTGAAAAGTACTTGCAGCAGATTCAAAACTTATAAATGCGCCGTCATTCGCCCGTCAACCGGTGCGTGGTGCAGACGCAGTAACACCGCTTCGAAGCAGGGATCACAAGGCATCACATGAATCTTCGCCTTGCGGGCTGACCCGCGGGTTTTGTCGTTCCAGTCGGTGTCGGTATCCAGCAGAACCGCTTTCACGTCGTAGGCGGCATTGCGCGATTGCCTAATTAACGTCCACAACATGCGCCGCCCCCTTGCCACGGGCGTTCTTTATCGTGACCACAACGCCCGACCCGCGTTGCACATACAAGCTCTTCAGGTGCTGCATGAACAGCACCTCGGCGTCCCCCTCACCGACCACGGTCTCGCGCCATCTGGCGCTTTGGGCGCGGCTCCATAGCTGCGGTACCGCGCCGTAGGCGCCGGCCATGTACTTGGCGTAGAAATTGTCGTCGCTGCGAATATCCGTGACGCTGTCCATGCGCCAGGCACTGCTTTCATTGCTTTCGTTTTTTTCGACCAGCATCACCTGCGACTTGTGCAGCACGTTCAGGACCTCCATCGCGTGGCAACTGAACAACAGTTGAGCGCCGCGCGGGTTGGTTCTGGTATCTGGCAAACAGGCCGAGAATGGGCTCCAGCATGTGCGGATGCAGGTCATTTTCGAATTCGTCGATCACCGCAAGGCCGCCCGACTGCAGCGCCGGCAGCAAGTGGTGCAGCAGCACAAAAGCGCTTTGTGTACCGCTCGATTCCAGCGCAAACGGCAGCTCCGCTGTGCGGTCGCCCGCGATGCGGTGCATGCCCATGGGGTAACCAGATCTTTTGGCGCTTGCCATCCGCGCTAGGCGCATCGGCTTCGATCTCACGCAACTGGACGTCGCTCAAGCCCAGATCCCAGTGTTTGAGCAGTTCCACGGCCTGCCGGCGCAGCTCGTCTTCGCGCGCGAAGTGATCAGCTGCCACCACGAGTTGATCAGGTCGTGGTCTGGCGACCGATCCAGTTCACGTTGCTGTAAACGCGCATGGCCTGCAGCAATTCCTGCGCCTGGGGCACGCCGTACTGCGCTGCCGTTGCCAGCAGTGATGCGTTGGGCCGGGCCTTGCGCGCCTCGGCGGGCGCGAGGTCGAAATCCTGTTGCTTCACGCGGTACGCTTGCTCGCTCTCGCTCCACTCGCGCACAAACACGTAGCTCATGCGCTTGCGGCGCACGTACAAGTGCCTCGTGCAGTACCCGCGTTCGGCGTGCAGCGCAGGGTGTAGCGCCACAAGCCGACCTAGCAGCATCAGCCTCCACCTCGAATTCGGTCGGCGAATCCGAGGCGTGGCGAAATGAGCCATCAATGGCAGTGGGGCGATGGGTTCGGCATCGAAAGACTGGCTGCACAAACCAGTGTAGGAACAGCATGTGGTTTGAGCAGCGCCGTCTTGCCACTCGCGTTGGGGCCGATGATCGCCATCACGGTACTCGCCCGTGCACCCGAGGGCGAGCGTGTGGACCAAACGGCTTCGGGCACCTTGCCGTCCAGCAGCCAGGACAACCTCGGCGCGTTCGCGGAAGGATTGGAAGTTGGAGAAGGCGTAACGGTGCAACATGGTCAAATTAAATCACATTTCAAACAATAGTTTGTTTGAAATGTGATTTAACCGTCACTGTCAACGACTTCGATGCGACTTACGGCGCCCGAGGCTCGCATCGCCATCGCGTGACGCTCAGGGGCTGCGTCAACCGGTGGAAAAGACCGGGCAACCCCGGAAATATGACTCAAACAAGCACCATCCCATCGTGGAATGGTCTTAGTTTGCTATCGATAGTGAAGTATTTGAGGCAGCAAAAGCAGCCTCAACCTCAGTCCGCAGGATCAGCAGGCGGCACGACCGGCGCGGCGTGGACCTTCGCAAAGGTCAGGATCACCTCGCGGATGAGCTTGCGCTGCGGGGCAGGCAGCTTGCAGGAAGGCGTCGAAGGTTTCGCGCTCCTGGTAGCCGACGCCGTTCGTCCCAGCGCTTGCGTGCGTTGCTCGACACATGCGCTGAACCTCGTCGCCAAAGTCGCAGACTGCTGCGGTCGCACTTCAAGCCACTCGGCCAGCACCAGCAATTTGTCATGCGTCGGCAATGGCTTCGCCGTTGCAGCCAGCGTCGCACGCGGTCTGCAGCCGTCATCGGGCTTGCCGACCAATAGCGCGTGTTGAACTCTCGCTCCAGCACGGCGCCGCTTGGCGTCCTAGCCCGCTGGGCCTTCATGGCCGCGCGCAACCGCTCGCTGAACTCCTTCTTTTCATTCATGGCAGGCACGCTATGACGAGGCGGCCAACTCAATTCGTCCGATTGACAGTTGACGTTTTTAACGTCCCTTTTCAGTCAGGGATTTCTGATTTCGCGCCGCGCCATGCCCAAATCCCTGCTCGAACAACTGCCTGAAATCGTCGCCACAGGGCGCAAGACAAGCGGAGCGCATTCTGGAAAGCATCGAAAGCCGCCAGCGCGTGACGCCTGCAAACCCGCGAGGTGGTGCTGCCCGCCAAGGACAGCGGCGGCGCAGGACTGGATCACGCAGCAAGCCCGCGCCGCGCAGCGCGAGGTGTTCGCGCCGGGCCAGGCCAGCCTGCTGGACAACCCGCAGCCGATGCTGGGCGCGGTCACCGGCACGGCCGCCGAGGCCACGCCCTGGACCAACCGCCTGATCTACGGCGACAACCTGCTGGCCATGGCCGCGCTGCTGGCGGGCGACGAGCACGACGCCCAGCCTGCGCGGCAAGGTGGATCTGATCTACATCGACCCGCCGTTTGACTCGCAAGGCCGACTACCGCACCAAGGTCACGCTACCCGGCGTGGAGCTGGAGCAAAAGCCCACGGTCATCGAGCAGTTCGCCTACTCCGACACCTGGAGCGACGGCACCGCCTCGTACCTGGCCATGATCACGCCGCGCCTGATCCTGATGCGCGAGCTGCTGGCGGACACCGGCTCGATCTATGTGCATCTGGATTGGCATGTGGGGCATTACGTGAAGCTGGTGCTGGATGAGGTGTTTGGAAAAGACAATTTCGTAAACGAAATCATTTGGCGCGTACGGTCCAGCGATGCAGCAGATCTGACAGCCAACACAATTCTTTCAGAGACATGCACGAGCACATCTACTTTCTTACAGCAAAAGCCATGGATACGAGTTCATCAGTACATGTGACAATCGACGAGAATACCTGCGACCGATACGTCCGAGATAGCTATCTGGCCGACCGATTGTACCAAGATTGAGAACCGGGTAGGCTGGTGCACGATCAAGACGCTGACGAAGCGCAGACGATAAGGGCATGTTCAGATGGAGCAAGTACGTCTTGTATGAAAGCAAGAAGGCGTGTCCCTATCGAATGCGTTTGGACGACATTCAAGCAACATTGATCGATCCACTGCTGACGAAAGCGAGTGAGACTGGCTACACACGCAAAAGCCAGAAGCACTGCTCGAACGGATCATCCAAGCGTCATGCCACGAAGACGGTCTTGTCGCCGACTTCAATGGCGGCTCCGGCACCACCGCCGCCGTCGCCGAAAAACTCGGCCGCCGCTGGATCACCACCGACCTCGGCAAACCCGCCTGCATGATCATGCGCAAGCGCCTGATCGACCAGGACGCCAAGCCCTTTCTCTACCAAGCCATCGGCGACTACCAGGTCGAGGCGGCCAAGGCCACGCTGGGACGCGACTTCCGCATCGGCGATCTGTCGCAGATCGTGCTGTCGCTCTACGGCGCGCTGCCCCTGCCGGCCGGACGTGAACCCGCAGCGCAACCTGGGGCAGATCGCCGGGATGGCATTCGGCGCTGGCAAGGGCAGCAAGACGCTGGTGCTGGCCGACTCGCCCAACAAGCTCACCGGCATGGCCACGCTGAAAAAAGCGATTGCCCAGCGCGACAACCTGCTGGGCGGCTGGGACCGCGTGGTGGTGCTGGGCTGGAACTTTGAGCCCTCGATTGGCGAGACCATCACCGCGCTGAACGATGCGCGCCTCGAAGTGCTGGTGATTCCGCCCGACCTGATGGACCGGCTCAAGAAAAAGGGCGGGCTGGACAAGCTGCGCGGACAGGTGCGGTTTTCGTCGCTGCAGTATTTGACGATTCACCCGGTGGATGCGCAATCGAGCCCTCACCCCAACCCTCTCCAGGGGGAGGGAGCAGTCAGGAAACCCTGACGGTGCGGCTCAAGAACTACGTGCTGCTCTCGCCCGAGGCCATCAACCTCGACGACGCCAACCGCGCCAAGCTGCAGGCCGTGGCCAACGCCGAGCCGCTGGCGCTGATCGAATACTGGGCCGTGGACCCGGACTACGACGGCCAGGTGTTCCGCTCGGTCTGGCAGGACTACCGGGGCAACACCGCGAACGATGCCGATGCGCTGCGGGTGGTAACGCAGGCGATGGTGACCACTGCGGCCAAATCCGGCCCGCGCAGGGTGTGCGTGCGGGTGGTGGATGTGTTTGGGTTCGAGGCGGAAGTGGTGACGACGGTGGAGGCCGCGCGCGGTTGAGCGCTGTGCATTCAGCGCTTCAAGTCCCGGTAGAAATTCTCGTGCGGCCCCAGTGCTTCCAGATAAACCAGGCGTACGGCGTCCTCACGGGTGTAGCCCAGCAGGTACAGCTGGCCCTGGCTGCGAAACTTGTGCACCCACAGCTGAGCCAGATCGCCTTTTTTGCGCTCGCCCACGTCGGGGTCCTGCGCGACCGTGGCCACAGCGTCGTCGGTATCGGCAATCAGCGCCGCATGGGTCAGCTTCTTGTAGACGCGGGCGAAACGCCGTGTCTGCCGCACTTCCCAGGTCATGAGCGGGCTGCACCGGCGCCGCCACGGGGCACGAAAGGCGTGCTGTCTTCACGCGGCTCGGCCAGGCTCATCAGGCTCTCGGCCACAAAAGACACGGGCAGATCGGGGTTGTCCAGTGCGGCGCGCCCCACCTTTGCCCAGTACTCCACCTGCCCCTGCACGGTGCGGAATTCCGCCTTGGCGGCCACGCGCGCGGCGTTGACCAGGGATTCGTCGATACGAACCGAAAGTGTGCTCATGGTCTGTCCTTTCATGATTTACCACAATTGTAGCCAGCCAATACGGCGATCACAAGACGCGCATTTCAAACTCAAGGGGACTCGAACATGAAAACACCGAAACAACTTCGACGCGATATTCAAGACCTGTCCACCCACTTGGCGCAGGTGCAGGCAGGGCTGCAAGGACGATCCGGTATCAAAGTGGCAAAAATTGGCAAGGAATGCCAGCGAAGCGCCAATGCACTGGGGCAGTTGCTGCAAAGCCAGCAGGTGCCCAGCGAGTACAAAGTGGCGGTGGTGGGGCGATTTAAGGCGGGTAAGTCCACGTTTGTGAATGAATTGCTCAGCAATCGGCTGGCCGGTGAGGGGACTCTGCCCGAGACGGCAGCAGTGACCACCTTCAAACATGGTCCCAATGTGCGTGCCCGCATTCAATTTGTGGCCAACGGCACTTGGCGAGAACTCAAATCACTGCACGCGGAAAACCCGAAGCACGTCGATGCCCACCGCGTCCGCAGCTGGGAGGGGTTTGCAGTTCCCAAAAAGACAAAAGACGACGAACCCGAAAAGGTGTTTGACCTGGTCGCTTTGGAGCGGGAGCATGTG
The DNA here is from genome assembly GCA_037045455.1 of Candidatus Nanopelagicales bacterium. Lineage (GTDB taxonomy): Bacteria > Actinomycetota > Actinomycetes > S36-B12 > UBA10799 > JADKAV01. The sequence continues at coordinate 14,357 of JBAOIN010000008.1, read as the reverse complement.
CGTGATGGAGGTCACACGGTCACATTGGAGTTGTCCGCCAACGCCACCAAAAAAGCGACAGCAGAGTTTCGACGCAAGCTGAAAGAGTTCACATCGTCCACCAGCCCGCTGCATTGCCTGGTGGACAAGATCGATATCACGGCACCTGCGGAAATTCTGGACCACGGCGTGCTGCTGATCGACACTCCCGGTCTGGGCGACACAGAGCGTTTCCGTGTAGCCCTGACGGAAAAGGTAGTGGCCGATGTGGACGCGGTGCTGTTTTTGACCAAATCGGGCGCATCTTACGATCAGTCAGAAAAAGACTTTTTGTTGTCCTTGCTGCGCAAAGGCACGGTCAAGCAGTTGATTGTGGTGGTGACGCAAATTGACGAAACCTACGACAAAGTTCTGAAAGCCGCAGAAGACGATGACGAAAGCCCCGCATCGATTGCCGACTGCATTGCCCGCGAAAGGGCCAAGATTACCCACGAAATAGCCGACACGCTGAAAGACCTGGAGCAGGACGACAGCCTGCACCGCTACCAGGAACAACTGGGTGACGTACCGATTGCCTTCACCTCCGCGCGTCTGCACCGGGACTGGAAAGACAACAAACCGCTGCCGTTTGTGATTGAGCCATCGGACCCCGGTGGCGTGGAAAAGTTGAAAACCAGGCTGCTGGCCTTGCTGTCCACCGAGTCGCGCTCTGGCGCAGACCGCGGAAAACATTGTGAAGGGCGCAAGCCATTGCCTGCTGGAATTGCAGACTGTGCTGCAAACCAAGCTGCAAGTGTTGAAAAGCACCCAGAGCAAGGAGGTGGCGGAACAAAAGCTACACACTTTTCGCGACGAATTTGGGCAGACTCGCGAAGGGTTTGCCGGGACTGTTGAGCAGCAAATCCAACTCCTGACAGAACGCTTGGACGAACAGCCCCGGAGCGATGAAATCCTGCTGAGTCTGATTGCGGCTCTGGCCGAACAACCCCTGTCGGCTTTTGAATCCGACGACATGGGCCGCCATTGGAAAACTCGACGCTACGGCGGTTGGGGCCATTTGTATGGCTTGCAAGCCAGTGTGGCGGGTCTTGTTTTCCCCAAGGTGCAGCAATTGCTGGATACCCGGACGGCCCTGTTCATGCAATACGCCAAGCGTTTTGAAGATGCACTGCTGCATCTTTCGCACAGCAGCGACGAGATTGCCGCACGCCTGGAGCTAGGCACCAATGTGCCTCTGGACGTATCGGGCAAGCTGAAAGTGGTGTTGAACCGCTCCATGCAGAACGCCCAAGAAATGATCGTCGTCGAAGAGCGAAAAGTGCTCCAGCTATTGGATGATTTCGTGACAGACAGCGTTGCAGATCGGATATCCGAGAAAAGACGGGTGGTGGCAGACATTTGGGACACCGGCACGACCATCCGACAGAATGCGGAAGTCAAAGCCTTCTACCGCGAAGTCAAGGCGCTACTCAAAGACGCACTACAAAGCTATCTGAAAGAGAGCAGTCGCCGCTTCGGTGAGTTTTTGCTGGCAGAAGCAAAGGCCGCCCCGCGCGATGCCTTGGACGAAGTGCAAGTGTTGCTGGAACAGGCTGCAGACAATATCCTGGCCGCCGCCGCCCTGCATCTGGAAGGGCAAACGGAAGAAGCTGTCGACTTGATCACGACTCTGGACAGTGAGTTGGCTCCAACCTTGGAGCGGGTTCGGTCGGTCATGCCAAACAGCGCTCCCATGACCGTGGTCAATGACTCTGCCGCACCTACCCAGCCAAGCGCCAAGGCTCCTGTTACCTTGCCGGTCAGCGCTATGCCCGTCGCTACAAGTACTACCGATGACAACACCGACTGGGCCGATGCTGTACAGGCCGCTGCCACGGTGTGCGTGGATCGTTTGCAATTGCGGGAAGGTTCGACCGGCTGGTCTTACGAAAAGCTGTTTGCACCTCGGCTCTTGCAGGGCGCGTTGCAACTGTCCTTGATTGATCCGTATTTGTCGGGCGTACACCAACTTCGCAACTTGCAAGAATTTCTTATGCACGTAGCCGAAGCCGCCAAACCCAAAGCCATTGAGATCATCACATCCCATCTCGACCAGGAAGCGGTCGCCCAACAAAATCGGGTGCTGAACGTTGTGACCAAAGATTTGTTCCAGCAGTTTGGTGTAGTGCTGACACTGCGACGCGAAGCGGGCCTGCATGACCGTTACCTGCGCCTCAACCATGGCGTGTTGTTCAAACTGGGGCGAGGTCTGGATGTGTACAAACCAGCAATCGGCTTGGCTTTGCACCGTCCGGCTATCCGCCGCGTGCGGGCGACGGAAATTGATGTGTTTGTGCAGCCAGGACACGTCTTGGCATCCCAGCAAGGGAGCGCCTGATGCAGGATGCTGCCCAACTTGCCCTCTCCACCGCCCTCACCGCCAAAACCCACGCCCTGTGCCTGGGCCTCGAATCCGGCGCGGCCGACCTGCTGGAACTCGTCACCCCCACCACGGCCGAGCTGCTGATGTGGTGGTTTGGCGAAGACATGGTGACGGCACGTGCCGGGCTGAACTTCCACGCCGGGCAGAAGCAGGCGATCCTGAACGCCATCGTCGCGCACGAGGTGCTGGGCGCAGGCCAGGAACAACTGGACCTTGCTCGACCTGTACCGCGCCGGTCGCCCCCGACGCGCTGCTGACGGGCACACGGCTGACCGAGGTGGCGCAGGCCGAAGCACGCGCCACCCCAAATACTGCTTCAAGATGGCCACGGGCACCGGCAAAACCTGGGTGCTGCAGGCGCTGATGATCTGGCAGCTGCTCAACAAGACGGCCATGCGCTGGCCGAGGGCATCGACGACGCGCGCTTCACCCGGCAGTTCATGGTGGTGGCGCCGGGGCTGATCGTGTACGAGCGGCTGCTGGATGCGTTTTGCGGCAAGCTGGTGGAAGGCGGCAACGGTTCGCGTGACTTTCGCCACGTCGGACATCGCGCAGTTTGCCGACCTGTTCATTCCCGAGGCGCACCGCGATGCGGTGTTTGCCTTTGTGCGCGGCAACGTGTGCAGCAAGGCCGAGATCGGCCTGAAAGCCACGGGCAACGGCATGATCGCCATCACCAACTGGCATCTGCTGACCGAGGGCGAAGTTGCCGGACGACGTGGAAGAAGTCGAAGCGCCCGGGCGCACCGCTGGAGCCGCAGCAGGTGATCGACGCCGTGCTGCCGCTCACGCCCGGGCGCGCCACCGGCAACAGCCTGGACGTGCTGGACCGGCGCTATGCGCGCGGCAACGTGCTGGAGTTTCTGGCCGGCCTGCCCGAGCTGATGGTGTTCAACGACGAGGCGCACCACATCCACGAGTTCAAGCGCGAAGGCGAAACCACCGAGGTGGAATGGCAAAAGAGCCTGAGCCGCATTGCCGCAACCAAGGGCCGGCGCTTTGTGCAGGTGGATTTTTCCGCCACGCCCTACAACGACGTCGGGCGCCGGCAAGAACAAGCGCAAGCTGTACTTTCCGCACATCGTCACGGACTTTGACCTGAAAAGCCGCCATGCGCGCCGGGCTGGTGAAGTCGCTGGTGCTGGACCGGCGCAAGGAGATCGGCGCGCTGCCGCTGGAGTTCAAGGCCGAGCGCGATGACGCAGGCAACCCGGCACTGAGCGAAGGCCAGCGCGTGATGCTGCGCGCGGGCTTGAAGAAGCTGCGCAAGCTGGAAGCGGACTTTGCACAGCTGGACCCGGCGCGCCACCCCAAGATGCTGGTGGTGTGCGAGGACACCACGGTGTCGCCACTGGTGGCGCAATTCCTGCAAGATCAGGAAGGCCTGCAGGACGACGAGGTGATGACCATCGACTCCGGCAAGAAGGCCGAACTGGGCGAGAAAGACTGGGCGCCCGTGCGCCAGCGCCTGTTCAGCGTGGACCGGCACGCCACGCCGCGCGTGATCGTCAGCGTGCTGATGCTGCGCGAAGGCTTTGACGTGAACAACATCTGCGTCATCGTGCCGCTGCGCAGCTCACAAGCGCAGATTCTGCTGGAGCAAACCATCGGCCGGGGCCTGCGGCTGATGTGGCGCGACGACGAATACACCGACCTCAAGCGCGAAAACCGCGAGCGCATCAACGCCGGGCAGGAGCCGGGCAGCCTGCTCGATGTGCTGTCCATCGTCGAGCACCCGGCCTTCCAGTCGTTCTATGACGAGCTGATCGCCGAAGGCTTGGCCGGCACCACGGGCGACGACATGGACGACACCTCCGCCACCGGCGACGTGATCGCCGCCGAGCTGCGCGAGGGATTTGAAGCGTTTGACTTCGGCATCCCGTTCATCCTGCAGGAAGCCGACGAGCTGCGCGACCACCACGCGCTGGACGTGGCCGCGCTGCCCGCCTTCACCGCCATGAGCGCCGGCGCAACTGACGGGTCTGCTGGGCAAGGGCGACACCTTCATTTCGCAGGACTTGCAGAGCGCCACGCTGTTTGGCGACTACCGGGTGGACGGCGCGGTGATGAACGTGGGCGGCTACAACGAGTACCTGAGCCGCTTGACCCGGCGCATCAGCCAGGCGCTGAGCGAGCCGCTGCCCAAAGGCAACAAGATTGCCACGCACCTGGCCAAACCGTACCTGCAGGTCAACACCGCCGAGCTGACCGGCTGGCTGGACGACTACATCTGGACGCAGTTGTTTGGCGCCACCTTCAACCCGCTGGACGGATGGTGAGAAACTGGCGCGTGTTGCTGCTGCAGCCGGTGGTGGACCACATCACCAAAGTGTTTGCCGTGGCGCTGCTGGAGTCGGAGCAAAAGCATGTGACCGGCCAGACCGAGGTGCACCAGCGACGCTTGTCGCGAAGTGCCGCGCCTGATGATGCGCGAAAGCCATTCGGTGGCAGTGAGCAAGTGCATCTACACCCGCCTGGCCTGGCCGGCGCGCAACGGCGGGCTGGAGCGAACCTTCATTCACTGGGCGCAGGCCGACGCGCAGGTGCAGGCCTTTTGCAAGATCAGCGAAAACCGCCACACTTTTGCACGGCTGCGCTATGTGAAGGACGACGGCCTGCCCGCGTTTTACTCGCCCGACTTTCTGGTGCGCACCGACGGACGCCATTTACCTGGTGGAAACCAAGGCGCAGCAGCAAACGATTCACCCCAACGTGCAGCGCAAGCTCAAAGCCGCCGTGGCCTGGTGCGACCGCATCAACGGCCTGCCGCCGAGCACCGGGGCGGCATGCCCTGGCACTACGTGCTGCTGGCGGAAAACGTAGTGCATGAATGGCAGGCCAAGGGTGCGCGCCTGGCGGAACTGCTGGACTACGCCCGGCTGCGGCCACTGGCAGACGCGTCGCTGCAACAGCGGCTGATTTGAAGCGGGCGCTCAGGCGCCAGCGCCCGCGCCCGCAATTGCCCACAGCCGCCTTCGACATCCTGCCCGGCGGACTGGCGCAGCTTGGTCAGCACGCCGGCGCTGATGCAGGCGGCGGGCGATTTCCGACGGCGCGCTCCCAGGTCGGGCGTTTGAAATCAAGACCGTCCACGGCGTTGTACGGAATCATGTTCAGGATCGCGTACTTGCCCTTGAACAGTCGCACGATGCCGTCCAGTTCGTCGTCGCTGTCGTTGATGCCTTCCAGCAGCGTCCATTGCACCTGAACAGGGTAGCCCGTGGCACGGGCGTAGCGCTCGCCCAGTTCCATCAATTCACCGGGGTCGATGCGCGGCGCACGCGGCAGCAGCCGGGCGCGCAAGGTCGGCGTCGGTGGTGTGCAAGGAGAGCGCCAGCGCGGGCCGCACCGGCCCGTGCGCCAGCCGCTCGAACACGCGCGCATCGCCCACCGTGGAGAACACCAGGTTCTTGTGCCCGATGGCGCCCGCCGTGCCGAGCAGCTCGATGGCCTCCATCACGGCGTCCAGGTTGTGCGCGGGCTCGCCCATGCCCATGAAAACGACTTTGTGTGACCGGCCGCAGTGTGCGCGCCAGCGCCACCTGCGCGACGATCTCGGCGCTGCCGAGCTGGCGCAGCAGGCCGCCCTGCCCCGTCATGCAGAACACGCAGCCCACGGCGCAACCCACCTGGGTGGACACGCACAGGCCGGCGATCCGGCCCGGAGCCAGCAGCACACTTTCCACGGTCTGCCCGTCGGCGAGCTCGACCAGCAGGCGCGCGGAGCCATCCCCGGCCGGATGCTCGGAGCGCAGGCGTGGCCAGGCCTGCAAGCCCGGCGCTCAGCCCAGGCAACGCTCGCGCGGAGTTGCGCCGGCAGAAAGTCTTCGCAGCCTCCGCCGGCCGCTGTCCTGCGGCCGGGCCTGGGCCCACAGGCGCAGCACGCGCTGCTCGTGCGCCGGCCGGGCGCCCAGGGCGCGCAACTGCTGGCGGATACCGGACACCTGCCGCAACACCGGGGCCGCGGCAGCGCTGGGTGCCGCGGCAGACTCCCCGTCAGGGCCGCGCAACGCCCCAATGCCGGTCCCGCCGAACCCGGGCAGGTGCGCGGACGCTGCCGGCGCGGCGGGCTTCACTGCGGCTGGAAGCCGCTGTTCTTGATGATGCGCGCCCAGGTCTGGCCGTAGGCCTGCTCGCGGCTGGCGAGCTGCTGCTGCGACATGAAGCCCACGGTCAGGCCCATGGCGGTGAGGCGTGTCGCGCACGTCGGGCACGGCAATCGCCTTGGCCAGCGCGGCCGAGAACTGGTCCAGCGTGGCCTTGGGCGTGCCGGCGGGCGCGAAGATGCCGTAGTAGGGCATGTCCTCGAAGCCCGGCCAGGCCCAGTTCGGCGAAGGTCGGCACCTCGGGCATGGCGGCCTGGCGCGTGTCGCCCAGCACGGCCACCACGCGCACCTTGCCGGCCTTGTGGTTTTCGATGAAGTCGGGCACCGAGGCCACGCCCGCGGCGATCTGGTTGCCCAGCATGTCGGCCATCATCGGCGCGCTGCCGCGGTACGGTGCGGCCACCAGGTCGAGCTTGTATTTCTCGCCGATCACCTTGACCAGGAACTCGGGCGTGGAGGCCGGCGCCGGAATGCCGACCGCGCCCTTGCCACCGCCCTGGTCCTTGCACCCAGGCCACGTAGTCGGTGAACGATCTTGGCCGGCGTGCCGCCCGACACCGCGAAGGCGTTCACGAAGGTGGCAAAACCGGCCACGGGCACGAAATCGCGTAGCCGGGTCGAAGCCCGGGTTCTTGGTCACCAGCGGCAGGATGGTGATGGTGTGGTCATGCGACAGGAAGTAGGTGCTGCCGTCGGCCGGCGCCGCCTTGAGCGCCTGCGCCGCGATCTGGCCGCCGGCGCCGGGCTTGTTCTCGACCACCACCGGCAGCGCCCAGCTCGTCCTTGAGGCGCTCGGCCAGGATGCGGGCGATCGCGTCGGTGCCGCCGCCGGGCGGGAAGCCCACCATCAGCTTGACCGTCTTGCCGGTCTGGGCACTGGCCACGCCGAACGCGAGCGTGGCACCCAGGGCGAGGGTGAATCGGGACAGGCGGGAAAAACGGGACAAAAGACCCCGGCGCGACATGGACATGAGCAACTCCAGTAAAAAAAGTGAACGGGCAACCCCAAATTATCGACCCACAACCCGGCGGCGAGCGCCCGAACCGGGCTCTGGCACGATCCGCGCGCCCGAACGGCGCGCCGCGCGATCAGCCGCCCCCGGGAGAAGGGCCCGAATCCGGACGGCTCGACCCGGGCGCCGACGATGCTCCCGGCGCCGAGCTGTTGCCACGCCGGTCGGCCCGTGCGCCGGTTTCCAGGACGTCTGACGGAGCCCCCGCCCGGCCATCATCGGGCTCCAGGAACCGGATCGGCCGCCGGGTGCGGGGCGACATGCCGGCCAGCAGGCGTTCCAGATCGCGCAGGATCAGGGCCGGCGTCATCACCCGCTCGCTCAGCAGGACGCAGGCCACGTGGAACTGCAGCGGAATATCCAGCTTGGCGCCGCGCGACGGCGTCAGGCCCGCCGACACCAGCCGCACCATGCGCTCCTGCAGGTCCTCGCGCGATGCGACACCTTCCAGGATCAGCCCGAAACGCCCGGTGCCGATGCGCCCGGCCGGGTCGGAATCCCGCACCACGCGGTGCAGCTTGATGACCGCCCGCAACAGGCACTGCTCGGCCATGGCATCGCCGTACGATTGCCGGATCCGCTGCAGGTTGATCACCTCCAGCACCACCACCGCCGCGGCCTCGCGTCGCATGATCGCGCCGGACACCGCATTCTTGAGCTGCCGTTCGAACATCGCCGACAGAGCAGCCCGGTCAGGGCGTCCTGTTCGGTGAGCTTGTTCACGCGCGTCTGCACGCCATGGCGGTCGCGCGAGCGGGCGTTGAGCGCGCCCAGCAGCAGCGGCACGGCCATCGCCGAGGCCAGGGCACTGGCGTCAAACGTCAGCCAGGTCGCGGCAATCCATCCATACAGGCGCACCACCGCCACGAGGATCGTCAGGGCCAGCGGCGCATACGCCAGCAGAACCCAGCCGCCCACCGGATCCCCGCGGCGCCAGGCCAGGCCGGCGAGCACGAAGGTCAGCACCATGCCGGCCAGCAGGCTGAACGCCACCAGCGCATTGCTGAGCCCGCCGTCGGTCCACGGATAGACGAACGCCATCACCACCACCAGCACGCCCGTCGCCAGCGCCACCCAGTCGACCTTGGGGTAGCGCGCGTCGACCCTGCACAGGTGGCGCAGGAACAGGATGTTGATGCCTGCCAGCGTTATCGGCAGCGCCCCCTGCGCGCGGTCGCCCCAGAACGGGGAGTGATTCCACAGCAACTGACCGGCCACGCCGGTGATCGAGGCCATGGTCAGGGTCATGCCGGCCGCATACAGGCTGTACCAGGCGTACACCGGGTCGCGGTGTATGGCGGCCTGGATCAGGCACCACGCGGTCAGCAGCAGCAGGGTGCCCAGGATCATGCCCAGGGGCAGGTATTCGACCTTGCGGACCTGCTCCAGCGCGGATGCCGGCGCAATGCGCAGCTCGAAGCCGATCGGATCGCGGTGGCGCACCTGCAGGTACACGTCGCGCGGGGCGCCGGGCGGCAGATTCAGGTCGAAGCTCGCGTAGCGGCCGGGCCGGCTCCAGCTGGCCACGGCCAGCGTGTCGCCCGCGCGCTGGGCCAGCCACTTGCCGTCGGGCCCCGGCTGGTAGAGCGTTGCGAAATCCAGCAGGGGAACCGGCAGGTCGAGCCCCCAGTCCGGCGGTGCGCCCGGCTCGGCCTGCAGCCGCAGGCGAATCCACAGGGTCTTGCCGGACGCCAGCGGAAAAACGGTGTGCGCCGGCGCGGGTTTGAACTGGCCGGCAAAGCGGGTGCTGGCCTGCTCGATGGTCGCCTGCTGGCCGGCCTCGACCCAGGCCGCCTGGGCCCGCACGGGGGAATCATCCGCCAGGGCGGCGCCGGGGCGCAACAGACCCAGCACAAACCCCAGCGCCAGGACCAGCGCCAGCGCCATCCTGGCCGGCCACGGGGTCCGCCCATCGGCGCCACGCCATGCCCACCCTGCCGCCCCTGCGGCAGACCGTGGTTCGGGCAGTGGCGGGCGCAATGGGCTGGGCATCGGGTTCGGCGGCAGCGCTCAGTGGCTGCCGCCGGGCTCCTGCACGGTGGACAGCGGCAGCAACGACACCTCCTGCAGCAGGCGCGCCAGCTGCATGCCCCGCCGCATCGATCACCGCCCGGCCCTTGTCCGCGGTGGCCGCCGCCGCGTCACCCACCGCGCCGGCCGGGTTGTAGTCCTGCATCTGCCAGCCCAGTTTGGCGCTGCGGCCGTTGCCCAGAATCGGGAAGGCCGTCGGCACGGTCCTGCGCGGTGGAACGGAAATTCTGCGCGTGCTCCATGCGCACGAGCTCCGGGCGCAGCGCCAGCATCATCGAGGTTTCGATGTCGCCCGGCGTGAATGCCGAAGCGGTGCTCCGCCGCGCTGAACAGGGCATTCACGTCCCGGCCCTGTGCATCGGCCATCGGCAGGTTGAACCAGCTCACGCTGTACACCAGCATGCCCAGGCGCGCGCGCAGGTCGCGCGCCACCAGGTCCATCACGCTGACCTGCCCGCCATGGGCGTTGAACAGCACCAGCTTCTTCACGCCGCTGGCCGCCACCGACTCGCCGATCTCGGTCCACAGCCGGATCACGGTTTCAGCTCTTGAGCGTCAGCGTGCCGGCAAAGCGGGCGTGCTCGGGGCTGAAACCCACCGCCTGGGTCGGCAGGAACAGCACCGGCAGATCCGCCGCCAGCTGCGGCAGCGCCGCGGCGACGATGCCAGTCGACCAGATCGGTATCCACCGACAGCGGCAGGTGCGGCCCGTGCTGCTCGGTCGCGGCCACCGGCAGCACGGCCACGGTGCGCGCGGCATCGAGCAGACCGAAGTCGGTGGTGGTCAGGTCGGACCAGAAGCGCGGCGGTGGTGAACATGCGCCACATCTTACGGCGAATGTCCGCAGACTGGCGACCCCTGAACGCCCCGATCAAGCCGCGCCCGGGCCGGGCCACTATCATTCCCGGCATGACCCAAGACCTCTTCCGCAGCGACGCCTACCTCACCGAATGCACCGCCACGGTGACGGCCATCACCGATCAGGGCATCGTGCTGGACCGCACCGTGTTCTATCCGCTGGGCGGCGGCCAGGCGGGCGACGCCGGCATGCTGGTGCTGGCAGACGGCAGCCTGATCGCCATCGCCGACACCCGCAAGGGCAAGGACGCCGAAGGGCAGTTTCACCCATGAAATCTGCCACATCCCAGCGTCAGATGGCCATAGTGCGCTATCGAATCAGGACCTGTGCGCGCAACTCGGGCTGAAGGCCGGCGACACCGGTCACCGCCCGCATCGACTGGGACCGGCGCCACCGGCTGATGCGCTTTCACACCACCACCCACCTGCTGTGCCACATGGTGCCGCAGCTGGTCAACGGCTGCTCGATCACGCCCGACTACGCGCGGCATGGACTTCAACATGACCGACCCGCTGGACAAGGACGCGCTGAGCGCCGGCCATCGCCGCGCTGGTGGCCGCCGCCCACCCGGTCGACCGTGGGCAGCATCACCGACGCCGAGCTGGACGCCAACCCGGCGCTGGTCAAGAGCATGACGCGTGCAGCCCGCCGCGCGGCAGCGGGCAGTGGATCCGCACCATCACGGATCGGCGACACCGACGACGCTGATCGACCTCCAGCCCTGCGGCGGCACGCATGTGGCCAACACCGCGGAAATCGGCGCGGTGGTCGTGACCAAGATCGAGAAGAAATCCGCCACCACGCCGGCGCGTGGTGCTGGGGTTTGCGGGCTGAGGCGTCGCGCACCGCACCGCCCCCTGACGCCTGTCCGCCATGCAGCGCAAGAACATCACCGGTGAGTCCTTCTTCTGCTGGGACGGCGACGTGCTGATCGTCAACATCCTGGGCAAGCCCAGCGCCAGGCCAAGGACGCCATCGGCAAACCCAAGGGCAACGCAGCTGCAAGCGTCAGCGTGAAGGCCAAGCCCGAGAGACGGCAAGGCCACCGACTACATGGTGCGCTTCCTGGCGCCGCTGTTTGGCGTGGCGGTGGCCGACATCGAGGTGGTGTTCGGCCAGGAAAACGTGAACAAGCAGTTGCGCATCACGCGCGCCAAACCCGTCTGCCCGCGGTGTTCCAGCAAGCGTCCGGGCGGCCGGACGCGGGTCCGCAAGGCCGGGTGATCCGGCGGCTGACCGGCCCGGCCCGGGCGCGCCTTATAGTCCGCAGGGAACCAAAACCGCCGCTCCGAACTCCCAGAACACGATCCGGACCCTCTTCGCTGCGCACCTTCATGAACCGATCCCGCTTGCTCGCCCACCTGTCAATTGCTACGTTTTTCATAGCATTGGACTCGTGCTTCCGACGCTGGGCTGGTGCCCAAAATGCATGCACAAAACCGTGGTCACTACGCCGCAGGCGCGTGCCGAGCTGCATGGCGTTTGCGCCGCAGGGCGTTCCGGCTGGCGCCTGGGCGAGGCGGCGGCAGCCAGCCAGCCGGTCTGGGTCGGGCCTGCAGCTGGCGCACCAGCCCGAGTGGCACACCTACTGGAAGAACTCCGGCGACTCCGGCCTGCCCACCGCAGCTGGAATGGACAGCTGCCCGCCGGCGTGATGGCCGGCGACATCGCCTGGCCCGCTGCCCAAGAAGATCCCGATCGGCAACCTGGCCAACTACGGCTACGAGGGCACGGTGCTGCTGCCGGTGCCGCTGACCATCACGCCGGACTTCAAGCCGCCGCTCGCTGGGCAGCGACGCTCGACGTCAAGCTCAAGGCCTCCTGGCTGGTGTGCCGCCAGGAATGCATTCCCGAGGAGGGCGAGTTCGCGCTGCAGCTTGCCGGTGCAGGGCTCCACCGCGCTGCACGGCGCGGCCTTTGACGCCGCGCTCGCGGCCCAGCCGCAAGCCCGTGCTGGCGCACGCGGCGGCGTGCGGCCGACAGCAGGTCGATGGACGGCAACGCCCTGCGGCTGACGCGTGGCAGGGCCTGCCGGCGCGCGCTGCGGGGCAAGACGCTGGACGTCTTCCCCGAGACGCCGCGAGCGTGATCGAGACCGCCGCCACGCGGCACGCAGGCCATGGAACGGCGCCGCCTGGACGGCCGCGCGTGCCGCTGGCGCGCCAGCGCAGCGACAGCCCCAGTCGTGATGCCGGTGGTGCTGGCCGCCGACGCCGGCCAGGGCTGGCGCATCGGAACTGCAAGGTGCTGGGCAGCTGGCCCGCCGTCGCGCCGGCTGGCCGCCGTGTCGCCCGCGCTGGAGGCCGCGCTCAAGGCCAACGCCGCCACGCGCAGCCGCTGCCGCAGGCCGCGCCCCGCGCCGCTCGCCACGCTGGCTGCTGGCGCTGCTCGGCGCGCTGCTCGGCGGGCTGATCCTGAACCTCATGCCCTGCGTGTTCCCGGTGCTGGCGATCAAGGTGGTGGGCTTCACGCCGCCACGCCAGCGACCGCGCGCGCGCACCGCGTCAGCGGCGCTGGCCTACACCGCCGGGCGTGGTGCTGTCGTTCCTGGCGCTGGGCGCGCTTGCTGCTGGCCCTGCGCGCCGCCGGCGAGCAGCCTGGGCTGGGGCTTCCAGCTGCAGATCGCCCGGCCGTGGTGGCGGCGCTGGCCGCGCTGTTCACGCTGATCGGGCTGAACCTGGCGGGCGTGTTCGAGTTCGGCAGCTTGCTGCCCGCCGGCGCTGGCCGGCCTGCAGGCGCGCCACCCGGTGGTCGACGCCTTCCTGACCGGCGTGCTGGCCGTGGCCGTGGCCGTCGCCCTGCACCGCGCCGTTCATGGGCGCGTCGCTCGGGCCTGGCGGTCAGCCTGCCGGCGGCGCAGGCGCTGGCGGTGTTCGCCGCCCTGGGCCTGGGCATGGCGCTGCCCTATCTGGCTGGCCAGCTGGCTGCCGGCCGTGGCCCGCGCGCTGCCGCGGCCCGGGCGCCTGGATGGAGCACCTTCCGCCGGCTGCATGGCCTTCCCGATGTTCGCCACCGTGGTCTGGCTGGTCTGGGTGCTGGGCCAGCAGAGCCGGCATCGACGGCGCCGGCCGCGCTGCTGGCGCTGCTGGTGGCGTGGCGCCATGCGTGGTCTGGGCGCTCACGCTGCGCGGCGCGCGGCACGGCGCTGGCATTGCTACGCTATCGCATAGCTGCCTGCTGGCCTGGTCTGACGCTGGGCCATCGGCCCAAATGTCGCTGAAGCCGCCCGATGCCGCGACCGCCGCGGCCGCCGCACGCGAGCCGCTGGCAGCCCTGGGCGCCCGGGCCGGGTCGACCAGCTGCTGGCCGCAGGGCCGGCCGGTGTTCGTCGACTTCACCGCCGCCTGGTGCGTGACCTGCCAGTACAACAAGAAGCACCACGCTGGCCAACGCCGATGTGCTGGCCGACTTCGACGCGCAGCAAGGTGGCGCTGCTGCGCGCCGACTGGACGCGGCGCGACCCGGCCATCACCGCCGCGCTGGCCGCGCTGGGCCGCAACGGCGTGCCGGTGTACGTGCTGTACGCGCCCGGGCCGCGCGCCGGTGGTGCTGTCCGAAATCCTGAGCGTGGACGAGGTGCGCGCAGCGCTGGCCGCCGTCTGATACCCGATCGACCATGACAGCCTGTCCATGCAATGGAGACCGTCGCCATGCAGCTGCCTTGCTCGCTGCTCGCCACTGGCGCGCTGCTGCTCTGGCCGGCCACGGCCGGCGCGCCGCCGCGGTCGGCCAGCCCGCACCCGACTTCACGCTGACCGACACCGACGGCAAGACCGTGACGCTGGCCGACTTCAAGGGCAAGCACGTGGTGCTGGAATGGACCAACCCCGGCTGCCCCTTCGTGCGCAAGCACTACGACGCGGCCAACATGCAGGCGACTGCAGAAGGAGGCCACGGCGCAAGGGCGTGGTCTGGCTGGCGATCAACTCGACCGAGACCGCCAGCG
>JBAOIN010000007.1:0-127754 GCA_037045455.1 Candidatus Nanopelagicales bacterium | reverse complement strand
CCGGATCGCGACGAAGTCCTTGGGCAGCGAGCAGATGGTCGCCGAACACTTCACTCCCACGTACAACCCCTGGGACCAGCGCGTCTGCGTTGCCCCGGACGGCGACCTGTTCACCGTGATTCGCTCGGGCAAGGCGGAAGTGGTCACCGACACCATCGATCGGGTGCTGCCGACGGGCGTGCGGCTGGCAAGCGGTCGCGTGCTCGAAGCGGACATCCTGATCACCGCCACCGGTCTGAAACTGCAGCCGAACGGCGGCGTGCCAGTGTCGGTCGACGGGACACAAGTGATCGTGCACGACCAGTACGTGCTGCTGGGTGCCATGGTCACCGGCATTCCGAACTACGCGATGGCCGTCGGCTACACGAACGCGTCCTGGACACTGCGGGCCGACCTGACATCGCGCCTGGTCTGCAAGGTGCTCAACTGGATGGACGAGCGCGGTTACGACATGGCGGTGCCGCAGCCCTCGGGGCCGTTGGAACCCCATCCGCTCATGGATCTGAAGTCCGGCTACATCCAGCGGGCCGAACACGAGTTGCCGCTGCAAGGGGCGCACGCCCCGTGGCGCATGCGCCAGAACTATGTGCTCGATATCGCGACAACCCTGCGGACCGATCTCGACAAGTACCTCACGGGTTCCCGCGCTCGCGCTGCAGTCTGAGCACGCATCCGTCGGGCGCAGCGAACGGTTCCAGCGTCACGTCGTGCGGGTCACCCATGGTCTCCAGCAGGCCGGACACCATCCCCTCGTGGACCGCGCACACCACGTCCGGATACGCCTGCGCCACGTCGAGCAATGGACAGGTTCGCAGCAGGATCCGGCGGCGTCCGGCGTCGGGCTGAGGGCTGAAATCCAGATCCTCGAGCACATCGAGGACGGCCTCCCGCGGTCGCCCCACACGGCCCGCGGCCAGTGCCTCCCCCCATGCTGTGCCTGCGATCCGCCCATCCGCCTTCGGATCCTCACTGATCTGGGAGATCCGCGCCGCCAGCACCCCGGCCAGCGCAGCCTGCTCACGCACGCGCCGGTCTGGTTCGCGGCGCTGCGGATCCGCTTGGTAGACCCACGCGGGTCTCCCCCGACCCGTCGCTGGCCGCCGCTCCCGGGTGACCAGGCCCCGCGCCACGAGTTCGTCCAAGTGCTCCCGTATGGAGTTCGGATGCAGATGCAGGACTTCGGCGATCTCCACCACGACAACTGCCTCGTCGCGCTGCTGCAGAAGCTCCAGCACGCGAGCCGCGGTCGCGGGCAGGGTGCCTGCGCGCACTGGCCGTGGTCCGGTATTATTCACAGTACCCAGTGTAATAAATGGAGGACACATGGCAGACAGTTGCCGGTGCGGAGAGCACCTCGAGGTGATCGGTTTCCCGGTCTTGAAAGCCACGGACATTCCGCATTCCGTGCGGCACGCGAGCATCTTGGGGGCACTGGACTCTCTGCAACCGGGCGCTGGACTCGTCGTCGTAGTGCCCCACGAGCCCATCCCGCTGCTGCATCAGGTCGGCCGCCAGTTCGGCGATCGGATCGAGATCTCCTACCTGCAGGAGGGTCCTGAGGACTGGCACGTCCAGTTCCGCCGGGTCGCCTGAACTCACCGCTTGAAGCTCGACTGACCCTGACGGACGAATCTGCGCCAAGCCGTCACACGTCGTCAAGAGAAGCGCCGGGGGCGGTCGTTAGCTTTGCCCCTAGCCAGGTGGTGGACAGGCTCCACGACGATCCCGGGTTTCTCAACCGGCTGGCCTCGTCATCGCACATTGCGACACAACCAGCAGGCTGCCTTGGGCGGACGGCATCAGAAACTCAATAGCGGGATGGCTCGAAGAGGGCTCGGGACAGTGGGATACGGTTGCTGGATTCATTCACACCTCTTGAGTTATTCGAACAGGTGTGCGATACTGGGGTATGCCCGGATCGACACCCGCCGCTTCCTCCGCCTTGGAGGTACTGCGTGCGCAGTTCCGGGCATTGGACGATCAGGAGCACCTGCACGACTTGCAGATCCGCTGAGCAGGCCCGCCGCCGGGACGACGCCATCCATGCAGTGCGGGTCAGCGAGCTGGCGGCCCGGGCGGAGGCCGCCAACGCCGGCATTGTGGGGGCGGGAGTGGAGGAGATCGGCTGGCTGCTGGGCCTGTCCAGCCGCTCGGTCGGCTACCTGGTCGACACCTGTGAGGCGATCGTGTCCCGGCCGCTGGTCTGGGACGGGCTGCACACCGGGCTGATCGACCGGCCGCGGGCGTTGAAGATCGTGCACCTGCTGGCCGACGTCCCAGACCCGCTACGCGAACAGCTGGAAGCCCAAGCCATCGCGCTATGCCGCTGAACCACACCAACGCCCAGCTGCACCGCAAGCTGCTGCGGATGACCTGCGACAACGACCCCGAGGAAGCCCAGCGCCAAGAAGCGATCGACCACCGCGGGGTGTGCGTGGTGCCCAAGGGCCACGGCATGGCCAGCATCGCCATCGACCTCTCCGCCGAGCACGCCGCACGCGTTCATCCAAGGCCTGGACGGCTACGCCAAAACCGAATCCGTGCGACCCCTACCAGCAAGGCGATGCCCGCAGCCTCGAGCAGCTGCGCGCCGACGCGCTGGTCGGCTGGCTGGACGAGCACACCACCTGGAACATCGACGTCCAGGTGGTCATCCCCGCCGACATGCTGATGGGCGTCGAAACCAAAGGCGCCGATTTGAACGGCTCCCCGGTCACCCACTCCCTGGCCCTGCAGCTGGCCTGGTCCCCGGATGCCCGCTGGACCCGGCTGGTCACCGACCCGCTGACCGGGGTCCTGACTCGACGCCGGCACCACCAAATACGAAATCCCGGCCAAACTACGCACCGCGGTGCGGCTGCGCGACGGGATCTGCCGCTGGCCCAACTGCACCCGCCCAGCCGAATACACCGACACCGACCACGTCGACGCCCACCGCCACAGCCATCGGACCGAACCCGACGGGCTGGTCTGCCTGTGCCGCTACCACCACCGCCTCAAAACCTTCGGCAAACTGGACCATCGGCACCGGCTCCACGCTACGCCATGGACCTGACCATCACCGGACCACTCGGAACCACAAGAACCACCTACCCGAAACGCTACCCACGAAGAGACTGAGTCAGCCGAACAGCGCAAGCGGCCCGTCCCACATCACCTGTCGCATGTTCAGGTCCGCGTCGAGGAGCACCTCGACCTGATGGGCGTACGGGTACGGGATGTTGGGGAAGTCCGAACCGAACAGCACCCTGCCCTGCGCCGACAAGTCCCGCAGCCGCGGCAGCAACTCCGGCGGGAACGGCCGCAGCGACTGCATGAAATCGGTGAGCGCCATGGTGGTGTCCAGCCACACGCGTTCACCTGCCATCGACACGAACTCGGCGAATTCTCCCGCGCCCAAGTGCGCCACGATCACGCGCAATTCCGGGAAGCGCGCCAGCACGTCCCCGATGGGTCCAGCGCCGGTGAAGCGGCCGGCCAGCGGCGCCGACCCACAGTGCACCAACACAGGGGCACTGGCCTCGGACAGCAGATCCCACACCGGATCGAGCCGTCGATCGCGCGGGTCAAAGTCGCCGACCTGCAGGTGGATCTTGAACAACCGCGCTCCCCGTGCCAGCGCCTCGGCAACGTAGTCGGCGGCCTCAGGCTCGGGGTAGAACGTCGCGGTCGGCACGCACTCCGGCACCCCTGCGGCGAAGTCCAGCGCCCACTGGTTTAGCCAGGCCGCCATGCCCGGTTTATGCGCGTAGACCAGCGCGGTAAACCGCCGCACCCCCATGGCGCGTAGCTGCGCCAGCCGGGCATCGTCATCACCGCGATACGAGATCGGCCAGGGCACTCCATAGTTCTGCTGGGCAGCGTCGAAGTACGCCCAGACCTTGCGCAGCACCGGTTCGGGCAGGAAGTGGGTGTGGACGTCGAATACACCCGGGTATGCCCAACTGCTGCCACAGCGCGGGCAGGTCCTCGTCAGTGAGCACGGCGGGCGGCCGCTACGGCCCGGTCCGCGTCACGCTTGGCCTCCCGGGCGGCCAGGTCCTGGCGCTTGTCGTAGGCCTTCTTACCGCGTCCGAGCCCGATCTCGACCTTGGCCTTGCCGTCCTTGAAGTACAGCTGCATGGGGACCAGGGTCAGTCCGCTCTGCTTCGTCTTGCCGATCAGGCGGCTGATCTCCTGGGCGTGCAACAGCAACTTGCGGGTGCGGCGCGGTTCATGGTTCGTCCAGGTCCCCTGGTCGTACTCGGGGATGTGCAGGTTCACCAGCCACACTTCACCGTCGCGGACCTCCGCGTAGGCGTCGGTCAGATTCGCCTTGCCCGCGCGCAGCGACTTCACCTCGGTCCCGGTGAGGACCAACCCCGCTTCGTAGGTGTCGCTGATCGCATAGTCGTGCCGGGCCCTGCGATTCGTGGCGATGACCTTGCGACCGGTTTCCCGGACCATCAGCAGGCCACCGGGGCCTTCGTGCCACCGAACCAGCCCATCGGGTCGTACGGCGTGCCGTTGACGTGCACCTCGAAGTGCAGGTGCGGCCCGGTCACCCAGCCAGTGGCACCCACCGTCCCGATCACCTGACCCTGGGAGACCTTCTGGCCCGGGCTCACGGAAGCCGACGACTGGTGGGCATACATGGTCGAGATGCCGGACCCGTGCTGGATCAGTGTGTGCAACCCGTAGGGGCCGCCGTTCTCGACCGACACCACGACCCCTGCCGCTGCGGCGTGGATAGGCGTTCCGGCGCCCGCACCGATGTCAGTGCCGGTGTGACACGAGCGATACCCGTAGACGGGGTGGATGCGGGGCCCGACGTTCTGCACGACACCGGCTCCAGGGGTCGGCCAGGCCAGCCCGCCCGACCCGATCTGGACCGGCACCCCGGCAGTCTGCCCGCCCTGCGCCTTCGCCGCGGCGGCGCGAGCGATGGCGGCGATCCGCTCCTGCTCGGCCTTGTACTGCTGGTACTGCTTCCTGACCGCGGCCTTCTGGTCCTTGGCATCACGCAGCGCTGACGCGCGGTCCGCGACCAATGCGTCGATCGTGGCCTTCGCCTCGTCGGCCTTCTGCTTGGCTGCAGTCGCCGCATCGACTTCCTTCTGCGCCTGCGCCTGGGCGTCCTGCGCCTCCTGCTCCGCGGCCTTCAGGTTGCCGAGCCGGATCGTCAGCTGCGCCTTCGCGGCGTCGAGGTCGGACAGGGTGTCGTTGTTGCCTTCGGCAATCGATCGCAGCGTCTCGAGCCGGGACGCGAAGTCGCCCGGGCTCTGCGAATCCAGCAGGATCTCGACCTCGGAAACGGTCCCACCGTTCTGGTAGACGTCGCGGGCCATCCGGCCGATCTGCTGCTCCAAGTAGGCGATCTGCTGCTCAGTCTCGGCGATGTCCTGCTTGGCCTTGGTCACTTTGGCGATCGCCTGCGCGACCTTGAGGTCGGCGGCCGCCTTGCGCTCCTGGGAGGCCGTCAGCTCGCTCTGTGCGTCGGCGAGCTGCTGGCGGGCGGCGGGAAGCTTCTCCTTGGCGGCCTGCAACTTGTCGATGGCGGACGAGACCTTGGCGTCTGCCCGGGCCAGATCGTCCTGGGCGTTGGCGACCTTCTGGTTGATGTCGTCACCGAGCGCGGGTGTCACCCCGAGCGCGAGCCCGCAGGCCATCACCGCCGCTGCCACGCGGGCGCGACGGCTGCTGGAACGGGACAAGGCGGACATGTTCTTATCAGGCTACCTTCACACTCTGAGATATCGGCGCAATGTGAGCGCGGCTGCAATCGCGGCGATCAGAATTCCGGTCAGGAACACCACAGGCAGGATCAACAGCACCTGGTCCCACCCCACGAACGCGGTGAAACGGTAGGACGGAGCGATGACTTTGTCGATGAGAACGGCCTTGGTTGCCACGATCGCGCCCACCGCGATCAGCCCGCCAACGGCCGCCGACATGGACGCCTCGAGCAGGAACGGCATGCGGATCATGAAGTTGCTGGCGCCCACCAGTCGCATGATCCCGACCTCGCGGCGCCGGGCATGCGCAGCCACCCGGATGGTGTTGACGACCAGCAATGCGGTCACCACCAGCATCGCGACGGCGACACTCAGCGCGATCACCTGCAGGCCATTGAGCAATCGGAAGAAGCGATCCAGCAACTGCCGCTGGTCCTGCACCTGCTCGACCCCCGGCCGGCCGGAGAAGGCGGCCGCGATCACCTCGTACTTCGTGGGGTCGGACAACTTCACGCGGAAGGACTCGGGGAGCGCGTCGGGGGTCACGTTCTGGGTGATCGGGGAGTCCTGGAACTGCTCGAGGAAGTGCTGGTAGGCCTCTTCCTTGCTCTCGTAGTAGATCGTCTGGACCAGGGGTTTGAGCGCTTCCAGTTCCTGCTGGATCTGGGTGCGTACCTCGGGGGTCACGGCGCCCGTGGAACAGCTCGGCGTCGATGAGTTCGCCCCGCACAGGAAGATCGAGACCTCGACCCGGTCGTACCAGTAGTCCTTCATCGAGTCGACCTGCGCCCGCACGAGCAAGCCGGCGCCGAACAGAGTCAGCGAAACGGCCACGGTGATGATGACCGCGAACGTCATCGTCAGATTGCGGCGCAGGCCCTGGAACGTCTCGCTGAAGACGAAGCGGAGTCTCATGGCTGATGGTCCTGTCCGTAGACGCCGCGCGCTTCGTCACGGACCAGCTGCCCCACGTCGAGTTCGATGACCCGCTTGCGCATCTGGTCGACGATCGCGGCGTCGTGGGTGGCCATGATGACGGTCGTGCCCACGCGGTTGATCCGGTCGAGCAGCTTCATGATCCCGACGCTGGTCGCAGGGTCCAGGTTGCCGGTCGGCTCGTCGGCCAGCAGCAGCGGCGGGCGGTTGACGAAGGCACGGGCGATCGCGACGCGTTGCTGCTCCCCACCGGAGAGCTGGTCCGGGAAACGCTGCATCTTGTCGGCCAGTCCCACGAGTTCCAGCACCTCCGGCACAGCACGCTCGATCTGGGCGGACTTGCGGCCCAGCACCTGCAGCGTGAACGCGACGTTCTGGTACACGGTCTTGTTCTGTAGCAAGCGGAAGTCCTGGAAGACCGCGCCCATCCCCCTGCGCAGCCCCGGCACCTTGCGCCGCGCCATCCGGCCGACATCGCGGCCGGCGACGATCACCTTTCCCGCAGTGGGTTTCTCCTCGCGCAGGACTAAACGCAGGAACGTGGACTTCCCGGACCCAGAAGCGCCCACCAGGAAGACGAACTCCCCCGCGGAGATCGTCAGGCTGATGTCGTCGAGCGCAGGGCGGTTGCGCTTGTCGTAGCGCTTGGTGACGCGCTCGAACGTGATCAAGTTCTTCCACCCCTTCGTCTTGCTCGAGTCTAGGTCGCTGTCAGCGTGGTCCCCGTCAGGCGAGCGCGGCGGGTCGCGTCAGCCGGGGTTCTGTTGCGTTGTTGTCCTTTCTGTCGCGTTGTTGGTGTTTCCCTCGGCGTGTCGCACCGACAACGCAACAGTCGAACCAACAACGCAACAAAACGCGGCGGACGATCTACCCCTGCTGACGCCGCCAGCGGATGCCGGCTTCCACGAAATCGTCGATCTCGCCGTCCAGCACGGCCGCTGTGTTCCCGGTCTCCTGCTCGGTGCGCAGGTCCTTGACCATCTGGTAGGGGTGCAGCACGTAAGAGCGCATCTGGTTGCCCCAGGACCCGCTGGAATCGCCCTTGAGCGCGTCGATCTTGGCCTGCTCCTCCTGCCGCTGCCGCTCCAGGAGCTTGGCCTGCAGCACGGCCATCGCGGTGGCCTTGTTCTGCAATTGCGAGCGCTCGTTCTGACAGGAAACGACGATGCCACTGGGGAGGTGGGTGATCCGGACCGCGGAGTCGGTGGTGTTCACGCCCTGCCCGCCCGGACCGGACGAACGGTAGACGTCGATCCGCAACTCGTCCTCGGGAATCTCGATGGCCTCGGTCTTCTCGACCACCGGCACGACCTCGACCTCGGCGAATGAGGTCTGCCGCCTGCCCTGGTTGTCGAAGGGCGAGATCCGGACCAGCCGGTGGGTGCCCTGCTCCACGCTCAACGTTCCGTAGGCAAAGGGCGCATGGACGGCGAACGTGGCGGACTTGATGCCCGCCTCCTCCGCGTAAGACGTCTCGTAGACATCCACCGGCCAGCCGTGCCGCTCGCAGTAGCGCGAGTACATCCGCAGCAGCATCTCGGCCCAGTCGGCCGCATCCACACCACCGGCACCGGAACGGATGGAGACCAGCGCCTCCCGCTCGTCGTATTCCCCCGCGAGCAGCGTGCGGACTTCCAGTTCGCCGATCTCCGACTGCAACGTCGAGAGCTCGCGCCGGGCTTCTTCCAGGGATGCAACGTCCCCTTCGGCCTCGGCCAGTTCCACCAGCACCGGCACATCGTCCAGGCGCGCCCGCAACCCCGTGACCCGCCGGCGCTCGCCCTGTAGATAGGACAGCCGCGACGTCACCTTCTGCGCCGATTCCGGGTCGTCCCACAGATCCGGCGCGCTGGCCTGCTGTCTCCAGGTCCGCGATCTCGGCTTCGAGCGCGGGCAGGTCGACCACTGCCTCGATCTGCCGCAGCGTGCCATCGAGCGCGGTCAACTGCTCCTGGATCTGCTCATCGGCCACCTCAGTAGCCTAACCGCGCTCACCAGTTGGCGACGTAGCGCTCCTGCTTGTCCTTGAACGACCCCACGAGGATCATGATGAGGTCGATCAGCGGCCAGATCCCGAAGAAGCCACCGATCGTCAGGATGATCGCAATGCCGGTGCCGATCTTGCCGACGTAGAAGCGATGAATTCCCAAACCACCGAGGAAGAACGCCAGCAGCGCCGCGGCCAGCCGGGACTTCGGCGAGGCGGGCCGGCCTTGGGCGTCGACCATGGGTTTGCCGTCCGGGAACGTCGGCACACCCGCGTTCGGCTGTTGGGTGTAGCTGGGCGCTGGCGGGGGCGGAACCGCGGCCGGCGCGGGGGGCGGCGGCGGGACTGGGGACGGCGCACCGGCCACAGGCGGCGGGGGCGGCACGGCCGCAGTCGACTCGTCGCTGCCGAGCGGCGCTGGTCGGTTCAGTGGGCTCCGGTACGGCCGCGGTCGGCTCGTTGCCCGCAAGCGGCATCGTGGGATCAGTGGGGGGCGGGACGCTGGTGCTGTCGTCATTGGCCGTCATGCCGGTCAGGCTACTCCGTGGTTTGGACAGATCTCGCTCTGAGGGAACCACTGATTACCCTGTGCGTTCAGCTGAATCCCTGGGACGTCACTACCGGGACTTTGGGTCATGGCACGTCAGGCCGGACAGGTGCTTTCAACCGGCCATTCGTGATGCTTCATGCGTCGTGCGCGGCGCGGCCGATCGGTGAGCATTCCAGGCATCCGTGAGCACCACGGACGGGGTTTCGGCGCCCGGCATGCTCACCGATGCCCAGCGTGCTAACCGATTGCGATTTCACTCCACCTACGGCCTTGCCCCTAGCGCAGCGACGTCTGTCCGACCGGCGCGCCGGAGTCCGCGGCGCTCATCGACTCGGCCAGCGCGACGACTGCCGACGCCGCCCGCGGAATGTACGGAGCCACCTTGTAGCTGGCAGGAAGTTCCACAGTCACGAACCAGGCACCAGTCACCCGCGAGGTCCAGCGGTTCATCGTGCCGGGCAGCCAGTTGCCGCAGTTCGACGGGTTGGCAGGCGTGTGTACGCCTGTGAGTTGGGCGGTCAGCCGGACCCAGTACGCCGACTGGGTGTCACAGACGCTGAGCGTGGTATCCCACGGCTGGTGGAAGCTGAGCACCCCGGTCGGCGCGAGGGTGCGCAGGAAACGCATCATGGCCCTGGTCTCGGGCTCACTGGCAGGTCGGGATCCGGTGCGGGACTGCCGGGACCAAGTGCCCGGGAAGTTGCGGTTGAGGTCGACTCCGCGGGCGTTGTACCGATTCCTGCGCGCGGCGCCATCGGGGTTCATCGTGCGAATCGTCCAGAGCTGATATGGGGCGTCGTCGGGCACCGAGGCCGAACGGACCCGCTTCGTCACCCGCAGGCCGGCCGGTTCCGAGCCGTGCATCTGTCCGACACTGAGCAGGATCACCGGCGCCAGCGGGTCGCCCTGTCGCTGCGCGACGATCTTGCGGCCCTTGAGGCTGCGCCCCACCACGACCCGGTCACTGCTGAAGCGCGGTGCCGCCAGACGGGCACGCAGGAACAGCGAGGCGCTAGGCGTCGAGGGCACCGAGGTCACGATGCCGTCCGTGGCAGTGACCGTGAACGAGTACGCGGCCCGCGCCGGCAACCCGGTGATGACGCAGGACGTAGCTCCTGTCGTACAACTCTGGCCGCTATCGGCGCTGGCGGTGTAGGCGGTTGCACCCGTGACCGGCGCCCAGGAAACCTGCACGTCAATGCCGGTCTGTACAGCGGTGACGGATTGGGGTGCGTCCAGGACAGCCGGGCTCGGCTCGTCGGCGAGTGCTGGCAGGGGGACCATCAGAAGCACTGCCGTCACCGCGGGTACTGCACGCATTGCCCCACCATACGACGGGGATTGTCTCGTACACGTGTGCGACGTATTCTGAATCCGTGCTCGATCTGCAACCGACGCTGGACACCGGGGGTGTTTCGGCCGACCCCTGCGGCCTGCAGCGACTGTGCCGGACCGACCTCGGGTCAGGTGCCTGGATCGACTACCTGGAGGGATGGCTGACCGACGACGTCGAGGTCTTCGACACCCTCGTACGAGCACGCACCGTGGCGGCAGGACCGGCGTCAGATGTACGACCGGGTCGTCGACGTCCCGAGGCTGACGGCGTGGTGCACCGACCCCGGCCGGCTGCCGCACCCGACCCTCGTGCGCGCCTTCCTCGCGCTCAACGATCACTACGACGAGCCGTTCACCAGCGCGGGTTTGTGCTGGTACCGCGATGGCCACGACAGCGTGGCCTGGCACGGGGACACCATCCGCAAGCGCCGGGCCCGCACTGAGATCGCGATCGTGTCGCTAGGTGATGCCCGCCCCCTGCAACTGCGGCCGCGCGGCGGTGGCCCGAGTTTGAGCTTTCCGTTGGGTCACGGCGATCTGCTGGTCATGGGTGGCACGTGCCAGACCACCTGGGAGCACGCCGTACCAAAGGTGCGCCATGCCGGCCCGCGGATCAGCGTGCAGTTCCGGCAACGCGGCGTGGACTGATGTGGATCAGCGCCACCCACGCTGGTCAGGGACTCTTCACGTCAGCCGTGGCGGCATGCTGGACGCGTGCCCAGCACCCCATGGCTCCCACCCCAGGCAGCGGCCGCTGTCCGCGCAGCCGTCCTGGAAGCGGTCCGGCGCTACCACCGCCATGACGTGCTGATCGACGCCGAACCACCCCGCGAGCCGGTGCTGTTCGTCGGCAACCACGGCTTTGGCACCGTGACCGACCCGAACGTCCTCGCCGTGGCGTCAAGCCTGCGCCAGCGCGCGCGACAACAGACCTACTTGGTGCACGACATGGCGTGGACCCTGGGCGTCGGCGGCTTAGTGGCGGCGTTCGGCGGGGCTCCGGCATCGGAGGAGTCGGCGGTCGAGGCCTGGACACATGGCCGGGACGTCGTTGTGTTCCCGGGCGGCGACCGCGAGGCGGGCAAGTCCTGGCGGGACCGCAACCGCGTGATGTTCAACGGCCGTTCGGGGTTCGCACACTTGGCGATAAATCACGACAAGGCTGTAGTCCCAGTCGTCACGGCCGGTGCCGGCGAAGGGGCATTCGTGCTGACCGACGGCGAGCGGCTCGCGTCGGCGGTGGGCTTGGACCGGGCGCTGCGCTACAAGGTCCTGCCGGTGTCGCTGTCTGTGCCATGGGGATTGAGCGTCGGGCTGTCCGGACTGCTGCCCTATCTGCCGCTGCCCAGCAAGCTGGTGACCGCGATCCTGCCGCCGATGCGTCCGGCCGCAGGCGAGGACGCCGCCGGGTTCGCGCAACGCGTCGAGGATGCCATGCAGTCCCGCATGGACGACCTTGTCGCGAACCGGATCCCGCTACTCGGGTAACCAGGGGCGGGGATCGGGATCCGCCGGGAGCGGACCGGCCACGATCCGGCGAGCCTCGGAGCGGGTCAACCCCAGCAGACACAGCAAGCGTTCGGTGACCACGTCGGTCGTCTCTGCGGCGTCCCGGTCCGCATCCGAGATGAGCAGCCGCAGCAGACCGAGCAACGCGCCGCCGACGGTCATCAGCAACAGTTCGGGATCAGCCTCGACGAAACGACCGCTGGCGATTCCCTCGGTGATGTCACTCAAGGCAGCCTCCCGCAGGCCCCGCTCGACGAGCAGGACCTCCGTTCCCTGGGTGAGCAAGGGCGCCAGCAAGTGAGGCTGCTCCCCGGCCAGGCGGCCAGTCAACCGGAAGCTCCGCGCGAACACCGCGGCGGGATCGGACAGATCCTGCGTCGCTCCCCGCAGCCACATCACGTAGTTGTCGAGGACCTCGTAGGTCGCTTCGGCGAACAGGTCCTCCTTGGTCTCGAAGTGGTTGTAGAAGGAGCCGAATCCAACGCCGGCCCGGCGGGTGATCTCCTCGACGCTGGCGGTCGACCGGCCCTCCTGCAGTAGCTCCAGGGCGGCGCCGAGCAAAGCAGCGTGAGTGCGAGCCCGCCGACGGGCTTGTCCGTTGCTCATCACCCTCCAATCTGATGATTCATCATATAGGGCTTGACAGTTGGCGAAGTTAATCTGATGATTCCATCAGATTGTGAGGTGTTCATGCTGACCAAGACCATGCGCGTCGGAGCGCGAGACATCTACGTGGCCACTGCTGGAGAGGGACCGCCTGTGCTGTTCCTGCACGGCGGCGGACCCGGGGCAAGCGGCGTCCCCAACTGGAGCCGGAACCTGGAGGCCTTCGCGGAGCACTTCACGGTAATCGTGCCGGACCTGCCCGGCTACGGACGGTCCAGCAAGGACCTGGACCACGACGACCCCTTCGGCGATCTGGCCGCAGCCATGGGTGACCTGCTCGACGTGCTCGAGATCGCCAAGGCACACCTGGTCGGCAACTCCTACGGCGGTGCAGCGGCGCTGCGCCTGGCGCTGGACCGGCCCGACCGCGGTGGACCGGATGGTGCTCAACGGCCCCGGCGGAATCGGCACCACGCGCGCGCTGCCCACCAGGGGCCTCAACCAACTACTGGACTACTACGGCGGCGAGGGTCCGACCCGGGCCAAGATGGCCGCGTTCATCAGCGAGAGCCTGGTCGCCGATCCCTCGAGCGTGACCGAGGAGATCATCGACATCCGGTACCAGAATTCACTGGATCCGGAGGTGATCGCCAATCCCCCGCTGCGCCGGCCCTCCGGCAAGAACGCGCTGCGGACCCTGTGGCGCATGGACCTCACCCGGGATGCGCGACTGGCACGCTGCGAGGTGCCGACGCTGGTCATGTGGGGCACCGAGGACAAGGTGAACCGCCCGTCCGGCGGCCCGCGCCTGGCATTCACCATGCCGCACTGCGACCTCTACCTCGCGTCCGGCGTCGGACACTGGGTGCAGTGGGAGACGCCCGAGCTCTTCAACCGGCTCGCCCTCGAACACCTCGGAGTGCAACTGTGAGCGACACCTTCGGAGCCGTGCATCTCGGCTATATCGTCATCGAGACCGAACGGTTCTCGCAGTGGCGCCGCTTCGGCAAGGACGCGATCGGCCTGCATGTCGACGAGCTGACCCACGATGTCACCCGCTTCCGGCTGGACGACCACGACTGCCGGTTCCTGCTGCAGCGGGGTCCGCGCGAGGATGTCACCGCGCTGGGCTGGCACATCGACGACCACGAGACGTTCGACGTGATCCTGGCCCGGGTCACCGAAGCCGGCATCCCGGTCGTGGAGGGCAGTGCCGAGGAGTGCGCACTGCGCGGGGTCGAACGTCTCTGGCGCTTCCCCGGGCCCAAGGGCATCGCCACGGAGATCTTCACCACGCCGGTCACGACACCAGCGCCACTGGTCATGCAGCAGTCCGGCTTCGTCACAGGCGACGCCGGCATGGGTCACGTGGCCATCACAGCCCGCCGCCCGGATCCGGTCCGCGAACTACTACCAGCAGGTCTTCGACGCCCGCCTGTCCGACTGGATCGAGGAGAAGATCGCCGGGGTCGGGTTGCTGATCAAGTTCCTGCGGGTCAACGAGCGCCACCACACGGTTGCGGTTGCCGGCGTGCGCGGACTGTCCGTGGACCCGATCCGCACGACCGTGCAGCACCTGAACACCCAGGTCGAGAGCCTTGACGACCTGCTGGCCGCCTACGAGCGGGTGATCGACCTGGGCTTCCACATGCAGTGGAGCGTGGG
The DNA here is from genome assembly GCA_037045455.1 of Candidatus Nanopelagicales bacterium. Lineage (GTDB taxonomy): Bacteria > Actinomycetota > Actinomycetes > S36-B12 > UBA10799 > JADKAV01. Next base: position 113,452 of record JBAOIN010000007.1, on the reverse strand, counting down.
CCAGCACACCAACGACCGGCAGCTCTCGTTCTACTGCGTGACGCCGTCGGGCTTCGAGTGGGAACTCGGCTGGAACCCGATCATCGTCACCCCGGAGATGGAACTGACCTGGGCGCCGCGCACCTACCAAGGAATCTCGATCTGGGGCCACACCCCGATCGGCGAGAACGTGATCAGCCGTCTCGGCCAGTTCCGCACGGCGGTGGCGTCACTGCGCCGCGACGAGCCCGCGCTGGCGGTCCTGTCATGAGCGACTACGACGTCTGCGTCATCGGACTCGGCCCCACCGGCCTCACGCTGGCGCACCTGCTCGCCGAGCGCGGCGTCACGGTGCTGGTGCTGGAACGGGAACCGGAGTTCTATGGCATGGCCCGGGCGGTCTACACCGACGACGAATGCATGCGCATCCTGCAGACCGCGGGCGTGGCCGACGAGGTGCACGCGGACATGACCGTGGACCTTCCGGTGCAGTGGGTGAAGCCGGACGGGTCGGTGCTCGCTCAGTTCCGCACCTGCGCCCAGCCCCACGGCTGGCCGGTGTCGAACTTCCTGTACCAGCCGGACTTCGAAGCGACACTGGAACGCCGGCTGGCCAGTCGCCCGGAGGTCACGCTGCGCCGCGGCAGGGCCGTGGTGCGCTTCGAGCAGGACGCGGATGGCGTCAACGTCATGCATCAGGCCTGCCGCGGCACCGGCTACGGCGCGCACGAGCCGGATCTGGAACCCGGCACCGAGCAGATCGACCGGGTGCAATACCTGGTGGCTGCTGATGGCGGTCGCAGCGCCACGCGGACCGCACTTGGGATCGAGATGGACGGCAAGTCGTTTCCCCAGCGCTGGCTGGTGATCGATCTCAAAGCGCAGCCCGGCACTGACCCGTTCGGGCACTTGCCGTACTTCGACTTCGTGTGCGATCCGGCAGTTGCCGACGGTCAGTTGCCCGCAACCCGACGGTCGGCACCGGTTCGAGTTCATGCTGGCCGACTCCGACAGCAGTGAGCAGTTCGAGCTGCGCGAGACGGCCGAGCGACTGCTCAGTCGGTACGTCGACGTGTCCGCCGTGACGATCGAGCGGCAACTGGTCTACTCCTTCAACGCCCTCGTTGCCCAGCGCTGGCGCGACGGCCGGGTCTTCCTCGCCGGCGACGCCGCGCACATGACGCCGCAGTTCATCGGGCAGGGGATGAACGCAGGCATCCGGGACGCCGACAACCTCTCGTGGAAGCTCGCGGACGTCATCCGGCACGGCGCAGATCCGGCGATCCTCGACAGCTATCAGTCGGAGCGGCGACCACACGCTTCGGCCATGATCCGGGTGTCGGTGCTCAACAAGGACATCGTGTCGACGGAGAGTCCCTGGGCGGTGCGCACCCGTGATCTCGTCATCGGGGTGAGCCGGCGACTACCCGTACTGCGCACGGCGCTTACCGAGGCCAAGATCAAGCCGCGCCCGAGATTGCGGCACGGACAGTATGTCGGCCTGCCCCGCCGCCTGCGCGGCTTGCGAGGGGTCGAAGGAACGTTGATGCCGCAACCCCCGGTACGGACTCGCGCGGGCCGGCCGGTCCGGCTGGACGACGTACTTGGGTCTGGTTGGGCCGTAATCGGGATCGGCGTCGACCCACGCACGACCGGCGACTGGAGCGGTCTCTCGCCACGTTGGGTCACGCTCTTCGAGCCGGGCGCACGGCCACAGGGGCTACGGGGCAGTGCCGCCGATCCAGACGTGCAGGACGTGGAAGCGATCGACGACCAGTGGAGCCGGTGGCTGCGCAAAGCCGGCGCCCGGACCGGCAGCGTCATCGTGGTGCGGCCCGACCGCTTCGTGTTCAGCGTGACCCGGCCCAGCGAGCACTGGCGCGCGCAACAGGCCCTGGCGCAGCGGTCAGGAGTTCCGGCATGACCCCACCCGGGCGGATCGACGTCCATCACCACATCGTTCCTACGGACTACGCGGACCTGCTGCGGGAAAAGGGCATCCGTCCCGGTGGCATTCCGCTGCCCGAGTGGGCGATGCCCGCGGCCTCGAAGATCATGGCAGCCAACGGAGTCTCGACGGCCATCCTGTCGGTCTCCACGCCGGGTGCCTGGTTCGGCGATGTGGCGGAATCCCGGTACTGGGCGCGACGGGTCAACGAGCACGCCGCAGCCGTAGCGGAACGCCAGCCGCACAGCTTCGGGTTCTTCGCGACACTGACCCTGCCGGACGTGGATGGCGCGATCGCAGAAGCGACCTATGCGCTGGACGTGCTGCGCGCCGATGGGATCGTGCTGCTGGCCAACAACGCCGGCATCTACCTCGGCGACCCTCGCTTCGACCGGCTACTCGGCTTCCTGAACGAACGCGACGCTGTGGTCTTCCTGCATCCGGCGGAGTTGCCCGCCGAACCCGTTCCCGGCATCCCGACGTTCACCGCCGACTTCTTGCTGGACACGACTCGTGCCGTCACCAATCTGATCTTGACCGGTGCGATCGAGAAGTACCCGCGCATCCGCTGGATCCTGGCCCACGCCGGCGGCTTCGTGCCGTACATCGCGCACCGCATCCTGCTCACGTCACTGCGCGAGGAGCCCAAGTGGAAGCTCGCGAAGATGGCTGTGCGGCGCAAGAAGGCGGTGCGGGAACGCATGCAGGTGTTCAAGCACTTCTGGTACGACGTCGCGCTGTCCAGCACCCCCACGACCTTCCCCACACTGCGCGCCGTGGCCGATCCCACGAAGATCCTCTACGGCACCGACTACCCGTTCGCCCCCGCTGCCGCGGTGAAGTACATGGCTGCGGAATACGACGACCTGAAACTGCCGGCGCCGCTGCGGGCCGGTATCGACCGCCGCAACGCCGAGGCGTTGTTCCCGAGACTGAAGGAGCATCGATGACTGTCGCGCAGCGCGTCGCGGACACGTTGCAGGCGGCATACGCCGGCCCGCCTGTCGCACCCCCGACGAGCACGTTCCCCGACCTCACTCTGGACGAGGCCTACGCGGCCCAACTACTGCAGATAGAGCGGCGCCTTGCTAGCGGCCGCAGAGTGGTCGGACACAAGATCGGCCTGACCTCGGCAGCCATGCAGGAACTGCTCGGCGTGGACCAGCCTGATTACGGCCACCTGCTCGACGACATGGTGGTGGCCGATTCCTTGTCGATCGACAGGTTCCTGCAGCCGCGCATCGAGCCCGAGATCGGTTTTGTGCTGGGTCGTGATCTGCAAGGTCCCGGTGTGGACGAGGTAGCCGCGGCAGCAGCAGTCGAGGCTGCATTCCCGGCGCTGGAGATCGTCGACTCCCGGATCGCGGACTGGCAGATCGGGCTGCTGGACACAATCGCCGACAACGCCTCGAGCGGCGCGGTCGTCCTCGGCCCGGAACGGGTTGCGCTACGCGATCTGGACCTGCCGAGCGTCTCCGTGACCATGCGCCGCAACGGTCAGGACGTGGGCACCGGGACCGGAGCGGCGGTCATGGGCAATCCCCTGCGCGCCCTGGCCTGGCTGGCCAACACCCTGGGTGCCCGCGGGATCCGGCTGGAAGCCGGGCACATCGTCCTCGCGGGAGCGATGTGCGCGATGGTGCCGGTCGCTGCCGGCGACACAGTGTCACAGCCGAGTTTCCCGGCTTCGGAGCCGTGTCCGTGCGGTTCACATCATGAGCACCGTCACGGCCGCCATCGTGGGCCCGGGCAACATCGGCACCGACCTGATGATGAAGTTGGAGCGCAGCGATCGGATCGACCTGCGCTACATGGTCGGGGTGGATCCGGCTTCCGACGGTCTGCGGCGTGCCGCGGATCGTGGTCTCACCGTCAGCCATGAGGGTGTCGACTGGCTGCTGGCCCTGGACGACGTACCCGACCTGGTCTTCGAGTGCACGTCCGCCGGGGCGCACGCCCGCAACGCCCCGCGCTACGCCGAGGCCGGCATGGTCGCGGTGGATCTGACGCCGGCGGCGATCGGGCCGTACATCTGCCCACCGGTCAACCTCGACTTCAACCTCGACGCCCGCAACGTCAACATGATCACGTGCGGCGGACAGGCCACGACCCCCATCGTGCGGGCGGTGGCCGACGTGGTTCCGGTGCCCTACGCCGAGATCGTGGCATCCATCGCCTCCCGGTCCGCCGGGCCGGGCACCCGGGCCAACATCGACGAGTTCACCCAGACCACCGCGTCGGCGCTGGAGGTGGTCGGCGGGGCGCAGCGCGGCAAAGCGATCATCGTCCTCAACCCGGTGGAGCCGCCGATGATGATGCGCAACTCGGTCTTCTGCGCCATCCCCGCCGAAGCCGGCGAGGCCGGCAGCTTGCAGGACGAGATCGTGGCCAGCATCCACGCCATGGTGGCGCGGGTGCAGGACTACGTGGCCGGTTACGGCCTGCGCGCCGACCCCCAGTTCGACCCCGCGCGCGATGCGTGGAACGGAGCGGCGCGGGTGTTCGTCCCGATCGAGGTGCGCGGCAGCGGCGACTACCTGCCGGAGTACGCGGGCAACTTGGACATCATCACCTCGGCCGCGGCCAGGGTCGGCGACATTCTGGCAGAGAATCGAGTGAGCAATGGGTGACATGACGATCCGGCCGGAGGATGCACCGGTCGTGACCCAGCAGCCGGACGAGTCCACTGTTCGCGAACAGACCCCGGAGCCGGGTGGGCCGCGGGACCTGCGGATCACCGACTCGACCCTGCGGGACGGCTCGCACGCGATGGCCCACCAGTTCACGCAAGACCAGGTGCGCGCCGTCGTGCATGCTCTGGATGCGGCCGGGGTGGAGGTCATCGAGGTCAGTCACGGAGACGGGCTGGGCGGGTCGAGTTTCACCTACGGTTTCAGCCTGGTGGACGAGTTCGAGCTGATCACCGCGGCTGTCGAGGAGGCCACGCGGGCGAAGATCGCCGTGCTCATGCTGCCCGGCGTCGGCACCCTGCGGGATCTGGATCGGGCCTACGATTGCGGCGTCTCGGTGGCTCGGATCGCGACACACTGCACCGAGGCGGACGTGTCGGTCGAGCACTTCGGCCACGCCCGGCGGCTGGGTATGGAGACGGTCGGGTTCCTGATGCTGTCGCACCGGGTCTCCCCGGAGAAGCTGGCGGCACAGGCCCGGATCATGGTGGATGCCGGCGCGCAGTGCGTGTACGTGGTCGACTCCGCCGGGGCCTTGGTGCTGGAGACTGCCCAAGCGCGCGTGCAGGCGCTGATCTCCGAGATCGGAGAGCAGGCGCAGGTCGGTTTCCACGGCCACCAGAACCTGTCCATGGGAGTCGCCAACTCCGTGCTGGCCTACCAAGCCGGGGCGAGGCAGATCGACGGTGCGTTGTGCGCCCTGGGAGCCGGCGCCGGCAACTCCCCGACTGAAGTCCTCGCCGCGACATTCGAGCATATGGGCATCCGCACCGGCGTCGGTCTGGGCGAAGTGCTGTCGGCTGCCGACGAGATTGTCCGTCCGTTCATCCCGCGGTTGCCGTGGATGGACCGGGCGGCGATCACGCAGGGGTACGCCGGGGTGTACAGCTCGTTCCTGTTGCACGCCGAGCGTGCCGCGCAGCGTTACGACGTGCCGGCCCACGCGATCCTGCAACGGGTCGGCGAGCACGGCTATGTCGGCGGCCAGGAGGACATGATCATCGACATCGCCCTGCAGTTGCAGCGGGAGGCCGAGCTGGGTGACCTGCCGGCGATCGGAGTGCGCTGACTCGCCGGCAGATCGCGACAGCGGTTAGACGGATCCTGCGCGACGCATCACCAGGCTTGACGTCGCAATCCGTGAGCATTCCAGGCATCGGTGAGCACGCCGGGCGCCGAAAACCCGCCCGCGGTGCTAACGGATGCCCGGAATGCTCACCGATCGGCCGATCACACCCCCTGCTGCGACACGTTGCGCAAGACCCGCAACGCCACCGACACCGTGGCCAGGCTCGGACTGCCGTCGGCGTTGATCTCGGCAAGCGTGGCCCGGGCGCGGGCAAGGCCCTCCGGGTTGGCCTTCGCGAACGCCGCGATCCGATCCTTCGGCGAGGCCTGCGGGTCGGTGCGACGCAGCATCCGTACCGTCAGACCCGCCTGGGCTGCGTAGAGGTCCTGCCGAACGGCCGCACGCGCCAAGGCTGACCACCGGTCGCTGCGATCCAGATGGGAGATCTGGGTCAGCAGCGCGTCGACCCCGAACGTCTCGGACACTGCGAAGTACAAGCGCGCAATGGCCTCCGGATCCTGCTTCTCGCGCGCGGCCATGTCGGCGATGTCCATCAGCGAGTACTGATCCAGACACGCTGCAACCCGCATCGCCAGTGGTACCGGCGCCCCGAGCCCCACGAAGTGCGCGCTCAGTTGCTCGAGCCGGTGCCGCTCGGTCCCCATCAACATCTCCGGCACGAGCGGCGACAACGACTCCACAACTGGCCGGATGTCGGCGATCAGCTTGGTGGCGTCCAGGACACCACCACGCGTGGTCAGCACCCACCGGACGGCGCGGTCCAGCAGCCGCCGCAGCTCCAAGTACATGGCGTTCTGCGCGGCGGTCGGGGCCACGCGGTCCAGCGCCTCGATCTCCTCCCAGGCACCGTCCATATCGAAGATCTGCCGCACGGCCACGTACGCCCGTGCCACTTCCTCGACCGACGCTCCGGTCTCCTCGATCGTGCGGTGCACGAACGTGATGCCGCCGTGGTTCACGATGTCGTTGGCGAGCATCGTGACGACGATCTCCTTGCGCAACGGGTGCTCGTCCAGACGGTCGCCGTAGCGGGACTGAAGATCCGGCGGGAAGTAACCAGCGAGAGCGGTCTGCGCCCAGTCGTCGGTGTCGACGTTCGTCGTCATCAGGTCGTCGGTCAGCGCGATCTTCGACCAGGCCAGCAGCACGGACAGTTCCGGCGAACTCAGGCCGCGGCCCTCCTGCATCCGGGCGGCGATCTGCTCGTCCGAGGGCAGGAACTCGATGTCCCGGTCCAGCAGCCCGCGGTTCTCCAGCGACGACATGAGCCGCTGGTGCACCGGCAGCAGTGCACCTTGCTGCGACCGGCCGTTGGACAACAGCATGTTCTGCCAGTAGTTGTTGGCCAGCACGAGGTCCGCGACATCCTCGGTCATCGCGGCGAGCAGTTCGTTGCGCTGCTTCACGGTCAGGTCACCGTCGTGCACGATCCGGTCGAGCAGGATCTTGATGTTGACCTCGTGGTCGCTGGTGTCGACACCGGCGGAGTTGTCGATCGCGTCGGTGTTCAGGTGGACGCCGTGCTCGGCAGCCTCGATCCGGCCCAACTGCGTGAGCCCGAGGTTGCCGCCCTCTCCCACGACCCGGCACCGCAACTGCGCGCCGGTCACACGGATCGGGTCGTTGGCCTTGTCCCCGACGTCGGCGTTGGACTCCACGGAGGACCGCACGTAGGTGCCGATGCCGCCGTTCCACAGCAAGTCGACCGGCGCCTGCAGCACCGCGTGCAGCAGGTCGTTCGGCGTCATGGACGTCACTGCGGGATCCAGCCCGAGCACCTGCGCCACCTGCGGGGTGATCGGGATCGACTTCAGCGAGCGCGAGTACACGCCGCCGCCCTCACTGATCAGGCCGCGGTCGTAGTCCTGCCAACTGGAGCGGGCCAGTTCGAACAGCCGTCGCCGCTCCACGAAACTGCGGGCCGGATCCGGGTCGGGATCCAGGAAGATGTCGCGGTGGTCGAAGGCCACGACCAGCTTGATGTGTTCGCTAAGCAACATCCCGTTCCCGAACACGTCACCGCTCATGTCGCCGATGCCGACGACGGTGAAGTCCTCGCTCTGGGTGTCCAGGCCGAGTTCCAGGAAGTGGCGTTTCACCGACTCCCAGGCACCGCGGGCCGTGATGCCCATGGCCTTGTGGTCGTACCCCACCGACCCGCCGGAAGCGAACGCGTCACCGAGCCAGAATCCGTAGTCGCCGGCCACGGAGTTGGCGATGTCCGAGAACGTCGCAGTGCCCTTGTCCGCGGCGACGACCAGGTAGGTGTCGTCGCCGTCCCGGCGGTGCAGGTCCGGCGGCGGCACGACCTTGCCCGACACAAGGTTGTCGGTCAGGTCCAGCAGGCCGCTGATGAACGTGCGGTAGCACGCCACGCCCTCGGCCATGAACGCTTCCCGATTGCTCATCGGCGGCGGGTTCTTGACCACGAAACCGCCCTTGGAACCCGACCGGCACAATCACGGCGTTCTTCACCATCTGCGCCTTGACCAGCCCCAGCACCTCGGTGCGGAAGTCCTCGCGCCGGTCACTCCAGCGCAGGCCACCGCGCGCCACCCGACCGAACCGCAGGTGAACACCGGAAACCCGAGGCGAGGTCACGAAGATCTCGAACATCGGCGCCGGCAGCGGCATCCCGGGGACCTCCCGGGGGTCGATCTTGAACGACAGCCAGGGCTTCGGGCGGCCGTCGACAGTCTGGTAGTAGTTCGTCCGCAGGACCGCCAGCCCGATGCCGAGCAGCTGCCGGATCACGCGGTCGTCGTCCAGCGACGCAACGTCGTCGAGCGCAGCTAGCACCTGCGCGTGCAATTCCTTGGCCCGCTTCGCGTCGTGGTCAACAGGGTGGTGCCGGGCGGCGAACAGCGCCACCAGCATCTTCACGATCTCGGTGTGCGCCAGCAGCACCTCGATCATGTACTGCGCGGAGAACGGCGACCCGATCTGCCGGGCGTACTCCACCCACGCGCGGACCGTGGCGACTTCCCGCCAGTCGAGACCGCCCGCGGTCACCAGCGTGTTCAGCCGGTCGGAGTCGGCGTTGTGCAGCCAGCAGGCCTGGAACGCCTCACTGAATCGCTGGGTGAACGTGTCCTCGTCGGGCAACTCCCCGTCGGGCAGCCGGATGCCGAAGTCGTAGATGTGCCGTTCCACGCCGTCCGAGGCGGTGACTCGGTACGGCCGTTCGTCGAGCACCTCGACGCCGAAACCGCCGAGGATCGGGATCACTTCGGCAAGGGAGATGCTGGGCCCGACCCGGTGGATCGTGACCAGCCGGTCGCGCAGGGACTCCGCGACTGCCGGCTGCGACAGGGAAACGGCGATGCCGGTGTCGTCGACGGACTCCAGGCTCTGGATGTCCGCCACCGCTTCGCGCGCGGTGACGTCTTCCTTGTAGGCCTCGGGGAACCCGTTCTCGTACCGCGCGAACAGGTCACCAGCGCGCTCCTCGCCGGCCGCCGTGAGCAGCGACTGCGCCAAGTGGTCGTCCCAGGAGCGCACGACCTGGGCGAGCTCGTTCTCCAGCGCAGCGGTGTCGACCTGCGGGATCGGCACGCCGGGCGGCATGTGTACCACCATGTGCAACCGGGCCAGGACCGACTCGGTGAGCAGCGCCGTGTGGTCCACGGTCTGCCCGCCGTAGGCGTCCAGCAGCGTCTTCTGAATCCGCTCCCGGACCTTGGTGTTGTATCGGTCACGCGGCAGATACACCAGACACGACACGTAACGCCCGTACCGGTCGGGACGGGTGAACAGCCGAGTACGGCGGCGCTGGTGAATCTGCAGCACCGCACGCGCGATCGGGAACAGTTCGGCGGCGTCGGTCTGGAAGAAGTCGTCGCGCGGGTAGGTTTCGCAGAACTGCAGCAGGTCCTTGCCGCTGTGCGTGCCACTGGCGAACCCGGTGAGCTCGAACAACTCGTCGACGCGCCGGCGCAACACCGGGATCTGCAGCACGGACTGGTTGTAGGTGCTGGACGTGAACAGACCGATGAACCGGTGCTCCCCGATCACCTCACCGTGCATCGTCGAAGCGCTTGACGCCCACGTAGTCCAGCCGCACCGGCCGGTGCACTGTGGAGCGGGTGTTGGCCTTGGTCAGCACGAGGATCCGGTGCTCGGTGGCATGCTTGCGCACCTCCGGCGGCAACTCCGAGAACGACTGGGACTCCGAGGTGTCCGAACGCAGCAGACCCAGCCCGCTGCCGGGCTGACTGCGCAGCGCCACGGGATCGGGGTCACGGACCAGGTCGTACTCGCGGTAGCCGAGGAACGTGAAGTTCCCCTCCCCCAACCACTGCAGGAAGTCCGCCGCCTCCTGCACGCGGCGGGCCTCGATGGTCGCGGGCGGATCGGCGCGCAGTTGGTCGGCCAGGGTGAGCGCCGTGTTGGTCATCCGGGGCCAGTCCTCCACGGCCTGCCGCACGTCCTCCAGGACGCTGAGCAGCCGCTTCTCCAGCGCGGCATGAGCCGCCGGATCGGTCGCGAGGTCGATTTCCAGGTGAATCCAGGACTCCCGGATCGTGCCCTCACCCGGCGTCCTCGACGGGACCGGGTACGACCTCCTTCAGCGCGCCGGCAGCGTCGCGGCGGACCGCGAAGATGGGGTGCGCGACCAGGTGCAGGGACTGCCCGCCCTCGGTGATGGCAGCCACGACCGAGTCGAGCAGGAACGGCATGTCGTCGGTGATCACCTGCACCACCGTGTGTCCCGAGGTCCACTCGTTGTGAGCAACGGTCGGCGTGAACACGTCCACGACCGCGGTCCCCTGCGGACGGTTGGCGCCCAGCCGCAGCATGTTCGTGGCCGGGCCCACCACGTCGATCGGGTCCTTGCCGACCAGGTCCTCCGGGGCCACGTCCTCGTAGAACCGGGGCAGGAAGTCCCCGAGATCGACCTCGAATTCCTCCGGGCTGGTCCCCTGCGCCATTTCACTGGCAGCCTGGAGGAGATCGGTCAGCGCTGCGTCATGCATGCATGCCTCACTTCATATGCGGGTGGGTGTGGTCGGTCGGCGGAACCAACGTCTCCTTGATCGAACGGGTACTGGTCCATCGCATCAGGTTCTGGGCTGCCCCGGCTTTGTCGTTGGTCCCCGACGCCCGGCCACCACCGAACGGCTGCTGTCCCACGACCGCCCCCGTGGGCTTGTCGTTGATGTAGAAGTTGCCCGCGGCGAACCGCAGGAACTCGCGGGCCTGGGCGATGGCTTCCCGGTCCTGCGCGATGACCGCGCCGGTCAGGGCGTACTTGGCGATGCCCTCCATCTGCTCCATGACCGCCGAGTAGCGACGGTCGTCGTAGACGTGCACGCCGAGCAGCGGGCCGAAGTACTCGTCGGTGAAGAACTCGTTGGTGGGGTCCTTGCTCAGCGCGACCGTGGGCCGGATGAAGTAGCCCTCGCTGTCGTCGTAGGTACCGCCGGCCGCCACCTCGACGTCGGCGGCCTTGTGCGCCCGCTCGATCGCCGCGGACACCTTGGCGAACGACCTGCCGTCGATGACGGCGCTCATGAAGTTGCTGAAGTCGTCGACTGGCGCCCATCGACAGCGACTCGACCTTGCCGAGGAAGTCGTCCTTCATGACTTTCCAGACGCTGCGGGGGACGTAGGCGCGGGAGGCGGCCGAGCACTTCTGGCCCTGGAACTCGTACGCGCCCCGGATCAGCGCGGTGGTCAGCACGTCCGGGTCGGCCGAAGGATGGGCCAGCACGAAGTCCTTGCCGCCGGTCTCGCCGACCAGCCGCGGATAGGTGCGGTACTTGTCGATGTTCTCGCCGACCGTGCGCCACAGCAGTTGGAACACCGGCGTGGAACCGGTGAAGTGGATCCCTGCGAGGTCGCGGTCGTACAAGGTGATGTCGGAGACCGCGATGCCGTCGCCGGTCACCATGTTGATGACGCCCGGCGGCAGACCGGCCTCCTCCAGCAGCTTCATCAGGTAGTGAGCGGCGAACTGCTGGGTCGGTGAGGGCTTCCACACCACGGTGTTGCCCATCAGGGCCGGCGCCGTCGGCAGGTTGCCGGCGATGGCGGTGAAGTTGAACGGGGTGATCGCGTAGACGAAACCCTCGAGCGGGCGGTGGTCGGTGTGGTTCCAGACGCCCGGCGGCCGACGTCGGCTGCTCGCGCAGGATCTCGGCGGCGAACTTCACGTTGAAGCGCCAGAAGTCGATGAGTTCGCACGCGCTGTCGATCTCGGCCTGGAACGCGGTCTTGGACTGGCCGAGCATGGTCGCGGCATTCAGGGTGTCGCGCCAGGGGCCGGCGAGCAGGTCGGCGGCCTTCAGGAAGATCGCAGCGCGGTCGTCGAAGGACATCGCCCGCCACGCCGGCGCAGCTGCTTTCGCGGCGGCCACAGCAGCCGCGGCATCCTTGCGGGTCGCGTTCTTCGTCACCCCGAGCACCTTGCCGTGGGCATGCGGCTGGACCACTTTGATCCGGCTGCCGCCGCCCATGACCCACTCGCCGCCGATGTTCATCGTCAGATCGAGCGTGCCCTGCGTCTGCATCTGCGCCAGCCGAGCCTGCAACGAGGCACGATGCGGCGAGCCGGGTTCGTACAGCCGGTTCGGCTCGTTGACGATCGGGGGCAACTCGGTGACAGCGTCCATACCCCGATCCTTCCATTTGTGGTCAGGACTTGGCGAGTGAACGCGTGGAGAGCGCCGTGCGGTCCTCGTCCACACACGCTGGATCTGGCCCTGTCCCGAACCGGGATCCTTCACCACGTGTGGCAAGGCGAAGCCGCAATCGGTGAGCATTCTGGGCATCGGTTAGCTTGCCGGACGCCTAAAACCCGCCCGCGAGGCTCACGGATGCCCGGAATGCTCACGGATCGGCTAGGCGCGCGCCGCACGTGAAGGATCAGCGCAACCCGTCGATCTCGCTCACTGCGTACCACTCGAGATCGTCAACGAACAACGCCGCCCAGTTCGCAACCGGCGCGTCGGCTGCAAGCACGCCGTGATCGACCTCGGCATCGACGGCCACCACCGCCGGCCGGCCGTGCAGCACCGAATCCCTGGCCGCGGCAGTGGCCGCAAACTCCAACTCCTCGTCGTCACTTGGGGCTGTGTGCGCTTCGGTGCCGGCTGGGACCGCACCGGCATCGAACCAGGCGATGACCTGCGACAACTCGGCGGCGACGTAGGCGCGGTTCAACTGACGTCGGCCAGATGGTCAGGCCCGACCCGATCGGGGTCGCGCAACGCCTCGACCGAGGTCTTCAGTGACATGTCGAGAACGCGCAGCCGGCGGCTGTTGTCCATGACGTTGGCGCCCATCGCCTCGAGGTCTTCCGGCCCGGGTCCGAGCACAACGACGTCAGTCCCGCCGGAGCGCACCTTGTTCACCTCGGACAGGCAGCGCTTGGTCACCTGAACTCGCCAGCGGCGTTCCATCCGGCCCAGCACCGTCTCCGGCTGATCCATCGCGAACGACAGCATGGGCGCCAGGACGTAGACCTCGTCGAGATCCAACCCGGCCAGCAGGTCCACCGACGTCGCCGACCAGGCGCCGCCGTCGATGTACGTGCGGCCGTTGATCTGCATCGGACGGAACCAGCCCGGGATCGCGCAACTTGCCATGACGGCTTCGTTGAGCGGAACATCGGGCGCGTTCTCATGCCCGAACGCCACGCGCCGGCCGCTCTCGTAGTCCAGCGCGACGATCCAGCAGTTGGGGTGCGGCGACCATTCGCCGTAAGGGGTGAAGGCTTCCACCAGATGCCCGACCCGGTCCAGGGAACCCTTGCCGGCGGGCAGGAACGCGGACAGCACCGCGGTGGGCGGCATCTTGCGGGCGCCGCCGGCCAGGGTGCGGCGGATCAGCTTGCCGCTGCCGGGTCCGAGCAGCCGGGGCAGCGACGGCCGGTTACTGCCGGTGGCCTTCTCGTAGTCCCACGAGTAGCCGGCCAACGGGCCTTCGGTGATGGGCTTGCCATGCTGGTGCGCGACCAGCTGGTCGACGCTGACTCCGGCCCCCAGCAGGGCGGTGAGCACCGAACCGGCTGACGTTCCCACGATGTAGTCGGCCGTGCGCGGATCCCAGCCGTGGATTTCCTCCACGGCTTTGAGCGCACCCACCATCCAGGCAGCGCCCAGAATGCCGCCGCCGCCCAGCACAAGGCCGCGGCGAGGAGCCGACGTCTGCGCCATGGAAACCTCCAGGTTCGCATCGCAGCGCTAACTGCTTAACGCTACTCCGCGTGACGTTAGTCCCTCCGGGCGCGTTTTGCGCGGACACGCGTGTTTCGTGTCGTGTCCAGTAATTCGTCCATTGCTTCAGAAATACACGCGGTAAGCACGTCAATATCGTGAATCGCGTCCCGGTCGGCGTTCAGGCCGAAGAACATCCCGCCGTTGTAGGAGGTCAGCCCGATGGTGACGGCCATGCCCTTCGTGAGCGGCAGCACCGGGTAGGCACCGAGCAGTTCGGCACCCGTCACGTACAGCGGCGTCTGCGGTCCGGGGACGTTGGTCACCACCACGTTCGAAACACGCCGGGACAGGTCACCGGCCAAGCGGGCGCCCATCGCATGCAGCGTCGGCGGCGCGAATCCCGTGAGAGCGACCAGCGACTGGGCGCCGACCATGGAGCCGCTGGCTTTGTGCTGGCCCATCTCGAAACTGATCCGGTTCAGCCGCACCACGGGGTCAGGTTCACCGGTCGGCAGGTCCACGACGAAACCGTCCACCCGGTTGCTCGGCGTCCGGTCGCTGGCCTCCTGCACGCTGACCGGCACCATCGCCCGGATCGTGTGCCGTACGCCCACGTTCTCCTGGCGGGTCATCAACCAAGCCCGCAGCGCACCGGTGATGACGGCCAGCACCACGTCGTTGATCGTGCCGCCGTGGGCCTTGCGCACCCGTTTGAAGTCCTCGAGGTCCAGCGTCGCGGTCCCGAATCTGCGCTGGGCGCCGATCGGGACGTTCAGCGGACTCTCGGCCGGGGGTCGCGCCGCACTCCACAGCGCTGTCACGAGGCCTCCCGCGGAACGGGCGACGGCGGCCGCCGACTGGCCAGCATTGGACACGCTCTTGCGCGCCGCCTCCACCACCACGGCGGGACGACGGATGCTGTCCACTACGGCCCCGGCCAGCAGCTCAGCGCCACTTGGTTCCTGCGAGGGATTCCAGTGCAGATCAGGCGTCGTTCGCGGATCGGGGCTGCTGTCCAGGATGACCTGACCGATGTCCACCGCCGCCGTGCCGTCGACCATCGCGTGGTGGGTCTTGGTCAGGATGGCGAACCGGCCGCCCTGCAGACCCTCGACGAGGTAGACCTCCCACAGCGGCCGAGCGCGGTCAAGCGGCCGGCTCATGATGCGGGCCACGAGTTCGCGCAGTTGGCCGTCGGTGCCGGGTGAGGGCAGGGCCGACCGACGCACATGGAAGGCGACGTCGAAGTCCTGGTCGTCGACCCACACCGGGTTGGCCAGGCCGCCCGGCACCCAGCGAATTCGCTGCCGGTAGCGGGGTACGAACGCGATCCGGCGACGGATCAGCGTCACCAGCCGGTCGTAGTCGAATCCGGAGTCGGGCGCCTGGAAGACCAGCAATTCCCCCACGTGCATGGGGGCGATGTCGTCCTCCATGTAGAGGAACGAGACATCGAGGGCACTGAGCCTGTCCGGCATGTCGCTATTGTTCCATCCGCGGTGAACCGGCCGCCCCCCAGGCGTTTTGTCGCGTTGTTCTCAACATTGCCGGCGTGTCCTGACGACAACGCAACAAAACCCGGTCGGTCAGCGCGACAGCACCCGGTCAAACAGGACGTCGAGCTCCGCGGCGGTGGTCTGGTAGTCGACGTGGTGAATCGTCACGATCCCCACTTCGCGGGCGGCGATCACGTTGGGCAGCAGGTCGTCGATGAACACGCATTCGCTCGCAGGAAGGTCGATCGCCCGCAGCGCGTACTCGTAGATCTCGCGATCCGGCTTGCGCATCCCGACTTCCCCCGAGATCACCAGCGCGTCGAACATCCCGTCGAAGAGGTCGGCCGGGTAGTTCATTCCCCACGAGTTGCTGAGCAGCGCGGTCCGGATGCCCTGGCTCTTGGCCCGCCGCATCAACGACATCATGTCCGGACTGTGCCGAAAGTAGGTCAGCATGCGCTGCACGAGACCGGCGGCCGGCACCGAACGGCCGGCCCGCTCACTCAACGCCTGCGCCAAGTGCTCCTCGAAGTGCGGCACCTCGAGTTCACCCTTTTCCAAAGCGTGGACCGGGTTGTAGACAGCCTCCAGCGGCGAACGCCCGAACCACTCCCGCATGACACTGACGTAATCGGCTGGGTCGATCTGTTCGGCAGTTGCCCACTCGTCGACGGCTTCCCGAAGGCCCACAGTGAGGACCCCACCCCAGTCGGTGATGAGCCCACGCAGCGCCATGCCGCCAGGCTATCCGGCGTCCGCGGGCACCTGGCGGGCGACGTCGGCCACGATCGGCGCCAGACTGCGGGGCGTGATCCGCTCGCTGATCCAGCCCACAGAGGCCTCCGGTACGTAGTCACCGAGCCGCCCGGCCAGCCGCTTGGCCGCTGCTCGAGGATGCCGGCAGCGGTTGACGACGACGGTCTTGGGTCCGCGCGTGAGTTCGGCGACAGCCGGCAGCGCCCGCCACAACCGCCGCTGGGCGAGCTCCGACTCGCCGATCACGATGACCACGTGGTCCGCGGCCTGCAGAGTCACCGCGGTGGCGGTGGTCCAGTCCGGCACCAGCCCGAACTCACCCGCGGCGTCCACGGCCGAGTCCGTGTCGGCGACCACCCAGGTGTATTTCGCGATCGCCGCGCCGAGCACCTGCTGCAAGGCTCCGGCATGCACCGAGGGGTACATCTGGGGTTCCACGCCGGTCAGCACCGCCAGCCCGGCACTTGTCCGGACCGGCAAGCGCGGGCGCCCCACGATCGGCGGCCAGGCAAGCCTGCAGCAGGCCTCCGTCGGGTAGGTCGAGTTCGTCGGCGATGCCGGGGGCATGGACATTGGCATCGATCAGCGCAGTGGCGCTCTTGGTCGCGAGTCCGCGGGCGAGCCCGATCGCCACGCTTGTCACGCCCCAGGAGCCCTGCGGACCCCACACGGCAACCAGGCGACCGCGACTGCTCCGGTCCCGCGTCAGCCGCCCGGACAGCGTGTCGCCGGTGACCTCGTCCGGACGGCAGTCGGCCCAGGGCGACTCGCCGACCACGACGACTGGACCTAGCCGCCGCAACTGCGGCAGGCCTTCGGTAAGCCGCGGGAAGTCCTCGGCCACCACGATCACCTGCGGTGAGCGCACCTCCGCAGCGACCAGCAGATCCACCAGTGAGTGAGCGCTGGTGACCTCGGCGTCCGGCGCCGCCAGCAGGCCGGCCTCCCACGGCTGACCGGTGCGGCCCAGCGCGATCGTCAGCGGCACAGTCGGTCCCCAGGTCCCTCAGGTCTTTGTGGGCCATTATGCGCCTGTGCAAGGATCACCTTGTGCGCTTCCTGACCCTTGCCGATGTGGCGGAGACTCTGAACATCTCCTCGGCCCAGGCGTACGCGCTGGTGCGCAGTGGCGATCTGCGGGCCATCAAGGTCGGCGGTCGCGGTCAGTGGCGGGTCGAGACGACCGAACTAGAGGCCTACATCCAGCGCGCGTACAAGCAGACCGAGGCGCTGCTAACCGACCTCGATCCGGCCGAAGACGCCCACGATCTGTCCTAGCGGGATCAGTCCCGGCCTGCCGTCCTGCTGGACGTGCACGAAGTCGCGGCCGACCCAGTCGATGATCAGCAACCGCGCCTGACCGTCTGCCAAAACCACTTCCCGCGGCACGCGACCCGCGGCCTGCCGCAATGCCTGCCGGAACTCCAGCACTGTCTGCGGTGGTGAGCCCTGGCCGCTCGGCCGCAACATGGAGCAAGCCTGCAGCCTGAGCAAGGCGGTGGTCAGATGCACCCAGTCCGGCCCCACCCCCACGATGCGCCCGCGCACGACGTGCTCCCCCACGGATACCTGCAGATCTGCGTAGCGCCGCAGATGATCGGCGAGCAGCCAGGCGCCGCGCTCGACGTCCAGTGCGTCCCGGTGCTCGAAGTGCAGATCCAGGCGGTCTGCAGCCGTCGCCCGCGCTTCCACGTCGGTCAGATCGGGCAGGTCCTGCATATCCACAAATCGTACCCGCGGCTGGCGACGGCTGATCTAGGATCGTCAAACAACACCAAACGACATCAAACGAGAGAACTAATGAGCATTCACGCCCTGAAAGCCGTTCCCGAACAGTCCTGGACACCCACCGAACAACCCGGCCGCCATCTGCGGCTCGTGCCACCTCCCGGACAGGACGTGCCTGATCAGCGCTGGATGGAACGCCTGACCCTGAACCTCGTTGAGGTCCTCGCCGGCGAGCGCTCGGCGACCACCCTGGTCCGCTGGCTCTCGCCGGTCGTCTACCAGGCCTTGCGCTCGCCACAGAATGATCCCCGCTTGAAGGGCAGCACGATGATCAGCCTGCGGGCCCAGCCCCTAAGCGCAGACAGCATCGAGATCGCCGCGGTGATCGGATGCCCGCGCCGGACCCGGGCGATCGCCTTGCGACTGGCCCGCCGGCACGACCGGTGGCGCGTGGTGTGTCTCGGGGTCTTGTAGGAGCTCTTCAGAGGCAACGGCGAGGTCACAAGCTGCTTGTCTGAGACGGGCCAGGCGGCTGAAATCGAAATCCGTGAGCATTCTGGGCATCGGTTAGCGTGCAAGGCGCCAAATACCCGCCCGTATTGCTCACGGATGCCCGGACTGCTCACCGATCGGCAATTCCGTCTGAGGGTTCGCTGTGTCGAGGCCATCCACCCTCATGTGTGCGCACCCCGAATCCGCGCCTAAGCCGCGTTGCGCGGATCCCCGTGGCAGCGCTTGAACTTCTTGCCCGAACCGCACGGACACGGCGCATTACGCGAAACGCCGGCGTACTTGGGGTCGCGGGCCACCGGCTGACCGCCGAGCGTGCCCCGCTCGACATGGGCCGGGACTTCCTCGTCCAGCGTCGGTGAGGAGTACTGCACCTGCTGCGGCCGGTCCTCGCCCAGCGAAATGCGCGGCTCTTCCTCGCCGTCCTGCTCCTCAGACTCCTCGCCCCCGTTCGGCTGCACGTGGAACATGTAGCCGACCGTCTCCTCCTTGATGCCGTTCATCATGGCCACGAACAGGTCGTAGCCCTCGCTGCTGGTACTCCACCAGCGGATCGCGCTGGGCCATCGCGCGCAGCCCGATGCCCTCCTGCAGGTAGTCCATCTCGTAGAGGTGCTCGCGCCACTTGCGGTCGAGCACGTTGAGGATGACGCTGCCGCTCGAGCTCGCGCATGACCGGCTCGGCCGAGTGCTCCTCGCGCGCTTGTCGTACGCGGCTTGCGCGTCGTCCTGCAGGACCTCGGTCAGCATGTCCGTGCTCAGTCCCGAACGACCGTCCGCTTCGGCCTCGACCGCGTCGATGCTCGACGCCGACCGGGTACAGCGTCTGCGAGCTCGGTCCACAGCTGCTCGAGGTCCCAGTCCTCCGGGTAGCCCTCGGCGGTGAAGTTGCGTCGACCGACGCCGGCGATGGTGTCGTCGAGGAATGTCGCGCACCTGCGTCCGTCGAGGTCGTCGCCCTCGCAGGACGCGCTGCCGCTCGGCGTAGATGACCTGCCGCTGGCGGTTGAGCACCTCGTCGTACTTCAGGACGTTCTTGCGGATCTCGAAGTTCTGCGCCTCGACCTGACCCTGCGCGCTCTGGATGGCGCGCGAGACCATCTTGGCCTCGATCGGCACGTCGTCGGGCACGTTGAAGCGGGTGAGGAACGCGTCGACCATCGTCGGCGTTGAACACGCTGCATCAGGTCGTCCTCGAGCGACAGGTAGAAGCGGGACTGCGCCCGGGTCACCCTGCCGCGCCGGAACGACCGCGCAGCTGGTTGTCGATCCGGCGCGACTCGTGGCGCTCGGTGCCCAGCACGTAGAGACCGCCGAGCCCGACGACCTCCTCGTGCTCAGCGGCCACGGACTCCTCGGCCTTGGCCAGGGCGTCGGGCCAGGCCGCCTCGTAGTCCTCCGGGGTCTCCACCGGGTCCAGGCCGCGGGCCTCGAGGTCGGCGGCGGCGCGCGAACTCGGGGTTGCCGCCCAGCATGATGTCGGTACCACGACCGGCCATGTTCGTGGCCACCGTCACCGCACCCTTGCGGCCGGCCTCGGCGACGATCGCCGCCTCCCGCTCGTGGTACTTCGCGTTGAGCACCTCGTGGCGGACTCCAGCGCGCTTGAGCAGTGCCGACAGCACCTCGCTCTTCTCGACGCTGGCCGTGCCCACCAGCACCGGCTGGCCCTTGTCCTGCGACTCCTTGATGTCCTCGACGACCGCTTCGAACTTCGCTGACTCGGTGCGGTAAATGACGTCGGCCATGTCCTGGCGGACGTTGGGCTTGTTCGTGGGGATCGGGACCACGCCGAGCTTGTAGATCTGGTTGAACTCCGCCGCCTCGGTCATGGCGGTACCCGTCATGCCGGCGAGCTTGTCGTACATGCGGAAGAAGTTCTGCAGCGTGATCGTGGCCAGGGTCTGGTTCTCGGCCTTGATCTCCACACCTTCCTTGGCCTCGATCGCCTGGTGCAGACCCTCGTTGTAGCGGCGGCCGGCGAGGATGCGGCCAGTGTGCTCGTCGACGATGAGCACCTCGCCGTTCTGCACGACGTACTCCTTGTCGCGCTCGAACAGTTCCTTTGCCCGGATGGCATTGTTGAGGAAGCCGACCAGCGGGGTGTTCACGGTCTCGTAGAGGTTGTCGACGCCCAGCCAGTCCTCGACCTTCTCCACACCGGCGTCCAGGATGCCGACGGTGCGCTTCTTGATCGTCGACCTCGTAGTCGGTCTCCTTGACCAGCCGGCGCGCCAGCTTGGCGAAGTCGGCGTACCACTTGGGCGACTGGTCGGCGGGACCGCTGATGATCAGCGGCGTGCGGGCCTCGTCGATCAGGATCGAGTCGACCTCGTCGACGATGGCGAAGCGGTGGCCGCGCTGGACCATCTCCTCGGTGCTCCACGCCATGTTGTCGCGCAGATAGTCGAAGCCGTACTCGTTGTTCGTGCCGTAGGTGATGTCGGCGTTGTAAGCCGCGCGTCGCTGTTCGGGCGTCATTTGCGAGAGGATCACGCCCACCTCCAGACCGAGGAAGCGGTGGATGCGGCCCATCCAGTTCGCGTCGCGCTCGGCGAGGTAGTCGTTGACGGTGACGACGTGGACGCCCTTGCCCTCCAGGGCGTTGAGATAAGAGGGCAGCGTCGCGACCAGCGTCTTACCTTCACCGGTCTTCATCTCCGCGATGTTGCCCAGGTGCAGGGCTGCACCGCCCATGATCTGCACGTCGTAATGCCGCTGGCCGAGGGTGCGAGAAGCGGCCTCCCGGACCGTCGCGAACGCCTCGGGAAGCAGGTCGTCGAGGGTCTCCCCGGCCTCCAGACGCGCCCGGAAGTCCGCGGTCTGGCCGCGCAGCTCCTCGTCGCTCATGGCCCGGAAGTCGTCCTCGAGCGCGTTGACCTGCACGCTGATGGCCTTGAGCTTGCGCAGGATCTTGCCTTCGCCGGCCCGCAGGATCTTGTCTAGAACTCGCACCATTGCATCGTACGTGAGGCGGTCCCGTGGTGGGATGGAGCCGTGATCCGGTCGACGCTGCCGTTCGCGCTCGGCACATTGCGGCCGCTGCAGGCGCACGACGCAGAAGCGATCGCGCGCGCCTGCGCCGACCCCGACATCGTGCGATGGACGATGATCCCGCAGCCCTATCGGGCCGAAGACGCCGAGGAGTTCATTCGCAGCAAGGCCGGCGAGGACCACGTCTGGGCCATCGACGCCGATGGCCTGGCGGGGGTGATCGGGGTGCGCAACACGATGGCGACCATGCCGGGGCCGACGACTGGCGTGGGCTACTGGGTCGCGCCGTGGGCGCGCGGGCAGGGCCTGGCGACAGGCGCGCTGATCGCGGTGCGTGACGAGTTGGCGCGGGTCGGCTTCCAGCGGATCGACTGGGAGGCGCTGGCCGGCAACGCGACGTCCGTGCGGGTCGCCGAGAAGGCCGGCTTCGTCATCGAGGGCTACCGGCGGCAGGGGGCTGTGCAGCGCGGGCGGCTGGTGGACGTGGTGGTCGGGTCATGGACGGCCCCGACCGACGCCACCGAACTGGTGGCCGGGGTGTGGCAGGTGCAACCGGTGCTGATGGCCGACGTCCCCGGCGACTTGCGACCCATGGCCAGTTCCGCCTTCGGCGTGTGGGTCGCGCGAACTGCCGTCGGCGGCACTGACAGCGGCTACATCTTCGCGGTGCGTTCGGTGACCGGTGTGCATGTGGTGGCGGTGGACGCCCCGCAGGCGGCGGTTGATGCTGTGCGGCGGTACGTGGCGGTGCGGGGCGAGTTGCTCACCGACGAGCCATTGCCCCCCGGCTGGATCTGACAGCCGCTTGCTGTGCAGCTTCTATTCGGGCAGCCGCAGCCAGCCCACCTCGCCCGCGCGGAGCACGGCCTGGGTGCGTGACGACACCCCGAGCTTGCTGAAGATATGACCCAGGTGATTACGCACCGTGTGCTCGCTGATGTACAGATTCGCGGCGATGTCCCGGTTGCTCAACCCGGTCGCCAGCAGGGTGACGACTTCGAGCTCGCGGCGGGTCGGTGCCGCTGGACCCCCGTTGCTGACCCTGGTGACGGCCGCCCGCCCCCTGCGCACACTGAGTACCGCGGCGAGCAAGTCGCCCGGTCCACAGTCCCGGGGCAGGAACTGACGGACATCCCGCAACTCACCGATCCCGCGGCCACTGCCGACCACGATCACCGGAGTCTGGGAGGCAATCGCGGCCTGCACCACCTCGACATCGCTGGGCACAGCACCTCGCACACCGATGATCGCGGCGCCGCGCGGACCGGGCCAGGTAGCGAGGGTTCCCCACTGACCGAGCACCGGTTCGGGTTGCACGCGACCGGTCAGCGCGGACACCATGCCCTGCGCGAACAATGGTTCCGGATCGGCGACCAGTGTCCGGGCCACCTGGGCAGCCTTATCGCTCAGGCCGACTCCTCGGCGAGGTCGTCGCTGGTATGCACCCGGATCAGTCCGTAGTCGAAACCACGGCGGCGGTACACCACCGCAGGGTCGCCGGTGTTCTGGTCGATGAAGAGGAAGAAGTCATGCCCGATCAGCTCCATCTGGGTGACGGCCATTTCCACCGACATCGGCACGGTCTCGTGGCTTTTTTCGCGGACAACGAGCGGGCCCTGCTCCCACACCGTGTCGACGTCGGCCTCGGCATCCCCCGCGTCCGCCTCGTCCAGCGGTGTCTCCAGGTTGTCGAACCCGGCCGCCCGCGGGCTGCGAGTCGCCTCAGCACCGTGACGGTGGTAGCGACTCTTGTCGGCAGCCCGGCGCAGCCGCTGCTCGAGGCGGCCGTAAGCGATGTCGAGCGCCGCGTACTTGTCGGAAGCGGCAGCCTCCGCGCGGATCACGGACCCGTTGGCGCGGGTGGTCAGTTCCACCTCGAACGCGCGATCGGCCAGGCGGGGGTTGGACTCCTTCGAGACCTCCACGTCCACCCGGCGCAGGGGAATGCCGAACTTGTCGATGCGCTCCAGTTTGCTGTGTACGTGCTCGCGAAACCGGCGAGACACCTCGATGTGCCGCCCATGCACCACGATCTCAGCCACGTCGCTCACGACAGCCCTCCTGTTCTCCCCGAACACCCTCACGCTAACTCCTGGATCGGGGTGCGCGCACGCCGGGTCGCCGCGGTGATCATGAGGGATTCGCGGCGGCGACCACGACATGGCCGGCCACTTCATACCCCGCTTCGCGCAATGCCCGATCGCACTCCCCGAGGGTGGCGCCGGTCGTCCTCACGTCGTCGATGACCACCACGGGACCGCGACCGCCGGCCGTGGCCCGGATCCGGTCGGCGAGGTTGCGACGGCGCGCCGCGGCGGTCAGTCCGGCCTGGTCGCGACGGCCGCGGGAGCGCAGCAGCCGTTCGGCGGGCAGGTCCAGGGTGGCTGCCGCGCGCCGGGTGAGTTCCCAAGCATGGTCGAATCCGCGCCGCCTCACTGCGGCTGGGGATGAGGGAGCCGGGACCAGCAGACCGGAGTATCCGGTCTCGGCCAGTTCCAGCACGCCGAGCGCGAGCAGGTCTGACAACGGCTGCGCCA
This sequence comes from Candidatus Nanopelagicales bacterium, assembly GCA_037045455.1. Taxonomy (GTDB): domain Bacteria; phylum Actinomycetota; class Actinomycetes; order S36-B12; family UBA10799; genus JADKAV01. The sequence continues at coordinate 89,562 of JBAOIN010000007.1, read as the reverse complement.
GCGCCGAGATGTTGCGGTCCTTGTAACCGACAACCGCCTCGGGAACCACGCCGGAGTACGCGCACACCGCCACGGTCGGGGGCTCCTCTGTGAGCAGGTGGGGCGCCGCGGCCTGCTGGAGTTCCACCAGACACTCGGTGCACCAGGGCCGGCCAGGTCGCGCGCAAGCGGCACACTCGCTGCCGAAGAGTAAGGCCACCGCCACGTCCGTCCAATCCATTCGGCGATTGTGACGGCGTCGGCGGCGCTCGTGATGATGCCTGTGGATCAGTTCTGCGTCCGGCGAACCCGGAGTTCGTTGCCCACAGCGACGGCCACCGCGATCAAAGTCGGGATGAGCGCAACCAAGGACGGATCACCATTGCCGAGGACGCCCGAACCCCACGCCAGGGCACCCGTGAGGAAGCCGATCGTGATCATCGCCGCCGACTGGACTGGCTGCCCACCGGTCCGGGGCGCGTTGCGCCCTTCGAAGGCTGCGTGCACGGTGGTCAGGACGGCGCCGGTGTTGGCGGTGATCCAGCCGTGAACGGCCGGGACATGCAAGACGGCCGTCGCCAGTCCCGCCAGTCCCGCGCTGGTGATGGGGACCAGCACCTGCGGCGGGCTTTGGAGCAGCTGCCGCATGAGCGCAGCCACGATGACGAGCAGGATCATCAGCAGCATGGGGACGGCTACCTGCAACCACCGCTCCCGGTTCAGCCGCCGCTGCAGCAGCGTCGAGACGGCCACCCCGACGATCGCGCCCAGTAGCGACAATCCAGCCAAGACCGCCCGGTCGGGGTTGTGTGGCAACTCGGTTCCCAGCACGACGAGGTTGCCCGCTTGGTTGGAGGTGAAAACTCCATAGGTCTGGAACGAGTAGGCATCGATCACGCCGACCGTCCAGGACAGGGCCAGAGCCGCCAACCAGGCCCGGCCGAAGAACCGCCAGGTGTCGGAAGCCTCGGTCATGCCACGACGCTAGTGCGCGCCGGGCCGCGGTCGTTGGATCCCGGCGTGCGGTGAGGCTCGCTGCATCGGTTAGACCTTCGAACATCCGTTAGTCGAAATGTCCGTTTTGCCCTCTAACCGATGTACGAAGGTCTAACCGATGTCCGCTGGTGGACGGCCAAACGGACGGAGGCTCTGCAACTCACCCCGGATAACGCGGCTGGCGACCACTCGTGGCCGGAATCCAGGTCGCGCCGTTGAAGTACCAGATCTGGCCGTCCCCGGTGCCGGAGAGGATCGGACGGTCCGGGGCGGCGGCGACGGTGCGGGCCCGGGGCGGGCCACCGAGATAGCGCACGGTGAGCAGCCCCAGGTCGATCGTGGCCACCTGCGGCGGCTGGTCGCCGGGCACGGCCAGCAGCGCGATGCTCATGGCTGATGCCCAGGCGACGGCTCGGACCGGCCCCGCGGCAAGCTGGCGGGGGGCGACCAGGGCAGGACTGTTCCCGGACCGATCGACGCGCATGAGGTACGGCACGCGGTCGGCGATGACCACCGCACGGGAGCCGTCGCGGGAGATCTGCACGCTGGAGATGCCTGCGAGTTGGCTGGAGACGGGACGCACACCGAGCACGTTGACCACCTCGACCCCGCCGGGAGTCGCCACCCACAACAAGCCGGTGCGATCCCAGGAACCGCCGCGCGTGCTGGCCAGCGGACCGTCCCGCCAGCGGGCGCCGGTCTCGAGAGCCGACGTGAGCAGCCTGCCCCCCTCGTCGGTGGCTGCGATGGCCGTCTCGTCCAGGCTCACCAACGGGTCCCGCACCGGCGGATCGCCGCTGCCTGCGGGACCGTTGACCGGGACGGCGGCATTCGCGGCGTCCAGCGTCAGCACCCGGCCGGACCGGACCAGGTAGTACGTCGCGTCACTGGACAGACCGTCGGGGTCGTACTCGGCCCACGCCGTGCGCGGCTGCGGCGACGGCACCTCGGGCACTTCGAACGGCTGTCCGTCTGCCGTGATCTCCACCGCGCGCAGACCGGCGATCTGTCGCAGCGTCCATACCAGTTGGGCCGAAAGCTCCTCCCGAGCCGCGTCATCTGCGGCCAGCAGCTGCGTCGTGAAGTCCACTCGGGCCACCCCGTCGGTGACACTCACGGAAAGCAGGCGTGTTCCCTCCGGGAACGCACTGCTCACTGCCGGCGCCAGCCAGCGGCTCGGGCCGGCCAACAGGGCGCGCACCAAGTCGGCAGTGACGTCCCGCTGACTACTGGCGAAAAGGACGGGATCCGGTGCCAGGATGCCGCCCGGATCGGCGACGAAGTAGGTGTCATATTCCCGGTAGGACCGCTCGACAGCGGCCCGGGACAGCAGCAGACCCTGCGGCGCCTGGCTGATGCGCCAGTCAGGTCCCACCCGCACCAGGTCGAACTGCACCGACAGCGTCGAGTCGGGTGGACTCTGCAGGTACTGCGACCTCGACGAGATCAGCCCAACCTGGGCAGCTGTCAGAGTGACCGTGTCGTCGGCCGGTGTGGTCAGCGCCTCTGTGTCGTTGCCGTACACCCGCACTCCGGCACTGGGATTCCACTGCCGCGCGCCCTGCTCCGTGAGGTATTGCTTGGCCACTGCGTGGTTGTCCTCGAACCCCGAGGCCGCATCAAGGAATCCCTGCACGATCTCGGTCGGGGTCATGCCTGGCTGCGGCGGACGTGCCAGCACCCGCACGAAACTCGTCGTGGCGACGTCGGTGACAGGTTGATCCACTTCCATGATCGGGCCGCTGGTGGGCACCTGGGCGCAGGCGGTCAGCAGCACGGCGAGGATGAGCAGGAGGTACCGCTTCATACCGGTACCTCCGTGGGGTCCAGCGGAAGCGGTGACTGCGCGGGCAGCGGTTCGCCGGCCACGCGGGGCAGCGTCAGCCGGAACACCGCTCCTTGCCCCGGGCGCCCCCACACCGCGAGCCGGCCGCCGTGCAGCCGCGCGTCCTCCAGCGCAATCGACAGACCTAGCCCCGTGCCACCGATGGTGCGAGTCCGCGCGGGATCAGCCCGCCAGAACCGGTCGAACACCCGGGCCAGGTCCTTGTCGTCCATCCCCCGTCCGTGATCTCGGACCGACACCGCGACAGTGCTGTCGTCGGAGGCTACCCGCACGTCGATGGGCCGGTGCTCGCCGTGCTCGATCGCGTTGGACAGCAGGTTGCGCAGGATCCGCTCGATGCGCCGCGGATCACAACCGACGATGCAGGGATCGTCCGGCACCTCGCTGCGGATGGGGCAGCCGCGCGAGGTAGCCAGCGGCTGCGCTGCCCCCACAGCCCGGTGAACGACCTCTCGCAGATCAACCGACTCCGTCTCCAGGACGGCGGCCCCGGCGTCGAACCGGCTGATCTCCAGCAGGTCGGTGAGCAGGGCCTCGAACCGGTCGATCTGGTCGTGGAGCAGCTCACTGCTGCGTTGCAGCACTGGGGGCATCTCGTCGCGCTGGGCATACAGGACGTCGCCGGCCATCCGGATCGTCGTCAAGGGGGTCCGCAACTCGTGCGAGACATCGCTGACGAATCGCTGCTGGACACGGGACAGGTTCTCCAGTTGCCGGATCTGGTTCTGCAACGAAGCGGCCATGGCATTGAACGCCGAGGCCAAGGCGGCCAAATCGTCCTCGCCACGCACCGGCAGTCGCTGCTCGAGGAACCCGGCCCGCAGCAGTTCCGCAGTCCGGGCCGCCTGCCGCACCGGCAGCACAACATGCCGGGCGATACCCAGCATCAGCAGTCCCAGCAGCGTCACGAGCACGAGTCCCACGACCCAGGCTGTGGAGCGCACGAGGTCCAGCGTTCCCTGAAGCTCGCCGAACGGGAACAGGTAGTACACCTCGTATGCCTGGGCCCCCACGGGCAACAGCGAGCCGACCACTAGCCCCGGCTGCCCAGGCTCGTTGACGTATTGCACAGTCGTGTAGGTCCAGGCTTCCCGGCCCTGGCTGGCGACCTGGGCGCGTAACTCGGGAGGCACGCTGCGCACCTCGACCAGGTTCGTTCCCCGTTCGGGCATCGGCGTGTCCTCGGGCGAAACGCTGCCGTCCAGCAGCAGGACCTCATAGGCCGCGCCGCGGTCGTTGCTGCTGACCAGCGCGTTCATGATCGAGTCGGCCAAGCCTTCGCTGGGCGCCGGCGGGCCCCCCTCGCTGGCCTGCAGAACCACTTGCTGGGCGGCGGCCAAGCCCACGTTGGCCTCAGCGATCGACTTGCTCGTGTTCGCCTCGACCAGACCGTTGCTCACACGCACGAGCAGCAGGCTCAAGCTCACCCCGACCAGCACAGCTGCCGCCACCAGCGTGGTGCTCGTGACCCGGAAGGCGAGCGAGCGCCGCCAGCGGTTGAGCAGTCCCGAGATCACTGTTCGGAGGTGTCGCACGCCTTGTAGCCGACGCCTCGCACGGTGAGCACGAGTTCGGGGTTCTCAGGGTCCTTCTCGACCTTCGAGCGCAGCCGCTGGACATGCACGTTGACCAGCCGGGTGTCCGCCGGGTGCCGGTAGCCCCAGACCTCCTGCAGCAGCACCTCACGGCTGAACACCTGCCAGGGCTTGCGCGCCAGGCAGACCAGCAGGTCGAACTCCAACGGGGTCAGATCGATCTGCCGGTCGTCGCGCTTGACGCTGTGACCGGCCACGTCGATCGTCAGGTCCTTCAGGCGCAGGGTCTCTGGTTTGGCGTCGTCGGCGCGCCGCAGCCGGGTGCGGATCCGCGCAACCAGTTCCTTGGGTTTGAACGGCTTGACCACGTAGTCGTCCGCGCCGGACTCCAGACCGAGCACGACGTCCACGGTGTCGGTCTTGGCGGTGAGCATGACGATGGGCACGCCGCTCTCGGCCCGGATGGCCCGGCACACCTCGATGCCGTCCTTGCCAGGCAGCATCACGTCCAGCAGGACGAGGTCAGGGCGGGTGTGCCGGAATGCCTCCACTGCCCGGGCGCCGTCGGCGACGAAGAACGGTTCGAACCCGTCGGACTGCAGCACGATGCCCAACATCTCCGACAGTGCGGGGTCATCATCGACGACCAAGACGCGGCCCTTCATGGTGCCCACTATTGCAGACCGGCGGCGCCGGGCCGTGTCACTCGCCGCGCGCAATATCTGTGGGCAGGTCGTCTTGTGGGACGAGTCGCGTGTGGAGCCGGCATCGGTGAGCAGTCTGGGCAGGCTCACCGATCGGCCGTGCCAGGGTCCGGGCCTACAGCAGGAACAGAATGCCGATCGCGCCGGGGAGGTTGTTGGTCATGTGGGCGATGATTGTCGTCGTCGTGTTGTTGCGGTGCACGCGGGCGAAGCCCAGGATGAGCCCGATGGCGAACAGCAGCAGGAACCGGATCGGTTCCATGTGCATGGCCGCGAACAGCGCCGCCGAGATCATCACCGACAGCCACTTGCTCATGCCGCGCTTGAGCAGGCTGGTCACCAGCAACCCGCGGTAGCACAGTTCCTCGACGATGGGTGCTCCGATCCCCACGGCGAGGGCGAACAGCAAGCGCTGCACGGGGAAATCGTTGAGGCTCTTGGCGAGCTCCCCGGCGCTGGAGTCGAAATCACCGAAGATCGCGCTGAGCGCCGCAGCGATCACCGCGGCGGCCAGGAGCGCGGCGCCGCCGTAGAGCACGCCCCAGCCGACGTCCGACCACCGGAACCGCAGGCCGAAGTCGAGTACCACACCGTTGCCGCGCAGCTTGCTGATCAGCCAGGGGTAACCGCCCATTCCCAGCCATGGCAGCACGACGGAAAACAGCAGCACCCACGCGTATCCGGCGCTGCCGTCGGTGACGAAGGCGATCGGAATGGCCGCAATCACGCTGAACACCAGCCAGGCGGCCGCGGCGATCAGATAGTCCGGGAACCCCCAGCCAGGTTTGCGCAACCGCACCCCCTGCCACCACGCCTCGGTGGCTGCGTCGGACGCGCCTGGATACGGGGTCTGTGGCGCTTGGACCTGTGTCGTCACGCCGTCCAGTGTGCCAGGCAGCGGCCAACTCGAACCCCGCAAGGCGTTGAGACTCAGCGACCTCCTGGGAGGCTGTTGCGTAATGGGCCAGCCGGGCACTGTCGGGGTTCTGGTCATGATTCAGTCATGCAGTGGCGGGATAATGACCATAACCCCACCGCACCGCGTCCATCAGTCCGCGCCTGTTGGTGACGAGGGGCCGCCAGTCTCCACCTTGATGGGGACACCAGCCGAGATTGCGCCAAGACCCTCCTGAAGCCCCGGGTCTAGGAGCGGTCCAGGTCCGGCTCGATGTAGATGTAGCGGGCGCTGGGAACGGCCGTGCGAATCGCGCGCTCGGCCTCGTCGATGCCGGCAGCGATGGCGGCCGCCGAGTCATCGCCCCCGATGGCGATCTTCGTGGCCACGAGCAGTTCGTCCGGCCCGACATGCAGGGTGCGCATGTGGATGACCCGGTCGACGAGCTCGGTGTCGGCCAGCGCCTTGGTGATGGCTTCCTCCTGCTCGGGAAGCGCGGCCTCACCCACGAGCATGCTGGCCATCTCGAAGGCCAGGAACACCGCGATCACGACCAGCAGAGAGCCGACGGCCATGGCACCGAGACCGTCCCAGCGTCCGTCGCCGGTCACCGTGGCCATGCCCACGCCGATCAACGCGAAGACCAGACCGATCAGGGCGCCGAAGTCCTCGAGCAGGACCACGGGCAGTTCCGGTTGCCGGGCGTCGCGGACATACCGGAACAGCGAGCGGCTACCCCGCGACTTGTTCGCCTCCCGCATGGCCGTGCGGAACGAGAACCCCTCCAGAACGATCGCGATGAGAAGCACCCCGATGGCGATGCCCACGTCGCGCAGTTCCTCCGGGTGGTGGAACTTGTGGAATCCCTCGTAGAGCGAGAACAGGCCGCCGACCAGGAAGAGCACGATCGACACGACGAAGGCGTAGACGTAGCGCACCCGGGAGTAGCCGAACTGGTGGACGGCGTCGGGCTGGCGACCGGCGCGCTTGCCACCGATCAGCAGCAGGACCTGGTTCGCACTGTCGGCCACGCTGTGGATGGCTTCGGACAGCATGGACGACGAGCCCGTCAGCAAGAACGCGACGAACTTGGACACCGCGATGCCCATGTTCGCCGCCATCGCGGCGATGACCGCCTTGGTGCCACCCTCGGTGCTCACGAGGTCATCCTTGCGCGCCCGCCGCTGCATTGCCATGCCGGGCCATGACCGCTGTGCCCTGCACCGAGATCGTCACCTCGGCGTCGTCGGCGGCCAGAAGTGCCGCCTCGCCCGGTTGCAGAGTCAGCCCGGACACCGTCGTACTGCCACTCAGACACAGCACGATGCGAGCACGTCCACCCGCTGCGCTGGTCGAGGTCCGCTCGAGCAGATCGACTGTGAACGGAGCACCCGCCGGGGCGTAACGGTCCACGCCCGCGCTGTGCTCCGCCGGGCAGGCGTGCGGTTGGGCAGCTACGTCCAGTGCCCCCAGCGCCTCGTCGACGGCCACCGTTTTCGAGGTGAGTCCTAGCCGCAGCACGTTGTCGCTACTGGTCATGACCTCCAGGCCCAGCCCGCGGACATAGGCATGGACCGTCCCTGGATCGACGTAGACCGCCTCGCCGGGCTGCAGGGTGCGGGCGTTGAGTAAGGCGGCAACGAAGACCCCCGGGTCGGCCGGATACGTGGTGAGGACTTGGGTCAGGATGTCCGCGGTTTCCGCGTCCTCAAACGCCGTTGGCAAAGCGGGCGCCTCCTGCCGCACCACTTCGGTGGGGAGGTCGAACGCGAGCCGAATCGCTGCGGGCAGGTCATCCTGGGCCAGCGCTTTGACCATCGGCTGGATCTGCGGACCGAGTTGCCCCAGGGCGACGGCGGAAACCTGCGGGTCCCGGAAGCCTTCCAGGATCGCGAACGGCGCCAGCGCGATGAGCATCTCGGCCTTGCCGAACGGATCGCTGACCAGTTGTGAAAGCCCGGGATCGGCTTGCTGCGCCGCGTACCTGGCCGCGGCCATCGCGGCAGGCGGATGGATCTGGATCGACAGCGGTCGCGCAGCCGCCAGCAACTTCATCAGGATCGGCAGGCTGCCTTCGGCCACGCCGCCGGCGAGCAACGGGGACGGCCCGTTGGGGTGGGTGCCGAACCACAACTCCGCCTGCGGTCCACCGGTCGCCGGACTCCACGGCTGCAACCCGTCGACTGGCCCCCAGTCGTAGCTCTGCAGATGACCCCGGACGATCTGCATCAGCCACCTCCGGCACGGCCGAACCGGGGGTCGAGGTCCTCGGCGCTGACACTGGGGTCGCGGTGCTGCATCAGCGCGGCGTAGATGCTGGCGAAGTCGAGCAGGCCGACCAGGTCGGCGAGTTGTTCGAGCGCATGACCTCCGCTGCCCATCACGCTGACACACGCGACATCCATCCGGTCGCAGGTCTGCAGCACCGCGTCGGCGATGTCGCGGGTATCCGGATGCTCGCCGGCGTCACGGGTCAGCAGCACCCGCAGCCTCGGCGTGGGCTGCTCGTCCTGCGTCCGGTCGCGGAAGATGTCGTCGGGACCGGGTGGCCGCGCCCAGGGCCCGCGCAACAAGCCCGCGTGGGTGCGCACCGCCTCCGGCAGCACACCCACAATGCCGGGCCAGTCGGCGTTCTCGGCCAGCTGCCGCCCGAGGCGTCGCGCGGCCACGGCCCCCACTTCACCGCTGCCCCAGACCAGCGGCAGCCCGCTGGTGAGATGGATGCTGAGCTCCTTGGCGGGGTTGTCGGGGGTCAGGTTGCTCACTCCGCACTCGACGGCCCGCTCGTCCAGCCGGTTGGCCGCGCCGGCCAGTCCGTGCCGGGCGTGCTGCACCAGCCCGAACTCACCGGCCAGCAGGATCAGCGGGGTGGACAGCGCCCACAGCAGCGACCGGGCGCGTTGCACATCCTGCAGCGGGCTGAGCCGGGACACCGGCCAGAACGTGACCCCCCGCGATGTGCTGCACAGATCTTGCAGTGGCGAGTCAGCGGCGCCGATCCCGAGCACCGTGCTGCCGCGACGTTGCGCTTCGGTGACGAACGTCAGCGTCTCGGCCGTCGCCCCCGACGCCGACACCGCGACGACGAGATCCATGGGACCGATCCAGCCGGGCAGGGCCGGCCCGCCAAGGGCGAAGATCGGCACCGGTGAGCCACGCCCAGCCACCGCGGACAGCACCTCGCCGGGGACGCTCGACCCGCCCGCCCCCACGACGACAAGACTGCGGGGTCGGCCTTGGGCCACCAAAGGGGCCAGGGTTTGCTGCGCGTCGACCTGCAAGCACTGCCGGATCGCGGCGCCGGCCGAGGCGGTGGAGGCCAGCATCCGGCTGCGGTCCAGGGCCAGCAGCGCGTCCGGATCGTCCAGCACCGTGTCGTCGAGGCTCATGAGGCCTCGACGCCCACCACCCCCGAGGGCCCCGGGGTGGCCTGATCGAGCAGCATCACCGGGATGCCGTCGCGAATCGGGAACACCGCTTCACACACCGTGCAGCGGATGCCATCGGCAACCTGCTCGATCGGGGCGTGCGCCGGGCAGGGGCAGGCGAGGACATCGAGCAGCAGCGGGTCCAGACTCACGTGCCCCACCCTAGGGCGTGGGCGTTGCGCGGTACACGGCGAGGACGTCATCGCGAAGTGCGGCCATCTGCTCGGCGGTCGGCGCCTCGGCGTTGAGGCGTAGCAGAGGCTCGGTGTTACTCGGCCGCACGTTCACCCACCAGGTGCCACCGTCCACGGTCAGGCCGTCGAGATCCGAGAACGTCACATCCTGACCGGTGAAATGCTCTCGAACCGCCGCGATGGCGGCCGACTGGTCGGCCACCTCGGTGTTGATCTCCCCGGAGAGCACATAGCGCTCGTAGGGAGCCAGCAAGGTGGACAAAGTCGTGGCGTCGGAACTGTTGGACAGCCTCGAGAGCACGTGCAGGGCCGCCAGCATCCCGGAATCGGCCCGCCAGAAGTCGGCAAAGTAGAAGTGGCCGCTGTGCTCACCCCCGAACACGGCCCCCGTCTGGGCCATCGTCTCCTTGATGAACGAGTGGCCGACCCGGGTGATCACCGGAACGCCGCCGTTCTCGGCGATGATCTCGGGTACCGCCCGAGAGGTGATCACGTTGTGGATCACCGGCGCGCCGGGCACCCGCTGTAGTTCCTGCGTGGCGATCAGCCCCGTCAGGGTGCTCGGATTTACTAGTTCGCCGCGCTCGTCGACCACGAAACACCGGTCCGCGTCACCGTCGAAGGCCAGTCCGAGGTCGGCGCGCTGCCTGATCACCTCGGCTTGCAGGTCGACGAGATTGGCCGGGTCGATCGGGTTTGCTTCGTGGTTCGGGAACGTCCCGTCGAGTTCGAAGTACATCTGCGTGACGTCGACCGGCAGTTGGCCGAGCACGACCGGGGCCGTGAGCCCGGCCATGCCGTTGCCCGCGTCGACCACCACTGACAGCCGTCGGCGCAGGGGTGGCACCAGGCCGATCAGGTAGTCGGCGTAGTCCTGCAGCATCTCGCGGTGGCTGATCCGGCCGGGGGGCCCGTCGTACTCCGGCACCCCAGCGACCAGCATCGCGGAAATCTCGGCCAGGCCCGTCTCCTGCCCCACGGGCGCGGCGCCGGCCCGGCACATCTTGATCCCGTTGTAGGCCGCGGGGTTGTGGCTGGCGGTGAACATGGCGCCCGGCAGGTTCAGCGTTCCGGAGGCGAAGTACAGGCCATCTGTGGAGCACAGCCCGATCAGGATCACATCGACGCCATGAGCCGCTGCCCCCTCGGCGAAGGCCTGCGCGAACGCCGGCGAGGAGGGGCGCATGTCATGGCCGACCACGATCGCGCCGTCCTCGCGCAGACCGACGGCTTCGACGAACGCGCCGCCGGCAGCCCGCACGAAGTCAGGGGTCAGCTGGCTGTCGACCAGGCCACGCACGTCGTAGGCCTTGATGAGCGCGGAGACCAGCTCCTGCGGAAATCCGGACATGGGCGCCACGCTATTCGATCGGGCGCAGCACGCGCAGATGCCCCTTTCCGCCGACCGTCACTTGTCCTGGCTCGGGCTGCGGATCCGGTTGCACGACGTTGGCAGGCCGAGCCGCGGAGCGCACGGCTTCGGCTAGTGCCTGCAGCGCATCGTGGGACGGCTCAAGCGCGGCCGGGTCCGGATCGAGCCGGACGACCTCCCAGCCACGAGGTGCGGTCAGCCGCGACGAGTGGTCTTCACAGAGGTCGTAGGAATGCGGTTCGGCGTAGGTCGCCAGCGGTCCGAGCACGGCCGTGGAGTCCGCGTAGACGTAGGTCAGGGTGGACACCGCGGGACGCTGGCAGGAGGGCCTGGAGCAGCGGCGGGTCATCACCGCCCCACGATATTCGCCGGTGGGGTGCAGGTCAGACACGTGGGTACCGCCCATCGAGATCCCGCGCACTGGCGCCCAGGAAAGCGGCGGCCTGCTCGGTCATGACGTCGCGCAACAACCCGCGCACCTGACCCGGGTCGGCAGCCCGCAGTTCCACGGCCCAGCGGTACACCGTGATCCGGGCGGGCAGACCGGCATCGGCCGGGTCGAAGACAGCCAGGGCAGGCTCACTGGCCGGCGGCACGTCGCTGACGGCAATCTCGATGTACTGCAGTTCGGGACGGGCGGCCGCCAGCAGATCCCAGGCGGCCAGCACCTCCTCGTCGAACCGGACAGCGCGGCTGCGGGCGGCCGGGACGGCACGCGGCGCCAGCGGACCCCGGATGCCGCGGGCCCGTCGGTCCCGGCGGCGGACCCGGGTGCGCAACCTTGCCGAAGTTCCCCAGACCACGCTGGGACCGGCGTCGTGGGTGGCGCCGCTGGTGGCACGGCGGCCCTGCGTCAACATACGGCTGACTGTAGTGCGGGGGTCTGACAAAAACCTTCAGACGCGCGGACGAGCCACCCGTGTCGGCGGGCGTCATTCCTGACCCGCAGCCATCGGGTTGTCCAGCGCTGGCGGGATCGCGGTCGGGCGGACGCGGTGCAGACACGCGAAGGGCGGCTCCTGGAGTATCGGAGCCGCCCATCGCACGTACGGGGAAGAAGTGGGGAAGAAGGGTGTGGTTCAGCCTGCGGCGCGCTTGAGCCTGCGGCGCTCGCGCTCGGAGAGCCCGCCCCAGATGCCGAAGCGCTCGTCGTTCTGCAGTGCGTACTCCAGGCATTCCTGGCGGACCTCGCAGGATCCACAGATCCGCTTGGCCTCTCGGGTGGAACCGCCCTTCTCGGGGAAGAACGATTCCGGGTCGGTCTCGGCGCACAGAGCGCGCTCCTGCCAGTTGAGCTCCTCGACTTCACTCAGTGGCAGCCTGATGGTGTTGGTTTCCTGCACGATTCACTTCTCCACTTCCGCGTTCCCGGCGCGTCTGTCTTGCTTTTCTGTCGTCGACCTCACTCACGAGGACAACACGGATGAAATTACATGGTCGTAACTCCGGCCTCAACCGGTATCCCGCAATCCCCTCAATATGGGCCGTTTAGCGGATGGTGGGCTGTGGATAAGTCCGGCGCGGTTACGGTGGGTAAGCGAAGAGCGGTCCGCCCATCCAAGGCAAGTCGCTTTTGGGCCGTCCTTCTGAGACTCCGGCGCATTTGGGAGTGCTCGAGGGGTGCTCTCTCAAACGGCGCAATCAGCCTTCGCAACGAGACAAGCGCACAGAGCGACACCGGGACGGGCGGCTACCGACCGGATCTTCGACGACCCTTCGGCGTGGAAGTCGCAATCTGTGAGCATTCTGGGCATCGGTGAGCATCCCGGGCGCCGAAAACCCGTCCGCGGTGCTAACCGATGCCCGCGATGCTCGCGGATCGGCCGGAGCGGAAGACCGGCACATGGGAGATCGGCTCACCATTGTCATCAGCGATCGGCGCGTTCCACCGCCGCGTACGTGGTCGTGCGCTGCCGGGCGGGACGACCCGCCAGCGCAGCCATCTCCTGCAACTGCTCGGGGGTCACGCTCGAGCCGTGCGGGGATCCCGCCATGCGGCTGATCGTCTCCTCCATCAGGGTTCCCGCCGAGGTCGTTGGCTCCGGCTTGCAGTAACCGAGCTGCGCCGGCCGGGCCGAGTTTGACCCATGACACCTGGATGTTGGAGATCGCCCCGTCCAGCAGCAGCCGGGACATCGCCGTAACCAGCACGTCCTCCCGAACGGTCGACCCTGGCCGCGCCTTGCCCGCCAGGTAGAGCGGGGCGTTGTGATGGACGAACGGCAGGCCGACGAACTCGGTGAAGCCCCCCGTGAGCTCCTGGATCTCGCGCAGGGTGCGCAGGTGGCGCACCCAGTGCAACGCGGTGTCGACATGGCCGTACATCATCGTCGCGCTCGACGGCAGGCCGGCGCCGTGTGCGGCGGTCACGACCTCGATCCACTTGGCGGTCGGGAGTTTGCCCTTCGTGAGCACCCAGCGCACGTCGTCGTCGAGAATCTCGGCGGCGGTGCCCGGGATCGAGTCGACCCCGGCGGCCCGCAGTTCCGCCACGAACGCAGGTAGCGACATGTCGCAGCGGGTCGCCCCGTTGACGATCTCCATCGGGCTGAAAGCATGCAGGTGGATGTCGGCGGCCGATTTCACAGTGCGCGCGAGGTCGAAGTAGGCGCTGGCCGGTAGCCGAGGGTGAATGCCGCCCTGCATGCAGATCTCGGTCGCGCCGGCCTCGGCGGCTTCCTGCACCCGTTCGGTGATCTGAGCGGGCGACAGCGTGAAGGAATCCGCGTCGGACTCGCGCTGGGCAAATGCGCAGAACCGGCAGCCGGTGTAGCAGACGTTGGTGAAGTTGAGATTGCGGTTGACGACGTAGGTGACGTCCTCCCCGACCCGCAGGCGGCGCAGGGAGTCCGCCACGTCGGCGACCTCCTCGACCTGGTCGCCGGTGGCAGCGAACAAGGCCAGGGCCAGCGGTTCGTTGTCCGGGCCGGCCAGAGCGGCAGGGTCGGTCCGGGCCAGCGCGATGGCCTCGTCGAAACTGCCGACCGGGGCGGCTTGGGTCGGGGTGACCGTGATGTCTTCCCAGTTGCCGAACGCGGAGTCGAAGTCGCTGCGCACGGCGGTGTCGCGGCCGCGCAGGTCGATCGTGACGGCGAGATCGGTCCGCCCGTCGCCCTCCCCCGCGAAGGCGGCATAGTCCGGGCTGTCCTGCCACGGGATCCCTCGCGGGGTGACACCGGGCCGCAGCAACCCGTCCGCGCCGGCCAGCGCGCTGACATGCGGCGCAAGCCGTGGATCCAGCCAGGCCGCCCCACGCGCCAGGAACTCCGGGTGCACGGTGAGCCGGGGGCGCAGTTCCAGGCCGGCGGCGGCAGTGACCTCGCGCAGTGTCGTGATGCTGGGCCAGGGCCGTTCCGGGTTCACGTGGTCGGCAGTCACCGGACTCACGCCGCCCCAGTCGTCCACCCCGGCGGCCAGCAGATCGGCCAGCTCGTGGCGATCGCTGAGGTTCGGGGGCGCCTGTACGTGCACGCTCGCGCCCAGCACCACCCGCGCTGCGGCGACAGTCGCCAGGTACTCCTCGGGTGCGCAATCCGCCGCGCCCGCCATCGCGGTCCCCGGCTTCGCGCGGAAGTTCTGGACGATCACTTCCTGCACACCGCCGAATTCCCGGGCGACTGACCGCAGCGCGAGCAGGGTGTCGGCCCGTTCGGCCAGGTTCTCCCCGATGCCGACGAGCAAGCCGGTGGTGAACGGGATGTTCAGCCGGCCCGCATCCCGCAGCACCCGCAGCCGGACAGCCGGATCCTTGTCCGGCGAGCCGTGATGGGCCAGGCCCGGAGTTTCGAACAGCCGCCGACTGGTCGTCTCCAGCATCATCCCCATGCTCGGGCTCACCGGGCGCAGTCGCGAGAGGTCCGACCAGGACATGACGCCGGGGTTCGCGTGGGGCAGCAGACCGGTGCGTTCCAAGATTGCGATCGCCACGGCGCGCACGTAGTCGATCGTGCTGTCGAAGCCGCGCTCGTCCAGCCAGCGGCGCGCGGCCGGCCAGCGCTGTTCCGGGGCATCGCCGAGGGTGAGCAGCGCTTCGGCACAACCTGCCCGGGCGCCCTGTTCGGCGATGGCAACGGCCTCGTCGATCTCGAGGTACATGTCCTGCCCGGCCCTGCGCAAGGACGCCGGATCGGTGACGAACGTGCAGTAGTGGCAGCGGTCCCGGCACAACCGCGTGACCGGGATGAACACCTTCGGCGAGTAGGTCACTACCGAGGTCCGGCGGTCGCGGATACCGGCCGCGATCTCGCACAGCGCCCGCAGGTCATCGCCGCGGGCGGTCAACAGTTGCGCGACCTCCTCGGTATCGAGGGTGGCCGCCCGTTCGGCCCGCGCCAGCACCCGCCGTAAAGTCACGCAAGAAGCGTAAAGGACGCACCGAACCAGACTGTTCGAGGTGAGACGGGGCTGCGGTTACCGGGGCGTCGCCCGGACCGGCCCCGGACAAGATTGGTCAGTAGGAAGGAATCGCATGCGAATCACAGTGCTGGCTGGTGGCGTGGGCGGCGCCCGCTTCCTGCAAGGGCTGCAGGCTGCGTACCCGGACGCCGAGATCACTGTCATCGGCAACACCGCTGACGACATCTGGCTGCACGGGCTGAAGGTGTGCCCCGACCTGGACACCGTGATGTACACCCTCGGCGGTGGCATCGATGCCAGGCAGGGCTGGGGCCGGCAGTCGGACAGCTACGGGGTGCTCGACGAGCTGCGCGCCTACAACTTCGACCCGCTGTGGTTCACGCTCGGCGACAAGGACATCGCGACCCATCTGGTGCGCACGCAGTTGCTGCAGGGCGGGTTCCCGCTCTCCCAGATCACGGCCGCGTTGTGCCAGCGCTGGCAGCCCGGGGTGACGCTGCTGCCCATGACGGACGACCGGGTGGAGACCCACGTCGTCGTGGATGGGGCGGACGGGCCGGTGGCGATGCATTTCCAGCAGTGGTGGGTGCAACACCGAGCTGGTCTGCCCGTGCGGGAGTTCCGCTACATCGGGATCGATGAGGCCGCGCCTGCGCCCGGGGTGCTGGCGGCGATCGCCGGGGCGGATGTGATCGTGCTGCCCCCGTCCAATCCGGTGGTGAGCATCGGTCCGATCCTTGCCGTGCCAGGGATACGGGACGCCGTGCGCGCCACGGGAGCGCCGGTCGTCGGGGTCTCCGGGATCATCGGTGGCCGTCCGGTCAAGGGAATGGCCGACACCTGCCTGCGCGTGATCGGGGTGGAGCCGGACGCCGCGGCGGTGGCTGCCCATTACGGCACGCGCTCCGACGGCGGGATTCTCGACGGCTGGGTGTACGAACTCGGTGACCCGGCGCCGGAGGGCATCCGGGCGGCGTTGGCAACCTCGACCTTGATGACCGACGACCAGACAGCAGCCAGGCTGGCCCGAGAGACCGTCGAGTTGGTGCTGTGATGCAGGTCGTCGCCGTCCCCGGGTTGCCCGAGGTCGACGAGACCACAGATCTGGTGGCGTTGCTTGCGCCCGCCCTCGCGGACCTGCGCTGGCCGGATGGTTCGGTCGGTGTGCAGGCTGACGACATCCTGGTCATCAGTTCCAAGGTCATCAGCAAGGCCGAGGGGCAGTGGGCCGACGATCGCGACGCCGCCGTGGCCGCAGACACCGTGCGAGTCGTGGCCCGCCGTGGGGATCTGCAGATCGTGGAGAATCACCTGGGGATCGTGATGGCGTCGGCCGGCGTGGACCGGTCCAACACCCCGCGCACGCTGCGGCTGCCGCGCGACCCCGACGCTTCGGCAGCCGTGCTGTCCGAGGCCTTCGGCATGCCGGTGGTCGTGACGGATTCCGCAGGCCGGCCCTGGCGGATCGGGGTGACCGACTTCGCGATCGGAGCTGCGGGGCTGCCCGCGTTGGTGGACCTGCGTGGCACTCCTGACGACCGCGGGCAGACGCTGGAGATGACCGAGGTCGCAATGATCGATGAGATCGCCGCAGCGGCCGATCTCGTCAAGGGCAAGACCGGCCGGACGCCGGCTGCGGTTGTGCGTGGCCTGTCGCTGACCGGCCACGGTGGGGCTCGCGATCTGGTGCGGGGTCCCGAGGATGACCTCTTCGCGCTCGGGACCGCCGAAGCCCGACTCTCGGCGGTGACGGGCCGGCGCACGGTGCGCAGTTTCACCGATCGCGCCGTGTCTCGGGAGTTGCTGGAAGAGGCGGTGGCCGCGGCGTGCACAGCGCCCTCCCCGCATCACACCCGGCCTTGGCGATTCGTGTGGCTGCGCGACTCCCGGACCGCCATCTTGCAGGCGATGCGGGATCAATGGACCGCCGACCTACGTGCCGATGGATTCAGCGAGGAGGCGATCGCGCGGCGGTTGCGCCGTGGTGACGTGCTCTGGAACGCCCCCGAGGTCGTGCTCGCCTTCAGCGAGTTGGCCGGCGCGGCGCACGAGTACCCGGACGCCCGGCGGCGCGGTTTCGAACGCGACCTGTTCCTGGTCGCCGGGGGCGCGGCGGTGGAGAACCTGCTCGTGGCGCTCGCTGCACGCGGTCTGGGTTCGGCCTGGATCTCGAGCACCGTCTTCTGTCCGCCGGTGGTGCAGGCGGCGCTGGGAATCCCGGCCAGTTGGCAGCCGCTCGGGGCAGTCGCGGTGGGCTGGCCGGCGGCGGAACCGGCGGATCGGCCGCCCGCGGACATCGGCGACCACTGGTTGGTGCGCTGACGCCAGTTCTGTTGCGTTGTCGTCGTTAACCTCGGCGTGTCGTGACTACATCGCGACAGCGCGGGCAACTTCGCGACAAGACTCGATCACTGATCGGAGCTGAACCGCACGCCGCACTCGGGGAGTTCGACCCCGGGCCACACCCGGACCCCGTCCCGTAGTTCGTTGCGGGCACCGATCGCCGCCCCGTCGCCGATGACAACGCCGTGCAAAACCGTGCCGTCGCCGATTACCGCTCCAGCTCCGATGATGCTGTCCTCGATCACACAGTCGCGGCCCACCATCGCGCCGTCGAAAAGCACCGATCCGCTGACCCGGGACCCCTGACCCACCTGCGCCGAACGACCGACGGTCGTGCCGCCATCACAGGTACCCGCGACCTCGCCATCCAGAATCAAGCAGTCCCCGACCGAGCCAGGCAAGGCAGGCGAATGCACCCGGCCCTGCACGATGTCGGCGCTGCCGCGGGCGAAAGCCAACGGTGTGCCAAGGTCGAGCCAGTAGCCCGGATCGACATGTCCGACAACGACCCGGCCCGCTGCGAGCAACCCTGGGAACGTCTCCCGCTCCACGCTCACCGGACGCCCAGCCGGGATCTCATCGATCACCCGGCGCCGGAAGACGTAGCAGCCAGCGTTGATCTGATCAGTCACGATCTCCTCGGGTGTCTGCGGCTTCTCCAGAAATGCCGTCACCCGCTCGCCCTCGGTGGGCACCAACCCGAACGCGCGCGGATCCTCGACTCGCGTCAGATACAGCGCCACATCGGCGTCGGCCTTCTCCCACGCAGCGACGAGCCCCCGAATGTCCAGGCCGGTCAAGATGTCGCCGTTGAAGATGACCACCGGATCGTCGGGACCACATGTCAAGGCGTCGGCGGCGTTGCGGATGGCGCCGCCGGTTCCCAACGGTTCGTCCTCGACGCGGTAGTCCAGCGCCACGCCGAAGTTGCTGCCGTCCCCGAAGTAGTCGCTGAAGACCTCCGCCCGATAGGACGTTCCAAGCGCGATCCGAGTGACCCCGGCAGCCCGCGCGATCGCGACCTGGTGCTCGGTGAACGGCACCCCGGCCACCGGCAGCATCGGCTTCGGATGGTTGATCGTCAGCGGGCGCAGGCGGGTCCCCTTGCCGCCGACCAGCAGGATCGATTCAAGCACGCCCGTCAGTCTGCCAGCCGTGCCACTTACGATGGGACACCATGACCCTGCCCGCCGCCCGGCTCGCCGCTCTGCGCGAGAACCCGGGCCTGCCGTTCGTGACGGATTGCACGCAGGGCCGGGTGGAACTATCCCGCGCCACGTTCGACAACTGGGTCACGAAGACCGTCAACTTCTTGCGGTTGGAAGCCGACGTGGACACCCGGTCACCTCAGTGGCGCGTGGCGCTGCCACTTGCACTGGATGGCCGCGGTGTGGTGCGTCGCTGTCTGGGAGGCGGGGGCCGAGCTGACCCTCGGGAGCGACGGCGATTTCGTGGTGGGTCCGGACGGCGACATGGTGGTGGTCGCCGATCCGCTGGGCATGGCGCCTGCGCCCGCCGGGGTCAGCGCCGACTGGTTCTTCCCCGCGGACGTGCGCGGGATGCCTGATGCACTGATGCTGCCGCCCGTCGAGCCGGGCGGGATGCCGGGGCTGTCCGCGCTGGAGTTGTTCGAGCGGGCGAGTGCCTACGCGTCGCAAGTCGAGCTGGAGGTCGGCGGGCGACTGGGCACCGAGCTTGTTCCGAATGACCTGACCGGGGTGCTGGCGCTGGTCGCTGCCCCGCTGGCCGTCGGTGGCTCGGTGGTGCTGGGTCCGGGTGACGGGGAATCGATCACGGCCGTTGCGGCCAGAAGCGGGTGAAGCCGCAATCCTTGAGCATTCTGGGCATCGGTGAGCATGCAGGGCGCCATAAACCCGCCCGCGGCGCTAACGGATGCCCGGAATGCTCACGGATCGGGCGTGCCGGGGGCCGCCGGTCAGGAGAGAACATTCACGCCCGGCGGACGGCCGAGACCACCGACGGATCAGCACCCACCGAGCGCAGAACTGCGATGGCCGGGCTGGACTGCACGAACTTCACGGCTTTGCCCGCGCTGCCCTGCACGAACAGCACCGCCTGCCGACTCGCTGCCGCCGCAGCCGCGGCCATCGGCCGGGCGGCATCGACGAGGATCGCCTGGCCATGGCGCGGCCCGAGAGCGGCCAGCCGTGACGACCTGGTGACGGGGTTCTGCGCGCCCAACCGCACGGGCTTGCGCAGCACCGAAGCGGCAGCGTTGGAGATCTCCTTCTTACCCGCGACCACGACCGTTCTGCTGGCGTGCGCCTTGGTGAACTTCACCGCCGTCGCGGACGGTGTCTTGGACACCGCGAGCAGGTAACCCCGGGAGCGAGCGGCTGCCATCGCGGCGCTGGCCATCGCCGTGGCATTGCCCGAACTGACCACGTACACCACGCGGCGACTGGATCCAGCCGCCGCCGATGCCAGTTTCAACGACAGGCTTGGCGCGTCACCAGCGGTCACCCGCCGCACCGAACCCACGCGACTCAGAGTCTTGAGGGCCTTTGCGCTGAACCCACCGACCACAGTCATGCGCTTGCCTCGCAACGCCTTGCGCACCGCGGTCGTAGGTCCACCGCTGCCCACGACGAACAACGGGCGGCCCTGCGTCCCTGCGTAGGCAGCAGCGAGCGCGACCACCGTGGTATCGGTGGCCTGGGCCACCACCGGCGTACCCTTGCGACCGCCGCTCAGCGAGGCGGACAGAGCCGTTGCCGAAACCGGCGCCGGGTCGACCGCGCGGGCGATGTAAGCCGAGGGCAGCTGCAACTGCACGCGCAACTGCTCACCGGTGATCGTCGCTGTCTGCCCGGACGAACTTGTGGCGATGGCGGTGGCCACCGCTCCCCCAGTGAGCCGGGTGCGCAGATCCAGCCGAGCGACGTCGGACAGCCCGAACACCTTTGCCACATCGGCCTGCGGGCGGGTCTGCTGGTCCCAACTGGCGTACTGCGTGTTCTTTGCCTGCAGGCTCCACGGGTCCTCGGCGCTCTTCAGCCACGGCACATCCTTGCCCCAGACGTCGGAAGCGTTGGAGGTCGCACCTCCGGAGGAATCGAACAGCGGCACGTCGATCGGGGCGCCGTTGTACGTCAGCGCCAGGCTCCCGCTGGCCGCCTTGCGCCACGTGCGGTAGCCCTTCTGCGCAATGGCCTTCTGCCCGAGGAAACCGGAGTCGGACAGGTGACACCCGCAGGCGGAGTCGTACTGCGCGGCCAGCGCCTTGCTGCGCGCGGCAATGGCAATGGCCCGCTGCGCCTGTTCCGGCCAGTTCCGTGGCACCAGGGACAAATACGGCAGGTACTCGTCCGCGAGGCGCAATGAGGCGATCAGCCGCAGCCTCCCGGAGACGACCGTGGCGGTGACCGAACCGTGCCGCAAGACATCCGCACCGATGCGGACCGCGGTGGGCGCCGAACCCAGTTTCCCGGCCGTGCGGGTCCCAGCCCAGCGGATGC
Organism: Candidatus Nanopelagicales bacterium; assembly: GCA_037045455.1. Lineage (GTDB taxonomy): Bacteria > Actinomycetota > Actinomycetes > S36-B12 > UBA10799 > JADKAV01. The sequence continues at coordinate 68,435 of JBAOIN010000007.1, read as the reverse complement.
GCACCCTCGGCGCCGTGCTCATGCGCTGCCACTTCTTGCCCTGCTTGCGCTCGACGACGACGCTGTCGCCGCTGGCTTGCAAGCGGGCAACGGTACTGGCAGAGCCAGCCAGTTTCCCGACTCGCATCGCGCCGCCGCCTTTGCCCAACGACTGCGAATCCACGATCGTTCGCTTCGGCGTCCCCAACGCCACCCGGATGATGCGGTCGTCGGCAGCCTTGCCCACCGAGACGCCGGCGAGGTAGTGCTTGAGGATTCCGGCCGCCTTCTTGCCGTCGCGGGCCTGCCCGAGCACGCCGGCGCGCGGCACGCCGACGCCGTCGCCGTACCCCGAGCCACGGAAGTTGAACTCGTTGGTGACGGGATTCGGAGTGATGAGGTCGGGAATGTCAGCCACTCCCCCACCACCCCCGCCGCCGTTCTTGAAGATCTGCGAAGCACGCGCCCGGATCGCCGGCACCTGCGCGTACAAGTACTTGCCCGGGCATGCCGTGTTGCCGGCGTCCTTGTGCCCGGAGACGCGGTTCAAAGTTGCGGTCTCCCCTGCCTCCCAGAACCCGCTGTTCAGCGAACCTGTGCTCAGCAGGGTGTCCTTGCCGCCCGGGTCGCGCCCGCTCAAACCGAGTTTCCAGGCCATCAGCTTCGCGATCGATTCCTTGATCGCGGCCATGTCGGACGAGGACGGGTTGAACTCCTCGAAGTTGCCCATCGCGGAGACCGCGAAGGAGTCGTTGTTCAACCCCGCGGTGTGCCCACCGACCACCGGCCGGTCCATGCCCCCGTAGCGACCCTCGTACAACCGACCGAAGCGGTCGACCAGGAAGTTGTAGGCCATGTCGGAGTACTTCAGGCCCTTGGTGTACCAGGCGTAGAGGTTGCGCACCTGAGCTGCGGCCTGGTCGGCGGTGTACGTGCTGCTGGAGACCGTGTGGTGGACGAAGCCCACCTTGACGACCGAGGAGTAGATCGGTCCGCGGTTGCGCATGCTCTCGTCGGCACCCCATTGCGCCCGGGTGATGATCTGCGGCATCCCCGGGGCGGCGCTGGCTTGCGCCAGCGAGGTCTGCTGCACGCCCACGTCATCGGTATCGACCAGGTGCACCTGAGCGTTGGGCGGGGCTTGGCCGTCCGGGGTCTGCACCCAGACCTGCACGGCGTCGGACTCCCCGGTCAGCATCGGGTCGGTGCCGGAACGGGCCTGGACGCCTTCGGCGCTGTCCGGGTCCGGGCCGTGGTCGTCGTGCCACGGGATGGGCAGCCACGCGGTCCAGGCGTCCTGCTCGCGTACCCGCACCTTCACGATGGAGCCGGCCGGCGGCGGGGTGTCCCAGGAAAGCCCGACCAGACCGAAGGGCTTGGTCGCCACGACCTGGCTCTGAGCGGCGGTCGGCTGGTCGACACCGGACATGCCGCGGCCTCCGGACGGTGCCATGGCGGCCAGGTCCAGCGTCTGCACCCGGGTCGGCACCGGCTTCGGTCCCAGTCCGGGGAGGCCGGTCACGGGCAGCAGGAAACCAGCCGCCAGGACGATCACGAGCGCGAGGGGGAAGCGGACACGCACGCAGGCACCTACCTTTCGTTACCGAGACCACGCTGCCGGGCGATGCGGGCCGGGCACGGGATATCCGGGCCTCGCGACCGAATCGTCATCAAAGCGTTCGGATATCGGACGAGCTGGCTCCAAACGCGATCCCCTGACCGGGAACGCCGAACCGCGTCCTGACATCCAACGATCATTAGCCTGCCCGGCGTACGGGTACGCTTGATAGAACCAGTCGAGAGGGGAAATGCAGATGGCACGACGCCGCCGTTGGCCGCGCGTGCTCGCCGGCATTGCCTCCGTGATGGTTCTGCTGGCGACCGGTGCGGCCGCTGCCGGGGCGGCGTTGCGCGATCAACTCGGCAAGAACATCACGATCATCGACCCGAGCGACAACTGGCAGCCACGGCCTGCCGCCGATCCAAATGCCGGCCAGCCCATCAACATCCTCGTGATGGGCTCGGACACCCGTGACATCAAGGGCAGCAAGAAGTACGGGAACTCGACGAACGCGGGCATCGAGGGTCAGCGCAGTGACACGACTCTGCTGTTCCACATCTCCGGGGACCGGACTCGGGTGACCGGCATGAGCATCCCGCGCGACTCACTGGTGACCCTGCCGATGTGCAAGAACTCCCGCGGCGTGCAGCAGGGCGGCTACACGGGCCGCTTCAACGAGGCGTTCGACATCGGCGGTCCCGGATGCACGGTCAAGGCCGTCGAAGAACTGACCGGGATCTCTGTGGACCACTTCATCGTCGTCAACTTCAACGGGTTCAAGGACATGGTGGACGCAGTTGGCGGAGTCGAGATCTGCCTCGAGCAGCCGGTCGACGACCCGAACTCCGGGCTCAAGCTGCCCGCCGGCAAGCAGACGGTCAGCGGCGAGAACGCGCTGGCCTACGTGCGGGCCCGGGAGACCCTCGGCGACGGCAGCGACATCCAGCGCATTCAGCGTCAGCAGGACTTCATCGGCTCGATGATCCGCAAGATCACCAGCGCCGGCGTGATCACCAATCCGATCAAGCTGTTCAACCTGCTCGATGCCGGCACGAAGTCGTTGTCCACGGACAAGAGCCTGTCGGACATCGACACGATCCAGGCGATCGCCGAGTCGATGACAGGGATTCGGCCTTCCGACGTCACGTTCGTGACCGTGCCGTTCGTCTACAACGCGGATGGCTCGACGGTTTCGTGGGACCAGGCCAAGGCGAACAAGATGTTCAACGCGATCATTCACGATCAGCCGTGGCCCGAGCCCGCGACGGTGCCGCCCGGCCAGACAGCTTTGACGGTGCCGCCCGAGAACATCCAGGTGCTGGTCGTCAACGGCACGCCTACGCCGGGATTCGCCGATGTGGTCGCGAAGGATCTCACCAAGCAGGGTTACCAGGTGGTCGGCACGCAGGGCGCGAAGAACAACACAGCGACGACGACGGTCTCCTACGGTGCCGACAGCGCCGAGGCCGCCCGCACCTTGACCTACGCGACGGGCGCCACGGCCAGCAAGGTCATCCAGCGCACAGACGGCGTGCTCGTGCTGAAGGTCGGCGAGGACTACTCCGGCGTTGTGCCGGTGGTGACCAAGAAGAAGAAAGACCCGACCGACACCTCGTCGCCCTCCACGGCCGAGAAAAGCATCTGTGTGAGCTGATGCTCACCGACTTCGCCGTCGTCCTGCTCACTCAGGGACAACGTCCCGCCGAGTTGCGCCGAGCACTTGACTCCGTGCTCGCCCAGCAGGGCGTGACGACCGACATCGTCGTGGTCGGCAACGGTTGGGCGCCGGTCGACCTGCCGGCTGGTGTGCGCGCTCTCGCGCTGCCGGAGAACGTCGGAATCCCCGCCGGGCGCAATGCCGGTGCCGCGGCCACGACTGCACCGATGTTGTTCTTCCTCGACGACGACGCCTGGCTGCCTGAGCCGGACACGCTGCTGCGGATGGCACAGAAGTTCGCCGAGAACCCGCGCTTCGGGCTGATCCAGCCGCGGGTGACCGATCCGGAGTCCGAGGACGACCCCACGCGCTGGATTCCACGCACCCGCAAGGGCAACCCCCGGCATTCCAGCGCAGTGTTCAGTCTGTGGGAGGGCGCAGTTGCCATCCCGCGTGAGGTGTTCGACAGCGCAGGCGGCTGGCCAGGATCGTTCTGGTACGCCCACGAGGGCATCGAGCTGGCCTGGCGAGTCTGGGACAGCGGGCGCATCGTCTGGTACGCCGGTGACATCACGGCCTGCCACCCGGTGATGCACCCCACCCGGCACGCCGACTACTACCGGCTCAACGCCCGCAACCGGGTCTGGCTGGCGCGGCGCAACCTCCCGTGGCCGGTGGGTGTGCCCTATGTCGCGAGTTGGACGGCTGTCCAGCGGCTGCGCTCGCGGCGCGATCCAGACGCGTGGCGCGCGTGGTGGGGTGGCTTCCGGGAGGGCTGGCGCGAGGACCCGGGCCCACGGCGGCCGCTGCAGTGGTCGACGGTGCTGGAGATGGCCCGGTACGGCCGACCGCCGGTGATCTAGCCCAGACCCGCCGCTTCACCCTTCTGAGAATCTTGCACCGTTGCGCACCAAACGGTGAACGTCATGGCACTCCCCGAAACTCCACTGTGAAGTTCCACACAGTCAGCTTCGTTCGGATTCGCAGCGGGCACCACAAGATCAACACCTGAGGGGGCTTAATGCTGCGCACCAGCGCGCTACTCTGCACAACCGCACTGGCCTTTTGCCTGACCGTTGTACCGGCTCAAGCGACGGCGGTGGCGAAGTCGCCGGTCACGACGGTGAACGGCCACCAGTGCAGCATTGTCGGCACGAACAAAGCCGACGTCCTCACCGGTACGCCGGAGCCCGACATCATCTGCGGACTCGGCGGCGACGACACCATCGACGGACGGGGTGGCAACGACATCATCCTGGCCGGGCTCGGCGACGACGAAGTGCTCGGTGGCCATGGACACGACACGATCCACGCCGATGGCGGCAACGACCTAGCGGTCGGCGGGCCAGGTAACGACACCATGCGTGGCACGTTCGGCCGCAATCGTCTCCTGGGCGGCAGCGGCAGTGACGCGATCACCGGCGGCACCCAGATCGACGTGGTACTCGGCGGGCCGGGTAAGGACACCATCAACGGTTCCAGCGGCAACGACACGATCAAGGGCGGGGCCGGCGACGACGTCATGGACGGCTGGCTCGGCGACGACAGCGTGACTGGCCAGAGCGGCCGCGACGAGGTCCGCGGCTATCGGGGCGTCGACACCCTGCACGGGGGTTCCGCCGGCGACTGGCTGATCGGCGAGCGCGGTACCGACGGTTTCGACGGCGCCTCGGGTAGCAACGGATGTGATGCCGTGGACTGCGAGACCCAGCAGAACTGCCGCAACGACACGCGCGCGCCGCGGATCCTCGGCGGTGACGGCGGCGGCGAGATGCTGCCTTACAGCACGGGTGAAGGTAACCGCGCCATCCCGGACTACTACAGCAACGGCGGCGGCTTCACGCTGCGACTGGCAGACGACACTGGCATCTACGCGGTCGAGGCTTGGCTACAGGGCGAGGAACAGGGCGAGAAGGGCAAAGGCTCCCTGGGCCGCATCACCCGCGTCTCGGGCAACCTGAACGACGGCGTTTGGCAGACTGCCGAAGCCAGCGTTGGGAAGTACGCGTGGTCGGGCAGTTACGACGTCCATGTAAAGGTCACCGACCTCGCCGGCAAGACCACCAGCCAGGTGTTACCGGGGCGGTTCACCCTCAACAACCCCAACGAGAACCGGGGACCTGTGGTGCGGGATCTGCGCGTGCACGGGCTGGGTCCGGATGGCACAGTCGACAGTTCACAAGGATCCCTGCTACGGATCGAGCTCGACCTGTATGACGCGGCGCGGATTCACAAGCAGCTGTCGTCGATGTTCGTGATGGGCGACAAGCAGCCCGACAGCTCGTATCCCTGGAATGTGATCGGGCACAGGTACCTCACGCTTGACAGCGGCGATGAAGTCAGGGGAACGTACTCCGCGATTGTCGACGTGCCAGCCGGGACGCCCAAGGGCGAGTACTGGATCGAAACGATGCTCACCGATTACGAGCAGCGCAAGATCACCTACAGCAAGCCGGGTCGCGGTCAGGCCTACCCCAGCGATGCCTGGCGCATCACGGTGAAGTGAACTGACCCCTCAGCAGGCGTGGGTTGACGCCGTCAGGCCAGACACCTTCGATCTGGCTAGCCCATCAACCAGCTGCGCAGCGAGTCCAGCACCGCGACCACGGCGAGGTACAGCGCGAACCACAACCACGCACCTGAGCCGAACACGAGCAGCAGCACGATCGCGACCAGCACCCGGCCAGCTGCGCCCAGCAACAGCACTGTCCCCCGGCGGTCGGGCAGGACCTGCTGATTGCGAATCCGGTAAATCACGTCGTAGTGCCGCCAAGCCGAGGCCGCCAGCAGGGCGAAGACCGCGGCGCCAGCAGGCTGGGATGCAAACCAAGCCACAGCCAGCAGAATCACCATTTCGCTGGTCCGGGCCACGGACGGCGCCATCCAGCCCAGCCGGCCGCGTGGGCCGCTGCCATAGGCCACCCCATACAGCCCGAGCGCGATGGCATAGCCGGCGAGCACTACCCACGGCGCACCGGCTGCGGCTGCAACCATCACGAGCAGACCGAGCAGAGCTGCCGGACCCCACTGCATCCGGTCGGCTTCCCAAGCCGGGAAGCCAGGGTCGGTGATCGCCACCAACTGCGGCCGCACCACCGGATCGATGGGCACATGGCTCCACCGGATCCGGGTCAACACCGTGTACGCCAGGCTCAGTGCGCCCAGTGCAACCAGCACTGAGAACGTCAGCCACGGACCGGTCAGCGGCAACAAGACCGCAACCAGCAGCCAGCGTTCGGCGATCGGCATGCCCAGGACCCGTCGCCACGACGGCGGCCGGACGCTCGGCGGCACAACGCCCGCTGCCTGCCACGGATCCGGTTCGGCGCTCATGGGAATGGCGCGCGGCCGCCAGGGTGGGAAGCGCAACGACCAGCCGTAGTCCAGGAAGTGCTTGGACGTGAACAGGATCAGGCAACTCAGGATCAGCAACCAGAAGTCCTGCTGCCCGACCGCCCAGGCGACGGCGAACCAGACCGCGTACTCCTTGACGCGGTCACCAACCGCGTCGAGCCATGCGCCGCCCCGGCTATAGCGATGAGTCCAGCGCGCGACTTCGCCGTCGACGCAGTCCAGCACCAGCGAGACGATCATGAGCACTGCCGTAGCCAGGTAGCCCCATCGGGTTCCCAGCACCGCGGTGGCCACGGCGCTGGCCCCGACAATCAGGCTGGCGACCGTGACGGTGGTCGGCGCCAGGCCGGCTTTCACTGCCCACGGCGTGATCTGACGGGACAGGGGCCGCACGGTGCGCTCGGACAACCAACCGTCGCCGCCGCGCGCGCAGCGCCGGGCTTGCAGCCTTACCGGGTCGGAGTCGCGTCCGACCGCCCGGCCGATCCGGAACGGCGCGGCGTAGACCGGTTTGACCTCGACGGCCTGCATGACCAGCAGGCTCAGCACCTGCTCCCACAAAGCCCCGGGGGGTCCGTCCGGGATGCGGGCCAGGGCGTGATCGAGCGCAGGACGGTCGGCTTCGGCGACCTGCAAGCACCCAGCGGCCGTGCCGTTGGAGGAGTCCAGGGGCGCCTGTGACGTTCCGGCCCCGACCACGACGCCGCTCGCGATCCGGACCTGGGCAGTGCCGCCGACCCCGACCAGCACCCGTGTGCCCTGTGGGGCACAAACATCCTCGATCGGGTAAAGGCCCGAGCAGTCGAGCTCAGCATCCACCAGGACGATGTCGCCAGGCGTACGAGCCAGCAATTCGGCCAGATCAGCAGCGCTTGCCACCTGCCCGGCCACTGGCTCGCCCAGCAGATCGGCGATTTGTGGCGCCCTTTCACCGATCACTACGACAGCCGCCACGCTCCGAAACGTAGCAGCGGACGCGTCAGGCTCGGGTTCTGGTCAGGATTCGGTCATCTGGTGGCGCGTGAGTGACCGAAATGGCGAGCAGGCGCGAGGGCAGGCGCCGACCTGACCCCGCCAACCGTCACAATGGGACGAGACGACGAACGGAGCGCAGATGACGATCCAGGTGGCGATCCTTGCCGCAGGTATGGGCACTCGGTTGGGCCGGCCGTGGCCGAAGCCGCTGACCAAGCTCGACGACGGCCGCAGCATCATGGGTCAGCAGCGCGACAACATCAGCGAGGTGTTCGGCGAGCAGGCCCGGGTCATCACGGTCGTCGGCTTCAAACTGGAGAGCATCCTGGAGGAGTTCCCGGACGGCCTGTTCGTCTACAACGAGAACTTCGACACCACCAACACCTCCAAGAGCCTGCTGAAGGCGCTGCGAATGTCCGGCAGCGGTCCTGTGGTCTGGATGAACGGGGACGTGGTGTTCGACGCGAGAGGTGCTGCGCCGTTTGGAGTCCAGCATCCTGCGCGGCGACAACGTGATCTGCGTGAACACCGCCACGGTCGCCGAGGAAGAGGTGAAGTACACCGTCGACGAGTCCGGCCACGTGAAGGAACTGAGTAAGCAGGTCCAGAACGCCCTGGGCGAGGCCGTGGGGATCAACCTGATCTCCGGCAAGGACAAGGCCCGCCTGGTCGAGTGCCTCGACGAGTGCGACGAGCAGGACTACTTCGAACGCGGCATCGAGCTCGCGATCGAGAAGCACGGGATCGCTTTCACCCCGGTTGACATCTCCGACCTGTTCGCCGTCGAGATCGACTTCGACGACGACCTCGCCCGCGCCAACGCTCGCTCCTGACGCCATGGCCATCGATTCCCCCAAGCAGCCAAGTAAGGCCAAGCAGATCTACTGGGCCGTGCGCCGGGTGATGACCCAGGGGCAGCCCGCCATCGAGCAGTGGCAGTCCCAGACCGGCGATCGCGCACTGCCCGAGGACCACTTCCAGACCCTCGTGTACTACGCCGATGGCCCGGTGAACCTCTACCAGTTGCGCCAGTGGTACGAGCCGTTGCAGGCACTCGATGCCGAGGCACCCGTGCTGATTGTGTGCCGCTCGGTGACTGCCGCGCTGGAACTCCTCGATGAATGCCCGCTGCCGGTGGCCTATGCCGGCCGGGTGGAGGACCTGGAGAATCTCGTCGAGCGGCAGCGCTTCAGCGCCGCGCTCTACGTCAACCAGAACACCCGCAACTTCCAGTTGATGCGCTTCAACACCATGCTGCACGTGTTCATCAGTCACGGCGAGAGCGACAAGTCCTACATGGTCTCGGGTCAGACCAAGTGCTACGACTACTCGTTCATCGCCGGTGAGGCCGCCGCCGACCGGCTGGCCGCGAACCTCATCAACTACGACGTGGACGCCAAGACCATCCGCATCGGCCGTCCCCAGCTCGATGTGCCGAGCGCGACGACTCCGCCGCCGCTGCCACAGGACGATCGGACCGTGGTCTTCTATGCGCCGACCACCGAGGGCGATCGCCCGAGCATGCGCTATTCGTCGCTGGTTTCCCACGGGGTGCCCATGGTCAAGGCGCTGCTGGCCGACTCCCGGTACCGGCTGGTCTTCCGTCCCCATGCCCGCACAGGCCTGTTCAGCGACGATCATGCCAAGGCCCGCGACGAGATCAACGCCCTGATCGCTGCCGCCAACCTGGCCGATCCGGGTGCCGGGCACCTCGCCGACACCACGCCCACATTCGACTGGCAGTTGGACGTCTGCGACGTGTGTATCGCTGATGTCAGCGCCGTGGTGATCGACTGGCTGACGACTGGGAAGCCGGTGGTGGTCACGAAACCCGCGAACCCCGCCGCGCCGGTCCCGACGCGAGGGCTTCATCGCCAGTATCGAGTTGCTGAAGCCGAAGCAGGCATCGGCGATCGTCGAGGTGCTGGACCGGGTCACCAGTGATGAGACCCTCGCGCAACAGCGCCAGGAATGGACCCGCTACTACTTCGGTGACACCACTCCCGGCGCAGCGATGCAGGCCTGGCTCGACGCCTGCCGGCGCATACGGGAGGAATGCGCCACCTCTTTGCAGGGGCATCCCGCGCTGGGCGACCCAGACGTGGGCGCCGTGGAGCACCGGGAGGTCAGCCCGCTGGAGGAACTCGACATCGAGAGCTGACGCGGGGATTTCGCGCAAAGAAGGCCAGATCCGGCGCCCTAAGCGCAGATGCTAGTTGCGGAACCCTCGCTTGAGCGCCCGTGCCGCACCCCGAGCGGTCCAGCGCTTGGCGCGCGGTGGGACGGGCTGGGGAGCGTTCGCGGTCTTGAGCTTCTCCTCCAACGCTCGCCGCTCGGCCAGCGCCTCCAGCACCAAGCCGCTCGCTCCGGCCACCGCGGCGTCGATGGAAAGTACCTCGGGCTCGTCCGAGGCCGCGGCCCGCGGGCGCAGCGCCAGATCCGCCGGATCCCCGATGACGTTCACGCCAAGTTCGGCGATGCCCTTGGCGAACCGCTGGCCGAATTCCTCGGCCTTGTCAGCCGCCCATTCCGGCGTCACGATCTTCGGTTCGTCGGAGGCGGGTCGGCGGTTCTCGACCATGTTCAGAATGAGGGCTCTGCGCACCATGACGGTGTACTCGTCCCAGGACATGCGCCCCGACAACTCCTTGTTCAACTGCCGGACGAACTCTGCTTCGGGCGCGGTCATGGACCGGTTCTGAATGATTTGCTCACGGGTGGCCAGGAACGCCTCGGGCAGCCCGAGCAACCCTTCGAAGGCCGAGAAGATGGCGGTGCGATCGCCCTCCGGGATGATGACCGCGTACGTGCGGTCCGGGCCGACGACCTGCGACCACCGCCGCAGTTGTTCCACCTGGTCGTGGCGGAACCAGAAGCGCTCGGCCCGGGTGGTCTGCTCCTCCTCGAACATGACCTTCAGCCACTGGTTGTAGGGCGTCGTCACACCGGCCTTGAGCCCCTGCTGCCAGGCCGACGGCAGGATGTTGCCGATCGCGCGTAGCGTCACCACGAGGTTCACCCGCTCGCGACCGCCCAGGTCGTCCACCACACGGGCGCCGATCTCCGGGGCGATGTCGTCGAGGAACTCGCTGCTGATGATCGTGCGGCCGGCGAAGTCAGCCTCTTTCAGCATCCGGTTCCAGTGCTTCTTCGGCGTGATCCGGGCACCGTTGTTGCGCCAGCCGTACGGCCGATCGGCGCCGGCGAGGATCGCCTTGTGGTGGTAGAGACCCTTGCCCGGGTAGCGCACCCCGTGCTGCTCGAGTTCACCGCGGGCGTCGGCGAGCGCCACCTGCAGCGCCGTCGTGCCGGTCTTGTGCAGACCCGCGTGCAGAAGGACCTCGCCCTCGCCGATGGGGGTGATCGCAGACTCCATGACCATCAAGTCTAGGCAGCGGGTGCAGGGGCGGATGACACTCGGTCAGCGCCGGCGCAGAGCCATTCGCAGCGCGGCGCGGCGCGACATCGGCTGCGGGGCGTCCGACCGGGTCTGCCGGTTGATCAGTGCCACAGCGGCAGCCAGGGCGGCGTCCATCGGCAGGTCGGCGGACTTGGCGTTCTTGCCCGCCTTCGGCCGGGTTGCCAGTGCCTGCGGATCCCCGATCACGCTGACCCCGCTGGCCGCCACGCCGGCGGCGAACTCCCGGCCGCGCTCCTGCGCCGCGTCCGCCGCCCAGTCCGGCGTCAGGATGCGCGGTTCGTCGCGAGCAGGGGTGCGCTGCTCGACCATCGTGAGGATCAGCGTGCGGCGGACCACGCGCTGGTAGTCGTCCCAGCTGAGATCGTCGGCCACGGCTTTGTTGATGCGCCGGACGAACTCGGCCTCCGGTGCGGTCATCGAGCGGTTCTGGATCTGCACCTGCCGCTGTGCAAGGAATCCGGGCGGCAGCCCCAGCAGACCCTCGAAGGCGGTGAAGATCGCCGTACGGTCGCCGTCCGGGATGACCACGGCATCGACACGATCGGGACCGACGATTTCGGCCCAGCGCTGTATTTGGGCAACCTGGTCGTGGCGATACCAGAAGTGCCGTGCTTTGGAGTTCAGGTCGGCGGCGAAGATCTGTTTCAGGAACGCGTTGTAACCACCCGTGTAGCCGGCCTTCAGTCGCTGCTGCCAGGCCGACGGCAGGATGTTCCCGATCGCGCGCAGCGTGACGACCACGCGCACCCGCTCGATGCCCAAGTCCTCGACCATCCTGCGCGCCACGTCGGGTTCGAGGTCGTCGAAGAACTCGCTGCTGATGATGCTGCGTCCCCGGGACTGTGCCACCAGCGTGTCCCACTGCTTGCGAGGGACATCTTTCGCGTCACGCTTCCAGCCGTAGCTGCGCCCGGCGCCGGCCAGGATCGCGCCGTGCTGGAAGGTGCCCGACCCGGGATATGCGACGTCGTAGCGCGGCAGGTCAGCGCGGGCATCGGCAAGCGCCGCCTGCAGGGCAGTGGTCCCGGTCTTGTGCACGCCGACGTGCAGCAGCAACTCCCCGGACTCGATGGGCTTCACGCAGGCGAGTCTAGGCGGGTGCCTTGTGCGTCCCGGGTCCGACGCGGGAGGTTGGGCGAAATCCAAAGAACGACGCAGCTCTGAGACCTGGACTACAACTCAAACCACCCGGTACAACCGAGCTTTGCCGTCCGGCGCAGTCCATTCCAGCGCGTACGACTCGACCGGCAAGCTGTTGCCATCAGCCCGCCACAAGTCGTAGTCGAGCTTGCAGAACTCACACGTGGTGTCGGTGTCGCTGAAGACCAGCACGTAGTCACCCGGCTGGGGGTTGAAGCCCTTCACCGTGAAGTCCCGGACAGTGGCCGAAGCGCCCGCGTCGCGCAGATACACGGGCAGGATGCGCGCGGTGCGGCCGTCGGTCCAGACCGTGGCGCCGTCCGGGATCTGGCGCGCGGTCCGGTACGGCAGGTCGCCACTGTTCGGGAAGAACGTGGGCTCGGTTGTGGCATACGAGCCGCCGGCCACCACCATTGTTCCGGTCAACACGAGCGCCCCGGCCCAGGCCGGCAGTCGCACCCGCTGCGCCAGCCAGGCACAGAAGGCCCCCGCCGCGATCGTCAGCCCCGGTGTGAAAGCCAGCCAGTACCGTGGCACATCGACCCGCACGCTGGGATGAGCGGGATCCAGCACGCCGGCTTGCAGCATCAGCAGAGCAACGGGCAGCAGCGCCCAAACGACGTATAGACCGACCCGGCCACGCAGGACCAGCCCGCCCAGCAGGCCGAGCCCGGCCACGAGCAGTACCGTCCATCCCCACGGCTGTTCGAGGATGGCCCGCGGCAGTCGCAGGACGTACCACAGCCGGTCGTGACCTAGGTACGAGCCGTCCAGCGGCGAGGTCGAGTCGTTGAGATCCGAGCCGGTCAGGACGTGCCACTTGGCGAGGGGATCGTCCAAGGTGCGCCACGACAGCACGACATCGAGCACTGCCCATGGCAGCAGCCCGAGCACGACCGCCGCATAACCCCGCCAGCGCCGGCTCAGACCCCACGCGATCCAGGCGAACAGCGGCCACGTGAACACGGTGGTCTCGCGAACCTCGAAAGCCCACCCAGCCACGACACCTGCCAGCAGTAACAGCCCGACCCGGTCGCGGTCGCGAGCGGCCAGCACCAGCAGCAGCGTGAGGCCATTGAGCGCTATCGCCATCAGATCCGGGTAGCCGCGCGAGAGGTTGATGAATGTGAGCGGCATCGCCACGAATGCCACTGTCGTCAGCGCAGCCACAGCCACATCGGACACGCCGCGACTCAGGAGGTACACGACTGGCACGACGATCGCGGTGGCTGCGAAGGCGAACGCGTAGAACGTCGGCAGCGTCGGGCCGAAGACCCAGCCGACCGGGATGAGGGGCACGATGATGCCCCAGCGGGTCAGTCCGGACGGGATCCACTCGTGGTGGCCGAAGTCCAGGGCGGCTTGGGCGTAGTGCCAGGGGTCGCTGGTGACCAGGACGGTCCGGAACAGCCAGGAAGCGGCCAGCGCGGCCGCGGTGAGCAGCAGCAGTACCGGCAGGTCGACCGGCCAGCGCCAGCGCGGGATGCTCATGACGCACTTTGTCGCGTTGTTGGGCGCACTGTTGCGTTGTTGGGGTTTTGACCGGTCGAAATCACCAACAACGCAACAACCGGAACAACAACGCGACAATTCATGGACGTCAGCGCAGAGCCGCGTCTATCACGCGGGCAGCAGCGTTTCCGTCCTCCCAGGCGCAGAACCGCTCACGGAAGCGCGCGTACGCTCCCGCATACTGCTGCTGCACGCCGTCGAGATCAGCCAGCGCCTCGAACACCTCCGCAGAAGTCCGGCAGACCGGGCCCGGCGGGTCCTCAGTGAGGTCGAAGTAGAGTCCCCGCACCCGGCCGGAGTAATCGTCGAGGTCCCAGGTGTAGAACAGCATGGGCCGGCCGGTGTTGACGAAGTCGAACATCACCGAGGAGTAGTCCGTGATCAGCACATCGGCGATCAGGTAGAGGTCCGCGATGTCCGGGTAGGTCGAGACGTTGCGCACGAATCCGTCGCCGGTCGCGATGGCCGTGCGCGTGGCCAGCAGATGATGGCCGCGCAAGAGCAACACGTGGCTCCCGCCGAACTGCTCACGCATCGCCTCGACGTTGAGCTTGAGGTCGAAGATGTAGCGCCCGCGCTCGTCATAACGATCGTCGCGCCAAGTTGGGGCATACAGCACGACCTTCTGCGACGGGTCCAAGCCCAGCCGCGCGCGGGTCGTTGCGGCCCTGGCCTCGCGCTCGGCCGTTCGGTAGAAGATGTCGTTGCGCGGGTAGCCGGTCGCGAGGATCCGGTCCGGGCCCACACCGAACGCCCGGCTCATGATCTGCGAGGAGTACTCGTTAGGACTGACCAGCCAGTTCCACTTCGCACTCTCCTGCGCGAAGGACTCGAGGTATCCCTTACGAGCGAAGTTCACCTTCTCGATGTCCTGGCCGACCTTCTTCAGCGGAGTCCCATGCCACGTTTGAAGGTAGATTTGGCCATCGGTCCGCTTGACGTAGCTGGGGTCGATGGAGTCATTTGCCACCACCCAGCGAGCGCGCGCCAGCAGGTCGTAGTACTCGGGACTGAAGCGCAGCACGGTCTGCACTCCGTCAGGCATCCGCACGCCGTTGTCGCGCACCACCCAGATCCGCTTGCGGCGATCCCGCCGACGACGCAACTCCTCGTCGATGCCACGCAGGTTGTCGCTGTACTGCTTGCCCTTCCAGTTCTCGAACAGGATGACCTTCTGCAGCCGCTTGCGCCGGCGCTTGGGGTAGTACTCCTCCACGATCGTGCGGCGGCCGTGCAACCCGGGCGGCCGGATGTCACCGGCTGGGTCGATCTGCAAGGCAGCGGTGGCGCTGCGCCGCGCACGCAGGCCGGCTTTGACGCCGTCGAGGTCGTGCCATTCCGGCGCGGTCATCGTCTCGCGGGTGGCCTGCGCGACATGGAAGGGCACGTCGTCCTGGGTCAACAGGCTCCAGCGACCCACGGGCAGATGCCGAATGCCGACCTGGTCGCCGGTGTCCTTGGCCGGCAGCAGTGCCCGCCAGGCCTGGTCCTGCCGCTCGACCGGGTACCGCTCGCGGACTTCGTTGCGATTTTCCAGCACGAGGCTGCGCAGGCCGCCTGCCCGGTCCCCGGTGAGTTCCAGCCCAGCTTTCGTATAGCGCCACTGCAGCAGGCGCGGGCGCGGCTCGCGCACGGTGATCACCAGACCGCCGGTGATTCCCGCTCGCGCGTAGTACTCCTGGTCGCCATGAGTCTGCAACAGCTCGGCGGTTGCAGGATGGACGATGGCCGGCTGCGGTTCCTCGTCCCCGGGTTGTTCGATGAGGATGTCGAACTCGATCTGGTTGAGGGTGTCCAGCGCAGGCAGGCCGGACACATCGAGTTCCACGGAGTTCGCCATCGGCACCGCGACCTGCTCGTAGTCGTCGCGGCGGCGGGCGATGACCTGGGCGTCGGGCAGCACCTGGTCGAACTCCACCCGGAGGACGTCTGGCGCCGGCACTGCCATCTCGCGCACCATGGGCTGCGGCGGGTAGACCATGACCGCGAAGTTCTCCCCGCGCCAGCGCACAACAACGATCCGGCCATCGGGCAGGACCAGCCGGCGGGGCAAGTGCGCGGCGCCGTCGTAGGTCCCGGACAGCGGCACTCGGCGCTTACCGCCCGGCGCGGCCACAAACACGTCCACGCGGCGCAGTCCCTCGTCGGGCAGGACGTCGAAACCGATCGTGAACGACAGCCCGACGTTGTCGTAGGTAACCTCCGCAGTGAGTTCCCTGGCGGTCAGGTCCTCGCGCTGGATCCACTTGACCGGCAATCCAACCGGCTCCTCGCCGCCCAGCAACCGCACGCTGAGTTTGCGCTGCTCGGGACCTCCGGAGTCGATCCCCTCGAGGTAGGCGTAGCCCGTGACGGCCAGGCCCTCCTTGGTCCACGCGACACTCTCCACCTCTGACACGACGGGCTGCGCCTTGCCCCAGATGTACAACTCGTCGGGGAAACCCGGTTCGCCCAGGAATGGCAGTGCCGCGTAGGTCACACCGTCACCGGGAACGGTCTTGCGGATGGCGTAGGGATCCCGCTCGAACTCCAGGAACTCCAGCAGCCGGTCGCGGTCGCCCTGCTCGATCAGGTGGTAGCGGACCCGGTCACGGGGCGGCAGTTCCAGCAACACGTCCGGAAGCGTGCGCCGCACGAGCGCGCCCACCCGTTCCATGAACAACTGCTGATACTGCGGGTCGGCGCCGGCGTAGAACGGCTGGTACAGCGGAATGTCGAACGTGAGCACCTTGCGGTCATGGATGCGCTTGAGGTACTCGTCGTCAGCGGTCAGCGCCTCCACGGCGTCGATGGCGTTCATGCGGTCGCGCAGGTTGCCGAGCTCGCCGCGCCGCTGGGTGATCGAGGCGTCGGAGTCGATCCGCCGCCGCCACCAGTAGACCGGCGCCTTGAGCACGTCCACCGAGCGGGCGCGTGCGTGGGCAGCCACCATAACCGGCAGATCCTCGTACGTGACGTTCGCGGCGAAGTGCAGTCCCGCATCGCGCCAGAACTGAGTCCGGAAGACCTTGTTCCAGGACGTGGTGTCGTAGATCAGCGACGGCGTTTTGTGGATCGTCGTGCGCAGCTTCGTGGCCAGGATGGCGTTGCGATGTGGACCGCTGGGAGTCAGTTGCGCGCCGTCGTAGCGCAGCACGTCGCCGCAGGCGATATCCGAACCGGTGCGGCGCAGCGAACTGAGCAGAATCCGGAAGCCGTCCTCCGGCACGACATCGTCCCCGTCGACGAACGCGAGGTACTCGTGCGTCACGTGCTCCAGGCCGAGGGTGCGCGCTCCGCCGGGCCCGCTGCCCGGTCCGGTCACGACCTGCCAGCCCGCGTGCGCTTGCGCATACTCGGCACAGATCGCGGAGGTGGCGTCGGTGGACCCGTCGTCGACCAGGATGACCTGGTCCGGGGGGACCTGCTGGGCGAGCAATGAATCCAGGCATGCGGGCAAGAACTCCGCCACGTCATGGCAGGCGACGACAACACTGAGCCCCATCGACCCGACTGTATCCCCCGATCAGGCATCGCTAGGGCGAACCTCGCCCCGTGCTCAGGGATGGGGCGATCCGTAG
This sequence comes from Candidatus Nanopelagicales bacterium, assembly GCA_037045455.1. GTDB lineage: Bacteria > Actinomycetota > Actinomycetes > S36-B12 > UBA10799 > JADKAV01. Next base: position 51,276 of record JBAOIN010000007.1, on the reverse strand, counting down.
ATCGCGTCGATCTCCTCCGCGTAGTCCCCGGCTACGACGTTGCGCTTGAGTTTCTGGGTGGGCGTGAGGTGCCCCGAGTTCTCTGTGAAGGACGCGTCGAGCAGCCGCCAGGACCGGATCGACTCCGCTTTGGACACAGCGGCGTTGGCATCATCGACGGCCGCCTGCACCAGTGCCCGCAGGTCGGGGTCGTCGTGCAGGCCGGCCGGCGTGGTGCCCTGCTTGCCGTGCTGGCGCGCCCAAACCGCCAGTGCGTCGGGATCCAGTGTGATCAGCGCGCCGATGAACGGCCGCCCTTCGCCCACGACCATCGTGGGACCGATCAGGTTGTGCGCCTGCATGCGATCTTCCAGGACCGACGGTGCCACGTTCTTGCCGCCGGCCGTCACGATGATCTCCTTCTTGCGCCCGGTGATCCGCAGGAAGCCCTCCGCATCGAGAGCGCCCATGTCGCCGGTGCGGAACCAGCCCTCGTTGTCGATCACCTCGTCGGTGGCTGCCCGGCTGTTGTGATAACCAGCCATGACCTGTGGCCCGCGCACCAGAATCTCGCCGTCTTCGTCGATCCGGACCGCTGTGCCCGGCATCGGCTGTCCGACGGTGCCGATCCGCGGATTCTCCGCTCTGTTGAACGTTGCGGAGGCGGTGGTCTCGGTCAGCCCGTAGCCCTCCATGACCGTGAGCCCTATGCCCGCGTAGAAGTACCCGAGCCGCTCGCCGAGGCTGGCGCCTCCGGTGATGGCGAAGTGCAGCCGGTCACCCATCGCCGCGCGCAGTTTCCCGTAGACCAGCCGGTCAAAGATGGCGTGTTCGGCGCGAAGCCGCAGCGACGGCTTGCCCGTCCTGCTCGCGCGTCCGTACTCGATGGCCACCTTCGCGGCGCGCTCGAAGATGCGGCCCTTGCCCTCTGCGTGGGCTTTCTGCTGAGAGGCGTTGAAGATCTTCTCGAAGATCCGCGGCACGCCGACCAGGAACGTCGGCCGCACGCTGAGCATGTCGGCGGGCAATTGTTTGGGCGCTGGGCAATGCGCCACCTGCATCCCGCCCTCCGCGCAGTAGACCTGCGCGCCGCGGCCGAGCACATGCGCCAGCGGCAGGAACAACACCGTTTTCGCAGCTGACTCGCTGACCACCGGCTGTGTCGTGGCCACGAGAGTGCGCACGACGAACAGCAGGTTCGCGTGCGTGATGACGCAACCCTTCGGCCGGCCCGTCGTGCCCGAGGTATAGACGATCGTGGCCGGGTCCTGCGGTCTCGCTTCGGCCAGCTGCGCGTCCAATTGAGCATCTGAGACGCCGACCCCTTCCTCGGCCAGGCCATCCAGCAGCTCGTCTTCCATGCTCCACAGCGGCGGTGGCTCCGGCACCGCCTCGCGCACCCGTTGCACACCCGCCTGATCCTCGACGATCACCGCAACCGCCGCGCTGTCGGTCAGGATCCAGGCGATCTGTTCGGCCGACGACGAGTCGTAGATCGGCACTGCGAACGCGCCGATCCGCCACAACGCGAAGTCCAGAACGGTCCACTCGTAACGGGTGGCCGACAGAATGGCCACCGGCGATCCGGGCGTGATCCCGCGCGCCACCAGACCCTTGGCCACCGCACACACCCGCTCGTTGAACTGTCCTGCCGTGACGTCGGCCCAGCCGTCATCGCTGCGCACGGCATACAAGAGACGTTCGGGCTGAAGTGCCGCGTTCCGGCCCGGGATGGCTCCAGCAGTGTCAGTGATCGGAAGATCGATCTCGGCGGGGTACTCAAGTTCCTCGGGCACACCCCCGGCCTCACTCATCGCCATATCCGGCCTGCCGCTGGTCATGATGGAAGGTCACCACCTTCGCTTGCCCCGCCACGGACATTCGGTGTACGTCCGTGAGCAACCACCCCTAATGCCAGGGTAGTCGGCGGGCACGCAATCAGCCTCCGAGTCTGGCGATCCGGCGCCGACGCAGAGCGTGGACAACCGCGCCCATGCGGCTGGGAGATGTAGACGGCCGCTCCCATCGCTCACACCTGCGCCGGAGTCTCACAACCGTGGTTGCTTACCGCCCCCAGCCACTCGCGCGATCCGGGCACCCACGGCGTTCCAATAGCCCACGATGAGCCGCCGGTAGGCAGGCGGCACAGACATGCCGAATCGGGACGGCGGATCCAGATCGACGCTCAGATGCGCCAGCAGATCGGCGTCGTCGCACCGGCGGGTGCCCTGGATCCGGTTGCGGCGCTGGCGCAGGTACCTTCGATGCCCGGCCAGCCAGCGCCAGCCGGCGACCTTCTCCCGCCACCATCCCTCCCGGGCGCTGCGCAAGGCAATCGCGCCTTCGGCAGCCACCGCCAGTGGCGCCAGCGCGAGCAGAGTGCCCCCTCGGTAGGTGGTAAGCACGGTGATCAGCCGGTTGCGCTCCAGCAGGTACATCTTGTTCGGGTTGCGCGAAAAGTCGTAATGATGCCTGGCCAGCGCCTGCGGAATCACGCGTACAGCACGGCCGGCCAGCAGTGTTCGCAGCGAAAGATCGACGTCCTCGCCGTAGGCGAAGTACTGCTCATCCATGCCCCCGAGTTCCCAGTAGACGTCCCGGCGGACTGCGAACACCGCCCCGGACACGCTGGCGACGTTGCCGTCAGCAGCGGCCGTCTCCGGTTGTCCGTACCCGCCCGCCCACGAGAATCCGAGCAGATGCACGGGGTTCCCCCAGCTGTTCACGCCCGAACCGTCGGCCAGCAGGATCGTGGCGCCGACCAGGTCTCCCTCGGCTGCGGCACGTTGCAGGTGAGCAAGACAGTCCGGATCGACCAGCGCGTCACTGTTGACGAAGACCAGGGTCTGCCCTTGCGCCGCCCGCGCTGCGAGGTTGCATCCACCCGCGAAGCCGGTGTTGCGGCCCGGATCGAGAACTGTCACACCGGTCAGGTCCTTCGCCTGTGGACTGCCGTTGTCCACGACGATGATGTCCGGATCTACTGCGCGACTGGCCTGTAGCGCCGTCACTGCGTCGGCCAAGTACGGCTGATCCCCGAAGGCGCAGATGATCGCTGTGATCGTCACGTCCGGAGATCTCCGGGGCTGGTGAGGAATCCGGCCCCCCAGCTCATGTGCATCGTGACCAGCGCGACCGGCACCCGGGCTCGCACCGCCGCCGGCTGCTGACGACTGATCGCGGTTGAACCGACGGCGATCAGGGCGAGGTACCCGGCGGCCGGCAGCAGACCAAGCCAGGCGCGCTTGCGCCCGGTCACTGCGGCCACTGTGGCCCCTGCCAATCCGGTTGCGACCGCGGTCAGGGCCACGGGCGGTGCCAGATACCGCGGACTGACGGTACGGTGCTGACGCACGATCTCGCGGCGCCATCGGCCGTAATGGAAGTACTGCTTGGCCAGGGCTTTCACCGTCGGCCGCGGCCGGTAGATGACCTGCATCCGCGGGGTGAACCAGACCAGTCCGCCGGTCTGCGCGGATCCGGTGGTTCATCTCCCAGTCCTGCGCGCGCACGTAGGCCTCGTCGTAGCCGCCCGACCCGCTCGATCGCCGACCGGCGGAAGGCCCCGAGGTAGACGGTGGGCGCTTCGCCCTCCTCGCCGCCGGTGTGGAACGACGCCGCGCCTACCCCGAGCGGCGACGGTCATCGCACGGGCCACGGCCCGCTCGAACGGCGTCGTCGCCCTCCGCGGCCATGATCCCGCCGACGTTGTCGGCGCCGGTGCGCTCCAGCGACCTCGACCGCTGACGGCTGACGTAGTCCGGCGGCAGCGAGCGCGTGGCCGTCCACGCGGACCACGACGTCGGATGACTGGTCGCCGCCGAGCGCGGCGTTGAGCGCCGGCGGGCGTACGGCCCGGTCGGGTTCGGCACGAGCACGATCCGCGGGTCGCCGGCCGCGAGCGCGGCGGCGACCTCGTCGGTGCCATCGGTCGACGGCCCCAGCGCCAGCGCGATCTGCAGGTCGGCCCGGCGTAGTCCTGCCCGGTGATCGCCGCCACCGACTCGGCGAGGTGCAGTTCCTCGTTGAGCACCGGCATGATGACGGCCACGCCGGGGAGTTCGGTGTTCATCGGTGCCAGGCTACGCGGCGCTGGCCCGGGTCGCTGCGCCCGGCGGCGTTCGAAACCTGGCCACTGACGAGGCAACACGCCGGGTTAACTCCGACAGGTGCGGCGTGTCGAGGCGGCAGACCCAGCTGGCGGCCAGGTTTCGAACGCAGACACGCGCGAGTTGCGGGTCCCCGGGATCGGCCGGATCGCTGGTTACCGTGGAATCCGCTTGAAGGAAAGGGTTCACCACGTGCAGTTTCAGCGCTACACGCGCGTGATCGCCACTGTTTTCGCTGCTGTCATCCTGCTCGGAAGTGGCGCGGCCTGGGCCACGGTGCGTCACTATGCGGGGCAGGTCCAACGCATCGACGCGTTCGGCGAGGACCGCCCGGCACCGGCGGCCGGGGAACCGCTGACGTTCCTCGTGGTCGGTTCGGACAGCCGGGCCGGCCTGTCCGACAAGCAGGTCCGCAAATTGCACACCGGCTGGGACGTCTACGGCCAGCGCACCGACACGATGATGCTGGCCCACATCGGCCGCGACGGTTCGGTGAGCGTGGTCAGCCTGCCGCGGGACACGTTGGCCACGATCCCGGCGCACACCGACGAGAACGGCCAGCAGGTGGCCGAGTCGCAGGGCAAGCTCAACAGCGCCTACGCCTTCGGCGGCGCGCCGCTGCTCGTGAAGACCGTGGAAGGTCTCACCGACGTCCGCATCGATCACTACCTCGAGATCAACTTCGCCGGCTTCGTCAAGATGGTCAACGCCCTCGGCGGGGTGGAGGTCTGCGCACCGGCTGCCATCTACGACCCGCCGTCGGGGCTGAATCTGCCGGCGGGACGTTCCACCGTCAAGGGCCGTGACGCTCTTGCCTACGTCCGGGCCCGGGAGTTCGATCCGACCGCCGACATCGGCCGGATGCAGCGCCAGCAGACCTTTGTGGCCAGCATGGTCCGCAAGGCCGCCAGCTCCGAGGTGCTGCTGGATCCGGCGCGGGCCTCCGAGTTCGTCAGCGCGATCCTGGGCAGCATGCGGGTGGACCAAGGTCTGGACAACTCACAAGTTATGGCGCTCACCCGCCGGCTGTCCTCGGTCAACCCGTCGCAGGTGACGTTCCGCACCGTCCCCGTGATCGGCGAGAAGTCGATGGGCGAGATGGGCAACGTCGTGGTGTGGGACAAGGTCGGCGCCCAGGACATCTTCACCGCTCTGACCAACGACACCCCGATTCCTGACAAGCCATCGGCGCCGCGGGTGGACGTCGCGCCCGGGAACATCTCGGTGCAGATCCTCGGCGAAGACACAGACGCCTACGACGACTTCGTGACCGCCGGGTACTCCGTGGCCGGTTCGCCGCTGCCGGCCACACTCACACAGACGACGATCGAGTATGACCCCGGTTACGACGTGTCCCTCAAGACGCTGGAAGCTGCTCTTCCCGATGCCAAGACGGTGGCGGTGGCCGGTCTCGGGTCGACGTTCCGGGTCACGATCGGCAGCGACTACACCGGGCTGCGCACGGTGGCGTACAAGGACCCGACCGCCAGCGACACCCCGCGCAAGGCCAGCGACGACATCTGCGGCTAGCGCCGGCCCTCCAGGGAGTCCAGCAGAGCTGCGGTTTCGGTCATCTTCCGGTCACTGGGTGACCTCTGAGTGACCGAAACCGGGGGCTGCGGGCCTACTTCAGCAGCTGCCGCGCCATCACGACGCGCTGGATCTGGTTGGTGCCCTCGTAGATTTGGGTGATCTTCGCGTCGCGCATGAACCGCTCGGCCGGGTAGTCCTTCACGTAGCCATAGCCACCAAGGATCTGCACGACATCGGTGGTCACCTTCATCGCGGTGTCCGACGCCAGGCACTTGGCGGCGCTACCCAGGAAGGTGGTGCGCTCGTCCTTGCGCTCCCCCGCGGCCGCCGCGTAGTACGTCAGTTGCCGGGCTGCCTCGATCTGCATGGCGGCGTCGGCGAGCATGAACTGGATCGCCTGGAAGTCCGCGATGGACTTGCCGAACTGCTTGCGCTCCTTGGCGTAGTCCAAGGCCACGTCCAGGGCGCCTTGGGCCAGACCGACAGCTTGCGCACCGATGCAGATCCGGGTCAGGTCGAGGGTCTTCATAGCCGTCACCCACCCCGTTCCCTCAGCACCGATCATGCGGTCGGCGGGCAGTTCGACGTTGTCGAAGTAGAGCTCGCGGGTCGGTGAACCCTTGATGCCGAGCTTGCGCTCCTCGGCTCCGAGCGTGAAGCCCGGGTCATCGGCATGCACAACGAAGGCGCTGATGCCGCGCGCCCCGCCCTCGGGTTCAGTGCTGGCCATGACCGTGTAGTACTTCGAGACGCCCGCGTTGGTGATCCAGCGCTTCGCGCCGTTGAGCACCCAGGTGTCACCCTGCTTGACCGCGCGGCTCTTCATGCTGGCGGCATCCGATCCTGCCTCCGGCTCGCTGAGGGCGTAGGAGAACATCGCCTCGCCGCTGGCCACCTCGGGCATGTAGCGAGACTTGATCGCCTCGTCGCCGCCGACCAGCACCGGCGTGGTGCCGAGTTTATTGACGGCCGGGATCAGGCTGGACGACCCGCAGACCCGGGCCACCTCTTCGATGACGATGCAGGACGCGAGGTTGTCCCCACCGCTGCCGCCGTACTCCTCCGGGATGTGAATCGCGTGGAAGCCACTTGCAGCCAGCGCTTCGTAGACGTCCCACGGGAACTGCCCGGTCTCGTCGATCTCCGCGGCACGAGGTGCGATCTTGTCCTGGGCCAGGGCCCGCACGGCCTGCTGGAGTTCGCGGTGTTCTTCGGGGAGGCGGTAGACATCGTCCATGCCGCCATCGTAGATCGCACTCGTCGGCGCGCGGATTCAGACCGCTCGAAGCGCAGCGCTCACTTCAACCCAGCGGCGTAGGAAGGCAGGCTCATCAAATCGCCGCCGCCGCATCCACGACGTGACCTCCTCATTGCACTTGCTCGTATTGCACGAGCGGCAGGCAGGCACGACGTTGTCGATCGTGTAGCGGCCACCGCGTGAGATGGGCAACACGCAGTCCTTCTGCAGCGCGGCACCCGCTGCTCCGCAGTACGCGCAGGCCGCCCACGCATCAAGAATCGCCTGCCACTGCTCGGCGGTGAGGTCGCTTCCCGATGCCGCGACGCGCCGGCTGCGGCGGCGGGCGGCACGGGCCTTTCGAGTGCGCGCAGGCCTGCCCACTGTCACGCTGCCGAGGCTACCCAAACGCCAGTGTCGTTCGCGCGAACCTGGAACCGACTCCGGCAGGATGGCGACGTGGAGAAGAGACTCGCGACACTTCTGGCCGCTGGCGCTTTGAGCGTGGCCGCCCTTTCCGGCTGCTCCAACTCGTCGTCGGATTCCGCCGCAAGCCCGTCCGCCGCTGCGCCGACTAGTGCGGCCCCCATGCCGACCCAGACCACCGCCTCCCCTTCGGCCACTAGCGACCTGTGCTCCGAGGATGCGATTCTGGCGGCGATCCCGGAAGGCTCGGAAATGGTGCGCTTCGACTGCGCCGATGTCGCCGGCACGCAGTGGGCGGCCACCGAGGTCAACCCGGGACCGACGGTGTTCTTCCTGAAGGACGCCGGAGGCACATGGGACGTGTCCACGTCCGACAAGATCTGCGGAACCGCCAGCGCCGGACTTCCGCCGAAACTGCTCGACTACTGCAGCAACTGAGTGCCCCCACCTAGGGTGGAGATGTGGACCTGACGCGCAACCGCCCCGGCGGACCCTTCGACTACCTGCCCGACGTTCCCGCCTTCGCCGTTACCAGCCCGGACATCTATGACGGGGCTGTGACCCCGCTGCGTCATGTGCACGGCAGCGCTGGCGGGGACAACCTCTCGCCGCATCTGACATGGTCGGGATTCCCAAGCGGGACGCGCAGTTTCGCGATCACTTGTTTTGACCCCGACGCCCCAAGCCAGAGTGGGTGGTGGCACTGGCAGGTGATCAACATCCCGGTCGACGTGACCGAATTGGCGCGCGGGGCGAGTCCCGACGGACTGCCCGCCGGGGCCGTGGAGTTCCGCACCGACTTCGGCACCGACGGCTACCAGGGCGCCTCGCCGCCACCTGGCGATCACGAGCACCGGTACTACTTCGCGGTCCACGCCTTGGACGTGGAGCATCTCGACCTCGCACCCGACACCCCGAACGCCATCGTCGGCGCGCAGATCATGTTCCACACGCTGGCCCGGGCCGTGATCACGCCGACGTTCTCGGTGGACTGATCGAGGACCGCTTTCGCGGAGGCCATGTGCCAGACGTACCACTAGGTTGCCGATCTGGCACATAACCCCGGCTCAACGCGGGCCCAGCCGGCCCCAGTCCGCGGCCGGGCAACGGTCCATCACCACGTCCAGGCCTGCATCCCGCGCGCGGGCTGCCGCGGCCTCGTCGATGACACGCAGTTGCATCCACACCGCTCCCGCACCGACGGAGATCGCGGAATCCACCACCGGACCCACCAACTCCGAGCGGACGAAGCAATCCACGACGTCCGGAGTCCCGATGGCGGCAGTGGCCTCCTCGACGGTGTGGAAACCAGCCTGCCCGAACACATCCTCGGCCTTCGGGTGGACGGGCACGATCGTCTTGCCCTTGCGCAGCAGGAACTCAGCCACCCCATGGGCAGCGCGTGCAGGGTTGTCGCTCAGCCCCACGATGAACCACAACTGGGCATCAGCAAGCAGGCGCCGCACCACCTCGTCGCCGGGCACCGGACCGCCCCCGGGCAACGCGCAGGCAAGGCCGTCGCTCATCGGTTCGCCTTCCGCACGATTTCGCCCTTCGCCGCCGCGGTGTCTCGCAGGGTCGCCTGAAACTCACATACCCGCTGCTGAAGGTCCGAGTCAGTCGCCGCGAGGATCCGCACTGCCAGCAGCCCGGCGTTGCGGGCGTTGCCCACCGCCACAGTCGCCACGGGCACCCCAGCTGGCATCTGCACGATCGACAGCAGCGAGTCCAGCCCGTCGAGCACCTTCAGTGGAACGGGCACTCCAATCACGGGCAAAGGGGTGACGGATGCGAGCATGCCCGGCAGATGTGCCGCGCCGCCCGCGCCGGCAATGATGACCTGCAGACCGCGAGCGGCGGCAGTCCGTCCGAACTCGAGCATCTCCTCGGGCATCCGGTGCGCCGAGACCACGTCGGCCACGCATTCCACGTCGAACTCCCGGCACGCCTCGACCGCGGCCGACATCACTGGCCAGTCGGAATCACTGCCCATGACGACTGCGACGCGCGGCTCACTCATCGATGCACTCCCTGGAAGTAGTCGGCGGCGTGGCGGGCACGCTCGCGCGTCGAGGTCAGATCCTCGCCGAGCGCCGTCACGTGTCCCACCTTGCGCCCCGGCCGCACCCCTTTGCCATACAAGTGCACCTTCAGCGCGGGGTCCCGAGCCAGCACATGTTTGAACGCCGCATGCAGGTCCGGGTGCTCGCCACCGAGGACGTTGGCCATGACTGCCACCGGCTGCCGGGGACGCGGGTCACCCAGCGGCAGGTCCAGAACAGCCCGCAGGTGGTTCTCGAACTGCGAGGTGACCGCACCCTCGATCGTCCAGTGCCCGGAGTTGTGCGGTCGCATCGCGAGTTCGTTGATGACCAAGCCGTCAGGGGTGTCGAAGAGCTCTACTGCCAGCATCCCCACCACCCCGAGTTCCTTGGCCACACGCAAAGCGAGCTCCTCGGCCTCTTCGCTGCCAGTGCTGTGCGGGGCGCTCGGGGCGATCACCTCGACACAGATACCGTCGGCCTGCACGGTCTGCACGGGCGGGTAGGCGACGGCCTGGCCGTGCGGCGAACGGGCCACCTGGACAGCGATCTCCTGGGTGAACGCCACCATCTCCTCGACGATCCAGACCGCCCCCGGCCCGAGGTCGTGGCTCATCACATCGCCGGCCTGGGTTTCGTCGGAGACCACCCAGACGCCCTTGCCGTCGTACCCGCCTTTGGAGGCCTTGAGCACCAGCGGCCATTCTCCGAAGGCAGCAACGTCCGCTGCCGACTCAACGACGGCCCATCGCGGCATCGGGAACCCGGCATCCCCCAGCCGCCGCCGCATGAGCGCCTTGTCCTGTGCGTACAGCAGCGCCTCCGAGCCGGGATACACCGCGTGTCCTGCATCTTCGAGCGCGTGAACGATCTCCTGCGGCACGTGCTCGTGGTCGAACGTGATGACGTCCACCTGCTCGGCCAGCCGCAGGATCGCCTCGGCGTCTGTCGCCGCACCGACCGAGGTTGCCGGAATGACCAACGCCGCGCTGTCACCAGCCGAATCGGCCAGCACGTGTAACTGGATGCCCAGGGCGATGGCCGGCTGTTGGCTCATGCGGGCGAGCTGTCCGCCGCCGATGATCCCGACCCGGGGCGTGCCGACGGGCAGTTCACGCATCCGGCAGCCCGAGGTCACGGGCGATGAGCATGCGCTGCACCTCGCTGGTGCCTTCCCCGATCTCCAGGATCTTGGCGTCGCGGTAGAACCGGCCGACCGGGTACTCGAGCATGAAGCCGTAGCCGCCGTGCACCTGCGTCGCGGCGCGCGCGTTATCCATCGCGGCCTCCGACGTGTAGAGCTTCGCGATCGCAGCCTGCTGCTTGAACGGCTCGCCGCGTTCCATCCGTCCGGCGGCGTCCCGCCAGACCAGCCGCGACATGTGCGCACGAACGGCCATGTCGGAGATCTGGAACTGCAAACCCTGGTTCGCCCCGATCGGGCGGCCGAATGCCTCACGCTCGTGGGCGTATTTGACCGACTCGTCCACGCACCCCTGCGACAGCCCAGTCGCCAGCGCGGCGATCGCGATCCGGCCCTCGTCCAGGATGCTCAGGAACTGCGCGTAGCCGCGGCCGCGCTCGCCCACGAGGTTGGACGCAGGGACCCGCACGTCGACGAGGTTGACCTCGTGAGTGTCGGAAGCGTCCCAGCCGACCTTCTTGTACGGCGCCGCGACGGTGAGCCCCGGCGTGCCGGACGGCACGAGGATGCTGGAGATCTCCTTGCGGCCGTTGTGCTCCCCGGTCACCGCCGTCACCGTGATCAAGCCGGTGATGTCGGTGCCGGAGTTGGTGATGAACGCCTTGGTGCCGTTGATCACCCACTGGTCACCGTCCAGCACTGCGGTGGTCTGGGTGCCGCCCGCGTCGGATCCGGCGCCCGGCTCAGTCAGACCGAACGCCCCGAGCATCTGACCCGAGGTGAGCTTCGGCAGCCACTCGGCTTTGAGTTCGTCGGAGCCGAACCGGTAGATCGGCATCGCGCCCAGGCTGACCCCGGCCTCCAACGTGATGGCCAACGACGAGTCGACCCGCGCCAGTTCCTCGATCGCCACACATAACGCGGTGTAGTCCCCGCCCATACCGCCGTACTCCTCGGGGAAGGGAAGGCCGAACAGGCCCATCTGCGCCATCTGCGCCACCAGGGGGTAGGGGAACTCGCCACGCATGTAGTAGTCGCCAATAACCGGGGCCACCACGTCCTGGGCGAACGACGCAACGGTCTTGCGCAGCGCCTCATGCTCGGGGGTGAGTCTGGAATCCATCGCGGCGCCCTTTCGGTGAGCGAAATCACGTGTCGTGACCAGAGTAGTTGGGCGGTCTCGCGGGTACCCTGGAGTGGTGAGCCTCCCCGTTGCTGTGAAGTCTCTATGGCTGCGCTTCGAGGATCTGTTGCACCAAATTGCCAAGTTCGGCGCCGTCGGGCTCATCGCGCTCGTGGTGGACGTAGGACTCTTCAACCTGCTGCGCTTCGCAGGAGGCGAGGGCCCGCTGTACGACAAGCCGCTGACCGCCAAGGTGATTTCGGTGATTGTCGCGACGACCGTGGCTTACATCGGCAACCGGATTTGGACGTTCTCCGACCGAGGCCGCACGAGCTACCTGCGGGAGTACGTGCTCTTCTTCGTCCTGAATGGCATTGCCCTGCTGATCACGCTGGGCTGCCTGTGGTTCAGTCACTATGCGCTCGGGCTGACCAGCCCGCTGGCTGACAACATCAGCGCCAACATCATCGGCCTCGGCTTGGGCACTCTGTTCCGGTTCTGGAGTTACCGCAAGTGGGTCTTCCCCGAGGTTCCGGACCAGGTGCTGGCCGACGAGGCCATCGTCTGACGCGCTGCGTTGGTGGCCCGGATCTCAACACGACCGATCCGTGAGCATTCCGGGCATCCGTTAGCCCAGCGGACGGCGTTTAGGCGCCCGGCGTGCTCACCGATGCCCTGAGTGCTAACCGATTGCGGCTTCACCTCCCAGGCACGCCGCTGCCACACCTATGTCCCGGTCTAACCGCTGCGTCACAAACCGTCAGCACGCGGTGAGCGCCAGTCCGCGAAGTCCAACTCCGGTCCGATGACGTCGATCCCACCGTCGTACGGGTGCACCAGCCAGCTCAGATCCGTAGGCGCCACGATGACCTCGTAAGCCTGGTCGTCGGCGACCATTCGCAACAGCGGCACCAGGTCCTCGGCGGAGTCCACGGCGCTGGCGTAGACGGTGAACCCGCCCGCATCCCGCCAATGGGCAGCCGGCACCAGACCGGACTCACAAGTCGTCACCAACGCGGGCGTGCCCAAAGCGTTCTGGACTGCCAGGTACCGGTACATCTGCTCGGCCCGCTGCTCATCGGTGCGGGCGATGCGTTCGCCATCGGGCAACGTGTAGTACCGGGTCCAGCGGTCCGGGAACTGCAGCCGGAGTTCCGCACCCAAGGGATCGGTTGGTCCCCACAGTCGGTCCAGTCCGGCCAGGTCGGGCCACGGCCGGATCAAACCGGGGTCACCCCGTGCCGGCGGTCGGAGAACGCGCGGTCCTTCGTGCGTGCCCGAGCGATGCGGATGATCAACTCGCCGCGCAGGTCCTCCGGCTCCACGACCGCGTCCACGACCAGCTCCGAGGCAAGCCGCATGACGTCGATGTCCTGCTCGTACTCCTCGCGCTTGGCCAGGATGAATTTGGTCCGCTCGTTCTCGGTCTCCAGTGCCGCGATCTTGTTCGCATAAACCGCGTTCACGGCGGCCTCTGCGCCCATGACCGCGATCTTGGCCGTAGGCAGGGCGATCGTGGCGTCGGGGTCGAACCCCGGCCCCGCCATCGCGTATAGACCGGCACCGTAGGCCTTGCGCACGACCACACAGAACTTCGGCACAGTGGCCTCGCTGATTGCTGTGATCATCTTGGCGCCGTGGCGGATGATCCCCTGCTTCTCGACCTGCGTGCCCACCATGAAGCCGGGCACGTCGGACAGGAAGATCAGCGGCACGTTGAACGCGTCGCACAACTGCACGAAGCGCGAGGCCTTGTCGGCGGAATCCACGAACAGCGCCCCGCCTTTGGACATCGAGTTGTTGGCCACCAGGCCGACCACCTCGCCGTCCATCCGCGCGAAACCCACGATGAGTTCGGTCGCCCACAACGCGTGGATCTCGAAGAACGAATCCGCATCCACGAGTCCGCGGATGTAGCGATACATGTCGAAGGCTTGCCGCTCGGACTCCGGCACCAGCGCCCGCAGGTCGACGCTGGTCGGAGCTACAGGCTCGGCCGCGGGGGGGTCCTGCCGCCAGTTCTCCGGAAGGTAAGACAGGTAGCGCTTGACGCCGAGCAGCGCGTCCGCCTCGCTGCGCACCAGCATGTGCCCGACGCCGGACTCCGCGCAGTGCACGCGCGCACCGCCCATCTCCTCCAGCGTCGTCTTCTCGCCGGTCACCATCTGCACCATGCGGTCGCTGGCGAGGTACATGCTGGCGTTGCCCTCGACCATGATCACGATGTCGCAGAATGCCGGGATATAGGCACCACCCGCAGCCGAGGGTCCGAACAGCGCACAGACCTGCGGGATCGCGCCGCTGGCACGGACCTGGGTGTGGAAGATCTTGCCCGCACCGCGCCGGCCGGGGAACAGGTCGACCTGGTCGGTGATCCGGGCGCCGGCGGAGTCCACCAGGTAGACCATGGGAACGCCAAGCTTGTAAGCCACTTCGATGATCCGGATGATCTTCTCGACCGTGCGTGCGCCCCAGGAGCCCGCCTTCACCGTCGAGTCGTTGGCCATCAGGCATACCGTCCGGCCCTCAATCGTCGCGGTCCCCGTCACCACACCATCAGCAGGCAGCGCCTCGGCCTTCACATTGGCGTACAAGCCGTCCTCGACGAAACTTCCCGCGTCTACCAGCCGATCGATCCGGTCGCGGGCGAACATCTTGCCCCGGCGGGCGTTGGCCTCGTGATACTTGCTCGCGCCCCCCGCTTTGGCCGTTTCGGACAGCGACGTCAGATCATGGGTGTCCACATCCGTAGCGTAGGGGAGCCCGGTCAGGGGGCAGCCACACCTCGGCTGAGCACATACGGCCGCAGCACCCCGAACCCGCGCACCGGCCGACCGCGCTGGCCACGCAGCACGAATCGGGAGTCGTCGGCCAGATGCGCCCGCGTCTGCGGGTCGACCAGAGTGCCGCCGGGTTTCGCCATCGCTGTCAGGCGGCTCGCGAGGTTCACGGTCGTGCCGAACACGTCCCCCATGCGGGACAGCACCTGTCCGGCGGCAAGACCCACTCGGACCTCCGGCACGCTGTCGTCCTCGGCATGGGTCTCGTGCAGCCGGATGGCGATCTCGGCGGCGTCTTCGGTCGTGGAGGTCACAAACAACACCTCGTCCCCCACGGTTTTCACCAGCCGCCCGCCACCTGCCGCCACGATGTCCGCGCTGACCGCCTCGAAGCGCTGCACCAGGCGGGCGAGCTCGTTCTCGGGGAGCCGCCGGGACAGCCGGGTGTACCCGACCATGTCCGCGAAGCCCACGGTGAGCAACCCGGCCTCGCCGTCCGTCGAGCCACTACCGGTCGCCGCGGCGCGAGCCACTGCCGTGGCCAGTGCGCGGCGCCACACATAGACCAGCAGCGCCTCCATATCGGGCAGCAATCTGTCCAGTTCGTCGGCAAAGACGTCCAGCGTCGACTCGGCCAGACCGTCCACCGGTTCAATGGCACCCCGCCGCTCGAGATGTCCGGCGAAGGCGTTCAATTGCCAGTCCGCGAGCCGAGCCGTGCTCTGTCCCAGCGCCCGGGTGAGGTCGTTGGCGGTGTCGGGGTCGAACTCCCCGATCTTGACCAGGTCCAGCATGCGGCGCAGCGCGGCGACGTCCTCGTCGGTGAAGGCGACGGCCTCCCCGACGTCGGCGTACCCCATCGAGCGCCAGAGCACGCGGGCGGCTTCCAGCGGCACGCCGGCATCGGTAGCGACCTGCTCGCGGGTGTACTCGAACCGACCGCCGATGATCCGCTGCTGGATCTCCGTGATCTTCGCGCTGAGCTCCGCGGGGAGGTTCTCCTGCGTCACGATTCGGAAGTCGGCGGGCTGGAGTCCACGCCTTTGCTGCGGGCCCGCCGGAAGGCGTCGTCCTCGTCGTGCAACCGGTACACCTCACGCTGGACGTGTTCCACACTTTGGATGTTCTTGATCATCAACTGGCCGTTCTCCGCGGCGCTTTCGACCATGAGGGTGCCGCAATTGAACAATCCGCTCCATGACCGTGTGATCGAAGGAAACGTCGTTCACCTTCGACAGCGGCATGTCGCGACCTTTGCGCGCCACGATGCCCGTGCGGATGATGATGCGGCGGTTGGTGAAGACGTACTGGGTCGTCCACCAGAACAACAGCGGTCGCACCACCAGGATGACCAACGCCAGCAGCGCGGCGACCACCAGAACCCAGGTCAGGATGGTGCCGGTCGTGCCTTCGAACCAGGAGGTCACCCGGCCGAGCAGGAAGAAGAACAGTCCGATGATGACGATCAGCCAGAAGATCGGGAAGACCAGCGTCTTCCAGGCCGGGCGCAGTTCGAACTGCACTTCCTCGTCGTCGCCGAGCAGCTTCTTGGGGTACGCCATGCTCCGATCGTGCCATGATCTGGCGCGGTTCGGCAGCCCCTGACGTGATCCAGGTCACATAGGCGCAACGGAATCCGTCGTTGCAGAGGCCGGGGACACCGGAAAGTGCTCCGGTTAGTGCAAGGCGCAGTTGTTAGAGCAACCGCGGCACGGACTAACGGCTGCGGCGCAGCGTGACATCCCCGGCCGAAACCGCCCGCACCTCGCCGTCACGCACGAGCAACCGCCCGTCGTGGTCGATCCCCTCGGCGAAGCCGCTCCAGGTGCGATCGGGCGCCGCGACCGTGACGTCCACACCGACGGACACGCATTGGCTCGGCATAGGCCTCCTGCAAGCCGCTGCGTTGGGCATCGCCGCCGGCGTCGACGAACCGCTGCCACCACGCAGCCCAGATTCGCCACAACGGCCGCCAGCAGGGAAGTCCGCGTCCACCACGCCACCGGCCTGTTCCACGCTGACCGCCTGCGGGTCCGGGAGATCACCGGCGAACGCCAGATTGATGCCGATGCCGACAACGGCCGCTGAACCGTCACGAATGCTGAGGATTCCTGCCAGCTTGCCGTCGCCGGCCACCACGTCGTTGGGCCATTTCACCCCGACGCTCTGGGCCCCCGTAGCCCTCACCGCGTCGGCCACGGCGACGCCCGCCAGCAGCGGGATCCAGCCCCAGGCACGCACGGTTGCCGGCACCTCTAAGCGCACTGAGAACGTCAGGCCGTCCCCGGGGGCGCTGACCCATGTGCGATCCAGCCGGCCACGGCCTGCGGTCTGCTCCAACGCGAGGAGCACCTGCCCATGGCTGCCGCCGCCGATCAAATCGTCATTCGTGGAGCCGGTGCGTTCGACTACCCGCAACTCCGGCCATCCCAGCGCCTCGCAGGCGCGGCTCACCGCTGCATATCCGTGATCAGTCACGTTGCTACCGTACAAATCATGAGCGCTGAAGCCTCCGAACCGACTCCCGACCTCACCACGACCGCCGGAAAACTGGCGGACCTCAGCGCCCGCCGCGAGGTCGCTGCGGTCGCCGGTGGCCAGCGCGGCATCGACAAGCAGCACGGCAAGGGCAAGATGACCGCGCGCGAGCGCATCGAGTGGCTGATGGACGAGGGCTCGTTCGTGGAACTCGACGAACTCGCCCGCCACCGTTCCAACAACTTCGGTCTCGAGAAGACTCGCCCCTACGGCGACGGCGTGGTCACCGGCTACGGCACGATCGACGGCCGGCCGGTGTGTGTCTTCGCCCAGGACTTCACCGTGTTCGGCGGCGTCGCTCGGCGAGGTGTTCGGCGAGAAGATCGTCAAGGTCATGGACATGGCCATGAACACCGGCGTGCCGGTGATCGGGATCAACGACTCGGGCGGCGCGCGCATCCAGGAGGGCGTCGTCTCCCTCGGCCTGTACGGCGAGATCTTCCAGCGCAACGTGCATGCTTCCGGGGTCGTCCCGCAGATCTCGCTGATCATGGGCCCGTGTGCCGGTGGCGCGGTCTACTCCCCTGCCATCACCGACTTCACTGTCATGGTCGACAAGACCTCACACATGTTCATCACCGGCCCGGACGTCATCAAGACGGTCACGGGTGAGGACGTGGAGTTCGAGGAACTCGGCGGCGCGCGCACCCACAACAGCAAATCCGGCGTTGCGCACTATGATGGGCGCCGACGAGCAGGACGCATTGGAGATCGTCAAGAGCCTGCTCAGCTATCCTGCCGAGCAACAACATGGACCCGGCCCCGGTCTTCGACAACCCGGCGCCGCTTGAGATCACCGACGAGGACCGCGCGCTCGACACGCTGATCCCGGACTCCCCCAACCAGCCCTATGACATCCACACGGTGATCGAGGGGGTGCTCGACGACGGTGAGTTCCTCGAGGTGCAGCCGCTGTGGGCGCCCAACATGGTGATCGGCTTCGGCCGCGTCGAGGGACACAGCGTCGGCGTGGTGGCAAATCAGCCAATGCAGTTCGCCGGCACGCCTCGACATCGACGCCAGCGAGAAGGCCAGCCGCTTCGTACGCACCTGCGACGCGTTCAACGTCCCCGTGCTGACGTTCGTCGACGTGCCCGGCTTCCTGCCCGGCACCGATCAGGAGTGGAACGGCATCATCCGCCGCGGCGCCAAGCTGATCTACGCCTACGGCGAGGCCACGGTGCCGAAGGTCACGATCATCACCCGCAAGGCCTACGGCGGCGCATACGTCGTCATGGGCTCCAAGCACCTCGGCGCCGACGTCGAACTGTCCTGGCCGACGGGACAGATCGCGGTCATGGGCGCGCAGGGTGCGGTGAACATCCTGTACCGCAAGGAGGTGGCGGCTGCCGCCGATCCTGAGGCGAAGCGGGCAGAGCTTGTGGCCGACTACGACAACACGCTGGCCAACCCGTACCTGGCCGCAGACCGCGGTTACGTGGACCGCGTGATCATGCCGCACGAAACCCGCCTCGAGGTCGTCAAGGCACTGCGGGCGTTGCGGACCAAGCGCGAGGTGCTACCCCCCAAGAAGCACGGGAACATCCCGCTGTGAGCACGTTCGAGGTGGTGCACGGCAACCCCAGCGACGAGGAGCTGGCGGTGGTCGTGTCGCTGCTGTCCGCTGCAGCCGCCGCGGCACCGGCCGGGTCGCCCGAGCAGCCAGTATCGAACTGGGCCCGCCCGGCGATGCGCTGGACGCCGCGCCCGGGACCTGGCGCATGGATTCGTACGGGGCTGCCGCAGTCGTGACCGACGTCAGCGTCATCGTCCCGGTCTTCAACAAGGGTCCCTACCTGCCCGAGTTGATCGCGTCGTTGCGCAAGCAGACCCACCCGTCGTTCGACGTGTGGCTGATCGATGACGGCTCCACGGACTCCTCCGGGCGGATCTGCGACGAGGCCGCGACAGCCGACCCCCGCTTCCACGTCATCCACCAGGAGAACTCGGGCTGGCCGGGGCGGCCGCGCAACGTCGGGATCGATGCCAGCGACGGTGAGTACCTGTTCTTCGCCGACGCCGACGACTGGTGCGAGCCGACGATGCTGGCCGACTTGGTGGGTTTCGCCCAGGAGCACTCCAGCGACGTCGTGCTGCCCGCGGTGTTGTCCGAAGGCCACACGTACACCGCGCGCGAGCCGGTGCTGTCCGACGACGTCGACGTGGACCCGCGTGAGTTGTTCCTCACGTTGACCCCGCACAAGCTGTTCCGCCGGTCGTATTTCGAAGGCCTGGGCCTGCGGTTCACCGAGGAGAAGGTGCCGCTGGAGGACGGGCAGTTGGTGGCTGAGGCCTACGTCGGTGGTGGCCGGATCAGCCGCTGCGGGCGCCGGATCGGCTACCACTACATGGGCCGGGAGGGGACGAACATCTCCTACGCCCCACGTGACCCCCTGGCCCACGCGCACAGCGTCAGCACGATCATGCGGTCGGTGCGCAAACTGCCGGAAGTTGCCGACGAGATCATCCTGGACATGTACCGCCGCAAGATGTTGCGCTACCTGGGGCCCGGCTACCTGCCGGGAATGCCCGAGGAAAGGCAGCGCGGCTGGGTACTGGGCACGGCGACGGTCGCCGAGCGCTTCGTGCCGATCGATCTCGAGGCGACGCTCACGCCGTGGCCACGGCTTGCCTCGCGGACCGCGCGTCTGCGCGAGCCCGACTTGTGCGTGGCATTGGCGCAGGCGCGGCTGGAAGGCATGGTCCCCGCCGAACGCGCCAACGGGCACTGGTTCGTGGGGCCGGTGCCGGTGGACGACATTCTGACCATTCGCGTGCGGGCCAAGAAGGTCGTCGCGCGCGGAGTGCGGGTGGTGTGCCGGCCGGATTGGATCGGGGTGCGCAGCCCGCGACTGGAGGTCCACGTGGGAGAGGACGCCTACCCGCTGGTGGAGTTTCTGGAGCCTACGCAGCCGATCCCGGCTGCTGGTCCAGTGACGGCGGCATGGGACGACGTGGTGGTTCCGGTGGAGTACGACGGCGAGGACGTTCTGCACAACGGGTTGTTGCTGCGCTCCTCTCAAGGCCAGTTGGTCGCCGGTCCTGCGTGATTTCGGTGTCTCACGTGCCATCTAAGGTTCGTTCAGACACCGAAATCCCCCAGAAGTCCGTCCAGCGCATGCCCGCCGCGCGTATCAACTCACGCAACAACGGGATCCCGAGCCCGATCACGTTGGCCGGATCACCCTCGATGCCACGCACGAACGCCGAGCCGTAGCCGTCCAGGGTGAACCCGCCCGCCACGTGCAGCGGCTCCCCGGTGGCAACGTACGCCGCGATCTCCTCGTCATTGGGTTCGGCGAAATGCACGGTCGTGCTGGCCGCCGCGAGTTCCTCACCGCCCGGGTGGATCAGGCAGTGTCCCGTGATGAGGACCGCACTACGTCCGGCGATCTCGTGCCAACGCGCAACCGCGATTTCCGGCGTCAGCGGCTTGCCCAGGCTGCGGCCGTCGACGTCGAGCACGGAATCCGCGCCGAGCACCACCTCCCCGCGACGGTGTTGGGCAACGTCGCGGGCCTTGGCCTGGGCCAGAGCCAGAGCGACCTGCTCAGGGGTCGCGTCCGGCATCTGCGCCTGCAGTGCGTCCTCGTCGACGTTGCTGACCACCACCTCAGGGTCGATGCCGGCCGCCTGCAGCAGTCGCAACCGGGATGGCGAGGCCGAAGCCAGGGTCAGGCGCATGGGTTCAGAGTATGGCGTCGGGTCAGCCGCGACTGATGTCCGGATCTGCAAACCGTTCGGAGGCCAATTGACCGACACGCCGCGATTCTGACAGGGACAACGGCGTGTCGCCGCCGACGGTTTGCAAATCCGGACACCCCCTGCCTCTGCCACAAGGCGCCAGGGGCGTCGCCCTTCGCGCCCGACCCCGGTCCCGGCGATCACCCCCACTAGACTCGAAGGCGTGCGAAAAGTCCTGATTGCCAACCGTGGTGAGATCGCGATCCGGGTCGCCCGGGCCTGTAAGGATGCGGGCCTTGCCAGCGTCGCCGTCTATGCCAACTCCGACCGCGATGCGCTGCACGTCAAGGCCGCCGACGAGGCTTACTCGCTGGAGGGTGAGACCGCCGCTGAAACCTACTTGGTGGTCGACAAGCTGCTCGACGTCGCCAAGCGCAGCGGCGCCGACGCGGTGCATCCCGGCTACGGCTTCCTCAGCGAGAACGCCGACTTCGCACAGGCTGTGATCGATGCCGGGCTGATCTGGATCGGCCCGCCGCCGGCCGCCATCCGCAGCCTCGGCGACAAG
This sequence comes from Candidatus Nanopelagicales bacterium, assembly GCA_037045455.1. GTDB lineage: Bacteria > Actinomycetota > Actinomycetes > S36-B12 > UBA10799 > JADKAV01. Next base: position 30,113 of record JBAOIN010000007.1, on the reverse strand, counting down.
GTCTCCGCCCGACACATTGCCCAGCGCGCCGGTGCGCCGCTGGTCGCGGGCACCGCCGACCCCGTTACCGGTTCCGACGAGGTCGTCGAGTTTGCCAAGGAGAACGGCCTGCCCGTAGCGATCAAGGCCGCGTTCGGCGGTGGTGGCCGGGGTTTGAAGGTCGCCCGCACCCTGGACGAGATCCCGGAACTGTACGACTCCGCCGTGCGCGAGGCCGTCGCCGCATTCGGTCGTGGCGAGTGCTTCGTGGAGCGCTACCTGGACAACCCGCGGCACGTCGAGACCCAGGTGCTGGGCGACATGCACGGCAACGTTGTGGTGGTCTCCACCCGCGACTGCTCGCTGCAGCGCCGGCACCAGAAACTGGTCGAGGAGGCCCCGGCCCCGTTCCTGTCCGAGGCACAGGTGGCCGAGCTCTACCGGGCATCGAAGGCGATCATCAAGGAGGCCGGTTACCACGGCGCCGGGACGTGTGAGTTCCTGGTCGGCGAGGACGGCACGATCTCCTTCCTCGAGGTCAACACCCGGCTGCAGGTCGAGCACCCTGTGACCGAAGAGGTCACCGGGTTCGACCTCGTGCGCGAGCAGTTCCGGATCGCCGACGGCGAAGAACTTGGCTACGACGACCCCGAGCTGCGCGGACACTCCTTCGAGTTCCGGATCAACGGCGAGGACCCGGGCCGCAACTTCCTGCCCGCTCCCGGCGTGCTGACGGTCTGGAAGCCCCCGAGCGGTCCGGGCGTGCGGCTGGATGGCGGATTCACCACCGGCGACGTGATCGGTGGCAACTTCGACTCCCTGCTGGCCAAGTTGATCGTCACTGGCGACAGCCGGCAGCAGGCCCTCGAGCGGGCCCGCCGGGCGCTGGCCGAATTCGAGGTCGAGGGCATCGCGACCGCTCTGACCTTCCACCGGGTGGTCGTCGAGGACCCGGCGTTCGCGCCGCTGGACCCGAAGACCCCGTTCAGCGTGCACACCCGCTGGATCGAGACCTCCTTCGACAACCAGATCCCGGCCTACGACGGCGGCGTGGCTGCCGAGGAGGGCGAGGGCGAGCGTCAGAACGTGACCGTGGAGGTGGGCGGCAAGCGCATCGAGGTGACGCTGCCCGCGGCCTTGAGTGTCGGTGCGGCGGCGCCTGCTGGCGGTGGCGCCAAGCGCCCGGCCAAGCGCGGCAAGAAGGCCGGTGCAGGCGGCGCTTCCGGGGACTCGCTGACCGCGCCGATGCAGGGCACCATCGTCAAGGTCGCCGTCGAGGAGGGCCAGGCTGTCGAGGCGGGCGAGTTGATCGTCGTCCTCGAAGCCATGAAGATGGAGCAGCCGCTGAACGCGCATAAGGCGGGCACGGTTACTGGGCTGAACGCCGAAATCGGAAGTACAGTGCCAACAGGAACGGTGCTCTGCGAGATTAAGGACTAAGCCATGCGACGGGCAGTGATCGCGCTCTTCACGATGCTGCTCGTTGGCTTCCTGGCAGCACCGGCGTCGGCCACCACGATCGATGACGTGGTGTCGTCGCTGCAGAGCGACCACGTCTACAACGACCCGAAGGCCGAGAACCGGCTCACCGATGCTCAAGCCCAGCAGTTGCGCGACCAGATCGGCAGCGACGCCATCTACATCGCGGTGCTGCCGGCCGCGCCCAAGGGCAGCCGCAGTTCGACCGACGTCGTGCGCTACCTGCAGCAGAACGGCAACTCGGGGACGTACGCCGCCGTGGTCGGAAGTGAGTTCCGGGCCACCAACGCAGGGGCTGCAAACGCCGCCTTCCAGCAGCAGAAGAACAACGGGGTGGACGCGGTTCTGAGCAGCTTTGTGAGCAATGTGCAGGCGGGCGTAAGCAGCTCCACGGACAGCAGTTCGTCGTCCGGCGGGGGCTCGCTCCTGGCTCCGGTGCTCGTTCTGGGCACGCTTGCGGCTGGTGCCGGCGGTCTGGTCGTCGCCAGCAAGCGACGCAAGAACAAGCGCGACGCCGAGGCGCTGGCCCAGGTCAAGCAGACGCTCGACGAGGACATCACCGCTTTCGGCGAGAGTCTGGATTCCGTCGACTCCGACGCGATCACGACCGACGAGAACCGCGCGGACTGGATGGCCGCGCTCGACCAGTACGACAAGGCCAAGAAGGCCTCGGAGGCAATGCGCAACCCTGCGCAGGCCGCCACCGTCACCGAGGCGTTGGACGAGGGGCGCTTCCGGGTGGCGTGTGTGCAGGCGCGACTGGCCGGTGAACCGCTGCCCGAGCGGCGGCCGCCGTGCTTCTTCGACCCCCGGCACGGTCTGAGCGTCAAGGACGTGTCCTACGCACCTGTTGGTGCCGTGGCTCGCGACGTGCCCGCATGTGCGGCCTGCGCCGCAGCGATCGAGGACGGACTCGATCCGCAGGTCCGTATGGTCCCAGCAGCAGGCGGCGGCCATGCCCCGTACTGGAACGCCGGGCCGCAATACGGCGGCTACGCCTCTGGCTACTACAACAACTCCGGCATGGACCTGTTCAGCACGATTCTGGTGGGCACAATGCTCGGCAACATGATGGGCGGCGGCTGGGGTGGTGGGTACTACGACCAGAGCGCCGGCGGTGGCTACGACATGGGTGGCGGGGACTTCGGAGGCGGCATCGGTGGAGGAGACTTCGGTGGCGGCGACTTCGGGGGCGGAGACTTCGGCGGTGGCGGCGACTTCGGCGGCTGGTGAAGCCATCCGTTAGACCTTCGAACATCCGTTAGACGGATTTGTCCGTTTTGTCGCTAACGGATGGTGCAAGGTCTAACGGATGTCAATCGACCTGGTGCAACCGCCGCGCTGCTTCCGCGATCGAACCGCTCAGCGACGGGTACACGGTGAACGTCGTCGCCAGGTCGTCCACGTTCAATCCCAGCTCAACCGCCAGCGCCAGCGAGTAGATGAGCTCACTGGCGTTCGGGGCCACGACCACCGCGCCCACCACAGTCCCCGACACCCGGCAGAAGATCTTCACGAACCCGGCGTCGACCCCTTGCATTTTGGCCCGGGCATTCGTGGCCAGCGGCAGTTTGATGCCGTGGGCACGCGCGATGCCGGAATCGACCTCCGCCTGGGTCACGCCCACGCTGGCGATCTGCGGGTCGGTGAAGACGTTCGAACTGACCACCTTGAGGTTCAACGGCGACACCGCCTCCCCCAACGCGTGCCACATCGCGATCCGGCCCTGCATCGCCGCCACGTTGGCCAGCGGCAGCACACCGGTGCAGTCACCGGCGGCATAGATCCCGTTCACGCTGGTCCGCGACACCCGGTCCACCGCCACGTAGCCGTTGTCCAGCGCCACCCCGACCTCGGCACAACCCAGGTCTTCGGTGTTCGGCACCGCTCCCACCGCCATCAGGCAGTGCGAGCCGCTCAACTGCCGACCATCCGAAAGCGTGACCAGTACGCCGTCGTTGATCCGCTCGACCCGCTCCGCCCGGCTGCGCGCTACCAACTCCATGCCCTGCCGCTGCAACACGTCCTCGAGGACTTCCGCAGCATCGGGATCCTGGGTGGGCAGCACCCGCTCCCGCGACGACACCAGCGCCACCTGGCTACCGAGCCCCGTGTAAGCGTTGGCGAACTCCGCGCCCGTTACGCCGGAACCAACCACGATGAGGCGTTCGGGCAGTTCCGACAAGTCGTACAACTGCTGCCAGGTCAGGATGCGTTCACCGTCGGGCAGCGCCCCCGGCAGTTCCCTCGGACGGGCGCCGGTGGCCAGCAGGATCACGTCAGCAGCGAACTGCCGGTCCCCCACTTCCACCTTGTCGGGAGCCACCAAGCGGCCGTGGCCCTCGACGATCTCGACCCCGGCATCGCGCAGCCGCCCGGCGATATCGTCACTCTGCGCCTGAGCCAACTCCAGAACACGGCTGTTGAGCACACCGAAGTCAACACTCACCGGGCCGCCGCCGACGCGAACCCCGAGCTGGCCGGAGTGGTTGATCCGGCCGACCCGGTCGGCCGTAGCGATCAGGGTCTTGCTCGGAACGCAATCGGTGAGCACTGCCGCACCACCGATGCCGCCGGATTCGATCACTGTGACATCGGCGCCGAACTGCGCGGCCACCAGCGCAGCCTCGTACCCGCCCGGACCGCCTCCTACTATGACGACCGACTTGGGCATCAGGCGGTCTTCCGTGTGCGCTTGGCAGGCGCCTTCTTCGCGGCGGTCTTCTTGGCAGGAGCCTTCTTCGCAGGCGCCTTCTTCGCGACCGCCTTCTTGGCAGGGGCTTTCTTCGCAGGCTCAGGCTCTTTGCCGCCAGCCCGTGCCAGCGACTCGCGCAGCGCTGTCAGCAGGTCCACGACCTCACCCGACCCGCTCTCTTGCACCGCGGCCGGCATGACGCCCTCGCCACCACCCACCTTCGCGTCGATCATGGCCAGCAGTTGCTCGCGGTATTCGTCGTGGTACTGGCTCGGGTCGAAGTCTCCGGACAAGGACTCCACCAGAGAAGCGGCCATCTGCAACTCCTGCGGGCGCACCTCCACCTCCTTGTCGAGGATGTCGAAGTGGGGTGCGCGGACCTCGTCGGGCCACAGCATCGTCTGCAGCATCAGCACGTTCTCCCGCACCCGCAAGACCCCGAGCTGCTGCTTCTGCCGCAGGCTCACCTTGACGACCGCGGTGAGATCGGTATCGGCCAGCGTCTGCCGCAACAACACGTACGGTTTCAGGGACCGCTCATCTGGCTCCAGCAAGTACGACTTGTCGAAGCGCACGGGATCCACCTGTGAGGTGGGCACGAACTCGACCACGTCGATCTCCTTGGACGTGGAGACGGGCAGCGCGGCGAAGTCCTCCTCGTCCAACACGATGGTCGGGCCATTGGGCACCTGGTACGCCTTGGCGATCTCGGACAGTTCCAGCACTTTGCCGCACTCCCGGCAGACCCTGTTGTACTTCACGCGCCCGCTGTCCAGTGCGTGCACCTGGTGGAAGCGCACGTCGTGATCCTCGGTCGCGGTGTAAGCCTTCACCGGGACCGTGACCAGCCCGAAAGAGATGGCGCCTTTCCAGATTGCACGCATCTTCTAAGAATGCTCCGTAACCAGGTGTTCATGCCAGCGCGGGCTGACAGCAGGCGCCCAGTGTGGTTACTGTCTGGGCATGTCCGCGATCATCGCGAAGGTCGCAGACCGGCAAGTTCGGCTGACCAATCTCGTCAAGGTCATGTACCCGCGGATGGGCATCACGAAGAGCCAGGTCATCGACTACTACGCGACCGTCGGCGAGGCGATGATCGCGCAAACCCGCGGCCGGCCCGTCACCCGCATCCGGTTCCCGCACGGCGTCGGCCAGCAGTCGTTCTTTGAGAAGAACGCACCGGAAGGCATGCCGGAGTGGATCCCCACAACCGACATCAACGGCATTCACTACCCCCTGTACAACGAGATCGCGGCACTGGTCTGGTCGGCACAGAACAACGCCCTGGAGCTGCATACGCCGCAATGGCGCACACCCGGCAAGATCGACCGGATGGTCGTCGACCTCGACCCCGGACCGGCCACGGGACTGCGGCAGTGCTGCGAGGTGGCATTGCTGGTGGCGGACTACCTTGAAGCGGACGGGTTGACGGCTCAGGCGGTGACCAGCGGTTCGAAAGGGATGCAGCTGTACGTGCCGTTCCCCGAGCCGATGGACGCCGAGGCGGTGATGAACTACGCCCGGGCCATGGCCTCCGACCTCGCCGGCAAGCATCCCGGCCGCATCGTCGCCACCATGACGAAAGCCAAACGGGATCGCAAGGTCTTCATCGACTGGAGTCAGAACAACCCCGCCAAGACGACGATCACGCCGTACTCGCTGCGGGGCAAGGACCTTCCGTGTGCCGCGACGCCCGTTACGTGGGAAGAAGTGCGGGAAGGGTTGAGCGAACAGTTCCTGTTCACCGAGACAATTGCACGGCTGCAGGAGATGGGCGACCTGCTACAGGGCTAGTGGCGGCACCGTGTTGCCACCTGTGAAGGTTCGGGCTTTCACGCTTGACCCGAGCTTTGTCGGATGGACAGGTCTTCAGCGCGACGGCCGCGGCTTGAGTGCCACACCCGGCATCGGCGGGGCCGGCAGCCGCGGATTCGGGTCATCGGGAACTTCTGGGAACCGGGCATCCCCCGCCTGCCACTGCTCGCGTGCCTGCACGATCTCGTCGTGAGTGCGGCCCACGAAGTTCCACCACATCAGCAGGTGTTCTCGCATCGGCTCGCCTCCCAGCAGCAGCGCGCTGGCCACCGGTGATGCGCACCTCGGGAATCCCCCAGCCCAGGTACTGCAACCCACCGTGTGGCACTGGGTATCCGTTGACGTCGACCGGTCCGTCGAGTGCCAGCACGGCGTACTCGAAGTCCAGCTCGAGTGGCAGCGCAACGTCAGCCGAGGTCTGCGCACCGACCAGCGGCGAGAACACCTGCGCGGGTGAGCGCATCCCGGCCAGTTCACCGACGATGACCCGCACTCCTTCGGTGGCGGGCAGATCGGCGTGATGGCCGAAGGCCGGCGGTGCGTCCCGGTCGGCGTCCGGCAGCGCCACCCACAGTTGCACCCCGTGCAGAGGCCCGTCGTCAACGGAGTACTCCGAATGCGCAATGCCGTGCCCGGCCGTCATGAGGTTCAGTTCACCGGGCCGAACGCGCTGCAGCGAGCCGAGGCTGTCCCGGTGCTCGACCTCCCCGGACAGCAACCAGGACACAGTCTGCAACCCGATGTGCGGGTGCGGCGGAACGGTCATGCGGGTGCGTTCCGGACCGTAATGGTCGACGAAGCACCAAGCCCCAACCGTCCTGATCCGCTTGTGCGGCAAGGTCCTGCGCACCGTCATCGCGCGCGGACCTCCGAGCGGCACCTCGCGCGGCTCCAGCAGCTCCGGCAACGGCGAAACGGTCGACTGGCATTCCCGTTCGGAGGGGTGCTCCTCAAGATTGCTCATGGTCGATTGCATCACCGTCGCGCGCGGGCCGCTACCCTTCCACCGTGACCCTGTATGCCGCCTACGGATCGAGCATGGACCCCGAGCGCATGCTGGAGATCGCCCCGCATTCACCGGCTGCGGGCAGCGGCTGGCTGGCCGGCTGGCGGCTGACATTCGGCGGCGAAGATCTCGGCTGGGAAGGCGCCCTGGCAACGGTGGTCGAAGACCCCGACCAGCAGGTCTTCGTCATGCTCTACGACGTCAACCGCCTGGACGAACACCTGATGGACCAGTGGGAGGGCACCGAGCTCGGCATCTACTCCAAGATCCGGGTGCGCGTTCAGACCCTGGACGGGGAGGTTGTGGCGTGGTTGTACGTGCTCAATGCCTACGAGGGCGGGCTGCCGTCGGCGCGGTACCTGGGGATCATCGCTGACGCTGCGGAGAAGGCCGGAGCGCCGGAGGACTACGTGCGGGATCTGCGCACTAGGCCATGCAACTCGATCGGGCCGTGAACTGCAGTGCCGACCTCCGTTGCTGAATCGGATCCTTCAGTTGCCCGGATCCGTGAGCATTGCGGGCATCCGTTAGCGCCGCGGGCGGGTATTTGGCGCCCGGAATGCTCACGGATGCCCAGAGCGCTAACCGATTGCGTTCTAACCGCGAAGCCCAACGCCTGCCTCACATCGGCTTCCCGCGGGCCCAGCCCGCCGTGAGCCGTTCCCATTCTTCGCTGGCGGAATCCACCAAGTTGCGGTGCGAACCCGGCGCGTACCGGGGACCTTCGTCGCGGAACAGGCGCCAGTAGCCGTAGGCGTACAACGCTGTCACGACTGCGAGAATCACCAAAAGCTCCATGCCTCCACCATGCGCCTGCCACCGGACTTGCACTAGTGGCGGAATTGACATGGTGACGCAATATCCTGCCAAATGAAGGCATGGCCCTGAATCACGTCGCCGTGTTGGTGTTTCCCGGCTTCGCCCCGTTCGAGTTCGGTGTGCTCTGCGAGGTCTTCGGGATGGACCGGTCGGACATGGGCGTGCCGGTGTCCCGCTTCACGCCGGTGACGCCGGAACCAGGCCTCGTGCCGACGTCGATGGGGTTTGCCATGGACATCGCCGACGGCCTCGATTCTGCCCGCGATGCCGACCTGATCTGCGTCCCAGCGGGGCCGTGGCAGCACGTTCCCGAGTCTGCCCTCGAGCTGTTGCGAGAAACGGTTTCCCGCGGCGGCAAGATCCTCTCCGTGTGCTCCGGGGCATTCGTGCTCGGGGAGGCTGGACTGCTGGACGACCGCGACTGCACAACCCACTGGATGCACGCGGAGGAACTCGCACAACGGTATCCGCGAGCACGAGTCAACCCCGACGTGCTCTACGTCCAGGACGGCCCGGTCTACACAAGTGCGGGGACCGCGGCCGGAATCGACGCCGGGCTGTACCTGCTGCGTCAGGAGTACGGCGACGCCGTGGCCGGGATCGTGGCACGGCGCATGGTTGTGCCTCCGCATCGCGACGGTGGCCAGGCACAGTACATCGAAAGCCCGCTGCCGCCAATGCCCGAGAGCCTGGCCCCTCTGCTGTCCTGGCTGCACGCGAACCTGAGTGAGGAGATCACGGTGGCCGAGATGGCACACCGGATGTGGATGACGCCGCGCACGTTCGCCCGCCGCTTCACGGCCGAGACCGGCACCACACCGTACAAGTGGCTGCTTCAGCAACGGGTCGCAGCGGCTGCCCGTCTGCTGGAGACAACCACCTTGTCGCTGGATGAGGTCGCCGCCCAAGCGGGCCTGGGTGACGCCACTTTGATGCGACACCACTTCAAGACCGTACGCGGGACGACGCCTTCGGCATATCGGGCCTGTTTCGCAGGCTTCCGCGAGCCGGCCTGAGGATCAGCGACCACCTGTTAACACCGGTGCCCAGCCCATAGGGTGAGCACTGTGACGAACTGGGACGAACTGGCACACCAGGCCGCGCAGACCATCGCCGAACGCACCGGAGTTTCGCGGCATGACACCGCGGTGGTGCTGGGCAGCGGCTGGGGCGGCGCGGCGGACGCGTTCGAGGTGACCGCCGACATTGCGTACCCGGACCTGCCCGGCTTCACCGCATCTGCGGTCGTGGGCCACAGCGGTTCCCTGCGCAGCTGCCGAGTCGGCGACAAGAACGTGCTGTTCTTCGCCGGCCGTACCCACTACTACGAAGGCCGCGGCGTGGAAGCGGTCGTGCACGGCGTGCGCACGGCGGCCGCAGCCGGTTGCCAGGCCATCGTGCTCACCAACGGGTGCGGCGGACTGAACCCCGAGTGGGCGCCGGGCACACCGGTCATCATCGACGACCACATCAACCTCACCGGCCGCACGCCACTGGTCGGCGCGAACTTTGTCGACATGACACAGACGTACTCACGGCGGCTGCGCGACATTGCCCTGAGCGTCGACCCTGATCTGGACGGGGGTGTGTACGCCCAGTTCCCCGGGCCGCAGTACGAGACACCGGCGGAGGTACGGATGGCAGGCATTCTGGGCGCCGACCTGGTGGGCATGTCGACGGTGCTCGAAGCCATCGCCGCCCGCGCGGCCGGCCTGGAGATCCTCGGTCTGTCGCTTGTCACCAACGCCGCCGCCGGCATGACGGGTGAGGCGTTGCACCATGCCGAGGTCCTGCAGGCCGGACAGGATGCCGGGGCCCGGCTTGCGACGATGCTGAGCCAGATCCTGGAGCGGATGTGACCGACCTACTCGCGCAGGCACAGGCCTGGCTGGCCGAGGACCCCGATCCCCAGACCCGCGACGACCTACAGGCGCTTCTCGACGCCGACGACCAAGCAGCCCTGGCAATCGCGTTCGCGGGACCCCTGACCTTCGGCACTGCGGGACTGCGGGGACCCTTGGGTCCCGGCCCTGCGGCCATGAACCACATCGTGGTCGCGAAGGCCGCGGCGGGCTTGTGCCAGTACGTCAAGGACACCGGAGGTGCGCGGATCTTGGTCGGCTACGACGCCCGCCGCAACTCCAAGGCTTTCGCCGAACTCACCGCCGCCATCGCGGCCGGGGCCGGGCTCGAGGCGGAGGTCCTCCCCCGCAATCTGCCGACGCCGGTGCTGGCCTACGCGATCAAGGCCCGGGGCGCTGACGCCGGCGTGGTGGTGACCGCGAGCCACAACCCCCCGCAGGACAACGGTTACAAGGTCTACTTGGGCGATGGCATGCAGATCGTGCCGCCGGCGGACGCCGAGATCTCGGCGCGCATCGCCGCGCAGCCGCCGTACGCCCAGATTCCGCAGTCAGATGCCTGGACCACGCTGGACGAGACGGTGGTGGACGAATACCTCGCCCGTGTGGTGTCGCTGGCCGATCCCGCCCACACCGGCAACGCGCGGCTGACCGTGGTCTACACCGCGATGCACGGCGTGGGTGGTGCGCTGTTCGAGACGGTGTGCCAGCGGCTCGGATTCGTGGAACTGCACTCGGTGGCCGAGCAGTTCGAGCCGGACCCCGCGTTCCCGACCGTGGCATTTCCGAACCCAGAGGAACCGGGTGCCATGGACCTCGCGCTGGCCGCAGCGGAGCGAGTGGATGCGGACCTGATCATCGCCAACGACCCCGATGCCGACAGGTGTGCCGTCGGTATCCCGACCGGCGACGGATGGCGGATGTTGCGCGGTGACGAGGTCGGCGTGCTGCTGGGGTGGTGGCAGGCACAGCGCGGTCCGGTCAGCGGCAGCCTGGTCACCACGATCGTGTCGAGTTCGATGCTGCAGACGATCGCCGAAGCAGCGGGACTTGGCTTCCGGCAGACGCTGACAGGCTTCAAGTGGATCACCCGGCCCGACGACATCGTGTATGGCTACGAGGAAGCGCTGGGCTACTGCGTGGACCCGGAAGCGGTGCGCGACAAGGACGGCATCAGCGCATCGGTGCGGATGCTGGAACTCGCGGCGTGGTTGGGCAATCAGGGCCGGACGGTGGCCAGCCTGCTCGATGACCTGGCCGCCGAACATGGCGTCTACCTGACCGACCAGATCAGCATTCGAGTCCAGGACCTGTCCGATCGCGACCGGGCGCTGGCAGCACTGCAGGCCCGGCCGCAGGACGCGATCGCCGATCTGGCCGGGGTCACCGACCTGACGGACAGCGCGGCAACCGGCCTGCCCCCCACCGAGGGCCTGCGGCTCACCCTGGCCGGCGGTGGTCGGGTGGTGGCCCGGCCCAGTGGCACCGAGGCGAAGCTCAAGGTCTACCTCGAGGTGGTCGAGCGCACCGGGGATCTGGCTGCCGACCGGGCCCGGGCGACCGCCCGGATGCTGGAACTGCGGGCTGGCCTCGAGCGGTTCCTGGCGGCTGTATGAGGCGGGCGCTCCTGGCCTGCGTCACCCTGCTCCTGGCTCTGACCGGTTGCGCCGGCGGCACCACGGCGGCCACCGAAACCCCGAGCGCCGCCGCCCATAGCGAGACCGGAACCAGCGGCCTGCCGACCGTCCCACTGTCCAGCCTGCCGCCCGAAGCGCAACAGGCCTACGAGGTGATCGAGCAGGGCGGACCGTACAAGTACAGCCAGGACGACGCCGTGTTCGGCAACCGGGAGGGCAACTTGCCCGACGAGGACTACGGCTGGTACCGCGAATACACGGTCGTCACGCCTGGGTCATCCGACCGTGGCGCTCGCCGATTTCGTGGTCGGCGAGGACGGCACGTACTACTACACCGATGACCACTACCAATCCTTCTCGGAGGTGATCCCGTGACGTCACCGGACATCGTCGCGCTCGACACCCGCGGCGCCGGCGACAAGGCCGCATTCCTGGCAGCGTGTGCGCGCGACCTGCACTTCCCGGACTACTTCGGCGGTAACTGGGACGCTTTCGAGGAATGCCTGCGGGACTTCGGGACCGGCCCGACTCTGCTCGTGTGGACGGGTGCCGCTGACGTGCCGGACGACGTCCGGGAGACGGCCCTGCAGATCTTCGGCGACAGTCTGGCCGAGGGCGTGGACGTGCTGGTCGTTGACGACGTCTCTTTGAGCGCCGCGCCGGACTTCGCGCTCGACCATGTCCAGCTCGCGATTCCGCCGGGCTCGGAGGACACCGCGCGTGCTTTCTGGATCGACGTGGTCGGCATGGCCGAAACCCCGAAGCCACCTGCGTTGGCCGCGCGGGGTGGGCTGTGGCTTTCCGGAGAGGCGCTGAATCTGCACCTCGGTGTCGAGTCCGACTTCCGGCCTGCCCGCAAGGCCCACCCGGGCATCATGGTCCGCGACTACGAACAACTCGTCGCGCGATTGGATAGCGCAGGGTATGACGTGACAGATGCGACGGACATCCCTGAGGTGCGACGCTGTCACACGAACGACCCGTTCGGTAACCGCATCGAGTTCATCGCCTACTGACCCGAGGAGCCCATAGTGATCACCCCCGCAGAACTTGCCGGAATGGTCGACCACACCCTGCTCAAGCCGGAGGCGACGACCGCCGACGTGCAAGCGCTGTGCCAGGAGGCGGTGGAACTGGGCGTGTTCAGCGTCTGCATCTCCCCGTCCTTCCTGCCGGTGTCCCTCGATGCCCTGCACGGCGTCAAGGTTGCGACCGTCTGCGGCTTCCCCAGCGGCAAGCACAAGCCCGCGATCAAGGCAGTGGAAGCCGCTCGGTCGGTCACCGAGGGTGCCGACGAGGTCGACATGGTGATCGACATCGGCAACGCCGTGAGTGGTGATTTCGGTGCAGTGCACGCGGACGTGCTGGCCGTGCGGGAGGCCATCCCGGCGACTGTGCTCAAGGTGATCATCGAGTCCGCGGCGCTGACCGACGAGCAGATCGTGGCCGTATGCCGGGCCAGCGCCGACGCCGGCGCGGACTTCGTCAAGACCTCCACCGGCTTCCATCCCGCCGGCGGCGCCTCTGCCCACGCGGTCGAGCTGATGCGCCGGACGGTCGGGGATGCACTGGGCGTCAAGGCTAGCGGAGGGATCCGCAGTTGGGACGCCGCAGTGCAGATGGTGGAGGCCGGCGCATCGCGACTCGGGCTGTCAGGCACAGCGGCAGTGCTGGCCGGCGGGTCCGCAGACGGCGACTACTGATCGGGGTTCAGCAGCCGACCCGTGAGCCTTCCGGGCATCGGTTACCCACAATCCGCCCGTGGTGCTCACGGATGCCCATTCTCACCGATTGCCACTCCACCGGCCAGGCAGGCTTTCCGCCAGGGGTGTGGCGGCCGGGGACATGGCTATTCTCCGGTTCCCTAGTAGACTTCCGACATTCCCCCATTGCACAAGGAGTGCTGCCATGCCATCCGGCACAGTCAAGTGGTTCGACACCGAGAAGGGCTTCGGCTTCCTCGCCGCCGAGGACGGTGACGAGGTCTTCGTCCACGCCAGCGCGTTGGAGCCCGGCGTCGTGCTGCGCCCCGGAGCGCGCGTGGAGTTCGGCGTGGTGGACGGCCGCAAGGGCAAGCAGGCGCTGTCGGTGAGCCTGCTGGAGCAGGTCAGCGTGACCAAGGCTCGGCGCCGGCCCGCCGACGAGATGGGCCCCGTCGTGGAGGACCTGATCAAACTGCTGGACGGCGTCGCGTCCTCGCTGAAGGCTGGCCGCTACCCGGAGGACGCCAAGGCCGCCAAGACGGCCAGGTTGTTGCGCGCCGTGGCCGACCAGTTGGACGTCTGATGTCGAGCCGAGCTCCCATCGGTTAGACCTTGGAACATCGGTTAGACCGCGCCACGCATGGGGACCTCTAACGGATGTTCGAAGATCTAACGGATTCAGCTACCGGTCTTCTGCACGTCGATCCGGACCGCCCACACGCCAGGCTGCTCGCCGCCCTCGGAGATGACGGCCAACGGGTAGCCCTGATCACTGGCCTGCACACGCGGGAACGTGAAGCGGAAGTAGGTGGTGTTCAACGGCTGCTCGGTCAATGCCGTGCCGGCCAGCGTGGGCGTCCAGCCCGCTTCAGCCACCGACGTATCGACGCTGATCCCGACGGTGTTGTCCGGAACGACGTTCAAGCGCCCGGTCTGGCCACTGGCGGCCCGGGCAGCGGCGTCGGTGATGCACTGCTGGGCGTCGACCTTGCCGTCCCAGCTGAAACAGACCGGCGAAACCCATGCGGTCGACGTGCCGCTGAAGAACGTGACCCGTGGCGCGGGCTTTTCGCACGAGGCCAGTGATCCCACAGCAGCCAGCGTCAGCACTACCCCTGCTACGCGCTTCATGCGCCCTCCTCGGTCGGTTCTGCATCATCGGCGGTGAGTTCGGTTTGCGGCTCATCCTGTGCTGCAACGTCCTCCGCATCGTCGGATTGCGGCACCTCATCGGTCCTCGGTCCGGCGTCTTGCTCCCGTTCCGACGCGGCCGGGGGTCCGGCATCCTGAGCGACTTCCTTGGCCGGCTCAGGTTCGGCGTCCGGCTCATCCTGAGCCAGCACCTCGTCGGCCATCGATTCGGCGTCCGGCTCATCCTGAGCCAGCACCTCGCCGGCGATCGATTTGGCGTCCGGCTATCCTGGCCGGTTCGTCACGTCCGCGCCATCCTGTGCTGACGGCATCTCGTCGTACCCGACCTCATCGACCACCACGTCGGCGACCGCAACGCCGGGCTTCTCCATGGTTTCGCTGTGCGCGCCGCATCCGAAGGTCATTGCCACGATTCGCCCGTCCACCGGTGAGTACCCGTTGGCACACACGCCGAAGGCCTGTCCAAGCGGCCCTGCGATGAGCATCAGGAATCCGCACGTCGTGCAGTGCAGGTCGGCGGCCCTGGCGATCGGGGACCGGGGACCCACTTCCCGGTACCAGCGGTGAGCGGCTTCGCGGCGACCCTCGGGACTGAGGATGCGCACTCGCCCGAGCCCGATCTCCCACTGCGGTGGTTGCAAGTCGGAGACTTCCTCGGGGATGTCGTTCTCGGTCAGGCCGGGTACCAGCCGCGGGTCGTCGACTTCAGTCACCATGACGTCGCCGGCCTTGAGGTCGCCGGAGAGGATGCGCTGCTTCCACGGCACCCAGGCCGGGGCCAGCAGCGCATCGCTATCGGGCAACAGCGCTGTCTCGTCGACCGTCACCTGATCAGTGTCGGGCGCACGGGTGACCGTGACGGCCCAGCGCCAGCCGGTGTAGCCGGCAACGTTGCCGGCAAAGTAGTGGGTGACGACAAGCGGTCCCTCGGCGACTGCTTTGAGGTGATCTCCGACCTGCGACTCGTCAGCCTCGGCCAGAAGGGCCTGCCGGGCGACGTCGATAGCTTCCGCACCGACCTCATCCAGTGGCCAGTCCTGCACGACCTGTTCGGGCACTTCAACCTCGGTGACCTCGCCGACCAGGATGGTGGCCAGTTCCTCCTCAGACATGCTCACCGGCCTTGCGATACGCGGCTCGCCGGCGCATCGTGTAGCCCAGTCCGAGCAGTCCCAGCCCGGCTCCGACGAGGCAGACGGTCAACCACCATTGCGTTCCGTGGGCGGTGAGTTCATCCCGGAAGAAGATCCACAGCACGCCGAACGCCAGGATCCAGGCGCCGGTCCCGACAGCCACGGCACCGACACCGTCCGCGTCCAGGGGCTGCACATCCACGCCCCCGACGTTACTACCCACCGCTCGCGCGAACGGCAGCCAGCACGGCGATCAAGACCACCAGGCCGAACAGCACGCCTAGGGTCACTAGGCGACGGGTACGGGGGTTCACGTCACGGGGCCCCGGAGGTCTCGAAGTCACCCTCGTCGGGTACTGCCGACGGCGGTGGCCCCTCCGGCTCGGTCTCCTCCTCCAAGGGCGGACTGGTAGTCGTCTTGGTCGGGGCCGGGGTCGCCGTCCGGGTCTTGGTCGGAGTTGGGCTGGCGGTGGTCGGGCTGGCCGTGGCAGTCGGAGTCGTCGGAGCAACGGTGGTGGGCGCAGCCGAGGTCGGCGTGGGGCGGGCCGTCGTGGGCGTTGGTGAGCGGGTCACCGTGGGTGTCGGGGTGGGCTCGTCATTGCCGGAATTGCTGCGCGCCGCCCACAGCGCGCCGGCCCCCAAGCCGAGCGCGACCGCCACCAGCACAGCCACGACGATGGGCCACCTCGAGGGCCTCGCGTCGTCCTGCGGCGGTTCTTCCGGGGGCCCGGACGGCGGAAGTTGCATGGTCGGGTAGTCGCTCACCGTCCCAGGCTAAGCGCGACCGCGGAACGGGCCGATCACAAACGCGCGGATGGGGGCCAGATGTGACCTGGATCCATGCCTTTGCGCCGAGCGCGCGGATAAACGTCCGGAAAAGGGCCGCCTTGCACCCCTACAGGTGCCCGACCACCCAGTCGATGCAGGCGGTGAGCGCCTGCACATCCTCGGGGTCAATCGCCGGGAACATCGCCACTCGCAGTTGGTTGCGGCCGAGCTTGCGGTACGGCTCGACGTCGACCACGCCGTTGGCCCGCAGCACCTTGGCGACCTGCGCGGCATCCACCCGATCGTCGAAGTCGACCGTGCCCACGACGTTGGAGCGCAGTGCCGGGTCACTCACATAGGGACTGGTGTAGTCGGTGGAGTCCGCCCAGCCGTACAGGTTCTCGGCACTGCTCGGCGCTGCGGCCGGCCGCCCACTTCAGCCCACCGTTGGCGTTGAACCAGTCGACCTGCTCGGCCATCAGGAAGATCGTGGCCAGCGCCGGGGTGTTGTAAGTCTGCTCCTGGCGGGAGTTGTCGATCGCGATGGACAGGTCCAGGAACGCCGGCACCCAACGGCCACTGGCAGCGATCGTGGCGGCCCGTTCCAAGTGCCCGCGGCGACATCAGCGCGAACCAGAGTCCGCCGTCGGAGGCGAAGCACTTCTGGGGAGCGAAGTAGTAGACGTCGAAGTCCTCGGCCACGACCGGCAGCCCACCGGCAGCAGACGTGGCGTCGAACATCACGAGCGCGTCACCGGTTCCCGCCGGCCGCACCGCCTCGATCGCCACACCAGTGCTGGTCTCGTTGTGGGGGCTGGCGTAGACGTCGAAATCCCCGGGCTCGAACGGTCCGGCCGTACCGGGTTCGAACGTCCGGATGTCCATGTCACCGAGGTGTGGCGCGGTGGCAGCGGCCTTGGCGAATTTCGAGCCGAACTCCCCAAAGGACAGGAACTGCCCGCGCGCCTCGATCAGGCCGAACGTGGCGATGTCCCAGAACGCAGTGGTGCCGCCGTTGCCGAGGATCACTTCGTACCCCTCGGGCAGGCTGAACAGGTCGCGCAGACCCTCCCTCAACCGCTTGACCTCGCCCTTCACTCCGGGCTTGCGGTGCGACGTGCCGAGGTAGTGCGGAGCGGCGGCGGACAGCGCGTCCACCTGTGCCTGGCGCACCTTGGACGGGCCACTTCCGAAGCGGCCATCAACGGGCAGGAGGTCGGCGGGGATCTGCAGGTCAGTCACCTTCTAAGGCTATGAGGCGCGAGACCAGCCAGCTGCCTGACCCCCGTGGCGTCAGCAATGTGCCACAGGAGCGAGAATCTCGCCTCTGCGGCACATCGCGCATCTACTCGACGCGGAAACCGACCTCGGGCGAGTAGCCGCTGGGCGCCACCATGACCGGATCCCAGCCAGGCACGTCTTCGGGGCGACGCGGCGCCGGCCCCACGTAGCGCGCGGATGGCCGGATCAGCCGACCGGTGCGCTTCTGCTCCAAGGTGTGGGCGCTCCAGCCGGCCAGCCGGGCGCACGTGAACATCGAGGTGAACATGTGTGCTGGAACTTGCGCGAAGTCAAGCACGATCGCGGCCCAGAACTCGACGTTGGTCTCCAGCACGCGGTCGGGACGGCGGGCCCGCAACTCCTCCAGTGCCGCCTTCTCCAGCGCCTCGGCGACCTCGTAGCGCGGGGCGTTCAGCTCGCGGGCGGTCCGGCGCAGCACCCGGGCGCGCGGGTCCTCGGCCCGGTAGACGCGGTGGCCGAAGCCCATCAAACGCTCACCGCGGTCCAGGACGCCCTTCACGTAAGCGGTGGCGTCGCCGCTGCGCTCGATCTCCTCGATCATGCCCAGCACACGACTGGGCGCACCGCCGTGCAGCGGGCCACTCATGGCGCCGACAGCCCCGCTGATGGCCGCAGCCACGTCGGCACCGGTCGAGGCGATCACCCGCGAGGTGAACGTGGAGGCGTTCATGCCGTGCTCGGCGGCCGATACGAAGTACGCGTCGACGGCTTGCACATGGGCCGGTTCTGGCTCACCGCGCCAGCGGACCATGAACCGTTCGACGATCGTCTTTGCTTTGTCGATCTCGGTCTGCGGCACCATCGGCTGGCCCAGGCCACGTGCGGACTGGGCCACGAACGACATGGCCATCACCGAGACGTGCGCGAGGTTCTCGCGGGCAGTGTCATCGTCAATGTCAAGTAGAGGTTTAAGGCCCCAGGCCGGGGCGAGCATCGCGATCGCGCTTTGGACATCGACGCGGACGTCCCCGGAGTGCACGGGGATCGGGAACGGCTCGGCGGGCGGCAGGCCCGGGTTGAACTCGTTGTCGACCAGCAGGCCCCACACGTTGCCGAAGGAGACACGGCCGACCAAGTCCTCGATGTCGACCCCGCGATACCGCAGCGAACTGCCTTCCTTGTCCGGCTCGGCGATCTCGGTCTCGAACGCGATGACGCCTTCCAGGCCGGGTACGAAGTCACTCATCTGCACACTCCAGGGCTCGCGGGGGCTCCAGGTCACTAACCTAATGGCAGTACCACATCCACGTACCTGCGGCAGGTGCCATGAACGAAATCCGCCGGGTCGACTACCAGGTCGGTCCGCTGCTGGAGCAGGACCTCCTGCTCACCCCACTCGGGCAGTTCCAGTCCTGGTTGCAGGAGGCCGCCACTGCTGGGATCGAGGAGCCCAATGCCATGGCCGTGGCCACCGTCGATGCGGCCGGCCAACCCCACGTGCGCACGATCTTGTGCAAGGAGGTCACGGCGCAGGGATTCGTCTTCTTCACCAATTACACATCCGACAAGGCCCGCCAGATCGCCCAGAACCCGCAGGTGGGGTTGTGCTTCCACTGGCAGCCCCAGCACCGGCAGGTCCGCGTGACCGGGATCGCGGCCCGGCTTCCCCAGGAGGAATCCGACGCCTACTTCGCCAGCCGGCCGCGCGACGCCCAGCTCGGGGCCTGGTCCTCACCCCAGTCCTCGGTCATCCCGGACCGGGAGTACCTGCGCGCCCATCTCGCCGATGTGACTGCGCGATTCGCGCACGACGTTCCCCGGCCGGACTCATGGGGCGGCTACGTCATCCGGGTGCGCACCATCGAGTTCTGGCAGGGTCAGCCCTCGCGGCTGCACGACCGGTTGCGCATGACCGCACGCGGGGAGGTCAGCCTTGACGACCCGGACGGCTGGCGCCGGGAGCGACTGGCGCCCTGAATGATCGCGTCTACTCACGAACCAGCGTCCGTCATGGCTTAGCGGGGGCAGTCCCCGATCGGTGAGCATTCGGGGCATCGGTTAGCTTTCCGGGCGCCAAAACCCCGCCCGAGGTGCTAACGAATGCCCGCAATGCTCACCGATCGGGCTTGGGGAGGGATCCGGGGCTTCAAAAACAGGCAGCGTGCTCAGCGTGCCACGTACTCCCGCAAAGCCGCCTCGACCACGTCTTGCAAGTCCTCCTTGCGGGTCTTCGCAGCCTGGCGCGCAGCCTTCAGCAGGGGTTTCGGCAGCTTCACCTCGAGCGTGGACCGCTTCACCTTCTTGGCCGGCCGGGACACCAGGGTGTCCGACGTGCGACCACCGATACCGACCACCGGTCGCAGTTCGGTGGGCACCCGCGCCGGCGCGGTCACGGCAACCGGGTGCACATCGGAGTCCGGGGCCTTGCGCAGAGCCGGCCGTGGTGGCGGATTGATCATCGTCCCTCCCGGGCGGTGAGGTCGCGGGCGCTGACGTGTGCCACCCGGCCGAGCAGATCATCGAACGTGCGGGCGGCGGTCGCGGCACCGCGCGACTTCCACGCGTGAATCGGCACACCGGCGCCCTGCGCCTGCTGGATCGCGGTGCGTTCGGCGATCGGCTCGGTCACTGAATCCCCGAATACCCCGTGCAACTCCTCGAGCCGGTAGCGGTGTTCGGACTGTGCGGCCCGCGTGCGGTTGGGCACGATCGCGACCACGGTCAGGCGCGGGTTGCCCTCCCGACGGGCGACGTCAACGGCCTCGACCGCCTGTTCGGCACCTTGCACCGCGAAGTAGGTGGGTTCGGTGACGACCACGGCCTGGGTTGCGGAGAACAGTGCGTTGCGGGTGAGTTCGCCCAGTGACGGCGGGCAGTCCAGAAGGATCAGGTCGTAGCGGTCCCCGACGCCCCGCAGTGCGCGCTGCAGCCGGCGGCCAGGGTCTGCGCCAGACGGCACGGCCCGGTGCTCGAGGGCCCGTTCGGCCGCGATGACGTCCACCAGGGGCCCCCACCCGGTCGGGGCAATGGCATCGAGAGCCACACCGGAGCGGCCGTCGTAGAGCACGTCGGAGCTGGTGAACTCCGGCGCACCCGGCAGGTTCAGTCCGGCTGTCGCGTTGGCCTGCGGATCAAGGTCCACGACCAGCACCCGGCGACCTTCCTGCATCGCTGCGCTAGCCAGACCGAGCGTCACAGTCGTCTTGCCCACCCCGCCCTTAAGGCTGAGCACGGCGACCACGGGCGCGTCCATCGGCATAGTCTCCCACTGATCAGGGAAAAGGCAGATCAGGCACGCCGCCTGATCATCAGCGGGCCGGCAGTGCCTGGAATCGGGCCAGCGCGACTTCCCGTTCCTGCGCGTGATCCACGATCGGCGCGGGGTAATCGGGGGCGAGCAGACCGGGCTCGTGCGGGTCGGTCGCATCGGCCAGCTCGGGCACGTAACGGCGGATGAACGCCCCGTCCGGGTCGAACCGGCGGCCCTGGGTCACGGGGTTGAAGATCCGGAAGTACGGTGCGGCGTCGGTGCCGCACCCGGCCACCCACTGCCAGCCGAGCTGGTTGTTGGCCACATCCCCGTCCACCAGATGCTGCAGGAACCACTTCGCGCCCCACTGCCAGGGCAGATGCAGGTCCTTGATCAAGAAGCTGGCCGTCACCAAACGCAGCCGGTTGTGCATCCAGCCTTCCGCGAGCAGTTGCCGCATGCCGGCGTCGACGAAGGGAAACCCGGTGCGGCCCTGTGTCCACGCCTCGAAGTGATCGGCATTGTCGGAGTACTCCATATCGGTGTCGAACCGCTCGTCCAGGCTGGCCCACGCGGCGTGCGGCCGGTGCCAGAGCACGTCGGCGCAGAACTCCCGCCAGGCCAGCTGCCGTACGAACGGGTCCGTCTGCGGGTCCGGCACGTCGGCCAGGATCGTGCGGGGGTGGATCTGCCCGAAATGCAACGCAGCCGACAACCGGCTGGTGCCGTCCAGCGCGGCGAGGTCCCGGTTCTGCTTGTAGTCGGCCAGATCCTTCTTGCGGAACTTCCGCCAGCGGCGCACGGCAGGCGTTGCGGGGATCCGCCCCTTCGGCGCACCCCAGCCTTGCGCCAGCCACGCCTTGTAGAACGGCGTGAACACCTGGAAGCCCGCGCCGGCCTGATTGCGCACAACGCCGGGCGGGATCGCATATGGGGTGTCGATAAACTCCAGGCTGATCCCGTGCGCGGCGAGCTCGGCCCGCACCTGCTCGTCCCGACGCCGGCCGTACGGGGTCGTGTCACCCGTACAGACCACTCGATCGGTCTCGTGGGATCGGGCCAGGCGGATCAACTGCGCAGCCGGGTCCCCCGCGACCTCCAGGACGTCGAGTTCGGACAGCGCCGCGCGCAGGTGAGCGGCGCGGGGTTCCCCGACAGCGCTGAAATAGGGGTCGTGCACGAACACCCCGACCCGGTCGAGGCCGGCGGCGTCCAGGGCCGGATTGTCGAACTCGCGCAGGTCACGGCGAAACCAGTGCAGTCCACTGGCGGGTCGCCAGCCCATCAGACCGGTTCGACGGCGATGTGCTCGGCCACGCCCAGCGAGATCTCCGCATATTCCCCGCCGGACCCGATCAGCAGCCCGCCCGGCGAGCGGGTCACCTTGACAGTGGAACCGGGGATCGCTCCCGCCCGGCGCAGGGCAGCCATGACGTCATGTTCGGTCTGCAAGGGTTCGTCGATGCGCCGCACCAGCACGCGCATCGGCGAGGAGTCCAGGCGTTGCACGACCCGCTCGAGGCTCGGCGGGCTCTGCAAACCCGCGTCCTTGTCCGCTCCCAGCCCGGCCAAACCAGGGATCGGGTTGCCGTAAGGCGAGCTAGTCGGGTGGTCCAGCAGTTCCCAGATCCGCTTCTCCACGGCCTCGCTCATCACGTGTTCCCAGCGGCAGGCCTCGGCGTGCACGTCCTCCCACGGCAGCCCGATCACGTGTACCAGCAGGCATTCGGCCAAGCGGTGCTTGCGCATCACGGAGGTGGCGTAGCCGCGACCGGCCGGGGTCAGCTCCAGGTGCCGGTCACCGCTGACGATCACTAGCCCGTCACGCTCCATACGGCTGACCGTCTGCGACACGGTGGGGCCGGACTGCCCTAGTCGTTCGGCGATGCGCGCACGCAACGGCACCGTCGCCCTCTTCCTCGAGTTCGAAGATGGTGCGCAGGTACATCTCCGTGGTGTCGATCAGTTCACCGCTCACCCATTCATTGTTGCTTAGGCAAACCTTCACGCAACCGTCGGCTCATGAACGGGCCGGCGGAAAATGTGGTGAAGGCCACATTTGGACGGTTGCCTACCTACATCTTGCGATTGATCGACCACGGGCCCCCACATGTGCGAACAGCCCGGGTCACGGACCGGTTTCGGGGCTGTTCGGAGGTGGCAAGGCCGCGGCAGGGTCCGCTAGCGTGACAACTCCGCGGGTGAAATTGACAAATCCGTGACGTGAAACTACAGGCGTGTCGCTTGACAACCGATGCACAAACCATGGGCGAAAGGAAAGAGAGGCACATGAGGCGGATCGCCATCACCGGCGTGGCCCTGTGCGCTTTGCTCGCACCGGCTGTCTCTACCGTTTCCGCTGTTCCCGCGATGGCCGCCGACAACCCCATCCTCACCACCGGCATGACCAACCCAGCCGTGGTCCGGGTGCAGAAAGCGCTCGGCGTCACTCCTGCAAGTGGCTACTTCGGACCCCTAACCCTGCAGGCCGTGAAGACCTACCAGCGTCAGCACGCGATACCCGCAACCGGTGTCGTCGGCCCGCTGACCTGGGCCTCCCTGACGTCCAAGACCGTCGCCGCCAAGCAGCCCAAGAAGGCTGCCAAGAAGCACGCGACGAAGCACAAGAAGAAGCACCACAAGAAGACAAAGAAGAAGACGGCTTCAGTCACCACCAATCCGTACGCAGCGGCCACTCTGCAGTACGGTGACAAGGGCGCGGCCGTGCTGTACCTGCAGAAGGCGCTGGACGTACAGCCGCAGACCGGGTTCTTCGGCCCGATCACCGAGTCCTTCGTCAAGGCGTTGCAGACGGCGGCGAAACTGCCCGTCTCCGGCATCGTGGACGCGGCGACCTGGAAGAAGGTCGGCAAGGTCAGCTTCACCAAGCCCGCTCCTGTCACGACACCGACGGTCGGCACCACAACGCTGCCTGCGCCGAGCAACGCCACCGCTGCCGAGGTCTTGCGGATCGCCGCCTCACAGGCCGGCGTTCCCTACGTGGCCACCGGCAACTCGCCGTCGACCGGCTTCAACTGCAGCTCCTATACCCAGTGGGTATTCGAGCAGGTCGGAATGAACCTCGGCGGCGCCTACACCGTCTGGCAGTACAACAACTCCCGCCACATCTCGGCCGAGCAGGCCAAGCCCGGCGACCTGGTGTTCTTCCACAACTTCGCCAACGACTTCATCGGTCACGTGGGCATCTACGCGGGCAACGGCATGATGTGGCACGCCCCGCGGACCGGTCGCGTCGTGAGTCTCGAGAAGGTCTACACGGACCAGGTGTACTACGGCCGGGTGCTCAACCAGTAGTAAGGGATCATGACCGTTCCCACATCACCGCAGGCCCTGTCCGTCTTCGCCCCGGGATGCCTGACCGGGCGATCTGCGCTGGTGACCGGCGGCGGTTCCGGCATCGGCCGGGCCAGCGCACACCTGCTCGCGCGGCTGGGCGCCGACGTCGTCATCGTCGGCAGACGTGAGGAAGCGCTGCAGGAAACGGCTGCCAGCGACCCGGAACGGATCAGCTGGTTGACGGCGGACCTGCGCGAACCCGAGCAAGTGGACGCCATGCTCGATCAGGTCCCGGGCTGCCACTTCCTGCTGAACAACGCGGGCGGGCAGTTTGTCGCGCAGGCCCAGGACATCACGCACAAGGGCTTCCGCGCGGTCACCCGGCTCAACCTGGACGCGCCGTGGTACCTCACCACCGCCGTGGCCAATCGGTTCTTCATCCCGCAGTCCTACGGCAAGATCGCGTCGATCACGATGACCCCGCACCGAGGGATGCCGCTGATGGCGCACTCGTCGGCCGCACGCTCGGGCGTGGAGTCGCTGACCCGCAACTGGGGTGCCGAGTGGGGCCGCTTCGGCATTCGTGCGGTCGCCATCGCGCCGGGCATCGTGCACACCGAGGCCTGGCAGCGGTACGGCCTGGATCCCGCGCAGGTAGGTGCTGGGCTGCCGGCCGGCAGGTTGCAGACGGCCGACGAACTCGCCGCAGTCGTGGCGTTCGTGTTCTCCCCCGCGGGCGACTACATCACCGGCACCACCCTCACCTGCGACGGCGGCTTTGACGTGACGGGACCCACCCTGGCTGGCTGACGCATTGCCTGGCGTGATGGGCTGCGCGCCAGCGGCGACCGCTGCCTCATCGGCTGACCCACGCCTTGGTCGTTGCATCCGCACCCCGCAGCGGCCTAGATTGCGAGCCACGAGGAGGTGAGCCACGTGGACAGACAACCCGTCGAGGTGTCCGCCTTCCACCGGCGCGACTTCAGCCTGGCCGGCTTCCTGCTGCACGGCCGCTGGCCAGACTCCACGCTGGAGTGGTCACAGGTCCTCACGCTGGCCGTGCGGATCGCGGCGGTGCCGGGTCTGCTGGCCACCACGACCGTTTTCCGCGCCACTGACTCCACCCCCGAGGATGCGGCCACGCGCGCAGTCGGTGCCATGGCCAGCGCCGGGCCCGTGCTGGAGGCGGAACCCGGGTCGCTTTCCGCCCCGCCACCACCTGCGCTGTTCATCCTGCACCCGCCGTCGGAGACCACCGCGTCCTTGCCCGAAGCCGAAGGAGCCGCTTCCGGGGTCGTGTGGTTGCCCGGTCTGCCCGACCTGGGCTTGGAACACCGGGCGGCCTGGGTGGAGGCCGAACCGGACGGGACGATCAGCCGGCTGGTCAGCGCGGTCGACGTGGATCCCTGGCAGGACCCCGACCTCGCCGTGTTGGCCACTCTGGTGGCCGCATGAGCCCGATCGAAATCCGGGAAGCGTCAACCGTCGCCCTCATCGCCGAGAGTGGCTTCAACCTCTACAGCCTGATTGTCGACGGCTTCGACTACATGCACGCCGAGCCGGGCTTTCCGGAGTCAGGCAAGCCCACCCACAACGGCAGCCCGGTCCTGTTTCCGTGGCCCAACCGCATCGCCGGCGCGCAGTTCACCTGGGACGGCGTCGACTACGAACTGCCGCGCAACGAGGCCGCGACCGGTTGCAGCATCCACGGTTACGCCGTGGCGTCGCCCTGGCAGATCATCGACTCCGGCCCGGGCCATGTCACCGGGGAATACACCGTCGAGGGCGGCTGGCCGACACGCGGCCGATTACGCATGACATACCGGGTCGAACCGGCGGCTCTGATCACGACGTGTGAGGTCGAGAACCTCGATGACCGTGACTTTCCGTTCGGCCTGGGATTCCACCCCTACCTGCGCGTGCCGGGACCCTTCGACCAGTGGGTTCTGCAAGTCGACGCCGGACAGTTCTGGCCCTTGGCGAACATGGTTCCGACCGGGCCGCCGCAGCCGGTGTCCGCGGACCTCGACTTCCGCAAGCCGAAGCGGATCGGCGACCAGCACCTCGACGACGTCCTGACCGGCCTCAGCCCGGCCGACGGCCTGGCCCGGCGAGCTGGGCTGCACTCGATGGCCTCGTCGATCACCGTCAGCAGCGACCCCGGCTTTCGCGAGTACGTGGTCTTCACCAATGCCAGCCGCGATGCCGTGGCCATCGAGCCGTACACCTGCGCCACCGATGCCGTGCACCTGCAGCAGCGCGGGATCGACGCGGGCTGGCGGGTTCTGGAGCCGGGCGCCAGCCAGACGTTTTCGTGGCGCATCGACATCGCCTGAAGCCGGTTATCCCGGCCGATCGGTGAGCATTCCGGGCATCCGTGAGGGAAGTACTGATTAATGCTGTTCTTCGCGAAACGGGGCTGGCCGGGTGAGATGTGGTTTCCCGCATCGTGTGTCATAGCAGCGCTATGGCACGTGATGTGGGGGGCCGCAGATCGCTCGGTCAGGCTCGTTGCAGCCAGGGCATGATTAATCAGTGGTTCCTTAGCACCACGGGCGGGGTTTCGGAGTCCGGCATGCTCACCGATGCCCAGCATGCTCACCGATTGCGACTTCACCCGCGGCCCGCCGTGAAGCCGGTTAGTGATCGCCACTCAGGCTAGCGCCCCCTGACGTTGCTACGGTTTGCCTAGGAAAGCACTGATCGATACTTGATCCGTGGTTCCCTAGTCCGCCACGACAGGAGCTCCATGGGATACCTTGCGCGCTGGGCCGTGCGCCGCCCGGTACTGGCCATCGTTTCGTACTTCCTGCTGTTCCTGGTGATCGGCACCCTCGGCTCACGCTTCGGCGGGGAACTCAAGGACTCCTTCAATCTGCCCGGTACCGAGTCGCAGGTAGCGCAGAACCTGCTCGGGGAGACCGCCGGCGCCAGCGAGGCGACCGGCGCGACGGCGACCCTCATCTGGGGCGTGGACAGCGGGACCGTCGAGGACCCCAAGGTCAAGGCGACCATCGAACCCGTCATGAAGGAGATCGCGGAGCTGCCCGCGGTCGCCTGCGTCACCTCCCCCTACGGCGAGAAGTACGGCTCGGACTGCCCGACGCAGAAGAAGCAGGAGAACCCCTTCCCGCTACCGCCGGAGGTCCAGGCCAAGATCGACAAGGGCATCGCCGCCGCTGAGAAGGCGACCTCCCCGATCAGCGAGAACAAGCAGGTCGCCCGCGCGACGATCACTTTCACCGAGATCACGGAGATCCCCGCTCAGACCGCACAGACCATTATCGAGAAGGTCGAGACGGCCAACGGCCAGGACGGCGTCACCGTGGGCGCCAACGGTTCGGTACTGGCGTTCGCCGGCCAGGAACCGCCGAAGAGCGAGGCCATCGGCATCGTGGTCGCGATCGTCATCATGCTGCTGGCGTTCGGCTCGTTGGTGGCCGCTGGTCTGCCCATCGTCACCGCCGTTTTCGGCCTGGGCGCTGGGCTCTCGCTGGTCAACTTCGTCGCCCGCTTCTTCGACGTGGCCACGTTCGCGCCGACATTGGCGGCCATGATCGGTCTGGGTGTCGGCATCGACTACGCGCTGTTCATCGTCAACCGCTACCGGCAAGCCGTCATGGCCGGTCACCAGCCCAAGGATGCGGCCTACGAAGCCGTCAACACGGCCGGCCGTGCCGTGCAGTTCGCCGGCACGACGGTGATGATCGCTTTGCTGGGCCTGTTCGTTCTGGGGATCGGCTTCTTCAACGGCCTGGCACTGGCCGCCTCGCTGACCGTCTTGATGGTCATGCTGTCGGCCGTGTGGCTGCTGCCCGCCCTGCTCAGCCTGCTGGGAGACAAGGCGCTGGGCATCCGCATGCCGTGGGCCCGCAAGAACAAGACCTGGCACCCGGAGGGCGGGAAATGGGCCCACTGCGGGCGGCTGCTGCAGAAACGCCCGTGGCTCTACACGATCGCCGCCGCCGCGCTGGTGATGATCATGGCGATTCCCTACTTCAGCATCCGGCTCGGCTTCCCCGACGACAGCGGCCAACCAGCCGGCAGCCCGGCCCGGATCGCCTACGACCTGTCGTCCGAGGGCTTCGGCCCGGGTAGTAACGGGCCGTTCTTCGTCGCCGTGCAACTGCCCTACGCCTTGGACGAAGACTCGCTGCGCAGCCTCATCCGCGACCTGCAGGCCACCCCTGGCGTCGCTCGCACCATCCCGAACGAGGCGATGGTGCCGATCTCGGTGACTGCCAACCAGACCATCGCCGCGATCCAGGTGATCCCGGAGACCTCGCCACAGGATCCCGCGACCGACGCCCTGCTGGAGCGGCTGCGGACCGAGACGATTCCGCAGGCCGAGCAAGGCACGACGATGCGGGCGTACGTGGGTGGGACCACTGCTGTGACCACGGACTTCACGACCGTGCTCTCCAACGCGCTACCGGTCTTCCTGGCCGTCGTTGTGGGCTTGGGGTTCATAGCGCTGACTATCCTGTTCCGGTCGCTGTTGGTGCCCTTGATCGGCGCTGTGACGTCATTGCTGAGCCTCGGCGCTGCACTCGGGGTGGTCACGGCCGTGTTCCAGTGGGGCTGGGGCGCGGATCTGCTGGGTTTGACCTCGACCGGCCCGATCCTGCCGTTCCTGCCGATCATGGTCTTCGCGATTCTGTTCGGGCTGTCGATGGACTACCAGGTCTTCCTCGTCAGCCGCATGCACGAAGAGTGGGTCAAGACCGGCGACAACGCGCTGTCGGTACGCCGCGGACTGGCCGGTTCGGGCCGGGTCGTGGCGATCGCCGCGGCGATCATGTCCAGCGTGTTCATCGCCTTCGTCCCGACTCCCGAGGACACCATCAAGCTGTTCGGGGTGGGACTCGCGACGGCCGTGCTGGTGGATGCGTTCATCATCCGGCTGGTGCTCGTGCCCTCACTGTTGAGCTGGATCGGCCCCCCGACCTGGTGGCTGCCCAAGTGGCTGGGCTTCCTGCCCGAGGTGCACATGGAGGCCGAGGGCGCTGGCGACGAGATCGTGGACGACGACCCGGAGCTGGTCGGCGCAAGCTAGCCGCCGGGCTTTGTGACTCACAGACCAGTTTCTGGTCGCACAATCACAATAGCCCCCGACCGCACGACGCTGAGTTGTGACTCACAGACCAGTTTCTGGTCGCACAATCACAAAGCCCCGGGCGGGTCGACCACCCACGCACGAACAAAGCCCCCCGGCCGCGGCCGGGGGGCTTCGCCTTCGGACTTAGCGGTACTCGCCCTCGCCGAGGTAGCTGTCGTCCAGCGGGACGCTGGCGCCAGTGACGTCGTCGAAGTGGCCGTAGGAGAAGTCGTCGTACGCCCGGTACTGCGCGTAGACGGCGTCGCGAGCCTCCTGCGTGGGCTGCACCTGCAGGTTCCGGTACTGCGAGAGTCCGGTTCCAGCCGGGATCAGCTTGCCCAGGATGACGTTCTCCTTCAGGCCCAGCAGCGGGTCGCTCTTGGCCTGGATGGCAGCCTCTGTGAGCACCCGGGTGGTCTCCTGGAAGGAGGCCGCGGACAGCCACGACTCGGTCGCCAGTGAGGCCTTGGTGATACCCATCAGCTCGGGCCGGCCGGAGGCGGGGGTGCCGCCGTCGGTCACGACCTGCCGGTTCACCTCGCGGAACGTCGCCATCTCGACCACGTCACCGGTCACGAACGGCGAATTGCCGGGCTCGATGATGGTGACGCGCTTGAGCATCTGGCGGACGATGACCTCGATGTGCTTGTCGTGGATCGACACACCCTGCGGCCGGTACACCTTCTGGACCTCGTCGACCAAGTGCTGCTGCACGTCGCGCGGGGTCTGGATCCGCAGGATCTGCTTGGGGTCCGCCACACCGGCGGTGAGCTTGCGGCCCGCCTTGACGTGCTCACCCTCTTCCACCTCGAGCTTGACCTTCTTGCTCACAGCGTGCTCGATCGGGTCGGACCCGTCATCGGGCGTGACCGTGATCTTGCGGGCCTTGTCGGTCTCCTCGATGGTGACCGTACCGGTGGCCTCGCTGATCGGGGCCAGACCCTTGGGGGTACGGGCCTCGAACAACTCCGTCACACGCGGCAGACCGTGCGTGATGTCCTCACCGGCGACACCACCGGTGTGGAAGGTCCGCATGGTCAGCTGTGTGCCGGGCTCACCGATCGACTGTGCAGCGACGATGCCGACAGCCTCGCCGACGTCCACCAGCTTGCCGGTGGCCAGCGAACGGCCGTAGCACAGCGCACAGACACCGACCTTGCTCTCGCAGGTCATGACGC
>JBAOIN010000006.1:0-192494 GCA_037045455.1 Candidatus Nanopelagicales bacterium | reverse complement strand
CACGGCCACCAACTCATTCTCGGCCGCAAGTTTTGCGATGACCTCGCCCTTGTAGAACCGGGCGGGGCGCCGGTCGTGGTTGGGCCGCATGTGCAGGTCGCCGCGGGGGAGACCGTGCTGGGTGAGCCACTCGAGGGTGTCGCGCCGGCAGCGGGCGGGGCGCCCAGTGACGTACACGATCGTGGAGCGCCCGGACGCCTCAAGCACGGCATCGCGACCCTGTTCCAACAGCGGGTCGGACACCGCGGCGCTGAAGAACCCGTTCCAGTCCTTGGGCCGGCGCTGCAGGAAGTGCAGACGGTGGCGGACATCAGCGAGGACACCGTCGATGTCAAACACCGTGATCACTGTCGCCACCCCCCGACCGTAACCGGTGGCGAGGGTGCGTGGAATGCTCAAGGCCATGGACTTCGAGGGTGTCAAGACGGGAATGCCAACGCTGGTTCCAATGGTGGGGACGCTGAGCCTGGAGTTCGTCGAACTCGACGCCAAGACCGCCGTGATGCGGATGCCGGACCAGCAGCCGTACCACAACCACATCGGTGGCCCGCATGCCGGCGCGATGTTCACGCTGGGGGAGTCCGCCTCGGGCGCGCTGGTGCTGGGTAACTTCGCCGATCACCTCGGACAGCGTCGTGCCGCTGCGCGGTCGAGGCCAACATCAAGTACCGCAAGGTCGCCATGGGGCCGGTGATCGCCACGGCCATCATGACGCGCACGGTCGAAGAAGTCCTGGCAGAGCTGGAATCCGGCACCCGACCTGAGTTCCGGGTGGACATCACCATCGCCACCGAGGACGGCACGGTCACCGGCGAGATGTACGTGGTCTGGACGTTGAAGCGCACGAAGTAGTCCTGGTTCTGTCGCGTTGTTGTTCTCGCTGTCGCGTTGTTGGTGTTTTTGATCTTGGTTGTCACCAACAACGCAGCAGTCAGAACAACAACGCAACAATTCGGGCCTGGTGTCTGAACGCCAGCGCAGGCGCGACACCCCACTCTCACTAGACTGGGCGCGTCCCCTAGGAAAGGCCCTGCCGTGTCGATCGACGTGACCGTCTCCGGTGAATCGCGTTCGGTGGAGCCAGGAACTACGGCAGCCGCCCTGTTCGACGGCGACCGCTCGGTACTCGTTGCCCGCGTCAACGGCGAGCTCAAGGACCTGACCTACTCAGTGCAAGCCGGCGACGTCATCGAACCGGTGGGGGCCGACGATCCTGAAGGGCTCGCGGTTCTGCGGCACTCGACCACGCACGTCATGGCCCAAGCCGTTCAGAGCCTGTTCCCCGACGCCAAGCTCGGGATCGGCCCGCCCATCAAGGACGGTTTCTACTACGACTTCATGGTCGACCAGCCGTTCCACCCCGACGATCTGACCCGCATCGAGAAGAAGATGGTCGAGATCCTCAAGGCCGGCCAGACGTTTCAGCCGTCGGGTAGTCACCGAGGACGAGGCGCATCGGGAACTGGCCAGCGAGCCCTTCAAGATCGAGCTGATCGGCAAGAAGGGCGGCAACGCCGACGAGATCATGGAGACCGGCGGCTCCGAGCTGACCGTCTACGACAACGTCGACCGGCACGGTGCAGTCTGCTGGTCGGACCTGTGCCGGGGGCCGCACGTACCGAGCACCCGCTACATCCCGCAGAACGCGGTCAAGCTGATGCGCACCGCCGCGGTGTACTGGCTTGTCCGACGAGCGCAACCCGCAGCTGCAGCGCATCTACGGCACCGCCTGGCCGAGCAAGGACCAGCTCAAGGAGTACCTGACCTTCCTGGAAGAGGCCGCCCGCCGCGACCACCGCAAACTCGGCTCGGAACTCGACCTGTTCTCCTTCCCGGAGGAGATCGGCAGCGGTCTGGCCGTGTTCCACCCCAAGGGCGGGATCGTCCGCAACGTGATGGAGGACTACTCCCGGCAGCGCCACATCGACGCCGGCTACGACTTCGTCAACACCCCGCACGTGACCAAGGCCGCACTCTACGAGAAGTCCGGCCACCTCGACTGGTACGCCGACGGCATGTACCCACCGATGGACATGGATAACGCGCAGTACTACCTCAAGCCGATGAACTGCCCGATGCACAACCTCATCTACGGCGCGCGCGGCAGGTCGTATCGGGAGCTGCCGCTGCGGTTGTTCGAGTTCGGCACCGTTTACCGCTACGAGAAGTCCGGGGTCGTGCAGGGCTTGACCAGGGCGCGCGGCTTCACCCAGGACGACGCCCACATCTACTGCACTCGCGAGCAGATGCCCGAAGAACTCGACAGCCTGCTGACATTCGTGCTGGATCTGCTGAAGGACTACGGGCTCACCGACTTCTACCTCGAACTGTCGACCCGCGATCCCGAGAAGAGTATCGGGACCGACGAAGAGTGGCAGGAGGCCACCGACATCCTCTACGAGGCAGCCAAGCGGCAGGACCTGGAACTGGTCATGGACGAGGGCGGCGCTGCGTTCTACGGCCCGAAGATCTCCGTGCAGGCCAAGGATGCGATCGGTCGCACCTGGCAGATGTCGACCATCCAGGTGGACTTCCAGATGCCGCAGCGCTTCGACATGGAGTACCAATCCGCGGACGGTTCCCGGGAACGCCCGATCATGATCCACCGCGCGCTGTTCGGCTCCATTGAGCGGTTCTTCGCCGTTCTGCTCGAGCACTACGCCGGAGCGTTCCCGCCATGGTTGGCCCCGGTCACCGCGGTGGGGATTCCGGTGGCCGACCACCACGCGGACTACCTGCAGGACGTCGTTCAACAGTTGCGGGCCAAGGGGATCCGGGCGGAGGTGGACGCCGGTTCCGACCGGATGCCGAAGAAGATCCGCAACGCCCAGAAGCAGAAGGTTCCGTACATGCTGATCGCGGGCGACGAGGACATCGCTGCCGGGGCGGTCAGCTTCCGCTATAGGGACGGGACCCAGCGCAACGGAATTCCGGTGGCCGAGGCGATCCAGGAGATCGCGCTGGCGGTGGCAGAGAAGCGGCAGGTCTGATGGCCGGCGCGTCGGCGTGGGAGCGGTTGTGGACCCCGCACCGGATCGCCTACATCAAGGGTGAGAACCGTCCCCCGCACACCCAGGCTGGTGACGACTGTCCTTTCTGCCGGGTTCCCGGCCTGCCCGACGACGAGGCCTTGATCGTGTATCGCGGCGAGCTGTGCTTCGTCGTGCTGAACCTTTACCCGTACAACCCCGGGCACATGCTGATCTGCCCGTACCGGCACATCGCTGACTACACCGAATTGACCGACCCCGAGGTGACGGAGTTCAGCCGGTTGACGCAGCAGGCCATGACCGCGATGCGCTCGGTCGCCGGGCCGCAGGGGTTCAACATCGGCATGAACCAGGGGTCCATCGGGGGTGCCGGAATCGCGGGACATCTCCACCAGCACGTGGTGCCGCGCTGGGGCGGGGACACCAACTTCATCACGGTGGTGGGCGGTACGAAGACCATGCCCACGCTGCTGGAGGAGACGCGAGAGTTGCTGGCCGCGGCGTGGTGACTCGGCTTCGTTTCACCGTTTGAACATTCCTGCACCGTTCGGAACGGTGCAATCCTGTCCAAACGGTGATGTTGATCTTCAGTGGATCAGCAGGGACCCCACGTCCGGAACAGGGTCGATCTGCGCCGCTGCGACTGCTGCGGGGGCCAACTCGGCCAGAAGCGCCGGCTCCAGCACTCCCTGCAACGACTGCACGCGCACGGTCATGGTCTGCGTGCCAGTGACGGCCAGTGCCGGGCCCAGCGCGACCGGCTCGGTCCCGGCGGCCACCAGCACCGATGCCGGGTGATCACCCGGCAGGACCACGGCAGACCCAGGGATGGTTCGGGCTGGCAGATGCCTTCCGAGCCAGCCGACACCCGCGCGGCTGTGCGCATCCACGGTCACCGCTACCGCCACATCGCCGGCAAGGACAGCGGCGAGCACGTCCTCGCCCACCTCGTCGCGCAATACGTTGGTCTCGGCCTCGACCGCCTCCACGAAGTCCGCCCGCGGCGCCTGCACTGATCCGTCGGGAAACCACTGCTCGCCCGAGGCCACGTCCAGCACGCCGATCACGCTCTCGTCGTCGTCCAGCAGCGGCATGGTGAGGGGGTGCACGTCTTCTTCAAGCACGCGGCCCGCGATCGCCGCGACTTCGTTGATGTCCAGCGCGATGGGCCCGAGGTCGTGCACTGCGACGAACCGGGCACGGCCCAGCTCCCCGAGCAACTGCCAGTACTCCAGGAACGTCGCGTCCATGCCGCGCCGGGCGCTGACCATGTGCACTCCCGCATCCACCGCGGACAGCACGGAGTGGGCCGCGGCCGGCGGCAGATCGGGCCGGAGGTGCACGGCCACCACCCCGGCGTCCCGCATGGCACGAGTCAGCCACCGCGCGGAGGCGTCCTCGAGTCCGAACACGGCGACCACGCTGGGCGCGGCGGAACTCCGAAGGGTCACGTGGTGACTAATAGCATGAAGTGACGCCACCGTGCACCGAAGGGACCGCGCATGCTCAATCAGACCAATGCGCGTTCCGTGCTGGCCAAGGTCGTGGAACCGGTCGCCAAGGGGCTGCTGAAGATCGGCTTGTCGCCAGACGCGGTGACCTTCATCGGCACCGTAGGTGTCAGCGCCGCAGCCCTCGCGTTCTTCCCGCGCGGCGAGTTCGTGATCGGGATCCTGATCATGTTGCTGTTCGTTTTCAGCGACATGCTGGACGGCACGATGGCGCGGCTGCAGAACCGCACCGGCGTCTGGGGTGCGTTCCTCGACTCCACCCTGGACCGCGTTGCGGACGGCGCCATCTTCGGTGCCGTGGTGATCTGGGCGGTCCGCACGCAGAACGTCTGGGTGCAAGCCGCTGCCCTGATCTGCCTGGTCGGTGGGTTCGTGATCTCCTATGCGCGGGCGAAGGCCGAGAGCATCGGGCTGGAGTGCAAGGTCGGTATCGCCGAACGCACCGAGCGAATGCTGATCCTTCTCGTCCCCGCGTTCTTCTACGGTCTCGGCGTGCCCTACCTGCTGCCTGCGGCGCTGATCGTGCTCGCCGTCTTGGTCGTCATCACCGTCGGACAACGGCTGGTCCACGTGTACCGGCAGGCCACCGCATGAACATCCAGGACGAGGTGACCTACTGGGTCTACGCGACCGGCTGGCGGATCGTGCGGGCCTTGCCTGAGAAGGCGGCGTATGGCGCGTTCCTGCGAATGGGCGATCAACTCTGGCGCCGCCGTGGCAAGGGTGTCCGGCAACTGGAGAAGAACCTGCAACGAGTGGTGCCGGACGCGACCGAGGCCGAACTGCGGGAACTGTCCCGTGAGGGCATGCGCTCCTACATGCGCTACTGGTGCGATGCGTTCCGCATGCCCAGTTGGACACCGGAAGAGATCACCCATCGCCACCGCGCCATCAACGACCACTACCTAGCAGACGCCCTGGCAGGCGGGAAGGGCGCTGTGTTCGCCGTCCCACACGGTGGGAACTACGACCTCACCGGGGCCTGGGCCAGCATTCACTTCGCGCAGGTCATCAGTGTTGCTGAGCGGCTCAAGCCGGAGCGGCTGTATGAGGAGTTCCTGGACTACCGCCGCAGCGTAGGCATGAAGATCCTGCCGCACGCCGGCGGCGAGGGCGTCTTCGAGGAGCTCGTCGAGCTCGTCAAAGCCAACGGACTGCTCGCCCTGCTGGCCGACCGCGATCTGAGCCGCCACGGTGTGCAGGTGGAGTTCTTCGGGGAGGCCGCGAAGATGCCCATCGGTCCGGCGGCGATCTGCATGCTGACCGGGGCGCCGATGTTCGCGGCGTCGCTGTACTACACCGACTACCGCGCCCACGTGCACGTGTTTCCGCCAGTCGAGCCGCCGACGGGGGACTGGACCCACCACGACCGTTTCGACGAGGAGTTCC
The DNA here is from genome assembly GCA_037045455.1 of Candidatus Nanopelagicales bacterium. GTDB lineage: Bacteria > Actinomycetota > Actinomycetes > S36-B12 > UBA10799 > JADKAV01. The sequence goes on along the minus strand of JBAOIN010000006.1, from coordinate 186,604 downwards.
TGGCAGCTGCCCGCGAGTTCACGCAGCGGATGGCAGACCAGCTCGCCGAGGGCATCAGCATGCACCCGACCCATTGGCACATGCTGCAGCCGGTGTTCCTGGCTGACCTGGAGCCCCGATGAAGGTCGGCATCGTCTGCCCCTACGACTGGACGTCGCCGGGGGGCGTGAAGGCGCACGTGCACGACTTGGCCCTGACCCTGCGCCGCTTCGGGCACGACGTGAGCGTGCTGGCGCCGGTGGACGACGCCGACTACCCGCTCGAGGACTTCGTCGTCGATGGCGGCAAGCCGGTCTCCGTGCCTTACAACGGGTCGGTCGCGAAGGTGAACTTCGGACCGGTGTCGGCGACTCGGGTGCGGCGCTGGATCAAGGAGGGCGAGTTCGACGTCCTGCACGTGCACGAGCCGGCCTCGCCCACTCTGAGCGTGCTCGCATGCTGGGCCGCCCGCGGTCCGATCGTGGCCACATATCACTCGTCGCAGACCCGCTCCCGCGCGCTGACCGCGGCCTACTACGTCATGCAGACCGCGATGGAGAAGATCAGCGCCCGCATCGCCGTGAGCGAAGCTGCGCGGCAGACACTGGTGAAGCATCTCGGCGGCGACGCGGTCCTCATCCCCAACGGTGTGACCTGCGCCGACTTCGAAGGCGTGACGCCGCTTCCCGGTTACCCTCGCTCGGGCCCCACGCTGTTCTTCATCGGGCGCATCGACGAGCCGCGCAAGGGTCTGCCGGTGTTGCTGGCCGCAATGCCCCGGATCCTCGCTGCTGAGCCGGGAACGCAACTGCTGATCGCAGGACCGGGGGATCAGGACGAAGCGCTCGACGGTGTCGATGATCGGGTCCGCTCGGCGGTCCGCTTCCTCGGGTCTCGTCAGCGACGCGGAGAAGGCCAGCGCGTTCGCCAGTGCCGACGTCTATGTCGCTCCGAATACGGGCGGGGAGAGCTTCGGCATCGTGCTGCTGGAGTCGATGGCCGCTGGTACCCCGGTCGTGGCCAGCGACCTCGATGCCTTCGCGCGCGTGCTCGACGATGGCCGGACCGGGATGATGTTCACCAGCGAGAACGCGGACTCGTTGGCAGACGCCGTCCTCACGCTGCTGGCCGATCCGGCCCGGCGGGCCGAGCTGACCGAACTCGGGCACGTCCGTGCACGGCAGTTCGACTGGAACGTCGTAGCCCGGGAGATCGAGGGCGTCTACGAGAGCGTCACGGCGACCGGTGAACGCGTTGAGAACGACATGCGCGGGCAGTTCGTCGGACGGCTGGCCCGGCCCCGGGACGAGGTCTGATGGACGTCTGGGGCCTGGTCGGAGTCGTGGTCCTCATCGGCCTGTCGGTGCTTTACCTGTCGCAGACCGCCGCCCGCCTCGACCGGTTGCACCACCGGGTTGACACCTCTCGCACCGCCCTGCAGGCCCAGTGCATGGACCGTGCCAACGAGGTGCTCGGTCTGGCCAGCTCAGGCCGCTTGGACCCGGCTACCTCCTTGGTCCTGGCCGATGCCGCCGATGGCGCCCTGGCTGCCGGCCGTTCCACGGGGGCGGCGTTCGATCTGTCGCGCTGCGCCGCGGAGAGCGCCTTGACCAAGGCGCTGGATGCCGCCCTGTCCGACCCGCAGGTGGTGGAGGAGTTGCAGTCGCAGCCGGGTGGCGCCCAAACGATGACCGAACTGTCGGCGGTCGTGCAGAAGGCTGCGTGGTCGCGGCGCTTCCACAACGACGCGGTGCGGTCCTGCCTGGCGGTGCGCAAGCAACGGGTGGTGCGGTTGTTCCGGCTGGCCGGCTCCGCGCCGCTGCCGCGCACGGTGGAGCTGGACGACGAGGTGCCGCCGGCGTTGCGCAGCCGCTGAGTTGTCGGCCGAATTCCCGCATTGTTGCCGGCGGAACCGAACGCGGTCGCTGAGCAACATTGTCGAGAATGGTGAGGGGCCGGACGGCGTTTTGGCCGCAGGTGAGGTTCACCTACCATTGAGGAAGGACCTGAAAGGAACCACAAATGACTGACCCCACACATGTGACCGGCTCCGCCCGCGTCAAGCGCGGAATGGCCGAGATGCTCAAGGGCGGGGTGATCATGGACGTGGTGACCCCGGACCAGGCGAAGATCGCCGAGGACGCCGGAGCGGTCGCCGTGATGGCGCTTGAGCGGGTTCCCGCGGACATCCGCGCGCAGGGTGGCGTGGCTCGCATGAGCGACCCCGATCTGATCGACGGGATCATCGAGGCGGTTTCGATTCCGGTCATGGCCAAGGCCCGCATCGGCCACTTCGTCGAGGCGCAGATCCTGCAGAGCCTCGGCGTGGACTACATCGACGAGTCCGAGGTGCTGACGCCCGCCGACTACGCCAATCACATCGACAAGTGGGCGTTCACCGTCCCCTTCGTCTGTGGTGCCACCAACCTGGGTGAGGCGCTGCGCAGGATCACCGAGGGCGCGGCCATGATCCGCAGCAAGGGCGAGGCCGGGACTGGTGACGTCTCAAACGCCACCACTCACATGCGCACCATCCGCGGTGAGATCAAGCGGCTCACCAGCCTCCCGCAGGACGAGTTGTTCGTCGCGGCCAAGGAACTCCAGGCGCCATACGAACTCGTGGCGGAGATCGCCCGCGCCGGCACGCTGCCCGTTGTCATGTTCACGGCCGGCGGCATCGCAACCCCGGCCGACGCCGCGATGATGATGCAACTCGGCGCGGACGGCGTGTTCGTCGGCAGCGGCATCTTCAAGTCCGGCAACCCGGCCGAGCGGGCCGCCGCGATCGTGCAGGCCACGACCCACTTCGACGACCCGGAGATCCTGGCCAAGGTCTCCCGCGGTCTGGGTGAGGCTATGGTCGGCATCAACGTTGAGGACATTCCCGAACCCCACCGTCTCGCCGAACGCGGGTGGTGACGCCCCGGATCGGGGTGCTGGCGCTGCAGGGCGACTTCCGCGAGCACATCGCGGCCGTGCGCGAGGTGGACGCGCAGGCCGCCGCCGTGCGCACCACCGAAGACCTCGCTGCAGTTCAGGCACTGATCATCCCGGGTGGCGAGTCCACGACGATCGGCATGCTCATCGGGCGTAATGATCTGACCGAGCCGCTGGAAGAGCGGATCGCGCAGGGGATGCCGATCTTCGGGACCTGCGCCGGCATGATCCTGCTGGCCGACCAGGTACTGGATGGCCGGCCCGACCAGTACAGCCTCGGTGCCATCGACATGACGGTGCGCCGCAACGCGTTCGGCCGGCAGGTGGACTCGTTCGAAGCCGCGGTCGAGGTTCCGGCGCTGCCCGGTCCGGCGGTTCCGGCAGTCTTCATTCGGGCGCCTTGGGTGGAACGGGTGGGCCCGGAGGTCGAGGTCCTTGCCCGGGTGGGGGCCGAGGACGGCACGGATAGAATCGTCGCGGTGCGGCAGGGCCGTGCTGCTGGCGACCTCGTTCCATCCCGAGGTGACCGACGACCGGCGGTTCCACCGGCTGCTGGTGGACATCGTGCAGGAGGAGACATGAGCGGCCATTCCAAGTGGGCGACGACCAAGCACAAGAAGGCGGCGATCGACGCCAAGCGCGGGCAAGCTGTTCGCCAAGCTGATCAAGAACATCGAGGTGGCAGCGCGTACCGGTGGCGGAGACCCGGACGGCAACCCGACCCTCTACGACGCCATCCAGAAGGCGCGGAAGAACTCGGTCCCGCTGGACAACATCGACCGCGCCGTCAAGCGCGGCTCCGGCGCGGAGTCCGGCGGTTCAGACTGGCAGACGATCATGTACGAGGGCTACGGCCCCAATGGTGTGGCTGTGCTCGTCGAGTGCCTGACCGACAACCGCAACCGGGCCGCCGGCGAGGTGCGGGTGGCGATGAGCCGCAACGGCGGTTCGATGGCGGATCCCGGCTCGGTGTCGTACTTGTTCACGCGCAAGGGCGTCGTGCTAGTTCCCGCTGCTGGTTTGACCGAGGATGACGTGCTCGCGGCCGTGCTGGACGCCGGCGCCGAAGAGGTCAACGACCTCGATGGCACGTTCGAGGTGATCAGCGAACCGACTGACGTCGTCGCGGTGCGGACGGCATTGCAGGACGCTGGCCTGGACTACGACTCCGCCGAGGTGCAGTTCGTGCCCAGTGTGACTGTTCCCTTGGAGGCCGACGCCGCCGCCAAGGTCTTCCGGCTGTTGGAGGCCCTGGAGGACAGCGACGACGTGCAGAACGTCTATGCGAACTTCGACGTGTCCGACGAGGTCATGGCGCAGGTCGACGCCTAGCCCGGATCCGTTAGACCTTCGCCCATCCGTTAGAGGGCAAAACGGACAATTCCGTCTAACGGATGGTGGACTCTCTAACGGATGTCGGTGATGTGTCGTCCCGCGGCGTGCCGGGATAGCGTGGACCCTAACCCGAGGAGGACCCGTGCCCGAGCGCTCTGCCCCCGCGTCGAAGAAGACGGCTGCGGCAAAGAAGGCCCCAGTGTCCAAGTCAGCCTCTGCCGCCAAGCAGGCGACAGCCAAACGCGCTGCGACGCAGACCCCGGCCGAGCCCTTGGGGAAGCAAGCCCCGGCGAAGAAGGCCCCGGCCAAGCAGGCTCCAGCCAAGAAGGTGCCCGCGAAGAAGGCCCCGGCCAAGCGAGCTGCCACCAAGGAAGCCCCAGCCAAGAAGGTGCCCGCGAAGAAGGCTGCGGCCAAGCGAGCTCCCACCAAGCAGGCTCCAGCCAAGAAGGTCCCCGCGCAGAAGGTCCCAGCCAAGCAGACTCCAGCCAAGAAGGCGCCGGCGAAGAAAGCCCCCACCAAGAAAGCACCTAAGCAACCCAAGCCCCTGCGCGGCAAGCAAGCGGTGACAGAGGCCAAGCGGTTGTCGGGCTGGGACTTCGCGACCTGGCGGATGGCCACGGACGATCCGGTGATGCGCTCGACGATCATCGGCTTGCTGGTGCTGGATTCCAGCCCGGACTGGAACCGGTTGAAGCAGCGTTACGAGCGGGCTACTCGCATGGCCCCTGTCCTGCGGTCAGTGGTCGTGGAGGGTCCCATCGGTATTCAGACCCCGCGCATGGTGGTCGACCCCAACTTCGACCTGTCCTTCCATATGCGCCGGTTCAGTATGCCGCGCGGCTCGACCTGGAGCGACGTTCTGGAAGATGCTCGCCGCCAGAGCATGGCCGACTTCGACAAGGAGCGGCCGCTATGGCGGGTGACGTTGTTGGAGGGTCTGCCCGGCGGGCGCTGCGCGCTGATCCTCAAACTGCACCACGCCATCGCTGACGGCCAGGGCGCCGTGCAACTCGGTATGGCGCTGTTCGACTTCACCCCGGAAGGCACAGACCTCGGCCCCATGCCGCCCGCTCCTGAGCCTGCCGTGCTCGACACGACCGGTTTCCTCGAGGCCGTCATTCGCAACAACGTGGGGTGGGTGGCCCGCACCGCGGAAGACGTGGTCAAGGGCCTCGGGCCGCTGACGCTGGCGGCCATCAAAAACCCCGCTGAGTTGCTAAACCGGGTACGCGGCACGGCCGAATCGCTGGCGCGGTTCACGCGGGTGCCGCTCGGGCCGCTGTCGCCGATCATGCAGCAGCGCAGCATCAACTACCACTTCGACACCATCGACATGGACTTCGCGACCTATCGGGCTGCGGCCAAGCAGCGCAACCGTACGGTGAACGACCTATTCCTAGCGGCCATCAGTCTGGGCATGCACCGCTACCACGAGAAGATGGGCCGCCCGGTCGACGAGTTGCGCATGAATATGCCGATCTCCCTGCGCACGTCCGGAACCGAGAGCAACGCTGTGACCATCGCGCGGTTTGAGATCCCGGTCAGCAACGCCATCGACGACGTGCTGGAGACCGCGGCCGAGACGGTGCGAGCGTGGCGCGCGGAGCCCGCGTTGAAACTGGCGGACAACCTTGCCGAACTGTCGCGATTCCTGCCTCCCGATTTGGTTTCGGCTGCCGCTCAGACCTCCGACCTCACCGCGTCGAATGTGCCAGGCGTGCCGGTGCAGGTCTGGCTGGCCGGGGCGAAGGTCGAGCGGATGTACCCCTTGGTCGGCACGATCGGCGCGGCCATCAATGTCACGATGCTCACCTACAACGGTGTGGCCAGCGTTGGGATCAGCACCGACGATGCCGCCGTGGACGATCGCGACGAACTTGTGCGTAGCCTGCGGTACGGGTTCCGCGAGGTGATCGGGGCGCCGGTGCTGGCGGGGAACCCGCTGACGATCCGCTGATTGTCGCGATGTTGGTTTCGCTGTGGCGTCGTCGGGGTCTTTGATCGCGGCGTTTCGCGACAACACCGCGACAGCGCGGGCCAACAACGCGACAGAACGGGCGGCAAGTGTGACGCCGACTACTTGCCCACGCCCGGGTTTGCTGCGTTGTCGTCGCTAATCGCGGCGTGTCGTGACAACATCGCGACAGCGCGGGCAACTTCGCGACAAAACCCCGCACCAGCGCGGCCAACGTCCACCAACAAAGCGCCCAAGAGAGACGGCGCGCCGGGCGCAGGCAGTCCCCCCGACCGGGTAGGCTCACCGTACAGACGTACGAGGAGAGTCGATGCGGGTGCTGGCGGTGGATCCGGGGCTGACTCGCTGCGGTGTGGCCGTGGTGGAGACGACCCATGACGGTCGTGCGCGTGCGGTCGCCGTGGACGTCGTGCGGACCGATCCACAGACCGACCTCGCCACCCGGCTGCACGAGGTCTTCCTGGCCGTGGATGACCACCTGGAACGCACGGCACCTGACGTGCTCGTCGTGGAGCGGGTGTTCACCCAGCAGAACGTTCGTACCGCGACCGGCACGGCCCAAGCAGCAGCGGTGTGCATGCTCGCCGCCAGCCGTCGCGGACTGGCCGTCCACCAGCACACGCCGACCGAGGTGAAAGCGGCGGTGACCGGTTCCGGGCGGGCGGACAAGCAGCAAGTCGCGTTCATGGTCGGGCGCATTCTCGGTCTGCACGATCTGCCCAGAACCGCCGATGCGACCGATGCTCTGGCACTGGCCATCTGTCACCTGTGGCGCTCGCGGACGCCGGTGGCCGGATGATCGCCCAGGTCCGGGGCCGGGTGCTCCAGCGCGGCACAGATGAACTCGTCGTCGAGGTCGGCGGCGTGGGGCTATCCCTGGTCGTCACGCCGCGCACGTCGGCCGTATCCGAACTCGGTCAAGAGACCACCCTGATCACCGAACTCGTGGTGCGTGAGGACAGCCTCACGCTCTATGGGTTCGCCAGCGCGGACGAGCGGGAGATCTTCCGGCTTGTGCAAACGGTGACCGGCGTCGGCCCCCGGCTGGCGCTGACCATGCTGGCCGCGCTTTCCGCCGATCAGATCAGGCAGGCGATCGGCAGTGAGGACGAGCGGACGCTGACCTCGGTTTCGGGCCTGGGCAAACGCACCGCGCAGCGGCTGATCGTCGACCTCAAAGAAAAGGTGGGGCCGACGAACAGCACGACCGCAGCCCCGCCAGCCACCGCGTCGTGGCGCCTGCAAGTCAGTGCCGCGTTGACTGGCCTAGGTTGGTCGGCGCCCGAAGCGCAGGCCGCAGTCACCGACGTCGCTGCCCGTCCCGAAGCAGCCGAACTCGGCGTGCCTGAGGCCCTGCGACTGGCACTGCAGGTCCTTGATCACACACCCGCGGTCGCACCGTGAACGACCCGCTGCTGGCCGCCGGGGCCGACGCAACCGAGCGCATGGTCGAGGGTGCTCTTCGACCCACTTCTTTGCACGACTTCATCGGACAACAGCGCGTGAAGGATCAGCTGGACCTGGTGCTGGCTGCCGCCAAGCAGCGCGATCATGTCGCCGATCACGTCCTGCTCAGCGGTCCACCGGGACTGGGCAAGACCACGCTGGCCATGATCATTGCCGCAGAACTCGGCAAAGCATTGCGGCTGACCAGCGGTCCGGCGATCACCCATGCCGGCGACCTTGCGAGCATCCTGACCGCCCTGCAGCCCGGCGACGTGCTGTTCATCGACGAAATCCATCGGCTGTCGCGGCCCGCCGAAGAGATGCTCTACATGGCCATGGAGGATTTCCGGGTCGACGTCGTGGTCGGCAAGGGCCCGGGAGCGACCTCGATCCCGCTAGACCTGGCGCCGTTCACGCTGGTCGGTGCCACGACTCGGTCCGGTCTGCTGCCCGGCCCGTTACGCGACCGGTTCGGCTTCACGGCACACATGGACTTCTACGAACCGGAGGAGTTGCAGCGAATCGTCGCCCGAGCCGCGGTCCTCATGAGGATGGAGGCCGACCCCGAGGCGCTAACCGTCATCGCCGGCCGCTCCCGTGGGACTCCCCGCATCGCCAACCGGCTGCTGCGCCGCGTCCGGGACTACGCCCAGATTCACGGCGACGGACGGGTGGATGTGCCCTCCACCGAGGCGGCGCTCGAGCTGTTCGAGGTGGACGCATCGGGCCTTGACCGCCTCGACCGCGCCGTGCTGCTGGCACTGGTCGACAACTTCGGCGGTGGACCGGTCGGGCTGTCCACGCTGGCCGTCGCGGTCGGGGAGGAGGCCGAAACGGTGGAGACAGTCTGCGAGCCGTTCCTGCTGCGCTCGGGATTCCTGGCACGCACCCCGCGCGGCCGCATCGCCACCTCCCGCGCCTACGCACATCTGGGACGCAGCCCGCTGCCGACGCCGGATCAACTCACCCTGACCGATCCACAGGAGTGGGCCGAAGGGTAGGTAGCATCGGGGGGATGGACGTCGTCGTGCTCGCGCTTCCCCTGGTTTTGCTGGGCCTGCTGTGGTTCACCATGATCCGGCCGCTGCGCAAGCGGCAGCGAGAATCCGTGGCAGCCCAGCAGGCGGTGCGCGAAGGTGCTGACGTCATGACAACGGCCGGGATCTACGGCACAGTGCGCTGGGTGGACGACGACACCATCGGGCTCGAGATCAGCAACGGGGTGGTCGTGAAGTACGCACGGGCGGCGGTCGCCACCGTGATGGCCGACGAGGGACACGAGGGATAGTGGCTGCAACCGGACAATCGAGGCCCTGGCGTTCGCTGCTGGCCCTGCTGATCATCGTGGTCGGCCTGGGCGTGTGGGCGATGTGGCCCGGACAGGCGCATACCCCGAAACTGGGTCTGGACCTGCAGGGTGGGACTCAGGTCATCCTGACGCCGAAGCAGGCGGAGGGAACCGCGGATATCACCGACGAGCAGTTGCAGCAAACCGTCGAGATCATCCGGCAGCGGGTCAACGGCTTCGGTGTGGCAGAAGCCGACGTGGCGATCCAGGGGTCCGGCAACGATGCCGCGATCGTGGTCTCGGTGCCCGGCGTGAACGAGCGGCAGCTTGCAGAGCAGTTGTCGCAGACCGCACTGCTGGACTTCCGGCCGGTCGAGACCGTGGTGAACCCTGGTCCGATCGACACCTCGCAGACCAGTACAACCGGTGGCACCGGCACGAAGAAGTCCAAGAAGAACGGCGCCAGTGGCAATGCCAGCTTCGCCGACACCCCGAGCCCGTCGGCGAGTCCGCAGGCCAGTGCCAGCCCCGACGCGAGTGCCAGCCCGGACGCCACCGCGAGCCCGGACGCTAGTGCCAGCCCAAGCGCCACGGCGACCAAGGCCGATGACGGCATCACGCCGCCGGTCGAGGGGGACAGTGCTGACGACCCCGTACTGCAAGACGCCCTGATCAAACTCGACTGCACCGACGAGGCCAACCGGCAGGGCGGCAAGCCCGACAACCCCGACAAGTGGATCGTTACCTGCGACCAGGACGGCACCGCCAAGTACCTGCTACAGCCTGCCTTCATCAGAGGCACCTCGATCTCCGACGCCTCGGCCGGACTGGCACAGGGCGGCGCCGGCTGGGTGGTCAACCTCGAATTCGACGGGGAAGGCACGCAAGCGCTGTCCGAGGTGAGCAACAAACTCGTCGGGCTGCAGTCGCCGAAGAACCAGTTCGGCATCGTGCTTGACGGCCTCGTGGTGTCCTCGCCGTACTTCCAGAGTGCGATCAATGACGGCCGGGCTCAGATCAGCGGTAGTTTCACCCCCGACGACGCCAAAGCGCTGGCGCAGGTGCTCAAGTTCGGCGCGCTGCCGCTGACGCTGCAGATCGCCAGTGTGGAGACCGTCACCCCGACCCTCGGTGCGGACTACCTGCAAGTGGGTCTGCTGGCCGGCGCCATCGGATTGGGGCTGGTCATCCTCTACCTGATGGCGTACTACCGGGCGCTCGGACTGGTCGCGGTGGCCAGTCTGATCATCGCGGCGGTCATCACCTACTTCGTATTCGTGGTCCTGTCGCGCACCGTGGGGCTGGCACTCACCTTGGCTGGTGTGGCCGGTGCGATCGTGGCGATCGGTATCACAGCAGACTCGTTCGTCGTCTACTTCGAACGGATTCGAGACGAGATCCGGGAAGGACGTAGCCTGCGGGCGGCCTGCGACTTGGGGTGGTCGAGGGCGCGGAACACGATCCTGGCCGCGGACTTCGTCTCGTTGCTCGCCGCAGTGACGCTGTACTACTTGTCGGTGGGTGCGGTGCGCGGTTTCGCCTTCGTCCTGGGTCTGACCACTCTGATCGACGTCATGGTGGCGTTCCTGTTCACCAGACCGACGGTCACCTTGCTGGCCCGCAACAAGTGGTTCACCAGCGGCCACCCCTTGACCGGTCTCGATCCCCGTCGGCTGGGGCTCAAACCGGAAGTGCTGGCGACCCACACCCGCAGCCGTGAGGAGGTGGACGCCTGATGTCGCGTCTGGGAGATCTGGGTGGAAGGCTCTACCGCGGCGAGGCGTCGTTCGACATCGTCGGGCGCCGCAAGGTCTGGTACGGCGTCTCCGCCGCCCTTATTCTGGTCGCGATCGGTGGGATCCTCGTACGAGGTTTGAACCTGGGCATCGAGTTCCGCGGTGGCGGCGAGTTCTACGTGCCGAGCACCAGCTGTACGATCCAGCAGGCGCGGGATGCCATCGGCTCCACAGGGGTGCAGATCGCCGCGGTGACCGAGATCGGCTCGGACAACATCCGCGCTCAGACCGAGGCGGTGCCCGAGGGGCAGAGCGTCAAGATCGTGGATGCGCTGTCAGAGGCGTGTGGCGTCCCGGCCGATCAGATCTCGAGTCGCAACGTCGGGCCGACGTGGGGTGGCGAGATCACCCGCAGTGCCACGGTCGCGCTCGTAGTGTTCTTGGCCGCGCTGGCGGTGTTCCTCACCATCTACTTCCAGTGGAAGATGGCCGTGGCTGCGCTCATCGCGCTGGCTCACGACATCATCATCACCACCGGTATCTACGCGATCGTTGGCTTCGAAGTCACGCCCGCGACGGTGATCGGTCTGCTCACGATCTTGGGCTATTCGCTCTACGACACGGTCGTGGTGTTCGACAAGGTCAAGGAGAACACCCAGGGCATCACCGGCCAGAGCCGCTACACGTTCAGCGAACTGGCCAACCTGGCGCTGAACCAGACCATCATCAGATCCATCAACACCAGCATTGTGGCGCTGCTGCCGGTGGCCTCCATCCTGTTCGTCGGGGCCGGTCTGCTCGGTGCCGGAACGCTGAAGGACCTGGCGCTCGTGCTGTTCGTCGGGACCGCGGTCGGCACCTATTCGTCGATCTTCGTCGCGACGCCCGCCTTGTGCGACATGAAGGAGCGGGAGCCGGCGATGAAGGCGCTGAGCCAGCGAGTCATGAAGCGTCGGGCCTCGCGCGGCGAAGCAGTCACCGGTGACCAGCCGGCAGAGAAGGCCGCCGTGGCGGCCGGTGGTGGTGGGCTGGCCCCAGCGGCCGATCGCAAGCACCGGCAGAACAGGGACGCCGCCGGCCGTGCCCAGCCCAAACGGCAGTCCCGCTCGCAGCGCAAGAAGAGTTGACCCGTCGGTCGCCCGAGCCTGAAGGAACAAACGGTGTGGTGAGGCAGTTAATCCTCACACCCGGCGGTGCGCCGGACGACCGTCTGCAGCCAAAGCGCGGCATTGGCTGCAGCGCGGTCAATCTCCAGTACCGGCAAGCGCCGACCTTAAGGACGACGGCGGTGGGCAGACTCCAGCCCGATCCGTAGACTTCTCCCATAAGTGAGGCGGTGGGACGTGGCCAAGGAGAGCATCGAGACCGAGGCGGAGGAGGTGATCACCCCTGCCAGCCTGGTCCACGAAATGCCCCGCCGCCGGCAACTGCTGAACCGTCTCACCGGCAGCAGCCGCACCACGGTCCCCGAACTTGAGCCACTTCTGCGCACGCTGCGGCAGTTCCACCCCAAGGCCAACAAGCTGGTGGTCGAGCGCGCCTACGTCATGGCTGCCCACCTGCACTCCGAGCAGAAACGGCGCAGTGGCGAGCCTTACATCACCCACCCGCTCGCGGTGGCCACGATCCTGGCCGAGCTGGGCATGACCCCCACCACGCTGGCTGCCGCCCTGTTGCACGACACCGTCGAGGACACCGGCTACACCGTCGAGCGGCTGCGGGAGGACTTCGGCGACGAAGTCGCCCGCCTGGTCGACGGGGTCACGAAGCTCGACAAGGTGCAGTACGGCGACGCCTCAGCCGCGGAGACGGTCCGCAAGATGGTCGTGGCCATGGCCCGCGACATCCGCGTGCTGGTCATCAAGCTCGCCGACCGGCTGCACAACATGCGTACCATCTCCTGGCTGCCCGAGAACAAACAGCAGAAGAAGGCCCGCGAAACGCTGGAGATCTACGCACCGCTTGGCCCACCGGCTCGGGATGAACACGATCAAGTGGGAGCTCGAGGATCTGGCCTTCGCGACCTTGTACCCGAAGATGTACGACGAGATCGTGCGGCTGGTCGGACAAAGGGCGCCGTCTCGTGACGAGTACCTGGGTCAGGTGATCGGCTTTATCGACGAGGAACTGCGCGTCAACCGGATTCGTGCGAAGGTCACCGGTCGACCGAAACACTATTACAGCGTGTATCAAAAGATGATCGTGCGCGGCCGGGACTTCGCCGACATCTACGACCTTGTGGGCGTCCGTGTCCTCGTCGACTCGATCCCTGACTGTTACGGGGTTCTGGGCCTTCTGCACGCCAAGTGGAACCCCGTGCCGGGGCGGTTCAAGGACTACATCGCCAGCCCGCGTTACGGCGTCTACCGCTCGCTGCACACCACGGTCATCGGCCCGGAGGGCAAGCCCGTCGAGGTCCAGATCCGCACGATGGAGATGCACCAGCAGGCGGAGTACGGCGTCGCGGCACATTGGCGTTACAAGCAGGGCCGCAGTGGTACGGACGACGGCCCCGACGAGTTCGCGTGGCTGAGGCAGTTGCTGGAGTGGCAGCGGGAGACCGAGGATCCCGACGAGTTCTTGGACAGCCTTCGCTATGAACTCGGTACAGGGGAACTGTTCGTCTTCACGCCCAAGGGCGACGTCATCTCGCTACCCGCGGGCTCAACTCCGGTGGACTTCGCATATTCGGTCCACACCGAGGTCGGGCACCGCACGATCGGCGCCCGGGTCAACGGCAAGCTCGTCCCGCTGGAGTCCAAGCTCGACAACGGGGACACTGTCGAGATCTTCACCTCCAAGACGCAGGGGCAGGGGCCATCCCGCGACTGGCTGAACTTCGTCGCCTCCCCGCGTGCCCGCAGCAAGATCCGCGCCTGGTTCTCCCGCGAGCGCCGCGAGGAGGCCCTCGAGCACGGCAAGGACGCGCTGGTGCGCGAGTTGCGCCGCCGGTCGTTGCCGATGCAGCGGTTGCTGAACACCCCCGACCTCCTCAGCATCGCGGCCTACTACCGGATGTCCGACGTCAGCGCGCTGTACGCCTCGATTGGTGAGGGCAAGATCGACGCCGCCACGGTGGTGGACCGGCTCATCGCCGGACGCGGTGGCGTGGAGTCTGCCGCGGACGACACCGAGGAAGAAACCCCGCCGCCGTCGATCCGCTCCGGACCGCTGGGCGACCCCGGGGTTGTGGTGGCCAACGCCGATGACGTCTGGATCCGGCTGTCCAAGTGCTGCACTCCGGTCCCGGGCGACGACATCGTCGGATTCGTGACCCGCGGCAACGGGGTTTCGGTGCACCGCAAGGACTGCGTGAACTTCCCGGAGTTGGCACAACATCCCGACCGGTTGGTCGAGGTGCAGTGGCGGCCGAGCGCGGAGAGCGTGTTCCTGGTCAACATCCAGGTCGAGGCGCTCGACCGGGCCCGGCTGCTGTCAGACGTCACCCGAGTGCTCTCCGACCACCACGTGAACATCCTGAGCGCCACGTCCACCACAAACCGGGACCGGATCGCGATCTCACGGTTCACGTTCGAGATGGCTGACCCCAAGCATCTGGACACCGTTCTCAAGGGTGTGCGCAGTGTGGAGGGTGTGTTCGACGCCCGCCGGGTGTAGCCGTTTTGTCGTGTTGTTGCCCGCAGTGTCGCGTTGTCGACGCGACACGCCGACGTTAACGACGACAACGCAACAAAACGCGGGCTACAGCGTCGAGAGGCTCTGTTCCGCCGACTGCAGCAGCAACCGCTGCTGGTCCAGCGTCGCCTGGGTCGACGCCACGGCCCCTTCGTCCCCCGACTCCTGGGCCTTCGCCAGCTGGGCCTCGAGTTTCTGGACCGACGCCCGGTAGGCATCGACCAGACCCTGCGCGCGGTCCCGGATCTCCGGGTTGCTGCGCCGCCAGGCCGCCTGCTCGGACTCCCGGATGGCGTCGTCCACTGCCCGCAGCCGCCGGTCCAGTTTCGGCTTGTCCGCACGCGGCACATGCCCGACCGAATTCCACTCGCCCTGGATGTCCCGGAACGCCCGCCGTGCGGTCTTCGCGTCCTTGACCGGCAGCAGCGCTTCGGCCTTGGTCAGCAGGTCCCGCTTGGCCGCCAGGTTGGACTTCTGCTCGTTGTCGCGACTATTGAACGTCTCCTTGCGGGCGTTGAAGAACTTCTCCTGGGGCGCGCGGAACCGCTGCCACAGCGCGTCGTCGTCCTTCTTGCCCGCGAACCCGGCCTTCTTCCATTGCTCCATGAGCTCGCGGAAGGCGGCGGCCGTGGTGCCCCAGTCCGTGGACTCCTGCAACTCCTCGGCCTTGGCGATCAGCGCTTCCTTGGCCTCGATCGCCGCGGCGCGCTTCTTATCCTGCTCCTCGCGGGCAACCTTGCGGGCCTTGTCGAACGTGCGCCGGGCGGTGCGGAACCGCTCCCACAGCGCATCGGTCTGCTCGCGTTGCTCGGCGGTCGGCTTGGGCAGCGTCTTCCACTGCTCAACGAGCTCCCGGAACTTCTCACCGGTCTGCTTCCACGAGGTCGCCGTCGCCAGGGTCTCGGCTTCGGTGACAATCGCCTCGCGCGCCTGCTGTGCCTGCTCGCGGGCGACCTTGCGTTCCTCATCCAGAATCTGCTGGCGGATATGCGCCAATACCTCGAGCTGCCCGATCCGGGCCATGAGCAGCGAGATGTCGCCGACGAACGCCGGCTCCTCGAGTGCTTGCCGGGCCTTGCCGGCCACCGAGAGTGCATCCCGCGGCGAGCACTTGTTGTCCGCCAGCCGGGTCGCCGTCAGTTCCAGGGAGGAGGTCAGGTCCTGGTACTTCGTCGCGTAGTACTGCAGGGCCTCTTCATGGGTACCCGCCGTGAACTGCCCGACCGGCCGCTCGCTGCCGTCCGGCAGGCGCAAGAAGACCGTGCCGTCGTCGCCGACCCGTCCGAAGGACTCGGCCGGGGCCGGGCCGTGGGTGGAGGTCTGTTCGGTCATCGTGTCCTACTTCTCGATTTGGGCGGTCTTGATGAGCAGAGTCTGGGCGGGGGTGCCGTCGGTCGCATCCGATGATCCCCCCTGAACTCCGGCGGCTGCAACGTACTTAACCACGTCCAGGCCCTTGCTGATGGTGCCGACCATGGTGTAGTTCGGAGGCAGCGTGGAGTCCTTGTAGACCAGGAAGAACTGGCTGTTTGCCGTGCCTGCGCCCCGATTGGCCATCGCGACGGTCCCGGCCGGGTAGTTGTTGTCACCCTTGCCAGGCAGGTTCTCGTCAGGCAGCGTGAAGCCGACATCACCGGTCCCATCCGACCCGGCTGAACCGCACTGCACGACGAAGATGCCGGCGGTCGTCAGGCGATGGCAGTAGTTGCCCGTGTAGTAGCCCTCATCGGTGAGGAACGCGATGGCGTTGACGTTCTTCGGTGCCTTGTCCGCGTCAAGGTCGATCGTGATGCGTCCGCAGTTGGTGTTAAGGACCCAAGTGACTTGCCCGCTGAGGTTCTGGTCGGCAGCCTTCTTCCAGGTGCGGCTGTCTTTGCGGGCGTCGCCGGGCTCAGTGCACTTCACCCCGGCTGGTGTTGCCACGGGGCCGGGGGTGGCGGGCGCGCTCACGTCCTCGCTGGGCAGGGCCTCTTCGGCAGCAGGCGTCACGTCCGGCTGCGGCCAGGACGCCCAGACGATCGCACCCACGACGACCGCCGCGGCAGCGAGCAAGCCGATCAAGCGGTTACGGCGGGCGCGGCGGGCACGCTCCGCCCGGCGCTCGGCCTGTCGCTGCGCCTTGGCGTGCGCCAGTTGCTTGCGCCGCTTCTCGGTTGCCACGTGATTCCCCTTCGTCCTCAGCCGAGTTTACGTGGGGGACCGCCCGCCAGCGCGACCCGATACGAGTGCTGCGTTGCGGGCGCCACTTGCGCATCGGTGCCCCACCCGAGAATGCCGCCGAGCGCTCGGCAAACGCGGCTGTCCGCGGTGATAGCCCAGGTGCCGCGACCCACATGCGACCAAACCCGCAGAAAGTGATATCTGCGAGATGGGGCCTTGCGCAGTTCCGGTCTTCTGGCGGACGGCGAGCGTGGGGACCCACTCGGCAGTGGTGATGCCCTCGCCAAGCGCTGGGTCTGATCGCAGGACTGCCCCCCGATACCCTTGACGGGTGCTGATCGCCGGATTCCCCGCCGGGCCATGGGGGACGAACTGCTATGTCGTCGCGCCTGCGGGCGGTTCCGAATGCGTGGTGATCGACCCGGGCAAGGACGCGATGGCCGGGGTCGACGAGGTGGTCCGCGAACACAACCTGCTCCCCGTGGCGGTCATGGTGACCCACGGGCATCTCGATCACATGTGGTCGGTGACACCTGTGTGCGAAGCGCGCGACGTGCCGGCCTACATTCACCCTGACGACCGGGCGTTGCTGGCCAACCCGCTGGCCGGCATGGGCCGGGACACTGAAGCCATGTTCGCGCAGATGACAGGCGGGCGGATGCAGTTCACGGAACCCGATGACGTGCGGTTGCTCGAGGACGGCGGCGTCCTGAACCTGGCCGGCCTGCAGTTCACGGTCCGGCACGCCCCGGGGCACACGCCTGGCTCGACGGTGTTCGTGACCGACGAGAGCGGCGACATTCCGCCGATCATGTACTCCGGTGACCTGCTGTTCGCCGGTTCGATCGGGCGCACGGACCTACCAGGCGGGGACATGGCGCAGATGACCCAATCCCTGGCCGCCGTCGTGCTTCCGGCGCCGCCGGAGATGGTGGTTCTGCCTGGCCACGGACCGCAGACCACGATCGGGCAGGAACTGGCGACCAACCCGTTCCTGACCGGGACGCCCGCTCCGGGACGTGGCCTGTGAGCAACTCATTGCAGGCCCCGCGGGGAGTGCCGGAGTATCTGCCGCCGGTCAGCGCCGACTTCCTCGCCGTGCGCAACACACTGGGCCGTGCGGCGGAACTGGCCGGTTACGGCTACATCGAACTCCCCGTGTTCGAGGACACTGCAGTTTTCGTGCGCGGCGTCGGTGAGAGCACGGACGTGGTGAGCAAAGAGATGTACACGTTCACCGACCGCGGCGACCGGTCCATCTCGCTGCGTCCGGAAGGCACCGCCGGCGTGATGCGATCGGTGTTGCAGCACGGTCTGCACCGCGGTGCGCTGCCGGTGAAGCTTTGGTACGCCGGGCCCTTCTTCCGCGCCGAGCGTCCGCAGCAGGGCCGCTACCGGCAACTGCAGCAGGTCGGGGTCGAGGCGATCGGCGTGGACGACCCGCTGCTGGACGCCGAAGTCATCGCGATCGCTGACGAGGGCTACCGCCGGCTCGGACTGCGCGGCTACCGCCTGTACCTGTCCAGCATCGGCTGCCGGGAGTGCCGGCCGGCTTACCGCGCTGCGCTGCAGGAGTTCCTGGCCGGACTGCCCTTGGACGAAGCGACGCAGCAGCGCGCCGAGCTCAACCCGCTGCGGGTGCTCGACGACAAGCGGCCCGATGTGCAGGCGCTGCTCGCCGACGCACCGCTTCCGCCGGACCACCTCTGTGACGCCTGCCGTGAGCACTTCACGCGCGTCCAGCACGCGCTGACTGGGCTCGGGGTGCGGTTCACGCTCAACCCGCGTCTGGTGCGGGGTCTGGACTATTACACGCGCACCACGTTCGAGTTCGACCACCCGGCGCTCGGTGCCCAATCGGGGATCGGCGGCGGCGGCCGCTACGACGGGCTGATGGAGTCGCTCGGCGGTCCGGACATGAGCGGCATCGGGTTTGGGCTGGGCACCGACCGGACGCTGCTGGCTTGTCAGGCGGAAGGGCTGCATCCTGCTCAAGCGAGGCCGATCGAGGTCTACGTGGTGCCGCTGGGCGAGGCTGCCCGGGATCATGCCGTGGTGCTAGCTGGGAAGTTCCGCGCCGACGGAATCCCCGTGGACATCGCCTACGGCGGTCGCGGGCTCAAGGGCGCCATGAAACATGCGGACAAGTCCGGCGCCCGGTGGGCCATCATCGTGGGAGAGAAGGAACTGGCCGACGGTGTGGTCCAGATGAAGGATCTGCAGACCGGAGCGCAGTCGGCGATACCAGTGCACGAGGTGGTCGGGGAGATCCTGACCCAGAGGGAGACGATGTGAAGCGCACACCTGCAGGCACCTTGCGGGGCTCCGACGCCGAGCGGGAGGTGACCCTGGCCGGTTGGGTCGGACGCCGGCGCGACCACGGCGGGGTGGCGTTCCTCGATCTGCGGGACGCCTCCGGGGTTGTGCAGGTAGTCGTGCGCGACGAGGCAGCTCATGGGTTGCGCAACGAGTACTGCATCCGCGTCACGGGAACTGTGCGCACGCGGCCGGAAGGCAACGAGAACTCCGAACTGCCCACGGGCGAGATCGAGGTCGTGGCCTCCGACGTCGAGGTGCTGTCCGCTGCGGCCCCGCTGCCGTTCCCGATCGACGAGCACGTCGAGGTCGGCGAGGACGCCCGGCTGCGGCACCGCTATCTCGACCTGCGCCGGCCGCAGCAGGCGCAGGCACTACGGATGCGATCGAAGGTCAACCAGCTAGCCCGCGACGTGTTGCTGGAACGGGACTTCGTCGAGATCGAGACCCCGACGCTGACCCGGTCCACGCCGGAGGGCGCCCGCGACTTCCTGGTCCCCGTGCGCCTGCAGCCCGGGCACTGGTACGCCCTGCCGCAATCGCCGCAGCTGTTCAAACAGCTGCTGATGGTGGCGGGCATGGAGCGCTACTTCCAGATCGCCCGTTGCTATAGGGACGAGGACTTCCGGGCCGACCGGCAGCCTGAGTTCACCCAGCTCGACATCGAGATGAGCTTCGTCGAGCAGGACGACGTGATGGAGGTCGGCGAGGCCGTCGTGCGCGCGCTGTGGTCGGGCATCCTCGGGTACGAGATCGCCGACATCCCGCGGATGACGTATCGGGAAGCGATGCGCCGCTACGGGTCGGACAAGCCGGACTTGCGCTTCGACCTCGAGCTCACCGAGCTCACCGACTACTTCAGCCAGACGCCGTTCCGGGTGTTCCAGGCGCCCTACGTAGGGGCGATCGTGATGCCCGGTGGCGGCAGTCAGGCCCGGCGCGCGTTCGACGCCTGGCAGGAGTGGGCCAAGCAGCGCGGCGCGAAGGGTCTGGCCTATGTGACCGTCGCGGAGGACGGCACGCTCGGTGGTCCAGTGGCCAAGAACATCAGTGACGCCGAGCGCGATGGCCTTGTGGCGAAGGTGGGAGCGAACCCTGGCGACTGCATCTTCTTCGCCGCTGGCAAGCCGTCCGATGCCCGCGCCCTGCTGGCGGCCACCCGCGACGAGATCGCTTCCCGGCTGGGGCTGATCGATGAATCCCAGTGGTCGTTCGTGTGGATCATCGACGCGCCCATGTTCGAGGAGATCGACCTCGATGACGGGACCACGGGCTGGACGGCCGTGCACCACCCGTTCACCTCACCCAACAGCGACTCGGTGGCCACGTTCGACACGGACCCGGGCAGTGCTCTGGCGTGGGCGTACGACCTGGTCTGCAACGGCAACGAGATCGGCGGTGGCTCGATCCGTATCCACCAGCAGGACGTGCAGCAGCGGGCGTTCGGCGTGCTCGGTATCGATGAGCAGGAGGCGCAGGAGAAGTTCGGCTTCCTGCTGGAGGCATTCAAGTACGGCCCGCCGCCACACGGCGGGATCGCGTTCGGCTGGGACCGGATCTGCATGCTGCTGGCCGGCGCGTCCTCGCTGCGCGACGTGATCGCTTTCCCGAAGACCGGCGGTGGGCAGGATCCGCTCACCGGAGCACCGACCCCGATCACCGCTGAGCAGCGGGCCGAGGCGGGCGTGGACTTTGAACCCGAGTCCTGACCTCTTCGACTCCCAAGCACCAGCGGAGCCGTTGGCCGCGCGGGTGCGGCCAGCCAGCGTCGAGGAGGTCATCGGGCAGTCCCACTTGCTGGGGGAGTCCAGTCCCCTGCGGGCTCTGCTCAGCGATCCCGACGCGACGACCAGTGTGATCCTGTGGGGGCCGCCGGGCACGGGGAAGACCACGCTGGCGCGGCTGGCTGCCGAGGTTTCGGGACGACGGTTTGTGGCGTTGGCTGCGGTCAGTGCGGGTGTCAAGGATGTGCGGGCCGCCATTGAGACTGCTCGCGAACTGGGCCGCACTCACGGCGAGCGAACGATTCTGTTCATCGACGAGGTCCACCGCTTCTCCAAGACCCAGCAGGACGTGCTGTTGCCCGCCGTGGAGCACGGCTGGGTCACCCTGATCGCCGCCACGACCGAGAACCCGAGCATCAGCATGGTGAGCCCATTACTCTCGCGCTCGATGTTGCTCGTACTGCAGCCCTTGACCGACGAGGAGGTCGAGCAGGTTCTGCAGCGGGCCTTGGACCATCCACATGGCCTGCCCGGGGTACAACTCGACGAGGACGCCCGCGACCTGATCGTGCGGTTCGCCGGCGGTGATGCCCGCCGGGCGCTGACGTCGCTGGAGGCTTCCGCCTCGCCGGATCCCCACGTGACCGCGGCGACCGTGCGGTCGATCATCCCCAGCGTCGCCAACCGGTACGACCGGGAAGGTGACCTGCACTACGACATCACCAGCGCTCTGATCAAGAGCGTGCGCGGCAGTGACGTGGATGCGGCGTTGCACTACCTGGCCCGGCTGGTGGACAGCGGTGAGGACCCTCGCTTCATCGCCCGGCGACTGGTGATCCTGGCCAGTGAGGACATCGGTCTGGCTGATCCGAGCGCGCTGCCGTTGGCGATCGCGGGTCTGCAGGCGGTCCAGTTCGTGGGGTGGCCCGAGGCCCGGATCACGCTCGGGCATGTGGTGATCCACCTGTGCCTGAGCCCCAAGTCCAATGCCGCGTACGTGGCGATCAACGAAGCGCTCGAGGACGTCCGGGCCGGTCGGATCAGTCCGGTGCCGGCGATGCTGCGCGACGCCAGCCTGAAGTCGTCGCGCGCCACGGGTGCGGGCAAGGGCTACCGCTACCCCCACGAGGAGGGCGGTTTCGTCCCGGTCCGCTACGTCGAGGCGCCGATCGTGGACCGGGAGTACTACCGGCCCAGCGATCGCGGGGCCGAAGCGCGGGCAGCGGCCGCCGTCCAGCGCTTGCGGGCGCTCTTCCGCGGCGAGCAGCCGGACTGACCGCGCGTTCCGGCCCGCTTGTTCACTTCTGGCCCGAAGGCTCCGGAGGGCGAAGTGAACAAGCAGGCTAGAACTACTTCGTGGGCTTCCACAACGTGCGCGGGTCCTTGACCAACAACTCCACGTTGCGGTCCTCGATCTTGCCGGGTCCACCGCCGTCGGTCACGACCTTCCACTGCGGGTCGTTGGCCGAGATCAGCCGGGAGAGCGAGGCGAGCTGCCCGTTGGACATCGTGGTGGCATCGGTTCCCGGGGCCGGCGCCTCCACCGAGGCTGCCGTGTCCAGGATGGTCCCGAAGATGCTCAGCGTGCCGTCCTGGTTGTCGAACAGCTGGATGGTGCGGCTCTGCTGCGGCCAGTCGACGTGGGAGGCGGTGTTGATCTGCCAGAAGCCACCCTTGAACTTCGACGACTTGGGCTGCTTGTAGGCGTTCACGGCGTTGTGGTGGGTGTGCCCGTTGACGTAGGCCACCACGTTCGGGTAGCGCAGCAGCAACTTCTTGAGGTTCTGCTTGCCCTTCAGCCCGAAGTGCAGCGGGGTCGACTTGCGCGGGTCGCAGTCGGTCCCGGCCACCTGCTTGTCGCAGGCACCGGCCTTCTCGTCCGGGGTCGGGTTATTCATCGTCGCCAGCGTGTGGTGCGAGGAGATGATGATGAGCTTGTCCTTGCCGTTGTCACGCTTGACCTTGCCGTCGACGATCTCGGTGCTCGAGTACTTGTCGAGTTCCTTGGCCAGCCACTTGTACTGCGGGTTGTCGATGTTGCCTTCCGACCCGCCGCCCTCGGCGTTGCTGTCCAGCATGATGATGCGGAACTTGCCCTTGGTGAAGCCGTAGTACGTGGCTTGGGAGTTCGAGGCCTTCAGCTGCTTCTTGCTGACGTAGCCGAAGCCGTGCTCGTTGTCGCCGGAGCCCACGTACTTCTTGAACTCCACCTTCGAGACGTAACGGCGATCCGGGTCCGGCGGAACCGCCGCACCGTCGCGCATGGCGCCCACGACGCCGGCGAGGTTGGCCGGCTTGGTGAGTTGCTCGAAGATCTGGTCGCCGGGCAGACCCTTGAAGGTCTCCGGGTTCACCCCGTCGTTCGGCCACGGCTTGGCGCATCCGGTGGCGATCGTGGACAGCGGCAGCGGCAGACCGGCAACCGACAACGC
The DNA here is from genome assembly GCA_037045455.1 of Candidatus Nanopelagicales bacterium. Taxonomy (GTDB): domain Bacteria; phylum Actinomycetota; class Actinomycetes; order S36-B12; family UBA10799; genus JADKAV01. The sequence continues at coordinate 163,640 of JBAOIN010000006.1, read as the reverse complement.
CATGCTGGCTGGAACGTTGCCCTGCACCAGCGTGTCGTGGTTGCCGCGCGTGATGTACCACGGGACCTTGATGCCCTCGGCCTTCATCTTCGTCTGCGCGACGTCCATGAGGTTCGGGTACTTCGGGAAGTAGCCATAACCGAACGTGTTGTCGGTCTGCCCGAGGTTGGGGTCCCAGAAGCCGCTCTGCCGGTCGGCAGGCGCGTTGTAGTACTCGTAGTTCTGCACACCGACGTACTTGCGCGCGGCCACCGCTGCATTCGCTTTTGCCACATCGGCGTCACCGGCGGGGAACAGGCCGAGCCGGCAGTTCTTCGCCGCCGCGGCGGTGATCGCCTTGCCGGAATACGGGTCCACGGTCTTGCCGTCGAGGGTCTGCCGGAACATCCGGACCTCGTTGTACTGGGCGCTGTCGGCGATGTCCCCGGTGAGGATGACGTACTTGAGCTTGGCCTTGTGGCCTTTGCCGTCCGGCACCCGGCTGACGTTGTTGGCGTTCATGTTGCGGATGGTGGCGTCGAAGACCCGCACGCCTAGCGCCTCCTGGGGTCGCCACGCCGCCGAGGTCGGCCCGCTGACCGGGTCCACCAGTTCCAGCCGGGCCGGCGACATCTCGTCGACGATCTGCGGGTCGGTCAGTTGGCCGAAGAACGACATCGACCGGCGCGTCTTGTCCCGCTTGGCCTTCGCCTTCACCATGTCCGTGCGCACGATGTACGGCTCGCCTGGGCCCTTGACCAGTTCTTTCCAGGGAGTGTCGGTGCGCACGACGGTCTCGTCCAGCGTGCTCTTGCCGGTCTGCCCGTAGCCGTCGTCGGCAATGGCCGGTGCCACCGCCGCGCCAACGAGTCCGAGTGCCAGGGCGATGCCCATCGTCTTGTGCACTGCAACCTCCCAGTTGTGGTTTGTCGAGAGTAGTCGGTGCCCGCCCGATGACGCATCCCCTTGTGCGACACATTCCGGTTGCGGGTCTCGGGTTAGCATCGGCAGGTGAGCCGAATCCTCTGGGTGGGGGTGGGTGCCGTCGGCGGCATCTACGCCTACCGCAAGACGACCCAGACCATCGAGGGTGTGCGTGAGCGCTCCGTCCGGGAGAACCTGACCCGGGTGGCCAAGCACGCGTCCAACATCGCTGCCTCCGCCCGGTACCTGGCCGCGCTGAACGCCGACGAGGACAAGGCCGAGGTGGTCGACATCCGCAGCGCAGCGCGGGCCCGCTAGGGAAGTGCTGGCGCCAGGCACGAGGCCCTGCGGTAGCCGGTGGACACCCATGGGTGGATGTGCCGATTGAGAGACAACGACGCAGTTGTGAGCCGCGGACGCCCGCCCATCGCTCTCAGTCTCACGAACGCGGCCTGAGGGCGTTTACGGCACCTGATCGGCGGCTAGCAACGGCGCTGGCCCCGCAACCCCCGGGAAGCCCAGGCCCTCGCCGATTAGGCTGGTGAACCATGGAGTCAGCCGAGATCCGCCGCCGCTTCCTGAACTTCTTTGCCGAGCGCGGACACACCGTCGTCCCGAGCGCTTCGCTGCTCCTCAACGACCCGACGTTGCTGTTCGTCAACGCTGGCATGGTGCCGTTCAAGCCGTACTTCCTCGGTGAGGCCGTGCCGCCGTACAAGCGTGCGACCAGCGTCCAGAAGGTCGTGCGCACCCTCGACATCGAGGAGGTCGGCAAGACCACCCGGCACGCGTCCTTCTTCCAGATGTGCGGCAACTTCTCGTTCGGTGACTACTTCAAGGAGGGCGCGATCCCGTTCGCGTGGGACCTGCTGACCACGTCGACCCACGAAGGTGGCTACGGCTTCCCGGAAGACAAACTCTGGGTCACCGTCTATGAGGACGACGACGAGGCCGCTGGCATGTGGCAGGAACTCGTCGGCCTGCCCGCCGACCGCATTCAGCGCCGCGGCATGGTCGACAACTTCTGGAGCATGGGCGTGCCCGGGCCATGCGGACCGTGCAGTGAGATCTACTACGACCGCGGGCCCGGATTACGGCCGGGAAGGCGGACCCGATCGCCGACGAGGACCGCTACCTCGAGGTCTGGAACCTGGTGTTCATGCAGTCCATCCGGGGTGAGGGACCGGGCAAGGAAGGGCTTCCCGATCCTGGGCGATCTGCCCAACAAGAACATCGACACCGGACTGGGTCTGGAGCGGATGGCCGCGATCCTGCAGGGCGTCGACAACATCTACGAGATCGACACCACGCGCGCGACCATCGACACCGCCGTGGACATCACCGGCCGGGCGTACGGCCGCGACCATGCCGACGACGTGGCGCTGCGCGTGGTTGCCGATCACTCCCGCACCTGCGCCTTCCTGATCGCCGACGGCGTGCTGCCCGGTAACGAAGGCCGCGGATACGTGCTGCGGCGGTTACTGCGCCGGGTCGTGTTCAACATGCGTCTGCTCGGCGCGCATGAACCCACGATGTCCGCGCTCATTCGCAGTGTGATCACTGCCATGTCGCCGCAGTACCCGAATCTGCGGAACGACGCGGGCCGTATCGAGACGATCGCGGTGTCCGAGGAGGAGACGTTCCGGCAGACGCTGCGCTCCGGCACGACGGTCTTCGACACCGCTGTGGCCAACACGAAAGCGCGCGGCGCCGCGACCATGTCCGGTGCCGACGCGTTCGCGCTGCACGACACCTATGGCTTCCCGATCGACTTGACGCTCGAACTCGCCGCCGAGCAGGGGCTGCAGGTGGACCGGGACGGTTTCGCCGACCTGATGACCGAGCAACGGCAGCGTGCCAAGGCTGACGCGGTCGCGCGCAAGGCCGGCGTCACGCCCCTTGACCGCCTACCGGGAGGTCATGGAGAAGGCCGGCGAAACGTTGTTCACCGGCTATGAACAGTGGGAGTCGGAAGCCCGGGTCAAGGGTCTGCTGCGGGACGGGCAGAGCGTCACGTCGGCTGCTGCGGGAGAGTCGGTCGAGGTGGTGCTGGACCGCAGTCCGTTCTACGCCGAGGCCGGTGGCCAACTCGGTGACCACGGCCTGATCCGCCTGGACGACGGCACCACTCTGGAAGTGACGGATGTGCAGACGCCGGTGCCTGGCCTGTGGGTTCACCGGGCAAAGGTGCTGGACGGCGAGGCGTCGGTCGGAGCGCCGGCGGTCGGAGTCGTCGACGTCGAACGGCGACGGGCGATCTCTCGCGCGCACACAGCGACCCACATGATCCACAAAACGTTCCGGGAGATGTTGGGGGAGACCGCGACCCAGATGGGTTCGGAGAACGCGCCGGGCCGGCTGCGGTTCGACTTCCCGTTCCCGAAGGCCGTGCCCGACAGCGTCCTGCGTGATGCCGAGGCGCACGTCAACGAGATGCTCCTCGAGGACATGAGCGTGACGGCCCGGTACATGTCGCAGCCAGAGGCCATGGACATGGGAGCCATGGCGCTGTTCGGTGAGAAGTACGGCGACACTGTGCGCGTCGTGTCGGTAGGGGACTGGGCGCACGAGTTGTGTGGTGGCACCCACGCCCACCGTTCGGGGCAGCTCGGCGTGGTGTCCTTTATCTCCGAGGGGTCGATCGGGTCCGGAGTGCGACGGGTCGAGGCCCTGGTCGGGTCGGATGCCTACCAGTACCTCGCCCGCGAGCACCTGCTGGTTTCGGCGCTGAGCACCATGTTGAAGTCGCCGCGCGAGGACCTGGTGGACCGGGTCGGGGCGACCGTCGAGAAGCTCAAGCAAGCTGAGCGCGAACTCGCCCGGCTCAAGCAGGAAGCCATGATGGCCAACATCGACGACCTGCTCGGTGAGGGCAGCGATGTCGCCGGTGTGCGGTTGTGGACACTGCGCACGCCGGACGGCACAGATGGCAAGCAACTGCGTGACATCGCGCTGACCGGCATCCGCAAGGCGCGCAGTGACGTGCCGGCTGCGGTGCTCGCGGCGGCGGTCGACAACGGCCGGGTATCGGTGATCGCTGCGGTGAACGCGGCCGCCCAGGAGCAGGGTCTCTATGCCAATGACCTGCTCGGCGTCGGCCCTGCCCAGTGTGGAGGGCCGCGGTGGCGGCAAGCGGGACACGGCCCAGGGCGGGGGAGCCAACCCGGACGGGATCCCGGCGGCGTTCGCGGCGGCGCAGGCGCACGTCCGCGACCACTGATGCGCAACGGCGTACGGCTGGCCCTGGATATCGGATCAGTGCGTATAGGGGTGGCTCGCAGTGATGCCACCGGGACACTGGCCGTGCCGGAGTGCACCCTGGACGCCCGCCGGGAGTGGCTGCCGCAACTGCAGCAGTTGGTCGACGCATGGGAACCCTTGGAGATCATCATCGGGCTGCCGGTCTCGCTCGACGGGCAAGAGCGTGCTGCGGCGGCAACCGTTCGTTCGGTGGCGACGCGAAATCGGCACACATTTCCCGAATGTTTCATTGCGGCTCGTGGACGAACGGCACACCACGACGATCGCCCACACGCTGATGCACGAAAGCGGGGTCAGTGCTCGCAAGGGACGCCGCATCGTCGATCAAGCGGCGGCGGTCATTATGCTGCAGCAAGCGCTGGATACCGAACGCGCCACGGGCGAACCACCCGGGATGCTGATGGATGGAACATGAGTGAACTTGGTCTGAACATGCAGGCGGAACCGCCGCGCACAGGGAAGGACCCGCAGAAAATGGGTCGCGGCCCGGTGATCCTGGCTGTCTTCGTGTTCGCCGCAGTGCTGGCAGTGATTGGCGCCGTGTTCCTCAAGGACCGCGTGTTTCCGAGTGGCGACGACTACTCCGGCGCCGGCTCCGGCGAGGTGACCGTTCAGGTCAAGGAGGGGGAGACCCTGGCCGACATCGGCAGCACGTTGAAGGAGAACGGCGTGGTTGCCAGCGTGCAGTCCTTCATCGATGCCGCCGCGGCCAACTCCGAGGCGCAGTCGATCGGTCCGGGCTACTACCAGATGTCCCAGCACATGAGTGGCGAGGAAGCCGTGAAGCGGATGCTCGACCCGGCCAGCCGGGTGGTCATCCGCGTGGTGATTCCGGAGGGCCTGCGCGAGGATCAGGTCGTCCGGCGACTGTCCGAGGCGTCGAAGATTCCGAAAGCGAAGTTCGAAGCGGTGCTCAAGGACGCTGGCTCGCTCGGGCTACCGAAATGGGCGAAGGGCAATGCGGAGGGCTTCCTCTTCCCCGCCACATACGAGTTCGCTCCTGATTCCACGCCGAAGGACATGATCGCGGCGATGATCAGTCGCTGGAACGAGTCGGCGGACACGCTTCAGTTCACGCAGAACGCCAAGGAGACCGGCTATTCACCGTACGAGGTGATGATCATTGCGAGCCTGGTGCAGGCCGAGGGGCACCCGAACGATTACGGCAAGGTGTCGCGGGTGATCTACAACCGGCTCGCCGCGGGCATGCCGCTGCAGTTGGATGCGACCGTGAACTACGTCTTGAAGAAGAGTGAGATCAATCTTTCGCCCGATCAGATCGCGACCGACTCGCCGTACAACACCTACAAGAACACGGGCTTGCCGCCGACCCCGATCAACCAGCCGGGGGAGGCCGCGATGACTGCGGCGCTGCAGCCGGACGAGGGCGACTGGCTCTACTTCGTGGCAGTCAACCCGGACACCGGGGAGACCAAGTTCACCAGCGACTACAACGAGTTCCTGCAGTTCAAGAAGGAGTTCGAGAAGTACGTCGCGGAGAATCCGTGACGGAACGCTGCGAAGGCAACAGCACGGTCCCTGCCCGGGCGCGCTCATCCGGTTGTACCAATCCGTTAGCCTTCCGGGCATCCGTTAGCGCGCCGGACGGGATTTCGCCGCCCGGAATGCTCACCGATGCCCGGAATGCTCACCGATCGGCCATTCAGCCCGAGGTAGCCACGTGACCGACCTGACCCGCAACGCAGCCGTCGTCGGTTCCCCGATCTCGCACAGTCTGTCCCCGGCCCTGCACCGGGCTGCCTACAGGGCGCTCGGCCTGGACTGGACGTACGCGGGCCTCGAGGTCACCGTCGAGCAGTTGCCCGATTTCCTCGCAGGTCTGGACGCCAGCTGGGCGGGACTGTCCTTGACCATGCCGCTGAAGGAGGCTGTGCTGGATCTGGCCGGTGAGATCTCCTGGACAGCGCACGCCACTACCAGCGCGAACACGCTGCTGCTGCCCGCCAGGCAGGCGCACAACACCGATGTCGACGGACTGCGTATGGCCCTGCTGCGCGCCGGGTTCGCCGCCGAACCGGGATTCCCGGCCACGGTGGCTGGCGCGGGTGCCACGGCCCGTTCGGCGGTGGCGGCGTTGCATGCCCTGGGAGTCGGTGAGGTGCATCTGCTCGCCCGCGACAGCCTCCGCGCGGCACCGGCACGTGACACCGCCGACCGACTGGGCGTGGCCCTGCGGGTGCACCCTTTCGACAGCCCGCAGTGGCTGGCCACCGAGCTTGTGATCACGACTGTGCCGTCCGGGGTCGCCGATGTCCTGGCCCAAAGCCTGCCGACGCAACCGGCGTGGCTGCTCGATGTCGTGTACTCGCCGTGGCCCACCGTGCTCGCGCAGGCGTGGGCTGCCGGCGGCGGTCGGATCGTCTCGGGCCTGGAAATGCTGCTGGCCCAGGCCGAGCGACAGGTCGAGCTGATGACCGGCCGGCCGGCCCCCACAGCGGCGATGCGGGCCGCGCTGCCGGCCACCCAGGACTGAGCTGTCTCCGCCGCATAAGGGGCCGAAGACCGTGAACGTTGCTGGGGTGACCGGCCTCCGGCACGACGAATTCGGTGCATTCGGCCAACCGGGCCCGTCGGATCCCCGCCGAAGGGGTCCGATCCGCAATACTTCTCGCCAGGACCTGCCGAAAGGATGAGTATGGGTGACATCGAGGTGCCCCAACCGGGCGCATCGGAGATCGTGGGCCGCCTGCTGAGCGAGGCGTTGCGCGACCACCCCGACGTGCAATGGCTGGGCTTGATGTCCGAAGACGGCTTTGCCATCGCGTCGGAGGGCGCGGGTGCCGTGGACGACGACGCTGTGGCTGCCGGAGCCGTGCGCATGATGGTGCAGGTGCGCGGCATGGCGAAGTCGCTGGGCCAGGACGGCACCTCGCAGCTGTTCCTGGAGGGGGGCGAAAGCGGGATCTGCGTGATTGACAAGGATCCGTGGGTGCTGGTGATGGTGGGTGCTCCGGGCGTGCCGATCGGTCTGCTGCGCTACGAGGCGCGGGAGATCGCCGACGCTTTCCCGATGGGTCGGCGGCCGGAGTTGCCAGCCTCGGAATCCGCCGAAGAGCCCCAGGAGCAGGAACCGCGCAGCGACGAGAACCAATGGTGGGCTGCCGATGTGGTGCAGGAGGCCGCCGAGGAGCAGCCGGAACCGGAGATTCGCTGGGCCGACGAGCAGACCGTGGACGAACCGGCCGGCCCTGCTCTGGACGAGCAGCAGGTGACCGACTTCCAGGACTGGTCAGTGGCGCAGCCAGCGGTCGAGGAGTTCGACCTGGCACCGCCCGTTGCGGCCTCCGATGCCTTGGACACCGGGGATGCACGCCGCGTTCGGTGAGGCCTGGGCACCGCCCGTTGCGGCCTCCGATGCCTTCGACACGGCGTTTGACTTGGCACCGCCCGTGCCGGCCTCCGATGCCTTCGACACCGCGTTTGACCTGGCACCACCCGCCGATGCTGTCCCGGCCGGTTTCGGAATCGACGAGGAAGAGGGGCCGCAGTTCACCGGCCCGTCCGAGCCCGACCTGGACCTGGCCGATCTAGCTGATCTCGCGCCGCCGTCCGGACCCGCAATCGAGCTGCCGCCGCCCGTCGGCCCCGCGTTCGAACTCCCGCCGCCGGAGTAAGCCATGCCCCTGCTCGCTGGTTCCGTGCACGCCTTCCGGGTTCAGGAGGTCCTGAGCCTGGTGGGGCGCAAGCCAGGGCAGTGGCTGGTTCGGTTACAGGGGGAACAGGCCGCCTTCGTGGCGCTGCGGGACGGTGCGGTGGTGAGCGCCAGCGCTGACGGTTCCCGGCAGTGCCTGGCGCGTCGGCTGGTGCTGGAAGGGGCGGTCGGAACCACGAGTCTGGCGGAGGCGCTGCGCAGCGCCCAGGACGGTGGTGTGGTCAAGGCGCTGGTGCAGGCCGACGCCATCGACCCCGATTACCTTCGGCCGCTGACCCGCCTGCACCTGGTGAGCGCTCTGGCGGGTTTGAGCCACTGGCGCAAGGGCACGTTCACCGCTGACGAGGCCGACGTCGTGCCCGACGACGTGGGCGTCGTTTTTCCCTTGGCCGAGATGGCCGCCGATGTGACTGCGCTGCTGAAACGCTGGCGTCCGGCCGCCGACCTGCTCGGCGGATCGAGCACGGTCATGGCGGCGCACCCGGGTGCCGTGCCGGCCCACCTTCGAGGGTTGCATTCGCTGATCGACGGCCGGCGTACCGTCGCCGAACTCATCGAGGCGAGCGGCCATGGCACGGTCGGCACGGTCGTGGATCTGGCGGATCTGGTGGATGCCGATTGTGCCATCCCCGTGATCGCCGGGTCCGGCGCCGTGGAACACCGGCTGGCCATGCTCTCGGCGATCGAGGACGCACCGGCGCCCACAAAGCGGCCGCAAGCACCGCATTTGGCGGTCATCCCCGGCGGCACTGCTGCCGAAGAAGTCAGTGAGGCCGCTCCGGAGACTCCTGCGCGCGATGACGACCAGGACCTCCTGACCGCCATCCTGCGAGGAGTGCGAGGCGTATGAAGCAACTGGGCGAGATCTTGATCGGCCAGGGCCTCATCACGTCCGATCAGTTGGAGAAGGCCCTGTTCGAACAGCGCAACATCGGGCATTCTCTGGGCCGGGTGCTGATAGATCTCGGCATGCTCACCGAGGCGCAGGTCGTGCAGGCTCTGGCCACCCAGATCGGCATGCGGTTCGTCGACCTGGCCGAAGCGACCTTGGACGGGGCCGCCCTGACCAAGGTCCCCGGCGCGGTGTGCCGGCGCCACAGTGCCATCCCGATCGCCTTCGAGAACGGCCGGCTGGTGGTTGCCATGAGCGACCCGGCCAACGTCTTCGCCATCGACGACATTCGTTCGGCCAGTGGCATGACGGTCATCCCGGTCGTGGCGACGCGCACCGACGTGCAGGCAGCGCTGGACCGGCACTACCGCGCGGACGGCGAACTCGACGAGCTCACGACCGCGATAGAGCCGGATTCCGACGAAGACGACTTGTCCAGCATCAAGGAGGTCGTCGAGGACGCCCCGATCGTCAAGTTCGTGAACCTGCTGATCACCCAGGGCATCCAGGACCGGGCTTCCGACATCCATCTCGAGCCGACTGAGCACGACGTTCGCGTGCGGTTCCGGATCGACGGCGTGCTGCACGAGGTGATGCGCTCGCCGAAGTCCATCCAGTCCGGGGTGATCAGCCGTTTGAAGATCATGGCCGACATGAACATTGCCGAACGCCGGGTGCCGCAGGACGGTCGGCTGAGCGTGAGTAGCAACGGCCAGAAGGTCGATCTGCGGGTGGCGACGTTGCCGACGGTGTGGGGCGAAAAGATCGTCATGCGGATCCTGGACAACTCCACTGCGATGCTGGACCTGGCCGACCTCGGGTTCCGGCAGGTGAACTACGACCGCTTCTCGGCGAGTTTCGGTAAGCCCTACGGCATGATCCTGGTCGTTGGGCCGACCGGTTCGGGAAAGTCCACGACGCTGTACGCGACGGTGAACATCCTCAACCGACCCGAGGTGAACATCATCACTGTCGAGGACCCGGTCGAATACCGTTTGGCAGGGGTGAACCAGATCCAGACCCACGCCAAGGCTGGTCTGACGTTCGCAGCGGCGCTGCGGTCGATCCTGCGTGCCGACCCCGACATCGTGCTGATCGGTGAGATCCGCGACCACGAGACCGCCCAGATCGCGGTGGAGTCCGCGCTCACCGGACACCTGGTGCTGTCCACCTTGCACACCAACGATGCGCCGAGTGCCGTGACCCGGTTGATCGAGATGGGCATTGAGCCGTTCCTGGTGGGCTCGTCTCTGGACTGCGTCCTGGCCCAACGTCTCGCGCGACGGTTGTGCCCTAAGTGCAAGCAGACCTACCAGCCGTCGCGTGAGGCTTTGCGAGCAGCTGGCCTGCCGATCGAGGACGGTCACGAGATCCCGAAGATCTACCGTCCGGTCGGCTGCTCGGTGTGTTCGCGGACCGGCTACAAAGGCCGGGTCGCCCTGCATGAGGTGCTGCCGATCACCGAGCGGATCGAGCGGCTGGCCGTGGAGCGGGCCCCCTCTGCGGCCATTGCGACCGCCGGGCGGGAGGAAGGCATGCAGACCCTCAAGCAGGACGGGCTGGCCAAGGTGCTGGCCGGGGTCACGAGCCTGGACGAAGTACTGCGCGTCGTGGTCTGAGGAGTTGCGCGCTGTTGCGAGCGATAGACGACCGTCCAGCGCTCTCACCTGGGTCGTTGTTCAATCTCATTGCGTGAAAGCGTCAGCGCCCCCGCTCGGGTGAGCGCTGGTTCAAGCACTTCCCACGAACTGCCGAAGTCGTCAACATGTCCGTGCAGACACCCGCAGCCGCTCGCCCCGGCACCGAGCAGGCCGTCCGGGCCAGCGATGTCAGCCTGGTTCGGTGCCTGGAGTTGATGCTTTCCGCGGGTGCCAGTGACCTGCACGTCACGGCCGGCGCGCCGCCTACCGTGCGGATCGCGGGCAGCCTGCGGCCGTTGCCGGGCGCGCCCGTTCTGGACAGCGCCTCCCTCAAACGCATCCTCTACGCGATCATCACCCAGCAGCAGCGGGAGATGTTCGAAGAGCGGCTGGAGCTCGACTTCTCGTACTCGCTGCCGGGCCGGGCCCGATTCCGCGTGAATATGTACCAGCAGCGGGAAGCTGTCGGCGCAGCGTTCCGCGTCATTCCGTTTGAGATCAAGAGCCTGGAATCGCTGGGCATCCCCCCAATCGTCTCGTCGTTCTCCGCGCTGCCGCGCGGGTTCGTGCTGGTGACCGGACCCACCGGCTCTGGCAAGAGCACGACGCTGGCGTCGCTGATCGACATCGCGAACTCCACCCGCCACGACCACATCATGACCGTGGAAGACCCGATCGAATTCCTGCATCGGCACCGCAACTGCCTGGTCAACCAGCGGGAGGTGGGCACCGACACCCGCTCCTTCGCCGAGGCGCTCAAGCACGTCCTGCGGCAGGACCCGGACATCATCCTGGTCGGGGAGATGCGTGACCTCGAGACCATCCAGGTCGCCCTGACTGCCGCGGAGACCGGCCACCTGGTGTTCGCGACCCTGCACACTCAGGACGCCGCCCAAACGGTCGACCGCATCATCGATGTCTTCCCGCCGCATCAGCAGCAGCAGATCCGCCAGCAGCTCGCCGGCACCCTGCAGGGTGTGGTCTGCCAGACGCTGTGCAAGACCGCGGACGGCAAAGGCCGGGTGGCTGCGGTCGAGGTCATGGTCGCCACCCCGGCCATCCGCAACCTGATTCGCGAGGGCAAGACCCACCAGATCTACTCATCCCTGCAGGCCGGCGCGCAGTACGGCATGCAGACCCTCGACCAGCACTTGGCGGAACTCGTCCGGTCGCGTCGCATCAGCTACGAGCAGGGCGCGGAGAAATGCCACCACGTTGAGGACTTCAACCGGATGACCGGGAGGATCGCGTGAGTCTGGAGACGTTCGACTATCAAGTCCGCGACCGGGGGGGCAAGGTCCTCAAGGGCCGGATTGACGCGCAGTCGCCAGCGGCCGTGGCCAGCAAGCTGAAAGGCATGGGCTACGCGCCCATCTCGATCGCCAAAGCCAACGCCGGGCTGAACAAGGAGTTGCACATCCCGGGCTTCGGTGGCCGGGTGAAACTCAAGGACATCGCCATCTCGGCACGGCAGTTCGCCACCATGATCAACTCCGGGCTTTCGCTGCTGCGAGCGCTGTCCATCCTTGCCGAGCAGACCGACAACGAGAAACTGGCCGAGGTCTACTCCGAGGTCCGCCTGGCAGTAGAGCAGGGTTCCTCGCTGTCCCAGGCCTTTGCCCAGCACGAGCGTGTGTTCCCGCCCATCATGATCAACATGGTCCGGGCCGGTGAGACCGGCGGTTTCCTGGATCAGGTGCTGCTGCAACTCGCGGAGAACTTCGAGGCGGAAGTCAAATTGCGCGCAAAGATCAAGTCCGCGATGACGTACCCGGTCGTGGTGTTCTCGTTCGCCATCCTGTCCATGACCGCGATGCTGGTCTTTATCGTCCCGGTCTTCGCCGACATGTTCGCCGGCCTAGGCGGTGAGTTGCCGCTGCCCACCCGGGTTCTGGTCGCACTCTCCAACCTGCTGAAGACTGCGCTGCCGTTCTTGCTGCTGCTGGCGGTGATCGGCTTCTTCGTGTGGCGCCGTTACAAGAACCATCCCAAGGTGCGCAACGTCGTGGATCCATTCAAGTTGAAGGCTCCGATCTTCGGCAAGCTCTTCCAGAAGGTGGCGATCTCCCGCTTCTCCCGCAACCTCGGCACCATGATTCACGCAGGTGTCCCCATCCTGCAGTCGCTGGACATCGTCTCGGACACCACCGGCAACGTGGTTCTTGCCCGCGCGATCGACGACGTGGAGAACTCCGTACGACGGGGGGAGTCGTTGGCCGGTCCCTTGGCCGAACACCCGGTCTTCCCGCCGATGGTTGTGCAGATGATGGCTGTCGGCGAGGACACCGGGTCCCTGGATGCCATGCTCCACAAGATCTCGGACTTCTACGACTCAGAGGTGGAGGCCACGACCGAGGCCCTCACATCGCTGATCGAACCGATCATGATCGCTGTGGTGGGTGCGATCGTTGGCGCAATGATCATTGCCCTCTACATGCCGATCTTCAAGGTGTTCGACCTGATCGAGTAAGGGGTGGGCATGGGTGACGATGCGCCTCCTATGGGTGGTGTTGCGACCGCCTCACGGCCAGCGTTGCTCGATGCGGGGCTGTGGCTGCGCCCGGCCACATGGCCGCATTGGGTCAGCGTTCTGGCACGGCATGGGTGGATCGCGCTCGCCCTGGCCTTCTCCGTGGCTACCGCGGGGCGGCTGTGGGACCTGACTGCCGGTGCCGGATCACGGATACAGGCGCTATATGGGTGGATTCCGGACATCGCTCAATTCAGCGGCCTCGGGGAGTCGGTACTGCGCGGCGATCTCGGGGGCGCGTACGCCGATCCGTTCAACCAAGCCGGGCCCGCACAGATCATCGGCGACGGCCTGCTCCATCGCCTGCTGGCAGTGCTGCCTGGAGCAGCAGGTGCCGCTGTCCTCATGACTCTCGTGGCTTCGGTCCCATTGCTCGTAGGCGGTTCCGTGGCTGCGTCACTCATCCGTCGCCTTCCCGACAGCAGCACCCTCGTGCTTGCTGCCCCGTGGCTGACGGTCGCCGTTCTCGGTCTGATCGGCGCCGACGAGGAGTACCTGATGGCCGGGCACTGGTGGCAGATCCCGGTGCTCTTGCTGTGGGTGCTGGCGGGCGGTCTCAGTGCTGCCGGCCGGCCCGTGCTCGCCGGTGCGGCAATCGGACTGGCAACCGGGCTCGAGCCGTGGGGCATCGTCGGCGTCGTCGCCTTGCTGCTCGCGCCGGACCTGCGGCGAGTGGCAGGCGCGGTCGGCGCAGCGGTGGCCGTGTCGGCGATGCTGTGGCTGCCCTTTGTTGTTTCAGGATCGTTCCATATGGCCGGCTACCACTGGACCGTGCGCGCAGACAGTGCCTGGAGCCTGCTAGTGGGAGCGGGTTCTCCATTCCCCTGGTCATTGCGCCTGCTGCAGGCGGGTCTGGTGGGCGCTGTGGCCACGGCGGTGACGCTATTGTGGGCACGCCCACTGCTTCGCCGGCACGCGGCGATCAGGGCGACGGCATGCCTGCTGGTGCCCGTGATCATCGTGTTGCTGAGGGTCGCGACCGACATCTGGTTCGGCTCCTATTACCTGATCTCGCCGGTGGTGGTGCTGCTGCCAGCCGCAGTCATCTGGGCACTGCACCGCAACATTGCGGGCGCATGGCTCATGCTGGCCTCCTGGCTGGTACTCATGGGCGCTGCCGGCAGAGGACCATTCGCGCTTTCTGCTGCAGCGTGTGTGGCCAGTGTCGCCGGGCTGTTCTTTCTGCGAGATGTCCCCCTCGGCCAGGAGGAACCCTCGTGACCCGGGGACGGCTGGCTCTTGTCCAGCACGGCCTCGTTGTTGGCGTTCAAGGCTCCCGGTTCGCAAGGTGGGGGCTTGTCACCGCCGCTGTGATGGCCGTCCTCGGTCAGTGGTATCTGCACCTACAGTTCTGGTCCCAGATCCCAGCAACGGATGTGCGGGTGTATGCCCAGGGGGGACGGTGGGCGCTGGCTCATGCAGATGTCTACGCGGGAACGTTTGAGACGGCATTCACAGGGTTCCTCCCGTTCTCCTACCCGCCGTTCGCCGCGGTCTTGATGATCCCCGTGGGGATGCTGCCGGATGCATGGCTCATGCCGGTGTGGACCCTCGCTTCCCTCGTCAGCCTGGCGGCCATTCTTGCGCTCAGCTTCAATGCCGTGTTGATCCGATCGCCTCGACGGTGGCTCGTGATCGTGATGGCGCTGATCGTGGTGATCCCCACGGAGCCCATCAGCGAACTGCTTCCCTTCGGACAGATCGGCACCATCCTGACGCTAGCTTGCCTGCTGGACGTCATGGGGCGATCCGGGCGGCTACCACGAGGTGTCCTGGTGGGCCTAATGACGGCCGTGAAGCTGACACCAGGGCTGTTCATCGTCCACTGGTTCACCACGAAGCAGTGGCGACCCGCACTCACCGCATGTGCGACCACAGCGGTTGCCTGGTGTGTCGGCGCGCTTTGGCTGCCCGAGTCGACCTGGACTTACCTCTGGACGCAGCGCCTCATCGTCAATCCGACAGCCCGCGCAGCGTCGCCCGCCCTGGAGTACAACCAGTCCCTCGGTGGCCTGCTCGCGCGCCTGCACGATGGGGATATTCCGGTGCGGGTGTACGTTCCCCTCGCACTCCTGCTGTGTGCGGCCGGCTTGTTTGCTGCTGCCGTCGTATGGCGGGCCAACGATCCGATCGGGACCGCTGCGGTTGTCGGGCTGACCAGTGTCATGGTGTCCCCGGTCTCGTGGAGTCACCACGCGGTGTGGATGCTCCCGGCCCTTGGGGCCGTGGTCGGCAACGGCCGTTCGCCGCGTCGCGTCGCGGTCGGAATTGGGCTACTGGCTTGCCTGTACTACCCGACCCGAGGCTGGCAGCCCATCGAGTCCACCTTCGCGTTCCAGGAGGTCTGGTTTGTGCTGTACGGCCTCACTCTGATCCTGTTGACCAGTATCTCGTGGCGTGCTGTCCATCGGACCGACCGGACGTCGCGGCCCGACTCCGCCGATCCCGTGCCACCTGCGCCGGGCCCGGCCGGCTTGGTGCCTGCCTGAGGGCCACGTGACTCGTCGATGCGCCCGCTTGCGCGTCCCTCCCGTCATCCAGGGATACTCGGTCACGTGACTTCGCAGACCGCAGACGAGCTGCTCGACGAGTTCGACGAGGTGCCGGAGACCGGCCGTCGGCACACTGGCGCCTACATCGAGATGCTGGTGTCCTCATTGCTGGGCCTGGTCGCATCGCTCGTGCTGTCCATCGACGCCATCAAGATCGCTGAGAATCCCGACGTCATCCTTTCCTGCGACATCAGCTCGAAGATCTCGTGCACGACCGTCGGTTCCACCTGGCAGGCCAACTTACTGGGATTTCCCAACGCTTTCCTCGGGCTGATCACGGAGCCGATCGTGATCACGGTCGCCGTGGCTGCGCTCGGGGGAGTGCGCTTCCCGCGGTGGTTCATGCTGATCGCGCAGACGTTCTACTCGATCGGGTTCCTATTCGCGTACTGGCTGTTCTACCAGGCCTACTTCGTGATCGGGGCACTCTGCCCGTGGTGCCTGCTCATCACCGTCACAACGACCCTGGTGTTCACTTCCTTGACTCGCGTCAATCTGGCCGACGGGCATCTGGGCGCACGCCTACAAAGGATCACGCGCAAGCCACTGGCCTACGGGTTGGATATCGCGGGCACCGTGATCTGGTTGGCACTTCTCGCGGCAATGGTCATCACAAAGTACCTGTAGCGACTACGGGTCTTCGAGTTCGCTTCTGTATTGGTGGCCGCGGGGGCTGGTCCAGGTCAGTGATCCGTCGGGGTTGCGGTGCACTTGCCAGGCGGTGTGGGTTTTGAGCCGGTGGTGATACCGGCACAAACAGTGGAGGTTGCAGGCGCAGGTCGGGCCGTGAGGGTATTCGATGGTGTGGTCGAGGTCGCAGTGCATGGCGGCGCGTCGGCAGCCGTGGAAGCGGCAGTGCCGGTCGCGGGCTTTGACGTAGTCGCACGAGTGCCGACGGTGGGGGCGTAGGACAGCGTCGGGGCGGGCGCCTCGAGGTTGATGCGGGGTGCCCCGTCGCACAGCTGAGCGGCGTGCAGCGGGCTTAGGGGGCCGTGGCCGGCCAGTTCCGGGTCCGCCCGGGGTGATGATCACCTGCACAGGGATCGGGTCGGCGGGTGCCAGGCCGGTCAGTCGTCTGGACGAGCAGGTCGGCGCGGGCGGCGTCCACGCTGCCTTCATGATTGGCGACGCCGTGCTTCAGCGACAGTAGGCAGGCTTGGGCTTCTTCGGCGGTGAGGTAGGCGCCCAGGGTGGCCATGCCGTCGGATTCGGGTTGCACCCAGACCCGGCGCTGTTTCTTGGCTTTCTTGCGGCGTTTCTCGGCGGCGTCCGGGTTGAGTTTGGCGATGCGTCCGGCCAGCCACGCTTTCAGCTGGGCGCGGGTGTGGGTCTGGCGGCGTACCCGATCGCACGATCAGCCAGTTCGCACCCGGTCGGCGGGCGGGAGTTCGCAGGTGCCGTGGGCGATCTCAACCGCCTTGGCCAGGTCGATCTCACCAAGCCGCAGCGCGTCGAGCACGTCGGGCAAGCTCGTCGTGCAGTTCGTGGGCCAGGTCGACCCGGCGGCTGGCGGTCCATGCCGTCCAGGTCAGCGCGCAGGCCACCTCGGCCGGGACCGGATCAACGAGTTGCCCGTAGGGGTCGAACCCGGCCGGCTCCTGCTCGGACAGGTCATGAATGGCTTCCAACTGCCGAGCATCAGCCCAGGCTTTGACCGCCTCAGCCGCCCGGACGAGCTCCAGCGGATCCCCGGCCGGGGATTCCAGGAGAGTCAGAGCGCGGGGAAGGTCCATACCCAAACACTAGAACGCACGTACGACAAACACGCGCAAACGCGCACAAACAAAGGCAAACACTATGTAAGGCGCCGCTCACTAGGCTGGGGTGGTGCACCTGTATCTCGTCCGCCATGGCCAGAGTCACGTCAATCTTGCCGACCTCACCATTGAGCACCGCGACGACCCGCTGACAGATTTGGGTCAGGAGCAGGCACGACGCGCAGGCAAGTGGATCGCAAGCCACTTGCACATCACCGACTTCGTGGCCAGCACGGTCGCCCGGACACGGCAGACGGCGGAGATCATCGGCGAAGCAATCGGCATGAGGCCGCAGTATCACGACGGCCTGCGCGAGGTCGGCACTTGCCATGCCGACGGGACTCCGATTCCTGCCCTTGAGTTCGAGCCCTTCACCCCGGAGGTATGGGGCACGCTCGATCCCTACACGCCGACGACAGCAACCGGTGAGACCTGGCTGCAGTTCCGCTCCCGGGTCGGCGGGTTTCTGGAGACACTGGTGCCTACCGTGCGCCGCGGCCGAGCCGAGGAACCCGAGCCCGACGAGCGCCGGGTGCTGGCCGTCGCGCACGGTGGCGTGATCGAGGCGATCTTCGAGTACGTCTTCGAGAAGGGTCCGTGGAGTGTGGTCGCGATCGAGACCCATCACACTGGGATAACCCATCTCGAGCACCGGCCTGCCGCCCACCGTCCGGACTGGTGGTTGCACTACCACAACCTCACGCACCACCTGACCGACGAGATGCGCACCTGACCGGAGCAGTGTTGTCACCCGAAAGCGCGCCAGAGCTGATCTTCATTGGGCCGAACGGGTGACAGAAGCAGCACGGTTGCCAATGCCGTTCAGATTCCGTCCCTACGTTGTCGATTTCCTCAACGTCATTGCAATAAGGGCATAAGCCCAGTTCGAAGGAGATCGTTATGTTCACGCGGCTCGTCCAGGCAAGGAAAGAGGAAGAGGGCTTCACCCTCATCGAACTCCTCGTCGTGATCATCATCATCGGGATCCTGGCAGCCATCGCCATTCCCGTGTTCCTCAACCAGCGCAAGAAGGGCTGGGAATCTGCGGTCAAGGCGGACCTCCGCAACGCGGCCACGGCCGAAGAGACGGTTCTGACCGACACCGGTACGTACACCAACGCGATCGCTGATCTGCAGGCTGTCGGCTTCAAGTACTCTCCAGGCAGCAACTACGAGCGGCGGCACCACCCCGCTGATCGACAGCCACCGCCAACGGATCGACGGACTACTGCCTCGAGGCGACCGCCAACGGTGGAGCCGTGTGGAGCTACTCCAGCCCCGCCGGCCTCAAGACGGGCGCTTGCGTGGCGACCGCGTGATCTGACCCCTCACCCTGAAAGGCCCCGGGAAACCGGGGCCTTTCCCTATGCCCATAAGGATTAAGGCACAGTCCCATTACGCCGATTCACTAGACGTGATCATTCGGCTGCTGCGCGCCCGACGGCGGGACCGTCGGCAGTCCGACGCGGGGTTCACCATCATCGAGCTCATGGCCGCACTCACGATCCTCGGCCTGGTCTCCTCCGCGTTTGCCTACGGACTGCAACTGTCGCTGGCGGTGACCCAGACCGACCGGTCCCGCGTGCAGGCCGCAAACCTTGCCGCCCGCGAGATCGAGACCGTGCGCAATCAGTTCGGCTCCTCCAAGAGCGCGCCCTTGACGGTGGCCGCCACCAGTCAGGTCACGAACGGCACACCGTTGCCCGGGCAGACGGCCGGCCAGCCACTGAACCTCGACGGCACCAAGTACACCGTGGTGCGGACTGTGGAATGGCTGCCTGCAGGGTCGGGAGCAAGTCCTTGCGACGGTGGTTCGGCCGTTACCTACCCATCGCTGGCAGTCAACGTCAAAGTGAGCTGGAAGCAGCACGCGGTGACTCGCGACGTGGAGTCGAACACCATCCTGACGCCGCCGAAGGGCACCCTGGCCGCCATCAAGGGGTTCGTGGCGGCCAAGGTGCAGGGCGCTGCTGGAACGGGTGTCGACAGTGTTCCGGTCGACATCACCGGGCCGGGGGGAAGCCAGACCCGGGTCACGGGCGCCGACGGCTGCGCGGTATTCGCCATGGATACGACGGGCAACTACACGGTCACCCTCGACGAGCCGGGGTATGTGAGTTTTGACGGACAGCAATCGGTATCCAAACCGGCCACGGTCAGCCAGGGCACGATCCAGGTTGTGCCGTTCAGTTACGACCGGGCGGCGACTATCCAGTTCAACTACGAGGTCACCGACGACCCCGGTCCCAGTTTCACCGCACCCACGCCTGTTCAGCCCATCGTCTTGTTCAACCCGGGTCTGCCCAACATGGGTCGCAAGGAACTGCCCGGCGGGACGTCCTCGGTGACCGGGCTGTGGCCGTTCACCGATGGCTACTCGGTCTGGGCGGGCAAGTGCACGCTCAACGACCCAGCCGCCACGGGTGGTTCCCGGCCCAAGGCCGTGATTGCGAGTCCGGGAGGAACAGTCACGGCGAAGGTGCCACTCAAACCGCTCCAGGCAACGTTCCTCGACAGCGAGGGCGACCCCAGGGCTGACGTGAGTGTCACGGCTGTCATCGCGGACGCGACCGGGTGCTCGCCGGCGCAGATCTACCAGCTGGGAAAGACGGATGCGAATGGCGTGGTTCGCACCGCTTTGCCGTACGGGCAGTGGACACTCAAGGCCGGCACCGACGTGCTGACCGCGGGTCTGAGCACCTCGGCCGCGGGCATCGTCTACGTCCCTGAGGGGACCGAACCGTGAGCATTCTGCGCAGAATTCGCGGTGACCACGGCGTCACCCTCATCGAGATGCTCGTCGTGGTGAGCATCCTCGGCACGGTTCTGGCCATCGTCTCGCAAGGTCTGATCACGGCACAGCGGACGATGGCGCAGAATGCCCATCGCCTGGACGGCCTGAGCCAGACCAATGTCGCGGTCGAGGCAATGACCCGGATCCTGCGCACCGCGATCCTGCCGTCGCAGATTCAGGCCACATGCTCAGGATGCGATGTCGCCGCGTTCATCGAGGGCACTGACACGATGGTGCGCTTCTACGCCAACGTCGACAACGACGGCATTCTGCCCGCCTCCGGCAACACCGACCGCGGACCCAGGCGCGTCACGTATACCCTGACCAACGGCCAACTCGTGGAAACCGTGCAGAAGCCCAACGTCCACAGCGTCAGCGACTTCAACTACCAGTACTGCACACCCGGTCCCTCCTGCCCTGTCCGCACCCGCGTGCTGGCCCGCAACGTTCAAGCAGGCGCCCTGTTCACCTACTACGACCGCTCGGGCGCCCTGATCACGCCACCCTTGCAGTCCGACGTGTCCAAGTTGAAGGCAGTGGACAGCATCGATCTGGTGCTTCGCGTGCGGCCCAGCACCACGGCGGGCAGCGCCACGGTCACGGCCCGCGTGACCCTGCCCAACGCGGATTCCCTGATCCAGCCGACACCCACGGCGATTCCCTGAGGAGGTGACCACAGATGCGAATGCGAACAGACGAGCGTGGAGTCGCCATGATCATGGTGCTCGGGATGATCTCAATTCTCACTGTGGTGGTCGCAGCCGCGCTGAGTTACGCAGCCAACGTGGCGCCACGGACCAGCCGCGACGAGCACTGGCAAGCGGCTCTAGCGGCAGCCCAGGCGGGCGTGGACGATTACCTCGCCAAACTGAATCGCAACGATGCCTACGCCCAGACTGTCGACTGTTCGAACGTCGCATTGAAGGGGCCCAAGGCCGAGACCAACTCCTGCGGGTGGAACTCGAGTACCGCTGCGGGATGGGTCGATGTGCAAGGGGGTAACCCGCAAGCGGGGAAGTTCCACTACGACGTCAACACCGCCAACTTCTGGAAGGACGGCTCGGTCTGGGTCGAGTCGACCGGCAAGGTGAAGGGCGTCTCGCGCACGATCCAGGTGCGAGTGGCGCGCGGCGGCTCGACCGACTTCCTGTACTACACCGACTTCGAGGACGCCGACCCCCAGAACCTCGTGGCCTACCCGCCAGGCGGCAGCAAGTCCCAAGCGGCCGGTGGGGCGAAGTACGACGAGTGCGGCAAGAGCGGCGCGACCCTGGCGAAGTACTGGTGGCAGACCAGTGCGCGCTCGAGTTCCGGTACGTGTCAGGAGATCCAGTTCGGCAGCAATGACGTCCTCGATGGCGACGTGCACTTCAACGACAGCCCGCTGATGGTGGCGTCCGGCGGTTCTCGGCCGCGGTTCCTCAAGGGCTACGAAGTTGCCGACTCGAGGTGTACGGAGGCGGCCGGAACTCCCGACTCCAGTGGCGTGGGTAAGGCGGCCGGTGACGCCAAATGCTGGCGTACGACCGGCACGTCAGCCCGCCCCTATGTCGGAACCGCCGGGGCCCGGCCGGCGCTACCGCTGTACTTGCCGGACAACTCCGACAAGTTCTCGACCTTCCCCGGCTGCAACTACTACGGCGACACCCGGATCCGCTTCAATAGCGACGGCACGATGACGGTCTGGAACACGACCAGTGCGGGCAAGTCTCTGAAGGGTCCCGACTCACCAGCGGGCCTTGACTGCGGGAACGCTGCCCAGTTCGTGCCGGCGACCGGACAGAAATACCCCGCCGGCAAACAGACCGTACCGGTGCCCACCGACTTGGTGATCTACGTGCAGGCCGCGACCGGTGGCTCCGCGCGGTGTGTCCCTGGGCAGATCGTCAACGGCACGACGTCGGGCAGCACGAGCAACGACGTGATCCCCACAGGCAGCAGCGGCCTGGTCAGCGACATCAGTTACTACAACCCGGACACGGCAACATACACGACGACGAAGAAGTGGAAGCGTGTCAGCAACGCGTGGCAGCTGGACTCGAGTATGAGCCCGAACCCGGCAACGTCAGCCGAGACCGCGGTGAATGATGTGCACCCGAGCACGTTCGACTGCGGCCTGGGCAATGTCTACATCGAGGGTGTGGTCAAGGGCCGCGTCACCATCGCAGCCCAGAACAACGTCATCGTCACCAACGACCTGTCCATCAGCAGCAGCACCAAGGGCAGCACCGCGGTCGGTCCGGACATGGTGGGCCTGGTCGCGTCGAACAGCGTGGTGATCTACCACCCGGTGTTACGCAGTTCCTCGGAAAGCACGCCCTCGACTCCCACAACGACCGTGAAGTCCCCGACCAGCCTCCGGACCAAGTGCACCGACATCGCCTCGACGCCCAGCGGCGGCAGCCCCGCCAACAACAACACCATCACGTGCACCTGGACGACCACTCGGACGTACGGAAGTAGTTACAGCGACATCACCTTCCCAGGGGTGACCAGCAGTTCCGGGACCCGTTGGGTGTACGCCTCGATCCAGACCCTGGCCCATAGTTTCTGGGTCCAGAACTACGAAAAGGGCACCGACCTCGGCAAGCTGTCTGTCCGAGGATCGATCGCCCAGAAGTGGCGTGGTGCGGTCGGGACGTCCGGGGGCACCGGGTTCGACAAGGACTACTCCTATGACTCCCGGCTGCAGTTCGCCTCGCCGCCCTACTTCCCGCAGTGGACGAATGCTGCTTGGGGGGCGAAGGTCACCGGTGAGTTGCAGGCGCGGTACTGAGTCGCGGATTTCGGTCATCCAGGGACCATTGCGTGGCAGCTCGATGACCAGAACTCCCCGGCATCCACAGCATCCTCCGCTGACCGTTCTCAGCTGGCTAGGCTGACGCCCGTGGTGGCGCTGCTGTCGGGCTTGTTCGGCCTGCTGATCGGGTCGTTCCTCAATGTCGTCATCTGGCGGCTGCCGCGGGGTGAATCGCTGGCGCAGCCACCGTCGCACTGCCCATCGTGCGGCCACCCGATCCGTGCCTACGACAACATCCCAGTCGTTTCGTGGCTGCTGCTTCGTGGGAAGTGCCGGGACTGTGCCGCACCCATCTCCGTGCGGTACCCGTTGGTGGAACTGGGCACCGGCCTGGCATTCGCCGCCACGGGGGCGTTTGTCGGATGGTCAGTGCTGCTGCCGTTCGCGCTGTGGTTCACCGCTGCCTGCATCGCCTTGGCCCTCATCGATCTGGATCACAAACGGCTGCCCAACGTCCTGACGCTGTCGACCTATGCCGTGGTCGTAGCCGGCTTCGCCGTCACGGCCGCAGTGCAGGGGGAGTGGCTTCGCTTCGGACAGGCGCTGCTCGGGGGCCTGGCCTTGGCGGCCGCCTATGCCCTGTTGGCGACGCTGGTCCCAGCCGGAATGGGCTGGGGGGACGTCAAACTGGCGCTGTCGCTGGGCACGGTGCTGGGCTGGTACGGCTGGTCCTACGTGGTCGTGGGTGGCTTCGGGGCATTCGTACTGGGCGCGATCGTGGGTGTGGCGGCCATGGTGGCCGGCAAAGCGGGACGCAAGAGCGCGCTGCCGTTCGGGCCGTTCATGATTGCCGCCACGGTGCTGGCGCTGGCGGTCGCGCAACCCATCGCGGACTGGTACGGCCAGCTGCTGTAGCTGACGCGGTTCAACGAGTTTGCTCCGGTAGGGGGTTGGGGCCTCAAGCCCGAGAACGACCTTGTCGATGCCAACGACATAGCAGCATTAGGAGGCTGTCGTGGGCAGGACGTCCGTAGGGCTAGAGGTAGGGACCTCGGCCGTGCGGGTCGCGGCGATCAGTCGCGGCCGCGCCGGCGGCACCCTTGAGCACCTCGCCGCGATTGCTCTACCCCCAGGGGCCATGTCCGACGGCGAGCTCGTCGATGGCGCTGTCGTCACCGCCGCCGTCAAGGAGGCCGTGCGGCAGGCCAAACCAGGCAACAAGCGCGTTCGGCTCGGCTTGGTCAGCCAGCGCACTGTGGCCCGCGAGGTGGAGCTGCCGTGGGTGCCGAAGAAGGAGTTCCGCTCAGCGCTGCCATTGCTGGCGGCTGACATGCTGCCGATGCCCGCCGAGGAATGCGTTCTGGACTTCATGCCCTATGAGCAGAGGGGTGACAGCCAAGGCCTCAAGACGATTCTCGGCCTGCTCGTGGCTGCGCCGGAGGCCGGTGTGCTGGAACTGGTGGACGCGGTCGAAGCCGGCGGCCTGCAGGTCGTCGACGTGACGCTCACCCCGCTGGCCACGTTGGCCGCGGTCGGTGACTCGCTGGCACCTGGACCGGAAGCCGTGATTGACGTCGGGCATGCGATGACCAGTGTCAGCATCCACGAGGGCGGCCAGCCCCGATTCGTCCGAATCCTCAGCCGCGGCGGCCGCGACATCACCTCCGGCCTGGCCGAGCATCTCCAGATCAGCGAGGCCGATGCGGAAACCTGGAAGTGCGGCCTGTGGCAGATGTGGGAGCAGATGTCGCCGGCCGATCGTGCACTCACCGAGACGGCTCTGCGGGCGGCAGTCGCCGAACTCGTCACGGACATCCGCACCTCCGTGGACTTCTACACGACTGGCGACGGACACCGCACCGTTCGCGCCTACGTCGTGGGCGGAGGGGCAAGCACTCTGGGCCTTCCACAGATTCTTTCCGGCGTTCTGCGGGTTCCCGTGACCAGCGTGACAGGCCAGTTCCTGAACCCCGCGAAGGCTCTGAGCGTGCGGGGTCGCGAACTGGCCTCGAGCACCTCGGCCACCTCGGCGGTCGGATTGGCACTGGGGGCGGCAGCATGAGCGCGCAGGCCGCCGAGCATGTCGACCAGGGTCCCGTTCCTGAGGAGCCCGGTCTGGACGTGCTGTTCATGGAGAGCACTTTCCCCACCCCGTCGCTGATCCCGCCGATCGTGCGCCGGCGCCGGGCAGTCGCCACCGCCCGTCGCCGCACAGGGTTGGCGCTGTTGATCGTGCTGATGGTGCTGGGTGTCTTCTACGGGCTGGCGCAGATGCAGTTGAGCACCGCTCAGAACAACCTGGCCGTGGCACAGGCGGAACTGCGGGATGCCGAGCAGGCGCGCGCGCAGTACAAAGACGTTCCCGCGGTCTACTCCGCTGTTCGGGCCGCCCGCTCGGAGTTGGCGTTGGCCATGGGTAACGAAGTGCAGGTCGCGCGGCTGGTGACCGATCTCAGTGCGATCGTCCCGCCGCACGTCTCGCTGCAGAGCATGTCGCTGGTGACCGGGGAATCCGAGGACACCCAGGTGTCATCCACCTCTGTCTCCCAGGAGGACCTACCCATTGCGACCGTCACGTTCGCGGGCGAGGCCGTCAGCTTCAATGACGTGTCCGCCTGGATCGCCGCCCTGCGCGCGCAGCCCGACTACCAGAACGTCATCCTGACCGAGGTGTCGCGGGACACCACGACCGGCACCTACACGTTCACGTCCTCGGCCGAACTGACCGACCAGACGCTGTCCGGGCGGTTCGTGGAGGAGACGACATGAAGACCAACCCCCGCACCTGGCAGATCGGTGGCCTGATCATCGTGCTGTTGGCCGCCTATGCGGGCTGGGCGCTGATGCTGCGGCCGGTCTTCGGCAACGTTGCCCAGGCCGAGGCCGACACCGTCACCACGCAGGAGCAAACTGATCGGGTCCGGGCGCAGACAGCGCAGCTCGCCGAGCAGCAGAAGGATCTGCAGGATCAGATCGATGCCCTTATGCGGCTGCGCGCCAAGATCCCCAAGGACGTGAACGTGCCTGTACTGATGCGCACGATTCAGGCCGAGGCGCGGGCCGAGGGTGTCGAACTCGACTCCCTGCAGCCGGGCCAGATCACGCTGTTCTCCGTGCCGGAGCCGACACCGGCGGCCACTGACTCCGCCAGTCCGACCGCGGACGCGACCCAGGCTCCAGAACCCACGCCCAGCGATCTCGGCCAGGGGATCGCACCCAAAAACGCCGGCCTGGCCTTCGTCCCGCTGTCGCTGAGCGGCCAGGGTGACTATGCGTCGATCAGGCGCCTGATCAGCCGACTGGAACACCAGCAGCGGGCATTCCTGGTCACGACCCTGGACGTCACCCGTTCGGATGACACCTCGAAGCAGCCGCTGCTGTTCACGATGAGCGCCCGGGTCTTCGTGCTGAACAGCAAAGACGTGCAACTACCGGCCAGTGTGGGAGGTGGCTGACATGGGGAGCTTCGTGCAGGAGAACAAGCGGGCGGTCGTCATGCTCACCGTGGCTGTGGGAGCTGCCCTGCTCGTCTTCCTCTACATGCTGTTCAGCGGTGGTTCCAGCGAACCCGAAGCCGCTCCCGTGCCGCAGGCGACCCCCAGTGCTGCCGCGACGCCGGAAGCGGAGATCGATCAGACCCAGGCGGAAGGCAATTTCGAACCGTCCTCTGGCGGCAGCCAGATCAACCCATTCGAACCGCTGGCCCAGCCTTCGGAGTCGGCCGACAGCACCACGGACAGCGCGTCGAAGGCCGACAAGAGCACCTCCAGTAGCGGATCGTCTGACACCAACCCTTCGGGAACCACCGGCGGATCGTCGTCGAAGGGCACCTTCGCGGACCCCGGTAACAGTGGTTCCAACGGCAAGTCCAACGGCAAGTCCAACGACAAGTCCGACCGTGGCAAGAAGGCCACGCCCAAGCCCGTCGCACCGCAGCCCGTGGACGATGCCGATGCGGTCCCGGAGGGCAGCGCCCAGGTCAAGGTGGTCTCGGTCGCGGCCGACTCGCTGGAAGCCCGCGTGAACGGTCAGAAGGAGACGCTGTACCTGTCCGTCCCCGACGCTGCCGGAGTGACCTACGTGAGCCCACTCGGCAGTGGCTGCGCCTGGCTGGCCCTGGCCAGTAAGCAGGTCCGAGTCACGGTGTGTGAGGGGGAAACGGCCGACTTGTGAGCCGGGCGTGCCACGATTGGCACATGCTCAGGTGGATCACGGCCGGGGAGTCCCACGGCCCGGTGTTGACCGCAGTCCTGGAGGGAATGCCCGCCGGGGTCGCTGTCACCACAGCCGATGTCGGCGCCGCGCTTGCTCGCAGGCGCCTGGGGTATGGCCGCGGAGCGCGGCAGAAGTTCGAGGCAGACGTCGTGTCGTTGCTCGGCGGGATCCGGCACGGCCAGACCCAGGGCGGCCCCATCGCAGTGCAGATCGGCAACTCCGAGTGGCCGAGGTGGGAACAGGTGATGTCGCCGGACCCCGTCGACGCTGCGGTCCTCGCCAAGCTCGCGCGCAACGCACCGTTGACTCGTCCCCGGCCCGGTCATGCGGACCTGGTGGGGATGCAGAAGTACGCCTTTGATGACGCACGACCGGTTCTGGAGCGCGCCAGTGCCCGGGAGACCGCCGCCCGCGTCGCCCTGGGTGCGATAGCAAAGGCACTGCTGGAACAGGCAGCCGGAGTACACGTGTTCAGCCACGTGGTGCGGGTGGGTGCAGTGGCCAGCGATGCCCCGCCGCCCACTTATGCCGATCTGGCCGCCATCGACGCCGATCCGGTCCGCTGCGCCGTGCCCGAGATCGGCGAGGCGATGGTCGCGGAGATCGACGCTGCCAAAGCCGATGCCGACACCCTGGGCGGTGTGATCGAGGTGATCGCCGAAGGCGTGCCGCCCGGCTTGGGCAGTTACGTGCACTCCGACCGCCGGCTCGACGCGCGGCTGGCCGCGGCGCTCATGGGCATCCAGGCGATCAAAGGCGTGGAGGTCGGTGATGGCTTCGACTTGGCTGCCATGCGCGGGTCCAAGGCGCAAGACGAGATCTTCAAGATCGCCGGCCGGATCGTGCGGGAAACGGCGCACAGCGGCGGGACCGAGGGCGGCATGTCCACCGGTCAGCCGTTGCGGGTGCGCGCGGCGATGAAGCCCATCAGCACCGTGCCGCGCGCGCTGCGCACCATCGACACGGCCACCGGAGAGGCGGCGACTGCGATCAACCAGCGCAGCGATGCCTGTGCAGTCCCGGCGGCCGGGGTGATCGCCGAGGCGATGGTCGCCCTGGTACTCGCCGATGCCCTGCTGGAGAAGACCGGCGGCGACAGCCTCACCGAGGTCAGCCGTAACCTCGACGCGTACCTGCAGAGCCTGTCGGACGAGCCGGAACCGGCGTGAGAGCCCGGTTGGCGCTGGTCGGCGCCCCGGGTTCAGGCAAGTCCAGCGTTGCCGCAGAACTTGCCCAGCGCTGGCAATGCCCGATTCGCGACACAGACATCGACTACGGTTCGCCGGTGTCCGAGGCGATCATCGAGGACGAACCTGCGTTCCGGCAGGCCGAGGAGGCGCTCGTGCTCGCGGCGCTCGCCGAAACCGATGCAGTTGTCGCGGTCGGCAGTGGCGCCACCACCGCCCCTGTTCTGCAAGCATTACGCGACGTGCCCGTGGTGTGGCTGGAGATTGGTCTCGCCGAAGCGGCCCGGCGCACCGGCCTCTCCGGCATGCGTCCGATGTCCATGGGTAACGTGCGGGCGCAACTGCACCAGATGCTGCAGGAGCGGGCGGCGGTGTACGAGTCAGTGGCTGATCTGCGCGTCCTGACCGACGGCCGCACCCCGCCGGAAGTGGTCGACGAGATCGAGAAGTGGGAGACACGATGACGGCGATCGAGGTACCGACCGGCTCGCCCTACCTGGTGCACATAGGTCATGGCCTGTTCGACACACTCGCCAGCAGTGTCCCGGAGTCGGCGACCAGGGTTGCCGTCATCCACCCCCGGGCACTCCGTGCAACCGGCGAGCAGATCCGCGCGGATCTGCCCAACGCCATCTCGATCGAGATCCCCGATGCTGAAGACGCCAAGAGCGTCGACGTCCTCAACTACTGCTGGTCAGTGCTGGGCGAGAACGGTTTCACGCGCTCGGATGCGATCGTCGCGGTCGGCGGAGGCAGCACCACGGACTTGGCCGGCTTTGTGGCGGCGACCTGGCTGCGCGGGGTGCCGATTGTGCAGGTGCCGACCACCCTGCTGGCCATGGTCGACGCGGCGGTCGGTGGAAAGACGGGGATCAACACTGCTGCCGGCAAGAATCTGGTGGGCAGTTTCCACGAACCCGCGGCCGTGATCTGCGACCTCGACACGCTGGACGAACTGCCCCGTGCCGAGATGATCTCGGGCATGGCCGAGGTCATCAAGTGCGGCTTCATCGCCGACCCCGTGATCCTGCACCGGGTAGAGCAGGACCCGCAAGCGATCCTCGATCCGGCGTCGCCCGCCCTGGAGGATGTGATCCGGCGATCCGTCCAGGTCAAGGCCGACGTAGTGGCAGGTGACCTGCGGGAATCGCTCAACGCAACGCTGGGCCGCGAGGTCCTGAACTACGGCCACACCATGGGCCATGCCATCGAACTCAACGAGCGGTATCGCTGGCGGCACGGCCCGGCCATCGCGGTGGGAATGGTCTACGTTGCCGAACTCGCCCGGTTGGCGGGCCGGCTTTCTGACGACGTCGTGGACCTGCACCGCGAGGTACTCGCCTCGGTCGGGCTGCCGATCTCCTACGACGGGGGCTTCCCGCCGCTGCTGGATGCAATGCGCCGGGACAAGAAGACCCGCGGTGACACGCTGCGATTCGTCATACTGTCGGCTGTGGCGCATCCGGAGATCCTCGTCGGCCCCGACCCCGCGCTGGTCGCGGCTGCCTACGCGCAGGTGCACTCGTGAAGGTGCTGGTCCTCAACGGGCCGAACCTGTCCCGCCTGGGTACCCGCGAGCCTGACGTCTACGGGACCACCACCTGGCCGCAGTTGCGGCAGATGGTCGCCGAGTACGGCGCGAGTCGCGGCATCGAGGCGGATGTGCGGCAGACCGACAGCGAGGCGGAACTCATCGGCTGGCTGCACGAGGCGGCGGATGCCGCGATGCCGGTTGTGCTGAACCCGGCCGCCTTCACGCACTACAGCTACGGCGTGCGCGATGCCGCCGCGCAGCTGCGGGCGCCGCTGATCGAGGTCCACCTGTCCAATCCCGCAGCGCGCGAGGAGTTCCGGCACACTTCGGTGATCGCCGGGGTGGCCACCGGCACGATCGCCGGGTTCGGCGTGACCGGCTACCTGTTGGCCCTGGACGCGCTGCTGGCGCAGGCATGAACGCACGCCTGGATCGGTTGCGGGAACTGATGGCTGCGGCGCGCTGCCGCGCCTTCCTCGTGACTGACCTGGCGGATGTGCGGTACTTCTGCGGGTTCTCCGGCTCCAACGGTGCCCTGCTCGTCACTGGTGACTCCGCAGCCCTGGCCACGGACGGCCGTTACAGGACGCAGGCCGCCTCCGAAGCACCCGGTGTCGATCTGGTCATCACTCGGCGACTCGTCGCGGATCTGCTCGGCTGGGTGCGGGAACGGGGAGTGAGCCACGTCGGGTTCGACGCCGCATTGCTGACCGTGGCCGCCTGGCGGCGGGCTGGCGACGACGTGCCCGGCGTGGAACTTGTGCCCGTGAAGGTCGCGGCGAGCGGCTTGCGGAAGGTCAAGGATTCCGCCGAACTGGCCGCCCTGCGAACGGCCTGCCGGATCAGCGCCGATGCCCTGGCCGAGCTGGTTTCCACCCCACTGCTGGGCAAGACCGAGATCCAGGTGGCCCGCGAGCTGGAACTGCTGATGGGACTGCACGGCGCGCCGGACCGGGCGTTCGACAGCATCGTGGCCGCAGGCCCGCACAGCGCGATCCCGCACCACCAGCCCACCGAGCGTCCCATCGCCGTGGGTGACCTGCTCAAGATCGACTTCGGTGCGCTGTTCGATGGCTACCACGCGGACTGCACGCGCACGTTCATCGTGGCCGCGGAACCCGAAGACTGGCAGGCCGAGATTCACGAGGTCGTCGAGCGCGCACAGGCGGCCGGCATCTCGGCGCTGGCCCCCGGTGTGACGGGAGCGACGGTCGATGCTGCTGCCCGCGCCGTGATCGAGGAGGCGGGCTTCGGCGAGTACTTCGGCCACGGGACGGGGCACGGTGTGGGCTTGGAGATCCACGAGGTGCCGTTCCTCGGCGCCAGCTCGCCCGATACCGTGGACGCAGGCGTTCCACTCACCGTGGAGCCGGGGATCTACCTGCCCGACCGGGGCGGGGTCCGCATCGAAGACACCGTGCTGGTGACCGATGACGGCGTCGTGATCCTCACAGAGTTCCCTCGCGACCTCGCGAGGATCGGATAGGAATGACGACGTGGCGACGACCAACGACTTGAAGAATGGCCTGGTGCTCAACATCGACGGACAACTGTGGTCGGTGGTGGAGTTCCAGCATGTCAAGCCCGGCAAGGGCGGCGCCTTCGTGCGCACCAAGCTGAAGAACGTGCTGAGCGGCAAGGTCGTGGACCGCACGTTCAACGCCGGCGTCAAGGTGGAGACCGCCAACGTCGACAAGCGGCAGATGAGCTACCTGTACAACGACGGCACCGACTTCATCTTCATGGACGCGAGCACTTACGACCAGGTGCCCGTCTCGGCGGCCACAGTCGGCGATGCCCAGAAATACCTCCTGGAGAATCAGGAGGCGATCGTCGCGATGCACGACGGCACTCCGCTGTACATCGAACTTCCCGCCAGCGTCGAACTGGTCATCGAGTACACCGAGCCTGGTCTGCAGGGCGACCGCTCCACCGGGGGCACCAAGCCCGCGCGCCTGGAGACCGGCGCCGAGGTGCAGGTTCCGCTGTTCCTGGAGAACGGCGAGAAGATCAAGGTCGACACGCGCGACGGTTCCTACCTCGGACGCGTGACGGGGTAGTGTCCGCCCGCACCAAGGCCCGCCGCCGGGCAGTTGAAGTCCTGTACGAGGTCGACCTGCGTGGTGAGGATGCCGACGCCGGCATGGCCTCGCTTGGGGTCCCGCCTGCAGTCCATCAACCCGTACACCGAGCAGATCGTGCGCGGGGTTGTCGAGCATCAGGAGCGGATCGACGAGACGCTGTCGACCTACGCCCAGGGGTGGACGTTGGACCGAATGCCGCCCGTGGACCGTGCCATCCTGCGGATCGGCACGTGGGAACTGCTCTGGGGCGAGGTGCCGGAGGCGGTTGCGCTGGCCGAGGCCGTGGACCTGGCCAACGAATTGAGCACCGACGAGTCGGGCAAGTACATCAACGGGGTCTTGGCCCAGGTCAACGCGGTGAAGGACCGGATCGGCCGGGAGTAGCGGGTTGCCGCGATGGTAGTCCGCAATGCTTGACGGATCGGGTCGCGGTTGTGAGATTTCTGTGAGTGATGGACTGGAACGGCTCAAGCGACCTTCGAGGTTTGCACTCTAGAGGTTGGTCGTGCGGGGGCGCCCTCTCGTTCACCGACGAAGGATCGCGGGTGGCGGTTTGGGTGCCCTCGGTGGGATTCGAACCCACACTGCCAGGATTTTGAGGCCTGTGACTCTGCCGGTTGGTCTACGAGGGCAATGCGTTCCGATGGTATCGGGGCTTTCTAGGCTTGGGGTATGGAGGCCTTGACCGTGCTCGTGGCCGAGGACGAAGCGCTAATCCGCATGGACCTCGTGGAGACGCTGGAGGAACTCGGTTTCCGGGTGGTCGCGGCTGTGGCCGATGGGCGGCGCGCGGTGTCAGCGGCGTCGGAACTGCGCCCGGACGTCGCGTTGCTCGATGTGAAGATGCCTGACACCGACGGCCTGGCGGCTGCCTCGGAGATCCTGGAGTTGCGTTCCACGGCGGTCGTCATGCTCACGGCCTTCAGCCAGCCCGAACTCATTCAGCGGGCGGTCGCGGCTGGCGCGATGGGCTATCTCGTGAAGCCGTTCAAACCCGAGGAACTGCGGGCTGCGCTGACCGTGGCGCACCAGCGCCACCAGCAGTTGCATGCCGAGCAGCAGCGCTCCCGGGAACTCGCGCAGAGCCTGGCTGATCGCAAGACCATCGAGCGGGCGCGAGGAGTGGTGCAGCAACGGTTGCGCCTGTCGGAGGACGAGGCGTACACATGGTTGCGGACCGCTGCCATGGATCAGCGGCTGCCGCTGGTCGAGGTTGCTCGTCGCACGCTGGAGGCTCCCTAGCTTTTCCGACTCGTGGAATGTCGATCACGGAAGCGCAACATGCCCCCAATTACCTTGCCCAGAGCCCGGCTTTGCGTATTGTTAACCCACCGGCACGACAACGTGTCGACTTACGCACACACAAAGAGGGGTCATATATGTCCCGATCGACCATTCTGCGGTCGCTCGTGGTCGTGGGTGCGGCGAGCCTGGCATTGTCTGCGTGCAGCAGCGGTGACGGTTCGTCGGACACGAGCGCGAGTCCTTCCGCAGAGACATCTGTCGCCCAGGGCGACGGCGCCCTGAAGATCGGCACCTTGCTGCCGCAGACGGGTTCGCTCGCCTTCCTCGGGCCGCCCGAGTTCGCCGGTGTCAACCTCGCCGCCAAGGACATCAACGCCGCTGGCGGTGTGCTGGGCAAGGACGTTGACGTCGTCATCGGTGACTCCGGTGACACGTCCACGAACATCGCCTCGCAGACCGTTGACCGGCAACTGTCGCAGGGCGTCGATGCCATCATCGGCGCCGCGTCCAGCTCGGTCTCGCTGACCGTGATCGACAAGATCACCAGCGCAGGCGTTCAGCAGGTCAGCCCGGCGAACACCTCGCCGGAGTTCTCCACCTACCCGGACAAGGGTCTGTACGCCCGTACCGCTCCGCCGGACACGTTCCAGGGTCAGGTCAGTGGTGACCTGGTGGCCGGTGACGGACACTCGACCCTCGCCATCCTGGCGCTGGACGACGCGTACGGCACTGGTCTTGCCGACAACGTGGAGAAGGCCTTCACCGCTGCCGGTGGCCAGGTTGTCTCCAAGCAGATCTACGACCCCAAGGCGACGTCCTTCGAGGCCGAGGTCTCCGAGGCCAAGGCGGCCAACCCCGAGGCCATCACGCTGATCGGCTTCGACGAGTCCGTGAAGGTCATCCAGGAGATGATCAAGCAGGGCATCGGGCCCAAGGACGTTCCGCTGTACCTGGTGGACGGCAACCTGTCCAACACCGCGTACGTGGATCTGCCGAAGGGCACCATGGAGGGCACGCAGGGCACCCTGCCGGGTGCTCAGGCAAGCGACGAGTTCCGCAAGCAATTGCTGGGAGTCGACCCGAAGCTCGAGGACTTCTCCTACGGTCCGGAAGCCTATGACGCAACGATCCTCGTCGCGCTGGCCGCCGAGGCTGCCGGCAACGACAGCGGCACTGCGATCGCCGACAACATCAAGGCGGTTTCGGCCGACGGTGAGAAGTGCACCACCTACGCCGACTGCCTGAAGCTGATCAAGGACGGGAAGGACGCCGACTACGACGGTCAGTCCGGTCCGATCGACCTCAACGATGTGGGCGACCCGAGCAAGGCAATCATGGGCGTCTACAAGTACGGTCCCGAGAACACCTACACCTTCGAGAAGCAAGAAGAAGGTGACGTGCCGGACGCCTCGCAGGGCTGATCTGGTTCGGATGACGGTGCCCGCCCCTCGATGGGGGCGGGCACCGTTTTTGTGGTTTAGGAGTCGGGCCCGTCCCCTCGATGGGGGCGGGCACCGTTGTTTGTGGTTTGGAGCCGGGCCCGTCCCCTCGATGGGGGCGGGCACCGTTGTTTGTGGTTTGGAGCCGTGCCCGTCCCCTCGATGGGGGCGGGCACCGTTCGTTACTGTCCTGGCCTGTTTGCTCACTTCTAGCCCGAAGGGTCTGTGGGCGAAGTGAACATTGGGGCTCGGACGGTGAGCCTGGCTGTGGATTGGCCGTTGAGGGGGTGCGGACCGGCGCAGGCTGGCTGGATGATCGACGAACTTCGTGCTCTTGCCCAGTCCCAGAACGGCGTGATCCTGACGCGTGATGTAACCGCCATGGGCTTCGACCGGAACGGCGCACGAGCGGTGCTGCGTCACCTCTTCAGAATCGGCCATGGGGTGTACTCGGTGGAGCGACCCAGGAACCCTCAGCACCTGCATTTCCTGCGGACCATCGCCGCGCTCAGGGTTCATCCGGGTGCTGATTGCTAGCCATGTTTCGGCAGCCGTCGGTACATCGCCTGCCACTCCACCGTCCTGACCTCTCAGTTGTCCACCTGAGTTGCACCGGCCCGGGCCACGGCGGGATTCGGGCCGGTACGCAGATCCACCGCCTCGCGAGGGCGACTCCGGTTCAGGTCAACGGCGTGCCCGTGACGCCGGTTGACCGAACGCTGATCGATTGTGCACGCACCCAATCCCGCGATACGGCCGTGGTCATGGCGGACTATGCGCTTCACATGAGGCGGGTTACTGCCGAGCAATTGCAGGAGGCGCTCTCAACGAGCGGTCAGGCATGGGGTATCTCGAGAGCTCGCACCGTCGTTGCGCTGGCCGACGGGCGAGCGGAGAGTGTGGGTGAAACGCGCGCCCGCCTCATCTGTGTCGATGCCGGCGTGGCCGTAACCCCACAGGTTGAGGTCCGCGATCACCTTGGCCATCTGCTGGCTCGCATCGACTTGGGCGTCGACGGGCTGCCCTTGGGAATCGAGTTCGACGGTCAGGGGAAGTACCGCGACTACCTCGACACTGATGATTCTCCCGAGCAGAAGTACTGGGAGGAGAAGGTTCGAAAGGAACTCGTCGAGGACCATGGCCGGATTCTGGTGCCCGTGTACTGGAAGATGCTTGACGCACCGAAGCTGATGCTGGCACGAGTCCATAGGGGCATGGAGAGGGCCCACAGACTGGCGAGTTAGCAGTTCGCCCACCGATGCTCAGTTCAGGCCCGAAGGCTTCGGGGGCGGAGTGAGCAATCGGGCCAGAAGTCAGGCCTTCGCCAGCGTCCCCAAGTACAGCTCGACGACCTTCGGGTCGTTAGCCAACTGCCGGCCCGTGCCGGTGTAGGCGTTGCGGCCCTGATCCAGTACGTACCCCCGGTCACAGATCTGCAGGCAGCGACGGGCGTTCTGCTCGACCATGATGACCGTCACACCGGTCTTGTTGATGGCCTTGACCCGCACGAACGCCTCGTCGGTCAAAGCCGGCGACAGACCTGCGGACGGCTCGTCGAGCAGCAGCACCTTCGGCTCCATCATCAACGCCCGCGCCATCGCCACCATCTGCCGCTCGCCGCCGGACAGCGACCCCGCCCGCTGCTTGCGGCGCTGGGCCAAGGCCGGGAACAGGTCAGCCACCTCGTCGAAGCGGGGGTGGAACGCTTTGGGCTCCTGGAACGCGCCCATCTGCAGGTTCTCCTCGATCGTCAGCGAGGGGAACACGTTGTTGTTCTGGGGCACGAAGCCCATGCCCATGCTCACCAACTTGTCGGCGCGGGTGTTCGTGATGTCGTCACCGTCGAACGTCACGCTGCCGCTGCGGACCTTGACCAGGCCGAACAGGGACTTCAGCAGTGTGGACTTCCCGGCGCCGTTCGGGCCGATGATGCCGACCAGTTCACCGGTGTGGGCGTAGAAGTCACAGCCGTTGAGGATGTTCACGCCGGGGAAGTAGCCGGCGATGACGTCGTCGATGCGCACCAGTGCCCCTTCGGCGGCCTGCAGGTGCTCCTCGCGACCTTCGATGACGGTCTCGGCCATCACGCCTCCTCGGGGTGGGCGGTGAGCGCCTCGCCGGAATCGGTGAGCGGTTTGTCGTGGTGCACGCCCAGGTAGGCATCGATGACGGCCTCGTCCTGCATGACGTCATGCGGCGGACCTTCGGCGATCACTTTGCCCTGGCTCATCACGATCACCCAGTCGCTGATGTCGCGCACCATGTCCATGTCGTGCTCGACGAACAGGACGGTGGTCCCGCTGTCCCGCACCTGACGGATGTGGTCGAGCAGGCTCTGCGTCAAAGCCGGGTTCACGCCGGCCATCGGCTCGTCCAGCATGACCATGTCCGGCTCGACCATCAGCGCCCGGGCCATCTCCAGCAGTTTGCGCTGACCACCCGACAGCGAGCCCGGCGAGATCGTCCTGCTTCGCAGCGAGGTTGAAACTCTCCAGCAGCCGCAACGCGCGCTCACTGATCTCGTCCTCCTGCGCCCGCCACAGGAACGGCAGGAACGACGCGAAGAGCTTCTCGCCCCGCTGATGCTGAGCTCCCAGCCGCATGTTCTCCATGACGGTCAGCCGGCTCAATGCCTTGGTCAGCTGGAACGTCCGCACCATGCCGAACTGGGCCACCTTGTGCGGACGGACGCCTGCGAGCTGACGGCCCTCGAACGTCCACTTGCCCTCGTTGGGGCGGTCGAAGCCGGTGAGCAGGTTGAAGAACGTGGTCTTGCCCGCACCGTTCGGGCCGATCAACGCGGTGATCGTGCCGCGCTGGATCTCGACGTGCGAGACGTCCACGGCGACCAGACCGCCGAAGTGCCGCTTCACACCGTCCGCGATCAGGATCGGGTCGGGCTTGGCCACACCGGCCTCGTGCGGCACATCGGCCAGCGCGTTCACCAGGGCCTTGAGATCATCGGGCATCGAGGCTCAACTCCTTCTTGTCCCCAAGGATCCCCTGTGGTCGGTAGATCATCAACAGCATCAGCGACAGGCCGAGGATCCAGTACCGGATCTGGCCCACCTGGGTGTTCGCGATGAACGTGATCGAGCCGCTGGAGACCGCGTTGGACAGCGCGGAATCGATGAACACCAGCAGGAACCAGAAGACCACCGAACCGACGATCGGACCGAGAACCCGGGCGGCACCGCCGAGAATCAGCACCGCGTAGGCGTAGAACGTCAGCTCCGTGCCGTAGTAGTCCGGCTGGATGGACTGCAGCGCGATGGCCGCGATGAAGCCGCCGAAGCAGCCCATCACACCACCGATGATCAGTGCCTGCAGCTTGTAGGCGTACACGCTCTTGCCCAGCGAGCGGACAGCGTCCTCGTCCTCGCGGATGGCCTTGATGACCCGTCCCCAGGGGGAGCGCATCATCAGGAACACCAGCACGGACAGGACGACCACGAGGATCCAGCCGACCGTGACGATCCACATGTCGTTCTCGCTGAAGTCGGCCGGACCGATCCGCACGGGTCCGGTGTAGGGGTTCAGCTTGTAGAAGTCGTCGGCGAAGCGGTTGATGCCGTCGGATCCGCCGAACACCGGGTCGAACGTCACGGACCGGAAGACCAGTCGCAAGATCTCGGCGGCAGCGATGGTCACGATCGCCAGATAGTCAGCCCGCAGTCGCAGGGTCGGAATACCCAGCAGCAGCGCCAGCAGCACGGCTGCGGAGATACCGACCAGGATGCCCACCCAGATGCTCCACCCCGCATAGGCGATGGAGACGCCCAGACCGTAGGCGGCGACCGCGAGGAAGCCTGCCTGCCCGAAGTTCAGCAGCCCCGTGTACCCGAACTGCACGTTCAGGCCGATCGCGGCGATCGCGAAGATGACCGCCTGCACCCCGATGCCCTGCGTGAAGGCCTGGCTGAAGACATTTGCCCA
Source organism: Candidatus Nanopelagicales bacterium (assembly GCA_037045455.1). Classification (GTDB taxonomy): domain Bacteria; phylum Actinomycetota; class Actinomycetes; order S36-B12; family UBA10799; genus JADKAV01. The sequence continues at coordinate 125,258 of JBAOIN010000006.1, read as the reverse complement.
ATCCATGTCAGCCCACCCTCTCCGAGCGGCCCATGATGCCCTGTGGCCGGATCATCAGAATCACGATCAACACTGCGAGCGCGCCCACGTTCTTCAACTCCGACGGGATGAACAGCGTGGAGACCTGGATCATCGTGCCGACGATGATCGACCCGACGATCGCGCCGACCGCGGTTCCGAGGCCACCCAAGGTCACACCGGCGAAGATGAGCAGCAGGAGTTGGAAGCCTTCCTGCCAGTTGATCCCGTTGGACAGGCTGTAGATGACACCGGCCAGTGCGGCAAGGCCCGCGCCGGCCGCCCAGATGATCGAGATCACCCGGTTCACGTCGATGCCCGAGGCCGCCGCCAAAGCGGTGTTGTCCGCGATCGCACGGGAGGCCTTACCCATGCGAGTCAGACGCAGCCAGAGCACGGTCGCCACGAGGACCACGATCGCGACCGCAGCGCCCATCAGCGCCTTGGGCGTGACGTCCACCGGCCCGATCGCCAGACCGGCCTGGCCGTTGCCGTAGGCGAACTGCTGGGTGGTGCCGCCGAAGAAGAACAGGTAGATGTAGCGCAGCAGGATGCCCAGGCCGATGGACACCACCAGCATCGCGATCAGGCCGGTGCCGCGCTTGCGCAACCAGCGCCAGAAGAAGCGGTCCTGAAGATAGCCGAAAGCAGCGCCGGCAAGAACCGCACCAGCGGCGGCCACGATGAAGGGCAGTCCGAGCAGGTTGTTGAAGAAGTAGGCGATCAGCGCTCCGAACGTCACGAGCTCACCGTGCGAGAAGTTGGTGAGCCCGGTGGTACCGAAGATGAGGCTCAGTCCGACTGCGGCCAGTGCGATCGTCAGGCCGAAGATGAGTCCGTCGACCAGTAGTTGCATCGCCCGGTCCGTGGAAGTCTCGGTGGAGACCCGGGCCGCGCCGGTGGGGAACAGCACCGACTTCGTCTGTCCGCTCTCCACGACCACATCAGCGCTCACACGATCAGGATTGGTGAGGGTGACGCCGGCTGGCAGGGTGTCGGTCTGCAAGGTCACCGTGTAGGTGCCGGCCTTCGGCACGTCCACCCGCCACTTGCCCTGTTCGTCGGTGATGGCGTTCTCATCGAAGCCGGCACCATTGGAGACGTTCAGCGTCACGCCGGGCACCGGGTCGGTGCCGTTGCGGATCACCCCACCGATGTTCTCGTCCGCGGCACTGGCCGCAGTCGCACCGGTCACTACCGCCGTCAAGGCGAGGGCGACCGCGCTGAGCATCAGCAGCAGTCGTCGCACGCGCGCACCTACTTCCTCGAGCCGTCTGTGCTGGCCAGTCGGGTGACCGAACCACGAAGCACGCTACAGCCTAAAGGGATAGGGCGCGGGACAGGTGGAATTGGGCAGTATTGATCGAGGCGGCTTTGCCACTGAACCGACCGCGGTTTCAGTGGCCCTGGGAAGGTCGCTACGCTGGATTCGTTCCCGGGAGGTGCTGATGACCATCGATATTCGCGATGTGGAACTCGACCACATCGACGAAGTCGCACCGCTGTGGGATGAAGCGTGGCGTAGTGGTGGCCGCCGGCGGGGCGGACTGCCCCTCGCCCTGTCGCTGGACCGGATGCGTCGACGGGTGGAAGCCGCGGCCGGCGGAGGGTTCCGCTTCCTGGCCGCATGGCACGGCGACGAGCCGGTGGGACTGGCCACTGTGTCCCTGACCGACGGCGGACCCATGATGGACGCCCCGGGCGTGCACATCCACATGTTGCACGTTGCGCAGGGCACCCGGTGCCGCGGAGTCGGCACCGCGCTGCTGGCCGAAGTCGTGGAATGGGCCGACGAACTGGGCTCCGATCACATCGTCGTGGACGTGCCACCGGCCTCCAAAGACGTACAGCGCTGGTACGCCAGTTGGGGCTTCGGGCCCTACCTACAACGCAGAGTGGCGAGTACGTCGGCGATCCGGCGCCGGGTGCGCAGCAGCCTCGGTGGCGGCCCTTCCCGGCGGCTGGTCCCGGTCAGCGGATTGCGTCGCGCAGTAGGCAGGTGAGGCGACCGGTTGCGATCTGCCGGCCCGCGTCGTCGGTCACCGGGATCAGGTAACTGGCCAACGTCCTGCCCACGTGCAGAGCTTCGGCACGGGCGGTCACTGTGCCCTGCGACGCCGAGCGGTGGTGGCTGACGGACAGTTCGATGCCCACCGGGAAGCGGCCGGGATTGGCCAGGGCCGAGGCGACGGAGCCCACTGTCTCCACCAGTACAGCGGTGGCCCCGCCGTGCAGGATGCCGTAGGGCTGGGTGTTGCCTTCGACGGGCATCGTTGCGACCACGACGTCGCCGTCGCGGAACAACTGGATGCCCATGGTTTCGGCGAGTGCTCCGCGGGGGGCCTGCGTCAGATCGTCCATGATTGCAGGCTATGGCCTGGTCGGGAGTGGGCAGAGCCCGGACCGGTGTTGGGGAACGGCACCCGGGGCTTTCGCGAGCCGAATCTGCAATCGGTGAGCAAACTGGGCATCCGTGAGCATTCCGGGCGCCCAAAACCCGTCCGTGGGGCTAACGGATGCCCGGGATGCTCACCGATCGGCCGCGCAGTTCAAAGATCCGGTCAGCGGTGGACAGCCGTCCGACTTCCGTCGCCGGGAGCGCTCTTGGCTGTCCGACCCACCACCTAGACTCGGCAGCGATGACTGACACCCCGCGCCTGCTGCTTCTCGACGGCCATTCCCTGGCCTATCGCGCGTTCTACGCCCTGCCCGTGGAGAACTTCAGCACGACCACCGGACAGCCGACGAACGCCGTATTCGGCTTCACATCCATGCTGATCAACGCCCTTGCGTGACGAGCGCCCGACGCACATCGGTGTCGCGTTCGACGTGTCCCGCAAGACGTTTCGCAGCGAGACGTTCCCGGAGTACAAGGCCAACCGCTCGACCAGCCCGAGCGAATTCGCCGGGCAGGTGGACCTGATCCGCACGGTGCTGGACGCGATGGCGATCCGGTCAATGGCGGTCGAAGGGTACGAGGCCGACGACATCATCGCCACGCTGACCGGCCAGGCCCGCGCGGAAGGGATGGAGGTGCTCATCCTCACCGGCGACCGGGACGCCTTCCAACTGGTGGACGACCACTGCACGGTGCTGTATCCCAAGCGCGGGGTATCGGAACTGTCCCGCATGACACCCGAGGCCGTCCAGGAGCGCTACGGCCTCACGCCGGCGCAGTACCCGGACTTCGCGGCGCTGCGCGGCGACCCCTCGGACAACCTGCCCAGCATCCCCAGCGTGGGGGAGAAGACGGCGGCGAAGTGGATCACGCAGTTCGGTTCGCTGGCCGAGCTGGTGGCGCGCGCCGACGAGGTGCCGGGCAAGGCCGGTGGTGCGCTGCGCGACCACCTCGGTCAGGTGGTGACCAACCGGCAGCTCACCGCGCTGGTCACCGACGTGCCACTGGAACTGCGTCCCGCTGACCTGTGCCGCGAGCCGCTGTCCCGGGACAAAGTGCATGAAGTCTTCGACAGCCTGCAGTTCCGGGTCCTGCGGGAGCGGCTGTTCGACTATCTCGGTGAGGACGTCGAGGAGCAGGAGCGGTCGGTGGTGCAGACCACGCTGGCCGACGATCCGGTGGCCTGGTTGGCTGCCCACAGCCAGGCCGGTCCGTACGGCGTCCACGTGCTCGGTGCTTGGGGAGCAGGGACCGGGCGGATCGACCGGCTGGCTGTGGCCGCGGATGACGGCTCAGCGGCGGTGTTCGACGAAGTGGCGCAGATGGCCAGCTGGCTCGCCGACCCGGCGATTGGCAAGGTGCTGCACGACGCCAAGGGACCGGTCCTGGCCGCAAAGGCAAGCGGGATCGATGTCCAGGGAGTCGTCGGCGACACCGCGCTGGAGGCATACCTCCTGCTCCCGGGCCAGCGGTCCTTCCCGCTGCCCGATCTGACCGCCCGCTTCCTGCATCGCGACCTGGTCGAGCCGCAGGCCGGTGACCAACTGACGATGGACGGCTTGGACGACGACGCCGGGCAGGAACTTGCCGACAGTGCGGCTGCTGTTCTGGCGCTGCACGCCGAACTGATGGAACAGCTCGGTCCGGTCGGCCGTGATCTGCTCAACGACGTGGAGTTGCCATTGGAGGCGGTGCTGGTCGAGATGGAGGCCGCGGGCATCGCCGTGGATCTCGACTTGCTGCACCAACTGCGGGACTCGTTCGACTCCCAGATCGCAGAGGTGACGCAGGAGGCCCACAATCTGGCCGGCCGGGAGTTCAACCTCGGCTCCCCGAAGCAACTCCAGGAGATCCTGTTCGCCGAGCGCGGGCTGCCCAAGACGAAGCGGATCAAGACCGGCTACACGACCGATGCGGACGCCCTCGCGACGCTATACGCGAAGACCGAGGACCCGCTGCTCGAGTGCCTGCTGATCTGGCGGGACAAGAGCAAACTGCGGCAGACCGTCGCCGGCCTCATCCCGCTGGCGGATGCGGACAGGCGCATCCACACCACCTACAGCCAGACCATCGCGGCCACTGGCCGGCTGTCCAGTACCGACCCGAACCTGCAGAACATCCCGGTGCGGACTTCGGAGGGTCGGCAGATCCGGTCGGCCTTTGTGGTCGGGTCCGGCTTCGACTGTCTGCTGACCGCCGACTACAGCCAGATCGAGATGCGGTTGATGGCGCACTTGAGCCAGGACGACGGGCTGATCGAGGCGTTCCGCTCGGGGGAGGACCTGCACAACACTGTGGCCTCGAAGGTGTTCGGGGTTCCGGTGGATGCCGTGGACGCCGAGCAGCGGCGCCGGATCAAGGCCATGTCCTACGGGCTGGCCTACGGCTTGAGCGCATACGGACTGTCCCAGCAGCTCGGCATCGCCACCGATGAGGCGGCTGGGCTGATGGACGAGTACTTCCTGCGGTTCGGAGGTGTGCGGGACTACCTGCATGAGGTCGTCGAGCGCGCCCGGGTGGACGGCTACACCCAGACCCTGTGGGGCCGGCGGCGTTACCTGCCGGACCTCAACAGTGACAACCGGCAGCGCCGTGAAATGGCCGAGCGGATGGCCCTCAACGCCCCAATTCAGGGCAGTGCCGCCGACCTGGTGAAGGTGGCGATGCTCGACGTCCACCGTGCGCTGACCGGTGCCGGTTTGCGCAGCCGCATGCTGCTGCAGGTGCACGACGAGCTCGTGCTGGAGGTCGGCCCGGGGGAGCAGCAACAGGCGACCGAACTGGTCGTGGCAGCCATGACCGGGGTGCGTGAGTTCCGTGTGCCGCTTGAGGTGTCGGTCGGAGCTGGTCCGGATTGGGAGTCAGCCGCCCACTGAAACGTCGGCGACGGCCGGTTCGTCGCGCTTGGCGATCAGCCGCCAGACACCGATCGCTGCGACCGTCGCGACGACCGCGAGCATGATGTAGGCCACATCCGCGACCGAGTCGTGCCAGACCGCCACCGCCGCCACGAGCGCGATGCATCCGGCCCACACGACCGGGATGTAGGTGCGGTCACGGATGGCGACCAGGCCGAACACGACGAACTGCAGCAGTGCTCCGCAGGCACCGATGAGGGCGAACACCGGCAGGATCGAGGCCAGTTCGGCGTACTGGTCGCCGGCCACCACGGCCACGATCAGCGCGGGCGCCGCCGCGACGGCTGCGGTGCACAACAGCCCGATGCCGCCCACCACCCCGAGTCCGACCAGGGTTGTGCGGCCGCGCCGGGCGTCGACCATGCGGGCGTAGGCCATGACCGCGACGAACTGCGGCAGCCAGGTCACGATCTTGGCGACGATGATGCCCACCCCGTACTGCCCGGCCTCCTCCGGGGCTCAAGAACGCCCGGCCGAGCACGATGTCCAGGTTCGTGAGGGTGAACAGGGCGAGCAGGGAGTAGGTGGCCGCTGGCACCTCGCGCAACATGGTGGTGTGCCGGGCGTGGCCCCCGCGCGAGAACGAGCGGAGGAGCAGCCAGGCCAGCGCGGCACTCAGCAGACCACCGACGGCCAGGCCGAACATGGCCGAGCCGAGTGTGGCCACCACGATCAGCAGCGCGATGGTCACACCGTTGCGGGGGACTGACAGGGCCACGTACACGCCAGCCAGCGTGATGTGACGCTCGTGACCCTGGGCGATCCCCAACGCTCCCCCGAGCAGGGTGAGCGGCAGGAACCCGAGCGCCAACAGAATCGCGATCAGGATCGAGTCCAGGCGCAAGGCCCACGTGATGGCCGGCGCAAGGACCAGCCACACCGCCGTGAGGATCAGGGCGACTTGGGTAGCGGTGCGCCACGCGGCGGCGGTCTCGTCGGGCCATTGCGACCGGGGGGTGGCCACGATGTGGCGTGCCGTGACGGCCTGTGTGGCCAGCGCCACGGTGTTCCCGATCAGGATGAGGGCCAGCAGTGCGCTGAAGGCGCCGAACTCCGCGGGGGTGAGCGTGCGGGCGGCGACCAGCGTCTGTGCGTAGGCCAGCACCTGACCGATGCCGAGCGCGACAGCGACCAGTAGACCGCCGCCGACCAGGTTGCCGCCGGGGGTCGTGTCGTCACTGCTCATGGACCCTCCCGAGTGACACCCTAGGCGAGTGCCGGACCAACTCAAGCGCTACCTGCTGCCGGGCTGGTCGGTCGTTTTGGCACTCATCGTCCTGCTTCCAGTGCTGGCCCCGGGCTACCTCCTGCACCTGGACATGGTGTTCGTGCCCCGGCAGTCGCTACTGCCCTGGATGCTGGGAATCGGCGGCGGCCTGCCCCGATCGGTTCCGCAGGACGCGATCGTGGCACTACTCGCCGGACCGCTACCCGGACAGGTGCTGCAGAAGGCGGTACTGCTCGCGTCGCTGACCCTGGCGGGCTGGGGTGCCGGGCGGCTGGCCGGACCCGGACTGACTCGGCAACTGCCGGCGGCGTCGCTGTACATGTGGTCGGCGTACGTCGCCGCGCGTCTGCTGATGGGACATTGGGCGCTGTTGTGGGCGATCGGCCTGCTGCCCTGGATCGTGCTGGCTGCTCGCCGCGCACGGGAACGCGGGCAGTGGCTGCCTGTGGTCGTCGTGTCGGGGGCGGCTGCTTTGGTTCCCACCGGCGGGCTGATCGCCGCACTCACCGCCGTTCCGCTGGCGCTCGGTTTCAGCAGCCGGCTGCGGGTGGGTGCACGCATCGCTGTGGTCGGCCTTCTCCCGCTGTTCAACGCGCCGTGGTGGCTGCCCGCGCTGCGCAGTGCGTCCGCCGGCGTTTCGGACCCCTTGGGACTGGTCGTATTCGGGGCGCGGGCGGATGGTCCCGGGGGAGTGCTGGCCAGCGTCCTCGGTGGTGGCGGAGTGTGGAACGCTGCCGCGACACTTCCTTCCCGCGGCACCTGGTTCATGCTGCTCGGTCTGCTGACCGTGCTGGCGCTGGCCGCCTACGGCCTGCCGCTGATGCTGCGCCAGGCACGACCCGAGGTGCTCTGGCTGGGCGTGCTGGGTGTGCTGGGCGTGCTGTGGGCGTGGGTGTCGGGCGTGGCCGCCGACCAGGGCTGGGCGCAGCAGATCGTCTCGGCGCTGCCCGGTGGCGGTTTGTTGCGCGATGCCCAGAAATGGACGGTGTGGTGGGTGCTGCTCCTGGCGATCTGCGCGCCGACTGGTCTGCGCCGGTTGATGGCCCGCGCGGAGGACGTCCTGCGCCTGTTCATGGCTGCAGCGCTGGCGATACTGCCGATCGCCATGCTGCCGGATCTGGCGGCCGGCGCTTTCGGGCGGCTTACCCCGGTGTCCTATCCGGCAGCCTGGGACGGCTTGCGGCAGCGGCTTGCCGAGGCGCCCGAGCCGGGCGATGTGGTCTCGCTGCCGTGGAGCCCGTTCCGCCGCTACGCCTGGAACGGTTCCGACGTGGTGCTCGATCCGCTGCCGCGCTACCTGACCCGGACCGTGGTCTGGGACGACGACCTCCCCGTGACCGTCGAGGGCCGGGTCGTGCAGGTGGGCGGGGACGACCCGCGAGCCCATGCCGTGGGGCAGGCCATCCAGTCCGGCAGGCCGTTGCCCGACGCACTGGCCCCGTTAGGGATCAAGTGGATCGTCGTGCAACGCGACCAGCCCCAAGCCAGCCGGACCCCTGACCTGCGAGGCGCCGTGCGGGTGTGGGAGCAGGACCGCCTGGAATTGTGGCGAGTGGAGCAGGCAGTCACAGTCGTGGAACCCAGGGACCCCGTGGTTGTCGGCGTGGACGTGCTCGCGGCATTGATGCTCATCGGCTGTGGCGTGGGCTGGGCGGTGCGCCGAGTTCCGCGGTAAGTGACGAGGGGCGGATCACGACGCCGACACGGTTGTATCGCGAATCTCCCGCGAACCTGCGTGATCGAAGTCGGGCGTGGTACGGTCTGCGAAGTCAATCACGACTGTTCTGACTGGAGGAGGCAGCACATGAGTGGTCCCGCAGGGGCGATCATCGCAGGCATCGTGGGTATCGTCCTGGCCATCGGTGCCGCCTTCGGCATCGTGAGCTCGCAGACTGCCACTCCTGCCCCGGTCGACAAGCCGTTCATCGTCTACGGCGACACCTGATCCTCGCTGCGGTGCGCGACGTGCCCCGACGGGGCCGGCACCACAGGAACCTGACCGCCTGACACCTCCTGCAGCACGTCCGCGAAGGCGTTCGCCGTCGCAGCCCACGTGAACTGCTCGGCCCGCGTGCGTGCCGCGTCGCCCAGGCGTTCCCGCAGATCCGCGGAATCGAGCACCGATCGCCAAAGCCTGCGCGAAGTCCTGCTCGTCGCCGGTGACCAGCACGCCCGTGGTCCCGTCGAGGATTGACTCGGACACCCCGCCCGCGTCCCGGTACGCGACCGCCGGCACACCATGGGTGGCCGCCTCCATGACGACGATGCCCCAGCCCTCCTTCAGCGAGGGCAGGGCCAGCACCCACGCGGACGCGTAGATGCGGTGCTTGGCCTTCTCGTCGACGAACCCGTGGAAGTCGACGAGATCCTCGACGCCCAGAGCGGCTGCCACCTGCTGCAGGCGCGGCGACCACCAGCCGTCGCCCACCACGGAGACCCGAAGGTCAGGGTGCTGCCGGCGCAGGATGGCGGCCGCCCGCAGCACGTGCTCGACCCGCTTGTGCGGAACCAGTCGGCCCACGACAGCGATGTGCGGGTACGGGGTAGGGGTGACATCCAGGCCCGGCGCCTGCTCGATCCCGTTGTGAATGACGTGGACCCGGCCGGCGTCGACGCCGAGTTCGGCCAGTTCGGTGCGAGTCCGGTCCGACACCGCGACGTACGCGCAGTTGCGGTACAACCGGGGTGCGAGTTGGGACTCGATCCACCAGCCCGACCCGTGCCCGCAACCCGGTCGTAGACCACGGGCCACTGCTCACGATGAACGTGATGAACCAACACCACGACCGGGACGTGCCCAGCAACGGCCCGGGACATGAACGGAATGCCGTTCTGGACGTCCACGATGACGTCGAGATCCCCAAACTCACCGCGACGCAACCGTCGCACCGCTTCCGGGTAGACCGACAACTTCGTGCCGCCGCGCACGAAACGCACGCCGTCGACCATCTCCCGGGTGGCGGCACCGTCGTACATCGCGCAGAAGATGGTGACGTCGTGTCCGGCGGCGGCCAGTGACCGGGCCACGTTCTCTACGTAGACCTCGGACCCGCCGCCTTCCGGATGCCGGGTGTCCCGCCAGTTCAGGAACAGGGCGCGCAAGGGCCGCGGGTGTTTCACCGGGCCGCTGATCACGCGGCACACGCTACCCGACGCCTGCGAGTGTCATAGGTTCATACGGTGACCGCACTGGAGCCCGTCGCAGCCCGTCGCCGGCTGCGCGAGATGGCCACGTGGTCCAGGGCGATGCACCTGTTCGGCGAGTTCCGCGTGGAGCAGAGCGACCCCGACCGGTTCTACTCGGCGATGGCGCAGGACTCCGTGCGCCAGATGCAGTGCCTGCTCGACCTCACGGGCGCTCATGTGCTGGACGTCGGGGGCGGGCCCGGGTACTGGGCCCAGGAGTTCGCCGCGGCCGGCGCCCGCTACACGCCGCTGGACGCCGATGCCGGCGAACTCGCGCTGCATGGGCGGGTGCCGCTGCCCGGCACGGTCCTCGGCGACGGGCAGGCGTTGCCCTTCCGGGACGACGCGTTCGACCTTGTGTATTCCAGCAACGTAGGCGAGCACGTCCGGCAGCCCTGGCGGATGGGCGACGAGATGGTGCGGGTGTGCAAGCCCGGTGGCGTCGTCTTCTACTCCTACACGCTCTGGTACGGGCCGTGGGGCGGTCATGAAACAGCGCCCTGGCACTACCTCAACGGTGATTACGCGGCTCGCCGATACACCCGCCGCATGGGCCACCCACCCAAGAACCGTTACGGCGTCTCGTTGTTCCCCGTGTCGCTGGCCGCCGGTGTCCGCTGGGCGCAGGCACGCGGCGATGCCGAGGTCATCGACGTGATCCCCCGCTACCTGCCCGCAGGGGCGTACTGGGTGCGGCGGATCCCGGTGCTGCGCGAGATCGTCACCTGGAACGTGGCACTGATCCTGAGGAAGCGATGACCCTGCTCGACGCCGCCCCGCAGGCGCCGGCCGCGCCACCAGCCCCGGTCCCGCAGTGGCGGGCACGGGTGGTGGCGGTCTGCCTGGCACTTGTGACGTTGGCGTTCCTGCAGGATCCGGGCCGCATCGCCGCCGACACCAAGCTCGACCTGACGGTCAACCCCTGGGGATTCCTGGGCCGGGCGCTGCACCTGTGGGACGGCGAGGGGTTCTTCGGCCAGTTGCAGAACCAGTCCTACGGCTATCTCTGGCCGATGGGGCCGTTCTTCGGGGTGGGCCAAGCGATCGGGTTGCCCGACTGGGTCGTGCAGCGACTGTGGTGGTCGCTGGTCCTGGTGGCTGCGTTTCTGGGGATGTACCTGCTGGTGCGGGCCCTGCGGGTCGGTGCCGGCTGGCCGCAGATTTTGGCCGGCCTCGCGTATGCACTGGCGGTCCGGCCGCAATCGGCGATCGGTGCGATCTCGGTAGAGGTCTGGCCCATGGCCCTGGCGCCATGGGTGCTGCTGCCGCTCGTGCGGGGCGCCCGGCAGGGGAACGTGGTGCGGGCCGCGGCCCTGTCGGCACTGGCAGTGACCACCGCCGGCGGTGTCAACGCCGTGGCTGCTGGAGCTGTTCTGCCGCTGGCGGTCTGGTGGCTGATCACGTTGAATCCGGGACCGCGACGCCGCCGGCTGGCCGCCTGGTGGGTGGGGTTGACCGGGCTGGCCGATCCTGTGGTGGCTGATTCCGTTGGTCCTGCTGGGCAAGTATTCCCCGCCGTTCTTGGACTGGATCGAGTCCGCGGAGTTCACGACGTCGATCACCGATCCGACCAGCGTCCTGCGCGGCGCTGATCACTGGATCGCCTACCTCGGGTCGGCATCGGACTGGACAGCGGGATGGCTGCTGGCCAGCAACTCCGTGCTCGTGCTGGCAACCGGCGTCGTGGCGGCCGCCGGGCTGGCCGGGTTGGCCATGCGTTCCCTTCCGCACCGGGCGTTCCTCGTGGGAGCCACCATCGCCGGCCTGGTGCTCGTAACCGCCGGTCACACGGGCGCCATGAGCGGGCTGGGCAGCGATCTCGTGCAGCAGTTCCTGGACCGGTCCGGGGCACCTCTGCGCAACGTGCACAAGTTCGACCTTGTCCTGCGATTGCCCCTGACCATCGCCTTCTGCCATCTGCTGACCTGGCTGTGGCCTTCGGGGCCGCGACCCCGCTGGAAGGTGGCGCTGGTCGCGGTACTGGTGGGATCCCTGATTCTGTCCTGGTGGCCCGCGTTGACGGGGCAGCTGGCGCGTGGACGGACCTATTCGGCAGTGGCGGAGTCCTGGCGGGAGGCCGCTTTCTGGCTGAACAAGCGCGGCGAACCGGGTCGGGCGCTGATCGTGCCCGGCGCTTCCTTCGCGGAGTTCACCTGGGGGCGCACCGGGGACGAGCCGTTGCAGGCGTACGGCGGCTATCCCTGGGGGATCCGGGATGCGGTGCCCCTGTCCAGCGCTGGCAACATCCGAGCCCTGGATGCGGTGGAAGCGCGGCTGGAGAGCGGCACTGGCAGCCCGGGGCTTTCGCAGTATCTGGAGCGGATGGGGGTGCGCTACCTGGTCGTGCGCAACGACCTGGCGGTGACGGCGCAAGCCCCACCCGCACTACGCGTGCACATGGCGCTGGCGAACAGCCCGGGGTTCAGCCGGGTTGCGTGGTTCGGTGATCTGATGGCCGGTTCCGGGACCGTCGCCACTGACGAAGGCACCGAGGTGACCTACCCGGCCGTCGAGATCTACGAGGTGACACCCAGCAACAACGCACCCGATCCACGCGTGCTGATGCGCCCGGCGCAAGCCACTGTCGACGTGGACGGTGGCCCGGAGGCGCTGTTGCCGCTGGCCGACGCGGGGGGTCTGGGGAACCGGCCGGTCGTGATGACCGACGACCCGTACGCGCAACCGCTGGCCGCCGCCGACCTCGTCGTCACGGACACCGACCGCCGCCGGGAGATCACCTTCGGCTACATGCGTGACCAGGAGTCGGCCACGATGACCGCGCAGCAGCCGTATGTGCAGGACCGTCCGGTCCACGACTACCGGGTGGTCGGTGAGGACGGCCGCACGGTGGCGATCCCCGCTCTGCAATTCGATGTCAGCAGTTCCGCCTCGGACGTGTCGGCCGGTTGGCGAGTGCCGCGGGGTGCCATGCCGGCGGCGGCTCTGGACGGGAGCCTGGAGACCTATTGGCGTCCGGGCGACCTCGACGAGGAGCAGACGTTCTGGCAGGTCACCTACCCGCAACCGATCGATGTCGGCGCTACATTGCGGATCGCGCTGCTGGATCAGCCCGGTAGCGCCACTCGCGCGGTTCCGGTGCAGGTCACGACGGAGGCGGGTTCGGTGAGCACCGAGGCGACCAACGCCGCGGGCTGGCAGGAAGTGTCGGCTCCGGCGGGGCGCACGACCTGGGTCAGGATCGACATCGGGGGCGGGGGCAAGGCACAACTGCGCGGGATCCGGGAGGTCGACTTGCCCGGCCGGGAGGTCAACCGCCTGCAGCTGCCCGCCGCCCAACCCGGGGCCGGAGTGCTGCTCAGCGCTCGACCCGGCGACACCTCGGAGTGTGCCGTGCGTGACGACCTTCGGGTGTGTTCCGATGCGTTCTCGGCGTTCTCGCAGGACCGTACCGGCCTGCACCGGACGGTGGAACTCGCCTCACCGTTGACCACCACGCCGCGCATCCTGGTCGCAGTGCGAGATGCGGCGAAGGTGTCCGCGGAACTGAACGCTCTCTCGGACGTCTCGGTGCAGGCGACGTCCACGCGTACCAGAGGGGTCGAGGGTTCGGCGCGAGCGGCATTCGACCGGTCGATCGCCACGGCCTGGCAGGCTGCCGCCGACGACGAGGAACCCGCGCTGACCATCACGCTGCCCGAACAGCGCACGGTGCGAGGACTGCGGTTGGTCAACCGGCCCGGGCTCAACGCCTCCTCGCCGCTGAAGGTGCGGGTCAGCGCCGGGGACCGGCAGTTCAGCGGTTACACCGACAACCGGGGTCTGTTCCGCTTCGACCCGGTGACCACCAACCGCATCCGCATCACGTTCGTCACCGCGAACCAGGTCCGCTCCCGTTCCGCACTCGGCGAGACGATCCTGCCGGTCGGGGTGTCCGAGGTGGCGCTGATCGGCGCCGATGATCTGCGGCAGCCCGTCCCCGACGACGCCCTGGTGACCCTGCCCTGCGGCACGGGACCGGACATCGAGGTGGATGGCCACCTCGCCATGCAGACGTCGGTGACCGGACGCGTCGAGCAGTTCCGGGGCGGCGCGCTGTTGCCCGCCGAACCCTGCGGATCGGGGCTGGACCTGGCCGCCGGCAAGCACGAACTCGACGTGGTGAGTTCGCAGACATTTCAGCCGATGACCGCGTTCTTCCCGCCGCCGGGATACCTGGGACCGACCGGACGCCCGGTGTCGCCAGAGGTCACTACCTGGGACGACACGCACCGAGTCCTGCAGGTCGCGGCTGCCGCCGAGCCGCGAGTGCTGGAAGTGACCGAGAACTTCAACCCCGGCTGGACCGCGACAGCGGGTGGCAAGTCGCTGCAGCCCGTGCGGGTGGACGGCTGGAAACAGGCATACGTCTTACCGGCCGGCGTGGGGGGTGAAGTGACCCTCGAGTTCGCACCGGACGCCGGCTACCGGGCTGGGTTGTTGGCGGGCCTGCTGGCAGTCCTGGCGGTGGTGGTGCTGGCCGTGCGCCCACCCCGGCAACCGCAATTGCCCGCCGTCGGTTCGCGTGCCCTGCCGCGGGTCACGGCTGCGCTGATCGCTGTCGGGGTGACGCTGACGCTGGGCCTGCCTGGACTGGCCGTGCTCCTCGTTGCCGCACTCGCCCTGCGCCGGGCGTCGTTGCCGGCGGTGGCCTTCCTCGGAGTCATGGTGGCCGTGGTCGTGGCGGTCGTCGCCGGAGTCAGGCCGGAGGGCTGGCCGTCGGTTGTGGAGGGTTGTGCGCTGGCGCTGGCATGGGCGGCGGTGCTGCGGTCCGGCGGTGCGAGTACTCCTGCGCCGGTCGTTCCACCAGCACATAACTGACATGGGCGAACAGCACGGTGCCGACCACTGTCAGGGGCCACAACAGCCAGAACCAGCCGGTGAAACTCGCGATGCCGATCAGCCGGGAACCGGTCTCCAGAACGAACAGGTGCCATAGGAAGATGCCGTAGGAGATCGTGCCGAGGTAGGACATCAGCGGACCGGCGAGGAACTGCCGCCACTGGCCCCAGCCTTCGGTGCCCAGGAAGCCGGGCATCACCAGCGCCGCTGACGCGCCGAGGTACAGGTAGTGGCGCAGGAAGGCCTGCGACGTTGAGCCCTCGCCGAACGTGTAGGGGCCGGCCACAGGCGTCGTAGCCAGGAGGAAGAGCGCAGTCGCCACCAGCAGGCAGACCCCGACGTCGTCAGCCAGGGCGTTGAGCCGGCGCATCCAGCGCGGCGGGTCGGGCAGCTGCAGCCGGTTGTGTACAACGGCGAAGAACATGCCGGCGGCGAACCAGTCAAGGAAGTTGGGCAACCACATGTTGAGGACCGGGAAGTCCTGGGCGGGCGTCGTGGTCCGCATGAGCAGCCAGACGAACGTGACCCCCACCCAGACCGCCAGCATCCACAGTTGTCGCCTGGTGCTGGCGTCGACATCGCCGGAATGCCGTCGCGAAACCCACCAGGCAGCGATCGGCAACACCAGGTAGAACGACAGTTCCGTGGCCAGCGACCAGCTCTGGGTGAGTCCGTTGATGAGCAGGTTCGGCCAGTAGATCTGGGTGAGTGTGAGGTGGGCGATCCAGTGTTTCGGGTGCACCTCGATCCCGGGCATCACCGCCAGCACCACGACGACCAGCAGCAGGTAGGCGGGCAGGATGCGCCAGAGCCGGCGCCGGAAGTAGGTCCGCGTGGCCGGCCCGGACGTCCCGGTCATGGCCGCCTTCGACCAGGGCCGGAACAGCAGGAAGCCGGACAGCAGGAAGAAGATCGTGACCCCGATGTCCAGGCGCGAGAAGGCGTGCCCCCAGGGGGTGCTGACCACGATCCCGCTGAAGTAGGCCACATGGGTCGTCACGACTGCCAGGACCGCGATGCCGCGGTAGCCGTCGAGGGCCCGGAACCGGTGCGGAACCACAGTGTCGATACGCAGCACCTCGCTGACCCTTCGACGGCTGCGCACGGACACACCCGCAGAATATCCGGCGGCCAGGACATGTCCACGATGTGCGGCAAGGCCCCGGTGGCGGCTGGAGGCGCAAATCTGTTAGCACCCACAACGCTCACGGATCGGCCGCGCCGAGCTCCAGTCCGGGAGTCCTTCGGAGCATGCCAGGCGCGAAACGCGGGCTGGGTCTGCGAGATGTGCGAGGTTCGCTCGCCAGGACATGAACAATTCCTTGGAGCGTGTCTGCCGATCATGTCGCGAAGAGTGTGCGTTTTCCGATACGGTCCCAGAAGCACTCAGGCGTATCTATGGAGGCGTGATGAAGCGAGTCGTGGGGCTGATCCTGCTGGCCCTCGGGGTGATGTTGTTGGTGCTTGCCCCACTGCTCAAGTTCTACGTTTTGCCCAGCGCGGCCAAAACTCCGGTCGACCAGTACAGCGAAAGCACGGCCGACGTGAACTTCCGGCAGATCCTGAACCCGCAGAAGGTCGCCGCCGGGGACAAGGACCCCTACGACCGGGACGTGGCTGCCACCCAGTACATCTACGTGCGCGGTGACGTGCCCGCCGCGGAGCAGCCTGAGGCGAAGTCGCAGGATCTGGCGGTCTTCGACTACTTCATGCGGGTCAACAACAACGACACCGGCGACCTCATCACGGCCTCGACCGCGCGTTACGCATTCGACCGCGTGAGCTCGGAGTTGGTGGATTGCTGCGGGGCCAGCGTCGACGACGAGCCGGTGAACATGGCCGGCAGCGTGATGCCGGTGAAGTGGGCCTTCGACCTGCAGAAGCAGGACTACCAGGTCTTCAACACCAGTATCAAGGGCCCGTCCACGTGGGCCTACCAGGGCGAGGAGAACGTCTTCGGCATCAACACCTACGTCTACAACACGGAGATCCCGCCGACCAAGGTCAACACCCTTGAGGTGCCCACCTCGGCAATCCCCGGCGAGGGCAAAAATGCCGAGGGCAACACCGTCCTGGACGAGATGTACTCCGTGAAGAGCACGTACTGGATGGATCCGGTCACCGGCCAGGTCGTCAAGGGTGAGTCCAGCGAATTCACCACCTACGACCTCGACGGCGAACAGAAGCTGGTCAAGGCCGACTACACCGGTGTCAGTGGCAACCAGGAAGCCGCCGACGACATCGCCGCGCTGGCGGGTCAGGTCAAGCTGATTGGCAGCACGCTGCCGCTGGTCTTCGGGATCCTCGGCATCGTGCTCGCTGTGATCGGCTTCTTGCTCGCTCGCGGTGGCAAGAAGGATGACGGCGGCACGGCAGCACCAGTGCAGGAAGACGCACCGGCTGCGGCCTAAGAATTCTCAACGACGAAGCAGGCGGCTCGGGCGCAAAGGCTCGGCCGCCTGCTTCGCTTGTTAGCCCCGTCGGCTGGCAGACAGCGCACGTTGCACCGTTTGAACAGTTGTGCACCGTTCGGAACGGTGAAGGATCCCCAGAACGGTGCAGGAGAGGGCCTCGCGCGTCCATCGACGAGTGACACTGCCCGCGGCCGACAGGTCCCAGGCTGAGCGGGCATCGACCTCGCATAACCCCTTCGCTATGCTGATCGCAAGGCCATCAGGCCTTCGCAGTGGCGTGCGTGTGAGCCCGGACCGAGGGGATTCACACCCAACCGCACGCATCTGTGCCCGATCGAACAGACCGGCTATCGAACACTTCATGACTGAAACCCCCGACGTCACCGACGTCAGCGAGATCCCAGCAGTACCCACTTCCTCTTCGGCCCGCCAAGTGGCCGTCAACGACATCGGCGATGACGCGGCACTGCTCGCAGCCATCGACGCGACCATCAAGGACTTCAACGACGGCGACATCGTCGAAGGTGTCATCGTCAAGGTCGACCGGGACGAGGTCCTGCTCGACATCGGGTACAAGACCGAGGGTGTGATCCCGGCACGTGAGCTGAGCATCAAGCACGACGTGGACCCGTCCCAGGTCGTCCAGGTCGGCGACCGGGTCGAGGCCCTGGTTCTCCAGAAGGAGGACAAGGACGGCCGCCTGATGCTGTCCAAGAAGCGTGCCCAGTACGAGCGCGCGTGGGGCGACATCGAGAAGGTCAAGGAAGCCGACGGCGTGGTCACCGGTGTTGTGATCGAGGTTGTCAAGGGTGGTCTGATCGTCGACATCGGCCTGCGCGGCTTCCTGCCCGCGTCCCTGGTCGACATGCGCCGGGTGCGCGACCTGCAGCCGTACGTCGGCCAGGAGATCGAGGCCAAGATCATCGAGCTGGACAAGAACCGCAACAACGTGGTGCTGTCCCGCCGGGCCTTCCTCGAGCAGACCCAGTCCGTGGTCCGCACCGGCTTCCTGAACCAGTTGCAGAAGGGCCAGGTCCGTACCGGTGTGGTGTCCAGCATCGTGAACTTCGGTGCGTTCGTGGACCTCGGTGGCGTAGACGGTCTGGTCCACGTGTCCGAACTGTCCTGGAAGCACATCGACCACCCGCAAGAGGTCGTCGAGGTCGGCCAGGAGGTCACCGTCGAGGTGCTGGACGTCGACATGGACCGCGAGCGTGTGTCCCTGTCGCTGAAGGCCACCCAGGAGGACCCCTGGCAGCACTTCGCGCGTACCCACGCGATCGGCCAGGTCGTTCCGGGCCGGGTCACCAAGCTGGTGCCGTTCGGTGCGTTCGTCCGGGTGGCCGAGGGCATCGAGGGTCTGGTGCACATCTCCGAGCTGGCCGAGCGCCACGTCGAGATTCCCGAGCAGATCGTCACGGTCAACGACGAGATCTTCGTGAAGGTCATCGATATCGACTTGGAGCGCCGCCGGATCTCGCTGTCGCTGAAGCAGGCCAACGAGGATGCCGGTGCCGAGACCACCGACGAGTTCGACCCGTACCTGTACGGCATGCCGGCCTCCTACGACGAGAACGGCGCCTACATCGGGCCGGAGGGCTTCGACCCCGTCAGCGGGGAGTGGAAGGAAGGCTTCGAGGACCAGCGCACCGAGTGGGAGCAGCAGTACCAGGAGGCCTACCAGCGCTGGCAGCAGCACAAGGAGCAAATCACCGAGGCCAAGAAGGCCGACGAGGAAGCTGCGGCTTCCGGTGACTACACCGCCGCCCCGGCTGAGCCGTCCGGTTCCTTGGACGACGACGCGAACGAGGCCCTGGCCGCACTGCGGGAGAAGCTGCAGAGCGAAGGCTGAGCAAGCACACGCACAGAACGCCCGGTGGGAACGACCGCCGGGCGTTCTGCTGTCTACGACATGGGTGATCTTCGCCGAAATCCCGGTTTGCCGGGGTTTGCCATGATGTGCTGAACCCGTGTGGGGACTGTTGTGACGGCGCCTGTTCAGGCCGTTCCGGCACCTGCAGCCCGCCGCAGCCAGCACCTTCGGTACGAGCCTGCCCTGGACGGGGTACGGGCTTTGGCCGTGCTGGCGGTGATGGTCTACCACTTCGGACAGGGATGGCTGCCCGGCGGCTACATCGGCGTCGACGTGTTCTTCGTGCTGTCCGGCTACCTCATCACCACACTGCTCGTGCAGAACCTGCCGGAGCCGGTGCGCGCACGCACGTTCTGGGAACGCCGGGCGCGCAGGCTGTTCCCTGCGCTGGCCGTGATGCTCGTGGCGGTCTTCGGCTATGCCTTGACCGTGCCGGCGCTGGAACAGGCGGCCATCCGCGGACAGGGCATCGCGACGGTTTTTTACGTCAACAATTGGTGGCTGCTGCACTCCGGCACCCAGTACTTCGACGCTTACCAGCAGTTCTCACCCTTGCTGCACACCTGGACGCTGAGTGTGGAGGAGCAGTGGTATCTGCTCTTCCCGCTGCTGCTCCTGTTGCTCGTCGCCCTGCGTCGGTTCCGGTGGCGCTGGGTGTTCGCGCTGGTTGCCGTGCTGTGTGCGTCGTCGGTGCTCTGGACCGCGTGGCTGGCTAGTCACGGCGCCCCGGTCGACCGGCTGTATCTCGGCACCGATACCCGGGCCCAGCAACTCCTTCTGGGCGCGCTGCTCGGCATCCTGGGTGTGCGCCAGGTCGCAGCGGGTCGAGCGAGGTTCGGGTACGTGCCGGCCGTCGGGGTGATCGGGCTGCTGGGGCTTGCTGGGTGTTGTGGTCATGTTCGCCATCTGGCCACAGGGGCGATGGGTCCCCGCGCAATTGGCATTAGCCGCAGTGTTCAGTGCGATGCTCATCGCGGGAGCAGGCAGTGCGACCGACGGTCACCCGCGTTCTGCGGGTCGAACCCCTGCGCAGGATCGGGCTGATCAGTTACGGCCTCTACCTCTGGCACTGGCCGATCGCCGTGATGATCGGACCCGACCAGACGAACGCCCCCACGGTGGTGCGGCTGCTGCTGACGTTTCTGGCAGCCACGGTCTCCTATCTGGTGGTCGAACGTCCCGTGCGGGCCGGACGCGGAAACATCAAGGTGCTACTCGTGCTGCCGCTCGTGCTGGTGGCCCTGGCAGTGCTGTGCACGCCCAAGGCCGCCGACACCCGCTACCTGCGTGGGTTGCCGGAACACGCGGCCCCGGACTACCGGGGCGAGGGGACGACGACGTTCGTGCTCGGCGACTCGGTGTCGGCTTCGCTTGTGGTTGCCGGCCGCGACGACGCCGCCGCCCGGAATCGCCGTCACTGGCTCGTTCCTGCTCGGCTGCCCCCTGTTCGGGATGCAGTTCGTCGCGGACGGCCAGCACGTCGTGCAACCGCCACCGGGGACGGACTGCGCGGGGTGGGAAGGACAGTGGCGCCAGGACATGGCCCAGCGACAGCCAGCCGTCGGCGTGCTCGTCGGCACCAGTTCCTGGCAGTTCGACGTCGTGGACTCCGACGGTGCGGTCCAGCCGTTCGGCAGCCCGGGTTACGCCCGAGTGGTCACGCAGGCTCTCGATGAGACATTTGCCGACTTCTCGGCCGATCGGATCGCGATCACCAGCGTTCCCTGCACGGCTCTGCCGCCCAACGTCATCAACGACTCCAAGAACGACCGCGACCGCACGCGCACCCTCAACGACTTCCTGCGCGGTTATGCCGGTGCCCACGGTTACGGCTTCATCGACCTCGGGGATGTCACCTGTGCGCCTGATGTCTCCGGCCTCTACGTCGACGGATTGCACTACACGCCCAGAGGCTGCACTTCACATCTGGCAGGTTCTGGGCCCACAGATCGCGGAGTTCGCCCGGTCCGCTCCTACGATGACCACGTGACCACGCGCCGGGGCCTCGCCTACAGCCCGGCACTGGACGGGCTGCGCGCGCTGGCGGTGATCGCCGTGATGCTGTATCACGGCGGATCCTCGTGGCTCGGCGGCGGCTTCCTCGGGGTGGACGTCTTCTTCGTTCTGTCGGGCTTCCTGATCACCACGCTGCTGCTGCTCGAGCACGAGCGCACGGAGAGGCTGGACCTCGTGGCCTTCTGGGGGCGGCGGGCCCGGCGATTGTTGCCGGCTCTGTTCCTGGTCCTGGTCGCGGTGCTGCTGTACGGGGCGTTCCTGACCGGCGAGGCCGCCGCGACGATCCGCAGCGATGCGCTGGCCACGCTGTTCTACGTCAGCAACTGGTGGTTCATCGCCAGCGGCAACTCCTACTTCGCGCAGTTCCAGGATCCCTCGCCGTTGACGCACACCTGGAGCCTGGCGATCGAGGAACAGTGGTATCTCCTGCTCCCGCTGGTTCTGGTCCTGCTCTTGCCGAAACTACGCTCGCGGCGCCCACTGGCGATCGCGCTGGGCGCTTTGTCCCTGCTCTCGGCGGTGGAGATGGCCTGGCTGGCCAACCCCGCCACGGACGCCTCGCGGGTGTACTACGGCACAGACACCAGGCTGCAGTCACTGCTGGTCGGAGCCACGCTGGCCGCTGTTCTCACACCGGGTGTCCTCGAGCGTCTGCGCGTGCCGGCCAAGTGGGTCGGTCCTGCTGCGCTGGTCGCCGTTGTAGCTCTTATGGTGCTCCTCGATGAACGGACCACTTGGCTGTACGACGGCGGCTTCCTGGCTGTTCGCGCTGTGTTCCGCCGTTCTGCTGGTCTGCGTCCAGGCCTATCCGCAGGGGGTGGTGGCGCGTGGGCTGGCGTGGGGCCCGGTCGTCTGGGTGGGCAAGATCTCCTACGGTCTCTACCTGTGGCACTGGCCGGTGTATGTGGTGCTCAGCCCGGCCCGGACGGGGATGGCGGGGGGCAACCTGCTCGTGCTGCGGTTCTTGGTGACGTTCGCGCTGGCCACCGCCTCGTACTACTGGGTCGAGATGCCGATCCGGCGCGGCGCCCTGCGGCAGTTGCGATCCCGCCAGCGAGTGGCAGTGCTGATCGGGGCACCTTTGGCCATCCTCGGTCTGCTGGGCGTGACCGCAGCGTGCTCCCGGGCGCCTGCCGCGGACTCCCTCGAGGTGATCGCCGAGTCGACCACGCGTAGCCCGTCCCCGGTCGAGTCCGCCCCAACCGACGTCCGGGCAGTCCTGGTCGGTGATTCCGTTGCGCTGTCCCTGTTCGCCGCCTACCAACCCGGACTCGTGCCCGGGCTCACAGTGCTGCCGGGTACCGAGTTCGGGTGCGGCCTCGTGCCCTACGACGCTGCGCTCAATGGCGCGAAGATGCCGATCACCGAGCAGTGCCGGCAGTGGGAGCAGCAGCGGTCGCAGCGCATCGCCGGTTCGGGAGCGAACCTAGGGTGTCCTGTTCGCCGGGCCTTGGGAGCAGTACGACAGGTGGATCGACGGGCCTGTCCCTTACACCGACCCTCGGTGGAAAGCCGAGACTGTCGACGCTTATGCCCGGGTGCTGGCTGAGGTGACGGCGGCG
The DNA here is from genome assembly GCA_037045455.1 of Candidatus Nanopelagicales bacterium. GTDB lineage: Bacteria > Actinomycetota > Actinomycetes > S36-B12 > UBA10799 > JADKAV01. The sequence continues at coordinate 102,806 of JBAOIN010000006.1, read as the reverse complement.
ACGCCTCGACAGGCAGTCGTCCTGAGTTCGTGTCACGGTGCGCCTGAGCTCGACCTCCCGGACGCAGCGTTGTTCCAGGCCGGCCGTTATCCGGGAGTGGTCAACGACCCTGAACGGATCGCTGCGGTGAACGACGCCATGCGGGAGGCGGTGCGCCGCTCCGGCCGCGACATCCCGATCATCGATCCGAACCCTTTCCTGTGTGACGGTGACCGTTACCGGGCGCAGATCGACGGCGTGGCGATGCACACCGACGGCGTGCATTTCACCGAAGAAGGAGCGCGGCTGTACTGGGAGTGGCTGGGGCCGCAACTGCTCAGCGCCGGGCTGCCACCTTCGGCCACGCCGAGCGCACCTGCTCCCTGAGCTGATCGAGGTCGCCGCTGTTGTTGATCACCACGTCGGCGACCGCGAGCCGCTGCTCGCGGGTGGCCTGGGTCGCGATCCGCGCCCTGGCGTCGTCCTCGGTGAGACCACGCTCGACGAGCCTGCTCACCCTTACGTCGTCGGGGGCATCGACTACCACCACCAGGTCGTAGGCATTTTCCAGATGCAATTCCACCAGCAGGGGGACATCGTGGAGGAAGACGGCGTCCGGTGGCAGAGCAGCGATCAATTCGGCAGTGCGGGCTCCGATCAACGGATGAATGATGGCGTTCAGCCGGGTGCGAGCACCCTCGTCCTCGAAGACGATCTGCGCCAGAGAGGTCCGGTCCAGGCGGTCGCCATCGAGGATGCCGTTGCCGAACTCCTCGACCAAGGCGGCCAGGCCAGGGGTCCGGGGTTCCACCACTTCGCGGGCCACGGCGTCGGCATCGATCACGTGCGCTCCGAGCTCTGCGAACATCTTCGCCACGGTGCTCTTGCCCGACCCGATGCCGCCGGTCAGCCCGATCCGTCGCATGTGGTCAGGGTATTGCTACTAAATGCGACCGATAGGTCGATTGGCGACAAGTTGGACGTGTACGCGAATCGACCACGTTGTCGCGTTTGGAGAAGAGGCGGCCCTGTGGGGATGTCTGACCCGGGTCGTAGCGTAGGAGCATGGCCCGCCCCGTCACCGACCTGCAGCGCACTGTCGCGCCGTTCCAGGTGATCAGCGAGTACCAGCCGGCGGGTGACCAGCCACAGGCGATCGAGGAGATCTCGCGCCGGATCGAGGCCGGGGTCGACGACGTGGTCCTGATGGGCGCCACCGGTACCGGTAAGTCCGCGACCACCGCCTGGATCGTCGAGAAGTTGCAGCGCCCGACCCTGGTGATGGCGCCCAACAAGACGCTGGCCGCGCAACTGGCCAACGAGTTCCGCGAATTGCTGCCGAACAACGCCGTCGAGTACTTCGTCTCCTACTACGACTACTACCAACCTGAGGCGTACATCCCGCAGACGGACACGTTCATCGAGAAGGACTCCTCGATCAACCAGGAAGTCGAGCGGCTGCGGCACAGCGCCACCAACAGCCTGCTCACCCGCCGCGACGTGCTTGTCGTGGCCAGCGTTAGCGCCATCTACGGCCTGGGGACGCCGCAGGAGTACGTGGACCGGATGGTGCGGCTGCGAGTGGGCGATGACGTCGACCGCGATTCGATGCTGCGCAAGCTCGTGCAGATCCAGTACGCCCGCAACGACCTCTCGTTCACCCGCGGCACGTTCCGGGTGCGCGGGGACACCGTCGAGGTGTTCCCCATGTACGAGGAGCATCCGGTCCGGATCGAGTTCTTCGGGGACGAGGTCGAGCGGTTGATGACCCTGCACCCCGTCACCGGGGAAGTTCTCACCGAGGACACCGAGTTGTACGTCTTCCCGGCCAGCCACTACGTCGCCGGTCCGGAGCGCATGGGGCGGGCGATCACTGGCATCGAGCAGGAGTTGCAGGAACGGCTCGTGGAACTGGAGCGCGGCAACCACATGCTCGAGGCCCAACGCCTGCGCATGCGCACCCAGTACGACGTCGAGATGATGCAGCAGGTCGGATTCTGCAACGGCATTGAGAACTACTCACGGCACATCGACGGCCGTGCCCCCGGTTCGGCACCCAACTGCCTGCTCGACTACTTCCCCGAGGACTTCCTGCTCGTCATCGACGAGTCGCACGTGACGGTCCCGCAGATCGGCGGCATGTACGAGGGTGACATGAGCCGCAAGCGCACCCTGGTCGAGCACGGCTTCCGCCTGCCCAGCGCCATGGACAACCGGCCGCTGCGCTGGGAGGAGTTCGTCGATCGCATCGGGCAGACCGTGTACCTGTCGGCAACGCCCGGGCCATATGAACTGGCCAGGGTGCACGGCGACGTCGTGGAACAGGTCATCCGCCCGACCGGCCTGGTGGATCCGGAGATCATCGTCAAACCCACGCGCGGCCAGATCGACGACTTGATGGAGCAGATCACCACGCGCGCCGAGCGGGACGAACGGGTGCTGGTGACAACCCTCACCAAGAAGATGGCCGAGGATCTGACCGATTACCTGCTTGAGAACGGCGTGCGCGTCCGGTACCTGCACTCCGAAGTGGACACTCTGCGGCGGGTGGAGTTGCTGCGGGAACTGCGGCTGGGGGAGTTCGACGTCCTGGTCGGCATCAACCTGCTGCGGGAAGGTCTCGACCTGCCCGAAGTGAGCCTCGTAAGCATTCTGGACGCCGACAAGGAGGGCTTCCTGCGCTCCGAACGCAGTCTCATCCAGACCATCGGCCGGGCGGCGCGCAACGTCTCCGGTCAGGTGCATATGTACGCCGACACCATCACCGACTCCATGCGCACTGCCATCGACGAGACGAACCGCCGCCGCGCCAAGCAGATCGCCTACAACACCGAACGCGGCCTGGACCCGCAACCGATCCGCAAGAAGATCGCCGACATCACCGACATGCTCGCCCGCGAGGACGCGGACACCCAGGAACTGCTGGCTGGTTCCGGGCGCGGTTTGAGCCGTGGCGTGGGGCCAAAGGCCACGGTCCCGGACATTGGGCGGCATGCGGCCTCGCTCGCGTCGATGCCCGCCCAGGACCTCGCTGACCTCATCGATCAGTTGACTCAGGCCATGCACACTGCGGCCGAGGAGTTGCAGTTCGAGGTGGCCGCGCGCTACCGCGACGAGATCTCCGAACTCAAGAAGGAACTGCGCGGGATCCAGGAAGCGCAACCGGTGACCGTTCCCTTGTGGCTGTGGGCGGCAACGATCGCCCTGTTCCTCGTGCTCTTCACTTTCGACTTCCTGATCGTGGGGCGGCGCCCGCATGTCCCCAAGACCCCCGAGCTGCTGCGCTGGCTGGGGTTGTTCGTCGGGTGTGCGATCGCTTTCGGGTTGTTCCTGGGGTGGCAGTTCGGCACCGACATCGGGGTGCAGTTCTTCGCGGGCTGGCTGACCGAGTACTCGCTGAGCGTCGACAACCTGTTCGTGTTCGTGCTGATCATGGCCCGCTTCTATGTGCCACGACACCTGCAGCAGTACGTGTTGATGTGGGGGATCATCATCGCGCTGGTCCTGCGCGGGATCTTCATCGCGTTGGGCGCGGCCATCCTGGCGCAGTTCTCCTGGGTCTTCTACCTGTTCGGCATCTTCCTGATCATCACCGCCGTGAAACTGCTGACCCATGGTGAGGACACCGACGAGGAGTATCAGGAGAACACCATCGTCCGGGTAGTCGGCCGGATGGTTCCGGTGGCGCCGGACTTCGACGGTAAGAACATGCGGACCACGATCGGCGGCAAGCGCATGTTCACACCGCTGCTGCTGGTGCTGATCGCTATCGGCACCACGGACGTGCTGTTCGCACTCGACAGCATCCCGGCCATCTTCGGACTCACCCAAATCCCGTTCATCGTGTTCACAGCCAACGTCTTCGCGCTGATGGGTCTACGGCAGTTGTACTTCCTGCTGGGGAACCTGCTGGACCGGCTGGTCTACCTGGGCGTCGGCCTGGCCGCGGTGCTGGGCTTCATCGGAGTGAAACTGATCTTCACGGCCCTGCACGAGAACTCGCTGCCGTTCATCAACTCCGGCCAGCCGGTGGACGTCCTGCAGATCTCGAACTGGGTCAGCCTGGCCGTCATCATCGGCATTCTGGCGGTCACAGTCGTGGCCAGTCTGTTGCACGAGCGGCGCACGCAACCGGTGACAACCGAGGAGGACTAAGTGAGCGGTCCTGCACGGGTCAGTCAACGTTCGCGGCCGTGCAGTCTTAGGCCGCGATACTGGTGACCTAAGACTGCCCAGGTCCCAGGACGCCGGCGTTCGTCAAACAACCGCTGCTCTACCTCACCAGCGGCGGGCTTCCCAGTCCGGCAACGAAGGCCGTTCCGCCCCGATCGTGGTGTCATTACCGTGGCCGGGATAGACCCACGTCTCGTCGGGCAGGACGAACAACCGGTCCCGCACCCCCGCAAACAGGCTGTCGAAGTCTGCGTCGCTCCACGTCTTTCCGACGCCACCGGGGAACAGGCAGTCGCCGCTGAATACGTGCGGCTGGCCCTCGGGATCGTCGTACAGCAGGGCGATCGCGCCCGGGGTGTGGCCGACCAGGTGGATCACCTTCAGGCGGCACTCGCCGACCTCGATGACGTCGCCGTCACTGACTGTCGCGTCGACGAGGTCGCCCACCACTGCAGCATCGATCTCGTGCATCACGCTGCGGGCGCCCGTGGTCGCCCGGACCTCGGCCAACGCCTGCCAATGGTCGGGATGAGCATGCGTGGTGACGATGGTCTGCAGTCCGTCCGGCCCCACCAGGTCCAGGATCCGGCTGGGCTCGGCGGCGGCATCGATCAGCAATTGCTGTCCCGTGGCCCGGCACCGCAGCAGGTAGGTGTTGTTGTCCATCGGTCCCACGGCCAGCTTCGAGATGATGAGGTGCGACAACTCGTGCACCGCTGCCGGGCCCCCGACGTGGGTCTTGCCCGTGTAACTCATGGCTTCAAGGTATCTCGGGCGTGAAGGACGTCGGCGGGATTACTGACCGTATCCGAAGTCCTGCACCCAGTACGTCGTCGGGAGCGTGTAGCCGGCATCGGTGCGGGAGGCAAATCCAAGGCCCATGTCGACGAAGTCCGGGTCCATCAGGTTCTGGCAGTGACCGGGACTGTTGAGCCAGCCCTGCAGCACGGCCTGGGCCGACTGGAATCCCATGGCGATGTTCTCGCCGCCCGGGTAGCCCTCGTAGGCCGAGGCCTCGATGCGATCGACGAAGGTGCGGCCGTCCAGGGAGTCATGCTCGAAGTAGTCGTTGTCTGCCATGTCCTTCGCGTGCAGACGCGCCGCATCCGCCAAGTTGCTGTCCCAGTCGACCGGGTCCGCGGCGGGCATGGACTTGGTGCCGCAGGACCGGCTCGTGGCACGGGCCTGGTTGACCAGTTGGAACAGCACTGCCATGTCGCCGGTGGGTGAGGTCTGCGGGGTGTCAAAACTTCCGCCGGCCGAGACCCCTGACTTCTTGTAGGCGACGGCGATCAGGCTGGTGCTGCCACGTTTGACCGAGACGTGCCACTTGCGGCGGGTGGGTGTGTAGTCCAGGCCGTTCTTGGTGACGTTCGCGGCGCGCACGCGGTAGGTACCGACGGCCAGCCGCAGCGTCGTGTCGTCGCGCACGGTACGGTTCGTCGCCGGGCCTTTGACGGTCACGTTCGCGGCAGAAGTGCCGGTCACGGCAATCCGCAACCGACTGGTTACGGGCATCTTCATGGCCGCCCGGTGCGTGACTGCCGCGACGTGGGAGTCGGCCAGGGCAGGTGCGGCGAGCGCCACCTGGCTGCCCAGCAGGGCAACGGTGGCGATGAGGGGGACACTCGCGCGCATACTGTGGCATCGGTGGCTGCGCGACGGCCGCGCTGACATCTCACGCGATCGGACCAACCGGGGGCGCAGATTCACCCGGTCGGGGGGTAAACCCGGCCCGGCACTCAAGATCAGAGGCAGCCCTGGGCGAACGCCGAACGTGCGTGTCACACCCTCCGGTTAGCCTTGTCTGGTGCAGGAGAGCTCCCACGACAAGCTGGTGGTCCGCGGCGCCCGCGAGCACAACCTCAAGGACATCCACGTCGAGTTGCCACGCGACGCGCTGGTCGTCTTCACGGGCTTGTCTGGGTCCGGGAAGTCCAGCCTCGCATTCGACACGATCTTCGCTGAGGGGCAGCGGCGCTACGTGGAATCACTGTCCGCCTACGCCCGGCAGTTCCTCGGACAGCTCGACAAGCCCGACGTCGACTTCATCGAGGGGCTGAGCCCGGCCGTCTCGATCGACCAGAAGTCCACGAACCGCAACCCACGGTCGACCGTCGGGACGATCACTGAGGTGTACGACTACCTGCGGCTGCTCTACGCCCGGATCGGTCATCCGCACTGTCCGAAGTGCGGCAAGCCGGTCTCCCGGCAGACCCCGCAGCAGATCGTGGATCAGGTTCTGACGATGCCGGAAGGCACCCGCTTCCAGGTGCTCGCCCCAGTGGTGCGGGAGCGCAAGGGTGAGTTCGTCGATCTGTTCCGGTCGCTGCAGTCGCAGGGGTATGCACGTGCCGAGGTCGACGGGACAACCTACCCGCTGGACTCGGTGCCCAAACTGCGCAAGCAGGTCAAGCATTCCATTTCGGTGGTCATCGACCGGCTGGTCGCAAAGCCCTCGGGGAAGCGCCGGCTCACCGACACGATCGAGACTGCCCTGCGGTTGGGCGGCGGGGTCGTGGTGATCGACCGAGTGGATGTCGACGCGGACGACCCCGAGCGGCAGACGACGTTCAGCGAGCATCTGGCGTGTCTGGACGACGGGCTCAGTTTTGAGGAACTGGAACCGCGCAGCTTCTCGTTCAACTCCCCGTTCGGTGCATGTGCCGAGTGCAGTGGGCTGGGAACCCGGATGGAGGTCGACCCGGAACTCGTCGTCCCGGACCCGGGGTTGAGCCTTGAGGATGGCGCACTGGCGCCGATGGCCGGCGGCAGCTCCGCGGAGTACTTCCAGCGGCTGATGTCGGCGCTGGCCGACGAGCTGCATTTCGACATGACCACTGCCTTCGAGGACCTCGGTCGGGACGTGCAGGACGTCCTGCTGCACGGGCGCGGTGAGCAGGTGATCGTGAGTTACCGCAACCGCTACGGGCGCGAGCGGCAGTACGCCACGGGTTGGGAAGGCGTGATCCCGTTCGTCGAGCGCCGGCACGCCCACGCCGAGTCCGACAACATGCGCGAGCGCTTCGCCGGATACATGCGCGATGTTCCGTGCCCGGCGTGCCAGGGTGCCCGGCTCAAGCCGCTCAGTCTGGCGGTGACGATCAACGACAAGAACATCGCCGAGGTGGCCGGGCTGCCGATCGACGCGTGCGCGGAGTTCCTCGAGGACCTCGAGCTCGACGACCGGGAGTCGCAGATCGCGGCGCGGGTGCTCAAGGAGGTCAACGCCCGCCTGCACTTCCTGATCGACGTCGGGCTGCACTACCTGACGTTGGACCGGGCCGCCGGCACGCTGGCCGGTGGTGAGGCCCAGCGGATCCGGCTGGCCACGCAGATCGGCAGCGGTCTGGTCGGCGTGCTGTACGTCCTGGACGAGCCGAGCATCGGTCTGCACCAGCGTGACAACCACCGGCTGATCGAGACGTTGCTGCGGCTGCGCGATCTGGGCAACACGCTGATCGTCGTCGAGCACGACGAGGACACGATCCGGGCCAGCGACTGGGTGGTGGACATCGGGCCGGCAGCCGGGGAGCACGGGGGACAGGTCGTGGTCTCCGGACCCCTCCCCGAGTTGATGGCCAACAAGGACTCCATCACCGGCGCCTACCTGTCCGGTCGCAAGTCGATCGCGGTGCCACCGGTGCGGCGGCCGATCGACAAGAAGCGGCAGTTGACGGTGCACAACGCCCGCGAGCACAACCTCCGGGACGTCACCGTGGACTTTCCGCTCGGCGTGCTGGTGGCGGTCACCGGCGTTTCCGGATCCGGCAAGTCCACGCTGGTCAACGACGTGCTGTACACGGTGCTGGCCCGCGAGCTGCATTCGGCCCGGCGGGTCCCCGGCCGCCACCGCGCGGTGACTGGAATCGACAGCTTGGACAAGGTCGTCCACGTCGATCAGGGCCCGATCGGGCGGACGCCGCGGTCCAACCCGGCCACCTACACCGGGGTCTTCGACCACATCCGGCGGCTGTTCGCAGAGACCGAGGAAGCGAAGATCCGCGGTTACGCTCCCGGGCGCTTCTCGTTCAATGTCAAGGGCGGGCGTTGCGAAGCCTGCAGCGGCGACGGCACGTTGCGCATCGAGATGAACTTCCTGCCGGACGTCTATGTGCCGTGTGCGGAATGCCACGGCGCTCGATACAACCGCGAGACGCTCGAAGTGCACTACAAGGGCAAGACCATTGCCGAGGTGCTCGATCTGCCGATCGAGGAGGCTGCCGAGTTCTTCGCCGCCATCCCGGCGATCAGCCGGCACCTGACCACGCTGGTCGACGTCGGTTTGGGCTACGTCCGGCTCGGGCAGCCCGCGCCGACCTTGTCCGGCGGCGAGGCGCAGCGGGTGAAACTGGCCAGTGAACTGCAGAGGCGCTCGACCGGTCGCACGGTGTACGTGCTGGACGAGCCGACCACCGGCTTGCATTTCGAGGACGTCCGGCGGCTGCTGGGCGTTCTGCACTCGCTGGTCGACAAGGGAAACACGGTCATCGTCATCGAACACAATCTCGACGTGATCAAGACCGTGGACTGGATCGTGGACCTGGGCCCGGAGGGGGGTAGCGGTGGTGGCACCATCGTGGCCGAAGGCACGCCGGAGGACGTCGCCGAGGATCCCGACAGCCACACTGGGCAGTTCCTGAAGCCACTGCTGTGCTGAGTCAGGTCTACATCGCCGAAACCTGATGGGCCGGCCGCATCGGTTGGGGGTGTCTCTGATCACCGCTGACGCATGGATCAATCCTGTAGTCTCAAAAATGCAAACGGGATGGGGGAGTGTATGGCCTATCTGAGGACCACATTTGCTCTTGCTATTGCGGCGACGTCACTGGCATGGGCGGTTGCGACCCCATCGAGCGCAACTAAGCCCAACGCTAACCCCGAGGACTTTGCCAGCGTTTTCGTTGTGACCACCGGCGACCAATCGATCGGGCAAGCTCTTGTGGAACAGTCGGCTACCGATCCGCAGTATCGAACTCGGGCCCGGAGTCTGGTCGCCGAGTGGAGAAGCAAGATTGCAGCGGGCCAGGCTCCGGAACTTGGGTCATTAACGGATGACTTGACCAGGCGCGACTCACTGAAAGCACTAAAGGAACTTGAAGGTGCACTAGATGCACAGGCGCCCGCGGGTACACCTACTTATGTCGCCGCAGTTCCAATGTCGTCAGGTGAAAATCCAAATACGTTCCAGGTCCGAGGAGACGTGGGCGATGGGCGAACCTACTGGGAGGGCATGCGTTTGATCGCTGCCGGACGCTTCTGCGGACCCGCTGGTTGCTCCGGTGATACTGATCGCATCAGTTGCCGGGTCACCGTCAATCCCGGCGCCAAGACATCGAGGTATGACTCCAATTGCACCTATTCGCCCAACAATGGCAACTTCGGTGATCGGCACTACGAGCTCTGGGCCATAAACAGAGGCGTAGTCGTCGGTAACGAGGACACGGGACGGCTGTTCTCCGGTGGTAGTGGCGCGGGTAGTTACTACTTGTCGAGTAACAGAAAGCTGAATGGGACTGTCTTGACGAGTGCCCTGAAACTGTGGGTATACGCCAAGCCCCTAGAGAGTTACCGCGGCGACGGAGCCAAGACCGCAGATGCTACTTGCAACAAGTCCAACAACGTGTGCAAGTACTGAACGGTGAAGGGTTTTGGCGGTAGGGCGGCGGCTCCGTCAATCAGCGTCCCAGGCGAGTTCCTAAAGTCGCATGAGACCACGTTCACGACTCAGGATGGCCTTGTTCGGCTTTCTGCCTTTAAGGCGACGCACGATGGGCTGTTCGTAACACTGACTGCCTTGGGGATGGGCGTCGTTGTCGACCCAAGAGTCGGTTTTTCCGCCGAGAACAACCAGGAAGATCTCGGAGTGTGGTTGCTTGAGGGAGAGCGGGTTGTCGCGTCGGAAATCCAGCGCGGATCGGTAATGCACCCCGAGGCACCAGACGACCCCACGATCAGCACCTTTGAATTGTGGTTCCCGTTGCCGGTCGATGAGATGCAGGAAGGAGACCTGGGGTTATGCGTTGCGCTGCCGGGCAACGGGGGGAAGGTTCAATCCATCGCACTGGCACTGGGCGACATTCGCGAGGCAGCAGCAAATGCGTTGGCCTGGCCCCACGATTAGGTAGTTGGTGGGCACGGCCGCAAGGGCGCGACCCAGGTCGGTGTGTTGGCCTTGCCGTTCCCCTCTGCTCGCTTAGGCTGGCCGCAGACGATTGGAGCCACTCATGGACCTCAGCCGCAGGCAGGTTCTGTCAGCCACTGCCTTGGGAGCCGCGGGGGTGGCCCTTACGGCATGTTCGAGTGGCGACTCGTCCCAGCCGAGCACGCAGGCATCGGAAAGTGCCGCCGGTCCCGCGCCCGCCGCGTCCGGCTCGGCACTGGTGGCCACCGCCGACGTGCCGGTCGACAGCGGGGTGATCGTCGACTCCGGGCAGACCAAGGTCGTCGTGACGCAGCCGACTCAAGGTGAGTTCGTGGGTCTGAGCGCTGTGTGTCCGCACCAGAACTGCTTGGTGAACAAGGTCGACGGGACCACGATCAGCTGCCCGTGTCACGGCTCGCAGTTCTCGATCACCGACGGTGCGGTCATTCAGGGCCCGGCTACGACCGGCTTGACGCCCGTCAACGTGACCGTCGACGGCGACCAGGTCGTGCTTGCCTGACGTGGCCGACGACGACTCCCTGGTCCAGCGGCTACCGACCGTGCTCGGTGGTGTGCTGGCCACGCTGGCCATCCTGGTGGCCGGGTTGTGGATCAGCGGGCGGGCCGGGCTGCCGTCACCGCAGACAGTGCTCTCGCTGGCCAAACCGGCCGACCCGGCGCTGTCCGGGCCGATCCTTGCCGTCGGTGACTCGGTCCTGCAAGGTGCCAAACGATGCCTGAAGGGAACCGACGTCAAGGTCGACGCCGAGGAAAACCGCACGATGGCAGACGGCGCCCAGGTGATCGAGGAGCAGGCCAAGGCCGGCACGCTACCCCCACGGGTGCTGATCGCCCTGGGGACGAACGCGCCCTTCGGCGAGAAGGTTCTGGATCGCATCATGCGGGCAGCCGGGCCGCAGCGGGCGGTGTACTGGGCCACTGTCGAGCTTCCCGACACGTACTCCTACGAAGAGGCCGTTAACCAGCGGCTTCGAGCGATGCCCGGCCGCTGGCCGAACGCCCACGTCGTCGACTGGAACGCCAGCGTCCTGCCAGAGGGGTTGTATCCCGATGGGATTCATCTGAATCCGGACGGCTGCCAGGCGTACTCGACGCTTGTGCTGCAGGGCGTCGAGCGGGGCTGACCCGCGCGGTTCTGTTGCGTTGTGGTCGCGACACGCCGAGATTGACGACAACAGCGCGACATTCGGGTCCCGGTCAGCGCCTGACCAACGTGCGCACCGCGTCAGCGATCATCTGCCCGCGAATCTCGTACCCGGTGGGCGTGAGGTGGATCTTGTCCGCGGCCAGTAGCGTCGGGTTCTTGGCGATGACCTTGTCCCAGCGCAGGACCGCCAGTTGGCTGTACTTGCGGTCCAGGCGGGACAACATCCGGTTCACCGGCAGGTAGGACTCCGAGCGCCACACCGAGACCCACAGCACGGGGCGTTTGCCGGCCTGGGCCAGTACGGACTTGACGTTGCGGCGCATGGTCACGGGGTCGGGGGCGTCGTTCGTTCCGAGCGCGACCACCCAGACGTTGGCGCTCTGCCCCGCGTACAGCCGGGAGATGCCGGTGGGCGTGCTCCGGCCGACCTCGGCATCGACGGTGATGGACAGGAACTCGGAGGCAAGGTTGGCCTTGATGGCGTTCGAGGAACCGATGGTCAACGAGTCACCCTCGACGAACAGGCCGTTCAGCGGTGCCGAGGTGGCAGGCGAGGCGGACAGGGCGCAGACCAGCGCCAGCGCGGTGCCCGCGAGCAGCCTCATACTCTTCCTTCGGCTCAATTAGCCTTGACCTTGTGGCAGATCCCCAGTCCTACCGGCCACCGCCGGGGAGCATTCCGCCATTACCAGGTGTTTACAGATTTCGAGACTATGACACGCGGGTAATTTATGTAGGAAAAGCAACAAATTTACGAAACAGGCTGTCCAGTTATTTCCAGAACCCGCTGGGCATGCATCCGCGCACCGCAACCATGGTGCAGAGTGCGGCCGGCGTGGACTGGGTGGTGGTGGAGTCCGAGACCGAGGCTCTGCAGCTGGAATACCAGTGGATCAAGGAATTCGCGCCCCGTTTCAACGTCAAGTACCGCGACGACAAGAGCTACCCGTACCTGGCCATCACGCTCAACGAGCAGTACCCGCGGGTGATGGTGATGCGTGGCGAGAAGCGCAAGGGCGTGAAGTATTTCGGCCCGTACGCGCAAGCCTGGGCGATCCGGGAAACTGTCGACCAGTTGCTGCGCGTGTTCCCGGTGCGGACATGTAGCAATGGGGTCTTCCGGCGGTCCGCCCAGATGGGGCGGCCCTGCCTACTGGGTTACATCGGCAAGTGCAGCGCCCCCTGCGTGGGCCGGATCAGCGAGGAGGACCACCGCCGACTGGCCGAGGATCTCGTGAGCTTTCTGGGCACGGGGACCGACCGGTTCATGAAGGAGCTGGAGCGCCGGATGCGGGCGGCGTCCGACGCGCAGGATTACGAAACCGCGGCCCGGCTGCGGGACGACCTGGGTGCCCTGCGCAAGGCAATGGAGCGAACCGCTTTGGTCCTTCCGGGCGACACCAGTGCCGATCTGATCGGCTACACCGAGGACGACCTCGAAGCCGCCTTCCAGATCTTCCACGTTCGCGGTGGACGGGTGCGCGGGCAACATGCCTTCGTGTTGGAGAAAGTCGCGGACGAGGAGCCGGTCGAGCTGGTGACCGGTGTCATGCAGCAGCTGTACGGCGACGAGGACGCCGACATCCCGCACGAGGTGCTCGTCCCGGTCCTGCCGGAGCAGGCCGTCGAGACCTGGCTCGCCGAACGCAGCGGGCACAAGGTCGCGGTTCGCATTCCGCAACGCGGGCAAAAACGAGCATTGCTGGACACCGTGACGACCAACGCGACCCAGACTCTGCAGTCTCATAAGCTGCGCCGCGCCGGAGATCTGAGCGTGCGGGCCGCCGCGCTCGAGGAGATCGGCGAGGCGTTGCAGATGAACCAGGCCCCTCTGCGCATCGAGTGCGTCGACATCTCGAACCTGCAGGGCAACGACGTGGTCGCATCCATGGTGGTCTTCGAGGACGGCCTGCCGCGCAAGTCCGATTACCGCCGGTTCGCCATCCGGGGCGTCGCCGGTCAGGACGACGTGGCCAGCATCGCCGAGGTGGTCCGCCGGCGTTTCACGCGCTATCTGGCCGAGCGAGCCGAAGCCACCGACATCGAGTTCGGGCCGACCGGGGGCGCCAACGACGAGCGCAAGGCGTTCCGCTACCCGCCGCAGCTCTTGCTCATCGACGGCGGCAAGCCGCAGGTGACCGCCGCCTGGGCCGCGCTGCAGGAACTCGGCATTGATGACATCGCCGTGGCAGGTCTGGCCAAGCGGTTGGAGGAGGTGTGGGTGCCGGACAGCGACGACCCGCTGATTCTGAGCCGGCGCAGCCAGGGCCTGTATCTGTTGCAGCGGATCCGGGATGAAGCCCACCGGTTCGCGATCACCTACCACCGGCAGAAGCGCAGCAAGCGAGTCGCGACCAGCGTCATCGAGGACATCCCTGGGGTGGGCCCGCACCGGCGCAAGGCCCTCATCAAGGCGTTCGGCTCGATCAGCCGGCTGCGCAAAGCCACCCTCGAGGAGGTGGCCGCCGTGCCGGGGATCAGCGCGGAACTCGCGGCGACGATCCACTCCGCGCTGGCCGCCGATCGCCCCACACCGGCCGTCAACGTGACGACGGGGGAGGTCATTGACGAAGATGGCAGCGGGAGGCAGGAATGAACAACTCGCACTTCGAGGTGCTCATCGTCACCGGCATGTCCGGTGCCGGCCGCAGCACAGCGGCCCGGGCGCTCGAGGATGCCGGCTGGTTCGTGGTCGACAACCTGCCGCCTTCCCTGTTGCAATCCACCATCGACGTGCTTGCGCCCCGGCCGGACGCCCAACGCCTGGCCGTCGTGGTGGACGTGCGGGGCGGGCCCCTGTTCGCCAATCTTGTGACTGTCACCCAGGCGCTGCGGGATGCGCACGTCGACGTCGGGATCCTCTTTCTGGAGGCGTCCGAGGAGGTGCTGGTCCGGCGCTTCGAGTCCTCCCGGCGCCCGCACCCTCTGCAGGAGGACGGGACCCTGCTGGACGCCTTGCGCGAGGAACGCGCCATGCTGCAGCCGTTCCGGGCTGGCGCGGACATGGTCATCGACACCTCGACGAAATCTGTGCATGACCTGCGCCGCATCATCGACGCGAACTACCGGGCTCCGGGACCGGACACACTGCGGGTCTCGGTACTGTCCTTCGGCTTCAAATACGGGATCCCCGTGGACGCGGACATGGTCGCCGACGTGCGGTTCCTGCCCAACCCGTACTGGGTCCCGGACTTGCGCGAACAGACCGGCAAGGACCCCGAGGTCAGCACCTACGTGCTGAGCCGGGAGGGGGCGCTTGCCGTCCTGGACCATTACGCGGACGTCATCGGTCTGGTCGCCGAGGGGTACATCCGGGAGGGCAAGCGCTACCTGACGATGGGCATCGGCTGCACCGGCGGAAAGCACCGCAGCGTCGCGATGGTCGAGCGGATGGCGCAGATCCTGCGTGATCAGGGCTATCAGGTCGTGGTCCAGCACCGCGATCTCGGCCGGGAGTAGACGTGCGTCCGGCAGGGCAGTGGCACACCGGACCGCCTGTGGTCGCGATGGGCGGTGGTCATGGGCTCGCGGCGACATTGCGGGCGTTGCGCCGGGTGACCGACTCGGTCACGGCCGTGGTGGGGGTGTCCGACGACGGCGGTTCGTCGGGGCGCATCCGCAAGGAGCTGGGACTGATCCCGCCGGGCGATCTGCGCATGGCACTCGCGGCGCTCTGCGGCGACGACACGTGGGGCCGGACCTGGTCACGTGTGCTGCAGCACCGGTTCGCTGGAGGCGGGGATCTTGCCGGTCACGCCGTCGGCAACCTGCTCATCTCGGCGTTGTGGGAGGAGACCGGGGATCCGGTGAGCGGCCTGGACTGGGTCGCTGCCCTGCTCGAGGCGCAGGGCAGGGTGCTGCCTGTTGCCATGGAGCCGGTCGAACTGGTGGCACAAGTGCGCGACCCGGTGACTGACGACGTGCAGGCCCTGCGGGGTCAAGTCGCGATCGCGACGACCTCGGGCGAGGTCGTTTCCTTGGGCATCGAACCCCCGGATCCCAAACCCTGCCCTGAGGTGCTGGACGCGATCAGCCGGGCGCACATGGTGGTGCTCGGGCCGGGCAGCTGGTTCACCTCGGTGCTGCCCCACTTGCGGGTACGGGAGGTCCACGACGCGCTCGTGGAGGCCAAGGCCACCCGGGTGCTGGTCGTCAATGTGACCGCCGAAGTGGGGGAGACGACCGGGTTCACGCCGGCGCGGTATCTGCGCAGCCTGACAGCCACATTCCCCGAGGTGCGCCTCGACTGGGTCGTCGTGGACCCGAGTTCGGTCATCGATGAAGCAGCGCTGCGTCAGGCTTGCGCCGCGGTGGGGGCAGAGGTCCTGATCGAGGACGTGCGGGCGGTGGAGTCCGGCGTGGCGCAGCCCGTACACGACACGTTGCTGCTGGCCTCGGTGTTCGGACGGCTACTGAGCTGAGGCCGGCCGGGCTGAGAGTGATAACGGCCACCTAGCCCCCATGCCCTCTTTCGACCGGTTCGGTGTTCAGCCGAACGGTGCGCGTGTAAGACTGCGGGTCATGGCAATGACCGCCGCGGTGAAGGATGAACTCAATCAACTCGAGGTGACGAAGCCCTGCTGCCGCAAGGCGGAAACCTCGGCAATGCTGCGTTTCGGGGGAGCCCTTCACATCGTCAGCGGGAAGATCGTGGTGGAGGCCGAGTTCGACACCGGCGCCGCCGCCCGCCGGTTGCGGGCCAACCTCGCCGAAGTCTTCGGCCAGCAGGCGGATTTCGCGGTGGTGCACAAGGGGGGCCTGCGCAAGGGCACCCGCTACATGGTCCGCGTCGTGCAGGGCGGTGAACAACTCGCCCGGCAGGCGGGATTGGTCGACGCTTCCGGCCGGCCGGTGCGGGGTCTCCCGCCGCACGTGGTCACCGCCGGGATCTGCGACGCCGAAGCCGCCTGGCGCGGAGCGTTCCTGGCCCATGGCTCGCTGACCGAACCCGGCCGTTCGTCGGCGCTGGAGGTCACGTGTCCGGGACCTGAAGCCGCCCTGGCCCTGGTGGGCGCGGCCCGCCGCATGGGAATCACTGCCAAGAGCCGCGAGGTGCGCGGCGTGGAGCGGGTGGTCATCCGCGACGGCGACGCGATCAGCCAGATGCTGGCCCGGATGGGCGCGCATTCCTCGGTGCTGGTCTGGGAGGAGCGGCGTACCCGCCGCGAGGTCCGGGCCACCGCCAACCGGCTGGCCAACTTCGACGACGCCAACCTGCGGCGCTCGGCGCGGGCCGCCGTTGCGGCTAGCGCGCGCGTAGAGCGGGCTCTGGCCATCCTTGGCGACGACGTCCCCGAGCACCTCTCGTCAGCCGGCAAGTTGCGCATGGAACACCGGCAGGCGTCGCTTGAGGAGCTCGGTGCACTGGCCGATCCGCCGATGACCAAGGACGCGATCGCCGGGCGGATCCGGCGGCTGCTGGGACTGGCTGACCGCCGGGCCCGTGAGTTGGGCATTCCGGACACCGAGGCGGGGATCTCGGCCGACGACGAGTTGGTGTAAGCGACCATTCGGGTCAACTGCGACAGGTAGGCATTGTCGCCGTTGACGCAAAGCGTCGCATTTGCGCACGGGCGGCACGTGAACAGTTCCTCCGCCTTGCAGTTATCCAGCGCTGCATCAGACAGCGGACTCCGGCGGCGCACCGCTGCCCTGAAACTCGCCCTGTGCCAACCGATAGACTTGACGTACTCGATATCAAAGGAGTGTTTCGTGACAATTCGTGTCGGCATCAACGGCTTCGGACGCATCGGTCGCAACTTCTACCGCGCACTGGACGCGCTGGGTGACTCGCAGACCGCGTTCGGCAACGAGCCCGTCGAGGTGGTGGCCGTCAACGACTTGACGGACAACGCCACACTCGCCCACCTGCTGAAGTACGACAGTGTCCTGGGCCGGCTGTCCGGCGAGGTGTCATCGACCGAGGACGCCATCATCGTGAATGGCAAGTCGATCAAGGCGCTTGCCGAGCGCGACCCGGCAGCCCTCGGCTGGGGAGACCTGGGTGTCGACTACGTCATCGAGTCGACGGGCCACTTCACCAAGGCCGAGGATGCCGCCAAGCACATCGAGGCCGGCGCGAAGAAGGTCATCATCTCCGCTCCCGCCAAGGGTGAGGACGCCACGTTTGTGATGGGCGTGAACCACACCGACTACAACCCGGCAGAGCACAACATCGTGTCCAACGCCTCCTGCACCACCAACTGCCTGGCCCCGATGGCGAAGGTGCTCGTCGACGAGTTCGGCATCGAGAACGGCATGATGACCACCGATCCACGCCTACACCAACGACCAGAACGTGCTGGACTTCCCGCACAAGGATCTGCGTCGTGCCCGCGCCGCGGCGATCAACATGATCCCGACCACGACCGGTGCCGCCCGCGCGATCGCGCTGGTGCATCCCGGACCTCAAGGGCAAGCTCGACGGGTACGCGATGCGCGTCCCGGTCCCGACCGGCTCGGCCACCGACCTGACCGTGAACCTGGGCCGCGAGGTCGCCAAGGACGAGCTCAACGCCGCGGTCAAGGCCGCTGCCGAGGGCCCGCTGAAGGGCATCCTGAAGTACACCGAGGACCCGATCGTGTCCACGGACATCGTGACCGACCCGTCGAGCTGCATCTTCGATGCCGGCCTGACCAACACGATGGGCTCGCTGGTCAAGGTCGTCGGCTGGTACGACAACGAGTGGGGCTACTCCAACCGCCTCGTCGACCTGCTGCGCTACATGGCCACTCGCGACGCGTGACCATGCATACACTGAGCGACCTCGATGTGCAGGGCGCTTCGGTACTCGTGCGCCTGGATCTGAACGTCCCGCTGGCCGATGGCCAGATCACCGACGACGGCCGGATCCAGGCGGCGCTGCCGACTCTGCGCGAACTGCTGGCGGCCGGGGCCAACCCGGTCGTCGTGGCCCACCTCGGACGCCCCAAGGGTGAGGTGAAGCCGGAACTCTCGCTGGCCCCGGTCGCCACCCGCATGTCCGAACTACTCGGCGTGCCCGTCGACCTGGCGCCCGCGGGACAGTTCCTGCCCGGTGTGCCGGGTCACGTGGTGCTGCTGGAGAACATCCGGTTCGACGCGCGGGAAGCCAGCAAGGACGCTGGTGAGCGGGCAGAACTCGCCGCGGAACTCGCCTCGGGCATGGCTGCTTACGTGAGCGATGGCTTCGGCGTCCTGCACCGCGAGCAGGCCAGCGTGACGGACGTGGCCAAGTTGCTGCCCAACGCCGCCGGCCGTCTGGTCGAGAAGGAGATCCGCTCCTTCGACGCGGTGCTGAAGGACCCCGCCCGGCCTTACACGGTCGTGCTCGGCGGTTCCAAGGTCTCGGACAAGCTCGGGTGTCATCGACAACCTGCTGCAGACCGTGGACCAGCTGGTCATCGGTGGCGGCATGTGCTTCACGTTCCTGGCCGCCCAGGGCCGCAGCATCGGCGACTCGCTGTGCGAAGCCGACTGGATCGAGCGGTGCCGGGAGATCCTGGCTACTGCTGCCGAGCGCGGCGTGGACGTGTTGTTGCCCACCGACGTCGTCATCGCGCAGGACCTCGACAGCACCGACACCCAGGTGGTGACCGTCGAGCAGGGCATTCCGGACGGCTGGAAGGGTCTGGACATCGGGCCGGAGACGGCGCAGCGCTACGCGCAGGCGGTCCTGGACTCGGCCACGGTGGTCTGGAACGGCCCGATGGGCGTCTTCGAGCAGCCACAGTTCGCGGCTGGCACCCTGGCTGTGGCCAAGGCATTGACCGAGACCGACGGCTTCACCGTCGTCGGTGGCGGAGACTCGGCCGCAGCAGTGCGTCTGCTGGACGTGGACGCCGACAAGATCGACCACATCTCGACCGGTGGCGGGGCCAGCCTGGAACTGCTGGAGGGCAAGACGCTGCCGGGGATCGCCGTTCTGGAGGACGCATGAGCCGCAAGCCGCTGATGGCGGGCAACTGGAAGATGCACCTGAACCACCTCGAGGCCATCGCCTTGGTGCAGAAGGTCGCCTTCCTACTGAAGGACGACGACTACGCGGCCGTGGACGCGGCCGTGCTGCCGCCGTTCACCGATCTGCGCAGCGTGCAGACGCTGGTGGACGGCGACAAGCTGAAGATCCAGTACGGCGCCCAGGACGTGTCCGAGCACGCTGCCGGCGCCTACACCGGGGAGATCGCAGGGCACATGCTGGCCAAGCTCGGCTGCACCTACGTCACCGTCGGGCACAGCGAGCGCCGCACCTATCACGCCGAGAGCGACGAGGTCGTGAACGCCAAAGCGAAGGCGGCGCTGGACAACTCGCTGGTCCCGATCGTCTGCGTGGGCGAGCAGTTGGACGTCCGCAAGGCCGGCGAGCACGTCGCTCACGTCCAGCAGCAGTTGGTCGGGAGCCTGGCGGGCTTGAGCGAGGAGCAGTTGCTCAATGTGGTCATCGCCTACGAGCCCGTGTGGGCCATCGGCACCGGTGAGGTGGCCTCGCCTGAAGACGCCCAAGAGGTGTGTCAGGTGATCCGGGAGTGGATCGCCGAGCACTACAGCGCGGCCGTGGCCGAGCAGGTCCGGATCCTCTACGGCGGCTCGGTGAAGTCGACCAACATTGCCGGAATCATGGCCAAGGCCGACGTGGACGGGGCCTTGATCGGTGGTGCCAGCCTCGACGCCGACGAGTTCGCCACGATCGTGCGGTACCGCCTCCACCCGACACCGGCGGCCTGAGGTTACTCTGGTACTCACCGCAGAAAGGACGTCACGGTGATTCTTGGGCTGGAGATCGTGCTGCTGGTCAGCAGCGTGCTGCTCATCGTGCTCGTGCTGCTGCACAAGGGCAAAGGTGGAGGTCTGTCCGACCTGTTCGGCGGTGGCGTGAGCACCTCGATCGGAGGTTCGAGCGTCGCCGAGCGCAACCTCGACCGGATCACGGTGGCCGTCGGCTTGATCTGGGCCGCGACGATCATCGCTCTCGGCCTGATCACGAAGTCCTGACTTAAGGGGAGGCAGCAGTGGCCGGTGGTGGCAGTGCGATCAGGGGTAGCCGAGTAGGTGCCGGTCCCATGGGCGAGGCAGAGCGGGGCGAGGCCGCACCGCGCAAGAAGATCTCCTTCTACTGCGCGAACGGCCATGAGAGCCAGGCCAGTTTCGCCCAGGACGCGGCCCCGCCCGAGCAGTGGGACTGTCCTCGCTGCGGGCTGCCGGCCGGCCAGGATCAGCAGAACCCGCCGGCGCCGCCGAAGATCGAGCCGTACAAGACACACCTGGCCTACGTGAAGGAGCGCCGCAGCGACCGCGAGGCGAACGCCCTGCTCGACGAGGCGATGAAGAACCTGCCCGAGGTCTGAGCCTGCGCGGGCCGGGCGTGCGCGAGTAGCCTGACAGCCATGAAGTTCGACGACAACAACGTCGATCTGTCGGGTGTCGACGATCAGCGGGGCAACAACAGCGGTTCGCCCATGGGCTCCGGGGGCATCGGGCCCGGGCCAGGTCGCCATGGCCGGCGGATTGTCCAAGATGCTGGGCGGCGGTGCCGGGCTGACGATCGTGATCCTGATCGTCCTGGCCATGTGCAGCCTCGGAGGTGGTGGCACCGCTCCGCAGTCGGGCGGGGCGGACAATGCCCTGTTCGAGGTCCCCGGATCCGCCCAGGGTGTGAATGGCTCACTGGCCGAGCGGTGTCCGCAGGATGCCGCGGACGGGACGTTCGAGGACACCGACTGCTTGCTCGTGAAGTCCTACAACGAGGCCAACGAGGTCTGGAGCGGGGTCTTCCAGCAGGCCGGCCAGCAGCTGCAAACCCCCAAACTGACGTTCTTCAGCGGCGCCACGCGCACCGCATGTGGCGCCGCCGACACCAACGTGGGTCCGTTCTACTGCCCCGGTGACGAACGCATCTACTTCGACCTCGGTTTCACGCGCCAACTCGAGGGCTCTGGGCGTGAAGGGCCAGTACGCGATGGTCTACATCATGGCCCACGAGTACGGCCACCACCTGCAGAACGTGCTGGGCATCGAGCAGAAGGTCCGCCGGGCCCAGCAGTCTGCTCGCAACCCCAACAACTACAGCGTGGCGATGGAACTGCAGGCGGACTGCTTTGCCGGCGTCTGGGGCAGGCTGGCCAACGACATGGGCAACGTGCAGATCACGCCGGAGGAGTTCCAGCAGGCATCGCAGGCGGCAGCGGCCGTCGGCGACGACCGGATCATGGAGAGCGCGGGTGCTCGCGTGAATCCCGAGAAGTTCACGCACGGATCGGCCAAGCAGCGCGAGTACTGGTACACCCGCGGCTACCAGACCGGCGACATCAACCAGTGCAACACGTTCAAGGAGCTGGGCTTGCCGATCTGAGTCCCGGGCAGTCCGCGAGTTTGGTGTGTACGGGGCTCGGCCATCCGATCCGTGAGCATTCCGGGCATCCGAGAGCACCGCGGGCGGGGTTTTGGCGACCGTGGTGCTCACCGATGCCGAGAGTGCTAACCTCAGATCTTTCGTCTGGGGCTGGTGTGTCGGCGGCGTCAGAAATAGACGGAAGTGCCTGTCCTGCTCGGGAGAATTGAGGCTGTCTAAAGGTCCAAAGATTCAATCGCAAGTGGAAAGGCACTCCGTAGGTGAACGGTAACCCGTATCCGAATGTTCGTGTGGTAGCTGGCGCCGACGCGTTGGTGTCGACCTCGGGAGGGCGGCTGCTGACCCAGACCGCTGCGGCCTGCGGGCTGGCATCGGGGTTGTCGGCCGGGCTGGCCGGGTGGCGCTCACCACGGTCGGTGCATGACCCGGGCAAGGTGCTGCTGGATCTGGTGGTGGCGATCGCGGTCGGTGGGGACTGCCTGTCCGATGTGGCGGTGGTGCGCGCCCAGCCGCAGGTGTTCGGGGCGGTGGCCTCAGACCCGACGGTGTCACGGCTGCTGGAGGTGTTGGCCGCCGACGTGGATGAGGTGCTTGCAGCGATCCGCGCGGTGCGGGCCGGGGCCCGGAGGCAGGTGTGGTCACAGGCCAACCCGGTCGCAGACGGCCCGGTGGTCGTGGATCTGGACGCCACCTTGGTGGGGGCGCATTCGGACAAGCAGGGCGCGGCGCCGAACTACAAGCGCGGGTTCGGGTTCCACCCGTTGCTGGCGTTCGCCGATCATGGCCCCGGCGGGGCCGGGGAGCCGCTGGCTGGGTTGCTGCGCCCGGGTAACGCCGGGTCGTCCACGGCCGCCGATCACATCGCGGTGCTCGACGCGGCGATCGCTCAACTGCCCGCCGCTGACCGGGGCAGGGTGCTGGTGCGCGCCGATTCGGCCGGGGGCACCAAGGAGTTCCTGGGGCATGTGGCCGGGCTGGGACTGGACTACTGCGTGGGCATGGCCGTGCACGACACCGTCGCGGCGGCGTTGGCCGACCTGCCCCGGCAGGCGTGGCGCAAAGCCGTCGACGCGGCCGGTAACCCCCGCGAACAGGCCTACGTCGCCGAACTGACCGCCCGGTGGACCCCGGGCACCGCCCGCGGGACCTGGCCGGCCGGGATGCGCCTGATCGCCCGCCGGGAGAAGGCCCACCCCGGCGCGCAGTTGCGGATCGGGGAGGACGACGGCTTGCCCTTTCAGCCGCCGGGTAAGCAATGTGCAAATACGTCCTCAGGCGTAGCGGCTCAACCCCGGCGGCAGGTGCACCGCCGCGGCCTCGTCGACGGCCAGCAGGGTGCTCACCCGGCCATGCACGCCGGCGGCCGGTACTGCCAACGGCCCCGGGTCGTTGATCAGCAGTCCCACGGCATCGGCCTTCCCGGCACCGGACGCGATCAGGATCACGGCGTCGGCGGTGTTGATCGCATCGAAGGACAGTGAGATCCGCCGCGGGGGCGGTTTGGGGGAGTCGGTGACCGGGAACGCCGGGCGGGTCTCGCGCAGCCCGGCATGCTCGGGGAACAGCGAGGCCACGTGGCCGTCCTCACCCATTCCCAGAATGGAGACGCAGAACCGCGGGGGGCCAAAGGCTGCCAGTTCCGCGGCGTAGGAGCGGGCCGCTTCCTCGATGTCGTCGAACTCGTCACTGCCCGGCATCGGATGGACGTTGCCGGCCGGCAGGTCGACCCGGTCGAACAGCGCGTCCTTGGCCATCGTGTCGTTGCGCTGGTCGTCGCCGCGTGGCAGAAAGCGCTCGTCGGACCACCACACGTGCACCCGGCTCCAGTCGATGCCGGGGTTGTCCGCCAGGGCCGCCAGCGCGCCGTGGCCGCCGCGTCCGCCAGTGATGCAGATGTGGGCGAGGTCAGAGCCGAGGAGTACGGGCAGCATCGCGCCCGCCATGTGGTTTGCGACCGCTTCCGACACCGCCTCGGGCGTCGGGTAGACGCCGATCTGGATACTCATTCGCCGTCGGTCTCGCGGCGCCTGCCGGCCGGTGTGGGCAACTCGATTGCCGCCAGTGCGTCGGCGTAGATGTCGTCGGGATCCAGGCGGCTGAGTTCCTCCGCGATCAGGTCGCGCACGTCGCGCCGCGGCAGGGGAACGTCGTGAGACTCGATGTTCGGACGCGATAGCCGTCCGGTACGCCCGTCCGGGCGGGTCAACTCGATGGGTCCGCCTTTGGTGTGCAGGACGACGTTGGTGATACCCGGGCCGCGACTGCGATGGGATTCGACCGGGACGTCCAGACACTTCGCCAGCCACGCCTCCAGTAGGGCGGCCGACGGGTTGGAGCGTTCGGCGCTGACGTCCACGTGGGTGATCGGGTCGTAGGGCAGGTCGAGCGCGGCAGCGAGCATGGAGCGCCAGGTCGTGGTGCGGGTCCAGGCCAGGTCGGTGTCACCGGCGACGTAACCGGTCTTGCGCAAGGCCAGCGAGGCTATCGGGTGACGCTGGGACGCGGCATCTGTGATCCGGCGCTGCGCCATCCGTCCGATCGGGTCCTCAGCCGGCACGTCCGGGCAGGTGGTCGGCCACCACACGACGACGGGGGTGTCCGGCAGCAGCAGCGGCAGCGCGACCGACGCGCCGTGCTCGGACAGTTCGCCACGCAGCCGCAATCGGACGGTCTCGCCGGGGCCCATGGTGTCGCCGACGTCGATGTTGGCGTCCAGTTGCGGGTCGACCCGCCCGGGCCGGGGGATCAGGGTGATGATGCGGCACGGGTGCTCCATCGCGGAAGCTGCCGCGGCCCGCGTGGCGTCCTCCTGGTTCTCCTCGTCGGTGACGATGATCAGCGTGAGCACCATTCCGGTGGACGTCGCGCCGATCTTGTGCCGCTCGGCGTTGATCGCACGCACGATCTGGTCAGCCGATGTCTTCTCCAAGCGAGTGGTCACGGTCGCCGCCAAACCCGGCCGTCACGGGCCAGCATCTCGTCGGCACCGGCCGGGCCCCAGGTGCCAGGGTCGTAGGTCTCGGGCCGCTTGCCGTCCTTGGACCAGTTGTCCAGCACGGGGTCAAGAATGGCCCAGGACATCTCCACCTCCTCGTGCCGGGGGAACAACGGGGGATCGCCGAGCAGGACGTCCAGGATGAGCCGCTCGTAGGCTTCGGGACTGGATTCGGTGAACGAGTCGCCGTACGCGAAGTCCATCGTCACGTCACGGACTTCCATCTGAGTGCCCGGCACTTTGGACCCGAACTTCATCGTGATGCCCTCGTCCGGCTGCACGCGCACCACCAGAGTGTTCGCCCCCAGCTCCTCGGTGTCGGTCGCTGCGAACGGCAGGTGAGGTGCCC
Source organism: Candidatus Nanopelagicales bacterium (assembly GCA_037045455.1). Lineage (GTDB taxonomy): Bacteria > Actinomycetota > Actinomycetes > S36-B12 > UBA10799 > JADKAV01. The sequence continues at coordinate 77,669 of JBAOIN010000006.1, read as the reverse complement.
GCTGGAAGACGATCGCGATCTCCGAGACCCGCCGGCCCAGCCGCTTGCCGGTCCGCAGGTAGAACGGCACCCCAGCCCACCGGCGGGTGTCCACTTGCAGCTTGATCGCCGCGAACGTGTCGGTCGTGGAAGTGGCGGGGATGTTGGCCTCCTGCATGTAGCCGCACACCTCCTCGCCGCCCTGCCAACCCGGGCCGTACTGGCCGCGGGCGGTGTAGGCGTCGAGGTCATCGGGCAGAATCACGCTGGCCAGTACCTTCTCCTTCTCCACCCGGACGTGCTCGGCGGAGAAGGACACCGGCTCTTCCATGGCGGTCAGCGCCGTCAATTGCAGCAGGTGGTTCTGGATTACGTCGCGGGCAGCCCCGATGCCGTCGTAGTAGCCGGCGCGGCTGCCGATGCCGATGTCCTCGGCCATCGTGATCTGCACGTGGTCGATGTAGCGGCGATTCCAGATCGGCTCGAACAGTGTGTTGGCGAAACGCAGCGCCAACAGGTTCTGGACCGTTTCCTTGCCCAGATAGTGGTCGATGCGGAAGATCGACCCGCTCGGAAACACCTCGCCCAGCGTGTGGTTGAGCTCCTGCGCGCTCTGCAGATCGTGGCCGAACGGCTTCTCGACCACCACCCGGCGCCAACCACCCCGCTCCTCGGAAGCCAATCCGGAGCGCTTGAGCTGCTGCACCACCAGGGGAAACATGCTCGGCGGGATGGACAGGTAGAAGGCGGTGTTCCCGCCTGTGCCGCGATCGTTGGCCAGGTCGGTCACGGTCGCGGCCAAGGCGTCGAAGGCGGCATCGTCGGTGAAGTCTCCGGCCACGAAGCGGAAGCCCTGCGCGAGCTGGTGCCATACGTCCTCGCGAAATTCGGTGCGTGAATAGGCCCGCACCGAGTCGTGGACCTCCTGGGCGAAGTCCTGGTCGCTGAAGTCCCGGCGGGCGAAACCCACCAGCGCGAACGACGGGGGCAGCAGACCCCGGTTGGCCAGATCGTAGACCGCCGGCATGAGCTTCTTGCGTGACAGGTCGCCGGTCACGCCGAAGATCACCAGGCAGCACGGACCAGCCACCCGCGGCAACCGCCGGTCGAGCGGGCTGCGCAGGGGGTTCGTGCTGGTGAAGGCCGCTTGTCTCACGTACTGCTCCTGTCTTGGGCCAGTGCTTCGGTGACGGTACCGAGCAGTTCCGCCCAGGCCTGCTCGAACTTGTCGACGCCCTCGTTCTCCAGTTGCACGAACACCGCGTCGAGGTCGACACCGAGCGCAGCAAGACGGTCGAAGACCTCCTGGCTGCCGGGGGTGTCCAACGTGTTGCCCTGCAGATTGCCGTGGTCGGCCACCGCCCGCAGGGTCGGCTCAGGCATGGTGTTGACGCAGCCCGGGCCGGCCAATTCCACCACGTACATGTCGTCGGGGAACGCAGGGTCCTTGACGCTGGTCGAGGCCCAGAGCGGACGTTGTGGTTTGGCCCCGGCGACCTCCAGCGCGTTCCAGCGATCTGTGGCCCGGAACTGCTGATAAGCACCCCAGGCGAGGCGAGCGTTGGCGATTCCGGCCTTGCCGCGCATGGCCAGCGCATCGTCGCTGCCGATCTTCTCCAGTTCTGCGTCGATCGCGGTATCGACGCGGCTGACGAAGAAGGACGCCACCGAGTGGATGTTCGCGACGTCCTGACCGGCCGCGATCCGGGTCTCCAGACCGCGGGCCCAGGCATCGATAACCTCTCGATACCGGTCAACACTGAAGATCAACGTGACGTTGACACTGATGCCCTCCGAGATCGCCGTCGTGATGGCCGGCAGCCCCTCCTTGGTCCCCGGAATCTTGATCAGCAGGTTCGGACGGTCCACTTGCTGCCACAGTTCCCGAGCCTGCGCGATAGTGGCCGCGGTGTCGCGGGCCAGACGGGGGTCGACCTCGATGGACACCCGGCCGTCGACACCGTCGGTGCGGGTTGCGATGCCGGCCATGACGTCGCAGGCGTCCCTGACGTCCTGGGTGGTCATTTCGCGCACGGCAAAATCGGAGTCGGCCTGTCCGGCAGCCAGAGTTGCGACCTGCGTGGCGTACGCATCCGCGCCAGCCGAGATCGCTTTGCTGAAGATCGACGGGTTGGTCGTGACGCCGACGACGTGGTCTTGCTGCGTCAAACGCTGCAAGCCGCCGGTGGTCAGCCGAGAGCGGTCGAGGTCATCGAGCCAGATGGAAACGCCGATGTCGCTGAGTTCCTGCAGGCGATCGGTCATGGAGCCTCCTTATGAAGCGCAACGGTATCCGGATTGCGGGTGGATCGCCGTGCGAGCGATCTGTTCTCCCGTTCCCCTACCGCCACCGATCATGCCCATCCGGCGCTGTGTGATTAGCCAGCCGCAAGCGACTCCCGGGCGGCTTCGACCACCGCGTCCGCCGTGATGCCGAACTCCTCGTACAGCTTCTTGTAGTCCGCTGATGCGCCGAAGTGCTCGAGGCTGACACAGCGGCCCTGCGAGCCGACGTACTTGTACCAGGGCATCGCCCGGCCGGCCTCCACCGAGACCCGAGCAGACACAGCCGCTGGCAACACCGACTCCCGGTACTCAGCGGGCTGCTCGTCGAACCATTCGGTACAGGGCATGGAGACCACTCGGGTCGGCACGCCCTCGGCCTGCAGCGTCTCCCGGGCGGCCAGCGCCAACTGCACCTCCGACCCGGTCCCGATGAGGATCACCTCGGCTGAGCCACCGTCGGCTTCGGCAAGCACGTAGCCGCCCTTGGCAGCTCCGGCGACCGCGTCGGGCTGTAGGGTCGGCACGTTCTGGCGGGTCAGCGCCAGCGCCGGCCGGGCGCCGGTTGCGCAGGACCTGCAGCCAGCACGCGCGCGGTCTCGTTGGCGTCGGCAGGCCGTACGACGTCCAGGCCCGGCATCGCGCGCAGCGCGGTCAGATGCTCGACGGGCTGGTGCGTGGGGCCGTCCTCGCCCAGCGCCGATCGAGTCGTGGGTCCATACGTAGGTCACCGGTGCCTGCATCAGGGCGGCCAGTCGCACCGACCCCCGCATGTAGTCGGAGAAGACCAGGAACGTCCCGCCGAACGGCCGGCTGAGCCCGCCCAGTGCCATGCCGTTGAGCATCGCGCCCATAGCGTGCTCCCGGATGCCGAAGTGCAGCATCGCGACCGTAGGGATCTGTCTGTGGCGAACGGTTGTTGGCAGGCAGGAACGACTTGGCGCCCTCGATGGTGGTGTTGTTGCTTTCCGCCAGGTCCGCGGACCCGCCCCAGAACTCCGGCATCACCTCGGCGATGGCGTTGATGCATCTCGCCCGATGCCTTGCGGGTGGCGACGTCCTTGCTGGGGTCGAAGACGGGTAGCGCGGACTCCAGTTCCGCGGGCAGCTCCTTGGCCAGCAACCTGTCGAGTAGCGGCACTCGCTCGGGGTGTGCCGCCTTCCAGTCGTCGAATGCGGCATCCCACTCGGTGTGCGGCTGCCTGACCCCGCTCCTTCACCTTGCGCACGTGTTCGAGCACCTCGGGCGCCACGGCGAAGTTCACGTCCGGGTCCATGCCCATGATCGCCTTGGTCTTGGCGATCTCCTCGGTGCCGAGTGCGGCGCCGTGCGACTTCCCGGTGTTTTGGGCGTCCGGCGCCGGCCACGCGATGATCGTGCGCAGCGAGATCAGCGAGGGGCGGCCGTGCTCGGCCATGGCGTTGTCCATGGCGCTGGCCAGAGCCTTGACGTCCACATCCCCGTCCAGTCCGAGGTCCACATGCTGTGTGTGCCAGCCGTAGGCGTCGAAGCGCTTGACGACGTCCTCGGAGTAGGCGACCTCGGTGTTGCCCTCGATCGAGATGTGGTTGTCGTCGTAGATGACGATGAGGTTGCCAAGTTCCTGGTGCCCGGCCAGGCTGGCGGCCTCAGAGGTGATGCCTTCTTGCATGCAGCCGTCGCCGGCGAACACCCAGACCCGGTGGTCGAAGGGACTGCTGCCGAGATCGGCCCACGGGTCGAACAGCCCGCGCACGTAGCGTCCGTCCATCGCCATGCCGACAGCCGTGGCGAAGCCCTGCCCGAGTGGGCCGGTGGTGGTCTCGATCCCGATCGTGTGCCCGTACTCGGGGTGACCTGGGGTCTTGCTGCCCCAGGTGCGGAAGGCTTCCAGGTCGGACAGCTCCAGGCCGTAGCCGCTGAAGTACAGCTGGATGTACTGGGTCAGGCTCGTGTGCCCGTTGGACAGCACGAACCGGTCCCGGCCCAGCCAGGACGGATCGGAGGGGTCGTGGCGCAGGAATCGCTGGAACAGCAGGTACGCCGCGGGTGCCAGGCTCATGGCCGTGCCGGGGTGGCCGTTGCCGACCTTCTGCACCGCATCCATCGCCAGCGCCCGGGCGGTGTTGACGGCTCGGTGGTCCAACTCGGTCCATTCCACGGTCATGCTGGGCGTCCTTTCGATCGGCTGCGAATGCGAGCGTACCGGCTGGCTGGCCGCGCAGGCGGCTCCTCAGATCGCAGCATGCACGATCTCCGCGGCGCGAACACTCACCTGCTCGATCCTGCGCATGCCCCCCGGCAGCACGCCCATACCGAAGAAGCCGTGGATCTGATCACGCAAGCAGTGTTCACCTACCACCACGCCCGCCTCCCGCAGTGCTGCTGCATAGGCGTGCCCCTCGTCGCGCAACGGGTCGAAGCCGGCTGTCCAGATCCCGGCTGGCGGAAGGTCGCTCAGATCCGTCGCCAATAGCGGTGAGACCTCCGGATGCGTTGCCAGCGCGAGGTCCGGCAGGTACTGCGCGCGGTACCAGACCATGTCCTCCTTGGTGAGCAGGTAGCCGTCACCGAACGTGTCGATCGATGGCTGGGTCAGGCGGAGGTCGACCGCCGGATAGATCAACAGCTGCGCCACAGGGGCCGGACCTCGCTCGCGGGTACGCAGACACAGGGCGGCGGCCAGATTCGCGCCCGCGCTGTCGCCCATCACCGCGACGGCTCCTGGCAGCCCGTTGAACCGCTGCGGCTCGGCGTGGATCTCGCGAAAGGCGGCTTCGGCATCGTCGAGGCCGGCGGGGAACCGGTGTTCGGGCGCCAACCGGTAGCCAACGGACAGCACCACGCAGCCGCTGTGGCGGGCGAGCATCCGGCACGAGGCGTCGTGGGTGTCCAGGCTGCCGACCACCCATCCGCCACCGTGGAAATACACGATGATCGGGGCCGGCCCATGCTGGCGTGCACTGCGGTACTCGCGGGCGAGCAGGCCAGATTCCAGCACGTGATCCTGGGCGGTGACGCCATCGACCTTGGGCATCACCAAGGCCGTGTTCTTCTCCATTCCGGTCCGCCGGGTCAGCGGGTCGTGGCTGTCCGGGGCTCCGACGCCTTTCGCGTTAAGCCATAGCATCAAGTGCACTGCCGGATCCAGCGTGGCCCCGTCCACGGTGGGCGGTGGGCCAGCCAACCGCCGGATGATCGGGGCCGGGGTTGCCAGAATTGCCCGGATCACGGGGGTCAGCGTGGTGCTCACGAAACCACCCTGCCGCATGGACTGGGCGGGCGAACGCATTCCGGCACATGACGAGACCGTGGCCGGGTCCATCCGTGCACCTTCCCCGCGTGAAGGCTCATGCCAGACGTGAAGGTTCGAGGTTCCCTAAGGCTGCACGCCCTACCTGATCCTGCACCGATCAACTCACGCTGCACCGACTTCCTCGCGACTGACCGCAACGGACTCCAGGGCGCGCGCTACTCTGCTGTGGTGGCCACTCACGTCGACACTGCGTTGACGCACACGAGTACCTGGCGCTCCTACCTCGCGCTGACCAAACCCCGCATCATCGAACTGCTGCTGGTCACGACCGTCCCGGCCATGGTGCTGGCCGCGCGGGGCCTGCCGCCGCTGACGACGATGCTGGCCACGCTGCTCGGCGGATCGCTTGCAGCCGGTGGGGCCAACGCCATGAACAGTGTCTACGACCGGGACATCGACTCCGTCATGAAGCGGACCAGTACCCGGCCCATGGTGACGGGGGCGATCACGCCGGCTGCGGGCTGGGCGTTCGGCAGTGCCCTGAGCGCGATCAGCGTCATCTGGCTGGCATGGACCACGAACCTGCTGGCCGCCGGCCTGGCCGGACTGGCCATCTTCCTGTACGTCGTGGGCTACACCATGATCCTCAAGCGCCGCACGTCCCAGAACATCGTGTGGGGCGGGGCGGCCGGCTGCTTCCCGGTGCTGATCGGCTGGGCGGCCGTGACCGGGCATCTGTCGTGGGCGCCCTGGGTGCTCTTTGCGGTGATCTTCCTGTGGACGCCGCCGCACTACTGGCCGCTCTCGTTGCGCTTCCGGGACGACTACAGCAGCGCCGGCGTGCCCATGCTGCCGGTCGTGGCGGGGACCAAGCGAGTGGCCGACCAGATCCTCTGGTACGCCATCGCGACAGTGATCGCTTCGCTAGCGCTGGTACCGGTAGCCCCCATGGGCTGGATCTACAGCATCGGGGCGCTCGGGCTCGGTGCCGTGTTCGTGGGCGAATCGTGGACGTTGCGCCGGCGAACCGTCCGTGGTGAGGACCCGAAGCCCATGCGGCTGTTCCACTGGTCCATCACTTACCTGGCCCTGCTGTTCCTTCTGGTCGCCATCGACCCGCTGCTGCTGGGCTGATGTATCCCCGGATCGCCTACGTGACGTCGGCTCCGGATGCCGATCTGCCGCTGGCTCTCGCCGCCTTCGAGCGGGCACGGTTGGATGCGCAGCCCGTCAACTGGGACGCCGATGTCGCATGGGACGACTTCGATCTGGTGCTCGTGCGCTGTGCCGGTGATCGCCGGCAGGACTTCCTGCGTTGGGCTCGAGCAGTGGAGGAGGAGACCCTACTGGCCAACCCGGCCCGGATCCTCGCGAAGACCAGCGACCGGACTTACCTGCGTGATCTCGGCCGTCGCGGCGTGCCCACTGTGCCGACGGTCTGGTTCGAGCCCGGCGATGTGGCGGCGGAGTGCAAGCAAGCCCTGGCGGCGACCGGATGGGCGGGGTTCGTGGTCACGCCGAACGTGGGCGGCGCCACGATGCGACTCGACGACGCGGGCGCGGCCGCGCTGCGGGCCGCTGAGCTGGCTGGCCGGGGGGCCGTCGCCCTCATCCAGCCGGACCTGCCGGACGCCCAGCGGCTCTCGGTGATCGTGCTCGGCGGCCAACTGTCCCACGCTGTGGTGGGCGGTACGGGTGACCTGCCGGAGCTGGCGGATCTGCTTCCCGAACTGCTCCGGCTGGCCAGCGAAGACGAGGATTTGCTCTACGGCCGGTTCGATCTCGTGTTCTATGAGGGGCAATGGTTACTGGCTGCCTTCGACGCCACCGGTGCGCAACTGTTCCTGGACGCCGACCCGCAGGCCGCTGACCGGCTGGCGCGAGCGGTGCGCACTCGGCTGAGCCCGCCGGTGCTGGACTGATCTTCTGTCCGGCCCAGACTCAGGGCAGGAGGCTCCGCACCCGTTTACTGATGGCGTGACCCAAGGTCTGCTGTGCCTGCGGATCCAGGTGGACGCCGTCCACCGGCGACGGCTGCACCACCTCGCCCGCTGCGAGGAACGGGGTGCCGGTCTGCCCGCAGATCTCGCCGTACAGCCCGGGCAGCTCTCGCGATTCCTGCTCGCGACCGGTGTAGAAGACGCCCATGAAGCCCTTCGGCTCCACGATCAGCGGCGGTGCGACCACCAAGCACTGCGGGCGGCTGGCGTCCGGCCCAGCGGCGCTGCGGTTCACGATGTCGATGAGTGTCCACAACCCCGACGCACTGTGCCGGGCTGACAGTTCCAGCGGTCCCTGCAGGTCGTTGGTGCCCAGCATGAGAATCACAACGTCTACTGGAGCGTGAGACTCCAGGATCGCCGGCAGCATCGCCCGGCCGCTGCGGGCTTCGGCATAGGGCGAGTCAAAGACGGTGGTGCGACCGGGCAGGGCCTCGGTCAGCACCGTGTGGTCGTTGCCGAGGTCGGCGGCCAGCACGTCGGGCCAGCGCTGCCCGGGCGGAAATCGGCCGCCCGTCGCGGGGTCGAAACCGTAGGTCAGCGAATCACCGAAACAGAGGACGACGGCCATGATCGGGGAGCCTACCCCGCAGATGGCCTCAGCCGCGCTGCGTGAGACTCAGCCGCAGCCGCCAGACGCCCACCCAGACCAGTGAGGCCCCTAGCAGGTGCACTGTGACGAGTACCCAGGGCAGACCCGTGAAGTACTGCACGTAACCGATGCAGGCCTGCAGGACAGCGAAGGCCACTACCCACCACGCGCGGCGGCGGGCGATGCGGTGAACTTGTGTCCACATGCAGGAGTGCGAGCATGCCCACAAGCAGGCCGATGAACAGCAACACGACATCGGCATGCAGCCAGCTGATCAATCGCGGATCGAGATCGAGCCGGGCAGTGCGGGCATCACCGGCATGCGGGCCGGAGCCAGTCACCACCGTGCCCATTACCACGATGACGGCGGTGACCGCGATCAGCGCATTGCCCAGCACTCGCGTCGTCGGCCGGGTGATGGCGACTCCGGGTGGGTCTACCGCCTCTGCGGCGAACTGGACGAGCGCGACGCAGGCCGCGACGACGACCAGCGAAAGCAGCAGGTGGCTGGCCACGGCCATCGGGTGCAGATCGACGAGGACCGTGATCCCGCCGACCACAGCCTGCGCCAGGGTACCGACGAGCGGCACAGCGGCCAGCCACGTGACCCAGGGCCGGCGGACGCCTGAATTGCGGCGCCATACAAACACCCCGACCAGGGCTGTTACGGCCAGCACGATCAGCACTCCGGTGAGCGTTCGGTTGCCGAACTCGACCAGTCTGTGGACTCCCTCGGCCTGGTTGGCCGTGGGAGTGAGGGAGCCGTCGACGCACTCCGGCCAGGTGGGGCAACCCAATCCGGATCCGGTGACGCGCACAATGCCGCCGGTGATGATGATCGCGACCTGCGCGATGAGGTTGGCCCAGAACACTCGCTGCAGCCACCCGGGAGCGGCGCCGGTGACGGGCAGGTTCACTGACTCCGGTGCCGTGTCGACTGCCACACCATGAGCGTACGCCGGGGGATCGACGCGACGGTCAGGACTCCCAGCGGAAGAACCGGCCGGCCAGTGCCGCGCCGATGACGGCCCAACCGGTCAGGACCAGTAGCGGACCCCAGGCGGGCGCGGGGGAGCTCAGAGCGTCGACCATCGCGCCGCTGGGCAACCACTTGGCGACACCTGCCCACGGCAGCGAATCCAGCGGAACCGCCAGCCCGCCACCGAACATCAGCACCAGGAACACGGCGTTGGCTACCGCCAGCGTCGCCTCGGCGCGCAGCACGCCGGCCAGCAGAAGGGCCCAGCCGGTGTAGGCCACCACTGCGAGTGCCACCACCAGTACCGCTTGCAGGACCGACGCGGGTCCAGGCGGTCGCCAGCCTCCGACAAAGACGTCGAGCAGCACCAGGATCGCCAGTTGCAGGGCGACGATCAGCAGGCTCACGATCACTCGCGCAGCAATGAGTCCACGGGCACCCAGCGGGGACAGTCCCAGCATGCGCAGGACACCGTACCTGCGATCGAAGCCCGTGCTGATCGCCTGGGACGTGAACGCTGTGGCCAGGACCGCGAGGCTGCCAGAGGCGACAAGGGCCTGACCGGGCGTGCGGTTGCTGATTGGGGTCAGCAACAGGATGAGCAGCACGGCGACCGGGATGATCAGGGTGAGCAGCAGGTTCTCGCCGTTGCGCAGCACATTGCGGGCGTCGAACGCGGCTTGCGCCCAGATCCTGCGACCTGTTGGACCGGCGGTGCTTCCAGCGGCCATGTCCAGCGTCACCATGCGACGCCCCCGGTCATCTCGAGGTAGGCCTCTTCCAGAGTTCGCACGACCGTGACCTCCTGGGTGCCGTCACCGTGGCCGGCGACCCAGGATCGGATCGCGCTCACTTCCGAAACCCCGGCATGGCCCTGCACGCGGTAGCGTCCGGGTTCCACTTCAGTGATGTCGAAACCAGGCCCAAGCACGTGCATCAGCGAGGAGACATCGAGGTGACGCGCGCACGTGAACCAGACAGGGGACTGCTCGATCAACTCGGCCGGCGTGGCGTCGGCCACGGCGTGGCCGCGGTGGACGACCACGATCTGGTCGGCGCGAGCGCTCACCTCGTCCGGTTGGTGCGTGGTCATCAGCACCGTCACCCCCTGCTGGCGCACCTCGTCCAGCAACGTCCAGAAGACACGGCGGGCCGCCGGGTCCATGCCTGTGGTGGGTTCGTCCAGAACCAGCAGCCGTGGCCGTCCGATCAGCGCCACTGCGAGTTTGACGCGCTGTTGCTCACCACCCGATAGCCGACGGTAGGGACGAGTTAAGTGGTCCAGTCCGAGCCGTTCCATCACGGCGTTCACGGGAAGCGGATCGGCGTAGAGCCGCGCGAAGTGGCTGACGATGGCCCTGGGAGTCGCTGCCACGGGCAGGCCGCCGTCCTGCAGCAGCACTCCCACTCGGCTTCGCAGGCCGAGGTCGCGCGGATCGTGCCCCAGCACCTGGATGCGGCCGGCGTCTGCTCGGCGCAGACCGAGGATCGTGTTCAGGGTGGTGGTCTTGCCCGCGCCGTTCGGTCCGAGCAGAACACAGATGCTGCCGGGCGACACCTGGAGATCAAGTCCGTCGACTGCTGCGGTGTCGCCGTACCGCACGACGAGGCCTGCGATGTCGACCGGATTCACGGTTCCCATGCTAGATCCGGACCGAATGCCGGGCGTTACGCCCCGTTCGGCTCGTCCTCGCGCCCCCGCCAGCCTGGCGCCAGTCAACCAAGCGCTCCGGAGCGGCGGTAAGCGGCGCGGATCGAGCGCTTTGTTCAAGCGCACCTGCGAATTGGGGTCGGCTCTGGCCCCTATCGACACGTTCGTTTCCCGGCTAGTTGATCCGGGCAAGCGAAGCCGCCAGCCCGTCGCGAGCCCGGGCACAGATGACGGAGAACGCCAGCCGCAGCAGCGGGTCGAATACCCGGCGGGGACCGTTGAGCGCGAGATCGGCGTCGTACACCACTTCGCTGCCGCGACCGGTTGGGCTCACCGTGATGACGTCGTAGGAGCGGAAATCCGGTGTCTGTGCCTCCAGCACCACGCGGCCCGCGAAGCCGTCGGCTGGCGGGATTGCCTCCAGGATCTCGTACTCCAGCGGCAGCGCAACTCCCAGATTGGAGGTGATCACCTGGTATCGGGCCCCCGTTCTGCCCGGGCTGCCGGCGATGAGTTCCGCGTGACTGACTCCGGGATCCCACTGCGCGACGGTAGCGAAGTCGGCCAGGTAGCCGAACACCTTTTCGGCAGGGGCCGGGGAGTGCACGGTCGCGCGGTAGTGGGCCATGAATCCACGGTAGGTGCGCTGTCGACGAGGGATATGGGTAGGCCATACAGACGCCGGCGCAAGCAGGCAACACCGTTCGGCTGTGGGCGTTCAGCCCGTGCGTTTGCCGGGTGGTCCGCGTCCTTGGATGAGGATCGGGATGCCGTCGTCGCCCATGATCACGTTGAAGTAGCCGAGGTGCAGGTCGTGGTGGCATCGTGCGCACAGCAGGACCAGGTTTCGTAGGTCGGTCAAACCACCGTCCTTCCAGTGGATGATGTGGTGGGCTTCGGTGAACCGAGGTGGTTTCCCGCAGCGCACGCAGCCTTTGTCGCGCGCTTTGAGAGCGGTCCACTGGTCCTTGCTGGCCCGCCGGGCGGTGCGGGCCAGCTGCAGCGGTTCGAAACCCTTCGGCCGGTTGACCCCGAAGATCACCGACATGGCCACGCTGCAGGACAGCAGGTCGAAGGTGTCCGGGCCCAGCACGCTGCCGTCCTCGAGTACCGCACGCGCCTCGTCGGGGAGGCCGTCGATGTCGACGAGCACGGTCAGCCCGGACACCCCCAGCGGTGAGCGGTTGGCCCGGGCTAGGCTCACCAGATCGTCGAGGGCGTCGGCGCGGCGCTGTTTCGGGGAGCGGCTGTCGTCCTTGCCGTCTTTGGCCATCAAGGGTTGCAGCAGGTCCTGCAGTTTGTTCCCGGTGATCGCGTCGAGTAGCCCTTCGATCTTCCACATGCCGTCCTGACGTTCATTCAGCGACAGGCCCCGTTTGTCGCGCTGTTTGAGGTGGTCGATGTCCGCGCCTTCGGGGATGGACTGGGTGATCAGCACGTCCAGCAGCCGGCGTAGTTCCTTGGGATCGACTTGGGAGGCGATCTCGACCAGCGACTGCTCGTTCTGGGCGAAATCCTGGATTCTGGGTGCGGCGTGCTGCAGCGCGAGTACCTGCCTGGTCCCGATCGCGCCGGCTCGATAGGCCTCGGCCACAGCGGGCAAGTCGCGCAGCGCCCGGCCGGTGGCAACCATCCCCGACCCGGCCGCCGGGGTGGTGTTCAACGCCGCCGCGACCATCGTCCCGGTGGTCCCGGCGCACAACACCTGGGAGGCCTTGCGGGTATCGGCCTCGGCGGCCACTGTCGTCAGCCAGGCTTCGAGTTGGTTGACCAGCCGCCCGGCGACCCCGAGTGACCCGGCGAGCTCCTCCAGGCTCAACTCGGCCGGGTCCGGAAGGTGATTGACCAATCCCGCGACCTGGTCCAGCAGCTTCGGATGTTCGGTGGGCAGCGACTCCCGGATCCGGGCACGCCGATGCGCATTGTGAGAGATCTCCAACGACACGACACACCCCCAAACCCAGAAGAAGAAAGAGAAGAAGGGCAGGCCCCGACTGCCAATCTCAGAATGACAGGAGGGTCTGACAAAACCGAGCCGCACAAATCCACAGGCCCCCGGCACTCACCAGCAAATCTAGAAGGCACCCACGACAACAGCGGGCCGCGCAATGCACGAGGCAGAAGCGGGACTTGGAGCACCGAAATGTGACCCCCGTCATTGTGCCCAGCCAGAATTACGCAACAATGGAGTTGTGAAAAGCGCCAGCGGCAAGGAGCGGGTCGTGCGCAGCCTGCTCGATGACGGTCCAGCGACGGCCGCTGACCTCTCGGCGCGGCTGGGAATCACCGCGGCGGGCGTGCGCAAGCACCTCGACGCACTCGAGGCCACCGGTGACGTGCTGGCCGGCGACCGGCCCCCGTTCGGCCCGATGCCCGGTCCCCGCCGGGGCCGGCCCGCCAAGATCTACGCACTCACCGACCTCGGGCGGCGCCGCTTCGAGCAGGCCTACGACGACCTGGCCGTCAGCGCTCTGCGTTTCCTAGGACAAGTGCAACCCGACGCACTGTCCGACTTCGCCCGTCGCCGCGCCGCCGACCTCGAGCAGCGCTACCGCCCCGAACTCGAAGGCATCGTCGACGCCGCACGAGCGGGCCGCGCGGCTGGCAGAACTGCTCACGGCCGACGGGTATGCGGCCAGCGTGGCCGAAGGGCCCACCGCGGTCCTGCAGGTCTGCCAGCACAACTGCCCGGTGGGCCAGGCCGCCCACGAGTTTCCGCAACTGTGCGACGCCGAAGCGGAAGCCTTCGCTCGGCTACTCGACACCAACGTCACGCGACTGGCCACGATCGCCCACGGCGATGGGGTGTGCACGTGTCTGGTGTCACCGACTCCGGAAAGGATCCATTCATGAGCGACATGGACCAACTGGCCGACCTCGGCCGCTATGAGTACGGCTGGGCGGACCCGGATGTGGCCGGTGCCACGGCCAAGCGCGGCCTGAGTGAGGACGTCGTCCGCGAGATCTCCGCGCTGAAGAACGAGCCCGAATGGATGCTGGAGATGCGTCTGAAGGGGCTGCGGCTGTTCGAGAAGAAGCCCATGCCCACGTGGGGCGCGGACCTGTCGGACATCAACTTCGACACCATCAAGTACTTCGTGCGTTCGACCGAGAAGCAGGCGACCTCGTGGGAGGAACTGCCCGCCGACATCAAGAACACTTACGACCGGCTGGGGATCCCGGAGGCGGAGAAGCAGCGGCTGATCGCCGGTGTGGCCGCGCAATACGAGTGCCTCGCCGGTGACACGCGCGTCTGGACTGCTGGGCGCGGCCTCGTCCCGATCAAGGCGATCGAGCCTGGTGACCGCGTCTTCGCTCTCAACGAGGAGACGGGGGAGTTCGAAGTCGCGCCAGTCAAGGCTGCTGCTCAGACTGACACTCGCCTCACCTACCGCATCAAGGTCGGGACCCGGATCATCCGTGCCACCGACAACCATCCGTTCCTGGTGCTTGAGGATGCCCGCAAGCCGGGCCGTCAGCGGGCTCGCTACCGCCGGGTCTGGAAGACAGTGGCGGAGTTGCAGCCGGGCGACATGGTGGCCGTGCCTCGCGGGCTGCCAACATTTGGCCAAGTGCGCGTCTTCGAGGGTGATTTCGGTCCCGAGTGCAGCACCCCGGATCTGATGTGGCTGCTCGGTTTCTTCCTCGGCGATGGCAACACGCAGTCGGCGGGACGGACACACCGTGTCCAGTTCGCAGTCGACGAGAGGGACCCTGAGGTCCGCGCGGAGATCTCCCGTATCGTTGCCGAGCAGTTCGGCAAGCGTGTGATCGAGGCCGACAACTACCGGGTGGTCGTGAACTCCAAGGACCTCGTCGAATGGCTCTGGGCGCAAGGATTCGGCGGTACCAGCCTGACCAAACAGATCCCGCTGTGGGTGTACGACCTGCCCGAAGACCAGCGCCTGGCGTTCCTCGGCGGCTGGGTCGACGCCGACGGTTACGTGGCGCCAGATCGGGCCTCAGGTGTGCGCCTGACCAGCGGCAATTCCTGTTTGCTGCAACAAGGTCTCGAACTCGCCGCGACGCTGGGCATGGGTGTCGCTGGGCCGTACGAGTTCACCAACGCTCACCCGCACGATGCGTCACGACGGCTGACTGCATTCCGCCTGCACCTGTCCGGCGACTGCGAGAAGCTCGATTGCCGCAACCCCAAACGCACTGCGCGATTCGGACGGCGTGCGTATGGCCACAGCAACCGGGCGGTACGCGGTACGACCATTCGCGCACACGTGACCGACCACCTTGGGTTCGCCCGCATCGCCAGCATCGAAGCGCATGAGGTCGAGCCAGTCTTTGACGTCGAGGTTGACGGCCCGCACAACTTCATCGCAGAGGGCATCGTGGTGCACAACTCCGAGGTTGTTTACCACAAGATCCGCGAGGATCTCGAGGAGCAGGGCGTCATCTTCCTGGACACCGACACGGGCCTCAAGGAGCACGAAGACCTGTTCCGTGAGCACTTCGCATCTGTGATCCCGGCCGGCGACAACAAGTTCTCCGCCCTGAACACTGCCGTGTGGTCGGGCGGGTCGTTCATCTACGTGCCCAAGGGCGTGCACGTGGAAATCCCGTTGCAGGCCTACTTCCGGATCAATACCGAGAACATGGGGCAGTTCGAGCGGACGCTCATCATCGTGGACGAAGGCGCGTACGTGCACTACGTCGAGGGTTGCACGGCGCCGATCTACTCCACGGACAGTCTGCATTCCGCGGTTGTGGAGATCGTTGTGAAGAAGGACGCCCGCTGCCGCTACACGACCATTCAGAACTGGTCGACGAACGTCTACAACCTGGTCACCAAGCGGGCGATCGCCCAGCAGGGCGCGACCATGGAGTGGATCGACGGCAACCTCGGTTCCAAGGTCACGATGAAGTACCCGGCCGTCTGGCTGATGGGCGAGCACGCCAAGGGCGAGACCCTGTCCGTTGCTTTCGCGGGGGAGGGCCAGCACCAGGACGCGGGATCCAAGATGGTGCACGCCGCTCCGAACACCTCGTCGACGATCGTGTCGAAGTCGGTGGCTCGTGGTGGCGGACGGGCCTCGTACCGCGGCCTGATCCAGGTGAACCCGGGTGCGAAGGGCTCGAAGTCCACAGTGAAGTGCGATGCGCTGCTTGTCGACGACATCAGCCGCTCCGACACCTACCCCTATAACGACATCCGTGAGGACGACGTTGCGATGGGGCACGAGGCCACGGTCAGCAAGATCGGCGAGGACCAGCTGTTCTACCTGATGTCCCGTGGCCTCACCGAGGACGAGGCCATGGCGATGATCGTGCGCGGCTTCATCGAACCGATCGCGCGGGAACTGCCGATGGAGTACGCGCTGGAACTCAACCGGCTCATCGAACTGCAGATGGAAGGAGCGGTCGGCTGATGGGCGAGATCAGCATGAGCGGTGTCCGCTCCTACGACCTCGCGGAATTCCCGGAACCGACCGGCCGCGAGGAGGTGTGGCGGTTTGCGCCCCGCGCCGCGCTCAAGCCGCTGCTTGAGGATGCCGCCTCCGATGCCCACCTGACGTGGCACGCGACCGTGCCCGCCGGCATCACGGTGCGGGAGATCTCCGCGCAGGAAGCCCGGCAGCGCGCTGCGAGTGCCCCGGTGGACCGGATCTCGGCATTGGCCGCTGCGCATTCCGGCGGTGCGATGCTGCTGGAGGTGCCCGCCGCAGCCGAGCATTCCGAGCCCGTCGTGATCGACCTCACCGGTCAGGGCCGCGATGTCGTTTGGGGCCAAACATTGATCGAAATCGGGGCCGATGCGAAGGCGATCGTCGTGCTGCGCCATAGCGGTACTTCCCTGTACGCCGGGAACGTCTCGGTCGTGGTGCACGACGGCGGTTCGCTCGAGTTCGTCATGGTGCAGAACTGGTCCGACGACGCTGTCCATGCGGGTCACATCGCGGCACGGATCGGCCGGGATGCCCGCCTGCGCAGCGTGGTCGTCAGCCTCGGGGGCGAGGCGCTGCGCCTTGTGCAGACGGTGGACTACGCGGGACCCGGCGGTGAGGCCGACATCCGCGGGCTGTTCTTCGCCGACGCCGGCCAGCGCTTCGAGCACCGCTCACTGGTCGACCACGGTCAGCCGCACTGCTCGAGCAACGTGGTCTTCAAGGGCGCGTTGCAGGGCGATGGGGCGCGCAGTGTCTGGGTCGGTGACGTGATCATCCAGCCGACGGCGGTCGGCACGCAGACCTACGAGATCAACCGCAACCTGCTGCTCGACGACGGCGCCCGGGCGGACTCGGTGCCGAACCTGGAGATCCTGACCGGCGACGTCGTGGGCGCGGGGCACGCGAGCGCGACGGGAAGATTCGACGAGGAGCAGTTGTTCTACCTGATGTCTCGCGGCATCCCGGAATCGCAAGCGCGGCGGCTGGTCGTGCTCGGCTTCTTCGCCGACGTGCTGGACGGGATCGACGTGCCGATGGTGCGCAGCGAACTGATGCGGGCCGTCGAGGCCGAACTCGGCTACGAGGAGACTGCATGAGCGTGTCCCTGCGGCTGGGTGACCTGCGCGACAAGCAGCCCCGGCGGATCACGATCGACGGCGTGCCGGTCGCCGTGGTGCGGGTGGGCACCGAGGTCTTCGCCGTGAACGACACCTGCTCGCACGCGGAGGTGTCGCTGGCCGAAGGCGAGGTGTCGGGCTGCGAGATCGAATGCTGGTTGCACGGCTCGCGCTTCGACCTGCGCACCGGTGAACCGTCCGGGCCGCCGGCGTTCGAGTCCATAACCACATACCCAGTCCAGATAGAAGGCGTTGGCGACGACGCAGTGGTGCTCGTCGCAGTTCCGGAGGAGGCACGATGAGCGAATTGGTGATCAACGACCTGCATGTCGAGGTGGAGTCCGACGGCTCGCCGAAGGAGATCCTGCGCGGTGTGAATCTCACCGTCGGCAGCGGTGAGACGCACGCGATCATGGGCCCGAACGGCTCCGGCAAGTCCACGCTGGCCTACGCGCTGGCCGGGCATCCCGCCTACACGATCACCGGCGGCACCGTGACCATGGACGGTGCCGACGTGCTGGACATGAGCGTTGACGAGCGCGCCCGCGCTGGGCTGTTCCTCGCGATGCAGTACCCGGTCGAGGTGCCGGGTGTCTCGGTGTCGAACTTCCTGCGCAGCGCGGTCACTGCGGTGCGCGGCGAGGCGCCGGCGCTGCGGCACTGGCTCAAGGAGATGCGCGGCGCGATGGCGCAGTTGCACGTCGACCCCGCCTTCGCCGAGCGCAACGTGAACGAGGGGTTCTCCGGTGGTGAGCGCAAGCGGCACGAGATCCTGCAGCTCGAACTGTTGCAGCCCAAGTTCGCCGTGCTGGACGAGACCGACTCCGGGCTCGACGTGGACGCGCTGAAGGTCGTTTCCGAGGGCGTGAACCGCGTGCGGGCGACCGGTGAGTCCGGCATCGTCCTGATCACTCACACGACCCGGCTGCTCAGGCAGATCCCGGCCGAGTTTGTCCACGTCATGTGGCAGGGCCGGATCGTCGCCGAGGGTGGTCCCGAGCTCGCCGAGCAGATCGAGGCCGAGGGCTACGAGCGATTCACGGCTGCGAGTGTCTGATGCTTGACGTCGAGACCCTGCGCAAGGATTTCCCGATCCTTTCGCGCAGTGTCCGTGGCGACCGGCGGCTGGTGTATCTGGACTCCGGGGCCACGTCGCAGAAACCTCGGCAGGTGCTGGACGCCGAGCGCTGGTATTACGAGACGCACAACGCCGCGGTCCACCGTGGTGCTCATCAACTGGCCGAGGAGGCGACTGACGCTTTCGAGGGTGCCCGGGCCACAATCGCGGCTTTCATCGGCGCCCAGCCGGACGAGGTGATTTTCACGCGCAACGCGACCGAGGCCCTGAACCTCGTCAGTTACGCGTTCACGAACTCCACGTCGGGCCGGTTCCTCCTCGGCCCTGGCGACGAGATCCTGATCACTGAGATGGAGCACCACGCGAACCTCGTGCCCTGGCAGATGGTCGCGCAGCGCACCGGTGCGACGCTGCGCTGGTTCGGTGTCACCGAGGACGGCCGGCTGGATGTCGACTCCGTCGTTGATCTCCGAGCGCACCAAGGTGGTCGCCCTGACCCACCAGTCCAATGTGATGGGGACGATCAACCCCGTCGCTGAGGTGGCACGCCTGGCCCACGCCGTGGGGGCGCTGGTGGTGGTCGATGCCTGTCAGTCGGTCCCGCATATGCCCGTTGACGTGGCATCGCTGGGCGCCGACTTCATCGCGTTCAGCGGGCACAAGATGCTCGGACCCACCGGCGTCGGCTGCTTGTGGGGCCGGGCTGAACTGCTGGCGGAGATGCCCCCAATGCTGACCGGCGGCTCGATGATCGAGCAGGTCTTCATGGACCACTCCACGTTCGCGGCTCCTCCGCAGCGCTTCGAGGCGGGGGTTCCGAACATCGCCCAGGCGGTCGGCCTGGGTGCGGCCTGCGACTACCTCACGGGGGTCGGGCTGGAGGCCATCCACGAGCACGAGGTACATCTCACCGGTCTCGCCCTGGAGGGTCTGCGGCAGCTCCCCGGAATCCGCATCATCGGCCCCACCGACCTGCGCGAGCGCGGCGGGGCGGTGTCGTTCGTCGCGGACGGCGTGCACTCCCACGACCTCGGTCAGGTGCTCGACGACTCAGGCGTTGCGGTGCGGGTCGGTCACCATTGCGCGTGGCCGTTGCACCGGCGGTACGGAATTGCTGCGACAACCCGCGCGACGTTCTACCTCTACAACGACGAGGACGACGTGCAGGCGCTGATCGACGGTACAAGGCGGGCACTGGAGTTCTTCGGATGAACCTCGAGAGCCTGTACCAGGAAATCATCCTGGACCACTACCGGAACCCCCGCAGCAAGGGCCTGCGGGAGCCGTTCGACGCTGAGGTCCACCACGTCAATCCCACCTGCGGTGACGAGATCACACTGCGGGTGGATCTGCAGGACGGCGTGGTCAAGGACATCTCGTACGACGCCACCGGCTGCTCCATCTCGCAGGCCTCGACCTCCGTCATGTTCGAGGATCTGGTCGGCAAACCGCTGGATCAGGTGTGGCCGGTACACGAGGCCTTTGTCGAACTCATCAACGGACGCGGCAAGGTCGAGCCGGACGAGGACCTCCTCGAAGACGGCATCGCGTTCGCCGGAGTCGCTTCGTACCCGGCGCGCGTGAAGTGCGCGCTGCTGGGCTGGATGGCGTTCAAGGACGCGACTCTGCAAGCACTTGGAAAGGACTTCACATGAGCGTGACGGTTGACGAACTCACCGAGCGGATGCGCGACGTGGTCGACCCCGAGCTGGGCATCAACGTGGTGGACCTCGGGCTGGTGTACGGCGTGCACGTCGACGATGACGAGATCGCGACGATCGACATGACGCTGACCTCGGCGGCCTGCCCCCTGACCGACGAGATCGAGGACCAGACCCGCGTGGCACTGTCGGACATCGTCAAGGACTTCCGCATCAACTGGGTCTGGATGCCGCCGTGGGGCCCGGACAAGATCACCGACGAGGGCCGCGAGATGCTGCGGGCACTGGGGTTCAACGTCTGAGCATCGCGAGCCTGCCGTCAGCCTTCGCGCGCCCGCAGGACCTCAATGACCTGATCGCACCAGCGCACGTTCTCGGTCTCGAAAGCGATCCCGCGCATGAGCGTGAGGTAGGGGCCGACCCGGGATGCGTCGGCCAAGAAGCGCTTCTCGGAGCGACCGTAGAGCAGGTGGGCGCGTAGCTTCTCGTAGCGGGCGAGTTTCGCGTGAGCACCTGCCAGGCGCTCTTCCACGGCCTCGATCACGCCGGCAGTGTCCCCGGCGTCGACGGCCTGGACCTTCACGAGCAGGTCGTCGCGGATAGCCGTGGGGCGGGCGGTCCTGCTAGTGAACTCGCGCAATTCCTTGCGTCCCGCGCGGGTCAGACGGAACAGGCGCTTGTTGGGTCGGCGTTCCTGCTGGACCACACGGGCGGCAACCAGGCCTTGCTCCTCCAACCCGTCCAGCTCCCGGTAGAGCTGTTGCGGGGTGGCGGCCCAGAAGTTCGCCACCGAGGAGTCGAATGCCTTGGCCATGTCGTAACCCGAGGCTTCGCCCTCGAGCAGGGCGGCGAGTATCGCGTCACGCAAAGCCATATTGCCAGTGTACTCAACAAATTGACTAATGCGAGGAGTGAGAGTAGCCTCAACTGCATACTCAATTAGTTGACTACTACACGGAGGCGCGATGAGGGACTTTGATGCGGTGGTCATTGGCGCAGGCAACGCCGGCCTCACGGCAGCCGCCACGCTGCAGCGGGCCGGCGTGAGCACGCTGCTCATCGAGCGCCACAACGTGCCCGGCGGGTGTGCCACCTCCTTCCGGCGGGGGCGCTTCGAGTTCGAGACGGCCCTGCACCAGTTGTCCGGTCTCGGCCACGAGGGCCAAGCGTTCTCGCTGCGGGGACTGTTCGACGCCTTGGGCGTCTCGGAAAGGATCGAGTTCGTTGAGGAGCGCGATCTGTATCGCGCCGTCGTGCCGGGCGTCGTGGATCTCACGCTTCCCGCCGACTGGGAGGGGGCCATCAACGCGATCGGGGAAGGATTCCCGGGCAACGGCGATCGCGCGCGGAAGTTCTTCGACTTGGTCCGGCAGGTGGCCATGTGGCAGGTGGCGGCTATGCGCATGCCGGCCGAACAGATCGACCCGGTCCTGTTCCGTCAGGGTCTGCGACCCAGCAAGGAGGTGTTCGACGAGTACTTCGAAGACACTGGCCTGAAGCACGCCCTGGGCGCCTACTGGGGATACCTCGGTCAGCCGCCCGAGAAGCTCCCGTTCCAGGACATGGCGACGCTGTTGTTCGCCTACCTTGAGTACAAGCCGTGGCACATCCGCGGTGGTTCGCAAGCCATGTCCGCAGCCATCTTCGACGCGTTCACAGCGGCCGGCGGCCAGGCGCTGTTCAACACCGAGGTCGAGCAGATCCTAGTGCGGGACGGTCACGTGGCCGGCGTGCGACTCGACGACGGCCAGGAGATCGCAACGCGCGACGTGGTCTCGAATTCCTCGCTGCCGGCCACCTACGAAATGCTCGAGGGCATCGCGGTGCCGGAGGCCGTCAGCAAAGACCTGGGCACGCGCCGGATCGGAGTGTCTGCCTTCGTGCTCCATATGGGGCTGAATGCCTCGCCTGCCGAGCTCGGCTTCACGACCAGCACGAGCTTCGTCAACGCCGACACCAACGACCTGGCCACCTACGAATCGTGGCGGACCCTGCAGCCCGCGCGAGGCATCTGCCTCACCTCCTACGACGTGGCCCCGATCGGGTTCGCGCCCTCCGGAACGACGCATGTGAGTCTGCTGACCCTGCAATACGCGTCGGCGTGGGAGGGCCTCGACCCAGCCGACTACCACCGCACCAAGTTCGCCTATGCGCAGACCCTGCTGGACCTGAGCGAAACGGTCGTGCCCGACATCCGGGATGCGATCGAGGAGATCGACGTGGCAACGCCGATGACGATGATGCACTACCTCGGTCACCCCGGGGGAGCCATCTACGGATACGACCAGGACGCCACCGAGAACTGGTTGTTCCGCACCAACGAGCGCCGGCCGCAGGTGCCCGGACTCCATCTCGCTGGTTCCTGGACCGGCATGGGCGGCTTCCAGCCCACCTTACAAGCCGGCTTCAGCGCCGCCCGCCGACTGCTGCGGTCCCAGGCCGCCTGACTTCGAAAGGTACGACATGCCCCACCCGATCGCTGACCTGTACGACGGTTCGGCCGCCATCGAAGCCGAGATCGCATCGCGCGAGCCTGACAGCACCGACTACTGGGATCAGGTCCGATCGACCGTCGACACCTACCACCCCAAGCGGTTGCACCTGCGAGTCTCGGAGGTCATCCCCGAGACGACCAGCAGCGCAACGTTCCGGCTGCGCGATGCCGGCGAGGAGCCATTGCCGCCGTTCTTGGCTGGCCAGTACGTCAACCTCTTCGTCGACGGCACCAGCCGGCCCTACGCGATCTCCTCGAGTCCTGCGGATCGGGAGCACTATGACCTGACCGTGCGGCGGGTCCCCGGCGGTCGCGTAAGCAACTTGCTGCTGGACACCGAGTGGGACGAGGCCACCACGACCGGCCCGATGGGCACGTTCTACTACAACCCGCTCTTCCACGGGGACGACGTGGTGTTCATCGCCGGCGGTTCCGGAGTCGCCCCGGCTATGAGCATGATCCGCGACATCCAGGACAACAACCTCGCGCGGCGTTTCCACCTCATCTACGGTTCACGCACGTCCGACGACGTGATCTTCCGCGAGGAACTGGACCGCGCTGTCGAAGGCGTCCGGGTCGACCACGTCATCGGCGATCTGATCACAGCCGACGTCATCCGGGATCTGGCCGGGGAACTCGACGGGCGGATGGTGTACGTCTGCGGGCCGCAGGCGATGTACCCCTTCACGCTTGCCGAACTGGGCCGCCTCGGTCATCCCCGCCACCGCATCCGCTTCGAAGCCAACGGTGCGCCTTCCGATCCCGCGGCCCAGGCGAGCTGGCCCACCGGATGCGACCCGACGCAGGAGGTGACGGTGACCACCCGCGAGGGGAGTTTCCGCACCCCGCGCAACCGTCCGCTGCTGGACGCGCTCGAGGATCACGGGATCACACCGGAGACGGCGTGCCGGTCCGGGGAGTGCAGTCTGTGCCGGGTGCGCGTGGTGAAGGGCGAGGTGCACAGTGCCGACGAGGCGAAGCTGCGGATGTCCGATGCCACGTTCGGGTACGTTCACTGCTGCGTCGCGTACCCAATGACCGACGTCGAACTCGACGTGTAGCGCGCGCGGTCCCCGGGGGATCGAGAACCCCTGCGACGGACCGCCCACACGTTTGCCACAGTGGAACCCGTGATCCAGGCCTCTGACGTCGAACTCCGCGCGGGGGCGCGGCTGCTGCTCGAGGGCGCGTCGTTACGTGTGGGTCCGGGCGACCGAGTAGGACTAGTGGGCCGTAACGGCGCCGGCAAGACCACGCTGATGAAGGTGATGGCTGGCCTCGGCCAGCCGGCGGCGGGCACCGTGACCCGAGGCGAGGTCGGTTACCTTCCGCAGGATCCCACCGCGGCCGACGGCAGCCAATCCGCCCTCGCCCGGATCATGAGCGCCCGGGGCCTCGAGGCCGCCGTGACCCGCATGCAGAAGCAGGCACGCCGCATGGAGGACCCGGCACTGCGCGACGAAGCCATGCGCAAATACGCCGCGGCGGAGGCCGAGTTCCTGGCGCAAGGCGGTTATGCGGCCGAAGCCGAGGCGCTGGCCGTCGCCGACGGGCTGGGGCTGTCCGCCGAGCAGTTGGCCCGCGACCTTGGCACGCTGTCCGGCGGTCAGCGACGCCGCGTGGAACTGGCCCGGATCCTGTACGGCGGTGCGGGGGTGCTGCTATTGGACGAGCCGACGAACCACCTCGACGCCGACTCGATCATGTGGCTGCGTGGCTACCTGCGGAACTACGCCGGTGGCCTGGTCGTCATCAGCCACGACGTGGACCTGCTGCGCGAGGTCGTCAACAGGGTCGCCCACCTCGACGCCACCCGCTCCGTCCTCGACGTGTACGCGATCGGCTGGGATGCCTACCAGAAGCAGATCGAGATCGACACCAGGCGCCGCCGCCGGGAAGCCGCGAACGCTGCGAAGCAGGCTGACGCTCTGCGCAGCCAGGCGGAGCGCATGCGCGCCAAAGCCACCAAGGCGCGGCAGGCCCAGACGATGCTGCGGCGCGCCGACCAGTTGCTGGAGGCCGTCGAACCGCAGCGGCAGCAGGACAAGACTGCGGCGCTGCGCTTCCCGACCCCACAAGCGTGCGGCCGCGTGCCCTTGACCGCCAAGCGGCTGTCCAAGTCCTACGGGTCGGCCGAGGTGTTCATTGACGTGGACCTTGCCATCGACCGCGGCGCTCGCGTGGTCGTGCTCGGCCTGAACGGAGCGGGCAAGACCACCTTGCTGCGCATCCTCGCCGGTCAACTGGACTCAGACACAGGCGAGGTCATCCCCGGTCATGGCTTGGTCACCGGCTACTACGCCCAGGAGCACGAGACGCTGGACCGCGAGGCCAGCGTGCTGGACAACCTGCAGGCGCAGGCTCAACAACTCGGCGCCGGAGAGGCGCGTTCGGTGCTCGGCCGGTTCCTGTTCAGCGGGGACACGGTGTTCCAGGCTGCCGGCACGCTCAGCGGCGGTGAGAAGACCCGTTTGGCCTTGGCCTGTCTCGTGGTGTCCGGCGCCAACGTCCTGCTACTCGACGAGCCGACGAACAACCTCGACCCGGCCTCTCGCGAGCAAGTGCTGTCCGCATTGCGGGAGTACGAGGGGGCCGTAGTCCTGGTGACCCATGATCCGGGCGCGGTCGCAGCTCTTGCGCCGGACCGAGTATTGCTGCTTCCCGATGGGGTAGAGGACCTCTGGGACGAAGGGTACGCCGACTTGGTGGCACTGGCTTGAGTGTCGCTGACGGTGATGAATTCGAAACGTAGCGTAAACTTCCACTACCCCCTCCATCGAGCGAAAGGCTTCTTCGATGACCACTCTGCCCAAGGGGCGCCGCATCACCGGATCGGCGCGTGAGACCCTGACGGCCGACCTCCGCAAGCAGTACGAGAAGGGTGCCAGCATTCGCGAACTGGCATCGCAGACGGGGCGTTCCTACGGCTTCATCCATCGGCTGCTGGTGGAAGCCGACGTCCCCTTGCGCGGCCGCGGCGGGCCGACCCGAGGCAATGGCGCGAAGAGCGCCGCGAACGCCTGAGGTCCCTGCCTGACGACCTGAAGGAACCGGCAGTTCATCCGATCGTGGTGAACTGCCGGTTCCTTCGCTATAGAGGGAATGCAATAGCCCCTCACGCGGTTGCCCTCTAGGGACCGGGAACGAGGTGGGGCCATGTCGATGATGGGTGCGCACAACACGATGCGCTCCTTCCGCCGCGACGAGTCCGTCATCGAGCACAAACTCGCTCCAGGAACGATCCGGCGGATCCTTGGATACGCAACTCGCTACCGGCGTTTGATCATCGGCTTCCTGCTGCTTCTCGTGGTGGACTCCCTGTTGGTCGTGGCCCAGCCCTTGCTTTTCAAGCGCATCGTCGATGACGGCATAACCCCGGGGAACGCGGCAGTCGTGACCGGGACGGCGATTCTCGTGGCCCTGCTGGCCGTAGTGGACGCGGTCGTCGGACTTATCAGCCGATGGCAGTCATCCCAGATCGGCGAGGGGCTCATCTTCGACTTGCGCAGTGAGGTCTACGCGCACGTGCAGCGTCAGCCCATCGCGTTCTTCACGCGGACCCAGACCGGCGCGCTGGTGTCGCGGCTCAACAACGATGTGATCGGGGCCCAGCAGGCCTTCACCTCGACCCTGTCTGGCGTTCTCGGCAACCTGATCAGTCTGGTGGTCGTGCTCGTGACGATGATCGCGCTGTCCTGGCAGATCACGCTGGCGGCGTTGGTGCTCGTGCCGTTGTTCATCCTGCCTGCCAAGTGGATGGGGCGGCGGCTGGCGACCCTCACCCGTCAGCAGATGCAACTCAACTCCGACATGAGCACGCAGATGACCGAGCGGTTCAACGTCGGCGGCGCACTGCTGGCCAAACTGTTCGGCCGGCCTCTCCAGGAGGATGCCGATTTCGCAGGCAAAGCGGGTCGAGTGCGCGACATCGGCGTGCAGATCGCGATGGCCAACCGGTACTTCCTCACCGCGCTCACGCTGGTGGCCGCCCTTGCCACTGCGCTGGTCTACGGGGTGGGCGGCAATCTGGTCGTCGGTGGGGCGATGACGTTGGGCACGTTGCTCGCGCTAACCGGCTTGCTGGCTCAGCTGTACGGGCCGTTGACAGCCATCAGCAACGTCCGGGTCGACGTCATGACGGCGCTGGTCAGCTTCGAGCGGGTCTTCGAAGTGCTCGACCTGCCACCGCTCATCCGTGAGCGCGAGGGCGCAGTCGACTTGCCGGACGGGCCAGTGGGCGTGCAGTTCGAGAACGTCGACTTCCACTACCCCTCGCCCGACGAGGTCTCCCTGGCCTCCCTGGAGAGCGTGGCGGTCGAGGAGGCGCGCTTGAGCGAACAGATCCTGCACGGCGTTGACTTCAGCATCCCGGCCGGTGCGATGGTCGCGCTGGTCGGTCCCAGTGGCGCCGGCAAGACGACGATCACGCAACTGGTCGCCCGGCTCTACGACGTGGACACCGGTGCCGTACGGCTCGGCGGGATCGACGTGCGAGACGCCACCCTGGCCTCACTGCGCAACACCGTCGGCTATGTGACGCAGGACGCGCACATGTTCCACGACACCATCGGTGTGAACCTGCGCTACGCCGCGCCGGAGGCGACCGACGAGCAGATCTGGTCAGCCTGCGAGGACGCCCAGATCGCCGAGCTCATCCGCAGCCTGCCGGACGGGCTCAACACCGTGGTTGGGGATCGCGGCTATCGGTTGTCCGGGGGAGAGAAGCAGCGGCTGGCGATCGCCCGATTGCTGCTCAAACGTCCCGGCGTAGTCGTCCTGGACGAAGCCACCGCCCACCTCGACAGCGAGAACGAACGGGCAGTGCAGCGTGCCCTGTCCGCGGCGCTGACCGGCCGGACGTCGCTGGTGATCGCCCACCGGCTTTCGACCGTGCGCGACGCCGACCTGATCCTGGTCGTCGAGGATGGCCGGATCGTGGAGCGCGGCACGCACGACGACCTGTTGGGCGCCGGTGGCGTTTACGCGCGGCACTACGCGCAGTTCAGCCTGACGACCGTCGGCTGAGGCGGACGGGCCTCGCGCGCTGCGGACCTCAGCCCGCGCGGCTTTCTGACGACCAGTGGCATGTCGGTGGACTCGCAATCGGTTAGCACTCTGGGCATCGGTTAGCCTTCCGGCGACCAAAAACCCCGCCCGCGGTGCTCACGGATGCCCGGAATGCTCACGAATTGGCTCCGCGGGTTCGCCGTAGTTCGCCCCCACATCGTGTCGCGTCACGGCGACCGCAGCGCTCCACCCTCGACCGGGATCAACGCGCCGGTGATGTAGGAAGCCGCCGGGGACAGCAGGAACGCCGCCACCGCGCCGAACTCGTCGGGCTCGCCGTAGCGCCGCAGCGGAATCGCGCCCTCCCGGCGCCGCCGCACCGCCATGGGGTCCCCCTGCCGGGCATCCTGGGCGAAGACGTTGTCGGTGGCGATCCGGCCGGGCAGGATGCCGTTGATCCGGACCCCCTGCGGCCCAAGTTCGTCGGCGAGGTCCTTGACCATCATGGCCAGGCCCGGCCGCAAGCCGTTGGACAGTGCCAGCCCCTGGATGGGGGAGCGGGCAGAGGTCGACAGCACCATGAGGATGCTGCCCGAGGTACCCGGCAGGCCCTCTTCCCGGGTCACCGAAGCAGCTGTCGCCCGGGCCATCCGCAGACCGCCGAGGAACAACGTCTCGAAGGCGGCCCGCCAGGCGTCGTCGGACGCAGTCATCGGAGTCCCGGGCGGCGGGCTGCCGGCGCTGATCAGGGCACCGTCCAGCCGGCCGAAGCGGGCGAGGGCCGCCGCCGTCACGATCTCCGAGGTGCTCTCGGCCCCAAGGTCAGCGGAGATTCCGAAGGCTCCCGCTCCCAGGTCGGCGACGGCGTTGTCCAGCGTGGCCTGGTCGCGGGCGACGACCACGACGTTCGCGCCCTCGGCGACCAGCGCCTGGGCGGCCGCGAATCCCAGACCGCGCGACGCGCCGGTCAGTACGAAACAGCGGCCCTGCAGGCCAAGATCCATGCCTCCATCCTGCCTCAGCTGGACACGGTCATGGGGTTGCGTGCCGCACGCGTCTCCCGGATTTCACGCCGAAGGAGTATCACGTAGCCGACAGGCAGCATCAGAGCGAAGATCACCCACTGCCCCGCGTAGCCCTGGTGCGGGCCCAGACCGGGACCACGGACAGGCACTGCCGTCACCGTGTCCGCGGGCTGTGAGGAGATCAACTGCACGTAGGCCCGGTAGCACGCGGCATCTGGGCACAGCGTCTCGGTGTTCAGCGTGGTTGCCTCACCGTTGCTCAGCAGCCCGACACCGCGCTTGCGCTCCGAGGGTTGCAGGACCCCGGTGACGGTGACCTGCCCGGTAGGTGGCGAGGGCAGGTCGGGGCTCTGCACGTTGTCCCGGGTGGCTTCTTGCCAGCCCCGCAGGACCAGCACCACACCGCCGTCAGCCAGTCGCAGCGGACTGACCACCCACATTCCGCGCAATTCGTCCAGCGAACGGTTGCGGATCAGGATCGTCTGCGGGTCATAGGTGCCGGTGGCCGTGACAGGTGTGAACTGGGCCAGTGCTGGTGAGTCTTGGCCGGGCTGCAGGGCAGCGTTCAGCGGTACTGGGGCTGTGCTCTCGACGGCGTCGGCGCGCTGCTGCTCGGCCGACCGTCGTTCATAGCGATCCCATTGCCAGTTGGCGGCCACGAGGCACAGTGCCATCGCGAACGGTAACGCGAGCAGCAGACCCCACCAGGTCGGGCGCTTGAGAACCGTCAGTACGTCGGACAAGTGGCTATTCGTCCTCGAGCCGGAAGCCGATCTTCAGCGTCACCTGGTAGTGGTTCACGTCGCCGTCGCGGATGTACCCGCGGATGTCGGTGACCTCGAACCAGTCGATGTGGCGCAGGGACTGCGACGCCCGGCCGATCCCGTTGCGGACCGCCTGGTCGATGCTGTCGGGGGAGGTGCCCACGATCTCGGTGAGACGGTAGGTGCGGTTGCTCATGGCTGTCTGCCTCCGTTCTCGAGATCCTCGAGTTGATCGGTGATGTCGGTGCCTCCACCGTACGGCAGGTCCGCCGGGACAACAGCGCCTACCTTCACCCCGGCGACGCACAGCGAGGCATCGGTGGCCCGCACGGTCACGCTGGCTTCACCCCCCTCTGCGCGCACGAAGACCTGATGGCGTCCGGACACGACCGTGGCCGGGACCGGATCTCCGGAACCGATGGACACCTCGATCACGCCCGCGCGCTGTGCCTGGTAGTCGATCGCGACGGTGTGCAGCCACGCAATCACCGCGTGCTCCAACGGCAGGGTGACAGAGGCGCCCGGGGGCACGGGCGTACAGGTCGTGGCGGTTGCGGCCGGACCGTCCACCGCGGCGGGGACCAGGTGGCCTCGGTTGTCCAGGATCTGCAGCTGACTCGTGCTCGCCGAAACCCCCGGCTGCGGCCGGACCGGCGCAAGGAACCAGCTGATCTGGTTGTAGGGATGGGTCACGGGAAGCAGCAGGAAATCGGGCACGTCCTGGTCCAGCAGGGGAACGGCCGCGTCGGCGCGGGCGAGATCGGCGCGGGCGTTGCCCACCCACGTGCGGGCTGGGTTGTCGCCCCAGATCGCGGCATAACCGAAGACGGAGAACAAGGTCAGGAGACCGGCCAGGGTCAGTCCGCCGACCAACGGCCAGCGCACACGCGGATGCTGCAGTGCGGCCCTCCGGGCGTGGGCCGTGGCGCCCAAGGCAACGGCGATCGCCACCATGCTGGTGGCCACGTAACGTCCGGCTTGCACGACGCCGGGGTCGCCCGCAGGCCCGAGCCTGCCCACCGCGAATGTCGTCAGGTCCAGGGCGAGGTAGATGCC
Source organism: Candidatus Nanopelagicales bacterium (assembly GCA_037045455.1). Lineage (GTDB taxonomy): Bacteria > Actinomycetota > Actinomycetes > S36-B12 > UBA10799 > JADKAV01. The sequence goes on along the minus strand of JBAOIN010000006.1, from coordinate 47,347 downwards.
GGCAGCGATCCAGGCTTTGCGGGCCGGACCAGCCTGGCGGACCCCCGCGACGATCGCGAACAGCAGCGCGGCAGCGCCCAGCAGCCGCAGCCAGAACGGGGGATCGGCGAACGAGGCGCTGTAGTCCACGGGCACCCACCACACTGGGCCGCCCACCAGGCCCGGGGCGATCGTGGCCGTAAGCGCTCGCCACACGAGGTCGACGACCTGACCCGGACCGGTCGGCAGATGGGTACGACCCTCGGCGACCTGGCCGAAAGCCACGAGATAGGCAAGCCCCAGCACGACCCAGCCAGTCCACAGTCGCCAATGCCGTCGCAGGGTCAGCCTCGTGGCGGCCAGGAAGCCTGATTCGGGAGTCGCAAGCACGGTGAGCAGGAACAGCCAGACCGGGATCAGCAAGCTCTTCTCGAAGAAGCACAGCGACACCGCGACCAGCACATACGCGGTGATTGCCGACCCCGTGGACCCACTGCGCAGATACCTGACCTGCGCCACTGTCGCGAACAGCAAGCAGGTCAGCATCGGCGTGAGGGTGAGCGAAGCCGACCACCAGGTGAAGCCGGGCAGCATGATCGGACTGAGCAGGAACACGGCAAGTGCAACGGCTGACCCCATGCCGTGACCCAGCACGGCCCGGAACGCCAGGACAGCCGACACGACAAGGGCGACCTGGCCGAGCAGCATGCTGACCGCGACAACGCCGTAGTCCAAGCCGCCCAGATCCTGCAGGAACCACACGATGGCGTACACCGCCGGCATGACGTGGCCGTCGTGGTTGTTCAGCAGCAGGTCCGTCGACAGGCCCAGTCGGGCCGCCTGCCCTTGCAGGATGAAGTCGTCCCAGTAGAGCCAGCCCCGGAGCATGGTCAGCCCCCAGAACGCGAAGTGCAGCGTCACGATGGCGGCCGTTGCCAGTGGCCAGGTGCGCACGGCCGCGCGGGGCGGCGTACGTTCGAGCGTGGCAGTCACTGCGGCTCCCGGGTTCGTTGGCGGGTTCGCCGGGCCGAGACTACCGTGGAGGTGTGGCACGGTCCCAGGAGAGCGTCTCCATTACGGGTGCCCAGGTTTCGATCCTGGAGGACCAGCGCGCCCGCACCCGCCGCTACCTGATCTCGATGGCGATCCGCACGGTCTGCTTCATCGGCGCCATCATCGCGTCGGGGTGGCTGCGGTGGACGCTCGTGGCCGGGGCCGTGGTGCTGCCCTACGTCGCCGTGATCATGGCCAACGCCGGACGTAAGCGCAGCGAGGCCGCACCGCCGACGATGATCGTCAACGACCAGCGGCAGATCGGTTCGCCGCCGCAGGGTTGACCCTTAGGCGCGATGTTCCCCGCGCCGCGGCCCGTCGCGCCCGATCCGTGAGCATTCCGGGCATCCGTTAGGGAGGTACTGATTAACGCTGTTCCGAGCGAGACGTGGCTGAGGGTGTGAGATGCAAGACCCACATCGTGGGTCATAGCAGCGCTATGGCGCTAGATGTGGGGTGAAGCAGATTGCGCGCTCAGGCACGTTGCAGCCGGGGCATGGTTAATCAGTGGTTCCTTAGCACCGCGGGGGGGTTTTCATGCCCGTGACGCTCACCGATGCCCAGCGTGCTAACCGATTTGCGATTCCACACGCAACACCGCTGCCAGCCATCCCCTCCTCACCGTGCGTCGCTGGCGCTGCTGAGGTTGAAGTCGTCCACCACCAGCGCAGGCATGGCGGTCCGCACGAACCAGTCCGCCCATTCCCGCGGCAGGCAGGACTGCGTCCCGGAAGCATCCCGGATCCTGCTCAACAGGTCGGGAACGGCCACGTTGAAGCGGAAGTTGGGCAGCGCCGCCACGATCTGCCCGTCCCGCACGCGGTAGACCCCGTCTCGCGTGAGCCCGGTGAGCAGCAACGTCTGCGGATCGACCTCCCGGATGTACCACAGGCAGTTGACGAGCACGGCATCCTGCGTCCGGGCGATCAGATCGGCCATGGTCCCATGCCCGGCGGCGTCCTCGAGGATGAGGTTGTCGGCCAGGTAGAACGGCTGCAGCCCGAAGCGGGTCGCCGTCGGCCGGGACGCGCGCAACCCGACCAGCCTGCCCCCGCGCAGCAGGTCCTGCCGGGCCAGCGGCAGGCCGTTGTCGAATACAGACTCCATGCTCGAGTTGGCTTCCACGACGGCGTGGCCGCAGGTCTGTAGGCCGGGGTAGTCCGGATCCGCGTACAAGGTCAGGTCCCGGTCGGACAGTGCCTCCCCGATCCGGGTGCCACCGCCGGTGCGGGCGAACACGTTATGCCCCTCGACTGCATCGCGACCGCTTGCCGACCACGTGAGGTAGATCAGCAGGTCGGCCACAGCGGACGGCGTCAGAAGGACGGTGTGCCGGCCAGGTGCGAGCTGCTCGCGGGCCGCCTGCAGCCGTAGGTCCTGCGCTTGTTGGGCGGCCGCAGCGGCGAAGTCGGCATCCCATGTGTTCGTTCCCCACCAGGTCGAACCGGTGTCGTCGCGGGCGCTGGCCTCGAACCGCACCGAATCCTGCACATGCCGCACGCCGGTTCCCGCCGTGGTGCCCAGGTAGGTGGTAACGCGATCGGCCTCCGCGTAGCCGAACTGGGCCGCGCCGGACTCCAGGAACTGGCCCACTCCGGCCAGCATGGTTTCGGTGGTCGAATCGTCAAGCTCGGCGGCGGGTTCGTCGATATCGCGTCGTTCACCGGGTGGCAGAGCTGTCGCGTCCACCGGAGCCGCGTCGCGCATCGCCTGCTGTGCGGCAGACGCCAAAGCAGCCGCTTCGGCGGGGTCCGCAACCTGACCGGACAGGACGGCCACCCGGCGGCCCTGGTCTGCCGCGCCACTGGCCACGACCGTGAGATTCGTGGTCTGCATGTCGCCGTTGGTCGTCAGTGCAGAGTTCGCCCACCGCAGGTTGCGGCTGTGGCCCACTCGCAGGATTGCACTGCCCTCGTCGAGTTCCCCGAGGGCGGCGGCCACCAGTTCGTAACTCATCGGCCGGCCTCCGCGCGGGTGTTGAGGATCGGGATCTGGGTGAATAACGCGCTCGGACAGCCATGAGACACCGGCGCCACCTGTCCCGGCTGGCCTTTCCCGCAGTTGAACGCGCCACCCAGCACGTAGGTCTGCGGGCCGCCGCACGCCGCCAGCGCGTTCCAGAAGTTCAGCGTCGTGGATTGGTAAGCAACGTCTTTGACCTGGCCGTCCAGGCGGCCGTTGCGGATGCGGTGGAAGCGCTGCCCGGTGAACTGGAAGTTGAAGCGCTGCATGTCGATCGACCAGGACTTGTCGCCGACGATGTAGATCCCGTCCTCGACCTGCCCGATCAGCCCGGCGGTGTCCGGACCGTCGGGGCTGGGCTGCAGGTTCACGTTCGGCATCCGCTGGATCGGGACGTGCTCGGCACTGTCGGCGTAGGCGCATCCGTTGGAGCGTTCGGGTGCCGCCATCTGCCGGTCGAGTTGGTAGCCGACCAGCACGCCGTCACGGATCAGATCCCAGGATTGGGCGGCCACCGCCTCGTCGTCCCAGCCGACCGTGGACAGGCCGTGCTCAGCGGTCCGGTCCGCGCGGATGTTCATGTGCGGGCTGCCGTACTGCAGGCGATCGAGCTGGTCGGGAGTCGCGAATGAGGTGCCCGCGTAGTTCGCCTCGTAGCCCAGCGCACGGTCCTTCTCGGTGGCATGCCCCACCGACTCGTGGATGGTCAGCCACAGGTTGGTGGGGTCGATGACCAGGTCGTAGCGGCCCGGTTTGATGCTCGGCGCGGCGCACTTTTCGTCCAGCAGGCCGGGGAGCGCGGTGAGTTCGGACTCCCAGTCGTAACCGTCGAGGCAGTACTCCCACCCGCGCCCCACGGGTGCCGCGATGGTCGACATGTCGTCGAAGCCGTCGGCCGTGATCCGCACTCCGGTGTAGACCGGGTACAAGCGGACGCGCTGCTGGCGGATCTCCGCACCTGCCAGGTCGGCCAGGAACACGGTCTCCTTGGCGCATTCCAGGCTGGCGCTGGTGTGGTCCAGACCCTGCATCAGTCCGGCTCGGTCACGCAGCACGTCCACCATCGCAGCCACCGGCACGTCGAACGGGTCGACCGCGTACGACGAGACATGCGTGCCGCGAGCCACCGGCTCCTCGGCGATCTGCACGCGTGGCCCGGGCAGCCCGGCACATCGCTGGGCGAGTTCGCAGGCTCGCCTGGCCGCCCTCCGTACTGCCTCCGGGGTCAGCGAACTGGTCGCCGCAAACCCCCAGGCCCCGTCCACTACCACCCGGACGCCCACGCCGAGGTCTCGGTGGTCCAGCGACGTCTCGACCTGCTGGTCGCGAAGATGCAGAACGCGGGTCTTGATCTGCTGCACGCGCATGCAGGCATACGTCGCGTTGAACGCCCTGCACGTGGACAGCGCCGCGTCCTGCAGCGACGCCAGATCGAGCGCGGCGAACTGCGGATCGAGTTGATGGGTCACACGAGGCATTGTGCTGCAGGCGGGCGTCTTGCGCGACAATCAGTCATGACCTCGACGCTGGTGCTGCTGCGGCACGCCAAGAGTGCCTATCCCTCGGGGGTGCCCGATCATGACCGCCCGCTCAACGGCCGCGGCCGCCGGGATGCGCCGGTAGCCGGGCAGTTGCTGGCCGAGGCGGTCGGTCCCATCGACCTGGCACTGGTCTCGACAGCCCTGCGGGCGCAGATGACGTTCGACCTCGCCTCTGCCTCGCTCTCCGTGGTCCGGCGTCGTGACGAACCCGGTCTGTACCTCGCCTCGCCGAAGGTCATGCTCGAGTACGTGCGCCGCTGCGAGGCGGACACCGTGCTGCTCGTGGCGCACAACCCCGGGACCGAGGATCTGGCCGAGGCGTTGAGCGGGGTGGGTCAGGCCAAGTTCCCGACCGCGGCCTTTGCCGTGCTGCGGGCCGATGCGCCCTTCTCAGGCTGGAAGCCCGGGCTGCGCACGGCTGGCTGAGTTCACAGTCGCGCGGGGTTGACGCCGGTTTTCTCGTGCTGTTGTCCCAAACCTCGGCGTGTCGTGACAACAACGCGACAGCGCCCCAAGCATCTACCCCAGTGCTTGCACCTGCTCGCGGGTGATCCCCAATAGGTAAAGGACCGAGTCGAGGTAGGGCGCGGTCACCGCGGCATCCGCGGCCTGCGGCAACGGCGGGCTTCGCGTTGAACGCCACCCCCAGGCCCGCTGTTGCCAGCATGTCGAGATCGTTCGCGCCGTCCCCGATGGCCACGGTTCGCGACAGGTCGAAGCCGAACTCCTCAGCAAATTCGCGTAACGCCTGGGCCTTCCCGGCGCGGTCGACGATCGGGGGGATGACCCGGCCCGTGAGCTTGCCGTCGACGACTTCCAACCGGTTGGCGCGGAACCGGTGGACGCCGGTGGCGGCGGCCAGCGGCCCGACGATCTCCTCGAAACCACCCGACACCAACGCGAGCCGATAGCCAAGGGACACCAGCGTCCGGCACAAAGTCCTGGCTCCGGGTGTCATGCGGACGGCGTCGCGCACCGACCGCCAGCGCCGACTCCGGGGTTCCAGCCAGCGCGGCAACGCGTTGCTGCAACGAGGACGCGAAGTCCAACTCGCCGGCCATTGCCCGCTCGGTGACTTCGGCCACGGCGGCCTCGCATCCCGCCTCCCGAGCCAGCAGGTCGATGACCTCGTCCTGGATCAGCGTGGAGTCGACGTCCATCACGACCAGCCGGGCGCCGTGCCGGATGATCGCCGCCGACTGCACGGCCACGTCTATTCCGATCTCGCGGGACACCGGGCCCAGGGAGTGTTTCAGCGCCGTGGCGCTGACACCGGAGACGGTGACCTCGACAGCTGTGACCGGGTAGTCGGCGATCCGCACGATCCGTTCGATGTTGCCGCCTTGTTCGGCGATCTCGCCGGCAACCCGGGCGATGTCCGCCGCCCGCAGGGTGGGGGCCATGAGCACCACAACGGCAGTCGCGGCCGTCCGGTTAACCACGTCGATGCACTCGCGAGTGACGTCGAGTTCCAGACCCAGGGATTGCGCCAGCGCGTCAACTCCGTCCACCGCATCGGCATCAACGGCCACGGAGAGCACGAGTCGTCCCTGCACAACCAGTTGCTCGATGTCCAGGATCGGCACGGAATCGCCCAGCGCGCCGAGCACGTGAGCAGTGATGCCGGGACGGTCATGGCCGGTGAACGTCAGCGTGCTGGTCATGCGAACCGCCGGCTGCGGGCGGGGGCGCTGACCACCGGCTCGGTATAGGCAGCAAGGGCAGCGCGGGCGCTGGCGGTCACCACGTCCGCTAGTGCCGGAGAACGGCGCGCGGGCGGGACTGCTGCCACCGCACTCCAGACGCGCACGGCGCGCACCAAGACGCCCTTGCGTTCCGCATCCGCGCCCGGTGGCAGCGGCCGCACGCTCATCTGCGCCACGGGTTGGTCGAACGAGGTGCCGGTGGAGCGCAACTCCTGCTCGGCGATCACGACAGCCTCGGCGAAGTCCGCAGCCGCCTGCCGCAGGTCGAGGTCGACCGGGCGCGGCGGCGCGGCAGGAACGAACTCCCAGCCGTCCGCTGCGGGTATCAACAGCGTTGCGGGCTCACCGACACCACCGTGCAGGATCACCGCCTGACCAGCCGCGACGGCAGCCTCGGTGGCGGGCTTGGGCCCCGGGAGCACACCCACTCCGAGTTCCGGGCTGTAGGCCGTCAACGCTGTCACCGAAGCCCGCAGCTCGGAGGCCCGCGCGAGGGCCTGCGATCCGAGCAGTTCCAGCAGGTCGTCACCGCCGGCCGTGCCGCGCCACCAGGCCGGGATCCACCCGCACAACTGGTAGGACAGCGGAACAACCGTCATGACATCCCAGCGTAGGGTTAGGTCCCGTGGCCGACGTCATCAACCTCGTGGACGTGTCCGTTCAGCGGGGCGGCCGGGCGATCGTCGATCATATCGACTGGGCGGTCTCTGAGGGACAGACCTGGGTCGTGCTCGGACCGAATGGGGCGGGCAAGACCACGGTCCTGCAGATCGCCGGCACGCTGATCCATCCCGAGTTCCGGCACCGCCGAGATCCTCGACGAACGCCTCGGTGCGGTGGACGTGTTCGACCTGCGGCCCCGGATCGGGCTGGCCAGCGCGGCGCTTGCGGCTCGCGTCCCGGACTCCGAGCGCGTGCGAAACGTCGTCCTGACCAGCGCGTGGGCGGTCCTGGGCCGCTGGCGAGAGGCCTATGACGAACTGGACGAGGCCCGTGCCCGCGACCTGCTCGATGCCTGGGGTCTGTCGCATCTGGCCGACGCCCGCTTCGGCACGCTCAGCGAAGGCGAGCGCAAGCGCACCCTGATCGCCCGGGCGTTGATGGCTGATCCAGAACTGCTGCTGCTGGACGAGCCGGCCGCCGGACTGGACATTGCCGGCCGGGAGGATCTGCTGCGCCGCCTCGACGTCCTGCTGGCCGCACCTGGCGCACCGACGGTGGTCATGGTCACCCATCACGTGGAAGAGATCCCGGCCAACGCCACCCATGTGCTCGCGCTGCGCGACGGCCGGGCGGTCGCGCAGGGGCCGATCGACGACACGCTGAGCAGTGAGACCGTGTCCACCGCGTTCGGTTTGCCCGTCTCGGTCCAGCGGCACGGCAGCCGTTGGACGGCCCACGTGGCATGACCGGCCAGGAGATGGCCTGGCTGTTCGCGGCCGGGTTCGCCGCCGGCGGGATCAACGCCGCTGTGGGTTCCGGCACGTTGATCACGTTTCCGACGTTGCTGGCCATGGGCGTACCGCCGGTGATCGCGAACGGGACGAACTGCCTGGGGCTGGTGCCGGGCAGTGCAAGCGGCGCCTACGCGTTTCGCGATGTGCTGGACCGGCGGGTCCTGCGGTGGGGGCTGATCGTTGCCGCCTGCGCAATGGCCGGCGCGTTGCTGGTGCTGGTCCTGCCCAGCGAGGTGTTCAGTGCAGCAGTGCCCTGGTTGATCCTGCTGGCCGTCGGGCTGGTGGCGTTGCAGCCACTTCTGCTCAAGCACCTGCCCGAGCCGAATCCCCGTACGAGCACCGTCGCCTTGAGCGCTTCGGGTTTCTACGGCGGATACTTCGGGGCCGGTCAGGGGATCGCGTTCCTCGCGGCGCTTGCCGCCAGCGGTGTGACGGCGATCCACGATGCCAATGGTTTCAAGAACGTACTGGCAGGGGTGGCGAACCTCTCGGCGGCGGTCGTGTTCGTCGTGGGCGGGAAGGTGCTGTGGTCTGCGGCTGCGATCCTGGCCGTCTCCTCGCTGCTGGGCGGCTGGTTGGGCGGGCGCATCACCCGCCGTCTGCCGGCCGTAGCGCTGCGCGGACTAGTCATCCTGGTCGGCATCGTGGCGGCCACTGTCGCTTTCCTGGGCCGCTGATGCTGATCGACGTACAGGATCCCGCCGACGACCGGCTCGCGCCCTACACGCGGCTGACCGACATGCAGTTGCGGATGGTCAGCGAACCGGAGGCGGGCATCTTCCTGGCCGAGGGCGAGAAGGTGATCCGCCGGGCCGCTGGCCGCCGGACTGCACATGCACAGCGCCCTGATGGAGGCGAAGTGGTGGCCAGGGCTGGAACCGCATGTGCCGTCCGACGTGCCGGTGTACGTGGCGCCGCCAGCGCTTCTCCGCGACATCACCGGGTTCCGGCTGCACCGCGGCGCGCTGGCGTGTTTTGAACGCCCGCCGCAACCGGCCGCACGCGAGATCCTGGCCGGGGCTCGGACGGCAATCCTGCTCGAGGACCTCGTGGACCATACGAACGTCGGTGCCATCTTCCGTTCGGCTGCGGGACTGGGAGTGGATGCCGTGCTCGTCACGGGGCGCTGTGCCGACCCGTGGTATCGGCGCAGCGTGAAGACGTCGATGGGAGCGGTGTTCACGATGCCGTGGACGACGGTGGCGGACGTCGGCGCCGGAATTGCGGCAGCGCGAGGCATGCAGACGGTCGCCCTGGACCCGGCCGGGAAGGACTCGCTGCGCGAATGGCGCCCGGCGGGTCCTGTGATGCTGCTGGTGGGGACCGAAGGGCCGGGGTTGAGCGAGCAGGCGCAGCGCGCGACTGACGTGCGCTTGCGGATCCCCATGGCCCGCGGTACGGACTCGCTCAATGTCGCGACGGCGGCCGCTATCGCTTGTTATGCCCTGACCGCGGCCGCATCGGTTAGACCTTCGCCCATCGGTTAGACCTTGGAACATCCGTTAGTGCGTTGAGCGGCGAGTCGGCCTAACGGATGGTGGAACCTCTAACCGATGCGGCGCTGAGGCTGCAATCCCCGAAGACCCAAGCCCGAGAGTTGCAGCGCGACCCTAGGTGGCCCCACCGATCTTGTCCCCATGCTCGGCGCGCCGCCACAGGATGTAGATGTAGATCGGGACGCCGAGCACGATCAGCATCCACAGCCAGTAGACCTCCTCGTGGCCACCGCCGTAGAACGCCATGATCGTGAAGGTCAGCGCCAGGATCGCGACGGTCATCTTGCGGGCGAGGTGTGCCACGGGGATCTTCCCCTTGTCCAGCACCAGCCATTTGATCTCGGCCGCGGCGCTGAACGCGTAGGACACCATCGTGGCCACTGCGGACACGAGAACCAAAGTGGCCACCGCCTCGCCCAACCCGGCGCCCCCGGACAGCTGGAACCACAGCACGAAGGCGGCCAGGGCGCCGCTGATGATCAGGCCGGTGCCGGGGGCGTGGTGGATGTTCAGTTTGCCGAAGGCCTTGGGCGCCAGGCCATCGAACTCGGCAGCCATCGGGATCTGACCGGAGAGCAGCAGCAGACCGTTCATCGCGCCGAGGCAGGACACAACCGCGACCACGGCCACGGCGTTGCCGGCCCAACTGCCGAACATGTTCTGAGCGGCCACGGCGAACGCCGCGTCGCTGCTCGCGAGTTGCTTGTGCTCCACCGCACCGAACACCGCGGTGGTGCTCAGCAGGTAGACGGCGGCCGCGGCGAGGGTACCGATGAGCGTGGCGCGGGGGATGGTCTTGTCAGGTTCGTGCACGTCCCCGGCCGGGATCGTGGCCGCCTCCACGCCGATGAACGAGAACAACGTGTAGGCCATGACAGTCGTGATGACTTCCAGCGGTGGTAGTCCGGTGGCGTTAAACGGTCCGAGGTTGCCGGCGTCGAAGGCGATGAACCCGAGGGTGCCGATGAGCAGCAGCGGCACCACTTTGAGGATCGTGAGGATCAGCGACACGATGCCGCCGGTGACCACGCCGTTGGTGTTGAGGAACGTGAGCAGGGCGATCGCACCCACGGCAACCAGGATGCTGACGAGTTTGTTCTCGGTCACCGCGGGGATCAGCACGCCCAGGTAGACGACCATCGAACTCGCGATCGCCCCGACCCCGACCCACGCGCCGATCCAGTAGGTCCACGCCGATTGGAAGCCGACGAAGTCACCGAACCCTTGCCGGGAGAACGCGTACGGACCGCCCACGTCCGGCGTGCGTCGGGCCAGCGAGGCGAAGGTCAGCGCCAGCATGACGCTGCCGAAGGCCGTGACCGCGAATCCCAGCAGGCTGATGGGTCCGTACTGCGCCAGCCAGGACGGCTGCGTGAAGATACCCGCCCCGATGATCGTCCCGGTGACCAGTGCCGTGGCGGGCCACAGCGTCAGTCCCTTGGTCGTCGTGGCCTGCGGTTCCGGCTCGGTCGTTTGCGTCATGTCACTGCCCCCCACGGCGTGAACGGAACGGTTGGCACAAGGGGCACAGTAGACCCTGGATGACCCCGAAAGTGCCCCAATGCGAGCCTGGCGCGCTGCGGACGACTACATTTCCCCCCGTAGCGTGGTGCCCTCGTGGCACCATGAGGCCACGCAAGCGCTTAGGGAGAGAACAGATGAAGGTTTCTGCAGTCGGCCGGATGGCCGCACTGATGGCGGCAGGGGCCATGGCCCTGACCGCCTGCGGGGGTGACTCGGGCTCCAGCAGCTCGTCGCCGGCGCCGAGCGGATCCGCACCCGCGGTCACCGCCGATGACGCGCTGGCCGCGAAGGTGCCCGCCGCCGTCAAGGACTCGGGCACGTTGTTGTTCGGCACTGACGCCAGCTACGCCCCGAGCGAGTTCCTGGCCGAGGACGGCAAGACGATCACCGGTTTCGACGTCGATCTCGGGAACGCCATCGCCGCCAAGCTCGGGCTGCAGGGTAAGTGGGAGAACGCCTCGTTCGACTCCCTGATCGTGGGTGTCGAGAACGGCAAGTTCAACGCGTCGATGTCCAGCTTCACGGTGAACCCGGAGCGTGAGAAGCAGGTCAACATGATCACCTACTTCAACGCCGGTACCGCCTGGGCCGTTCAGACCGGAAACCCGTCGGGGATCTCGGCCGACGATGCGTGTGGCAAGACCGTCGCCGTGCAGAAGGCGACCGTGCAGGTCGACGACATCGAGGCGCGCAACGCCGACTGCAAGAGCGCCGGCAAGCCGGAGATCAGCATCCAGCAGTACGGCCTGCAGTCCGAGGCGACCACCGCGGTCGTGTCCGGCAAGGCCGACGCCATGCTCGCCGACTCACCGGTCGTGGCCTACGCGATCCAGCAGTCGGGCAAGCTCGAGCAACTCGGCGACGTGTACGACGCCGCGCCCTACGGCATCGTGGTGCCCAAGGACGAGACCGACTTCGCGTCCGCCATCCAGGGCGCGGTGGACGCCCTCATCCAGGACGGCACGTATGGAGCCATCCTCGACCAGTGGGGGGTGTCCAACGGGGCCATCGAGTCCTCCGAGGTGAACCCCTCGACCGGGTGAGCTGATGACTACCGAGACCACCCAGCCGTCCGGGGAACGGGCCAAGCCGCCGATCGAGGCGGTCCCGGTCCGTCACCCCGGGCGCTGGGTGGGCGCGGCCATCGTCCTTGTCGCTGTGGCGATGGCCGCGCACAGCCTGATCACCAACCCCAACTGGGGCTGGTCGCTGATCGGGAACTGGATCTTTGCCCCGCCCATCATCAAGGGTGTCGGGGTCACGCTGATCCTGACCGTCCTGGCCATGATCATCGGCCTCGTGCTCGGTGTCGTGCTCGCGATCATGCGGCTGTCGCCGAACCCGGTGCTCAGCGGCACCGCCTGGGTGTTCATCTGGGCGTTCCGCGGCACTCCGGTGTACGTGCAGCTGTTCCTGTGGGCCAACATCATCGCCCTGTACACGACGTTGTCGCTGGGCATCCCGTTCGGTCCGGAGTTGCTGACGTTCCAGACCAAGACCCTCATCCCGGCCTTCGTGGCTGCGCTGCTGGGCCTGGGCTTGAACGAGGCTGCCTACATGGCGGAAATCGTGCGCGCCGGCATCCTGAGCGTGGACGAGGGGCAGGAGGAGGCCGCGACTGCGCTGGGCATGAGCCGGATGCAGACCCTGCGCCACATCGTGCTTCCGCAGGCCATGCGAGTGATCGTGCCGCCGACCGGCAACGAGACGATCTCGATGCTGAAGACCACATCGCTGGTCATCGCCGTGCCACTGACCACGGAGTTGTTCTTCCAGGCCAGCGCGATCGGCAACCGGCTCTTTCAGCCGTTCCCCATGGCCGTCATGGCCAGCCTCTGGTACCTGTTCCTGACCAGCATCCTGATGGTCGGCCAGTATTACATCGAGCGGTATTACGCCAAGGGTGCGATGCGCGAGCTGCCACCCACGCCGATCCAGAAGATCCGGCGCCGACTGGGATGGGGGCGCGACAGTGACTGACAAGCCAGTCAAGGTACTCGCCGAGAACGTGCACAAGGCCTACGGCCGCAACGAGGTGCTACGCGGGATCGACCTGGAAATCCACACCGGCGAGGTCGCGTGCATCGTCGGCCCCTCCGGCGGTGGCAAATCCACTTTCCTGCGCTGCATCAACCACCTGGAGAAGATCGACGCCGGGCGCTTGAGCGTCGACGACGAACTCATCGGCTACAAGCAGCGCGGCGGCAAGCTCTACGAGATGCACGACAAGGAGGTCGCGGAGCAGCGCCGTTCGATCGGCATGGTGTTCCAGCGCTTCAACCTCTTCCCGCACATGACCGCCGCCGAGAACGTGATGGCCGGTCCGGTCGTGGTTCGCAAGGACAACAAGAAGCAGTCCCGCGAGCGTGCGATCGACCTGCTCAGCAAGGTCGGCTTGGGCGACCGCGGCGACAGTTATCCCATGCAGCTGTCCGGTGGACAGCAGCAGCGGGTGGCGATCGCCCGGGCACTGGCAATGGACCCGGACTTGATGCTGTTCGACGAGCCGACCTCCGCGCTGGACCCGGAGCTGGTGGGCGAGGTGCTGGACGTGATGCGCAGCCTGGCCCAGTCGGGCATGACGATGATCGTGGTCACCCACGAGATGGGTTTCGCGCGCGAGGTGGGGGACCTACTGGCCTTCATCGACAAGGGCGTCGTGGCTGAGCAGGGTGTGCCGCGAGAGATCCTGGCCAACCCGAAGAGCACGCGTTTCCGGGACTTCCTGGGCAAGGTGCTGTAGCCGGTTATGCCCCTCCGTCTGATTGGCGGTAAGTCCCGCGGTGAGCCCCAGACGCCGGTCTACGAGTCACATCGGGACTTGCGACTAACGCCCCGCCTTTTCCGCTAACCGCAGCGCCCGAGCCTAGCCACGGCGCCGCCCAGCCGACGGTAATTCCGCATCCCCCTGGACTTGCCTGGCAGAGTGCCCCCATGGCGGGAATCCTGATGCTGCGCCACGGCCAGACCGAGTGGAGCCGCAGCGGCCAGCACACCGGGCGCACCGACATCGGTCTCACCGATGCCGGCCGGGAGGCGGCGGCCCGGCTCAAGCCCCATCTGGCCGGTCACGAGTTCGCGTGGGTGGCCTGCAGCCCGCTGCAGCGCGCGCGGGACACTGCCCTGCTTGCCGGCCTGACGCCAGAGGCGTACCTCGACGATCTGCTCGAGTGGGACTACGGCGGCTTCGAGGGCAGAACCACAGCGCAAATCCGTGCGGACCTCGAGGATCCGAATTGGGTGATCTGGGAGGCGCACATCCCCGCCGGTGCCACGCCGGGGGAGCAGCCGCAGGACGTCGCCGTGCGCTGCCACCGTGTGCTCGAGTTGTGCGAGCCCTATCTGGCGGCCGATCAGGACGTGGCGCTGGTGGCTCACGGCCACGTGCTGCGGATCCTGACCGCGACCTGGCTGGGCCTGCCCGCCCGCGCCGGCCGACTCTTCATGCTGGAGACCGGCACGGTGTCCTACCTGTCCTTCGAACGCGAGCAGCGCGTCATCACGTTGTGGAATGCGCCAGGTCTTCACTGAGCGCCGGGATCGGTTGCGGACGCCCGAAGTGGTACCCCTGGCCGAAGCGCCACCCCAGTGTCATCAGCCGGCTGGCCTGCTCGGCGCGTTCGATGCCCTCGGCGATGCCAGTCAGCCCCAGACCGTCGGCCAGACCCGCCAGTCCGGCAGCCAGGGCATTCGCGGCACTCTTGCGCGCTGTCAGATCGTGTACGAAACTCGCGTCCAGCTTCAGTCCCGTCACGGGCAGGTCACGCAGCAGAGCGATGGAGGAGAACCCGGTGCCGAAGTCGTCCACGTGCACGTTCACACCCGCCTTGCGCAAGGTGCGCAGCCCCGACCGGGTGCGGGCCGAGATCTCCAGCGCAGACGTCTCGGTGATCTCCACAGTGAGCCGGTGTGGGTCGATGTCGGCCTGGCGAGCGTGCCGCAGCAGTGCTGCCGACCAGCCCGACTGCAGTAGTTGCACCGCTGACAGGTTCAGCGAGATGGATGGGATCTGCGGGTAGTCCGCCAGTGTGCGGCAGACAGTCGTCGTCACCTCCCCAGAGATGTCCACGATCAGTCCGCATTCCTCGGCCACCGGCAGGAACTGCGCGGGTGACAGCAAGCCGCGGGTGGGGTGATTCCAGCGCACCAATGCCTCGTAGCCCACGATGCGTTCCTCGAGCAGGTGCACGATGGGCTGGTAGTGCACCACGAAACGATCCCGCCCCAGGCTGTCGCGCAGCTCGCCTTCGATCGTCAGCCGTTCCACGGCATCGCTGTGCGTCTCCTCGTCGAAGAACTGCCACCGCCCGCGGCCCGCGGCCTTGGCCTTGAACAAGGCCGAGTCGGTATCCCGCAGCAGTTCGGCGGGCGTGGAGACAGCCGTGGACAGGCCGATCCCGATGCAGCCACTGGGCACCACGCTGTGCCCCAGTACCTGCACCGGCGTGGCGACCGCCTGCAGGATGCGCTCCGCGATCAACTCCACCTGCTTGGTGCTGCTGACGTCCGGGACGACGACCACGAACTCGTCACCGCCGAATCTCCCGAGATGAGCTCGCTCCGGCAGTTGGCCGCTGATGCGTTGCGCCACCGTCGACAGCACCCGGTCGCCGGCACCGTGACCCAGCGAGTCGTTGACCACCTTGAAGTTGTCCAGGTCGATGAACAGCACCCCGATCTGCCGGTCCGGGGGGCAAGCCGACAACTCCGTCTGCAACGTGTCCTGGATCCAGGCCAGGTTGTGCAAACCGGTCAGTTCGTCGTGGTAGCGCTCGTACTGCAAGCGTTCCCTGGCCTCGTGTTCTCCGCTGCGGTCCTCGACCTGCACGAGCAGGCAGTCGGGTTCGCCGTCCTGGTCGCGCATCAGCACTGCCGTGCGGCGCACCCACACGATGGTCCCGTCGGAACGGACCATCCGGAACTGACGGACCAGGGTGTCGCCGTCCCCGTCGGTGAGTTGCTGGCGGTCGATGCGGGCGACGTGCCGGTCCTCGGGGTGAATGACCGAGATCAGCGGCCGCGTGGTGAGCCAGTCCGCATCGCGCAGCAGCATCGTCTGGAGGGCACGGTTGACCAATCGGGCGGTGCCGTCCAGGCCCACGACTGCCACCCCGATCGTCGCTTTGGCAATCACCGTGCGCATGAGGTTCTCGGAGTGCCGCAATGCTTCGGTCTGCGAGTGGCGCTCGGTCACGTCCCTCCATGTGAGGGCGATGGCGTCGCCGAACCGCACGCCGCGCAGGTCGAATCTGCGCACGTCGTCGGCAGTCCCCACGGGGTAGTGGAAATCGTGTTCCACCAGCGCTTCACCCGTTTCGATGACCTGCGCATAGCGTGCGAACAACCCAGTGGGACCGTGCGCGGGCAGCCGTTGCAGAAGGCGCCTGCCCACCAGTGTCTCGGGGCTGCCACCGAGGTACTTCGCAGCCGGTCGGTTGAGCCAACCGAACTCGAGGTCGACGATCTCAGAGCCCTCGCGGATGGCGGTCATGACGATGAATGGGTCTGCGAACGTGCGAAACGCCGCGTCCAGCAGGTCGTCGCTGGGAAACGCGCTGTGCGGCAGACCGGCCACAGGACTTCCGTGGACCCGTGTGTCCGCTTTTCGGCCCATCCGGGTACGGTATGGCACGCGGGAGGGTGATGGCCTGATATGAGCCTTAGACCGGAATCCCAGTCTCCTCCTCGGAATGCCGCATCCGGCCTGCAGAACGCCAACCCAAGGGTCCGCACGCGAGAATGACCAGCATGTCCGTCGTCGTCATCGGGGCGCTGACCCGCGCAACTGACATTCCGGTGCTGATCGGGGACGGCAGCGTGCGGCGTACCATGCACAAGCTGGGGGTCGAGAAAAGCCTCGCCGTGGTGGCGGTCGGCAGCGACGAACTCGACAACGTGGCCGTGGCGATCACCGCCCGGGCTCTTGCCGGCGGGGTACCTGTCGTCATCCGCGCCGGCACCCACGACGCGATCGAGGAGACCGCTTCGCTGTTCCGCATCGGGTCGGTCGTGGATGTCGACGGGCTGACCGTCAACGCCGTGTCGGATTGGTACGCCGGGGACGACCCCGCGTTCCTGGCCGACGCCGGGGCCGACGTGGCCATCGTGTCCTGGGACGGCGGGATCAGCAGCCGGCCGAAGACGGTGGGCAGCGAATGTCCGCATGTCATGTGACGCGATGAGTCCCGGTGATCTAATGAGCCACATGGTGCAACTGGGGCGTGTGTCGCTCGACGACGTGGTGCGAGTGGCACGTGACCAGGCCCGCCTGGAGGTCGGCCCGGACATTCTGAACCGGGTCGCCGAAGGCCGCGCTGTCGTGGAGCGGCTTGCCGACTCACCGGAGCCGGCCTACGGCGTCTCCACCGGATTCGGCGCGCTGGCCACCGTCTCGATCCCGCCCGAGCGGCGGGCGGCGTTGCAGGTGTCGCTGATCCGCAGCCATGCCGCCGGCACCGGCGATCTGCTGGACGCGGAAGTCGTGCGCGCCATGATGCTGCTGCGGTTGAAGACCCTCGCCTCCGGGCTCACCGGCGTGCGGCCGGTCGTCGTGCAGACACTGGCCGCCATGCTCGACCACGACATCGTCCCCGCTGTCCATCGCTACGGGTCGCTGGGGTGCAGCGGTGACCTCGCCCCGCTGGCGCACGTCGCGCTGGCCGCCATGGGGGAGGGCCGGGTACTGGCCGGCGACGGCGTGCGCCCGGCGGCCGAAGCCCTGGCCGACGCCGGGATCGAGCCGCTGGTCCTGCAGGAGAAGGAGGGCCTAGCCCTCATCAACGGCACCGACGGGATGTTGGGCATGCTCGCCATGGCCATCTCTGATCTGCACGATCTGTTGGCGCTGTCCGATGTGGCCACCGCGATGACGGTCGAGGCGCTCATGGGCACGGATCGGGTCTTTGCGGAGGATCTCGTGGGGTTGCGCCCGCATCCGGGACAGGCGGATTCGGCGGCTAACCTGCGGGCGTTGCTGACCGGCTCGGAGATCATGGCCAGCCATCGGCACGACAAGGAACACCTCGTCCAGGACGCCTACTCGATGCGCTGCGCGCCGCAGGTTTCCGGCGCCGCCCGGGACACGTTGGAGCACGCCCGGACTGTGGCGCAGCGGGAATTGGCCGCAGTCATCGACAACCCGGTCGTGCTGCCCGACGGCCGGGTGGAGTCCAATGGCAACTTCCACGGCGCCCCGGTGGGCTACGTACTGGACTTCCTGGCCATCGCGGCGGCCGACGTCGCCTCCATCTCGGAACGTCGCACCGACCGGCTGCTGGATCGCAACCGCTCGCACGGGCTGCCACCGTTCCTCGCCTATGAGGCCGGCGTCGATTCGGGCTACATGATCGCTCAATACGCCAGTGCCGGCATTGTCTCGACGCTCAAACGTCTGGCCGTCCCCGCCAGCGTCGACTCGATCCCGAGTTCGGCGATGCAGGAGGACCACGTGTCGATGGGCTGGGCAGCAGGGCTCAAACTGCGCGAGGCGGTGGACGGGTTGCGCCGGGTGCTGGCCATCGAGATCCTGATCGCCGCCCGGGCGCTGGATCTGCGGGCACCGCTGCAGCCAGCGCCGGGCACCGCCGCTGCGAGATCCAGCGTGCGCCGGCAGGTTCGGGGGCCGGGCCCGGACGCGGAGGTTTCCGAACAGATCGAGCAGGTGGTCGGGATGCTGGCCGACGGCAGCCTGCTGGCCAGCGTCCAGGATGCCGTCGGCGAGTTGCACTGAGGAGAAGCCATGGGACACCAGATCGGAACGGCGGTGCCGGTGCGCGCGGCGCGCGGCACGGACAGGACCGCGCTGGGATGGCCGCAGGAGGCCGCCATGCGCATGCTGGCGAACAACCTCGATCCCGAGGTGGCCGAAGCCCCGGATGACCTCGTCGTCTACGGCGGAACGGGCCGGGCTGCCCGGGACTGGCCGAGCTTCCACGCCCTCATGCGCACCTTGTCGACCCTGCGCGAGGACGAGACGATGCTCGTGCAGTCAGGGCGGCCGGTGGGTGTGATGCGCACCCACGAGTGGGCGCCGCGGGTCCTGATCGCGAACTCCAACCTCGTCGGGCGACTGGGCGACCTGGCCGGAGTTCCGGCGGCTCGAAGCGCTAGGCCTGACGATGTACGGCCAGATGACGGCGGGCTCTTGGATCTACATCGGGACCCAGGGCATCGTGCAGGGCACCTACGAGACGTTCGGTGCCGTGGCTGCCAAGCGCTTCGACAACACACTGGCCGGCACGTTGACTCTCACCGGCGGGTGTGGCGGCATGGGAGGCGCGCAGCCACTGGCCGTGACGCTGAACGAGGGCGCCTGTCTGATCGTGGACGTGGACCCGAGCCGTCTTGCCCGCCGCGTGAAGGACCGCTATCTCGACGAGTGGACCGATGACCTCGACGCCGCCGTGGAGTCCGCACTGGCAGCCAAGCGGGAGCGGCGGGGCTGGAGCGTCGGGGTCGTGGGCAACTGCGCCGAGGTCGTCCCCGAGCTGCTGCGTCGCGGTGTCGAGATTGACATCGTCACCGATCAGACGTCGGCACACGACCCGCTGTCCTACCTGCCCGTGGGAATCGCACTGGAGGACTGGCACGCGCAGGCGCAGCGGGATCCGGAGGGATTCACGCAGCGGGCCCGGGAGTCGATGGCCAAGCACGTCGAGGCCATGGTGGGCTTCATGGACGCCGGCGCCGAGGTGTTCGACTACGGCAACTCCATCCGCGGCGAAGCCGAACTCGGCGGCTACGAGCGAGCCTTCGCGTTCCCCGGGTTCGTGCCCGCCTACATCCGGCCGTTGTTCTGCGAGGGCAAGGGCCCGTTCCGCTGGGCGGCGCTGTCAGGGGATCCAAAGGACATCGCGGTCACCGACCGGGCGGTGCTGGACCTCTTCCCCGAGAACGAGGGCCTGGCCCGCTGGATGAAGGCCGCCGAACAGCGAGTGGCCTATCAGGGCCTGCCGGCGCGCATCTGCTGGCTGGGCTACGGCGAACGGGACAAGGCGGGTGTGCGTTTCAATGAGCTCGTCGCGTCCGGCGAGGTCAGTCGCACCGATCGTGATCGGCCGCGACCACCTCGACTGCGGTTCGGTGGCCTCTCCCTATAGGGAGACCGAGGCGATGCTGGACGGCAGTGACGCGATCGCCGACTGGCCGCTGCTCAACGCCATGGTCAATGTCGCATCCGGTGCGTCCTGGGTCTCCATTCACCACGGCGGTGGCGTCGGGATCGGGCGGTCCATCCACGCCGGGCAGGTATGCGTGGCTGACGGCACGCCGCTTGCTGCGCAGAAGTTGGAGCGGGTGCTGACCAATGACCCCGGCATGGGCGTCATTCGGCACGTCGACGCTGGCTATGACATCGCCGAGCAGGTGGCGCAGGAGCGTGGCGTGCGCATACCGATGGCCGAAGGCTGACCTGTGCCCTCTGTGCTGTTCGACAACATCGGAGAACTGCTCACCAACGCCGGGGACCCGCTGTCCGATGCAGCGATGGTGGTGGACGGGGATCTGGTGGCGTGGACGGGTCCGGCCGCTGCCGCGCCCGACTGTGACGAACGCGTCGACTGCGGCGGTGCCGCGCGTGCTGCCTGGGTTCGTGGACAGCCACGCGCACCTCATGTTCGCCGGTGACCGCGCTGCGGAATTCGCCGCCCGTATGGCCGGCGAGCGCTACGCGGCGGGGGGCATCCGCACCACCGTTTCTGCCACCCGCGATGCCGACGATGAGACCTTGTTCCGGAACGCACAGCGGCTCGTCGGTGAGCTGATCAGGTCCGGAACGACGACGTTCGAGATCAAGTCCGGCTACGGGCTCACAGTGCGGGACGAGGCACGCAGCCTGGCGCTGGCGCGGAAGTTCACCGACGAGACCACATTCCTGGGCGCTCATGTTGTGCCAGCCGAGTACGCCGATGATCGCGCCGGTTACGTCGAGCTGGTCGCCGGGCAGATGTTGCAGGAGTGTGCCCCGAACGCCCGGTGGATCGATGTGTTCTGTGATGCCGGAGCTTTCGACGGGGACGAGACGCGCGGCATCCTGCAGGCCGGGCTCGACGCCGGGCTCACACCCCGCGTGCACGCCAACCAGTTGCAGCACGGCCCGGGCGTGCAGGTCGCAGTCGAAGTCGGTGCCGCCTCCGCCGACCACTGCACCCACCTAAACGCGGCCGACGTCGATGCCCTGGCGGGCAGTTCCACCGTGGCGACCCTGTTGCCGGGCGCTGAGTTCTCCACCCGATCGCCCTACCCGGACGCCCGCCGGCTGCTGGACGCAGGAGTGACGGTCGCGCTGGCGACCGACTGCAACCCGGGCACCAGTTACACAACCTCGATGCCGTTGTGCATCGCCCTGGCGGTGCGGGAGATGGGCATGACCGTGCCCGAGGCTGTGCGGGCCGCCACCCTCGGTGGGGCCGCGGCACTGCGCCGCGACGACGTCGGACGGCTGGTGCCCGGTGCCCGCGCCGACCTCATGCTGCTCAACGCCCCGAGTTACCTGCATCTGGCGTACCGCCCCGGCGTCGACCTGGTGGATCGGGTGTGGCGAGGCGGGCAGGAGGTGACCCGTGGCTGAGGACCCGCACTGGCCGCGCGCCGCCAATTGGCTGTCGGACAGTGGTCTGGCCGATTTCGGACTACTCGGCGTTCCTGCCCATCTGACCTCGATCTCACCGACCCGGGCTGACACCACGCCCGATGCCGTGCGGGAGGCACTGGCGCCGCTACTCCACCTACGCCAGCGGCTCCGGAGCTGCGAGGTTTCGGCGGTCGACCTCGGCAACATCGCCGATCCCGACTCGCCGGCGGGGGAGGACCGCACGCGCGCAGCCGTGGCAGGCTTCGCGGGCCGCTTGCTCGTGGCACTCGGCGGCGACAACTCCATCACGACTGCGGTCGCGCAAGGAGCGGCTGCAACTGGACTGATCACCCTGGACGCCCACCACGACCTGCGGGACGGTGCCTCCAACGGCTCGCCGGTGCGCAGGCTGATCGAGGGCGGCCTGCCGGGGGAGCGGGTCGTGCAGATCGGCATCGCCGACTTCGCCAACTCCGCCTACTACGCCGCCCGGGCTCGCGACTACGGGATCACCGTCATCACGCGCCAGGAGGTGGCCGTGCGTGGGATCGCCGACGTGATGGCCGAAGCGCTCGAGATCGCCGGCCCGCGCGTCCACGTGGATCTGGACGTGGACGTCTGTGATCGTTCCGTGGTGCCCGCGTGCCCGGCTTCGGCCCCCGGTGGCCTGAGTGCCTACGAGTTGCGGCAGGCGGCTCGGCTCGCGGGTGCGGCGCCGGGCGTGGTCAGCATGGACCTGACCGAGGTGGACGCCGCGGCCGACGCTCCGGATGGCCGTACGGTCCGGTTGGTGGCGTTGTGCGTGCTGGAGGCAGCGGCCGGGTTGATGTCGCGGTAGGCGTTGGCCCCTGCGACTTCAACGGCCTTCGGAAGCAGCGATCGGTGAGCATCCTGGGCATCGGTGAGCCCATTGGGCGCCAAATGACCCGCCCGGCATGCTCACGGATGCCCGGAATGCTCACCGATCGAGGTTGGGGCAGGGCTCAAGCCGTGCGATCAGGTCCGCTCGGCAGGCGGCGGCTCCTTGTCGTCGTGCATGTACTCGATGTGCTCGGCAGCCTCTTGCTGCTCGTGCAGTTCCTCGAGGTCCTCTTCGGAATCGACCTCCATGCCTGTTGCCAGGTCGATGGCGACGGCACCTTCCGGCAGGTTGAACAGGTCGGGGGCCACGACCAGGTCGGGCAGACCGGAGTCGGGCAACCGCACGGTCTCGTCCTCCCGCGGCACGACCAGGACGAGGTCACTTGCGCTGCGCCGCGGCAAGGTTTCGCCGCGGAAGAAGGCCGGCGCAATCGCGTTCCAGATGAACATCAGAACCACGCCGAGCAGCAGCGACCCGATCCCGATAATGAACACGTCGCCGATACCCATCAGGGTGGTGGACCCGTAGTCCGGCTGCGCGTACTGGTAGGAGGCGATGATGAACGCACTGAGCAGCATCAGACCGCCCAGGAACGGCCAGAGTCCCTTCATGAAGAAGTCACTGACACTGTCGAAGATGTGGTGCCGGTAGAACCACACCGCCGCGAACCCGGTCAGTCCGTAGTAGAAGGCGATCATGAGACCGACAGCCGCGATCGTGTCGCCGAGAATGTTCGTGCTGACGATCGTCATGACCACATAGAAGATGATCGAGACCAGGCCCATCCAGATCGTGGACACGGTCGGCGTGAGGTACCGGGGGTGAATCTTGGCGAATGCGCTGGGCAGCGCCTTGAAGGCTCCCATGGCCAGGCTGGTGCGGGCGGTCGGCAGGATCGTCGTCTGCGTGGAGGCCGACGCCGAGGACAGCACGGACAGGATCAGCAGGATCTCCAGCCCCTTGCCGAGAGCCGAATCCCCGAACACGCTCGGTCCCAGCGCATTGAACACGTCGTCGGCGTTATCCGGGTTCGCCAGGCCCAAGTCGGACTCCCCGGTACCCGCGAAGGCCACCGTCGCGATGCTGACAATCGCGTAGGTCATGAGCAGCAGCAGGGTGGAGATGATCGCCGCCCGGCCGGGGGTCTTGTCCGGATCGGCGGTCTCCTCGTTCACGCTGACTGCGGTGTCCCAGCCCCAGTAGATGAACACTGCGATCAGGGTCGCCGTCACCAGTGCGCTCAGCGACAGACCGGATGGCCACAACCAGGACAGGCTCGGTGTCAAGGACTCCGGGGTCGCGTTGTCGGTGTAGACCCGGACGAGGGCGAAGATCGAGAAGGCGATCAACACGATCACCTCGATGCCCAACAGCGCGTACTGCAAGCGGGCGCTGACCTCGATACCCCGGTAACAGATGTAGGTCATGACGGTGATCCAGATGACACCCGCGAACGTCGTCCAGAATGACGACTCCAGCAGCCCGTCCCACCCGAACAACTGGAACGTGTAGGCCCCGGCGATCTGTGCGAGGTTTGCCATGACGATCACGTCGGCGGCGATGATGCCCCAACCGCCCATCCAGCCGACCTTGGGGCCGAAGGCGCGGGTGGCCCACGTGAACGTCGTGCCGCAGTCCGGCTCGGCCTTGTTGAGTTGCTGGTAGGCGATCGCGATCAACAGCATGGGCACGAACGCCAGCAGCATGATCGAGGGAGCCTTCACCCCGACGATCCCGTCACCATTGGTCGTCGCGACCACGAATCCGAGGCTCGCTGCCAGCGAGTACGCCGGGGCCGTCGAGGCCATCCCGATCACGATGCTGGAAACCAGACCGAGAGCCCCGCTCTTCAGCCCCTTCTCCTCGGTCGCTTCGGGAAACCCGATCGGTGCGGCGTCGTCGATGTGGGTCATGTAGCCCTCCTGCCCCTGATGGCCATCCACGCCGCAGGCTAGCGGTCTTTACACGCAGAAGGGGCGACAATGCCCGCCTTCACCACCGGATTCGCGGGCAAATCGGGCATTCGGAGGCGAAATCAGCGGTGTGCGGGTCCTGCTTGGAGTTGGCTAGGGAAGTACTGATTAACGCTGTTCTGCGCGAAACGGGGCTGGGCGGGTGAGATGTGGTTTCCCGCATCTTGTGTCATAGCAGCGCTATGGCACTTGATGTGGGGGGCCGCAGATCGCTCGGTCAGGCTCGTTGCAGCCAGGGCATGATTAATCAGTGGTTCCCTAGTGCCGGATCAAATGATCGAAGGCACTCAAGGCCGCCGTGGCCCCGCCGCCCGTGGCGATCACGATCTGCTTGAACGGACTCGTGGTGCAATCGCCTGCCGCGAACACGCCGGGCAAAGAAGTGCGGCCCGCATGGTCGACGACGATCTCGCCGCGCTCGGACAGGTCGACCACGTCAGCCAGCCACTCGGTGTTGGGCAGCAGGCCGATCTGGACGAACACTCCCTCGAGCTCGAGATCGCGCGGCCCATGAGCACCTTCGATCCGCAGGCCCGTGACCTTGCTGCCGTCACCTAGCACCTCGGTGGTGCGCGTTCCCAGCAGGACATCGACGTTGCCCAGACTGTGCAGTTTGCGCTGCAGGACGTCGTCGGCGCGCAAGGCGTCGTCGAGTTCCACCAGCGTTACGTGTCCGACCACGCCGGCGAGGTCGATCGCCGCCTCGACGCCGGAGTTGCCGCCGCCGATGACCGCGACCCGCTTGCCGGCGAACAACGGTCCGTCGCAGTGCGGGCAGAACGTCACGCCCTTGGTGCGGTACTCCTGCTCGCCGGGAACTCCCATGGTGCGCCAGCGAGCGCCCGTCGCCAGGATCACGGTCTGGGCATGCAGGGCCGGGCCCGAAGTCAAGACGACGTCCCAGCCCTGGTCAGCCTGCCGCAAGGTCTCGATCTCGTGGCCGAGCAGCATCTCCACGTCGTACTCGCGGACATGGAACTCGAGTTCGTTGGCCAGCTTCGGGCCTTCGGTGTAACTGACCGACGCGAAGTTCTCGATGCTCAACGTGTCGAGCAACTGGCCACCGAAGCGCTGAGCGACCAGTCCGGTCCGGATGCCTTTCCGCGCGGCGTACAGAGCGGCCGTGGCACCCGCCGGGCCGCCGCCCACCACCAGTACGTCGAACGGGTCCAGATCGGCTAGCCGCTCGGATTCCGCTTCGGCACCGCCCGTGTCGAGTTTCGCGAGGATCTCGTCGAGCGTCATCCGGCCGGATGCGAACGGCACACCGTCCTTGAACACCGTCGGCACAGCCATGATCTGGTGCTCTTCGATCTCGGACTGGAACACCCCGCCGTCGATGGCCGTGTGGGTGTACTGCGGGTTGAGCACCGAGATCAGATTCAGTGCCTGCACGACGTCCGGGCAGTTCTGGCACGACAACGAGAAGTAGGTCTCGAAGTGGTGCTCGCCGGTCAGTCCCCGAATTCGGTCGGCAGTGGCGTCGTCGATCCGCGGCGGGTAGCCACCGACCTGCAGCAGTGCCAAGACGAACGAGGTGAACTCGTGTCCCATGGGCAGGCCCGCGAAGCGTACGGCCACGTCGGTCCCCACTCGGTGGATGGCGAACGACGGCCGCCGCGGGTCGTCGTCACGCCGTTCCACCGAGATCAGGTCGGACATCCCGGCGACCTCGCTGAGCAACTCGTCGGTCTCCCGCGATTTGGGGGAGTCGTCGAGGCTCATCACGAGCTCGATGGGCATCTGCACCTTCTCGAGGTGCGTCCGCAGTTGCGCGGCGAGTGCTGGATCCAGCATCAGATCTTGCCGACGAGGTCCAGGCTCGGGGCCAGGGTCTCTTCGCCCTCTTCCCAGTTCGCCGGGCACACCTCGTTCGGGTGGGCGGCGACGTACTGCGCGGCCTTGATCTTGCGCAGCAGCTCGGTAGCGTTGCGGCCGATGCCGCCGGCGGTGATCTCCAGGATCTGGATGACACCGTTCGGGTCGATGACGAACGTGCCACGGTCGGCCAGCCCGTCGGCTTCGATCATGACCTCGAAGTTGCGCGTGATGGCACCGGTCGGGTCGCCCACCATCGGGAACTCGATCTTGTTGATCGTCTCGGAACTGGCGTGCCAGGCCTTGTGGGTGAAGTGGGTGTCGGTGGACACCGAGTAGATCTCGACGCCCAGCCGCGCGAACTCCGCGTAGTTGTCAGCGAGGTCGCCGAGCTCGGTCGGGCACACGAACGTGAAGTCGGCGGGGTAGAAGAACACGACCGACCACTTGCCGCGCAGGTCCTGGTCGGACACGGAAACGAACTCACCCTTGTGGAAGGCGGTCGCGGTGAAGGGCAGGATTTCGGTACCGATGAGGCTCACAGAATCACTCCAAAATGAGGGCATTTCGATACCTTTAGTATAGGTAAGGATCCCCTTCCAGACCCAGGTCGGCCTGCGTGATGTGCGACACACGGCTGCTAAATCCGTCGCAATCGCCCGATTTGGATGACGTCATTCGTTGCCGATTCCTGGTCGGAGTTCCGAAAAGGGGCCCGGCTTGGTACGGTCATGGGAACCCGAAGGAGCACTACATGGCAGCCAACGACCCGCAAACCCGGCGCACCATTCCGCAGTCGTCCACCCCCGTGGACCACGACCGCGTCGAGAAGTTGATGGCCACCGAGTGGGAGCGCTTCACTGCGCAGACCCCGGCCTCCGCCGCGCACCACGAGCGCGCCCAGGTACCGCTGCCGCTGGGCGTGGCTTCGTCCTTCCAGCACTGGGACCCGCACCCGCTGGCATTCAAGGCCGCCAAGGGTGCGTGGCTGACCGATGTCGACGACCGCCAGGTCCTGGACCTGTCGATGGGTTTCGGCGCCATGCTGGTCGGTCACCTGCACCCGCTGGTCGTGGAGTACGTGACCAAGGCGCTGGACACCGGGACGCTGTTCGTGACGCCTTCTCCGAGCACCACCGAGATCGCCGAGCGCTACCAGCGCCGGTTCAACCTCGAGCAGATCCGGTTTGCCAACTCCGGCACCGAAGCCGACATGTACGCGGTCAAGGCAGCGCGGGTCTTCACCGGGCGTAAGGGCATCATCAAGATCGAGGGCGGGTACCACGGCGGTTACGACGCCCTGTCGGTATCGGTCAAGCCGGACGTTGCCGAGGCCGGTCCCGAGGATGCGCCGATTCCGGTGGTCTCGATGGAACACGAGGCCGGCATCGTCCACGTGGTTCCCTACAACGACCTCGAGCGGCTCGAGGCCATCCTCGTCGAGCACGCGGACGACATCGCCGCCGTGGTGATGGAGCCGGTGCTGGAGAACATCGGCATCGTGCTGCCCGACGAGGGCTACCTCGCCGGTGTGCGGGAGGCCTGTGACCGCCACGGTGCCCTGCTGATCTTCGACGAGGTCAAGACCGGGCTCACTGCCGGCTATGCCGGTGCCTCCCAACGACTGGGAGTGCAGGCCGATCTGGTCACGCTGGCCAAGAGCATCGGCGGCGGTCTGCCATTGGCTGCCTTCGGTGGCCGCAAGGACATCATGAGCACCATCAGCGACGGCCGGATGTGGCACTTCGGCACGTACAACGGCAACCCGCTGGTGATGGCCGCGGCCGCCGCCGTGGACGAGATCCTGACGCACGAGACCCTGCAGCACGCCGAGGACATCAACAACGGCGCGCTGGCCGCGATGGACGACATCATCAAGAGTTACGAACTGCCCGCGCACACCGTCGGCTTCGGCGTCAAGGGTGCGGTCACCTGGGCCACTGGTCCGGTGCGCAACTACCGCGACTACAAGCGCACGGACTTCGAGGCTGCCGAGCTGAGCTGGCTGTGGGGGATCAACCGCGGCATCCTCACCCCGCCCGGTCTCGACGAGCAGTGGCTGGTGTCGGTGGCGCACACGCAGAATGACATGGGCCTGCTGGTCCAGGCCTTCGACGAGTTGGCGCAGGCTCTGCGGGGCTGATCTTTCCTCCCGGCTTGGTTGAGCAGTTCGTCAGGTCGTGGGGCGGGCGCCTACATGGCGAGTGAAGTGGCGATCGGTTAGCACGCTGGGCATCGCTTAGCGTTCCGGGCGCCAATAACCCGCCGGTGGTGCTCACGGATGCCCGGGATGCTCACGGATCGAAGGTGGCGTTGGCAGACACGTGAAAGACCGGGTTAGACAACGACGCAGCTTCGAGATCTGGACGCCGGTCTACCGACCCGGCCACAACGGCAGCCCAGTGGTCGCATCCGACCCGCAACGAGACATTTAGGCTGACCGGGTGACCGCCGCCTCGCTGCCCGCCTTCGTCCTCACGGTGCTCGTGATCGCGGCGACGCCGGGCCCGGCCGTGGCACTCATCCTGCGCCGGGCCGGGCTGCATGGGTGGCGCGCGGCCCTGCCCACCGTTGTGGGACTGGAACTGGGCCTGTACATCTGGGCGCTCGCCGTCGGACTCGGCGTCGCAGCGCTAGTCACCGCCTCCGAGACCGCGTTCCTGGCCTGGCGGATCGCCGGGGCGCTGTTCCTGGTGTATCTGGGCTTGCGGGCGATCCGGGCTGGTTGGCGGTTTCGCGGAATGGGGGAGCTGGACCCGCTGCCCGCCGTTCCGAGATCCACGCACGGTGCCTTTGCCGAAGGACTGCTGGTCCAACTGGCGAACCCGAAGGCGGCGGTGTTCCTGTTCGCTTTGTACCCGCAGTTCCTGCCCACCGAAGGTCCGACGCTGGGCTCGGCGGCCCAATTGGGCTTGGTGCAGGTGGCAATAGAACTGCCGCTCTACGTGGCGTTCGCCGCGCTCGTCGGGACGTTCAGTGCCTGGTTCGCGCAAACCCGCATCCGGCGCCGACTGGAATACCTGACTGGAACCGTTCTCGTTGCGCTCGGCCTGAGGGTGGCGCTGAGCCGGGCGTAGTCATCCCGAATCTCCTTGCTAAGGTAAGGCTATCCTTACTTGAGGAGAAGAATGCGCATCATGCTGGCCACCCTGGGGGGTCTGCTCGTCCTGTCCGCGTGCACCGCCAACACCTCCGCCGCCGGGGACGCGATCGCGGTGAACAGCGGCGATGACGTCTGTGAGGTCGCGGCATCGGAGGCGCCGTCCGGGACCGTGCAGTTCACCGTCAAGAACACTGGCAGCCAGGTCACCGAGTTCTACGTCCTGGCTGACGACGGGCTGCAGATCCTGTCGGAGGTGGAGAACATCGGGCCGGGACTGGCGCGGGATCTGGTCGTGCAGCTGCCGCCGGGCACCGTGAAGCTGGCCTGCAAGCCGGGCATGGTCGGTGATGGCATCCGGTCGGACTTCACGGTGCTGGATTCCGGGAGTGACACCACCTTCGACGAGGACGAGGCGAGCGTGGTGGACGCGGCCACCACGAACTACGCGGCCTACGTGAAGGACCAGACCGAGCAACTGCTCGCCGACACCAAGGCGTTCGCGGCCGCGTACATCGCCGGTGATGACGATGCGGCGCGCGCTCTCTACGCCCCGACCCGCATGCACTGGGAGCGGATCGAACCGGTCGCGGAGTCCTTCGGAGACCTCGACCCGATCCTGGATGCCCGCGAGGCGGATCTGGAAGAAGGTCAGGAGTGGACCGGCTGGCACCGGATCGAGAAGGACCTGTGGCCGCCGGCTTCCGGCTACACCGCTCTGACGCCGGCCCAGCGCACGAAGGTCGCCGAGCAGCTGGTCGCCGACACCCAGACCCTGTACGACCGCACGCGGGACATGACCTTCACTGTCGACAAGCTCGGCAATGGGGCCAAGGAACTGCTCGACGAGGTGGCCACCGGAAAGATCACCGGCGAGGAGGAGATCTGGTCGCACACCGACCTCTGGGACTTCCAGGCGAACCTGGAGGGCGCCAAGGTCATGTACGCCGGGCTGCGGCCAGTGGTCCAGAAGCGTGAACCCGAACTGGCCGCCACTTTGGACGAGCAGTTCGACAGCGTGCAGAAGAAGTTGGACAAGCACCGCGAGGGCGATGGCTTCGTGTACTACACGGACCTGACGCCAGCGCAGGTGAAGGAACTCGCGGAGGCGGTCGACGCCCTGGCCGAGCCCCTGTCCCGGTTGACCACGACTGTGCTGCTGGGCGGTCAGCAGTCGTGAACCCCCGTCTGTCCCGCCGCGCCCTGCTGGGCGTTGCCGGCGCCGGTGCCGCCACCGTCGTCGGGGCGGGAGCCGTGGCGTGGTCGCGCAGCGATTCCTCCGACCCCGGCCCGCGGTATGACTTCTACGGCGATCACCAGTCCGGCATCGTCACTCCGATGCAGGACTACCTGCACTTCGCGGCACTCGACATGACAACACGAGACCCGGAGGCGCTGCGCTCTCTGCTGCAGGAGTGGACCGAAGCCGCCGCGGCGATGATGGCTGGGCGGGAGATCGGGGAGTACGGTGCGCTGGCCGGGCCGTACGAGGCACCGCCGCAGGACACGGGCGAAGCGATCGGACTGCCTGCCGCCGGCTTGACCCTCACAGTCGGCTTCGGACCCACGCTGTTCAAGCGCTTCGGCCTGTCCAGACCTTCCACGCTGCGCGAGTTGCCGCACTTCCCGGGCGACACGATCGATCCGGCGATCAGTGGTGGTGACCTGTGCATTCAGGCCTGCGCCAACGATGCCCAGGTTGCCGTCCATGCCGTGCGCAACCTCGTTCGGATCGCATTCGGCAAGGCGGCGGTCAAGTGGAGCCAGATGGGCTTCGGCAAGAGCAGTCGGCACTGCGTCGGATCAGGCCGACCCCGCGCAACCTGTTCGGGTTCAAGGACGGCACGGCGAACATCACCGCCGACGACACAGACGCCCTGGATCAGTTCGTGTGGGCCGGCCGGGGCGACCAGCCGGCCTGGATGCACGGGGGCAGCTACTTGGCCGTGCGCAAGATCCGGATGACGATCGAGACCTGGGACCGCACATCTCTGCGTGAGCAGGAGGCGGTGTTCGGCCGCACCAAACGCGAGGGGGCGCCGCTGTCCGGTGGCGGCGAGTTCGACGCGCCCGCATTCGGCATGGCCGGGGCCACTGGTCCGCTCATCCCGACCGAATCGCACATGGCCCTCGCCCACCCGTCGACGAACGACGGCCAGCGGATCCTGCGGCGGGCCTACAACTACACCGACGGCAGCGACCACCTCGGCCGCTTGGACGCGGGGTTGTTCTTCCTGGCCTACAACCGCGACCTCGAGCGCCAGTTCATCCCGATTCAAGCGCGACTGTCAGGCTCGGATCTGATGAACGAGTACGTGCGCTACATCGGCAACGCCACGTTCGCGATCCCGCCCGGGGTGCAGCCGGGCGGCTACCTTGGCCAGGGGTTGTTCGAAGGCTGACGCGCGATGTGCCTGGCGGGCGATTCGCTGAACTGCTGGGCACATTGTCGACCCGGGAAGCTGCGCAGCTCACTGCGCGATGTGCCTGGCAGGCGACTAGCTGGACTGGTGGGCACATCGTCGACCGGGAAGCTGCGCGGCCCCATTGCCCGATGTGCCTGGCAGGCGATCCAGTGGCCGCGTAGGCACATCGCTGCCCAGGGTCACGACGTCGCGATGCTCGGCGGCTCCCACTTCTTGGCCAGGACCCGCCGCACCATTGGCTCGAAGGTGGCAACCGGTTCGTTCGGGTAGTCGGGGTCGAACGACACCTCGTCGTACAGCGCGCAGAACTCCGCCGTCCGGTCGAAGTGGGGGCTGTCCCGATACGCCTCGCGCCCGTCCGGGTCGACGCCCACGTTCCCGCCGTAGAAGTACGTCTGGAACAGCGGGTGGTGTTCGAGCATCCAGTGGTTCGCTTCGCTGATGAACGGCTTGAGGATCGCGGCGATCACCTCGCCGTGGTTCAACGGCCCGAGCGCCTCGCCGATGTCGTGCAACAGCGCGACCACCACGTACTCCTCGTCCCGGCCGTCGCGCAACGCCCGGGTCGCCGCTTGTAGCGAGTGGGTCTTACGGTCTACGGGATAGGCTTCGTCGCCGCCAAGGCTGTCGAGCAACCCCAGCAGCAGTTCGGGCAGCCGTGCCAGAT
Source organism: Candidatus Nanopelagicales bacterium (assembly GCA_037045455.1). Taxonomy (GTDB): domain Bacteria; phylum Actinomycetota; class Actinomycetes; order S36-B12; family UBA10799; genus JADKAV01. Next base: position 15,213 of record JBAOIN010000006.1, on the reverse strand, counting down.
TCTCCTCGTGCACCTGCTGCAGGACCGAGAAGTCGTCTCGGGTCATGTCGTCCATGCGCAGGAAGTGCATGTGGCCGTCGGTCATGGCAGCACCTTCTCAAATCGCTATCAGAATTGCAGTGATGACCGGCGCCAGGACCAGTGCCGGCAGCATGTCGCCGACCGGAATCGCCTTGATCTGCAGTAGTCGCAAGCCCACGCCCAGCAGCAGTACGCCACCGGTGGCCGTGATCGAGGCGACGAGCGCGGGGGACAGGACCGTACCTAACACGACGGCGAGCACCGTCAGCAGCCCTTGCCACGCACCCACCGACAGTGCCGACGCCGCCACGCCCCAGCCCAGCGATGCAGCGAACGCAATCGCGGCGAACCCGTCCAGACTGGACTTCAGCGCCAGTTCGTCGATGCCCTGACCGAGGCCGTCGGACAGCGACCCCAGCACCGCTAGGGGTCCGATGCAGAAGATCAACGACGAGTCCACGAAACCCTCGATGAACTGCGCCCGGCCCTCCGAGCCGTCACCCGCAGAGTTTGGACTGCAGCCACCCGCCGAACTGCTCAAGGCGCTTCTCGATCGACAGAAGTGACCCCGCGATCCCGCCGATCAGCAATGCCCCGAGCGCGACGAGCAAGGTGACACCACTGCCGACCGCGTCGACGAAAGCCTCGTCCTGCAGGGCCACGACATTGAGTCCGCCGATCACCAGCGTCACCAGCCCCAGGGCGTCGGTGACCGTGTCGCGGGTGCGCTGCGGCAGCCGGTGCCCGAGCAGCACGCCGATCGTGGCCCCCACGAGAATGGCGGTCACGTTGATGACCGTTCCCAGACCGTGCACTGCCCACCTCCGCGGGCGAGCCTAACGCTCTGCGGGGTGGATCAACCCCGCGGCTGGGTGCTTTGATGGCGCACATGATCGAGGTCAAGGGTGAGAACGGCGAATCATTGCTCTACGACGGCAACTTCCTGATCAAGATGCGGCACGACGGCAAGCAGGAGTCGGCCCGTAACCCGGCCAACACGTTCCGCGAGGCGCAGGTGAAGGTCAAGGAGAAGAAGGGCGTGCGGCGTTTCGAGGCGCTCATCGCGTGTCAGGCCTTCTTCGCCCTCTCATTCGGCGACGGGTCAAAGCCTGCCTTCGACGAGTTGGTGGCGGCACTCGAAGCGCAGAAGGGCTGACGCTCCCTACAGTTGCGACTTCGCAAGTGACAGGCTGAAGGCACCCAGCACGGTGGCGGTGAGCGCATCCAACAGGCGCCGCACCCGTGGCCGTTGCAGCCACGCCGCGGCCCGGGCGATGACCGCTGCCAGGGCCATCAGCCAGATCAACGCAAGAACCGCGTGCGTGAGCGCCAGCGGGATCGCCGACCAACTCAGACCGTCACCCAGGAAATGGGGAAGCACGGCCAAGTAGAAGACCAGCACCTTGGGGTTCGTGATGTTCGACAGAAACCCCTGGCGGAAGCCGGTGGTGGGGCTGGTCTGCACAGTTGCCGGAGCCGGATACTCCCCACGCCATGCGGCGCGACCGGCCTGAAACGCGAGAAATCCCAGGTAGCCGACGCCAGCCCAGGAGATGGCCTTGAAGAGCGGCTGGCTGGCCACGATGAGCGCCCCGAGCCCCAGCACTGCGAGCGCCCCTTGAACGGCACACGCCGCCGAGATGCCCAACGCCGTCGCCCAGCCCTGCAGCCGACCACCGACGACCGTGTTTCGCATCGTGATCGCGAAGTCGGCGCCCGGGATGAGCACCACGACCAGGGCCACCGTCACGAACGTCAGGTAGGAACTGAGCGACACCTCGTGAGTGTATGGCGAAAGGTCAGCCGAACTCGGACTGTGCCAGCCGTGCGCACGGCGACCAGTCGGCCTGCGGATAGATGTCCTGCAGCCGTACCAGTGCGCCATGGATGTCGTCGGGCTTCACCGACACCCCGAGGTGAGTGAAAGGGGTAGCGAACATGCTCAGCGCGCCGACCACGCCCATCGTGAAGACCAGACACGCTCCGATCAGTACCAGTGCCGTGCGCGGCCGGTCCGGGAGACTCACCACCATCAGCGCAGCGAACACCAGCACACCGAGATCGATGATTATCCACACGATCAACGGGAGGTCGAACACCGAACTCAGGATGCGCTTCTGGCGAGCGTTCTGCGCGTCTTGAAAGGCGGTCATCATCTGTGCCTGCGCCTCTTGTCGGGTGGGGCCGCCGGTGGGCAGTTCTGCGATACTCGACCGGACGGTGGCGGCCCAGGCGGCAGTGTTCTCATCGCCTGTGAGATCTCCACTCTCCGCCGAGGTCCAGGAGTCCGTGGCCACCGATCGCATGAGACAGATCGTGTCCCGCCGCACGACGTTGCCGCCGGTCGCAGGGAAGAAGTCGGCGCTCTCGAAGACGTCGGCGAGCGCCACCGCCTCCTCGCGGGCACTCTGCCGTACCTCCTCGTACACCTGGACTGAGAAGAAGAGCATTAGACCGAGCATGATTCCCAGCACGCCACTGACATACGCCAAAGCATCAGTGAACATGCCCGATGCGGACTGACCGTCCTCGGAGCCAGGTTCCCGGCGCTGGAGGTGGCGCTTGATCAGAACGCCAGCGCAGATGCCTATCGCGCTGCTGACAAGCAGTCCCAGCCAGTTGAGCAGCACCAAGGTCACGCGGGACATGCTGCCAGTTCGGGCGACCGTTCGCGTGCGTGACGATCATCAGTGGCGTGTGCGCTGGTCATTCCCGGGTACCTGTTCAGGGTGTCCGTCCAGCCCCCCGATCCTGCCTTCGTCTTCGACCTCGATGGCACGCTCGTCGACTCGGTGTACCAGCACGTGTTCGCCTGGCAGCGCGCCTTGGCCGATACCGACATCGCGATTCCGATCTGGCGTGTCCACCGACGGATCGGGATGGGGTCGGACCTGCTGGCAGCTGGCGTGCTGCGCGAGTCCGGCCACCAGCTGACCGATGAGGAGCGAAACCGGCTCACCGAACTGCATGGGATGTACTACGCGGAATTGTCCGGGTCCGTGCAGCCTCTACCGGGCGCCCGCGAACTGCTCGACCGGCTCGACGAGCTCGGCCTCGCGTGGGGGATCGCCACGAGCGGCGCGAAGGAGGAGACCGCGCCGGTTCTGCAGATGCTGGGCGTCGAAGGTCGGTGCCCGGTGGTCACCGGGGACGATGTCCCGTTCGCCAAGCCCGACCCCCATCTCTTCCTGGCCGGCGCCGAGGCGGTGGGCGTCGATCCGTCAGACGCGCTGGTGGTGGGGGACAGCACGTGGGACATGCTCGCCGCCCGTCGGGCGGGCGCACTAGGAATCGGCATGCTCACAGGCGGCTTCGCCGCGACCGAGCTCGTCGAGGGCCATGCGTTCCGGATCTACGCCGATCCGGCCGACCTGCTGGAACACCTCGACGAGTTGGGAGTGCGTCCAAGGAACCACTGATTAACCATGCCCTGGCTGCAACGCGCCTGACCGAGCGATCTGCGGTCCCCCACATCAAGTGCCATAGCGCTGCTATGACACAAGATGCGCCGAACTCACATCTCACCCGGCCAACCCCGTTTCGCGTAAGACACAGCAGTAATCAGTACTTCCCTCGCGGACTGACGAGTACTACGCGCCGCTCAGTTCCAGCCAGGCTAGGTCGCCGGTGAACCGCTCCACGGGCTTCATCGTCGTGTTGTTTGAGACCCATTCCAGGAGTGCTGCGTCCGCGGCCTTGGCATGCTCCTCGGACTCCCACTGACTAATGGAGATCACGCGGCCGTCCTCGATGATCACACCGTAGGAGACGTAGCCCGGGGTGTTGGTGACGATGGGAATCGCGCCTTCGCGCGCCTTCGCCTCCAGGGCGTCCTTGTCCTCATCGAACGTGTAGATGACCACTCGTGCGTACATGTTGGCTCCGTCCTCAAGCCGGCAGGGTGCCCAGACGGTAAGCACAGACGGCAGGGAGACGACATCGGCCAAACGATAAAGGTCCCGTGGTACTTAGGTCTGCGCTCACAAGGAGTCAGATCGGCTCAGGGCCCTCAAGATTCACGGTGACTGGTCCGGTGCCAACGCGAAAGACCACGCCGTCGTTCTGTGCTGAGCCTGCGTGGAAAGAATCCAGAACTGGTGTCCGAGGGGGGACTTGAACCCCCACGCCCTTAAACGGGCACTAGCACCTCAAGCTAGCGCGTCTGCCTATTCCGCCACCCGGACCTGGTGCGGCCACCAGCGTATCAAGGCACGCCCAAGCCCTTCCGACCGATCACCTCGTACGAAGGCCGCGGCCCGGTTGTCGATCGCACGAGCGTGAGCGCCTCGGGCAACCATGCCGTCGAGGCCCAGTCGGACAGCGTCTCCTGCGCCTGCAGTAGCTCGCGACGTCCAGCGGAATCCCGTGCCCGAGCCACCGTGACGTGGGCACGGAAGCGGCGTTCCTCGACGTGGAAGATTCGCCGCGCGTCGGTGGCCAACTGTGCCAGCCAGGGCCCTGTCTGCACCCCGATCCACAGCACCGGTCCGAAGGCGCCGGACCCCGCCAGATGCATAGGTTCCGGCTCGATCGCCTCGAGTTGCTCAAGCCGCGCCAGTTCCTTGTGCGGTTCCCGGTTGCCCAGGAAGGCCACCGTGACGTGCCACCGTTCCCGCGGCTGCCAGCGCAGTGCCGTCAGACCCCGGGGCAGCGCCCGGTCGATTTCGTCGAGCACGTTCTCCGGAGGCCACAGCGCCAGAAACAGCCGCTCGGTCATACCTCGAATCTTCGCCACTTCCGAGGATCCTCGCCACAAGGAAGTGGCGCAGATTCGCGAAAGTGACGAAGATTCGGTCGAGGTTTCCATGGCACAGTGGGGCCCATGACTGTCGCCCGCATCTGCTCGGACCTGATCGCGCTCGACACGTCCAACTACGGCGACGGCAGCGGCCCAGGGGAGGCCTCTGCCGCGGAGTACGTCGAGGCCTTTCTGAGTGGCTGCGGTTTGGAGCCCGAGCGGTTCAGCACGACAAGTGCCACCCGGCAGGCCGTCGCATGTCGTATTCCGGGCCAGGATCCGCAGGCCGAGGCACTCGTCATTCACCTGCATCTCGACGTCGTACCCGCGATTCAGTCCGACTGGTCGGTGCCTGCGTTCGAAGGCGCGATCCACGACGGAATGGTCTACGGTCGGGGTGCCGTGGACATGAAAGACATGGACGCGATGGTGCTCACCGTGGTGCAGCAGTGGCAGCGCGACGGTCTCAAACCCCGCCGGGACATCGTCCTGTTGTTCGTCCCTGATGAAGAGGCCGGCGGTCGGCATGGGGCGCACTGGGTCGTCGACAATCGCCCCGACCTCCTGCACGGGGTCACCCAAGGAATCGGGGAGGTCGGCGGGTTCTCGTTCCAACTCGACGAAGAGCGCCGGCTCTACATGATCGAGACGGCACAGAAAGGGCTCGCGTGGCTGCGGCTCAAGGCAACCGGCACCGCGGGGCACGGATCGCTGCTCTCCCAGGACAATGCCATCACCCGGCTGTCCCGCACGATCGCCCGCATCGGAGCGCACGAGTTCCCGGTCCAACTGACGCCCGCGGTCGAGCAGCTGCTGGAGGCGGTTTGTGATGCCGCCGGAGTACCTTTCGACGCCTCCGACCCCGAGTCGGCTTTGGAACAACTGGGACCACTGTCTCGCATGATCGGCGCCACGCTGCGGCACACGGCCAATCCCACGATGCTCGACGCCGGCTACAAGAGCAACGTGATCCCGGGGGAGGCCCACGCCACCGTCGACGCGCGGTTCCTGCCCGGGCTACGCGACGACTTCTTCGCCCAATTCGACGCTTTACTGGAGCCCGGCGTCACCTACGACACCGAGGTCGAGGACATCAGCGTCGAGGCGGATTTCGGGGGCAGACTCGTGCAGGGCATGGAGGCCGCCCTGCTCGCGGAGGACGCAGCCGCAGTGCCTGTCCCATACACACTGTCGGGCGGCACCGACGCCAAAGCCCTGTCCCGATTGGGCATCACGTGCTACGGATTCGCGCCGCTGCGGCTGCCGCCCGACCTGGACTTCAGCGCGCTGTTCCATGGAATCGATGAGCGCGTGCCGATCGACTCGCTGGAGTTCGGGGTGCGCGTTCTAGACCGATTCCTGCGGTCGGCATGAGCCTGCACCTTCTTGACGACATCGGGGGTCGGCTGGCGCTGCGGCCCGAAGCGCTGGGCTTGCTTGCGCTTGGCTCCTGCGGACTGCAGACCGAGCGGATGGACGAGTTCTCGGACCTGGACTTCTTCGTCATCGCCGAACCCCGGGAAGCCTTGCTGGCAGACCTGTCCTGGCTCGGGGACGTCGAGTGGTCGCATCGCAACACGCCCGACGGGCACCAGTCCCTGGTCGACGGAGTGTTCTGTGAATTCGCGGTCTTCACCCCAACAGACCTGCAGGGGATCGGCTTCACACGAGGTCGCTACGTGTGGCGCCGCGAGGGCTGTCCCGAGGCCGACCCCAATGTGCCTGGCGTTGCAGCACGCGAGTGGCTGGTCGGCGAGATCCTCGCAAATCTCTACATAGGCCTGAGCCGCTGGCTACGTGGGGAGCACATGTCGGCGTTTCGAATGGTCCAGCACGAGGCGCTGTCCAACCTCCTGCGGTGGTATCGGGCACCCGATGTTGACGACCCGTTCGATCCCACACGTCGCGCCGAGCGCCTCGATCTGCCGCTTGCCGAATTGGCACCCGGTTACGACCACACCCCGGCAGCCGCACAGGCGATCCTGCAGGTACTCGCGCCGGCTCCCAACGCCATGACCCACGCCGTGGAGGACCGGCTTCACCGCGCCTTGTGAAGACTCCACCCCACCGCGGCCTCCGGGGGGTCGCACAGGAACTCGACGACGTTGATCGGTGTCCGGCGGTGCAGCATGGGAACCTTCATGGCTCAACTCCTAACTCAGCAGGCTCACCCCGCCGGGACCGACCAGCAGTCCGAGCACGATGAGCAGCACTCCCATGACCACCTCTTTGCGGACGATCGCCACGATGCCGCCCACCACCAGGGCAACGGCGATCAGCCACAGGAGGAAGTCCATGGCGGGCTGTACCCGAAGTTGATCGACTCAGACGCGGCGTCACGGCAGCCGGAGTTCTCACACGTAGGCTGACAACGTGGCCAAGAAGAAGGGCAACCGCCCGCCGCAGCGACGGCGACCACGCCCACTGCGTGCTGTTGAGGAAGAACCGCAGGACCTTGAGTTGTTCCAAGCAATCCGAGCGGCCCTGCGCGACGACGAGCCGTTGGCCTTGCTCGGACTCGTCAGTTCCCTGATAGAGGCAACCCGCCCTAGGGAGTCCGCGACGGTCACACTCACGGAGTTGATCGAGTCGTTCATCGGCACGCCCTTTGCCGAGACCACCGCTGTGCTCAGCGTGATGCGACACTTCGTCACCGACGAACTGACAAGCACCCGGATCAACCGCGAGCTCGCGCAGAGGCGCCATCCGATGCCCGACTGGCTGAGGCACTTCGGCGACGCTCGCCTCGAACCCGAGGTGCACTTCCTGACTCACATCCTGGCCGACGGTGACGACATCTTTTTCGGAGTCAGCCTGCCGACGGGTCACGAATTCTCGGCCATGGTCTACGTGGATCACAATCTCGGCACCGTGGCAAAGGATGCATTCGTCACCCCTGTGGCGCTGGAGGAAGTGGTCGAGCGGATGCGCACGCTCGCGACTGACCCTGGCCAGATGATGGAGCTGATGGATCCGAGCGAGGCGCGTGCCACGGCCGAGGCTGCGATAGCGGCGGGTGAAGACATGGACCCACCCCTCACCACCGACTCGTGGCCCGCCTGCCGCCCGATGATCGAGTGGATGCTGCGTCTGATGCCGGCCGGCGGCACTGCGCGGCAGCTGCCGGTCTGGACGCTCGAAGACGGGGATGCCTTGCTGGAGGAGTTCCTCGCTGCCCCTGCTGGAATGCCTTATCAAGACGACTCCGGGCAGGCCCTGGTCACGGCGCTAATCGTGTTCGGGATCACGCAGGCTAATCGGATCCCGGTCTACTGGAGCAATGTCACCGTCGAACTGGCGCTGATGGACTGGTTCCCGGTGCAGCCACTGGACCAACTGCAGCGAGTCCCGGACTTGCTGCGGGCCTTCATCCCCTGGGTCCATGAGCGGGAAGGCCTGCACAAGACTCTCAACGAGCCGGCGATGCGGGCCATTGGCGATTTCCAGGCGATGTACGAGCAGCAGATCCAAGGGCCATGGGCCACCGCTTTGCGCCGCGACATCGCCGAACGGAACCGGTGGGATCAATTGAGCTTCTACGAGCAGATGGTCGAGTACGTCGCTGCCAAGCTTGGCGGGATTGACGCCGTGCAGTCTCTGGACACAGAACCCCTGCCGGACGAGGCGTTTGTGTGGGAGGGCATCGACCCGCGCGTCCACCAGGCGGTCTCCGAACTGCTGAGCCGGATTGACGGCTGTGCCGATGCCCTGCTGAACGTGGAGTACCGCACGGCGATGCGTCGCTTCCTGTCGCAGCTGGCCCGCAACGATCCGCGGGTCCTGCTGCGCAGGGCTTCCTTCGACCGGGGTGCTGCGGCCATCGCCTGGATTGTGTGCGTCAACAATGAGTGGCGAGATACTGAGCGCGTGTCGTCATCTGAGCAGCTCCACGCCCACTTCGGGGTTTCCGGCTCGGTAGGGGATCGCGCGAATACCCTGGTGGCCGCGTTCGACCCCACGCTGCCCTATGGCGCCCGCGAGTTGGGGGATTCCGGACTGCTGATTTCTGCCCAGCGCACTGGTTTGTTGAAGGCACTTGAGACGGCAAAGTCAATGTCATGAGCAAAGAGGTGTACCAGCAGTGGCGGATGCGGGCGGCAGCGGCCGACGAGGAATTTGTTCAGGAGTTGCAGCCGCGCGCTGTTCCGGTCGAGGTGTTGCAGCAGGTCGGTAGTGGTTTGCTCGAGGCCGTCCAACAGGGCGTGCCGGGTGCAGCGGATCGGGTGCCGGAATACGTCGAGGTGCTGATCGAGCGCGGCTGGCGCGGTGATGGGGATCTCGCGGAGGCGCTGGAGGTGGCCTGCGGTGGCTCTGCTGACTCTGATCTGAAGCCGCTTCCGGTGGATCTCGACGAGTTCTCCGGGCTGCTCGAGGGTGACCCGATGAATACCGGCGGTTACCTCGATCTTCAGACGGGTCAGACCTGGCCGGAGTTCGTATTGGAGGTTGGGGAGGACAATCCCGACTTCGAAGAGGATCCCGATCGCTGGCTGCACGTACACTCCGAGGGGTCCCACGACGGCTACCGCGACATGGTCGACTTCGCCGACCAGATCGAGGATGACGGGCTTGGCAGGCGGCTCAATCGGGCGCTGTCCGGCAGGGGTGCGTTCCGCCGGTTCAAGGACGAGTTGTTCGATGAAGACCCGGATTTGTTGGCGCGGTTCCACGCCTACGCCGAGGATTGCAAGATCGGCCGGGCCAGGCACTGGTTGACGATGTGCGGCTATCGCGCCCAGAAGTTGCCACCGCGGCAGTGGTCCGAGTTCGAGTAGCAGCAGCGACTGTCGCGATCGTCCGGGGAAATCCGTGAGCATTCCGGGCATCCGTTAGCGCCATGGGCAGGGTTTCAGCGCCCACAACGCTCACCGATGCCCTGAATGCTCACGAATCCGCATCATTCATCGTGAGTCACCAATGTCCAGCGGCCCGCGGCCCGTTCAGGCGGCAAAGCGCTCTGGCTTTTGTGAGATTCCGGCGTAGCTGTTATCGGGCGTCTTGGTCTCACAAATGCGGCGGAATCTGCAAACGGCTCGACCCGGCTGCGAAGGATTTTGGACTGACCGCGAACAATGCAAGGACCGAATAATGGGCCCTAAGTGAGCGGCATCGGCGTCTCTCGGTGGGCGATACTGGGTTCGAACCAGTGACCTCGCCCCACAGATTCGCCACTCTCCCCACGAAACCCCCGTGATTCAGGCACTTTCAAGCCCTTCCGGTACGCTTAATACAGCACTCAAGCGCACGTCATGCGCCTATCTGTGGGAGGTTCGATGCCGGTCCGTCGCCGTCCTAAGGGTTCGGGAAGTGTCCGTCAACTACCCTCGGGCCGGTACCAGGCGACCTTTAAGCACAACGGCCATCGGGCCGTGCGGACCGTGGACACCAAGGAGGCGGCCAACGGTTGGCTACGTCAGCAGCGGGCGGCGGTGGCCGCTGATGCCTGGGAGCCGACGCACGCGGCGGCCGCTGCCGGGGGGCCGTTGTTCAGCACCTACGCGGAGCAGTGGTTGGCGGCCCGGGACCTGCGGCCGCGTACCCGTGCGGACTACCGGCGGATGCTGGACGCGCACCTGTTGCCCCGGTGGGGTGAGTACCGACTGGCGCGAATCACGGTGGCCGATGTGAGGGACTGGCACCGGGACCTCTTGCCAGAGGCCCCGACCATGCGAGCCCGGGTCTACGGACTATTCAGGACCATCCTCAAATCGGCGTTCAATGAGGACGTGATCACGTCGAATCCGTGCCGGGTGGTCGGGGCTGGAAGCGTCAGGCGGGCGACCCGGACCGACCTGCCGACCGTCCCGCAAGTGGCCGCCCTGGCCGATGCCATGCCCTCGCCCAAGTACCGGGTCATGGTCCTGCTGGCCGCGTGGTGCGGCCTGCGGTTCGGTGAGTTGACCGAACTGCGGCCCGAGGACTTTCACGGTGACGTGATCCGGGTGACTCGCGCGGTGGTCCGAGTGGACGGGCGGCTAGTGGTGGGCCCGCCGAAGTCCGAGGCGGGAGTGCGGGACGTGACGATCCCGCCGCACATTCTGTCGGAGGTGCTGGCCTACGTCGGCGCGGCCGAGCCCGGGGCCCTGTTGTTCCCGGGCTCGCGCAACGGGCGGCACATGGCCCCGAGCAGCCTGTACAAGCCGTTCTACCGGGCCCGGGAGGTCGCGGGAGTGCCGTCGCTGCGCTGGCACGACCTGCGGCATTTCGCGGGCACCTCCTACGCGGTGGCCGGGGCCACGCTGGCCGAGACCATGAGCCGCCTGGGCCATTCGACGCAACACGCGGCCCTGCGCTACCAGCACGCGGCGGCCGGGCGGGACCGGGAGATAGCGGCCCGGCTGGCGGCACTGGGAACCTGAACCGCGCGAGGAGCCCCGGACCCTTCGAGCACGAGGGGCCCGGGGCTTTCGTGTGGCCCCCGCTCTTGTGGGACTGGGCACCTGTTCCCTGTGCATCCCCCCATAGGGATGCACAGAACGGGAACAGGTGGCCCAAGTGTCCGGGGAACAGGTGGGAACAGGTACGGAACAGGTTGGGAACAGGTCGGGAACAGTCCAGGCCCCCCCGGCGGTGGCCCCTGTTCCCAGCGGCTTGGGAACAGGTTCCGGCCCAGTGGAACAGGCCCCGCCGCGAGAGTGCGGCTCCTAGCACATGCGTTTCTGACATTCAACTGTCAACTGCGGAATGTGTCGCAGGTCACGGTCCCAATGGTGACTCACAGGGACTATTTGAGGGGGGTGGCATGTTAGAGTGAATACAGGTTGACAAAGCCCTCAAGGAGTGGTATGGCATCGGAAGCGACGGCACCGCGCAAGCGGTATGTGCCACCGGCGCGGCCGTGGTCCGAGGTGGTCGAGGAGATGAAGCGGGAGTGGCTTCACATCGCTCGCACTCAGGGGCCGAAAGCCGCGTGTGCCTTCATGATGGGCGTCCCTGACCTGCGCGGCCCCTACCTGCAACCCCGAACCGTTGGCCCCCTGTTCGCTGGCCTGCGGGTCATTCTGGCGGCCCTACTCCTCCTGTTTGCGGCGGCCGTTACTGCGGCGGCCCTACGGGCTCCCGAGCCACAGGCACCTATCGCCTTCCGGCTTGCTTCCCTGATCGACGCGCCACGACCCGCCCCGGCACTCGGGCTCGGGTCCTGAGTCGCGTCACACTCTCGCACCTTCCAGCAACCGCGCGGGCACGGATAGCCCGCGACACCTGGACCCTTGAGCCACGCCACAAGCACCGGCTAGACGTGCCTGCGGACAGGCAGAGCAATGACACAGACCACTACACAGTGGGTGGACCTCAGTTACATCACGATCCGCTTCCAGGTCCACGAGAACACCGTTTACCGCGCTATCCACGCCAATCGACTACCTGCCTACCGGGTGGGCCGACGCTTCCGGTTCCGCATCGAGGACGTAGAAGCGTGGGCGCAGCCCTACGCGCCCGTGAGTGGCGAGTGGCCCGACCGTACACACACCGGCGACGAGCCCACCGGCCCGATTGAGACAGGCGAGGCCGCCCTGCACCAGACGGGCGGGGAGTGATGGACGCATGGCCTGAGGGGCTGCGTAGCCCCGCGAATCACCGCGCGTTGGCCGAAGCCCTGAACGTGGGGCCGCGCACCGTCCTCGCGTGGGTCCACTCCGAGGGGCTGCCCGCGTTCCGGGCTGGCCGCCAGGTCCGCATCACGCGGGCCGGGTGGGAGTCGTGGGCCAATGCCCGCCGGGTGGTGGGTGCCCGATGAAGCCCGGACTTGCCTCGTTGGATCACTTGCGGCGGCTGATGCAGGCCGGGCTACTGCCCGACTACCCGCCGACTACGGACCTGGAACGCGCGGCCGAGGCGGACGCGGAGCGGCATTTGCCGCTGATGTTCAAGCGGTCCCAATGGGACGTGGTGCGGGCCCTGCCCGGCTACCGTCCGGCCTACGCGGTGCGGCTGGCCGAGTTTGTCCACGCCCGAGGGCTCGCGGTGTCCAGCGTGGGCTACGCGGGTGCGTTCGGCTCCGGGGCGGGCCGGATTCCGTTTGACCTGTGCAACGACTATGACGGTTCGGTTGGGGACGCGGTGGCGCTGCGGCTGCCCGGGGTCCGTGGTCTGGCCCTGGTCCTGCTCATTCAGGACTGGCCGGACCGCAACGACCCACGGGCCGAGTACGCCGGGCCCGCACCGTGCGGCCGGGGTAAGGCGGCGTACCTGTACTACTCGCCTCGGGCCGCTCAACTGCGAGGGTTTGACGTTTCCGCCGGTGAACGCCAATGACCCCCGAGGAGTTGCGGGCGGCCGGGGCCCAACTGCGGCGGGCGGGGCTGAATCACCTGATCCCGGTGGGCGCGGACAAACGTCCGGTGATCCGCTGGCGCAACGGTGGGAAGGACTACGCCACCGAGGCGGCCACGGCCGAGGAGTTGGACCAGTGGGCCGACGATCCTAAGGTTCACGGCCTGGCGGCGGTGGCAAACGCCGAAACGGGTTTGGTCGTGTTGGACGTGGAGCCCGCCGGGATGGACCTGCCCTTAATCTGCGAGGCCCTGCGCTACCTGCCGCACCAGTGTTTGCGCGAGTCGGTCAACGGTGGGATGCACGCCTACCTGCGGATTGATGAAGGCGAGTACCCACACGGGTTGGGACGACTGGCCTACAAGGCCACCGATAACGGCCCGGTGCTGCTGGCCGAGGTTCGCACGGCACCTAACTACGCGGTGGTCGTGGGACCGGGCCGCCCGCCGCTTGCCGATGACTTCGGAGTCGCTGACGGGAACCGGGACACGTTCGATCACCTATTCCGGCAGATTCAGGAGGCCGGGGACAACGTGCCCGAGCCGCCGCCGTCACGCGAGTACGTCCGCACCGGGACCGGCGGCGGGACGGGTGCGATTCTCGGGGACGCGCTGGCGTCCGGGGCCCTGTCCCCGCTGGCCCTGTTGCCCGAGGGTTGGGAGGTTACCGGCCACGACCGGCACGGGCGAACCTTCGTGGTCCGCCCCGAGGCCCGAAAGCCAAACCTCGGGCAACGCTCGCGGCGGTGTCGTGGTGATCCATTCGGCGGCGGCGGATTGGGCCGAAACCGGCCGGGGCTACTCGGCTGCCGAGACTCTGGCCCGGGCCCGGTTCGGTGGTGATTACGCTGCCGCGATGCGGTGGGTGGAGGACCAGGCGCGGGCCCTGGTGGACGACGGGCAGGCCCCGCCGGAGCACTGGCCCGCCGAGGTGCTGCACGCGGTCCACCAGGCCCGGCAGGAACACCGCGCCGGGCAAGGGCAGAAAGAAGCTCCGGCCGGTACGTCGCTGGGTTTCGTGGACTGGGGCCGGTTCTGGACTGAGGACGCGCCCGAGGTGGAGTACCTGATCCCCGGGCTACTGCTCAAGGGGACCGCATGCGCAATTCACTCCAAAGCGGGGGCCGGTAAGTCCCTGCTGTCCCTGGAACTGGCGGTGAACCTCGCAACCGGAGGGGTTGCCCTCGGGGAGCCCGTGGACGCCGGGACTGTGCTGTACGTGGACCTGGAGCAAGACAGGGGCCTGGTCCGCGAGCGGCTGGAGTCCCTCGGGCTCGACGGGTCCGCGGACCTCTCGCGGCTGCACTACTCCCTGCTCGGGGGACTGGCCGCCGCTGGACACCGACAAAGGCGGGCGACTGTTGCGGGACACGGCGGTTCAACTCGGGGCCGACCTCGTGGTGATCGACACGCACGAGCCGGGTGATCGAAGGTGAGGAGAACTCCGCCGACACCTTTCACAACCTGTACCGGCACACCGGGCGACGGCTCAAGGCCGCCGGTATCGCCGTGCTGCGACTGGACCACTCGGGCAAAGACGAGAAGAAAGGCCAGCGCGGATCATCGGCCAAAGACTCCGACGTAGACGTGATCTATGCCTTGAGCGTCGCGGGCGGGGACCTCGTGAACCTGCGGAGGACCAAGAACCGCCCGAACTTGGATGGCCCCGAGTTGCTGCAACTGCGGCGGCTTGACGGCCCGCTGCGTCACGTCCCCGTGACCGTGAACCAGGCCGCCGAGGCGGAAGTGGAAGCGGTGGTCACGGCCCTGGACAACGCCGGGGCCCCGCCCGACTGTGGCCGGGACCGGGCGGTCCAGATTCTCAAGACCGCCGGGGTCAAGGCCCGCACCGAACACGTGGCTACAGCGGTGCGGCGGCGCAAACTTGCCGCCCGAACCCATGGGGAACAGGTCGGGAACAGGGGGCCCGGTCCGTGGATTCAGTGCCGGGAGTGCGACCGCTACACCCCGCCGGAGGAACAGGCCCCGGACGGGACCACATGCACCCGCTGCCGATCCGCCGCGTATGACAAACCCGCCGCCCGGCGGACTCCGGGCACCCAACCAACACAGGAGGTAACGACGCAATGAGCGATGAGTACGTGAGGCTCTACCAGGGCCCCGCGCCACAACTGACCCGCGAGGAGTTGGCCGCGCTGACCCCCGACCAGATCGTCAAGG